>JANSXE010000008.1 GCA_024743195.1 Alphaproteobacteria bacterium | reverse complement strand
CGGCCGCGGCGCGGGCCTCATCGCGCCGGCGCGCGGCCGCGGCCTCCGCTTTCTCCCGCTCGGCGCGGCGGGCGCGGACGGCGGCGACCTGGGCGCTGGCGTCCGGTTGGGCGCCGCCGGGCTGGGCGCCGGATCGGGCGCCGGTCGAGGGAGAGGCGCCCGCTTGGGAGGCGCCGGGGGCTAGGCGCGCGGCGCGCGGGGGGCGCGCCGGCTTGGCGGGGGCGTCGGAGGGACCGCCCCCGAAGAGGCCGCCCGAGAGGCCGCCCGAGAGGCCGCCCGACAGGCCGCCGCCCGATCCGGGGGACAGGCTGTCGGGTGAAAAGCCGCCCGTGACGCCGGGGACGCCGGAACCGGGACGGATGGACGGTGGGCGGGCGGATTGGCCGAAGCCGGACGACTCGACGCTGGACGAGTCGGCGGACGGGCGGGCGGACGGGCGGGCGGACGGGCGGGCGGACGGGCGGGCGGATCGCCGGCCGGCGCCGGCGGCGAGATCGCGATGCAGACCCTCGTTATCACCACTCATTCGGAACGCACTCCTTATGCGGGCATCATCGCCGGACCGGAGGCGGCGCCGCAAGGGCCAAGCGGACGCGCGCGGAGAGACGCCGGCGGATGCGGTGGAAAATCCCGGATCGGACCAAAAATAAAGGTCCGAAATCCGATTCGCGCGTCCATTAGATATACATAAATGGTCTCTTGTCCAGGAAAATCGGTATTCGGGCCTATCAGGCGCATCAATCAGAACGAAAAAGAACGATCGGCGCGGAACAGAAGCGGGCGGCGGGTCTGGCCCGGGGATGACGGGAAAGGGCGGGCGGCGGGCCGAACGGCCTCGGCCGGATTGGTCCGGGCGGCGGGTTAGGGGCGCCGGGTTGGGGGCGCACGCACTCGATGGAGCGGCCCGCCCTGGGTTCCGGCTCTGCGCTGCGCTCCGGCCGGGACGACGGCGGCAAGGCGTCAGGCGCGGCCTCGGGCTCGGCCTCGGGCTCGGCCTCGGGCTCGGCCGGCCGGCGCGTCCTCGCCCTTCGAGGCGCCGCCTCTCGGCGGCTCCTCAGGACGAGGGCGATGCGCTTCAGTCCAAAGCTGACGCCTCACCCTGAGGAGGCCCGCAAGGGCCGTCTCGAAGGGCGGGGGGCTCAGGGCCGTTCGGTCAGGGGGACGGCTGGGCGGGGGTCGCTGGAGAGGATGGCGAAGGTCTCGTGGTCCTGCCATTGGCCGGCGATGCAGAGATAGCGCCGGGCGATCCCCTCGCCGCGGAAGCCGGATTTCAGCAGGAGCCGGCGGCTCGCCTCGTTGTGGGTGAGGCAGGCGGCCTCGATGCGGTGGAGCTGCAGCTTGCGGAAGGCGAAGTCGAGGCTGAGCTGCAACGCCTCGGCCATGTAGCCCTGGCGGATGAAGGGCTCGCCGATCCAGTAGCCGACATTGGCGCTCTGCACCACGCCGCGGCGCACATTGGCGAGCGTGACCCCGCCGACCAGCCGCTCGCCCTCGTTGGTGAAGACGAAGAAGCCGAAGCCGGTCCCGGCGCGCCATTCCGAATGGAAGCGCGCCAACCGGCGGCGGAAGCCGCGCGGGGTCAGCGCGTCGCGCGGCCAGAGCGGCTCCCACGGCTCCAGGAAGCGTTTGCTCTCGCGCCGGATCGCGATCCAGGCGCGCTGATCGGCGGCGCGCGGGCAGCGGATGTGGACCCGCGGGCCGATCAGGCGAAGGGCCGGCGCGCGCCGCGGGAACAGTCCGAGGAATCCGCCCGTCATGGCCGTCGCCCCTCGCCCGCCCGCGCCCTCGACGCCTCTCAGGCGCCGGCCGGCAGCCGCGCGGCCAGCCGGTCGAAGGGCTCCAACCGGTCGAGCGGCCCGATCGCGGCCAGCGTCGGCGTCTGGGAGAAGAGCCGCGCCGCCGCCCGGCGCAGGTCGGCCGGCGTCACGGCGTCGAGCTTCGCCACCTGCTCCTCCGGCGGGACCGGACGGCCGAAGGTGAGGATCTGCTGGCCCAACTGGTCGCAGCGCGCCCCGGTCGATTCCCGCGCCATCAAGAGCGAGGCCTTCACTTGCGCGCGCGCGCGGGCGACCTCCTCCTCCGGGGCGTCCTCGACCGCGGTGCGGCCGATCTCGTCGCACAGCACGGGCGCGAGCTCGGTCAGATCCTCGGGACCCGTGCCCGCGTAGACGCCGAACACCCCACTGTCGGAGAAGGGGCTGGCGAAGGAGAAGACGGAGTAGACCAGCCCCCGCTCCTCCCGGATCTCCTGGAAGAGCCGCGAGGACATGCCGCCTCCGAGCAGGCTGTTCAGGACGGAAACCGGGTAGAAGTCGTCGTCCCCATAGCCGGGGCCCGGGAAGCCGAGGATCACGTGCGCCTGCTCGCTTTCGCGCGGCTCGCGGAATTCGCCGCCGGTGTAGGCGGCGGGCTCGGTCTCCGCCTCCGCCTCGGCCGGCAGACGCTCGAACAGGCGTTCGGCCGCCTCGACCAGACGCTCGTGCTCGACCGCGCCGGCGGCGGCCAGCACCATACGCTCGCCGGCGTAGCGCCGATCCATGAAGCCCCGGATCGCATCGCGCGGCATGGCGCGCACGGTCTCGACCGTGCCCAAGACGGGCCGGCCCATCGCCTGCCCGCGGAAGGCCTGTTCCTGGAAATGATCGAAGATCACGTCGTCGGGCGTGTCGCGGCACTGCCCGATCTCCTGCAGGATGACCGAGCGCTCCCGGTCGAGCTCCTCCGCCTCGAAGGTCGGGTTGAGCAGGATGTCGGAGACGATGTCGAGCGCGAGCGGCCAGTCCTCCTTCAGGACCTTGGCGTAATAGGCCGTGTTCTCACGCGCCGTGTAGGCGTTGAGATGGCCGCCGACGGCCTCGATCTCCTCGGCGAGCCGGCGCGCGCTGCGCCGCTCGGTTCCCTTGAAGGCCATGTGCTCGAGGAAATGGGCGACGCCGTTGATCGCCGCCGGCTCGGCGCGCGCGCCGGCGCCGACCCAGACGCCGAGGCTGGCCGTCGCGACCTGCGGCATCGGGTCGGTCGCGACCGTCAGCCCGTTGGAGAGTTTGCTGATCCGCACGCTCACGCCGGCGCCCCCTTCCAATTGGAGGCCCGGTTGGAGGCCCGAATGCGTTCCTGGAGATCGCCCAGATTGTTGCGCATTTCCTCGTAGCGCTCCGTCCGTTCGTAGAGATCGGAAAGGCGCGCCGGCAGCGCGGGGCGGATTCCCGTCGCCGCCTCCACCGCATCCGGGAACTTGGCCGGATGCGCGGTCGCGACGCTCACCAAGGGCACAGACGGGTCGCGCCGAGCGGTCCAGCCGGCCAGCACGCCGATCGCCGTGTGCGGATCGATCAGCTCCCCCGTCGCTTCCAGCACGCCGGCGATCCCGGCCGCGGTCTCCTGGTCGGAGAAGCGGGCCCCGGCGAACAGCTCGGTCGCGCGCCGCCAGCGCGCCTCCTCCAGCGGCAGCGCGCCGCTCGCCCGGAAGCTGCGCATGGCGTGCGCCGTCGCCTCGCCGTCCCGATCGAGGAGATCGAACAGCAGCCGCTCGAAATTGCTCGAGACCTGGATGTCCATCGAGGGGGAAATCGTCGGCGTAACCTCCTGCGCGGACATGTCGCCGGCGTCGAGGAAGCGGGTGAGGATGTCGTTCTCGTTCGAGCCGACGATCAACTGCTCGATCGGCAACCCCATCTGACGCGCGCCGTAGGCCGCGAAGACATTGCCGAAATTGCCCGTCGGCACCGAGAAGGAGACCGCCCGGTCCGGCGCGCCCAGCGCCAGGCCGGCGTGCGCGTAATAGACGATCTGGGCCATGATGCGCGCCCAGTTGATCGAGTTGACGGCCGACAGATTGACCTCGTCCCGAAAGACGGGGTCGTTGAACAGGCCCTTCACCAGATCCTGGCAATCGTCGAACGAGCCCTCGACCGCGATGTTGTGGACGTTGGGCGCGTCGACCGTGGTCATCTGGCGGCGCTGCACCTCCGACGTGCGGCCCTTGGGGTGCAGGATGAAGATGTCGACGGCGTCGCGGTCGCGGCAGGCCTCGATCGCCGCCGAGCCGGTGTCGCCCGAGGTCGCGCCGACGATGGTGATGCGCTCGCCGCGTTTGCGCAGGACATGGTCGAACAACCGCCCCAGCACCTGCAGCGCGAAATCCTTGAAGGCGAGCGTCGGCCCGTGGAACAGCTCCATCAGCCAGGCGTTGGCGTCGAGCTGTTTCAGGGGCGCGACGGCGTCATGGTCGAAGCCCGCATAGGCGTCGGCGAGCAGATTGAGCAGTTCGTCCTCGCCGAGGGCGTCGTCGACGAACGGCGCCATCACGCGCGCCGCCAGTTCGACATAGGACAGCCCGCGCAGCGCGCGCCACGCGTCCGGCGCGAGCTGCGGCCAGTCCGCCGGCACGTAGAGGCCGCCGTCCCGGGCGAGGCCGGTCAGCAGGACCTCCTCGAAGCCGAGTTCCGGCGCCTCGCCCCGGGTGCTGATGTAGCGCATGCTTCCGTCCAATCCCGACCGGCGGCGGGCTCCCTACTCCGCCGCGCCGATCATGTGCACGTCGCGCTGCGGGAAGGGGATGCTGCAGCCGGCTTCCTCGACCGCCCGCTTGGCGCCCTTCTGGACCGCCCATTTGACGTCCCAGAAGTCCGCCGTCTTGACCCAGCAGCGCAGGTTGATGTTGACCGAGCTGTCGGCCAGCGCCGTCACCATCGTCATCGGCGCAGGCTCGGCCAGGATGCGCTCGTCCGACGTCATCAGCGCCATCAGCGCCTCCTGCGCCTTGCCGATGTCGTCGCCATAGGCGATCCCGACCGTGAAGTCGAGCCGGCGGCGCGGATTGCGCGAATAGTTCGTGATGGCGGTGTTCCAGAGCGACGAATTCGGCGCCGTGACATGGACCCCGTCCGCGGTGGTCAGCGTGGTGGTGAAGAGGCCGATCTCCTCCACCGTCCCGCCCAGGCCGCCCGCTTCGACATATTCGCCCACCTTCAGCGGACGCAGCGCCAGCAGCATGATGCCGGCGGCGATGTTCTGCAGCGTCCCCTGCAGGGCCAGACCGATGGCGAGGCCGGCCGCGCCGAGAACCGCGATGATGCTGGCCGTCTGCACGCCGAACCGGCCGAGCACGGCGACGATCGTGATGATCAGCACCGTGTATTTGACGAGGCTGGCGATCAGCGGCTTGACGGTGGCGTCCAGCCGCTCCTGCCGGTCCAGCACCCGGCGCACCGCGGCGCCCAACCGGCCGGCGATCCACCAGCCGACGATCAGGATCAGGAGCGCGCTGACGATGTTCTCGCCATACTCCAGCGCCATCGGCGCCGCCTGCTCGTAGAGCGCCTGCATCTGTTGCGTCGTCTCTTCCATCTCGTGTCGTCTCCCTCCGCCGCGCGCGCGGCCCCTCTCCAGACCCCCGTCCTAGCGCCCGTCGAGATAGCGCTCCGTCAGATGCGCGCGGAACGCCGCCGGGTCGAGCGGGCGCCCCGTCGCCCGCTCGAGCAGCGCGTTGGTCGACAGGCTGGACGCCTGAGAGTGCACATGCCGGCGCAGCCAATCAAGCAGCGGGGTGAGGTCGCCCTCGGCCAGACGCGCCGGGATTTCGGGCCGCGCCGCCTTGGCGGCGGCCATGAGCTGCGCCGCCGCCATCGCGCCCAGCGTGTAGGTCGGGAAATAGCCGAAGGCGCCGTCGTACCAGTGGATGTCCTGCAGGACGCCCTCGCGCGCGCTGGGCGGCCGGATGCCGAGCAGCGCCTCCATGCCGTCGTCCCACGCCGCCGGAAGGTCGGAGACCGCCAGATCGCCGGCGATGAGCGCCGTCTCCAAGCGGTAGCGCAGCACCACATGGGCGGGATATGTGACCTCGTCCGCCTCCACCCGGATGAAGTCCGGAACGACCTGGGCGTAGAGCCGCTTCAGGTTCTCCGGCTCGAACGCGGCGTCGGAGCCGAGCGCCTCCGTCAGGCGCGGCGCCAGCCACCCGATGAACTCGGGCGCGCGACAGGCCTGCATCTCGACGATCAGCGATTGGCTCTCATGCACCGCCATCCCGCGCGCGCGCCCGACCGGCTGGCGCGCCCACTCGGCCGGCAAGCCGGCCTCGTAGAGGGCGTGGCCGCACTCGTGCAGGCTGGCCATGACGGCCATGGCCGGATCGTCCTCCTTGATGGAGATGGTGATGCGGTTGTCGCCGGGATAGCCGGTGGAGAAAGGGTGCGCGCTCTCGTCCAATCGCCCCCGGTCGAAGGGAAAGCCGACGCGGGCCAACAGGTCGCGCACCAGCCGGCGCTGGGAGTCCGCCGGAAAAGGGCCGGTCGGGGCGATCGGCCGGGGCGCGGCCGCCTGACGTTCGAGCACGGCGGCGAGGAAGTCGGGCAGGAAGACCGCATGCTCCTCCAACACCGGGCCGACCCAGGCGGCGCGCGCCGCGGGCTCGTACTGATCCATCAGCGCGTCGTAGGGCGCAAGCTCGAGCCGATCCGCCTTCGCCGCCGCAAGCTCGCGCGTCAGGCGGACCACCTCCTCCAGAGCCGGGCGCACGGCGTCGAAATCGCCGGAAGGCTTGGCGCCGCGCCAGAGCGTCTCGCAGGCGGAACAGGCGCGGGACAGGGCGGCGACCAGGTCGCTCGGCGCCGCGGCGGCGTGCCGATGGTCGCGCCGCATCTCGTCGAGATTGGCCTGCGCCCAGGGATCGTCCGCCGGCGCCTCGGCGGCCGCGAGCAGGTCGGCCGTCTCCGCGTCGGTCAGCATCTCGTGCGTCAGCACGCGCAACTCGGCGAGCTGCTCGCCCCGGGCCTCGGCCGCGCTGGCGGGCATCATCACCGCGCCGTCCCAATGCAGCACGGAGGCGCACTCTTCAAGCACCGCCATGCGGCGGAACCGTGCGACGAGGGCGTCGTAGGCCCGGGCGGCCTCGCTCATGAGCGGGTGTCTCCGGCGCTCTTATCCCCGCCCGGCGGGCGGCGGTGATAGACGACGAAGATCACGATCAGCGCGATCGCGAGCGTGAACCAGGTAAGCGCGTATTGCAGATGGTCGTTGCGGATGTCGAGCCGCCATTGGCGGCCGACCGGATAGAGGCCCGGCGTGTCCTCGCGCCCGTCGACGAGATAGAAGTTCGGCAGGTCGGCGCTGATCCGTTCCGCCATCTGCGCGATCTCGATATTGTACCAGAGATTGTTGTGCGGCTCGTTCTCCGGCAGGAAGACGCGCTGCAGGCCGGTGACGGGGCGCGGGAAGCGCAGGATGCCCTCGACCGTCACCTCGCCCGCGATCAGGCCTTCGGGGCGCTCCGCGCGCTCGCGCAGGTCGAAGGGGACCCAGCCGCGGTTCACCAGGATCACCTGGCCGGCCTGGTCGTCCGTGCGCTCCAGCGGCGTGAGCACATGGACGCCCGGATTGCCGTTGAGCGAGCGGTTGAGCAGGAACATCTCCTCCTCGTGGCGGAAAACGCCGCGCGCGACGACGGGGCGATACTCCCACGCCTCCATGTCGAGGTCGCCGGCGGGCAGCGGGACGACCTCGGCCTCGGCCCGGCTTTGCAGCTTGTCGATCAGATCCTCCTTCCACTCCAGGCGCTGCAGCTGCCAGACGCCCAGCCAGATCAGCGCAACCAGCGCCGGCAGGGTGAAGAGGGTCGGAATCAGTTTCGGACGGAAGGTCATGGGTTCTCGCTCAATCGTCGGCGTCGAAGGTGTTGTGGCCTGTGTCGCCCGCCTTGTTGACGAATTGCAGGGCGATCAGCAGCCCCTTGGCCTTGGGAATGGACGCCAGGGTCAGGATCGCGATCAGGGGGACGGTGACGAAGAGCGTCGCCCAGACTGACCAATCGAAGCCCAGGAGGAAGATCATGCCGAAGCCGACGCCGATCGCCCCGATCAGCAGGATCAGGAAGGGCACGGCGCCGTCGCCCGCATCCTCGCGGCTGAGGTCGAGCCCGCAGCGCTCGCAACGCGGCGCGACCTTCAGGAATCCGGCGAACAGCCGGCCCTGACCGCAGCGCGGACAGCGCCCGGCGAGCCCGGTGCGATAGGGGCTGGGATAGCGGCTCGGATGGCCGCTCGGGTCCGGGGCGTCGGCGCTCATGGCTCACGGGCGTCCTCTTGCGCGGCGGCTCGGTAAAAAGAAGCGGGCGTCGGTCCGCGCCGACGCCCGCCCCCCGTCAATGGTCGCCCGGCGTGCGCTTCCCCTTGGGAGCGTCCGCCGGGACGGGCGCTCGATCAGGCGCCCCACCAGTAGATCGAGACGAACAGGAACAGCCACACGACATCGACGAAGTGCCAGTACCAGGCCGCCGCCTCGAAGCCGAAATGCTGGGTCGACGTGAAGTGGCCCTTGTAGGAGCGCACCAGGCAGACCGCCAAGAAGATCGTCCCGACGATGACGTGGAAGCCGTGGAAGCCTGTCGCCAGATAGAAGGTCGAGGCGTAGATGCCGTCCGTAAACCCGAAGGCGGCGTGGCTGTACTCATAGGCCTGCAGGCCGGTGAAGGCGACGCCCAGGATCACCGTCAGCCACAGCCCCTGGATCAAGCCCTTGCGGTTGCCCTCGCGCAGCGCATGGTGCGCCCAGGTGACCGTGCAGCCGGACAGCAGCAGCACCAGCGTGTTCATGAAGGGCAGATGGAAGGGCTCGAAGGTCTGGATGCCCTCCGGCGGCCAGACGCCGCCGGTGGCCTCGACCCGCCCCGGCATGTTCGCCTGATCGACGAACAGGCTGGCGTCGAAATAGGCCCAGAAGAAGGCGACGAAGAACATCACCTCGGACGCGATGAACAGCGCCATGCCGTAGCGCAGGCCAAGCTGTACGACCGGCTTGTGATCGCCCGCGTTCGCCTCGCGCACCACGTCGCGCCACCAGTAGAACATCGTGGCCAGCACCAGGATGACGCCGGGCACGAACTTCAGGACGCCGATATCGACCCCGATCAGGTCGGGATGCATGTAGAGCACCGCGCCCATGGCGAGCACGAAGCCCGAAAGCGCGCCGAGCGCCGGCCAGGGGCTCGGGTCGACGAGATGGTAGTCGTGATTGGGCGCGTGATGGTCGGTTGCCATGCCAGTTCCCCCGTTGACGGGTCCTTCCCCCGAAACTCTTGTCACATCTCACATCGCAGGCGACGGGCCGATCGGCCCGCAGCCGCTCTTTTGCTAGTCCGCGCCGGACGGGCTGTCCAGCGCGGAGACCTGCTCGCGCTCCCGGTCCTTCATCGGGAAGAAGGTGTAGGAGAGCGTGATGGTGTTCACATCGTCGAGATTCGGGTCCTCCGCGATCGCGGGGTCGACGAAGAAGGTCACGGGCATGTCGACCCCCTCCCCCGGCGCCAACTTCTGCTCGGTGAAGCAGAAGCAGTCGATCTTGACGAAATACTGCCCCGCCTTCAGCGGCGTGACGTTGAAGGTGGCGGTGCCGAAGGTGTCCGCCTCGGCCAGATTGTCGGCGCGATAGAAGGCGAGATGCGTCTCGCCCACATTCACCTCCATCGGCTGCTGCGACGGCCGGAAGCGCCAGGGAAGATTCTGGTTCGTGCTGGCGTCGAAGCGCACGGTGACCTGACGGTCCAGCACCTGATCCGGCGCGGCCTCGGCCTGCTGCGTCGTGCCGCCGAAGCCGGTGACCCGGCAGAACAGGTCGTAGAGCGGCACGCTCGCGAAGCTCAGCGCCACCATGCCGGCGACGCCCGCCGACGCCATCAGGGCGGTGCGGCGGTTGCGGCCCGCGCGCTCGGCGGCCTCGGGCCTGTCCGGCGTCTCGGTCGGTCGATTGCGGTCGTTCATTGGCGTCTCTCCAACGGCGGGTCCGCCGTCAGCCCCCCATCCTGACGATGGACACCAGATAAACGATCACCACGAAGGCGACGACCAGCCCGGCGACCACCAGGTTCTTGCCGCGCTGGGCGCGGTGAACCTGTTTCGGATCGCGGCGGATGTCGCCGTCCAGCTCGTCCTTGTGCTTGCTCGATGCGTGCTTGCTCAATGCGCCCTGCATTTCCTGCGTCCGGTCCGCCGATCCTACAGCCACGCGCCGTGGACCGCATCGACCATCAGCGCCCCGAAGATCGCGAACAGATAGAAGATCGAATAGCCGAACATGCGCTTCGCCGCCTTGTCGCCGGCGCCGTCCGGCTCGCGCAGCACCGCCAGGCCGGAAACCAGGAAGAGCCCGCCCAGCACCAGCGCCGCCGCGCCGTAGATCGGCCCCGCGACGCCGAGCGCCCAGGGCGCCAGCCCGAGCGGCAGCAGCAGTGCGGAATAGACCAGGATCTGGCGCTTCGTCGCCTTGCGGCCGGCGACGACCGGCAGCATCGGCACGCCCGCCTTGTCGTAGTCCCCGGTCCGGAACAGCGCCAGCGCCCAGAAGTGCGGCGGCGTCCAGAAGAAGATGATCGCGAACAGCGCGATCGAGCCGAGCGAGACGTCGCCCGTCACCGCCGCCCAGCCGATCATCGGCGGGAAGGCGCCGGCGGCGCCGCCGATCACGATGTTCTGCGGCGTGCGCCGCTTGAGCCAGACCGTGTAGATCAGCACGTAGAACAGGATGGTGCCGGCGAGCAGCGCCGCGGCGGCGTAGTTCACCGCGATCGCCATCAGCCCGACGGAGAACAGCGAGAGCACCACGCCGAAGGCCAAGGCCTCCTCCGGCGGGACGCGGCCCATCGGCAGCGGGCGGCCCCGCGTCCGGGTCATCACCGAATCGATGTCGCGGTCGTACCACATGTTGATGGCGCCGGCGGCGCCCGCCCCGACCGTGATGCACAGCACCGCGACCAGCGCGATCAGCGGATGGATCGCGCCGGGAGCGGCGATCAGGCCGGCGACGCCGGTGAAGACCACCAGCGACATGACCCGCGGCTTCAGGAGCTGCACGTAGTCGCGCACCTGGGCCGGGCGGCCGGACACCGCGATGGCGTCCGGCATGCCGCCGGCGTAGCGGCGTTCGATATCGCTGGTGAAGGTGCTGTCGCTCACGGTTCTGATCGGGTCCCGTTCTTACGATCGGCCGCTCGCGGTCGGGGCGGCCGGAGACTGTGTCCCGGCGAAGCCGGGTCCGGCCGGGCGACGTTGGGCGCGCCGCGGCCGAACCCTCTTCGCGTCGGCGAACCGCCTTACTTGACGCGCGGCAGTTCGTTGAAGGTGTGGAACGGCGGCGGCGAGCTCACCGTCCACTCGAGCGTGGTCGCCCCTTCGCCCCAGTAGTTGTCGCCGACCCGGCGGCCCGCGGCCAGCGTGTAGATCAGCATGACGACGAAGAACAGCGTCGAGGCGAAGGCGATGTAAGCGCCCCAGGAGGAGATCGCGTTCCATTGGGCGAAGCCGTCCGCATAGTCGATGTAGCGGCGCGGCATGCCCGCCAGCCCCAGGAAGTGCTGCGGGAAGAAGGTCATGTTGACGCCCACGAAGGTGGTCCAGAAGTGCAGGTGCCCGGCCCAATCGGGGATCTGGCGGCCCGACATCTTGCCCATCCAGTAATAGACGCCCATGAACAGCGCGAAGACGGCGCCCAGCGACAGCACGTAATGGAAGTGCGCGACGACGTAGTAGGTGTCGTGCAGCTGCAGATCCATGCCCGCATTGGCCAGCACCACGCCGGTCACGCCGCCGACGGTGAACAGGAAGATGAAGCCGATCGCCCAGACCATCGGCACCGTGAAGCGGATCGAGCCGCCCCACATGGTGGCGATCCAACTGAAGATCTTGATGCCGGTCGGCACCGCGATCACCAGGGTCGCCGCCGTGAAGTAGGCGCGCGTGTCGACGTCGAGGCCGACCGTGTACATGTGGTGCGCCCAAACGAGGAAGCCGACGAAGCCGATCGCCACCATGGCGTAGGCCATGCCGAGATAACCGAAAACCGGCTTCTTCGAGAAGGTCGAGACGACGTGGCTGACGATCCCGAAGGCCGGCAGGATCATGATGTAGACCTCCGGGTGCCCGAAGAACCAGAACAGGTGCTGGAACAGGATCGGATCGCCGCCGCCGGCCGGGTCGAAGAACGAGGTGCCGAAATTGCGGTCGGTCAGCAGCATGGTGATGGCGCCGCCGAGCACCGGCAGCGACAGCACCAGCAGGAAGGCCGTCACCAGCATCGCCCAGGCGAACAGCGGCATCTTGTGCAGCGTCATGCCCGGGGCGCGCATGTTGAAGATCGTGGTGATGAAGTTGATCGCGCCCAGGATCGACGACGCGCCGGCCAAGTGCAGCGCGAAGATCGCGAGATCGACCGACGCTCCCGGATGCCCCAGGACCGAGGACAGCGGCGGATAGAGCGTCCAGCCCGTGCCGGCGCCGCCGCCGACGACCGCCGACAGCAGCAGCAGCGCGAAGGCCGGGATCAGCAGCCAGAAGCTGATGTTGTTCATCCGCGGGAAGGCCATGTCCGGCGCGCCGATCATCAGCGGCACGAACCAGTTGCCGAAGCCGCCGATCAGGCCGGGCATCACCACGAAGAAGACCATGATCAGGCCGTGCGCGGTGATGAAGACGTTCCACTGCTGCCCGTTGTCCAGCACCTGCACGCCGGGAGCGTGCAGCTCCATGCGCATGACGATGGACAGCGCGCCGCCGATCAGACCGGCGACGATCGAGAACACAAGGTACATCGTGCCGATGTCCTTGTGGTTGGTCGAATAGAGCCAGCGGGTGATGCCCGTCGGTTTGTGATCGTCGTGATGACCGACCGCTGCAGCGTTGCTCATCTCACTCGTACTCCAGTTTCCGAAACCCTCGCCGAACCGATGCGGCTCTGACCCGGCGCCTTAGCGCCGATCGTCCGCGGCGACGCGCAGCAGGGTCTCGCCCGCCGCATCGTCCGCGTTCTCGGCGGCGGTGATTTCGCCCCCTTCCCGCGCGCCGTCCTCCTCGAGCGAGGGGTCGAGCGCGGCGAACTCCTGCTTCGCCTCCTGCACCCAGGCGCGATACGCGTCCTTGGTCACGACCTGGACCGCGATCGGCATGAAGGCGTGATCGGCCCCGCACAACTCGGAGCAGAAGCCGTAATACATGCCTTCCTTGCCCGCGTTGATCTTGGTCCAGGCCTCGTTCAGGCGGCCCGGAACCGTATCGACGCGCACGCCGAAATCGCTGAGCGCCCAGTTGTGCAGCACGTCGGCCGACGTGAACTGCAGCAGGATCTTGGTGTCGCTCGGCAGGACGACGACGTTGTCCGTCATCATCAGGCGCGGCACGCCCATTTCCTCGGCCTCCTCATGCGTGCGCGCGGCGAGGAAGGCGTCGAACCCGAAATTCTCATCGACATACTGGTATTCCCAGTACCACTGGTGTCCGACGATCTTCAGCGTCATCTCCGTGTCCGCCGTGTCGTCCGATGCGTAGAGCAGCTGCAGCGACGGGAAGGCCAGCACCACCAGGATCAGAACCGGCACGCCCGTCCAGACGACCTCAAGCAGCGAATTGTGCGTGGTCTTGGAGGGCGTCGGGTTGCGCTTCTCGCTGAACCGCCAGCAGGTGTAGAGCAGCAGCGCCAGCACGAAGATGGTGATCACGGTGATGATCGGCAGCAGCCACAGATCGTGGAAGGTGCGCATCTGCTCAGCCAGCGGCGTCACCGGCTCGGGCAGGCCGAGCTGCCAGGGCTCCGCTTTCGCGGCCAGCGCGTCGCGCGCCGTCGCGCCCGCGCCGGCGAGGCCCGCCGCCGCCGCGCCCCCTGCCGCCGCCAGCCGCTTGGTCGTCCGGATGCTGAAGGATCCAAAGCTCACTGCGATCTCTCCCGTCGATGCGGCCGCGTCCCGTCGCGTCGGAGGCGGCGCCTGTCGATCTTCGTTTCTCACGCGCGGCGCCCCGGTGCGGGGGCGCCAGGAAGTTCACGGATCGGGCGCTTCGCAATCGGGGGCCGAGACGCCCCGGAAGCCTCCTTTCGGAACAACCTTCCACCGGCGGCGGTTAAACACCAAGCGCCCTCCTTAATCAACGGCTTTCACCGGGCTGCGACGACCTGCCCCAAGGGTCGCCCGAAGGACACGCGCAAAGGTCGGGCGGACCGCGAAGAGACCATCCGGGAGAGGGCGAACCGCCCCGTCCAGGCCGCGATCAGCGCTCGCCGCCATCCTCGTTGTGCCGATGGATCAGCGTGCGCGCCCGCTGCAGGCCGAGCCACAACAAGGCCACGACGATCGGTATCGAGAGCCCGGTCACGAAGGTCGAATCGATCGAAGCCCCGGCCTTCTCGGCCGCCTTGGCCGCGTAGTTGATCAGGCCGACCAGATAGTAGCTGATGGCCGCCACCGAGAGGCCTTCGACGGTCTGCTGCAGGCGAAGCTGAAGCTTCGCGCGGCGGTCCATGGAGTGCAGCAGGTTCTGATTTTGCCGCTCCAACGCGAAATCGACCCGGGTGCGCAGCAGGTTGGCCGCCCGCGTCGCCCGGCGCGAAAGGTCCTCAAGCCGGTGCGACACCGACATGCAGGTTCGCATTGCGGGCCCGAGACGCCGGTCCAGGAACTCCCCGATCGTCTGATAGCCCTCGACCTGCTGCTCGCGCAGCTCCTTCAGGCGCGCCTCGACCAGCGCATAGTAGGCCTGCGCCGCGCTGAAGCGATAGGCGGCCGCGGAGGCCAGCCGCTCGATCTCCGCCGACTGGGCGGTCAGCAGCTCCAAGAGCTTGCCGTCGTCCTGCTGCGGCTCCGACCGCGGCTGGGCCATGGCGTCGGTCAATTCGGCCAGCGCCTGATCGATCTGGGCGATCTTCGGGCCGGTCTTGCGGGCGACCGGCAGCGCGAGCAGCGCCATGTTCCGGTAGGTCGCGATCTCCACCAGCCGCTGGACCATGCGCCCGGCCTTGCGCGAGGACATGCTGCGGTCCTTCAAGAGGATCCGATTGTGCCCGTCGGGATGGATGCGCAGGTCGGTCCAGACCTGCGCGGACGCATTGGACAGGGCGCTGGTCACCAGACTGCCCTGCACGAACAGCCGCTCGATCAACGCCGAATCCGGCTCCGGATCGTCGCGCGACAACAGGACCACCTGGGTCGCGACCAGCAGTTCGCCCGGAAGCTCCTCGAACCAGTCGCGCGGCAGCTTTTCTCCCGGCGGCACGTCGAACGGTTCGCGATTCTCACGCGGGACGATGACGGTGTAGGTGGTGAACTCGGAATGCCGCTCCCACCGCAGCCGGAACGGGCCGAAATCGCCGGAAAAGAAGTTCGCGCCCTCGGCGGGCGGATTGATCCCGAAGCGATCGCAGAGCTTCATCAGGTGCCCGCGGTCGTCCGCGGCGGCGCCTTCGCCCGTGATCATGGCGTAGAGGCCCACCTCGACCGGGGCGGTCAACTCCTCGAACGGCCGCGCATGCAACTCGTTGCTCAGCGCATAGCGGTCCGGATGCTCGGCAGGCGGCAGGACGCGCCGGCCAGCGCGGCTCCGCTCCCCGCGCTTGCGGCCCTCCGCTTTTTCGGTTTCGGCGCCGTCCATGCCGACCTCGATCCTTCCCGCCGCGCCGGGAGAAACCGCCCCGCGCCCCTTGGACTCCATCGCCCCACGCGCCATTTCAGGAAAGCGTGCGGCGTGCTATCACCGTTTCGAACGGCGAGCCCCGCCCGGCTTATCGCCCGCCCTGCGATGCAACGCAACCCGTCGATTCGGGGGCGCCCGGAGGGCGACAGGACGCGCCGAAGCTGATGGGAAAGAGGATCATATGGCCGATCTCGCCAAAACCGACGAGCTTTTCTACCACCGCACGGGTCTCGACCGCACGCGCGTCGAGGCGCTTGTCGACGATACGCTGGCCGGCGCCGACGACGGCGAGCTGTTCCTCGAATACAGCCAGTCCGAAAGCGTCTCCTACGACGACGGGCGGGTGCGCAACGCCGCCTTCGATTCGTCGCAGGGCTTCGGCCTGCGGACGGTTTGCGACGACGCCGCCGGATACGCCCATGCGGGCGACTTGTCGGAAGCGGCGATGAAACGCGCCGCCGACGCGGTGCGCGCGGTCAAGCACGGCTATTCGGGGACGCTGGCCGCCCCGCCGCCCGGCACAAACGCCGCGCTGTACGCCGACGTCAATCCGATCGCGACCCTGGGTTTCGACGCGAAGGTGCAGCTCTTGGAGGCGATCGACCGCTACGCCCGCGCGAAGGACGAGCGCGTGAAGCAGGTCTCCGCCTCGATCGCCGGCGAGTGGCGCGCGGTCCAGATCGTGCGCGCCGGCGGCGAGCGCGCGGCCGACATCCGCCCGCTGGTGCGCCTCAACGTCTCCGTCGTCGTCGGCAAGGGCGACCGGATGGAAAGCGGCAGCTACGGCGCCGGCGGTCGCGCGGACTACCGCGCCTACATCGACCCCGACTTCTGGCGCGGCGCGGTGGACGAAGCGCTGCGCCAGGCGCTGGTCAATCTCGAGAGCGAGCCGGCCCCGGCGGGCGAGATGACCGTGGTGCTCGGCCCCGGCTGGCCCGGCGTGCTGTTGCACGAGGCCGTCGGCCACGGGCTGGAAGGCGACTTCAACCGCAAGAAGACCTCCGCCTTCGCCGGCCTGATGGGCGAGCGCGTGGCCGCCCCGGGCGTAACCGTGGTGGACGACGGGACCATGCCGGACCGGCGCGGGTCGCTGACCATCGACGACGAAGGCACGCCGACCGGCCGCACCGTGCTGATCGAGGACGGGATTTTGAAAGGCTACATGCAGGACCGCATGAACGCGCGGCTGATGGGCATGGCGCCGACCGGGAACGGGCGCCGGCAATCCTACGCCCACGCGCCGATGCCGCGCATGACCAACACGGTGATGCTGTCCGGCGACAAGGCGCCGGAGGAGATCCTCGCCTCCGTCGACAACGGAATCTACGCCGTGAATTTCGGCGGCGGTCAGGTCGACATCACGAACGGGAAGTTCGTCTTCTCCTGCACCGAGGCCTATAAGGTCGAGAGCGGCAAGATCGGCGCGCCGATCAAGGGCGCGACGCTGATCGGCAACGGCCCCGACGCGCTGACCAAGGTCGCGATGATCGGCAACGACATGGCGCTCGACGACGGAATCGGCACCTGCGGCAAGGACGGCCAGGGCGTGCCCGTCGGCGTCGGCCAGCCGACGCTCCGGATCGACGGCCTGACCGTCGGCGGGACCGGCTGAGCCGCCCGGTCGGCTCGGCGCCCCGCCGACGAGGGAGAAAGGACGGGCCATGACGTCACGACGGGCGGCGGTCGCCGTGATCGCCCTTCTCGCGCTCTCCGCCTGCGGCGAAGAGGACGCGGATCAAAACGCCGCGACCGGCGCGGCTGCGGACGGAGCCGAGGCCGCGCTCAACTGCCGGCGCGACTTGCCGCCCCCGCCCTTGTCCGCGGACGACGAGGCGGACCTCGCGCTCAGCATCGACAGCTTCTCCCACGCGGTCGTCGACGACAGGAACCGCTACCCCCATGTACGGCGTTTCGCGGAGACGGCCGGCGTGCCGATCACCATCTATCGCGGCAAGGTCTGCGTCGACGAGGGACAGGAATGCGTCGACGCCTGCGTGACCTATCGGATCGAGGGCGGAACCACGCTGGTCCAGGCCGATCATCATGTCGCCACCCGGCGCGACGCGGATCGGATCACCCTGCGCTATTGGGCGCGCGACGACGGCGGGAATTTCCACGAATTGTCGGCGACCATCGTCACCGACGGCCCGACTGCGCGGCTGGCCGAATAGCGCCGCCTCAGGCCGCGTCCGTCGGCGCGCCGGCCCCCGCCGGCTCCGCGGCGGCTGACAGCCCGCTCGCTTTCGCGGCCGGCGGCCCATCGGGCGGCAGATCGACCCAGAAAAGGCTGCCCACGCCGACCGTGCTGCTGAACCCGATGCGCCCGCCCAGACGCTCCGCCAGCAGCTTGGAGATCGTCAGGCCGATGCCGACGCCTTCCTTGGCGATCTGCGGATCGGCCTGCAGCCGTTCGAACATGTCGAAGACGCGTTCGCGGTCGGGCTCCGGGATGCCGACGCCGGTATCCTCCACGGCGATCCGAACGAAGCCGTCCGCCGTCCGGTCCAGCGAAACCGTGATCCGGCCGCCGTCGATGTTGTAGCGCACCGCGTTGCTCAGAAGATTCAAGAGGATCTGCTTGAAGCGCCGGCGATCCGTGTCCAACAGAACCGGCTCCGCATCCGACGCGCGATCCTCGACCGCGATGCGGCGCGGCTCGCAGATCGGCAGGATCTGGGCGACGCAATCGCCGGCCAAGGCGGCAACGTCCACCCGCTCCGGATGGACCGTGACCCGGTCGGCCTCCAAGAGCATCAAATCCAGGATGTCGTTGACCAGATCGAGCAGATCGCGGCCCGCCTGGACGATGTTGCGGGCGTAGCCCGTTTCGCGGTCGGTGAGTTGGTGATTCGGATCGAGGGCCAGAAGCTCGCCATACCCCAGCACCGCGTTCAGCGGGGTGCGCAGATTGTGGCTCATGCTGGCGAGGAAGTTCGATTTGGCGGCGTTCGCCTCGACCGCCTCCTGCACCGCCCGCTTCAGGGAGCGCTCGGCCTCCACCTGCCGCGTCACGTCCTGATTGACGCCGATCAGGCGGGTCTCCCCGGCGCCGCCGGCGGGAATCCGGGCCGCGCGCGCCTTGACGTGGCGCACCCCCCCGTCGGGTCGGATGATCCGGAACTGCGCGTCATAGACCCCCGTTCCCGCAACGCCGCCCTGCAGCGAGCCCAGCGTTTCCTGCAAGTCATTCGGATGCACCCGCCGCTCCCACGTCTCGTAGGAAATCGGCTCCGACGTCGCGGGCAGGCCGTAGATCTCGAACATGCGCTCGTTCCAGACGAGCCGGTTCGTCGCCGGTTCGTACTCCCAAATGCCGATGCGCCCCGCCTCCGCGGCGAGGGTCAGACGCTCGCGTAGAACGTCCATCGTCTCCGCCCGATCGCGCGCGCGCTGCGCCTGGCGCGCGGAGGTCTGGACCATGGCCGTCGCAACGAGGGTCAGGAGCAGCACGACCAGCGCCGGCCCCGCGGCGGCCTTCCAGGCGGCCGCCTGAACGCTCGCCCGCGAAACCGCCTTGACGAGCGCCAAGTCGCGCGTCGGAAGCGCGCTCGCGGCTAGGACAGACCGGGTCTCGTCCCAAACCGCGGACTCGGTTGGAAGTGCATCCGCTCCGACCAGCCTGTCGTAGAGCCGTTCGATTTCGGTCAGGCGCGGTTTGGGAATCTCGGCCGCGCCGAAGGCGACGACGACCCCTTGTCCCGGGTTCAGCAGAAAGACCTCGGGGCCGCCCCAGTCGTCGCGCGCGTCGTGCGCGGCCTGGAAGTAGCCGGCGTCGACGGAGCTCACGACGACGCCGACCAGCCGGCCGAAGGCGTCGCGGATCGGCGCGCTGACCGGGAAGGTGAGGCGGCCGTCGACGCGGCTGACCACAGGCTCCGCGATGTGCTGGGCGCTGCTCGCCGCATCGAGCTGGACCTGGAAGTAGCCTCGATCGGAGACGTTCAGGCCGACCGCCGGCGCATCGCGGCGCATATCGGCGCGAACGATTCCCATGGGATCGATCGTGATGACCGTGCGGAAATCGGGAAAGGACGCGCGGATGATCTCGAACGCGGTGGACAAATCCGACAGATCGCCGGTGCGGCGCACCTCCGCGGCGACGATCTGCGCCGTCAGTTCGAGACCGCCGAGCAGGATCTCCATCCGGTCGGCCGCGACCTCCAACTCACGCTTGATTTCGGTCCGCGCATCCTGCTCCGCGTTGCGATAGACCAGGGCGGTCGCGATCGCGGTCAGGATGACTCCGACCATCAGCGTCGCCAAAGCACGCAATGAACCGCCCTCCCCCGGCAGAGCCTGCACTTACCCAGTGTAAAGCCTTTCGCGGATCACTACACCGCAAAAGGGTTAGGAAATCGTAACCCGATCGGGCGCATTTGCGCCGGGACGACCGCGCCCGGCGCGAAGCGATGGACGGACCGGCGGCGCAGCGCTAGAAGGCGGCCATGACAGACGCCCCCTCCCCGACCGCCTCCGCCCCGATCCTCAACCCGGACGTCGTCGCCGCGCCCGCTCCGCGAGTCCTGTTGCAGCCCAAGACCTGGCGCCGCTTCGCCCAGGGCGCGCCCTGGGCCTTCAGCAACGAAATCCAGATGGACAACGCCGCGCGCAAGCGCCCGCCCGGCGCGCTGGCCCGGCTGTGCCTGCCGGAAGGCGACCCGATCGCGCTGGTGCAGTTCAACCCGCACAGTCTGATCGCCGCGCGCGAAGTGACGCGCGATCCGGCGGCGCTCGAGGCCGGCGCGCCGCCGGCGGACTGGCTGGAGGCGCGGCTCGAGCGCGCGGCACGCTTGCGCGACCGGCTGTTCGACGCGCCCTACTATCGCCTCATCCATGCGGAGGCGGACGGCCTCCCCGGCCTCGTCGTCGACCGGTTCGGCGACCTCTTCGTCGTCCAGGCGAACACGGCGGGCATGGATCGGCTGGCCCCGCGCATCGACTCCGCCCTGATCGACCTGTTCGGGGCGAGCGCCATTCTGCATCGCTTCGATTCGCCCTCGCGCGCGCCGGAGGGGTTGCCGCAGCGGGTGGACCTGACGCGCGGCGACCTGGACGGCCCGATCAAGCTGGCGGAGAACGGCTGCGTCTTCTTCGCCGATCCGATGGCCGGCCAGAAGACGGGCTGGTTCTACGACCACCGCGACAACCGCGCGTTCGCCGCGCGGCTGGCCGCGGGCGCGCGGGTGCTGGACCTCTACGGCTACGCCGGCGGCTTCGCGATCCCCGCGGCCAAGGCGGGGGCCGAGCGGGTGGTCACGGTCGATCGCTCCGCGGAGGCCTTGGCGCTGGCCGCCCGGGCGGCCGAGGCGAACGGCGTCGCCGATCGGGTCGAGACCGAGCAGGCGGACGTCTTCCAAAGCCTCGAGCGCCGCATCGCCGCGGGCGAGCGCTTCGATCTGGTGATCGCCGACCCGCCCGCCTTCGTGAAGGCGCGCAAGGACCTGAAGCAGGGAGCGCGCGCCTATCGCAAGCTCGCGCGGCTGGCCGCCTCGACGGTCGCAGACGGCGGCGCGCTGCTGCTCGCCTCCTGCAGCCATCTGGTGGGCGAGGAGGTTTTCCTCGAGGAATGCCGCCGCGGGCTCATGGAAGCGGGCCGCACGGCGCGCATCCTGCGCCGCGCCGGCGCCGGCCCGGACCACCCGCTGCACCCGCACCTTCCCGAGAGCGGCTATCTCAAGGCGCTCGTCTTCGCCTTGGACTGAGCGAGGCGCCGCCGCTCAGTAGCGGCACTCCTCGTAGATCTCGGAGATGTCGCGCCAGCGGGTCTCGTAGGCCTCCAGCAAATCCTCGGCGAAGGTCTTGCCGCTGGCGACGATGGAATCGAGCGGCTTCAGATGCTGCGTCTCGTCGAGCATGTTTCCGGCGCTGATGCGGGCGCGGTTCTTGAGGCCCGTGCGCGCGATCCGCAGCACATCGACCGCCACGTCGTTCAGCACCCCGTCCCGGAACGGGGTCTTCAGCGCGGTCCTCGGCACCTGGTCGCGCAGCGCGGTGATTTCGGCGACCGACCAGTCGGCGATCAGCCGCTCCGCCGCGTCGAGCGCCTCGCGGTCGTAGAGCAGGCCGACCCAAAGCGCCGGCAGGGCGCAGAGATTGCCCCAGGGTCCGCCGTCGGCGCCGCGCATCTCAATGAACTTCTTGAGGCGCACCTCCGGGAAGACGGTGGTCAGGTGATCCGCCCAGTCGGTCATGGTCGGCCGCTCGCCCTCGAACCCTGGCAGCTCGCCGCGCATGAAATCGCGGAAGCTGAGGCCCGAGGCATCGTGGAACACGCCGTCGCGCATGAAGAAATACATCGGCACGTCGAGCACGTAATCGACCCAGCGCTCGAAGCCGAACTCCTCGTCGAAGACGAACGGCAACATGCCGCAACGATCCGGGTCGGTGTCGGTCCAGATATGGCTGCGGTAGCTGAGGAAGCCGTTCGGCTTCCCCTCCGTGAAGGGGGAGTTGGCGAAGAGCGCCGTCGCCAGCGGCTGCAGGGCCAGGCCGACGCGCATCTTGCGCACCATGTCGGCCTCGGTCTCGAAATCCAGATTGACCTGAACGGTGCAGGTCCGCGTCATCATGTCGAGGCCGAGCGACCCCTTCTTCGGCATGTACTCCCGCATGATCTTGTAGCGGCCCTTGGGCATCCAGGGGATGTCCTCGCGCGCCCAGATCGGGTTGAAGCCCAGGCCGACGACGCCCGCCCCGATCGCCTCGGTGGCCGAACGCACCTGATCGAGATGGCGGTGCACCTCGCTGCAGGTCTGGTGGATGGTCTCGAGCGCCGCGCCGGACAGCTCGAGCTGCCCGCCCGGCTCCAGCGTCACGCTGCCGCCGTCGGCGCCCTTGAGCGCGATGATCCGGCCCTTTTCCTCGACCGGCGCCCAGTCGGGGCCCGCCAGCGCCTCCAAGAGCCGCCGGATGCTGGGCGCCCCCGCCTCCGCCTCATAGGGGAGCGGGCGAAGCGTGTCGACGTCGTAAGCGAATTTCTCGTGCTCGGTGCCGATCCGCCACTGGTCGGGCGGTTTGCAGCCGGCTGCGATGTAGTCGACCAATTGCCGCTTGGATTCGACCGGCGTCGAATCCACCGTCGAGGGTCCGGACATGGGCTTCCTCCCCGCGCATCGGCGCGCCGTCGTTCGCGACGCGCTGTTCGCCTGTTCGCTGTTCCGCCTGTCGCGCCGGGTCGGCCGATCCGTTCAAGCCCCTGAAAACGGAACGATCGATCCAGTACGCTGCGCTTCCTTCCGATCTACTCCCGGTCCGGCGGACGCGACCCCCAGTCGCCCATGACCGATTGCCAGACGGCCAGCGCCGCCAGGCCCGCGGTTTCGGCCCGCAGAATACGGGGGCCGAGCCCGACCGGCGTAACAAAGGAAAGTTCGCGCAACAATTCAAGCTCCGCGTTCGTGAATCCGCCTTCCGGCCCGCACAGGATCGCCCAGTGCGGGCGCTCCGCGTCCGGCTGCGCGCGATGGGCGGCGAGCGCGTCGGCGATCGGCGGCGCGGCGCCCGCCTCGGCGCACAGCAGCAGCCGGCGGTCGGCCGGCCAGGCGTCGAGCCAGGCGTCGAGCGCCCGCGGCGCGTCGACCTGCGGCGCGTCGAGGCGCTCGCACTGCTCGGCGGCCTCGATCGCGTTGGCGACAAGGCGCTCGGTCTTGACCCGCTCCACCTGGGTGCGCTGGGTCAGCACCGGCGCGATGCGCGACGCGCCCAGCTCCACCGCCTTCTGCAGCAGGAAATCGAGCCGCGCCCGCTTGATCGGCGCGAACAGCAGCCAGACGTCCGGTTCCGCGGTCTGCGGCCGGCGCTGCGCCTCCACCGCCAGCGAGGCCCAGCCCTTGCCCAGCCCCTCGATCCGCGCCGACCATTCGCCGTCCCGGCCGTTGAAGAGCAGGACCTCCTCCCCGCCCTTCATGCGCAGCACGCTGCGCAGATAATGCGCCTGCTCCGCGCTGGCGCCGACGACGGCGCCGGCTTCAAGCGGATCGGGCACGTAGAGACGGGTTGCGGTCGCCATGCGCCGGACTATCCTGCATCCGGGACGCGCAAGGCAAGCGCCGCAGAGAGCGACGCCGAGAGCGACGCCGAGAGCGACGCCGAACGGGAGCCGACGCCGGATGGCCAAGGTCGGAGCCGACCGACGGATCGAGGCAAGCGACATCGCCGCAGGCGATTGGGTCGACCGCTGGCTGCCGGCCGCGGCGCGGCCCTATGCGCGGCTCGCGCGGCTCGACCGGCCGATCGGGACCTGGCTTCTGCTGCTGCCCTGCTGGTGGGGGCTCGGCTTCGCGGCGGCGGCGTCCGGTCAGGGGCTGCAATGGGTGCATCTCTGGTACGCCGCGCTGTTCGCGATCGGCGCGCTGGTGATGCGCAGCGCGGGCTGCGCCTGGAACGATTTCGTCGACCGCGACATCGACGGCAAGGTGGCGCGGACCGCGACGCGCCCGATCCCCTCCGGCGCGGTCAGCGCGCGTCAGGCGGTCGGCTTCGTGATCGCGCTCTGTCTGATCGGGTTCTTGGTCCTGATTCAGTTCAACGGGACGGCGATCCTGGTCGGGATCGCCTCGCTGGGCTTGGTCGCCTGCTATCCCTTCATGAAGCGGATCACCTATTTCCCGCAGGCCTGGCTCGGGCTGACCTTCAACTGGGGCGTCAACGTCGCCTGGACCGCGGTGACCGGGACGCTGCATCCGATCCAGCTTCTGGTCTACGCCGCCGGCTTCTTCTGGACCATGGGCTACGACACGATCTACGCCCACCAGGACAAGGAGGACGATTTGCTGATCGGGGTTAAGTCCACCGCGCTGAAGTTCGGGGACAGGACGCGCCCCTGGATCGCCGGCTTCTACATCCTCCTGATCGCCCTTCTCGCGGCGGCGGCGTGGCTCGGCGGCCTCGGCTGGGGGGTTTGGCCGCTCCTGACGCTGGCCGCGCTGCATCTCGCCTGGCAGGTGAAGACCGTCGATTTCGACGACATGCTCGACAGCCGCAAGCACTTCAAGGGCAACCGCGATTTCGGCCTGATCGTCGCGGCCGCGATGGCGGCCGGCGCCGTAACCTGACCGCGCGCGGGAGCCCGAGCCGGATGACCTCCCCTCTCGACCAAGGCGTCCTGGAACTGCCGGAGACGGCGGTGATCCTTGAGCATACGCAGCTCTCGGCCCCGCGGCTGACGCCGGAAATCCAGCTCCATCTGGCGGCGGAGGACCTGCCCTTCTTCCGGATGGGCGAGGACGAGCTGCACGAGGCCGGGCTGGGCGTGCCCTATTGGGCCTTCGCCTGGGCGGGCGGGCAGGCGTTGGCGCGCTATCTCCTGGACACTCCGGAAATCGTGCGCGGCCGTCGGGTGCTGGATTTCGGCGCCGGCTCCGGGATCGTCGCAATCGCAGCGGCGCAGGCCGGCGCCTTCGACGTGACGGCGAGCGAGATCGATCCGCTCTGCGCCGCCGCGATCCGGCTCAATGCGGAGGCGAACGACCTCTATATCGACGTCGCGCTGGAAGATCTGATCGGCGATATGAGCCCGGAGCATGAAGTCGTGCTGGTCGGCGACGTCTGCTACGATGCGGAGATCGCGCACCGGCTGATCCCCTGGCTGGAGGCGCTGAATTCGGCCGGCCGAACGGTGCTGATCGGCGATCCGGGCCGCTTCTACCTGCCCAAGCTGGGGCTGGAGCGAATCGCCAGCTATCACGCCCCCACCACCGCCCTGATGGAGGACAGCGACCTGCGCAACGCCGGCGTCTGGCGCTTCTCCGACACCGCGACGGCGCTCGCCGGCTGACCCGCCCGGCCCCGTTCGAAGAGGAGTCCCGACCATGGACGCCGACGCCCTGCGCGCGCTGCAAGCGCCGCTGAAACAGCACTACAAGGACGCGCCCGAGGCGGCGACGCTTCGCCTCAGCGCCGAAGGGCGGCTCGGCGAGGGGCTCTCCTGCTCGGTCGAGACCGGCCGCCGGATCGCGGAAGCCGGGCTGCACCCGCTGACCGGCGGCGACGGCTCGCAGCTCTGCTCCGGCGACATGCTGTTGGAGGCGCTGGTCGCCTGCGCCGGGGTGACGCTGAAGGCGGTCGCGACCGCGCTCGGGATTACGGTGCGCGAGGGCGTGGTGCGCGCCGCCGGGACGCTCGACTTCCGCGGCACGCTGGGCGTGGCCAAGGACGCGCCCGTGGGCTTCAAGGACATCGCGCTCGACTTCGAACTCGACGCCGACGCGGACGCGGAGCAACTCGCAACGCTGATCAAGCTGACCGAGCGCTATTGCGTCGTCTATCAGACGCTGAAGAACGGGCCCGAACTGCCGGCGCCCGGGATCAGCCTTTCGACCTGACGGGCCGGAGACGGAAGATCGGCCCGCGCCAGCGCGCGCCGTCGCCCGAGAGTTCTCGCACCGCCCAGTCGTCCAGGCCGCCGAGCGCCGAACGCCAGAATGCGATCGCCGGCGCATTGTAGGCTGCGACGCCGATCTCCCACACCCCGGGCCGCGCGCGCAGGATTTCCCGGGCGGCCCGCATTCCCAGCCCGCAGCGCCGGTACTTGCGCAGAATGAAGAATTCCGCCATCGCGTGATCGACCGCCGCGCCCGACGGCGCGACGGCGTTGATCAGTGCGAAGCCGGCGAGGCGTCCCTCCGTTCGGAAAAGCAGCGGCTCGCGGTCGGACGCCATCCAATAGCTCTCCAGAATCGGATAGTCGAAAAGGCCGTCCGCCCCGACATCGCCATAGGGCTGGCCGGGCGTCGCGAAAGTGGAAAAGTCGTGCAGATAGAGTTGCAGCAGCCGGCCGACGATCGGCTCTTCCTCGCGAGCCGCGCGATCGATCGAGAAATCCACGCTCCGTCCCTCCCGCCACATAGTCGCCCGTGCTTATCGCATGCGGGGCGACGCCCCGACAGCCGATCCTTGTCATCGCCATCGCGCCGCCCAAGGTGTGGGGAGAAGGAGGAAGCCCGACGCATGTCCGACGCCAAACGCCTGCTGATCGTCGCGCACGCGCCCTCGCCCAACACGGCGGCGCTGAAGGACGCGGTGCTGCGCGGCGCCCAGCATCCCGAGATCGAGGGCGTGGAGGCGCGCTGGGTTCCGCCCTTGGAGGCCGACGCCGACGACGTGCGCGCGGCCGACGGCCTGATCCTCGGGACGACGGAGAATCTGGGCTATATGGCGGGGGCGCTGAAGGACTTTTTCGACCGCACCTATTATCAGGTGATCGAGGAGAAGCAGGGTCTGCCCTACGTCCTCTACATCCGCGCGGGGCTCGACGGCACGGGCACGCGCCGGGCGGTGACCAGCATCTGCTCCGGCCTGCGCTGGAACCCGGTGCAGGAGCCGGTGGTCTTCCACGGCGACTGGGACGACGGTTTCCTCGAACAGGCCGAGGAGCTCGGGCAGCTCATGGCCGCTGGGCTGGAAGCGGGGATTTTCTGACGGCGTCTGCGCTAACCCCCTGTTAACGCGTGCGAGACTACACTTCGCGGCGCAGGGGCGGAGCGACCAAAGGCGGGAAGGATCGAGCATGAGCGGCTTCGAACAGTGGCTGCGCAAGCCGGACGCGCGGGACATCGTGCCGGTGCGCGGCGTCGTGATGCGCATCGCGGCGGACGAGATCGCGCGGCTGAAGGCCGAGATCGCGCGGCTGCGTCGCGCGGCCGCGGCGGCCGCCGAGCCGCCGGCGCAGATCGCCTTCCTCGACGGCGCGACCGAGCGCACCCTGCAGTGGACCGGGACCGGCTACGCCCTGCCCGCGGGCGTCGAGACGATCGACGACGTGCGCGCCGCGGCGGCGGCGCCCGCCGCCCTGCCCGCGGCGGACAGCGCCGAGAGCGCGCCCGAGGCCGACGCCCCCGCAGAAGGGTCGGAGGAGGCGGACGCCGCCGACGGCGAAGCGGCCCCCGAAGGCGCCGCCGACGACGCCGCCGCCGCATCCGGCGCCGATGCAGAGGATGATGAGGACTTCGAACTGCCGGCCGAGTGGCAGTAAGCGCGGCTCCGCTCAGCGCTCCGGCAGCGGGATGAACTCCGCCTCGTCGCCCGGGACCTTCGGAAACAAGCCCGCGCGCCAATCCGCCTTCGCCTGTTCGATCCGCGCGGGATCGTGGGAGACGAAATTCCACCAAATGCGCCGCGGCCCGTCCAGCGGCGCCCCGCCGATCGCGATCAGCCGGCTGTCCGCGCCGGCCCGGATCTCGACGTCGCCGCCGGGCGGGATCACGAGCATCTCATGCGCCGCGACCTCCGCGCCGCCGACCATGGCGGATCCGCTCAGCAGATAGACCGCGCGCTCCTCCACCGCGCCGGGCAGGGCGAGAGCCGCGCCGGCGTCGAGCGCAATATCGGCGTAAAAGGTCTCCATCAGCGTCCGCACCGGGGAGCTCAGGCCCCAGGCCTCCCCAACGACCAGCGCCGCGGTGACGCCGGCCTCGCGCAGCCAGGGGATTCCATCCGCCGGGTAATGCTGGAAGCTGGGCGGCGTCTCCTCCCGCTCGCGCGGCAGCGCGACCCAGGCCTGGACGCCATAGAGCCGCGCGCCGCCGCCGCGTTCGGACGCCGGGCTGCGCTCGGAATGCACCACGCCGGCGCCGGCGGTCATCCAGTTGACCTCTCCCGGCCGAATCACTTGGTGCGATCCGAGCGAGTCGCGATGCTCGATCGCGCCCTCGAGCAGCCAGGTGATCGTGGCGAGCCCGATATGCGGATGCGGGCGCACATCCATTGCGTCGCCCGCCCCGAAAACGGTCGGACCG
The DNA here is from genome assembly GCA_024743195.1 of Alphaproteobacteria bacterium. Lineage (GTDB taxonomy): Bacteria > Pseudomonadota > Alphaproteobacteria > UBA8366 > Aestuariispiraceae > Marivibrio. The sequence continues at coordinate 182,066 of JANSXE010000008.1, read as the reverse complement.
AACTGATCGAAGAAAACGAAGGGCCCGACGGCCCGGCGTTCGGCAGCCGGCAGGACGCGACGCACCGCAAAGGATCCGATGTCGCGCTCCTTCGGTTTGAGGATCATCGCCCGCCCCGGTTCCATGGCCCACTCCCCTTCGCAACAGCCGCATCGTCCATCAATGCGCAGGATTGGACATACCAGACCTGCTGTGCAATCTGTAGTGCAAGAATCCTTCGGGTGGGTGAAGGCGGCTTCAAAGCATGAGCCGCGCGAGGACGGATAGTCGGTTGCGATGCGTCCGGAAACCGCGACGCACCTGGGGGCGAGCTCGTTCATGAACCGTGAAGCGCTGGGAATGCTGCTCCGTTCGGGCCGGTTCCTTTGTTTCGATTCGACCGACATCTATCAGAGCCTCGTCGCCCATCAGGCCGGCGACAAGGCGATGTTCGACAACAAGGCCCTGAACGGGGGCATCCTGTTCAAGGAGGTGACGCGGGACGAGGAAGACGACGAACTCTCGCTCACCACGCGGATCTATTTTCCCTATGACGAGCAGAGCAAACTCGACGGCGGCGAATCGATCCTCGCGGCGCCGGAGGTCGTCCAGAAGATGATGCTCCGCCGCGGGGCGCTGAAAGAGAACGAGATGATGTCGACGCACGATCAGACCGTGCTGCGCGTCTTCAACCAGGTCCCGACCTTCGATCCCTTCCTGCTGCTGTCCCAACGCCGCGAGTTGGAGACCGAGCGCCCGATCGACCGCCGCTTCTTCGACATCGACGAGAAGACCTGGCAGGGAATCCGCCGGCCGGTGATGCACAAGATCTCGGTTCTGGTCAGCAAGGCCGGCTTGGCGGACGACGTCGCGGCCGACATCACGGGCGGCGCCCCGCGCGAGGAGCCCGAGGGCCCAGAGGCGGCAATCGCCAGTTCGCCGGGCGCCTCGGTCGCCAACGCCATTCTGAACGCCATGTGGACGGGCGAGCCGACGCCGGGCGTGAAGGCCTTCATCTCCAGTTTCCGCCTGGACGTGGACAAGACCCAGGAGATCCTGTTCGCCTGGAAGGGCATCAACTACTATGAATATCTGAACCGCACGATGTTCGACAGCTTCGTCGGCCTGTTCCGATGGCTGGCCGGCGAGGACTCCCTGCCGCGCGATCAGATGATGATGGAGACCTCGCTGGTCGACCGGTTCAAGGCCCAGCGCAAGACGGCCCGCCTACAGCTCAAGCTGCATTTCGAGCGGGTCCAGAAACACCTTCGCGACTACAACGCCGCCTTCGACGCCCTGATCGAAGGCGACGACCCCGGCGCGTTCCAGACCTTCCTGCAGAACGCCCCCGGCACCTTCACCGACATCGGCGGCTCGGTCGGCGTGCTGGCGCACGCGACGAACGCCTATCTCGACCTCACCCAGGACGGGCGCAAACCGGCGGTGAAGGGCGATCAGCTCTCGCCCTTTTACGACTTCGTGACCGCGCTCGCCGGTCAGCACAGCTGAGCGCGACGCGTCGGCCGCCCCCGGTCGGCCAAGGGCCGAAAGCAGGAAAGGCGGGCCGAAGCCCGCCTTTCCCTCCCCCGGAGCCCCTGGAGCCCCCCGCCTTGTCAGACGGCGAGGTACTCCTCCCGGATCTCCTTGTTGTCGAGCACTTCCTTGGCCGAGCTCTGGAAGACGACCTCGCCCATGTCGAGGATCAACGCGCGGTCGGCCAGGTTCAGGGCCGCAATCGCGTTCTGCTCCACGATGATGGTGGTGATGCCGAGCTCGCGCACCTCGTGCAGCGTCCTCTCGATCTCCTGCACGATAACGGGCGCCAGCCCCTCGTACGGCTCGTCCAACAGCAGCAGTTTCACATCCCGGGCCAGCGCGCGGGCGATGGCCAGCATCTGCTGCTCGCCGCCGGAGAGCGTCACCCCTTCCTGGCTGCGGCGCTCGCCGAGCCGCGGGAACAGGTCGAAGATCCGCTCGAAGCTCCAGCCCTTGGGCTCGGCGATCTGCGCGAGCTGCAGGTTCTCCTCCACCGTCAGCCCCTGGATGATGCGCCGATCCTCCGGCACCAGCGCAACGCCGAGCCGCGCCGCCTGGAAGGCGCGCTTGTCGTGCAGCGACTGGTGGTCGAGCCAGATCTCGCCGCGGCGCAGCTCCGGCGAGTCGAGGCGCGCGATCGTCCGCAGGGTCGAGGTCTTGCCGGCGCCGTTGCGCCCGAGCAGCGCCAGGATCTGGCCTTCGCGGACGTCGAAGCCGACCCCCTGCACGATATAGCTCTCGCCGTAATAGGCGTGCATGTCGCGGCAGGAGAAGTAGGCGGGCGGCGAGGCGGTCCGCTTGTCGAGCGGCGGAACCGGCTCGTCGGCGGCGGTCGTCGGGGCTTCGGTCATACGTGCGCTCCCCCCAGATAGGCTTCCTGGACCTTGGGGTTGCCGCGGATTTCATCCGGGGCGCCCTCGGCGATGATCGCTCCCTGCGCCAACACGCTGATCTTGTCGGCGAGGGAGAAGACGACATGCATGTCGTGCTCGATGATGACCTTCGTCATGCCGCGCTCCTTGATGCGCTTAAGCAGGTCGATGGTCCGGTTCGTGTCGTGCCGCGACATGCCGGCCGTCGGCTCGTCGAGCAGCAGCAGGCGCGGGTGCTGCACCAGGCACATGGCGAGTTCGAGGCGCCGCTTGTCGCCGCGCGAGAGGTTGCCGGTGTGCTCGTCCTTCAGGCGATAGAGGCCGACGTCCTCCAGCATGTGCTCGGCCTCCTCCGTCAGCGCCTTTTCCTTGTACATCAGCCGGAACGGCCGGAAGTGGAAGGCGCCGTCGCGCTTCGCCAGAGCCGCGATCTCGACATTCTGGATCAGGGTGAGGTCGAGAAAGATTTCCGGCGTCTGGAACACGCGCGCGACGCCGAGCTGATTGATGTCGTACGGGTCCATGCCGGTCAGGTTCACGCCGTCGAACATCACCGCGCCGGTGTCGGGCGCCAGGCGCCCGACGCAAACGTTGAGCAGCGTCGACTTGCCCGCCCCGTTGGGGCCGATGACCGCGTGGGTCTTGCCCTCCTCGATCTGGAGGTTGATGTGCGAGAGCGCCTGCAAGCCCCCGAAGGTCTTGTTCACGTCCGAGACGTCTAGAACCACATTCGCCATGATCGGGACGTCCTTCTATTCGGAGGGCTGATGGGCGGCGCCGTCGCCCACGGTCTCGCCGCCTTGACGCCGGGACTTCGCCCAATCGGTCAGGCGCTTGATGCCCTCCATCAACCCGCCGGGCAGGAAGATGACGACCAGCATGAAGAGGACGCCGAGCGTCAGGTGCCACCCCTCGCCGACGAAGAGGCTCATCAGCCCGACAAGCGCCTCGTTCAGCCCGTCCGGCAGGAAGGCGAAGAGTTCCGAGAGCTGGGTCTTGCCGACGGCGGAGAAGATGTTCTCGAAATACTTGATGATGCCCGCGCCGAGGAGCGGTCCGATCAACGTGCCCGCGCCGCCGAGAATGGTCATCAGCACCACCTCGCCGGAAGCCGTCCACTGCATGCGCTCCGCGCCCGCCAGCGGATCGGTGATCGCCATCAACGACCCGGCGAGGCCCGCATACATGCCGGAGATCACGAAGGCCACCAGCAGATAGGGCCGCGTGTTGTAGCCGGTGTAGATCATGCGGTTCTGGTTCGACTTGATCGCCAGCAGTTTCAGCCCGAAGGGCGAGCGGAAGATGCGCAACGAGACCCAGAACGCGAGGATCAGCACGACGGCGCAGAAGTAGAAGGCGGCGTAACCCGTCAACTCCAGCCCGAACAGCGAGGGCGAGGGCAACGCCTCCTTCGCGTCGCCGAGCAACGCGCGGTCGATGATGCGCGGATCGGCGGTCTCCAGGATCAGCGCGGTCTCGCCGTTGGTGATCGGCGTCAGCACCGAATAGGCCATGTTGTAGGACATCTGCGCGAAGGCGAGAGTCAGGATCGAGAAATAGATGCCCGAGCGGCGCAGACAGACATAGCCGATGACGATCGAGAAGAGCGCCGTGACCAGAACCCCGAACGCGATGGCGACGAGAACGTTCATCGTGAGCAGCTTGAACATCCACACGGCCGCGTAGGAGCCGACCCCCAGGAAGGCCGCGTGGCCGAAGGAGAGATAGCCGGTCAGGCCGAACAGGATGTTGAAGCCGATCGCGAAGATCCCGAAGATCGCGAAGCGCTGCAGCAGGTCGGGATAGCTGGCGCCGATCGGCGTCAGCCAGATCGGCGCGGTCAGCACGACCGCGGCGAAGACCGCCATGATGATGGCGTCGCGCTTCGGCGTGGAGGGCTGGAAGGCGGTGAGGCTGGCCATGGGCTCACTCCATCACGCCCTTGCGTCCCAGGAGCCCGCGCGGACGGGTCAGCAGGATCGCAACGGCGATGAGATAGATGATGATCTGGTCGATGCCGGGAACGATCTCCTTGACCGCCCCCATCGACGCGAAGGACTGCACCACGCCCAACAGGAAGCCCGCGGCGACGGCGCCGGGCAGCGAGCCCATCCCCCCGACCACGACGACGACGAAGGACAGCACCAGGAAGTTCATGCCGAGATTGTAGTCCGGCGGCAGGATGGGCGTGTACATCACCCCCGCGACGCCGGCCACGATGGCCGCGATGCCGAAGACGATGGTGAAGCGCCGTTCGATGTTGATGCCGAGCAGCCCGACGGTCTCGCGATCCGCCATGCCGGCGCGCACCACCATGCCGTAGGTGGTGAATTGCAGGAAGGCGAAGACGCCCCCGATGATGGCCAGCGACGAGAACAGGTAGACCAGCCGCCACCAGGGATAGACCAGCGCCTCGCTCAACCCGAACAGCGCGCCGACCGGCGCGGCGCCGGAGACGATCTCGGGCGCCGACTGCGGGATCGGATTGGCGCCGAAGGTCGCCTTGACGATCTCGCCGATCACGATGGCGAGGCCGAAGGTCACCAGAATCTGTTCGGCGTGGGAGCGCTTGTAGAAATGCCGGATCAGGCCGCGCTCCATCGCCAGCCCGATGAGGAGCATTATGGGGATCGCCGCCAGGATCGCGATCGGGACCGACCAGTCTATGATCGCGCTCCCGAAATCGCCCAACCAGATCTCCAGATAGGGCTGCTCCTTGTAGGCGTCGAAGAAGGTGACGCTCTCGTCCTTCACCCGCTTGGAGAAGGTGAGGAGTTCGTTCACCGACACCGCCACGAAGGCGCCGAGCATGAAGAGCGCGCCGTGGGCGAAATTGACCACGCCGAGCGTTCCGAAGACCAGCGTCAGGCCCAAGGCGATCAGCGCGTAGGCTGCGCCTTTGTCCAGGCCGTTCAAGAGCTGGAGAAGTAGGGCGTCCATGGCGTTCGCGTCCCCCACCCCCGGCCGGCGCGCGGCTCGGCGCCGACGTTGGGGGAAGAAAGTGCCGAAAGAAAAGCGGGGGGTCGACGTCCCGTTCCCGACGCCGACCCCGCCGCGATGCCGCGCTTAGACCTCGTACGGGCCGAGATCGCCCGCGTAGAGATCGTGCGGATAGGTGATCTGCTCGGTCGGAACCTCGTTCACCACCTCGAGCAGGTCGAACTGGCTGGTCGGGTTCTCGTTGCCCTTCACGACCAGGACCGGCTTGAAGCACTGGTGGTCCTCGGCGCGATACAGCGTCGGGCCGTTGCCCATGCCGTCGAACTCGAAGCCCTCCAGGAACTTGATCACCTCGACCGGGTAGAAGGTGCCGGTCGCCTCGACCGCGTTGGCGTAGAGCAGAGCCTGGACGTAGCAGGTGTGCGCGGCCTGGGACGGCGGGAAGCCGTACTCCTGACCGAACGACTTCACGAAGGCCTGCGTGCCCTCGTCCTGCAGCGACCAGTGCCAGTTCGTCGAGCCGTAGATGCCGGCCACGTTCTTGCCGGCGCCCTGCGCCATCAGGCGCGAGTAGAGCGGCACGACGACCTGGAAGTCCTTGCCGTTGACCTGCTTGTCGCGCAGGCCGAACTGGACCGCCTGGGTCAGGCTGTCGACCATGTCCTTACCGTAGTGGATCAGGACCAGCACGTCCGCGCCGCTGTCGAGCACCGGCGTGATGTACTGCGAGAAGTCGCCCGCGCCGAGCGGCGTGCGGACCTGGTTGACGGTCTCCCAGCCGATCTTTTCGGTGACCTCGGTCATCGAGCCTTCGACCGACCAACCCCAGTTGTAGTCGGCGGTCAGCATGTAGGAGCGCCGCTCCTTGCCCATCTCCGCCTCGAGCACCGGGCCGAGCGCGGCGGCCGACATGTGCGCGTTGAAGAAGTGGCGGAAGCCGTAGCGCCGGCGGTCCTTGCCGGTGGTGTCGTTGGCGTGGGTCAGGCCCGCCATGAAGATGACGCCCATCTCCTGACAGAGCGACTGCACCGCCACGGCGACGCCCGAGGACGAGCCGCCGGTGACCATCACCACGCCGTCGCGCTCGATCATGCGCTTGGCCGAGGCGCGGGCCGCGTCCGACTTGGTCTGCGTGTCGCCCGTGACGTACTCGACCTTCTTGCCGAGGATGCCGTTGCCCTTCAGCGACAGCGGCTTCATCGTGTTCAAGAGGCCGCCGTCGCCTTCGCCGTTGAGGTGCTTGACCGCAAGCTGGTAGGCGCGCAGCTCGTCCTTGCCCTCCTCGGCGTAGGGGCCGGTCTGCGGCACGTTGAAGCCCAACGTGACGGTCGAGGAATCGCCCGGATCGTTCCGGAAATCCTGCGCCCACGCGCCGCGGGTGAAAACCGTCGGCGCGGCCATCGCCGCCCCGGCGATCGCCGTGCCCTTCAGCATCGTGCGGCGCGTAAAGGTCTTGCCCTTGTTCATCAATAACCTCCCTTTCGCGACTTTTTGTCCGGTGACGGCGGAGTGCCGGTAGCCGATCGCCGCACTGTACCCGAAAGCGACATGCACCCTTCAAGAGAATCTTTATCTATGTGAAAAATTCTGTAAAAATCCCGCAGTTCCGCCGCATCGCAATGTAAATTCCTTTACAAACGCGACCATCTGACGCGACGGAAAAACACGGAGATGCAGCCATGGCGCGATTGCCGATCGGACAGCGCATCCGCGACAGCCGCATGGCGTCGGGAATCAGCCAGACGGCGTTGGCCCGATCCGTCGGCATCTCGCCCTCCTATCTCAATCTGATCGAACACGACAAACGGATGATCGGCGGCGCGCTCCTGAAGCGGATCGCCGGCGCGCTCGAGGTTCCGCTCGGCCGGCTGAGCGGCGGCGACGACGAGGGGTTGGCGAGCGAGGTCGCAGAACTCGCCCGGACGCTCGCCGCGCCCGGCCTGGACGAGCCGGCCGCGGCCCGCTTCGTCGCGCAGGCGCCGGACTGGGCGGCGGCCTTCGTTCAGCTTCACCGGCGCTATCGCGACGCGACGGAGACGGCGCTGGCGCTGTCCGACCGGCTGAGCCAGGATCCCGCGCTGATGGAGTTGAGCCACGCCGTCCTGACACAGATCAGCGCCATCCGCTCCTTCGCGGAAATCCTGGAGCAGTATCCCGACCTCGCGCCGGAAGAGCGCACGCGCTTCTGCAGCATCATCGCGGCGCAATCCGACCGGCTGGGCTCCAGCGCGCGGGAGATGATCGCGCTGCTCGACGGCGCCAAGAACACGCCGACGCCGACCTCGCCGCGCAGCGAGGTGGACGACTTCATCCACCACTGCGGCAACCACCTGCCGGTGCTGGAGGAGGCGGCGGACGCGCTGCGCCGGTCGCTGGAGACCGCGCCGCAACCGCTGGCCGCCGCCATAGAAAGCCGCCTGGTGCAGGCGCACGGGCTGCGCATCCGCCGCGGCGACCCCGCCGAGGCGGCGTCGGGGGCCGGGCGGGACGTCCTGACCCTGGACGAGGGCGCGCTGGACAGCACGCTGCGTTTCCAACTCGCCCGCACGCTCGCCGAGCGTGAGCTGGGGGCGGCGATCGACGGCCTGATCCAGGACGACCGGCTGACCAGCGACGAGGCGCGCCAGATTGCGCGACGGGCGCTCGCGAACTACGCCGCCGGCGCGCTGCTCTTCCCCTACGCGCCGTTTCACGAGGCCGCGGAGCGCAGCCGCTACGACATCGACCGGTTGGGCCAGCGCTTCGCCGGCAGCTTCGAGCAGATCGCCCACCGTCTCGTCACGCTGCGCCGACCCGGCGCAGAGGGCGTGCCCTTCGCCTTCCTGCGCGCGGACCCCGCCGGAAACACCTCCAAGCCGTTCAGCATCCCGGGACTGCGCATGCCCCGGCTCGGCGGGGCCTGTCCGCTCTGGGCGCTCTATCGCGCCCTGGCGACGCCGGACCGGACGATCGCGCAACTGGCCGAGACGCCGAACGGCGAGCAGTACCTCTTCATCGCGCGCAGCCAGTCGAAACGCGCGCCCTCCTTCGCCGGCGCGCCGGTCAGCTATTCGGTCATGCTGGGCTGCGACGCGGCCTATGGCGAGCGCATCGTCTATTTCGACGGCTTCGCGTCGGGCAAGCGCTCGCTGGCGACGCCGGTCGGCTTCACCTGCCGCTCCTGCGCGCGGGTCGGCTGCGCGCAGCGCGCCCAGGCGCCCGTGCGCGCCGGCGGACCCGCGAAAAACGAAGGCTCGCAACCGACAGCGCAACATGGAATGATGGCGGACTAACGAAAGAACGGGCGACCCAGGCGACAAGACCGGGCGCCCGCGGGAGGTGACGGAGCCATGGGGGCGCGAATCCTGATCGCGGAGGACGAGCCGTTCATCGTCGAATCGCTGAGCTTCCTTCTCAGCCGGGAAGGTCATGAGGTCGATGCGGTCGACACCGGCTCGGAGGCGTTGCGGGCGGTTCAACGGCGCCGGCCGGATCTGCTGTTGCTCGACATCATGCTGCCGGAGACCAACGGCTTCGACGTGCTGCGCCGCTTGCGCGCCGCGCCGGGGTTGGAGGAGTTGCCGGTGATGGTGCTGACGGCCAAGGGCCAGGAGGCGGACCGCAAGCGCATGATGGAGCTCGGGGCCGACGATTTCGTCACCAAGCCCTTCTCCAACCGCGACCTGCTGGCCCGCGTCGCAAGCCTCCTGGGCGCGGCCGCCCGGCCCGCCGGCTGACGGGCCGGATGCGCGCGGGGCGGCGGGAGACCGGCCGATGAGACGACGACGCCTGCGCGACGCCGCCGCGGCGCTTCCGATCGGCGCGCTGTTGATCTTCACGCCGCCCTACATGCGCGTCTTCGACCAGAATGCGGAGCTGTTCGGCGTGCCGCTGCTGCATGTCAGCCTGTTCGCGCTCTGGTTCCTGGGTCTCTTCCTGTCGGCGCTGCTCGCGCGCGCCCTGATCGCCGCCGAGGAGGAGGATCAATCGCCCGTCGAAGCGCCGGACGCGGACGACCGTCCGGCGGACGTCGAGCGCTGACGGGCGGACAGACGCGCCATGCTGACCACCGGCGTCATCATCCTGATCGCAGGGCTCTATCTGGGAGGCCTGTTCCTGCTCGCCTTCTGGAGCGAACGCCGGGCCGCGCGCGGCCGCGGCGGCTTCATCTCCTCGCCGTTGGTCTACACGCTCTCGCTCGCGGTCTATTGCACCAGCTGGACCTTTTACGGCGCGGTCGGCTCCGCCTCGCGCAGCGGGCTCGAATTCCTGACCATCTATCTGGGCCCGACGCTCGTGGTGATGGCCTGGTGGTTCCTGCTGCGCAAGCTGGTGCGCATCTCCAAGGCGCAGCGCATCACCTCAATCGCCGACTTCATCTCCGCCCGCTACGGCAAGAGCGCGTCGATCTCGGCGCTGGTCACCATCGTGTCGGTCGCCGTCGTCGCGCCCTATATCGCGCTGCAGCTCAAGGCGGTCGCGGCCAGCGTGGACGCGCTCGCGGGCCTGCACCAGGCGGCGACCGTGGACGTCCACGGCCGCTCGATCCTGGCCGACACCGGCTTCTGGGTGGCGGTCTGCATGGCGGTTTTCACCATCCTGTTCGGCACCCGCAACCAGAGCGCCGACGAGCGCCAGCCGGGCGTCGTCGCCGCGATCGCCTTCGAATCCATCGTCAAGCTCTTGAGCCTCGGCGCGATCGCCGTCTTTGCGATCTACGGCATGAACAGCGGGCTGGGCGAGCTGTTCGACCGGGCCGACTGGCACGAGGGGGTTCAGCGCCTGACGACCCTGCAGGAGGATTTCGAGACGCGCTGGCTGGTGACCCTGTTCCTGTCGGCCGCCGCCTTCATCTGCCTGCCGCGCCAGTTCCATGTCGGCATCGTCGAGAACACGAACGAACGCCATCTGGCGACCGCCTCCTGGATGTTTCCCCTCTACCTACTGCTGGTCAGCCTGTTCGTGATCCCGATCGCGATCAGCGGCATGACCCAGCTGCCGGAGACGGTGAATCCCGACCTGTACGTCCTGATGGTGCCGCAATCGGCGGGGCAGACGGAGCTTGCGCTGATCGCCTTTATCGGCGGGCTGTCGGCCGCGACCTCGATGGTGATCGTCTCCTCGATCGCCATGTCGATCATGATCTCGAACCATCTGGTGACGCCGCTGCTGCTGCGCCTCAGCGTCTTCTCGCAGCAGCGCACCGCGGATTTCTCGAAGGTGCTGATCCTGGTCCGCCGGCTCAGCATCATCGCGATCCTGTCGCTCGGCTTCATCTACTACTACTCGATCGGCACCACGAGCCCGCTGGCCTCGATCGGCCTGATCTCCTTTGCGGGCGTGGCGCAGTTCCTGCCGGCGCTGATCGGCGGCGTCTATTGGGAAGGCGGCACGAAGTCGGGCGCGCTCACCGGCCTCATCGCCGGCTTCGCCTTGTGGACCTACACGCTGCTCGTACCCAGCTTCGCCGGCGCCGGCTGGGGGTTCATCTCCGTACTCGACGAGGGGCCGTTCGGGATCGCGCTGCTGCAGCCGGACGCGCTGTTCGGCCTCGCCGGCTGGGACCCGCTGGTGCACGGCCTGACCTGGAGCCTGACCGCGAATGTCATCCTCTACGTCGCCGTCTCGCTGTTCAGCCGCCAGTCGCCGCTGGAGCGGCTGCAGAGCGCGGTCTTCATCAACGCCTTCGACCGCAGCCGCACCGGGGTTGAGGGGGCGATCCCGCGCTCCGCCGCGCCGGAGGACCTGTTCCGTCTGGCGCGGCGCATCCTGGGGCGGGAGCGCGCCGACCAGCTGTTCGCCGACTATGCAAAAAGCCGCGGCGTGGAGCGGCGCGCCGACCTGCCCGCGACCGATCCCGCGCTGATCGTCTATGTCGAGCGCGCGCTGGCCGGCAGCATCGGGGCGGCCTCCGCCCGCTCTCTCGTCGCGCGCATCGCCAAGGGCGAGACGATCAGCCTGGAGTCCGTGATCCAGATCCTGGACGAAACCCAGGAGGCCATCCGGTACAGCCGCGAGTTGGAGAAGAAGTCGCGCGAGCTGGAGAAGACCGCCCGCCAGCTGCGCGAGGCGAACGCCCAGCTCACCGAGCTCGACCGGATGAAGGACGACTTCCTGAGCCGGGTCAGCCACGAGCTGCGCACGCCGATGACCTCGATCCGCTCCTTCTCCGAGATGCTGGTCGAGCAGGGCGCGGAAGGCGGCGCCGCGGCGCTCGAGGGCGAGCAGGCGCAACGCTTCCTCAGCATTATCCAGCATGAGAGCGTGCGCCTGACCCGGCTGCTGGACCAGATCCTCGATCTCAACCGCATGGAGAACGGCCAACTCGATTGGGAGCTGCAGGAAGTCGATCTCGCCGACATCGCCCGCGAGGCGGCCGAGACCATGCGGGGCCTGGCCCAGAACGGCGACGTGGCGCTGATCGACGGGTTGGGCGATGCGCGCCTGCCGGTTCTGGCGGACCCGGACCGGCTGAAGCAGGTCTTCGTCAACCTCTTGTCGAACGCGATCAAGTTCAACGACGCGGCCGAGCGCGGCGGCGCCGCCAAGGTGTGGCTGGAACTGGAGCGCCGGCCCGCCGGCAGCGGCGGCGCGGTCTGCGCCGTTGCGATCCGCGACAACGGGCCGGGCGTGCCGCCGGCGGAGCAGCAGACGCTCTTCTCCAAGTTCTCGCGCGGCTGGAAGGAAGGGTCGCGGCGCCCCACGGGCAGCGGCCTGGGCCTCGCCATCTCCAAGCAGATCATGCTGCAATTCGGAGGGGAGCTTCTGATGACCGCCTCGTCGCCGGCCGGCTCCAGCTTCGCCGTGCGCCTGCCGCACGCCGAACGCGCCCTCCAGGCGGCGCAGACCGACGCCGCCCCGGAAACCGGCCCAGAAGCCGGCCCGGAAGCCGCCCCGGAAGCCGCAGCTGAGTAGGAGTGGACCAGTGAGCGACAAGACGCCGAGGCTCTATGCGGCCAGGATTTTCGTGTCGGACTATGCGCGGGCGCGCGACTTCTATGCGCGCACGCTCGGCCTCCCCGTCGCCTTCGAGATGGCGGAAGCCGGCGTCCTGGGCGTCGATGCCGGCGGCCCGCTGCTGATCGTCGAGCGAACCGACGCCGATGGCGAGGACGGCGCCCTGATCGGCCGATTCTGCGGGCTGTCCCTGCAGGTCGCCGACATCCACGCGACCTATCGACGCTTGCTCGGCCAAGCCGTCGCCTTCGAGGGCCCGCCGACGCGGCAGGACTGGGGCGGCGTGCTGGCCCATTTTCACGACCCGGACGGCAACATCCTGACCCTGCTCGGCGAGTGATGCGGCGCCAGCGCCCCGCTTCAGGGTCTTACGGAGGCGCGAACGGCCCGCTATAGTGTCTCGACTTGTTGACACTCGACGGCAAGCGGACCCCGCCGACCCAGAGGACGCCTTACATGACCGGACCCTTCCCCTTCTCCGCAATCGTCGGCCAGGACGAGATGAAGCGCGCGCTGATGATCGCCGCCGTCGATCCGCATGTCGGCGGGGTTCTGGTGTTCGGCGACCGCGGAACCGGCAAGTCGACGACCGTGCGCGCGCTCGCCGCCCTGCTGCCGAAGATCCGGGTGGTGGAGGGCTGCCCCTATGGCTGCGATCCGGCGCGCCTGGCGGGCCTCTGCCCGCGCTGCGAGACGCCGGCCAAGCCCGCCAAAAAGGCCGAGGCCGCGTCGGCGAAGCCGAAGAGCCGTCTGGTTCCCGCCCCGGTCATCGACCTGCCGCTTGGCGCGACGGAGGACCGGGTGGTGGGGGCGTTGGACCTGGAGCGCGCGCTGACCCGCGGAGAGAAGGCGTTCGAGCCGGGCTTGCTGGCCCGCGCCAACCGCGGATTCCTCTATATCGACGAGGTGAACCTGTTGGAGGACCACCTGGTCGACCTGCTGCTCGACGTCGCGGCCTCGGGCGAGAATCTGGTCGAGCGCGAGGGGCTGAGCATCCGCCACCCCGCCCGCTTCGTCCTGATCGGCAGCGGCAACCCGGAAGAGGGCGAGTTGCGCCCGCAGTTGCTCGACCGCTTCGGCCTGTCGGTCGAGGTGACCACGCCGCGGGATCTGGAGACGCGGGTCGAGGTCGTGCGCCGCCGGGACCGCTTCGAGCGCGACCCGGCCGCCTTCCACGAGGGCTGGGACAAGGAGGAGGCGAAGATCCGCCGTCGCATCGAGCGCGCCCGCAAAGCTCTTGAGGCCGTCGAGGTCCCCGAGGCCGCCTACGCCCGCGCGTCCGAACTCTGCATGGCCCTGAACACCGACGGGCTGCGCGGCGAGTTGACATTGATCCGCGCCGCGCGCGCCGCGGCCGCGCTGGACGGCCGCAAGCAGGTCGACGACGCGGGCCTGCGCGGCGTCGCGCCCATGGCGTTGCGCCACCGGCTGCGGCGCGATCCGCTGGACGAATCGGGCTCCGGCGTGCGCGTCGAGCGCGGTCTTGAGGAGGTGTTCGGCGCATGATGGACGGGCTGCGCCCGCCGGAACCGCCCTCTGGCCCTCCCTCTGGCCCGCCCTCTGGCCCGCCCCCGCAGGAGGAGCCGGCCGGCCCGGACGAGGCCGCCCTTCAACGCTGGGCCGACGCGAATTTCGCCGCCTGCCTGCTGGCCGTCGATCCGGCGGGATGCGGCGGCGTGATCCTGCGCGCCGGGCCCGGACCCGCGCGCGACGTCTGGATGCGCCGGCTTGCGGCGCTGTTGCCGGCGGACGCCCCGCTGCGCCGCATGCCGCTGGGGATCGGCGACGACCGGCTGCTGGGCGGGCTCGACCTCGCCGCCACGTTGAAGGCCGGGCGGCCGATCGCACTGCGGGGCGTGCTGGCCGAGGCGCATGGCGGCGTCCTGGTCGCCGCGATGGCGGAGCGCATGAGCGGCGAGACGGCGGCGCGGCTCGCCGGCGCGCTCGACCGCGGCCACATCCGTCCGGAGCGCACCGGCGTCGCGGAGACGGCGCCGACGCGCCTCGGCCTCGTCCTGCTGGACGAGGGGATCGAGGCGGAGGAGGCGGCGCCCGCCGCGCTCTTCGACCGCCTCGCCTTTCCGATCGAGTTGGCGAGCTTTCGCGGGCCGCTGGCGCTGGACGGGCTGCCGGATGCGGAGGACGTCGCCGACGCGCGCGCGCTGCTGCCGCGCGTCGAGATCCCGGAGGAGGCCGCAGACGGGCTGGTGCGCGCCGCGCTGGCGCTTGGCGTCGCGTCGCTGAGGGCGCCGATCCTGGCCTTGCGGGCGGCGCGCGCGGCGGCCGCGCTCGACGGCCGCGAGGCGGCGACGATGGAGGATTGCGCGCTCGCCGCCCGTCTCGTCCTCGCCCCGCGCGCGACGCAGCTTCCGGCCGAGCCCGAACCGAACGAGCCGGATGACGAGCAGGAGCCGCCCGAGGATCAACAGGACGAGCAAGAGCCGGACGAGCAACCCGAGCCGCCGCCCGATCCCGACGGCCCAACGCCGGAGGAGATCCTGGTGGAGGCCGCCAAGGCCGCCCTGCCCCGCGACCTGCTGGAGCGCTTGAAGGCCGGCGTCGCGCCGCGCGGGCCGTCGACGGCCGGGCGCAAGGGCGAGGGCCAGCGCTCGCTCACCCGCGGACGCCCGATCGGCGCGCGGCCGGGCGCGCCGCGCCCCGGCCAGCGGCTCGACGTGGTGGACACGCTGCGCGCCGCCGCGCCCTGGCAGCCGCTGCGTCGGCGGGAGCGCTCGGAGGCCGCGGCCGGCGCAGAGTCCGCGCCCACGCGCGTTGAGGTTCGGCGCGACGATTTCCGCATCAAGCGGTTCAAGCGCGCGCGGGAGACCTGCACGGTCTTCGTGGTCGACGCCTCCGGTTCGTCCGCCTTCAACCGGCTGGCGGAAGCGAAGGGCGCGGTCGAACTGCTGCTGGCCGAATGCTACAGCCGGCGCGACCAAGTGGCGCTGATCACCTTCGCCGGCCGCACGGTCGATCTGGCGCTGCCGCCCACCCGGTCGCTGGCGCGCGCGAAGAAGCTGCTGGCCGGCCTCCCGGGCGGCGGGGGCACGCCGCTCGCCTCCGCGATCGACGCCGCCGCGGAGGCGGCGGACGGCCTCGCCCGGCGCGGGCGCACCCCGGCCGTCGTGTTGATGACCGACGGGCGCGCCAACATCGCCCGCGACGGGGAGGCCGCCCCGCCCCGCGCGATGGAGGAGGCGGCGGAGGCCGCCCGCCAGTTCGCCGCCCGCGGCCACGCGGCGATCCTGGTCGACATCTCGCCGCGCGCGCGAGAGACGGCGGCCGAGCTGGCCCAGGCGATGCGCGCGCACTATCTGCCGCTGCCCCGGGCCGACGCGCGCACGCTGACGACCGCGGTGCGCGGCGTCACCGGCCGCTGACGCCCGGCCCATGTCCGTCCGCGACCAACGGCTGCACTGGGAGCGCGACGGCGCCGACTGGCCCGACCGGGACGCGAGCCGCTTCGTGGAGACGCCGGGCCTGACCTGGCGCGTCGTCGTCGCGGGCCGGGGACCGGCGGTGCTGCTGCTGCACGGCACCGGCGCGTCAGCGCACAGTTTTCGCGATCTGATCCCGGATCTGGCGCGGGATTTCACGGTCGTCGCGCCGGATCTTCCGGGCCATGGCTTCACCGACGTGCCGCCCTTCTATCGCCTCTCGCTCGACGGCATGGCCCGCGCGCTCGACGATCTGCTGGGCGCGCTCGACCTCGCGCCGACGCTCGCCGTCGGCCATTCGGCGGGCGCCGCGGTGGCGGTGCGCATGACGCTCGACCGGATGATCGCGCCGGCGCGCCTCGTCAGCCTGAACGGCGCGCTGCTGCCCTTTCGCGGCGCGCCGAACTTCCTGTTCCCGGCCATCGCCAAGGCGCTGTTCCTCAACCCGCTGACCCCGCGTCTGGTCGCGAAGCGGGCGAGCGAGCGGGCGGTGGCGCGCCTGATCGCCGACACCGGCTCGCGCCTGGAGCCGTCGGGGATCGAGCTCTATCACCGGCTGATGAAGACGCCGGCGCATATCGCCGGCGCGCTCGGCATGATGGCCAACTGGCGCCTGCAGGGCCTGGGCCGCGATCTGCCGAAGCTGAAGACCCCGATCACCTTCGTCGCCTGCGCGCGCGATTGGGCGATCCCACCCGCCGACGGCGCGACGCTCGCCGGGCGCGTTCCCGACGGCCGCTATCTGGAAATCCCCGACCTCGGCCATCTCGGCCACGAGGAGGCGCCCGAGCGCTTCTGCGCCCTGATCCGCCAGGAGGCGGCGCAGGCGGCCTGACGCATGAACCGATAAAGGACTCCAGAGCTTTGCCGCATAGCGTTCGATTCGGCGGCGCTCGTCCCGGCCGCTGGCGGCGCGCCGCCTGTCGGTCGGCTTCACCCCGCGGTCTTCCGGACCTGACGCTGAGCAATGACGGACGAGCGCGCTGACGCCGCTGTCTTCGGGAGTGCGGCGCATGCGGTGTGTGGGTTACTGTAATGGCGATGTTGGGCATATTCGGACGGTTTGGCCGCGCGCGCGACTTGCGCCATCTTGACGACGACCTGCGCGCCGCCGGCCTGCATCCGGCGTTGGTGTCCGACGCCGTCAAGATGACCGTCATCCGCCTTCTGAAGACGGCCCATGGCGACGCCGGGCCGCATGTCGCGGATGCGGCGGCGCTCGTCGCCTATTGCACGCTCGGACCCGGTCCTTACGCCGAGGCCAACGGAACGGACCTCACACAGGCCGTCGAGCGCCGGCTCCACAAGGCGGTCGCGGAAGAAAGCAGCCTGGATGCGCAGATCGTCCTGCTCACCATCCACGCCGACATCATTCACCCGGACGTGGTCGAGGGCTTCGGCTTGGATGTCGATGGATGACGGGGCGACACGCCGCCGATCCCCGGCCGCGAGCCCGACGATACCCCCGACGAGGCGACGCCGGCCGAGACCGTAAGGCGACTGCTGCGCAATCCGGCGACGATCGCTCAGGGCATCGCCGAGTTGCGCAACCAATATGGCGCCGGCCACGGAAAGACCGCCTAAGACAAAAGGGCTTGCGCCGTCCGCACCCGGCGGCGTCCGGGACGGCGGCGCGGACAAGAGACTGCGGGCCTCCTATCGGTCGCCCAGCAGCTTCGCCGCGGCGAGCCGGCCGGACATGGCGGCCATCGGCACGCCCGGGCCGGGATGGACCGAGCCGCCGGCCAAGTAGAGGCCGCGGATCCGCGTCTTGGCGCCCGGCCGCGCGAAGGTCGCCATCGCGCCGTGGTTGGCCGCGCCGTAGAGCGCGCCGCCGGTCCCCGGGAACAGGCTCTCGAATCCGTGCGGGGTGGTCGCGACCTCCGCGCCGGGCAGGGTCTCGACCTCCAAGCCGCAGGCGGCGAGCAGGTCCCAGGTGCGGGCCCGCAGATCGGCCAGATGCGCTGCCTCCCAGGGCCCCAGATCGCCGTCCGCCGGCGCGTTGACCAGGAGCAGCAGGCGCTCGCCCTGCCCGACCTTCGCGGCGGCCTCCACGCCCTCGCGCGTCGGACGGTCCTGGGCGCAGACATAGACGGTCGGCGCCTCGGTCACCGCGCGGTCGCGGAAGATCGCCTGGAACTCCCGCGGATAGTCCTCCGCGAAAAAGACGTTGTGATAAAGCAGCGGGAAGCCCGCGGTTTTCGCCTTCACGCACCAGGTGACGGCGGAGAGCGAGCGCGCCCGGCGCGGCGTCGGCTTGGCGGCGGCGCGCGCCGCGGCGCCCAGCAGCCCGGCGCCGAGCGCGGACGCGTCGCCGTTAAAGACGACCGCGTCGGCCGATAGACGCTCCCCGTCCGCCAACCGCACGCCCGCGACGCGCCCGCCCTCGACCAGAAGCTCCGCGACATGGGAGCCGAAGCGATAGCGCGCGCCGAAGCTCTCCCCCAGCCCTTGCAGCGCGCGCGCCACCTGATGCATGCCGCCGTCGACGGTCCAGACGCCGTCCTGCTCCACATGGGCGACGAGCATCAGCGTCGCCGGCGCCCAGAGCGGCGCCGAGCCGCAATAGGTGGCGTAGCGCCCGAAGAGTTGGCGCAGGCGCGGGTCCTTGAAATGCTCCCCCAGCACGCCCCACAGCGTCTTGCCCGGCGCCGTTCGCCACAGGGCGTCGAGATTGCCGACGCCCACCCGCCGCACCAAGCCCGCGGGCGAGGGCTTCTGGTCGGCGATGAAGCTCTGCTTCAGCGTCGCGAAGACGTCGGCGCTGCGCCGGCAGAAAGCGCGGTAGCCCTCGGCCTCCGCCGGCCCCGCGAACGCCGCGATCGCCTGGATGGAGCGCTCGACGTCCGCGAAGAGGTCGAGCCGCCCGCCCTCACGCCAGGCGTGGCGGGCCAGGATGTCGGCTGGGGTCAGGGTCAGATGCTCTTCGATCCGCGCGCCCGCATCGCGGAACAGCGCATCGAAGATCCAGCGCATGGTGAAGACGGTGGGGCCGGCGTCGACGGGGGCCGCGTTGTCGCCGGACCCGCCGCCCCCGGCGCCCCCGGCGCCCCCGGCGCCGACGGGAATGCGCCGCATCTTGCCGCCGGGCGCGTCGGCGCGCTCCAGCACGGTCACGGCGCAGCCGGCGCGCGCCAGATCGACCGCCGCCGACAACCCGCCGACGCCGGCCCCGACGACGATTACCGACGGGCCGGGCATGGTCGTCGGGAGCGGTTAGGGCGGGGCGCAGCGCACATGGCCCGCAGTATCGATCAATGCGCTGCGGCTGTATAGGGAGGGCGGGCGCTTCGCCCCCCTCTCCGGGCGGGAGAGGGATGTCCAAAAACGGGGACACAAAAACGGGGACAACACAAAAACGGGGACACAATACTTTTTTCAGAGACAACGAAGACGCGACGCTGCGCGCCGCGCGGTCATCCCGGACGGCCGTCGGGCCGATCCGGGATTCAGGAGCGTCGGGCGACGGCCCGGACGGAAGGCCCTGGATCCCGGCTCTCCGCTCCGCTTCGGCCGGGATGACGAGCACGAACGGGGCAAAACGCCTGTTTGAAGCGGCGATATGACGCCGGAGGTCGCCCCGGCGCGGCCGGTCAGTCGACCGAGAACTGGGTCTCGAAGCCGCCCTTGCGCTTGAGTTCGATCTTGCCGTCCTGAACGCCGTAGAGCCAGGCGGCGGACTTCTTCAGGCCGCCGAGCGGGTAGAGGTGGCACTGGCGCACGCCGAATTCGGGGTTGCGCGAGCGCTCCATCGCGAGGTCGCGGACCAGCGTATCGGGCTCGCGCACCGTCATCAGCTTGGTGATGTTGGCGGCCTGCCGGGTGAGCACGCGCATCGAGTTGCCGATGCCGCACTGCTGGGCGTGCTTCAGGAGCGTCTTGATGGTGGCGAGGCCCGGAATGCCGATATGGATCGGCAATTCGTTGCCCAGCTCCTCGCGCAGGCGGCGGTCCCAGGCGACGATCGGGGCGGCCTCGAAGCAGAACTGGGTGGCGATGTAGAGCTGCAGCCCGCTGTCCTTTGCGAAGACGTTCTTCTCGCGGATCGCGCGGTCGCATTCGGCGGCCGGGATGTCGGGGCTGCCCTCCGGATGGCCGGCGACGCCCAGCTTCCTGAAGCCGTACTTCTCGAACAGGCCGGTGCGCAGCACCTGCATCGTCTCGGTGAACTCGCCGACGGGCGTGTCGACGCCGCCGCCGATCAGCAGCGCCTCCTCGATCGCGCACTCGTCGCGCAGGCGCTTCAGGTTCTCCTCCAGGAAGGCCTTGGAGGGGATCGAGCGCGCGGCCAGATGCGGGACCGGGCGCATGCCCTGGGCCTTGAGCTTCTGCACGGTCGTCAGCGTGTCCGCGAAGTCCGAGCCGGGCAGGAAGGTCACATAGACCGTCTGGCCCTCGCGCAGCAGGCTGCGGAAGTCGTCCACCTTCGCGGCGCCGCCGGGCGTCACCTCGAGCGAGCAGGTGCTCAGAAAATCGACGATCTGCTCGACTTCGCTCATCGCGCGCACTTCCGTCATGGCCTGGCTCTCCATATCCCGCTCCGCCGCGCCGCCCGCGCGGCGGGCCGAACCGATCTTGCAAGGCGAAGCGATACGCCTCGCGGGGCCCGCCGACCCGCGCGTCAGCGACCCGTTTAGCCGCGCCGACGACGCCGGCGCCGGCCGCCCTCCTCGCCGTCGCCGCCGCCGGCTCGATCCGCGGTCTTGCGCGCCGGCAGCGCGACCGCTTCGCGCAGCTTGGGGAAGGGCGCGGTCTTGTGCGGGAAGGCCATGGCGCCGACGAAATGCTCCTGGAAGCGGGGCTCGACCGCGGTCTCGATTTTCTCGATCGCGCGGACGGTGCGGCGGATCTCGTCCCGCGCCCCGCGGTTCAAAAGCGCGATGCGCGCGCCGGTGCCGGCGGCGTTGCCGACCGACTGCACCCGCTCCAGGTCGCAATCGGGCACTAGGCCCAGGATCATCGCGTACTTGGGATCGATGTGGCTGCCGAAGGCGCCGGCGAGCACGACGCGCTCCGGCGCGCGCCCGAACTTGTCGACGAGAAGCTGCGCGCCGGCGTAGAGCGCGGCCTTGGCGAGCTGGATCGCGCGCACGTCCGCCTGCGTCACCCGGATTTCGGGATTGTCGCCGTCGGCGGCGCTCAGCACGTAGGAGAAGGTGCGGCCGTCGGCGACGATGCGCGGCGATTTGGCGGCCATCGCGCCGTCGATCACCCCGTCCTCGTCGATGACGCCGGCGAGATACATCTCCGCCAGGACCTCGATGATGCCGGAGCCGCAGATCCCCGTGACGCCGGTGCGCCGCGCGGCCTCCGCGAAGCCGTCCTCGTCGGACCAGAGGTCCGCGCCGATGACCTTGAAGCGCGGCTCCAGGGTCTCCGGGTCGATCCGCACCCGCTCGATCGCGCCGTTCGCCGCGCGCTGGCCGGAGGAGATCTGCGCGCCTTCCAGCGCCGGCCCGGTCGGGCTGGAGCAGGCCAGGAGGCGCTCCTTGTTCCCCAGCACGATCTCCGCGTTGGTGCCGACATCGACGATCAGCGTGACCTTGTCGGCGAGCTGCGGCGCCTCGGAGAGCACCACGGCGGCGGCGTCGGCCCCCACATGACCCGCCACGCAGGGCAGGAAGTAGGCGCGCGCGCCGGGGTTCACCTTGCCCTCGAGTCCGATCTGGCTCGCCCAGACCCGCAGCGCCTCGTTGGTGGCGAGCGCGAAGGGCGCCCAGCCCAGCTCCGTCGGGTCGATGCCGAGCATCAGATGATGCATGATCGGATTGCCGACCAGCACCAGCTCCAGCACGTCGGTCGGCTCGATCCCGACCTCCGTCGTCGCCTGCATGATCAGGAAGCCGAGCGTCTCGTGCACCGCGGCGGTCATCTCCTTGTCGCCGCCCGGGTTCATCATGACGTAGGAGACGCGGCTCATCAGATCCTCGCCGAAGCGGATCTGCGGGTTCATGGCGCCGACGGAGCTGATCACCTCGCCGGTCTGCAGATCGGTCAGATGAACGGACATGGTGGTGGAGCCGACATCGACCGCGCAGCCATAGATGCGCTCATGGAAGCCGGGCCAGGCGTAGACCAGCTTGTGGCCGTTGCGCACCGCCGCGGTCACCTTCCAGTCGCCGTCGCGCAGGGCCTTTTGCAGCGACTGCAGCACCGGCAGATCGGCCCGGTCCACCGTGATGCCCCACTGCGCCTCCAGCGCCTCCTCGAGCCGCTCCAGGTCGCCGGAGGGATTGTGCATGTCGGGCTCTTCGACCTCGACATAGTGCAGCTTGACGACGGGATCGATCTCGATGGCGCGGGCTTCGGCGCGCTTGCGCACGACCTGACGGTGGACCTGGCTGTCGGGCGGCACGTCGACCACCAGATCGCCCAGGATCTGGGCGGAGCAACCGAGCCGCCGGCCTTCCTTCAGGCCGCGCTTGTCGCGGTAGCGCTCCTCCACCTTGTTGACGGCGGAGACGTGGTCGGGCTGGCTTTTGACCTTGAACTTGGCGTACTCGCCGAAGCCCGGAACGACCTGGCAGCGCCCGCAGATGCCGCGCCCGCCGCAGACCGAATCCAGATCGACTCCGAGACTCCGCGCCGCCTGAAGAATCGGCGTGCCGACGGCGAAGTCCCCCCGTTTGCCGGACGGCGTGAAGACCACATGCGCGGTCTTCGCCGCCGCCTCGCCGCCGTCAACCGGCGGCGCCTCGTCCAACGCTTGCTGATCGGCCATCGCGCCGCCTTCTCCCTTGGAGGTCTTGGACGGAAGGCGCTCAGGCGACGCGGCGCCGGCGGCGCTCGCCGCGTCCGCCGCGCGCGGCCTCGGCGCCCTCGGCCGCCGGCTCGCGGAAGCGGCGGATCCAGGCGGCGCAGTCCTTGTCGCGCCCGGCGATCACGTCGGCGCCCCAGACGGCGTGCATTTCCTGCTCATGCAGCGGGTTCATGATCGCCGTCGTCATGCCGGCGCCCACCGCCATCGAGAGGAAGGCGGCGTTCAGCCCGTGCCGGTTCGGCAGACCGAAGCTCATATTGGAGGCGCCGCAGGTCGTGTTGACCTTCAACTCGTCGCGCAGGCGGCGAATCAGGCGCAGCGCGCCCTGGCCGGCGTTGCCGAGCGCCCCGATGGGCATCACCAGCGGGTCGATCACCACGTCCTCGCGCGGGATGCCGAAGTCGGCGGCGCGCTCGACGATCTTCTTCGCGACCGCATAGCGGACGTCCGGATCCTCGGAAATGCCGGTTTCGTCGTTGGAGATGCCGACCACCGCGCAGCCGTACTTCTTCACCAGCGGCAGGACCGCTTCCAGCCGCTCCTCTTCGCCTGTGACGGAGTTCAGCAGCGCCTTGCCCTGATAGACCTCGAGACCGCGCTCGAGCGCCTCGACGATCGAGCTGTCGATGGCCAGCGGCAAGTCCGTCAGCGACTGCACGAGCTGGATCGACTTGGCCAGGATGTCCGGCTCGTCGGCGAGCGGAATGCCGGCGTTTACGTCGAGCATGTGGGCGCCGGCCGCGGTCTGGGCGAGCGCGTCCTTCTCGACCGTCTCGAAATTGTACTCCTTCATCTCGGCCGCCAGCTTCTTGCGGCCGGTCGGGTTGATGCGCTCCCCGATCACGGTGAAGGGCCGGTCGAATCCGATGATGTGGGTCTTGGTGGCGGAGCTGACGACGGTCTCGGTCATGGCGGCGATCCCCTGGGGCGTAGTCCGTCGGCGCGCCTCACGCGGCGCGCCGTCTCGGGCGGCGCCTTCAAGCGCCGATCGCTAGCAGATGTAGGGGATCGGGGCCGGCGCCGGAATGCGCAACAACGCCCAATACCGTCGCACTTGCGTCATCGCCCACGCTCGCCGTCGCCGGCGGGGCGGGCGTTGGCGAGCGCCGCCCGGCGTTTCGAGCGGGCCCGGCCGCGCGCTTCAGGCCTTCTCGCCCAGCGGCGCGGCGGAGCCTGCGGTCCGCACGGCGCTTTCGGGGAAGCGCGCCCAGCTCGAGGCCGGCTGGAGATCGTCGATCTCCACCGCGTCGCGCAGCCAGCCCAGAACCGGGCGGAATCCGTCTTCGGCGCGCTCGCGCAGCAGGCGGTCGATGCGCCGGGTGTCCGCCGGCGCGGCCCCGCCGCCGATCAGATTGACGCGCCCGTCCGAGATCGCGGCGTCCAGCCAGGCGGTCTTCGAGGCGTCGCCCGGTCGATAGCGCACGACGCCGTCGCAGGCGTCCAGCGTGCGTTGGCCGAAGCTCGGGCCGGTCTCGATCTTCTGCAGGAAGATCGCAGTTTCCGAGGCGAGCGCGGCGCGCGCCCGGCGGGCGCCGGAGATCATGGCCTGGATGCGCCCGACGCCGGGCATGACGTCGAGCAGCACCGCGTCGACGCCGCCCGCGATCAGCCCCTGGACCTGCCGGTCGACGGCGGTCTCGACCTCGCCGGGGGCGACGTCCCAGCCT
Organism: Alphaproteobacteria bacterium; assembly: GCA_024743195.1. Lineage (GTDB taxonomy): Bacteria > Pseudomonadota > Alphaproteobacteria > UBA8366 > Aestuariispiraceae > Marivibrio. The sequence goes on along the minus strand of JANSXE010000008.1, from coordinate 157,939 downwards.
TCGTCCCGGACCACGCCGAGGACGAAGCGCCGGCGGCCGCGCCCGGGGACGCTGTCGACGGCCTCGGCCGCCGCCTGGGCGGCGTTGTAGTTGAGGATGAAGGCTTCGTCGGCCATGCCGTGCGCGGCCAGCGTCAGCGGGTTGCCGCGCAGCGTGTTGGTGCGCACGACGTCCGCGCCGGCTTCCAGGTAGGTCCTGTGGGCGCGCCGCACCAGATCGATCCGGCTCAGATTGAGCGCCTCGTAAAGGTCTTTCTGGCCGAAGAAGTCGCGGGCGGGATCGATTTCCTCGCCGCGCAGGCTGCGCGCGACGGAGCCGTCGGCCAGGACGACCCGGTGGGACAGGGTTTCGCGAATGCTGCGCATGGGTTTTCGCCTCCTTCAGGCGGGCGGGCGCGGGGGCGCGGCTACTGCGCCGCGCCGAGCGCCCGGTTTTGCGATTGCGCCGGCTTCTCGCCGACCCACAGGCAGACCGTCAGCGGTCCGCCCTCCAAGGTTTCCACGGGATGCGGGGCGAAGCCGGCTTCGGCCAGCCAGCCGCGGACCGTCTCGCGCTCGAAGCCGGGCCAGCGATGCTGGTGCTCGGCGCGCAGTTCGGCCAGATTGTGCGCTTCGAAGTCGATCAAGACCAAGCGGCCCCCGGGGGCCAGCACCCGGCCAGCCTCCATCAGGGCCTGGACCGGCTCGTCCGCAAAATGCAGCACCATGTGCATGCAGGCGCTGTCGAAGGCGGCGTCGGCGAAGGGAAGCTGGTACATGTCCGCCTGGCGCACCTGACAATGGGTCAGGTGCGCCCTGTCCACCGCGGCCCGCGCGATCGCCAGCATGGCCGACGAGCTGTCGACGCCCACCGCGCTCTCGGCGCGGGGGCCGAGAAGCTCCAGCACCCGGCCCGTGCCGGTGCCGATGTCGAGAAAGCGGCCGAGCGAGCGCCCGTCGTCGCCGCCGAAGACGCGCATCAGGGCCTGATTGACCTCGGTCTCGTCGACATGCAGGGCGCGGATGCGGTCCCACTGGGCGGCGTTGCGCGCGAAATAGTTCTGGGCGGCGCGGTCGCGCTCGGCCCGGATCGTCTCCAGCCGCTCCAGATCGCGGGCGAGGACGGGATCGTCTTCCGGCAGCAGGTCGATCACGGCGTCCGCGAAGCGGGCGACGGCGGACGGCCGGGCGCGCCGCCGGCCGCCGGTCATCGCCGGCCCCTCGACCGCCAGGCGATAGCGCGCCCAGTTTCCCTCCTGATAGCGCGCCAGCAGGCCGGCCTCGACCATCAGCTTCAGATGCCGGGATACGCGCGGCTGGCTCTGCCCCAGGATGCGGACAAGCTCCGAGACGGTGAGTTCCGCATGCGCGCACAGCGCCAGGACGCGGAGCCGGGTGGGCTCCGCCGCGGCGCGCAATCCTTGCAACAGCTCATCCATTTGCGGCTCCCGCCTCGGTCACCGCACATAACAATATCTTTATATCGTTTTGTCAAGCGTCAGGCGCGCGGGGCCGTCACGGGCGCGGGGATGGGGCGGCGGCCGGCAGGTTCTCGCGTTCGCGCACGGTCTCGTACCATTGCTCGTAGATCTCCGCCGTCCGGCGCAAGGCGGGATCCGGGGTCGTCACCTTTCGCCCCTCGTGATCGATCCCGAAATACTCGGCCATCAGCCAACGCTCGCGATAGAGCGCGCTGAGCGAGAGATAGGCGCCGGCTATGCCGCGCGAGCCCATGGCGTTGAGGTCCTGCAGCAGGCGGGCGCTCGACGGCCACCAGTCGGGAACCGGGGCCGCGGCTCCGTCGGCCCGCGCCGCCTGGAGCGCCGCCGTGTCGATCGCGCGGACCATGGTGTAGTGCACCCCGACCAGGGCGAACTCCGCCTTGGAGAAACCGAGCTGTCGGGCGCGCAGCAGCATGCGGTAGCCGCGCTCGCGCAGGCCGGGCTGCTTGTCGGGGTCGATTTCGAAGCCGAACGCCGCCCCGCCGTGCCAGAGGAAATAGCCGAGCGCGTAGAGATGGTCCGGATCGTCGCGTCCCGCGTTGCGGCGTTCGACCTCCACGAAACACCGCTTGGCGCGGGCGCGCCACGCGGCGTCCGATTCCCCGTCGGCCTGCGGAACGGACCAGGCGAACTGGCCGACGCCGGTCCAGCCGTGCCGCTCCGCATAGCTCCAGAACTGATCGAAGTCGCCCTCGAAGAGGCGTTGATGGCGGTCGCCGCAGGCCGTCGGATCGAAGTCTTCGGCTGCGGCGGGAGCGAGCGCGGCCGCCAGACCGAGCCCGCCGGCCAGAAGCAGCGGAGCGAGCGTGCGAAGGCCCGGCCGCCGCGCGCGGCGGTCGCAGCCGCGGCGCGCCTCGCACCGACCCCATCCTGTTGTTCGGCGGAAGGCGTAGACCATACGCCATCATGCATCGGCCGATTCGGGACGCAAGTCCCTGGGCGAAGGCCGGGTGACGGGCGGGCGACGCGTGGGCGATCGGGGGGCGGCCGACCGGGTCTCCGCCCTTGCGATCCGCGGGATCGTAAGGGCTCAGGCCGCCGCCCAGCCGCCGTTCTCGACCAGCTCGGCGAGCCGCGCGTCGTCATAGGCGGATTCGATCTCGGCGGCCGCCGATTCGGCTTCGGCCGCGAGGTCGTCGGACACGGCGACCGGATCGGCCTTGCGCCATTCCGCCAGGTAGTCGTCGGTCGAGCGCGCCTTGCCGCGCATGGCGGCGCGGTCGATCGCTTTTTCGAAGCGATCGTCGAGCACGCGCTTCACCTGGTCGCGCCGTCCCTTCTTGACGATCACCTGGGCTGGGATGTCGCGCCAGTAGACGATGATGAGGTCCGCCATCTTCCCGATCCTGAAAGCGTTAAGGGCGCCGCGCCCGGGTCAGCCCGCCGAGGCCGCCGCCCGGTTGATGAAATCGGCCAGTTCGCCGTAGCCGGTGCGCCGACGCTCGTAGGCGAGGCCGAGCCGGTCGGCCGCGGCCTCCGCCTTGGCGTCGAGCGCCGCGTCGTCGGTCTGCGCCAGATAAACGAGCCGCCGGTAGTTGCCGAACATCATGGTCAGCAGTTCGGGATGCCGGTCGAGCTTCATGCCCTTCACCACCAACGTGTCGAAATGCCGCGCCAGATAGTCCGTCAGGTAGAAGGTTCCCGGCTCCGCCTCGTGCAGGGCGTCGAACGCCTCCTGGCCGGCGAAGAAGGCGTAGCAATGCGCGCCGCCGAGACGCTCGCCCCCTTCCTCGGCCAGGACCCGGTCGATCCCGCCGCCGGTTCCGCAGTCGGCGTAGGCGACCCAGATCCGCTCGTAGCGATCGCGGTTGGCGCGCAGCTTCTCGCGAAGCCGGTCGGGAATCCGCTCCGGGCGGTTGTGCAGTTCGGCGGGCAGGCAGGCGAGGTCGATATGATCCCAGCCGTTGAGGCGGATCAGCGCCAGGATCTCGCGCGCCAGCGCCCCGCAGGCGAGGATCAGGACGCTCGCTCCCGCGCTGAACCGCTCCGGCGCGGCGTCCGGAGCCGGAACGTCGGCCGCCGCTTCCGCGGGCGCGGCCTCGGGGTCTAGGGCTTGGGACGCCATGGCGCGCCCTCCCGCCTCGTCGCTGCGCTGTCGGCCCGCCACACAGTCCGCCGGTCAGGCGGGCTGATTGTGCTTGCGGGCCATGATCTCCTTGGCGGTCTCCACCGCGACGGCGGCGTCCCGGCAGTAGGAATCGGCGCCGACCTCGCGGGCGAACTCCTCGTTCAGCGGCGCGCCGCCGACGAGCACGACGTAGTCGTCGCGGATGCCCTGCTCCTTCATCGTGTCGATCACGACCTTCATGTAGGGCATGGTCGTGGTCAGCAGGGCGGACATGCCGAGGATGTCGGGCTTATGCTGCTCGAGCGCCTCGAGATAGTTCTCGACCGGATTGTTGATCCCGATGTCGATCACCTCGAATCCCGCGCCCTCCATCATCATCGACACCAGGTTCTTGCCGATATCGTGGATGTCGCCCTTCACGGTGCCGATCACCATCTTGCCCTGCGGGGGGGCGCCGGTTTCGGCCAGCAGCGGGCGCAGGATGTTCATCCCGGCCTTCATCGAGTTCGCAGCCATCAGCACTTCCGGCACGAACAGGATGCCGTCGCGGAAATCGACGCCGACGATGCGCATCCCCTCGACCAGGGCCTCCGTCAGCACCCTGTAGGGCGGCCAGCCGCGCTCAAGCAGGATGTTGGTTCCCTCGACGACCTCTTCGGCGAGACCGTCATAGAGGTCGTCCCACATCTGCTCGACCAGTTCCTGATCGTCCAGTTCGCGGAGATCGAGATCGTCTTGCTCGGCCATTGCCTTCTATCCCCTAAAGCTGACGGACGCCCCGTCATTGCTTGCGACGAAGGGTCGTCCTGCGGCCTCGTTTCACCGGGGGCGTACGCTACTCTCACCCCGGCCCGTCACTCCCGCGCGCGCGACCGAATTTATCCATCGCGCGACCCGCCGCCCAAGCCGATCAGGGTCGTTGCGCGCGCATCTCGGCCAGCGCATCGTGCGCCGCCTTCAAACGCCGGGCTTCGGCGCGCTCCGCCGCGCTCATGCGCGGCTCCAGCGCGTTCAGGAGCGCCTCGGCCTCGGGTTCGCCGGACTCCGCCGCGCGTTTCAGCCAGGCCCAACCTTCGACAAGATCCGGCGCGGCGCCGACCCCGCCGGCGTGCAACTCCGCGAGCGCCATCTGCGCCGCCGTCAGGCCGGCCAGCGCCGCCTGTTCGAACCATCGGATCGCGCCCGCGCGATCGCGGGGAGCGCCGCGCCCCTGATTGAGCATCAGCGCCAGATTGTACTGCGCTTCCGCCATGCCGGCCGCGGCGGCCCTGCCGTACATGGCGACGGCCAGGGCGGCGTCGCGCGGGCCGCCGGTCCCCTGTTCGGCGTAGAGGGCGAGTTTGTACTGCGCCGGCGGATAGCCGCCGTCGGCCGCGGCGGCGAACCAGCGCCGCGCGGCGGCCGGCGCGGGCGCGTCTCCGACGAGCCCCTGCTCGTGCATCAGGCCGAGATAGAATTGCGCGCGCCGGTCGCCGGCCTCCGCGCGCTCGCGATAGCGCTGGACGACGAAAGGCGGCGCGCGCTCCAGCGTCCGGCCGTCGAGATAGGTCTGCGCCAGTTGCGGCGCCGACGTCGCCTGCGCCGCGTCGGCGGTCGCACCCTGTGCGAGGCCGACGAGCAGAAACGCGCATGCTGAGGTCCGCGCCGTCGCCGCGCGGATCCATCGCAAGACGCGCGCACAGCCGATGGGCGCGGCGGGACGGGCTGCGGACCGGGGCCCGTTCGGCATCGACCGACCTTCTCGTTATCTTCCCCAGGCGGAAGGACCTTAAGCCGATTCCCCGAGGGCGTCGATAGCGGGGCCGATCGGCGCGACCGCCCGCTCCGGCGGGAACAGAACCGTGAAGCGCGCGCCCTCCTTGACCCGGCTTTGGATGTCCAGGACGGCGCCGTGATTGCGCACCAGAAGGCGCACCAGCGACAGGCCGATGCCGACGCCGCCGTGACGGCGGGCGATGCCCGCGTCGGCCTGCTCGAAGGGGGCGAGCATCTGTTCGATGCGGCTTTGCTCGATCCCGACGCCCGTGTCCGAGACGCTGAAGCGCAGGCGCGGCCGGCCGTCTTCTGCGACATCCCGATCCAGGCGCACCTCGACGGAGCCGTCGGCGCCGGTGAACTTCACGGCGTTGTCGATCAGATGGCGGGCCAATTGGCGCAGGCCGCGCTCGTCGCCGACGAGGCGCGGCGCGTCCGGCGCGATGGAGACGTCGAGGGCGACGCCCTTCTCCGCCGCGGCCGGCTCGAGCGCATGGGCGGCGGCCAGCACCGCCTCGGTCATGTCCACGACCTGCTCGTCGAGCGGCGCCGCGCCCGAGGAGAGGCGCGTGTAGTCAAGCAGATCCTCCACGATCTGGTTGAGGCGCCGTCCCTCCTGCAGAATCTGATCGGCGTAGTCGACGTATTCCGGTCGGCCCAGCGCGCCCAGTTTCTGCTCCTTCATGAAGGAGGCGAAGCCGATCACCGTGTGCAGAGGCGAGCGCAGTTCGTGGCTTATGTGCGATAGGAACTGGGACTTGGCGGCGTTGGCGTGCTCGGCGGTCGCGGCCGCCTCGCGCGCAAGACGCTCCTTGGCGCGCTGGTCCGCCACCGCGCGTTCGAGGGCTTCCGCGAGCCGGATCGTCCGCCGGATCAGGGCGAACGCCAGGACGCCGAGCGCGATAAAGGCCGTCAGCACCGGCGCCACAACCTGTTTCAGCAATGTCGTGCCGGGTGTGGGCGCCTGCCAGGAGAGCCCGCCGAGCGACGCGCCGTCGGGCGCGTGAAGCGGGACCCAGGCATTGCCTTGGACGAGGGGCTTCGAGGCGATCGCCAGGCTGCTGACCTGCTGTTCCTCCGCCAGGATCGCCAAGCGCGCGGCGTCGAGCCGTTGCAGGAACATCAGCACCGAGCGCGGCGTCGGGGAGGCCGCAACGGCTGTCGGGGTCTCGGGCGTGATCGGCGCCGCGCCGGCTAGGTGAAGCTCCCCGCGCCAGCGCACGACGCCCGACATCGGTTGCGAATCGGCCATCGCGCCGGACCGCACGTCGTCCGCGAGGCGCTCGATATGCGGGCCCCAATCGGCCTGTGCGTGCGGCTCGGCCGCGCCATAGGCCGCAACGAAAACCGGCTCGTCCTGCGGGCCGAGCACCAGGGTCGCCGAGACGCCGTAGGTCTCGTGCATCCAGGCGCCGACATTGTCGTCGGCCCACTCCGGATCGACGGAGTCGACCAGATTGGCGTGGGCGGCGTCCCACCAGGCGTTGTCCCGCGCCATGCGAGCGAGGCGATCGAGCGACCCGTCGAGCGCGGCGTCGAGGCGGCGTTCCGAGGCGTCGATCGAGACCGCGTCCTGCCCGTAGACGCCGAAATACGTCAGGCCGCCGACCAGCAGCGCGGCCAGCGTCATCACGCCCGCCCCGTACCCGGCGGCGCGGCGCTTGATGCGCGCCGTCTCCTCGGCCGGCTCGACGCTCTCCGCGGGTGTCGTCATCCAGCCTGTCCCCCAGTTTCAGGCCGAGCGACCCCAGCAGGCCGCAATCCTCTCACATTGCGCGGCTATCTTATCGCCTCAAGGATCGAGCAGTAGTTGGCGACAGCCGCACCGCCCATGTTGAAGACGCCGCCGAGCCGGGCCCCGTCGACCTGCATGTCGCCGGCGTCGCCGCGCACCTGCATCGCCGTCAGCACATGCATCGACACGCCGGTCGCGCCGATCGGATGGCCCTTGGACTTGAGCCCGCCCGACGGATTGACCGGCAGACGGCCGTCCTTGCGGGTGACGCCGTCGAGCGCGGCCTTGGCGCCGTCGCCCGGCGCGGCGAGCCCCATCGCCTCATACTGCATCAGTTCGGCGATGGTGAAGCAGTCGTGCGTCTCCACCAGATCCAGGTCGTCGATCCCGAGCCGGGCCGCGCCGAGCGCCTGATCCCAGGCCCGCGCGCAGCCGTCCAGATAGGTCATGTCGCGCTTCGACATCGGCAGGAAGTCGTTCACCTGGGCGCGCGCGCGGAACACGACGGCCTTCTTGGCCGACAGCGCGGTGTCCATGTCGCGCATCACCAGGGCCGCGGCCCCGTCGGAGACCAGCGAGCAATCCGTGCGCTTCAACGGCCCGGCGACGATCGGGTTCTTGTCGGAGACGGCGCGGCAGAACTCGTAGCCCAGATCGCGGCGCATCTGGGCGTAGGGGTTGGCGCAACCGTTCTTGTGATTCTTGGCGGCGATGGCGGCCAGCGCGTCGCTCTGATCGCCGTGCTTCTGGAAATAGCCGTTGCAGATCTGCCCGAAGACGCCGGCGAAGCCGCCGTCCGTCGCGCCCTCTTCCTTCAGATACGCGGCCTGCAACAGGATGCCGCCGATCTCCGGCCCCGGGGTGTCGGTCATCTTCTCGACGCCGATCACCAGCACCGTGCGGCCCTGTTTCGCCTCCAGAAAGGTGGCCGCCTGATGCACCGCGGCCGAGCCGGTGGCGCAGGCGTTCTCCAACCGCGTGGCCGGCTTGTAGCGCAGGCCGGGCAGGCTGTTCAGGACGAGCGAGGCGCCGAAATCCTGTTTCGAGAAGCCGCCATTGTACCAGCCGAGATAGATCGCATCGACCTCCTCCGGCGCGACCTCCGCGTCGGCGAGCGCGTCGGCCGCGACGCGGCCGATCAGGGCCTCGACGTCCTCACCCTCGAGCTTGCCGAATGTCGAGTGGCTCCATCCCACGATGCAGGCGGTCATGCGCGTCCTCTCCCAGCTTGGCGGCGACCCGATCGTGCGACGATACAAGCGCCCACCCCCCGACGCAACGCGCCGGGGGGCGGGCGAGAGGGGGCGTCCCGACCGGCTATTCCGCGGCGGCGGGCGCTGCGGCGGCCGGATTGCGCAGGCGCTCGAGCAGCAACGCCTCGTTCGCCTTGGCGGTCTCTACATGCGCCTCCTTGACGTGGCCGTAGCCGCGGATGTGCTCGGGCACGCAGGCGATCTCGACCGCCAGCGCATGGGTCGCGGGCGAGAGCTTCTCCAGCAGTTCGTCGATCACCGTCTCGTACTCGACGATCAGCCGGCGCTCCATCTTGCGCTCCTCGGTCTTGCCGAAGGGGTCGAAGGCCGTACCGCGCAGGAAGCGCAGCCGCGCCAGCACCCGGAAGGCGGTCATCATCCAGGGGCCGAACTCCTTCTTCGTCAGCCGACCCGTTTCCGGATCGCGCGGGGCGGAGAGCGGCGGAGCGAGGTGGAACTTGAGCCTGTAGTCGCCTTCGAACTTGGCCCGCACCATGCGCTCGAACGAGCCGTCGGTGTACAGCCGCGCCACCTCGTACTCGTCCTTGATAGCGAGCAGTTTGAAGTAGTAGCGCGCGACCGCGCGGGCCAGATCGTCGGCGCCCGGCTTGATCCGCGCTTCGGCGGTCACGACCCGGGTCACGAGATCCTTGTAGCGCCGCGCCAGGGCCTCGTTCTGATAGGCCTTCAGGAAGTCGACGCGCTTGGCGACGATGTCCTCGAGCTTGGTCGCGATCGCCGTCTCCGCCGGCTCGGCGGCGGGCGCCGCGGCTTCGTTCGCGCGGGCCACGAGGCGGCGCACCGCCTCCAGATCGTGCGCCGCGCGGCGGCCCCAGAGCAACGCCCGCTTGTTCGCCTCGATCGCGACGCCGTTCAGCTCGATCGCGCGTTCAAGCGCGGTGAGTCCGACCGGCAGCAGGCCCTTCTGCGCGGCGTAGCCGACCATGAAGAGGTTGGTCGCGATGCTGTCGCCCATCAGGGCCTCGGCGATCTCCGTCGCCTCCACGAAGTGCGCCGCCTCGCCGCCGACCTCGTCGGCGATGATGCGCTGCATCTCCTCGGCCGGGAACGTCCAGTCCGGATTGCGGGTGAAGTCGCCGGTGACGGTCTGGTGCGTGTTCACGATGGCGCGGGTCAGGCCGCGGTCGGCCTTCGCCATGGCGTCGGGACCCGAGGCGACGACGATGTCGCAGCCCATGATCAGGTCGGCGCGGCCGGCCGCGATGCGCAGCGCCTTCAACTGCTCCGGGTCCTTGCCGACGCGGATGTGGCTGGTCACCGCGCCGCCCTTCTGGGCCAGGCCCGCCATGTCGAGGACGGAGCATCCCTTGCCCTCGAGATGCGCGGCCATCCCGATCAGGGCGCCGATGGTGACGACGCCGGTGCCGCCCACGCCGGTCAGGAGGATGCCGAAGGGCTTGGTCGAGACGTCGGCCGCCGCCGGCTCCGGCAGGGCCTCGAACACGTCGGCGACGCCGGCTTGCTTGGCCGCGCCGGCCGCGGCGCCCTTACCCTTGCGCAATTGCCCGCCTTCGACCGTGACGAAGCTGGGGCAGAAGCCCTTCAGGCAAGAGAAATCCTTGTTGCAGCTCGACTGGTCGATCTGGCGCTTGCGGCCGAACTCGGTCTCCTTGGGCGTGACGGAGACGCAGTTGGACTGCACGCCGCAATCGCCGCAGCCCTCGCAGACAAGCTCGTTGATGACGACGCGCTTGGCGGGGTCCGGATACTGGCCGCGCTTGCGGCGGCGGCGCTTCTCGGCGGCGCAGGTCTGGTCGTAGATCATGACCGAGCAGCCTTCGGTCTCGCGCAGATCCTTCTGCACCGCGTCGAGCGCGTCGCGATGGTGGATCGTCGTCCCCGCGGGGAACATGGCGGTCGTGTATTTCTCAGGCTCGTCGGAGACGATGACGAGGCGCTTCGCCCCTTCCGCGACCACCTGTTGCGCCATGGTGGGCACGTCGATCTGGCCGTCATGCGGCTGGCCGCCGGTCATGGCGACCGCGTCGTTGTAGAGGATCTTGTAGGTCACGTTGACCTGCGCCGCGATCGCCGCCCGGATCGCCATCAGACCGGAATGGAAGTAGGTGCCGTCGCCCAGATTGACGAAGACGTGCTTCTCCTCGGTGAAGGGCGCCTGGCCGACCCAGGTCAGGCCCTCGCCGCCCATCTGGGTGAAGGTGGCCGTCGAGCGGTCCATCCATTGCGCCATATAGTGGCAGCCGATGCCGGCCAGCGCGCGGCTCCCCTCCGGCACGCGGGTCGAGGTGTTGTGCGGGCAGCCGGAGCAGAAATAGGGCAGGCGGCTCATCGGCGCCTTGTTCTCGGCGAGCGAGCGCTCCTTGGCGTCCAGGAAGGAAAGCCGGTTCTGGAAGTGCGAATTGTTCTCCACCAGCGCATCGCCGCCGGGCAGCTTCTTCAGACGGCCGACGATCACGCGGGCGATGCGCGCCGGCGTCAGCTCGCCATAGGCCGGCAGCAACTCCTCGCGATCCTCGCCGAACTTGCCGACGACGCGCGGGCGCACGTCGGCGCGCCAGTTGTAGAGCTGCTCCTTCAACTGGTTCTCGATCAGGGCGCGCTTCTCCTCGACGACCAGGATTTCCTCCTGGCCTTCGGCGAAGGCGCGGATTCCCTCCCGCTCCAGCGGCCAGGGCATGCCGACCTTGTAGATCGAGATCCCGAGCTCCTTGGCGAAAGCCTCGTCGATATGCAGGTCTTCCAGCGCCTGCATGACGTCGAGATAGGCCTTCCCGGTGGTCACGACCCCGAGCCGCCGCTTCGGCGAATCGACGATCGTGCGGTTGATGCCGTTGGCCCGGGCGTAGGCGAGCGCCGCATAGAGCTTGTAGCGGTGCAGCATCTCCTCCTGCTCAAGCGGCTGGTGGCCGGTCCAGCGCCCGTTCAGGCCGCCTTCGGGCATGTCGAAATCGTCCGGCAGACGCGTCTGGATGCGCAGCGGATCGACATAGACCGAAGCCGAGGTGTCCACCGTGTCGGCCAGCGTCTTGAAGGCGACCCAGCAGCCGGAATAGCGCGACATCGCGAAGCCGTGCAGCCCCATGTCCAGGAACTCCTGAACATTGGCGGGGTTCAGGACCGGGATCATGGCGTCCATGAAGGCGTATTCGGTCTGGTGCGCGGTGGTGGAGCTCTTGCAGGTGTGGTCGTCGCCGGCCAGCACCAGGACGCCGCCGTGCTTGGACGTGCCGGCGAGATTGGCGTGGCGGAAGACGTCGCCCGAGCGGTCGACGCCCGGGCCCTTGCCGTACCACATGGAGAAGACGCCATCGACCGTGGCGCCCGGGAACATGCCGACCTGCTGCGTGCCCCAGATCGAGGTCGCGGCCAGATCCTCGTTGACGCCCGGCTGGAAGTGGACGCCGGCTTCCGCCAGGAATTTCCGCGCCTTCCAAAGCTGCTGGTCGAGCGCGCCGAGCGGCGATCCGCGGTAGCCCGAGATGAAGCCGCCGGTCTTGATCCCGGCGTCGGCGTCGCGCGCGCGCTGCATCAGCGGCAGACGCACAAGCGCCTGGGTGCCGGTCAGGAAGATGCGGCCTTCCTGCAACGTGTACTTGTCGTCGAGATGGACGTCGGCCAGCGCGTGACGCTCGGAAATCTCGGTCGCTTCGGAAGGATGCTCGGCCATGGCTGCTTCGTCTCTCCCATCTCCCATGCGCCGCGGGCGGTCTGAACCGGGCCGTGCGGCGCGCCTATCCTGACAGGACGCCCCGCGGATCGCCGCGAGACGGGGCCGGTCTTGTCGCCGGCTCGTGCTGCTGGGACGCTGGGGAGGGTGCACCGTCCCCGCGCCCCGTCCATATGGCGAGCGCCCGATCCGCACACAACCGCAGCGTCGGCCGCATCGCCCGAATTTAGGTTAGCATTGCTGACCTAAATTTCAAGTCGGAATGCATTCTGGCGCCGGCCGAGGGAATCGATGCGTGCATCCGGCGCAGGGAGCCGTTATAGGGGGCGCGGTTGCTTTCCCTGCTGACTGACTGAGCGCGGTTTCGGCTGTCATGACCTTCCTCGTCACCGGCGCGGCCGGATTCATCGGCTCCTATGTCGTGCGCGCGCTCGCCGAGCGCGGCGCGGGTCCGATCGTCGGGATCGACAATCTGAACGCCTATTACGATCCGACGCTGAAGCAGGCGCGGCTGGCGACGCTCGAAGGGCTCGACGGTTTTCGCTTCGAGCGGATTGACATCGCCGACCGCGCGGCGATGGAGGATCTCTTCGCCCGCTATCCGGCGATCGATCGGATCGTCCATCTCGCCGCGCAGGCCGGGGTGCGGTACTCGCTCGAGAACCCGCACGCCTATGTCGAGGCGAACATCGTCGGCCAGCTCAACATCCTGGAGGGCGCGCGCCGCCTGCAGGCGGCCGGCGGGTTCAAGCATCTGGTCTACGCCTCCTCCTCCTCGGTCTATGGGGGCAATACGAAGGTTCCGTTCTCGACCGGGGACCGGGTGGACACGCCCGTCTCGCTCTACGCCGCGACCAAGCGCGCGGACGAGCTGATGGGGCACTGCTACGGCCATCTGTATCGCATACCCATGACGGGTCTGCGCTTCTTCACGGTCTATGGGCCGTGGGGGCGGCCGGACATGGCGGCCTATCTGTTTACCGACGCGATGATGAACGGCCGGCCGATCAAGGTCTTCAACCAGGGCGACATGAGCCGGGACTTCACCTATATCGACGACATCGTCGCCGGCGTGCTGGCGGTGCTGGACGGCCCGCCGCCCGACGGCGGTCCGGAGGCCGGGGTCGAGGGCGCGCCGCACCGGGTCTACAACATCGGCAACAACCGGCCGGAGCCGCTGATGCGCCTGATCGAGGTGCTGGAGCGCGCGCTGAACGTGAAGGCCGAGATCGATTTCCAGCCGATGCAGCCGGGCGACGTGAAGGCGACCTACGCCGACATCTCCGCCATCGCCCGCGACTTCGGCTACCGGCCCACGACGCCGATCGACGCGGGTATCCCGAAGTTCGTGGATTGGTACCGGCGCTATCACGGTCTGTGAGGACCGGGCCCGAGGCGCGCCGCCGCTCAGGCCTCCCGGAACAGGCGGCCGAAGCCCTCCAACGGGGCGTCGATCCCGGCGAGCCGCAACGCGCGCCAGCCGAGCGCCATGTTGGACGAGACCACCGGCTTGCCCAGCGCGTCCTCCAGCGCGTCGACGACTTCGATCAATCGGATCGAGGTGCAGGAAACGAAGACCGCCTCCACCTCCGGATCGCCGCCGAGGTCCCGCGCGGCGGCCGCGACCGAGGCCGGCGCGATGCGGGCGACGTCGTTGTCGTTCCCGATCCCGAAGCTGCCCATCTTCGGAATGTCCAAGCCGCGCGCCTGAAAGCCGGCCCGGAGCCCCTCGTTCAGCGCCGCCGAGTAGGGCGTCAGCATGGCGAGACGCCGCACGCCGAGCGCCTCGAAGGCCGCGACGGCGGCTTCGGCCGGATCGGTGACGCGGGCGCCCGGCCGCACGCTATGCACCCGCTTCGCCACGCGCTCGGAGCCGAGCACCATCGCCGCCGAGGTGCAGCCATAGGCGATCACGTCGCAATCGACGCCCGGCGTCAGCAGATCCGCGGTCTGGGCGATGCGGCCGTCCATGGCGGCCAGCGTCTCCGGCGTGATCTCCGGATCGTTCGGGATGCGCGCTGCGTAGAGCGCGACGCTGTCCGGCCCGCCGCAGGCGCGTGCGGCGGCGTCGACCAGGCTGCGCCATTCGAATTCGATCGTATGATCGCTCGCCAGTACGATCAGGCCGAGCCGCGCCGCCCAGCCGAGCGGGGGGGCGAACTCGCAGGGGATCGAGCGGAGATCCACCCGCGGCTCCTGAGCGCGTGCAGTCGTCGCGTCAACCGGCGCGGCCGCCGGCCCGCCGGGCGTCAATCCCCGTTCCAACGCGTCACGCACCGACCGTCCCCTTCACAGCCGCCCCGCCGTATCGACGGCATAGCGTACCGCGATCGGCGCCGGGGTTGAAGCGGGAAGCGCATTGCCCGAAAGGACCATGATCGGTAGAGTTCTTTTCGCGATGCAGCATAGCTTCGCCGCCCGATGGGGCTTGCGGCGCCGGAGGGGCGGCGCCCACATCTGGGGCGGTTGTCTTTGCGGCGCGGCCGACGGGCGAGATCCCGCATCGGACACAAACCATTGGAGCGGAGGAGCATCCATGACCGATATCGTCATCGCCGGGGCGGCGCGCACGCCCGTCGGCGCCTTCAACGGCGGGCTCAGCAGCGTCCCGGCCCACACGCTCGGCGCCGTCGCCATCAAGGAGGCGCTGTCGCGCGCCGGGGTCGAACCGGAGGCGGTCGACGAGGTGATCATGGGCCAGATTCTGACCGCCGGCGAGGGCCAGAACCCCGCCCGTCAGGCGGCGGTGGACGCCGGAATCCCGGTCGAGAAGACGGCCTATCAGATGAACCAGCTCTGCGGCTCCGGCCTGCGCTCGGTCGCGCTGGGCCTGCAGGCGATCAAGGCGGGCGACGCCGACATCATCGTCGCCGGCGGCCAGGAGAGCATGAGCCAGGCGCCGCACACCGCGCACCTGCGCAACGGCCAGAAGATGGGCGATTTGAAGTTCGTCGACACCATGATCAAGGACGGTCTGTGGTGCGCCTTCAACGGCTATCACATGGGCAATACGGCCGAGAACGTCGCCCGTCAGTGGCAGCTCACCCGCGAGCAGCAGGACGCGTTCGCCGCCTTTTCCCAGCAGAAGGCCGAGGCGGCCCAGAAGGCCGGGCGCTTCAAGGACGAGATCGTCCCCGTCACCATCAAGGGCCGCAAGGGCGACACGGTGATCGAGGACGACGAGCACCCGAAGCACGGAACGACCGTGGAGAGCCTGGGCAAGCTGCGCCCCGCCTTCGACAAGGAAGGCACGGTGACCGCGGGCAACGCGTCCGGCATCAATGACGGCGCCGCGGCCAGCGTGCTGATGAGCGCGGAGGAGGCCGCGAAGCGCGGCATTGCGCCGCTCGCCCGCGTCGTCTCCTGGGCGACGGCCGGCGTCGACCCGGCGATCATGGGCACGGGGCCGATCCCCGCGTCGCGCAAGGCCCTGGAGAAGGCGGGTTGGAGCGTCGAGGACCTCGACCTGATCGAGGCGAACGAGGCCTTCGCGGCCCAGGCGCTCGCCGTCAACAAGGACATGGGCTGGGATCCGGAGAAGGTGAACGTCAACGGCGGCGCCATCGCGCTCGGCCATCCGATCGGCGCCTCCGGCCAGCGCGTCTTCGTCACCCTGCTGCACGAGATGATCAAGCGCGACGCCAAGAAGGGCCTGGCGACGCTTTGCATCGGCGGCGGCATGGGCGTCGCAATGTGCGTGGAGCGCGACTGACGCCCTCGCGTCGGCTGACTCGCCCGCGCCGCCTGGTCCGGGCGCGCGGATTCCGGGCGCGCGGCTTTCGGGCGCGCGGCTTTCGGGCGCGCGGGCGTCAGCCGATGCGTTTCAGAAGCTGAACCAGCGTGCGCCGCTCCGCCGGGTCGAGCGGGGCGAGCGTGCGCTCGCTGACCGTCCGGGCGCTGTCGACCAATTGATCCGCCAGCGCGGCGCCGGCCGGATTGAGCGCCAGTAAGGTGCGGCGGCGATCCGTCGCGTCCGCGCGCCGGACGATCAGGCCGCGCTCTTCCAATCTGCGGATCACGCCCTGGACCGTCGCCGGATCCATCGCCGTCAGGCGACCGAGATGGTTCTGGGACAGGAGGCCGGCGTCGCGCAGCTTCATCAGCGCCGCGAACTGCATCGGCGTCAGCGTCGGATCGGCGAGCGTTTCCTGGAACAGGGCGGTCGCGCGCTGATGCGCGCGTCGCAGCAAATGTCCGATCTGCTCCGTGACCTCATAGCCGTCCGGGGCGACGTCGGGCCGTTGCGCGTCGGGCCGTTGCGCGTCGGGCCGTTGCGCGTCGGGTTGGTGCGGGTCAGTTGGGGCCGGACCGGAGATCGAGGCCGGATCCGGCGGCCGCTTGCGATTCGCTCCCATCGATCCGGTCCTTGCGGCCGCTTGGAGCGCGGCCGATTGTTCGTGCACCTATGATCCGCACCATGGCGCGCAGCGGGGGCGGGCGCAAGGCGAAGGCCGGCCGCCGCTCCGCCCCGCGGCGGGCGCGACGCCCGGCCTCGAAGCGCGCTTTGTGCGGAAAAACAGACGCTTGAGCGAAGAGGGGCAGCCCCTGCGGCTGTCGTTTTTTTTACGCATTCTCTTGTTTTGTTGCGGCGCACATGTCATATTGTGCAACGCAGCATGGCGCGCCTCGCCATGTTGTGCGCGGGGAGCCTCGCTCCCCAATGCGCTTCATTGGGCGTTTCCTCCCTAAACTTGGGCCGCGCTTCGGCGCGGCCTTTTTTTCTTTCTATTTCAGGAGGATGCCGCTGAACTGCGGCGGCGTCAGCCGACGACCCAGGCGCCGACCGCGTTGCGGCAGGCGGTCTCCTCGCCGTCGAAGCGCTCGCCCTCGACCTCGATCACGGCGGCGTAGTCGCGGCACAGCCGGCCCTGGCCGTCGATGAAGCTGCGCAAGGGGGTGATCGCGCCGCGGCTTCCGGTGTCGGGGTTGCGCCATTCGGCGGTCTCGCCGGCGGGCGCCTCGGTCAGGCTGAAATAGGCGGTCTCCCGCATCGCTTGGCGGTCCCAAAGGGTCAGGCGATCGGTGACCTCGTACCCGGCGTAGCCGCCGGCGGCGCCCAGCACCAGCGCGGCGACCCATTGGCCGGTGCCGCTTCCGATCAGGCTGTAGCCGATCAGGGCGCCGGCGGCGACCCCGGCGATCGCGCCGCTGGCGAGCTTGTCCTCGCGGCTGCTCTGCGGGGTGATGCAGCCCGCCGCGCCAAGCGCCAGCAGGCCGGCGAGGCCCGCAGCCGCGGCTCGGCGCGCAAGGCCGCGTCGCCTCGTTGCTTGACAGGGGAGCGCGCGCAGGGTGCTCATGGGTCACGTCTCCATCCGGGGGCGTCCCAGAACGCCCCTCTCAGTCCGGAGGATAAGCAGGTTTCATGCCAGCGCAACGGCTTCGCGCCCGGCGGCGCCGCGCCGCGGGGCGTCTCGCCCCCGGCCTGCTGATCGCCCCCGTCCTGCTGATGGCCGCCGCCGCGGCCGCGGCCGGCTGCGCGCCGGGCGCGCGTTGGACCAATCCGGAGGTCCCGCGCGACCAATGGCCGATCGACCGTAACGCCTGCCGCCAGCAGGCGGAGGACCTGGCCGCCCGGCAACTCGATGCGGACCGGGCGGCGAACCGCACGATCGGGACGACCGACGCGCTCTCCGATCAGTTCGCGGTCGAAGACGCGAAACGGCTGCGCCAGCGGCTTTACGAGCGGTGCCTGGGCGCGCGCGGCTATCGGCTGGACGCGCGCTGAAGGGCCGTCGCGTGCGTCGGCTCTTCGGGCGCGCAGGCCGTGACGCGCCGGGGATCGGGCACGAGAAGCGTCAGGTCCTCCGCACCGACCGCCACCTCCATCGGCATGCGCCCGATCACGTCGCCGTCGCTTTGCACCGGCTCGCCCTCCGGGTCGAGAAAGCGCACCCGCCGCGCCGTCCGCTGGTCGACCAGCGGGCAGCGCGCGATCCGATTGGTCACCAGCGCCAGCCCGCACCGCAGCAGGCCGAGCCGGCTGCGGGCGCGCACCAGCACGACGGTCAGATGCGCGTCTCCCAGCCGGGCCTGCGGGGCGATCACGAACGGCCCGGCGTAGTGCGCCGCGTGCGTGACGACGGCGAGCGCGGCGCGCTCGCGCTGGCCGTCGATCTCCAACAGGATGTCGGCGGCGGCGGGCTTCAGGATCTCGCGCAGGGCGGCGAGCGCGTAGGCCGCCTTGCCGAACCGCCGTTTCAATCCCGCGTCGACCCCCGCCACCACGCGGGCGTCGAGCCCTGCGCTGGCCATCAACAGGAAGCCGCGCGCGCCCGCCATCGCCGGGCGAATGCGCACCGTCGCCCCCTGCGAGACCGTGCGCGCCGCGCGGTCGATCCGCGGGCCGCTTCCCAATTCCCAGGCGAGGACGTTGGCGGTGCCCATCGGCGCTGCGGCCAGCGGCAGGTCTCGGCCGATCAGTCCGTTGGCGACCTCGTTGATGGTCCCGTCCCCGCCGGCGGCGAGCACGACGTCGACCTCCGCCGGCGACAGCGCGCGGGCGATGCGGGTCGCGTCGCCAGGCGCTTCCGTACGACGCAGCAGCACCTCGTGGCCGCCCTCGCGCAGGCGTTTCAGAAGGCGGCGCAGCAGACTGCGGCCGCGCCGGCCGGCGGCGGGATTGTAGATCACGGCGATTCGACGCCGATTCGCTGGCGGCGCCCTCATGCAGGCCCCTTTCGTTGGAAATCAAGGGAAAGATCAACGCTTTTTGTCGGAATAGTAACGCATCCATTGAGGTTCCGTGACGGCGCCGTGAATACATTGTGAAGCTGTAAGTGAAAACCAATCAATACTTCGATATGTAACATTGAATCCTTATCACCCGAGCCAGTTTCACGGTCCGATAAAGGCGGCAACCGGAAAAGGGCTTGAACATGCATGGGCTTCGCGGCGTCAGCCGGTATCGCACGGTTTGGATTTCCGACACCCATCTGGGCACCCGCGGCTGCAAGGCCGACTATCTCCTGGACTTCCTGAAGCATGTCGAGGCGGAGACGATCTACCTGGTCGGCGACATCATCGACGGCTGGCGCCTCAAGCGCTCCTGGTACTGGAACGAGACGCAGAACGCGGTCGTGCAGGAAATTCTCACCAAGACCCGCGCCGGGACGAAGGTGGTCTATGTTCCCGGCAATCACGACGAATGCTTGCGCGACTACACCAATCTGTTCTTCGGCGGCGTGCTTGTGGCGGAGGAGGCGATCCATGTCGGCGCCGACGGCCGCCGTTTCCTGGTGCTGCACGGCGACGAATTCGACAGCGTGGTGCGCTACGCCAAGTGGCTCGCGCTGCTCGGCGACTGGGCCTACACGGTGTTGCTGGCGCTCAACGGCCAGTTCAACCGGGTGCGCCGCTGGCTGCGCATGCCCTACTGGTCGCTTTCCGCCTATCTGAAGCACAAGGTCAAGAACGCGGTGGAGTTCATCAGCCGCTTCGAGGACGCGGTCGCCGACGAGGCGCGCCGCCGCGGCGTCGACGGCGTGATTTGCGGCCACATCCACCATCCCGAGATGCGGATGATCGACGGGATCCTCTACTGCAACGACGGCGATTGGGTCGAAAGCTGCACGGCGCTGGTCGAGGCCTTCGACGGACGCCTCGAGATCGTTCGCTGGACCGAAGCGCCGGAGCGCATCGGGGCCATGCTGCCCTCTCCGGCCGAGGCGCCGGCCGTCGCCTTCCGCGACGAGCCGCGCGCCGCCAAGCCGGCTGGCGTCTGAGCTGATGGCCGCGGTTACCGCGTCGACGCACCCGGACCCTGATCTGACGCCGGCGGCGGCGCGCGGCGCCCCGATCGTCATCGTAACCGACGCCTGGCGCCCGCAGATCAACGGCGTGGTGCGCACCTTGGAGCGCACCGCGAGCGACCTGACGGCGCTGGGCCACCCGACCGAGGTGATCGGACCGGACCGCTTCCACACCATTCCCTGTCCGAGCTATCCGGAAATCCGGCTCGCCGTCGACGCCTGGCTGCGCCTGCCGCGGCTGCTCGACGACTTGCCTGACAGCGCCGTCCACATCGCGACCGAAGGACCGCTCGGTCAGGCGGCGCGGCGCTATTGCCTGCGCCGCGGCCGCCCCTTCACGACCGCCTTCCACACGCGCTTTCCCGAATACATCCACGCGCGCATTCGACTGCCGCTGCGATGGAGCTACGCCTGGATGCGCCGCTTCCATGCGCCGGCGGCCGCCACCATGGTGACGACCGAGAGCATGCGCCGGGATCTCGCGGCCTGCGGCTTCGACCATCTGCGGCTCTGGAGCCGGGGCGTCGACACCGAGCTTTTCCGGCCCCGGGACAAGACCGCGCTGTCCATGCCGCGGCCGATCTTCCTCAATGTCGGGCGCGTCGCGGTGGAGAAGAACATCAAGCAGTTTCTCGATCTCGAACTGCCGGGCTCCAAGGTTGTGGTCGGCGACGGGCCGCAGCTGGCGGAGTTGCGCGAAGCCTATCCGGAGGTGCATTTCCTGGGCGCCAAGGTCGGCGAGGAGCTGGCGCGTTGCTATGCGGCGGCGGACGTCTTCGTGTTCCCGAGCCGCACCGACACCTTCGGTCTGGTGCTGCTGGAAGCGCTGGCGAGCGGGGTTCCGGTGGCGGCGCTCCCGGTCAACGGGCCGCTCGACGTGATCGGCGAAGCGGGGGTCGGCGCGTTGGACGAGGATCTCGCCACGGCTGCGCGCAAGGCGCTCTCGGTCGACCCGACCGCGTGCCGGACGCACGCGCTGCGGTTCTCGTGGGAGTCTTGCGCCCGACAGTTCCTCGCGAACCTGCAGCCGATCCTCGAAGCGCTTCCGGACCGTCGCTAGCCTTCCGAGACGCCCTTGAGGATGTAGGCCACCGGCGCGTTGGGATGGCTCCGGATTCGGTCGGGCAGGTCGCGCGCGGCCAGGAACTCGTGGACCGCGCGCGCGCACCCCTCCCAATCATAGTAGTCGTCGATCAGAATGAGACCGCCGGGCTCAACCGCATCGTACAGGTTGACCAGACAGGTCATGGTGGAGCTGTGCCAATCGCCATCCAGGCGAAGAACCGAAATCGGGCGGCTCGGACTGAAGCCGGGCAGGGTCTCCTCAAACCAGCCCGGGTGCACGCCCGCGGTTCGGTCGGCCAGGCCGAAGCGCGCGAGATTGTCGCGAAACTCCTGCTCGCTCGCCGTGTTGTTGTCGTGCCAGAAGCCCCCTGACGCTTCGATCCTCTGCGCCTGGGCTCCGTCCCTGGCGGTCGTCGCCGGCAACCCCTGGAAGGAATCGAAGAAATGCAGATCCTGCAAACCATCGAGAAGCGTCGCGATCGCGAAGGACATGCCGCCCCGCCAAGTGCCGCATTCGATGAACGTCCCGGCGTCCGAGCCCGGGGAGCGGCCTACGGCCTTCTCGCACAGATCCAGGTTCGCGAGAAACCGCCGCTTCGGCACCATCGTGTAGCGTCGGAAGCGGCGCCACAGGGCCCGATGGCGCATACGCCGCACGAGCGAGCCTGGCAGCATTGTTCGTCCCTTCGGCAACGTGAATCTGTTCGGAAGGTGGGCGCAAGACAGCTTCGGGAGGCTATCCGAGCCGCCGAACGGGCGCAATCGGGGCGTGATCCATTGAGTGACGACCTCCGGACAGCATGATATAGCGAACGCCCCGTATGGGGTTAAGCGCCCAACACCGATCCGTGCGGAGCCGCATGACTGCGAAAGCCAGCATTTTCGACGAGGACACGCGCGTCTTGGTCGCGCGACTCTGGCGCGATTACATGAGCCGGTACCTCGGCCGCATCGGCGCGGCCGTCGCATGCATGGCGGTCGTCGGCGGCGCGTCCGGCGCTATCGTCTTGCTGGTCGAGCAAACGCTCGACGAGGCCCTCATCGCGGGCAAGGAGAGCATGATCTGGTTCGTCGCGATCGGTTTCCTGATCGTGGCGCTGCTGCGCGGGACGGCGAACTTCGCTCAGACGACGCTGATGCACTCGGTCGGACTGCGCATCATCGAGCGCATGCAGGGTCAGATGTTCAACGCGCTGCAGCGCGCCGACATCCAGTATCTCCACGACGAGGGCACGGCGCGCCAACTCTCGCGCTTCTCCAATGACGTCCATTTCCTGCGCGACGCCATCTCCAAGGTTTTCACCAGCGCCGGGCGGGACACGCTGGTGGTGCTCGTTCTCGTCGGCCAGATGTTCTGGCTCAACTGGCAGATGGCGCTCGTCGCCTTCGTGTTCTTTCCGATCTCGGTGCTGCCGATCATCCGCATCGGGCGGCGGCTGCGCCGTGTTTCGGCGAACACCCAGACCGAATTCGGTCAGATGACGTCGGTGCTGGACGATTCGCTGAAGGGGGCGCGGCAGGTGCGCGCCTACCGGATGCAGGACTACGAACAGCAGCGCGCCGATCGGGCCTTCTCCGAAATGTACCGCCTGATCTTCAAGGCGGCGGTGGTGCGCTCGCTCACCTATCCGATCATGGACGGTCTGTCGGGCGTGGCGCTGGCGTCCATTCTGGTGTGGGGCGGCTACCAGATCATCGACGGAACGATGAGCGTCGGCCAGTTCATGGCCTTTTTCATGGCGGTGATCACCGCCTATCAACCGATGCGCTCGATCGCGAACCTGAACGCCGCGCTGCAGGAAGGCCTCGCGGCCGCCCAGCGCATCTTCGCCATTATCGATCACGAGCCTCGCATCCAGGACCGTGCGGACGCCAAGCCGTTGACGCCGGGCGAAGGCGGCGTGCGGCTCGAGGACGTCCATTTCGCCTATACCAGCGGGGAGTCGGTGCTGCGCGGCGTCACGCTCGACGTTCCGCCAGGCCGGACGGTCGCGCTGGTCGGCCCGTCGGGCGCCGGCAAGTCGACCGTGCTGAATCTGATCCCGCGCTTCTACGATGTGAGTCGCGGGCGGGTCCTGGTCGACGGCCAGGACGTGCGTGAGGTGACGCTCGATTCCCTGATGGCGCAGATCGGCTTGGTCAGCCAGGAAACGACGCTGTTCAACGACACCGTGCGCGCCAACATCGCCTATGGACGCGCCGGGGCGAGCGAGGAGCAGATCGTCGAGGCCGCCCGCGGCGCGGCCGCGCACGATTTCATCCTGCACCTGCCCAACGGTTACGACACGGTCGTCGGCGAACAGGGCGTCAAGCTCTCCGGCGGCCAGCGCCAGCGCATCGCGATCGCCCGCGCCATGCTGAAGAACGCGCCGATCCTGCTGCTGGACGAGGCGACGTCGTCGCTCGATACCGAGTCCGAGCGCCAGGTCCAGGGCGCGCTCAAGCGGCTGATGAAGGGGCGCACGGTGGTGGTCATCGCGCACCGGCTCTCCACCATCGCCGACGCCGACCGGATCTACGTCATGGATGGCGGACGCGTCGTCGAATCCGGCGCGCATGACGAGTTGAGCGCCAAGGGCGGGCTGTACGCCAGGCTGCAGGCCATGCAGTTTCAGGCTCCTGGAACGCCGACGCCCGCGTCGTCCGACGCTGAGGACGGGACGGAAAAGCGAGCGGCCGCCGCCGGAAGCGGTTAGGGGGCCACGATGTCGCTTGTCCGGCGCCTTGTTCGGTCCGCCGCCGTGCACCGCCTCGTGCGCGAGATCATCATCTGGTACATCCGCACGGTCCGGATCACCTCGACCTGGCGGGTCGAGGGAACGGCGGCGCGCGATGGGCTGTTCGCGCAAGGACGTCCCTTCATCATCGCGCTTTGGCACAACCGCATCGCCATGATGCCTTACGCCTGGGAGGAGGAGACCCAAAACCTCACCGTGATGGCGTCGTCCCACCGCGACGGACGTCTGGTGATCGAGGGGTTGGGACGGTTCGGCTTCTCCGCGATCCCGGTGGACAGCAAGCAGGGCGGCTCGGGCCCGACCCGCCAAGTGCTCCGTCTGCTGCGCGACGGGCGGCGCATCGGCATCACCCCGGACGGGCCGCGCGGCCCGCGCATGCGGCTGCGCGGCGGCATGATCCAGATCGCCATGATGGCGCAGACGCCCATCGTGCCGGTCGCATACGGGATGTCGCGCCGCAAGCTCCTTCGGAGTTGGGACCGGTTCCTCCTGCCGTTGCCCTTCGCGCGCGGCGTCTGCCTTTGGGGGGAGGCGATCGACCCGCCGCCGCGCGGCGACGCGGAAGCCTTCGAGCGCGTGCGGCGCACGGTCGAGCGGCGCTTGACCGAACTCGCCGACGAGTGCGACAGGCGCTGCGGCGTCCGCCCGATCGCGCCGGCGCCGCTGGACGAGGCGGACGAGCGTGCGGGACCGTCGCGCGTAGGCGCGCAGGAGATCGGCTGATGCTGTGGCGCGGCCTCTACCGCTCGGCCGTCGGCCTCGGCGCGCCGCTGCTGTCGGTCTATCTGAAGCGCCGGCTGGCGCGCGGCAAGGAAGATCCGAAGCGCTTCGCCGAGCGTCGCGGCCTAGCGTCCGCTGCGCGTCCAGAGGGACCCTTGGTCTGGATCCATGCGGCCAGCAACGGCGAAGCGATGTCGGCGCAGCCGCTGATGGAACGGCTGGCCGCGCGCGACCCCGCCGGCGCCATCCTGTTGACAACCGGCACGGTGACGTCGGCGCGCCTGATGGCGAGCCGATTGCCGCCCGGCGCCCTGCACCAGTTCGCGCCTGTCGACCGCACCGCTTGGGTCGAGCGTTTTCTGGCGCATTGGCGGCCCGATGTCGGCGTCTGGCTCGAATCCGAGCTCTGGCCGAACCTCTTGTGGCAGATGCGCGATTCCGGTCGGCCGACGGCGTTGGTCAACGGGCGGATCTCGACGCGCAGTTTCGAGCGGTGGCGGCGCACACCGGGGTTGGCGCGGGACCTGATCGGCGGGTTCGACCTTTGCCTGGCGCAAACGCCGGCGGAGGCCGATCGGCTGCGTGCGCTCGGCGCGGCGGACGCCGATTGCGTCGGAAACCTGAAGTTTTCCGCGCCGCCCTTGCCGATCGACCCAGACCTGCTGGCGGCGTTGCGCCACGCGGTGGCGGGCCGCCCGGTCTGGCTCGCGGCCAGCACGCATCCGGGCGAGGAGGAAATCGTGGCGGATGCGCACGCGCGCCTGGCCCCCGATCATCCAGATTTGCTGACCGTCATCGCGCCGCGCCACCCGGTGCGCGGCGGCGCCGTCGCGGAGGCCTTGCGCTCGGAGGGCTTCCGCGTGGCGCGCCGGTCGGAGACGCCGACCCCGCCCGCCGACGCCGAAATCTATCTCGCGGACACGCTTGGCGAATTGGGGCTGTTCTACAGCCTGGTCGACGCGGCTGTGATCGGCGGCAGCCTGATCCGCGGGCCCGGCGGGCACAATCCCGTCGAGGCGGTGCAACTCGGCGCGGTTCCCCTGTTGGGACCGGATATGAGCAACTTCGAGACGGTGGCCGCGGAACTGCGCGCCGCGGGCGGGGCGCTCGGCGTCGTCGACGCCGGGGAGATCGCGAACGCGGTGTCGCGTCTTCTGGCGGCGCCGGCCGAGCGCGCGGCGATCGCCAACGCGGGCGGGCAGGTGGCTGCGCGCAATCGCGACGTCGTCGCCCGCGTGATGGCGCGCCTCGAGCCGCTGCTTCCCGCGCCGGCCGCGCCCGTTCCCTCTGAGCCCGCCCCGTCCGGATCCGCCTCACCTGCGCCCGCCCCGCCGCGGGAGGCCGCCGGAGGCGCGCGATGAGGCCGCCCGCCTTCTGGCGGGAGGACGGGATCGTCTCCCGCCTGCTGGCGCCTTTGGGTTGGCTTTACGCAGGTGGATCGGCGGTTCGGACTGAGCTGACGCGGCCCGCTCGGGCGCCGGTCCCGGTTCTGTGCGTGGGGAACCCGACGATCGGGGGGGCGGGCAAGACGCCCGTGGTGCAGGCTCTCGTCGCCGCGCTGCAGACGCGTGGGGTCTCGCCGCACGTGCTCTTGCGGGGCTATGGCGGGCGGCTTGCCGGGCCGCTTCGCGTTGACCAGGAACGCCGCGACGCGGCCGCCGTCGGCGACGAGGCGTTGCTGCACGCGCGCGTCGCGCCCACCTGGGTCGCGCGCGACCGGGCGGCCGGAGCCCGCGCCGCAGCCGCGGCCGGGGCGGACGTCCTGGTGCTGGACGACGGCTTCCAGAACCCGACGCTCCGGAAGGACCTCTCCATCCTGGTCGTCGACGGCGCGGCCGGATTGGGCGCGGAACGCGTATTTCCCGCCGGGCCGCTGCGGGAGCCGCTCGACCGCGCGCTGCGCCGGGCTCAGGCGATCGTCCTGATGGGGGAGGACAGCTGCGGGCTGACCGGCCGTCTGGCCGGCGGCCCGCCGATACTGCGCGCGCGCCTCGCGCCCCGCGCCCCGCTTCCCTTCGCTGCGGGCGAGCCTGTCGTCGCCTTCGCAGGGATCGGCCGGCCGGAGAAGTTCTTTGAGACGGTGCGCGCCGCAGGTGCGGACGTCGCGGCGACGCGTCCTTTCCCCGACCATCACGCCTTCACCCGCGCCGAGATCGATGCGCTGGCGCAGACCGCACGGGATGCGGGCGCTGCGCTGATCACAACGGAAAAGGACGCCGTCCGACTGGGCGCGCCCTTGCTCGAAGCGCTGTCCGTGCGCGTGCTGAGGGTGACGGCGCGATTCGAGGATCCGTCCGCCCTCGACGCCCTGATCGCGCCCTATATTCGCTGCGGGCCGAGGGCGTCAGACCAGGAGACAGCAAGGTGACGGACCGCGTCGGCGGCCGGCCGCCGCTCGGCAAACGGATCGGCTATGCGCTGCAGACGGCCTTGTTTCGCAGCCTGCTCTTCCTGTTGGGGCTGGCGTCGATCGAAACCGCGTCGGCCGCCGGCGGGTGGGTTTTCCGCAAGGTCGGGCCCTTCCTGTCGGCCGATCGCGTGGCCCGGCGAAACCTGCGCCGGGCCCTGCCCGATCTCTCCGACGCCGAGATCGACCGGATCGTCTGGGAGGTCTGGGACAATCTCGGCCGCGGGGCGGCCGAGTACGCGCATCTGGGAGCGCTCGACACGCGCGCCGGCGACAGGGTCGAGGTGATCGGCGCGGAGCATCTGAGCGCGGCGCGGGAATCCGGCGCGCCCTTCATCATGTTTTCCGCCCATATCGCGAATTGGGAGATCGCCAGCTTGGCGGCGGCCCAGCGCGGGTGCCGCCTGACCAACATCTATCGGCCGGCCAGCAATCCCGGCATGGACCGGCTGATGCGCGAGGCGCGCGGCGCCTTCACCGAAGAGTTGCTTCCGAAGGGACGCGAAGGCGCGAAAGGCGCCATCCGGGCGATGCGCGAAGGCCGCCCGCTGGGCCTTCTGATCGACCAGAAGTTCAATGAGGGGCTGCCGATCCCCTTCTTCGGCCGGCCCGCGATGACCGCGACGGCCCCGGCGGAGCTGGCGTTGCGTTTTCGCTGTCGGGTCCTGCCGGTGCGGTTGGAGCGCCTGCCGCGCGCCCGGTTCCGCGTCACCGTCGAGCCGCCGCTGGCGCTTCCGGACACCGGCGATCGGCGGCGCGATGTGGAGGCCTTGCTGACGGTCATGAACGCGCGGGTCGAGGAGTGGGTGCGCGCCCGGCCGGGGCAATGGTTCTGGGTGCACCGCCGCTGGCCGAAGGCGGACGACTGAGCGGCCTGTCGGCCGACCGCCCGTCGGCCGACAGGCCGACGGGCGGTTACTCGCCCATCGGCGGGACGAAGAGCGCCGCGTCCAGCCGCTTGCCGAACCAGTTGACGCGCCAATCGAGATGCGGGCCGGTCGCGCGGCCGGTCGCGCCGACGGTCCCGATCCGCTGCCCCTGGCGCACGGTCTCGCCTTCCGCGACCTCGATCGTCTCCATATGCAGGAAGGCGGAGGCCAGGCCGCGCCCGTGATCGATCATCAGCGTGCCGCCCGAGAAGTACATGTCCCGATGCCGCAGCGAGACGACGCCGTCCGCCGGCGCGACGACCGGCGTTCCCGTGGGCGCGGCGATGTCGATCCCGTAATGCGGCTGGCGCGGCTGGCCGTTGAGCACCCGCTGCGACCCGAACACCCCTGTGATCCGGCCCTCGACCGGCCAGATCCAGCCGCTGTCGAACCAGGTCGGGGCGCTGTCGCGGGTGCGGGCGGCGCGAACCAGGTCCGCTTCCGCGCGGATGCGCTGCAGCACCGCCTCGGCCGGCGTCACCTTTCTGGGCGGCAGCCCGTCGATGCGCTGGATGTCGTAGGCGCGGGGTTCGATCCGGACCGCCTGCGTCGAGGCGGCGCCGTCGGTTGTCTCAATCTCGAGCGTCATCTCCGTCGGGTCGTCCCGGTGGAAGCCGATCACGAAGCGCCCGTCCGGCCCCACCTGCACCGTGCGCCCGTCGAAGCGCACCGCGGCGCCGGGCGCCGTGCGGCCGATCGCGAAGCCGCCCTGCGTGAAGACGCCGTCGAGGAATTCCGCGGCCGCCGCCGCGGGGCGCGGCCCCGCCAGCAGCGCGAGGATCGGCAGCAGGGCGAGACAGGCTGCGGCTCGACGCATCAGAACATCTCCCGTTGATCGGTCTTCGCGGATCGCTGCTTGGACTTGCGCGGCTTTGGCGGGGGCGAGGCCGCCCCCTCGCCGGCGACCAGGGCGCGGCGGCGGCCGTTGCGTCGAAACTCCAGGTCGAGCGCGTCGCCGGGCGCAAGCGCGTCGGCGTCCATCACGACCGCCCCGTCCCCGGCGCGCCGGACGACCGCATAGCCGCGCTCCAGCACGCGCTCGTAGCTCAGGCTCTCCAGCATCTTGCCTTCGCGGTCGATCCAGCGCGCGCGTTCGCTCAGAAACCGCTCCATCGCCGCCTCCAACCGCTCGCCGGCGCGGCCGTCCGCGTAGCGTCGGGTCGAGGCCCGCGTCGCCGTCGCGAGCGCGCCCGACAGCCGATCCGACCAGTTGGCGAGATCCTGCTGCATCCTGGCGAGCGTCGCCTCGGGAGGCCGCAGGCGCGCGGCGACTTGGCCGAGCTCGCGTCGCTTCGCCGCGAGCAGTCGCGGCAGGCCGCCGGCGAATCGCTCGCTCAAATCGTCGAGCGTCTGGCTGGCCCCCTCCAGCAGCCGCGCCGGCTTCGGCAGGCCGCGCGCCAGGCCCTCAAGCGTTCGCGTGCCGTCGACCAGTATGCGGTCGGCGGCGCCGATCAGCCGCCGCTCGCGGTCGATCAGATCGCCCAGCAGTTCGCTGCGCACCGGGACCGCCATCTCGGCCGCCGCCGTCGGCGTCGGGGCGCGCCGGTCGGCGGCGAAATCGATCAGCGTCACGTCCGTCTCGTGCCCGACGGCGGAGATCAGCGGAATCTCGCTCGCCGCGGCGGCGCGGACCACGATCTCCTCGTTGAAGGCCCAAAGATCCTCGAGCGAGCCGCCGCCGCGCGCGACGATCAGCAGGTCCGGCCGCGGAACGGGACCGTCGGGCGAGAGGGCGTTGAAGCCGTCGATCCCGGCGGCGATCTGTTCGGCTGCGCCGTCGCCCTGGACGCGGGCGGGCCAGACCAGCACATGGCGGGGGAACCGGTCCTGCAGCCGGTGCAGGATGTCCCGGATCACCGCGCCGGTGGGGGAGGTGACGACGCCGATCACCGCGGGCAGGAAGGGCAGGGGGCGCTTATGCGCCTCCTCGAACAACCCCTCCGCGGCGAGCTTGCGCCGGCGATCTTCCAGCAGTTTCAGCAGGGCGCCTTCGCCGGCGAGCTCCAGGCTCTCGATCACGATCTGATACTTGGACCGGCCGGGATAGGTGGTCAGCCGGCCCGACGCGACGACCTCCAGCCCGTCCTCCGGCTTGACCGCCAGCCGACCCGCCGTTCCGCGCCAGCAGACCGCGTCGAGCACCGAGTCCGCGTCCTTCAGCGTCATGTAGAGGTGGCCGGACGCCGCGCGCTTGAAACCCGACACCTCGCCGCGGACGCGGACGTAGGAAAAGGCCTCCTCCACCGTGCGCTTCAACGCCTGGGACAGCTCCGAGACGCTGAGTTCGGGGATGTTGGAGACCGGCTTGTCGGCGTCTGCGCTGCTCATCACACCGGGTAGACTCCCGGCGTCGCGCCCCCACGTCAAGCGTCGCGCAGGCGCCGGACCCGTCCGGCCCGGATCGGTTTCCCCGCCCGTCGGCGCATGCTATCTCCAGCCCGTCTGTTTGGGTATCCGAGGTCACGGTCCATGCGCATTCTTGTCATCGGCTCCGGCGGGCGCGAGCACGCGCTCTGCTGGGCGATCGCGGCGTCGCCGCTGTGCGAGGCGCTCTTTTGCGCGCCCGGCAACGCCGGAATCGCGGAGGAGGCGGACTGCCTCGACATCGCCGCCGACGATCTGGACGCCATCGTCGGATTCGCCGAGCGCGAGTCGATCGATCTCGTCGTCGTCGGGCCGGAGGCGCCGCTGGTCGCCGGCCTCGCCGACCGGCTGGAAGCCGCCGGCGTGCGGGTCTTCGGGCCGAGCGCGGCGGCCGCCGCCTTGGAGGGCTCGAAGGGCTTCGCCAAGGACCTGTGCCGGAAGTACGGGATTCCCACCGCGGCCTATGGGCGGTTCACGGAGGCGGAGGCCGCCAAGGCCTATATCCGCGCGCAGGGCGCGCCGATCGTCGTGAAGGCGGACGGGCTCGCCGCCGGCAAGGGCGTGACCGTGGCGCACACGGTGGAGGAGGCGCTCGCCGCCGTCGATGCGGCGATGGGGGCCGGCGCCTTCGGCGCGGCGGGCGCGGAACTGGTGGTCGAAGCCTTCATGGAGGGGGAGGAGCTCTCCTTCTTCGCGCTGGTCGACGGCGAGGTCGCGCTGCCGCTCGCCTCCGCCCAGGATCACAAGGCGGCCTATGACGGGGACCAGGGGCCGAACACCGGCGGCATGGGCGCCTATTCCCCGGCGCCGGTCTGCACGCCCGAGTTGGAGCGCCGCATCGTCGCCGAGATTCTCGAGCCGACCGTGAAGGCGATGGCGGCGGAGGGCCGGCCCTATAAGGGCGTCCTCTTCATCGGGTTGATGGTGACCGACGAGGGCCCGAAGGTCGTCGAGTACAATGTCCGCTTCGGCGACCCGGAATGTCAGGTCCTGATGATGCGCCTCAAGTCCGACCTGCTGCCGGCCCTGGTCGCGACCGCGGACGGGCTGTTGAAGACGACCGATCTGCGTTGGTGGGACGACGAGGCGGCGCTCAGCGTCGTGATGGCGGCCGAGGGCTATCCCGGCGCCTATGAGAAGAACACCGAAATCCGCGGGCTCGAGGCCGCGGCGGAGGATCCCGACGTCACGATCTTCCACGCCGGCACCGGCCGCGACGCGGACGGCGCCCTGCGCGCGACCGGGGGACGGGTGCTGAACGTCACCGCGCGCGGCGCGAGCGTCGCCGCGGCGCAGGCAGCCGCCTATCGCGCCGTCGACCGGATCGACTGGCCGCAGGGCTTCTGCCGGCGCGACATCGGGTGGCGCGCGGTGACGCGCGAGCAGGAGACCGGCTGAGCGGCCGGCCTCGGGACTCGGGAACGGGAGCGATGGCGGACCTGCTGCGGGACAATCCGGTCCTCGTGCTGGCGGCGGTCATTGCGATCTTCGCGCTCTTCGCCCTGCCCCGGCGCTGGCGGCGCGGCGGCGACGTCGACCCCCGCCGCGCGCGCCGCGCCGTCCTGCGCGTGGAGCCCGAGGAGGAGGCGGAAGACCGCAGCAGGCCGAGCGCCAAGGAGATCGAGCGCGCCCGGCGCCGGGCGCGGATCCAGATGATCCTCGCGCTGTTCGCGATCGTGGGCTTTACTCTGATCGCCCTCATCAACACCTTTAGGGGCGATCTTTTCCGATAAGCAGAAAACGGGGTTTTTCATGTCCGACGCGCTGACCGCCGACACGACCGGGGCGGACGCCCAGGCGCTCGATCTGATCGAGGAGATGCTGGAGCGGGCGGCCAAGGCCGGCGCCGATCAGGCCGACGCGATCGTCGCCCATGCGGTGAGCCTCAGCCACGCCCGGCGCCTCGGCAAGCTGGAGCAGCTCGAGCGCTCGGAGAGCCGCGATCTGGGCCTGCGCGTCATCATCGGCGCCAAGCAGGCCTGCGTCTCCGCCAACGATTGGCAGCCCGACGCGCTGGCCGAGCTGGTGGAGCGCGCGGTCGCCATGGCGAAGACCGTGCCGGACGATCCCTTCTGCGGGCTGGCCGATCCGTCGCAACTCGGCCAGCCGCCCTTCGCGGAGGTCGACGGCTGCGACCCCGTGGAGCCGCCGGCCGAGGCGCTGATCGAGCGCGCGGCCGCGGCCGAGGAGGCGGCGCTGGCCGTCGCCGGCGTCAGCAACTCCGAAGGGGCGGAGGCGAGCTGGGCGCGCTGGTCGATCGCGCTCGGCGCCGCCAACGGCTTCCGCGGCGGCTACGAGAATTCGCGCCACGGCGTCGGCGTCTCGGTGCTGGCCGGCGCGGGCGTGGAGATGGAGAGCGACTATGATTTCTCCTCCAAGGTCTACGGCGCCGATCTGGAGGACCCCGCCGCGATCGGGCGCAAGGCCGGCGAGCAGGCCGTCGCCAAGCTGAATCCGAAGAAGGGGCCGACGACCAAATGCCCCGTCGTCTTCCATCCCCGGGTGGCGAACAGCCTGCTGCGCCATCTCGCCGGCGCGATCAACGGGACGGCGATCGCCCGCGGCACCAGCTTCCTGAAGGACCGGATGGGCGAGGCGGTGATGAGCGCCGGCCTGACCGTCATCGACGATCCGCACCGGCCGCGCGGCCTCGCCTCCAAGCCCTTCGACGCGGAGGGGCTGGCGACGACCCGCCGGGCGCTGGTCGAGGACGGCGTGCTGCAGAGTTGGGTGCTCGATCTGCGCACGGCGCGCCAGCTTGATCTGGCGCCGACGGGCCACGCCAGCCGCGGCGCCGCCAGCCCGCCGAGCCCGACCACGACCAATCTCTACCTGGAACCCGGCGCCGTCTCGCCCGAGGCGCTGATCGGCGAGATCGAAAGCGGCTTCTACGTCACCAGCCTGATGGGCATGGGCGTGAACGGCGTCACCGGCGACTACAGCCGCGGCGCCTCCGGCTTCTGGATCGAGAAGGGCGAGATCGCCTATCCGGTCAGCGAGATGACGATCGCCGGCAACCTCAAGGACATGTTCCGGGCGATGGCGGCGGCCGACGACCTCACGTTCCGCTACGGGACGAACGCGCCGACCGTGCGCATCGACGGCATGACGGTGGCGGGGCAGTAGGGGGCGGCGCCGACAAGGCGCCCCGCCGCCAGCGGTCCTGCGCCGCTCAGCCCCACGGCCAGGCCGGGTCCTCGAAGCGCTGGATTTCGATCAGATAGCCGTCGGGATCGCGCAGGAACAGGTGGTAGATGTCGAAGGCGGGGTTGGCCTGCGGCGCCTTCTCCAGCGCGATCCCCTTCGCCTCGAGGCGCGCCGCCCAGCCGTCCACATCGTCGACCACCAGGCAGAGGATGACGCCGTCGGGGTGCGCGGCGCGCCCCTCGCGCGCGGTGCAGAGGCCGAGATAGGCGCTCGGCGCCGTCCGGTATATCCGGCAGCCGCCCTCCTGCACCAGCACGCAGTCGAGCCCCAGCGCCTCCTCGTAGAAGGCGCGGGCGCGCGCCATGTCGGCGGTGTAGAGGAAGGTGACCTGCTGGTCGAACATCGCGGCGGGCGCAGCCTCCTATCTTTCCGGCCGGGGGCGAATCGCAGCACGCTCGCCAGCGTCGCGTCGAGGAGCCTCCCATGGCCGCCATCAAAACCGCGATCGCGCAGGCGATCAAGAAGGCCGACCGGTCCTGGTTCAACGAGGACTACGACAAGCAGGCGCGCGCTGTGCTGCAGGCGCTGACGCGCGAGGGCTACGCCGTCGTCCCCCTCGAGCCTGCGCCCGAGGCCATCGAAGCGGGCAAGGAGGCGATGCAGGCCGGCCGCTACCGGCCGGCCGATGTGCTGAAGCAGCTCTACCGCGCCATGGTGGAGGCGGGGAGGCTTTAGGCGTCGGCGCTCACGCGCCGATCGTCTGCAGCGCCTCGTCGGGGACGAGGGCGGCGGCCTGATCAATGACCTCCGCGCCGGCGTCGGCGCGATAGGCGTTCTCCGACAGATAGCGCCGCCATTTCCGCGCGCCCGGCAGCCCGTTGAAGAGCCCCAGGATATGCCGGGTGATATGGTGCAGCGGGACGCCCTCGGCCCGTTGGCGGCGGACATAGGGCGCCAGCTCCGCCAGGATCTCGCCGCGGCTCTTCGGCGCGGCGGACATGTCGGCGAAGAGTCGTCGGTCCGCCTCGGCCAGCATGTATGGGTCCTGATAGGCCGCCCGGCCGATCATCACGCCGTCGAGACCGCCTTCGGGGCCGCCGCCCAGGAGCGCCTCGGCCTCGTCCAGGCTCTTCACGCCGCCGTTGAGGACGATTTCCAGATGCGGGCGGTCTTGCTTCAGGCGGCGCACGACATCGTACTTCAAGGGCGGGATTTCGCGATTCTCCTTCGGGCTGAGCCCCGCCAGGATCGCGATGCGGGCGTGGACGATGAAGCTCTCGCAGCCGGCTTGCGCGACCGTATCGACGAAGTCGAGCAGGTCCGCATAGCTTTCCCGCCCGTCGATCCCGATGCGCGACTTGACGGTGACCGGAACGGCGACCGCCGCCCGCATGGCCGCGACGCACTCGCGCACCCGCTCAGGCTCCGCCATCAGGCAGGCGCCGAAGCGGCCGTCCTGCACCCGATCCGACGGGCAGCCGACATTCAGGTTGATCTCGTCATAGCCGAAGCCTTCGACGATGCGCGCCGCCTCTGCGAGCTCCGCCGGGTCCGAACCGCCGAGCTGGCAGGCCACCGGATGCTCGGCCGCGTCGAAGTCGAGAAGCCGCCGCCGATCGCCGTGCAGCACCGCCGGGGCCGTCACCATCTCCGTGTAGAGCAGCGTGCGGCGCGTGATGAGGCGCAGGAAGAACCGGTCGTACCGGTCCGTCCAGTCCATCATCGGCGCGACGGAGAGTTTCCTGCAGGGATCTGCGCGCATGGTCGGTGCGTCTTCCGCCAATCATGACCCGGGCCAGGCCGTTCCGTGGGACCTTTACCCCACAGGCCGCGCGGCGGCCAGACCCCAGTCGGCGCGCGCCGGCGGCTTGCGTCGGAGACGGCGCCGGATTCTCCATAGGACGGTATAGAACGGTGCATCGGCCGCGCAGCCTCGTCGCCGTCCTTGGCCGACATGGCGGCGAACCGCGCGCCCCGCGCTTCTACCGCCGCAAGCGCGCGACGGACCTCGCTTGACCAATCGGCGGCTTGCTGGTGCATTCTAGGGGCGGCGTCCAGGCGGGGCGTCAGATTTGGGGCGGAGCGCCGGAACCTCATGGCCATCAGCGAAAGCGGCGCGATCGCGGCGATCGCAGCCGCCGCGGCCGGTCTGGCGGGGGCGGCGATCGGCGCGGCGCTCGCCCGACGGCGCGGGCCGGATCGCGCCGGGCCGGCCCCGGCTCCGGCCCCGGCGGCGGACACCGACCCTGATCCCGTGGTTCTGCAGCGCGCGCTGGACTACATGGCCGAAGCCATCGCCGTCACCGACGCCGAGCTTCGCCTCGTCGCCTGGAATCGCCGCTACCGTGAATTGATGGAGATGCCGGAGGGCCGGCTGCAGCCGGGCCTTCCCGTCGCGGACGCGCTGCGCTGGGGGTTCGAGAGCGGCGTCTTGGAGACGCCGGAGGACGGGTTCGCCCTGGAGGAGCGCATCGCGGCGCGCCTCGACCTGTTGCGCACGGCCGACGGCCGGCCGACCGTGGAGCGCTTCCGCAGCGGCGCCTGGTACGAGATCGTGCGTCGTCCGTTGCCGCAGGGCGGCTATGTGACGACCTTCTCGGACGTCAGCGAACGCAAGCGCGCGGAGGACGCCCTGCGGCTCTCGGAGGAGCGCTATGCGCTCGCCGCCAAGGGCGCCGCCGACGGCATCTGGGATTGGGACCTGACGACGGACCGCGTCTACTATTCGCCGCGCTGGCGGGGCATGTTGGGCCTCACCGCCGATCTGGTGTCGGGCGCCGCGTCGGACTGGTTCGATCGGGTGCACCCGCGCGAAGTGGACGCCCTGCAGGCGGCGCTCCAGAGCTATCTGGACGGCCATAGCGAGCATTTCACCGCCGAGTTCCGCATGCTCCATTCGGACAATGAATATGTCTGGGTGTCGGCGACGGGACTGCTGG
Organism: Alphaproteobacteria bacterium; assembly: GCA_024743195.1. Taxonomy (GTDB): domain Bacteria; phylum Pseudomonadota; class Alphaproteobacteria; order UBA8366; family Aestuariispiraceae; genus Marivibrio. The sequence continues at coordinate 121,942 of JANSXE010000008.1, read as the reverse complement.
TGCGCGACGAGGCGACCGGCCGGCCGCGCCGCCTGGTCGGATCGATGAGCGACGTCTCCGAGCGCAAGCGCGCGGAGGAGAAGCTGATCCACGACGCGCTCTACGATTCGGTCACAGGCCTGCCGAACCGCGCCCTGCTGCTCGACCGGATCGAACAGACGCTGCAGCGTCGGCGGCTGGAGAACGGCGCCGGCGCGCAGGGCGAGGGCTTCGCCGTCCTGTTCCTCGATCTGGATCGGTTCAAGGTGATCAACGATTCGCTGGGGCACGAGGTCGGCGACGAATTGCTGATCGACGTCGCCCGACGGTTGGAGGTCGGGCTGAAACCCGGCGACACCCTGGCGCGTCTGGCGAGCGACGAGTTCGGCGTTCTGCTGACCGGCGTGGAGAGCGAGGCGGACGCGCTGGAAAGCGTGCATTGGCTGCAGTCCGACCTCGCGGCCGCCTTCCATCTGCGCGGGCAGGAGATCTTCACCTCCGTGTGCATCGGGGTGTCGTTGCCCTCGGCCGGATTCGAGCGGGCGGAGGACATGCTGCGCGCGGCCGACATCGCGATGTACCGCGCCAAGGACCGCGGCCAGTCGAGTTATGCGGTCTTCGACCCGGCCATGCAGACCCGCGCGATTTCGCAGCTGCAGTTCGAGTCCGACCTGCGCCGGGCGGTCGAGCGCGACGAGATCGAACTGGTCTATCAGCCGATCGTCCGGTTCTCGGACGGCGCCGTGGCGGGGTTCGAGACGCTGGCCCGCTGGCGCCATCCGGACCGGGGCGTCGTCGTGCCGGGCGATTTCATCCCGCCCGCCGAGGACACCGGCCTGATCACCGCGATCGGCGCGCATGCGCTGCGCAAGTCCTGCAAGCGCATGCGCGCCTGGATGCGCGAGTTCGGGGCCGGCGCGCCCGGCGTCATCTCGGTCAATCTCTCCGGCCGGCAGTTGCAGGATCCCGACCTGGTGCGCGACATCGAGCTGATGCTGGCCCGCACCGGCCTGCCCGGAAGCCGCCTCAAGCTCGAGGTCACGGAGAGCATGATCATGCACAATCCGGAGGCGACGGCGCGCACGCTGATGGAGCTCAAGGATCTCGGCGTCACGCTGTCGATCGACGATTTCGGGACCGGCTATTCGTCGCTCAGCTATCTCCACCGCTTTCCGTTCGACACGCTGAAGATCGACCGATCCTTCATCGTCTCGATGGAGGAGAAGCGGGAGAACCTCGAAATCATCCGCACCATCGCGGTGCTGGCCCATACGCTCGGCATGGACGTGATCGCGGAGGGGGTGGAGAACGCGGTCCAGCTCAAGCGGCTGCGCGAACTCGGCCTGGAGTACGGCCAGGGCTTCCTGTTCTCCAGGCCGTTGGACGAAGACGCGGCCGCGGATCTTCTGCGCACCGGCCGGCGATGGGACGTCGACGCCCTGACGCGCGGCGACGGACGGGCCGCGGAGTAACACCAACTCTCGATGATTCCGACCCATGAGGACGCCCCTCCCGGGTTGGAATCAGCCAGAATTGGGTTAACCCCCAGCAGTCGGGCAAAAAATAGGCGGGAGGGCTTTCGCCCGTCCCGCCAGTGGGGTGGATGGGGTACAGGGAATCGCTATTTGTAGCTTTCGCCGAGCTCCGGATGATCCTCCAGCATCGGCGCGCCGTTCATCGGCAGAGCCAAGCCCTGGTGGCAGGTCTCGCAGTTCGCCTTCGGCGCGTCGCCGGCCGGACCGAGCCGGTTTTCCGGCAGCACCGGCTGCAGCGGGATCAGGTAGTTGGCGTTGATGTCCTGCGCCATCTGGATGCCGTGCCAGGCGGTGACCCGCATCGGGGTGCTTTGCTCCCAGCTCGACCAGTTCCGGCTGTTGTGGCAGTAGGTGCAGTTCACGCCCAGACCCTGCGACATGTTCATCATCAGGGAGTAGGTGACCTCCGTGTCCTTGATGTCGGGCGGCGGCGCGGCCCCGGCCTCGCGCACGAAGGGGAGCGCCGACTGGGTGGCCACCCGGATATTGGCGCCTGGTTCGGTCAGCAGCGTCTCCAGCGCCGTGTAGGGCATGGTGGAGTAGCCGGCGATCCGGGTCGGCACGTTCTGATCCTGGCGGCTGGCGGAGACGCCCGCCATGGCCTTCGGCCCGTCCTCCTCGACCCAGAGATACTCGGGCACATTGTTGCCGCGGTGGCAGGTGTAGCAGTTCACCCCCGTCTGGCCGACATGGTCCGAATACTCCGAGTTGATGGTCATCGTCATCTGGATCATGCGCCGCGAGACGACCTTGGTGTAGAGCTCGTCGGAGGCGAGGTTCTCCAGATTGTGGCAGTAGGCGCAGCCCTCTTCCGGGGAGACCCAGTTGGTGATGCCGACCATCAGGTGGTTGAACTGGTCCTCGGAGAGATCGGCGAGGACCTGGACGTTCTCATAGGCCTCGCCGGCGGGGCGTCCGCCCGGCGGGACGGCGCCGAGGGAGAAGGGCGGCTCGTTGCGGGCCTGCACCTCCTCCTCGAGGCGGGGATTGACATGGTCCACCATGCCGACCCCGTCATAGCCGATCTGGGTGCTGTCGATCGGCGGGCGCTCGAAGGTTATGAGCATCGCGATGGTCAGCAGGGAGACCGCGACGACGCCGATCAGGGCCAAGCCGGCCTTCAGTCCTTCAATCATGGTCAACCCCCGTTCATCGGCGCCGGATCAACGATCGGCGCGTCGAACACCGCCGGATAGGCCGGTGCGATGCCGTGCTTAACGCCCCACAGGTACCAGTTGTCGACCACGGTCCCGGTGAGCAGGATGCCGATGCCGCCGGTCAGCGGGGTCAGCACCGCGAACCACCAGGCCCAGCGATGGATCGACTCCATGGTGGCGTTGAAGCCCATGGTCCAGCGCCAGAAGAGCGCCGCGCGCTCCGACGCCGTGCCGCGATCGACGATCTGTTCGATCTCCCGGTCGCCCCCGAAGCGGCTCACCGCCAGGATCGTCGCGCCGTGCATTGCGAACAGCAGCGTCGAGCCGTAGAGGAACACGATCGAGAGCATGTGGAACGGGTTGTAGAACAGATTGCCGTAGCGGATCGAGAAAGCCGCCGTCCAGTCGAGATGCGGGAAGATCCCGAACGGCACCGCCTCCGCCCAACTGCCCATCAGCACCGGGCGGATCAGCCCGAGCACCAGATAGAGCCAGATGGCGGATGCGAAGGCCCAGGCGACGTGCGTGCCCATGCCGAGCGCGCGCGCCCGGCTGTACATGCGCATCCACCAGAGCAGGATGGAGAGCGTCAGGAAGAAGCCCGCCATCAGCCACCAGCCGCCCTCCGCGAGCGGCGGGATGGAGAGGCCGTACTCCGCCTTCGGCGGCTCCAGGGCGAGCCAGGGCAGCAGACGGACGAACTCGACCGGGTCCCACCCGACCGAGGCCCACATGTTCAGCCCCATGATCACGATGGCGATGCCGCCGGCGATCAGCGAGGTGAAGCCCAGGAAGCCCAGATAGAAGGGGCCGATCTGCGCGTCGCCGATCTTGCCCGCGAGATAGCTGAGGCCGGTCTTGTCGCCGCGCGGCCAGATGCCGCGGGGCGGCAGGGGAACGCCCATGTCGGGGTTCCCGTGAACCTGCACCCGGGTGAAGATGTTCTGGTATTCAGCCATGGTCTTTCCCCTCAGCTCCAAATCGGCAGGCTGAGCCACCAGTTCCACCACTCGGGCCAGCCGCGGGTCCAGAAGGGTCCGCTGATGACGATGCAGACCGCGCTCCAGAAGCCGGCCGACAGCGCCAGGAACAGCCCCAGCCGGTGAATGCCCAGCGTGCCGATCGAGTAGCCGATGGCGTCGCGGAAGAAGGCGTTCTCATGCTCGGCGGTCTTCACCGGCTCGCCCTTTTTCGGGTTGGTCGCCGACAGCACCAGCGCCCCGTGCAGCGACAGCGCCAGCGTGGTCGTGAAGAAGAACGACACCGCCAGCATGTGCGCCGGGTTGTAGTGGAAGTGCAGATACTGGTAGCCGACATTCGACACCCAATCGAGGTGGCTGAGGATGCCGTAGGGGAAGCCGTGCCCCCAGGCGCCCAGAAGAACCGGGCGGATCACCACCAGCGTCACATAGGCGAAGATCGCGACCCCGAAGGCGATCGGCACGTGATAGCCCATGCCGAGCTTGCGGCAGATCTCCGCCTCGCGCAGCGCCCAGGAGACGAAGGCGCCGACGGCGCATATCGTTATCAGCTGCCAAAGCCCCCCCTCCTTCAGGGGCGCGAAGGCGAGGCCGTACTCCAGCGCCGGCGGCGCGATGTTGATCTGCCAGACGTTCCAGGTCGGCCCGATCGCCGCGCCATAGAGGATCAGCGCGGTTCCGAGAAAGGAGAAGAAGATCGTCGTGACCCCGAAGAACCCGACATAGAAGGGCCCCACCCAGAAATCGAAGAGGTCGCCGCCGAGTAGAGTCCCTCCGCGAATGCGGTACTTTCGTTCAAAATTGAGCATGGCCATGGTCAGGGCCTCCTCTGTGCGACGTCGATCGAAACCATGTGCGTGCGAAACCTTGCGCTCCGGGGCGCATCGTCCCGCGCCCGCGGTTCCGGCGGTCTTGCCCTCGCCTTGCCCACCGTCGCATCGGGGCGGGCGCCGGGCGCGCCGGAAGAAGAGAAGGATGCATCGGCCGGGGCGGATCCCGCCGGCCCGGGGCGCGCCGCGCCGCAGCGGACGCCCCCGGGGGTCGGCCGGGGTTCAACCCCGGCCGATGCACCCGTCGACAGGCCTCAGACCAGTTTCACGTCCGTCGGAGACGGCTCGATCATCTGGACCTGAGCGCCCGCATCGGCGGCCGCGCCTTCCAACCAGTTGAACCGGTCGGTGCTCAGCAGAATGAAGTGAATCAGCAGAGCCAGCGCGAACAGGAAGGCCGCGACGGCGACGAGCGCGCGACGCGGATCGAACAGCAGCCAAAGTCGCCACATGTCTTGCTCCTCCTATCCGATGTGCGACGTGATATAGCTGACCGCCATATTCACGCCGTCCGTCAGGGACGCATAACCCTCGGGTCCCGGAATCCAAGGACGCCACTGCCACGCAAGGAAATGCGCGATGATGGCGACCACGGTGAACACGATGAACCCCATCATGAACAGGCCGTGGAACTCCTTGGCTTCCTCGGGGGTCATGCCTGATGGTGTGTCAGCCATGGACAACCCTCCATTGACTGGCCTTTCGGCCGTTACCGCAAACACCCTGTGCGGCCAGGGCCGCCACGCCGACGTTTCCGCCGCCGCGACGGGGTATTCCGCCCTCGGGTCCCCCCGAACCGCGGAACTCGGTGATGCGCCGAGGCGCGCGCCGCCCGCCGGTCCGTCCGGACCGGCGGCCGCGCGCCGTCAGCACATGAAGGCGTAGGGCGCCGTCGCGTGGGCCCGCTTCAGCGCCTCGTCGAAGACCGAGCGGCTTTCCCACCCGGCGCCGCCGAACAGCCGCCAGCGCCAGAGCATCAGCCGGCTCGCCAGCGCCGCGGCCAGGAAGGCCGTGAAGCAGACGGCCAACAGCAGCCGGTACTGGAGCGAATCCGCTCGATCGTGCGGCGTCTCGTGCCCCGTCGGGGCTGCGCCGTTGTCGATGCTAAGCGTCATGCCCAATCCTCCTGTCCGTGGTTGGGTCTCTCGGTGAAGGGGGAGCGCGCCTCATGCGGCTCTCCCTTCGATGATGGTCAGGCGCGCCCGGTCCAGGCAGCCCTTGTCGACTTGCGTCAGACCGGCGGTCCGCGCCTCGCTTTCGGCCGCGTCGCGCAGACGCTTGGCGGCAGAGATGCGGGTCAGCACCGGCTGGGTCTCCAGAATGCGCTCGAAGGCCGCGGTCGCGTCCGCGTCCCAGGGCAGTTCGCGATGCAGCCGCGAAGGCGTCGCCTCGACCCGGTCCATGTCCGAGCCGAGCGGCAGGATGTGGAACAGCGCGTCGAACAGCCCGTTGCAGACTTCCTGCAGCAGGTAGGTGGCGCCGGCGTAGCCCATGAAGGGCGTGCCGGTGTGCCGCCGGATCGCCGTGCCCGGGAAGGAGGCCGGGATGTAGATCGCCCGGTTCGGCCCCAGCTCGGCCAGGTACATGCGTTCGTTGTAGCTGCCGAACAGCAGCAGCGGCGTCTTGGTGTGCACGTCCTGCCGCACCTGCTCGTTGTCCGGCTTCTTCCCGGCCGAGCGCATGTAGGAGAAGGTGCAGGGCAGCCCCAGATCCGCCTCCAGATAGTTCCGGATGCCGCGGGCGTAGGTCTCGCCGGCGACGATCGCGAAGCTGGCCGTGCCGAAGAAGTCCTGGGTGACCGAGCGCCAGAGATCCCACAGCGGCTTGATCGTGGTGTGCTTCTCGCGCTCGATGAAGGGCTCGGGGTCGAGCTCCAGCAGCTCGCCCAGCGTGCGCAGGAACTTCGTCGTGCTCTCCAGCCCGATCGGCGCCTGCAGGTAGGGCTTGTCCAGCGCCTCGCAGAGCAGCCGGCCGTATTCGCGGTACATGCAGATGTTGACCTCGGCGTCGACCAGACGCGGCACGTTGGCCAGGTGGCTGCCCAGCGGCATCACCATGTTGACCTCGGCGCCGATCCCCTCGACCAGACGGCGGATTTCCGCCAGATCGGAGGGCATGTTGAACATGCCGTAGGCCGGGCCGATGATGTTGACCTTGGGCTTCTCGCCCTCGCGCTTGGCGCGGGCCTTCGGGGCCTTGCCGTTCTTCGCGCCGTACTGCGTCCACAGCCACAGCAGCGCGCGGTCGGCGCTCTGCCACTGGTCCTCGTCGATGGTGCGCGGCAGGAAGCGCTGAATGCCGGTGCCCTCCGGCGTGACGCCGCCGCCGATCATCTCTGCGATCGAGCCGGTGACGACGACCGAGGGCTCGTCATGGTTCAGCACCTGATGCGCGCGGCGCATCGAATCCTCGGTGCCGGTCTTGCCAAGCTCCTCCTCGGCCAGGCCCGTCACCACGATCGGCAACTCGTGCGGCGGCAGCCCGTCGGTGTAGTGCAGCACCGAGGTCACGGGCAGGTTCTCGCAGCCGACCGGGCCGTCGATGATGACCTGCAGGCCCTTGATCGCCGTGAAGACGTAGACGGCGCCCCAATAGCCGCCGGCGCGATCGTGATCCTGAATCAGCATCCGATCCCCTCCTCCGGCTGCGCGAGACGCTTCAGCTTCTTCGCGTACTTCTTCCGGAAGCCCGGCTCGTCCTTCGGGGTGGTCTCCCAGACGCCGGCGCTGTGCTCCGCGCCGACGCCGCCGACGCCGTCGAAGAAAGCGCTCATCCGGTCGAAGCGGGCCTTGTTGCCCAGCGCCCCGTTGATCACCTGGGCGAGCGAGCCCGCCCCGGCCGCCCCCATAAGCGGGCGCGCCGAGATCAGATTGGTGAAGTACAGCGACGGGATCGCCTTCTCCTTCGCGTGCTGGACGACCGGCGTGGTGCCGATGGCGAGGTCGGGCTCGAACTCCTCGACCGCCGCGATGTCCTCCTCCAGCGACGCGCGGAAATTGACCCGGACGCCGTGCGCCTCCAGCCATTCCCGATCGGGATCGGACCATTTGGTCTGCGGGCAGGCGGAGCCGACATAGCGCACCTCCGCTCCGCTCTCGACCAGCAGACGCGCGACCAGCAGCTCCGATCCTTCGTAGCCGGACAGCGTGATGCGCCCCTTGATCGGCGTCGCGTTCAGCGCCTCGGCGATCGGCGGCAGGATCTGCGCCTTCGCCGCGTCCAGCACCTTCGGGTCGACGTTCAGCGCCTTGGCGATCCCGTCGAGCCACGCCGCGGTTCCGTCATGGCCAACAGGCGCGGAGCCGACGACCGGCCGGCCGGCCGCCTCGAACTCGCGGATCGCGCTGGTGTAGAAGGGGTGGATCGCGGCGACCGCCGAGCCGTCGAGCGCGGCGTAGAGCTCGCGCCATTCCCGGGTCGGCACCACCGGCCCGGCCGCCAGGCCCAGGGGCGCGAGCATCTGGTTGATCCCGACCGGATCGACCGGGAACATCTCGCCCAGCAGCGTGACCGTCGGCGTCTCCGAAACGCCCTGCGCCGGGGCCTGGACCGGCCCCTGTTCGGCTTCCTCTCGGGCGAACTTCAACATCGCGCCCGCAAGCACGTCCTTCGCCTCCGCATGGGTCGGGACGCCGAAGCCGGGCACGTCGATGCCGATGATCCGCACGCCGTTGATCTCGTCCGGCAACAGGCGCAGCGGCACGCCCGAGGCCGTAGGCACGCAGAGATTGGTCACCACGACCGCGTCGTAGCGCTCCGGATCGGCCAGTTCGTGGACCGCGTCGCGCAGATCCTCGAACAGCTTGCCGGTGACCAGCGTCTCCGAATTGAAGGGCACGTAGCCGACCGAGCGGCGCGCGCCGTAGAAATGCGAGGTGAAGGTCAGGCCGTAGACGCAGCACGCGGAGCCGCACAGCACCGTCGCGGTCCGCTTCATGCGCAGGCCCACGCGCAAGGACCCGAAGGCCGGGCACATGCTCTGCGGCTTGTCGTGCGGGCCGGTGGGGTAGTCCTGGGCGTATTGCTCCAGCACCTCGGACTTGCCGGCGGCGGCCGCCGCCTCGCGCAGCGTGTCGGCGCCGGCGTGACAGCCGAGGCCGTCGCCCGCGCCCTCCGGCGTGGCGGCGGCGTTCACCGCCTCCGCGGCGCCGGCCGGCGCCGGGTCGGCGGCGTCCGCCCGCCCCTCGTTGTCCATCGGGGCGTCGGCGCTGTCGTCGTAGAGGATCTCGGCCTCCGCGTCGGGGCCTGCGCCTCTTTCCTGATCCGTCTGTCGGTCTGTCATGGCCCGCTCCCCGCTCAGACGGCGTCGTAGACGACTTCGAGGGAGCGCTTCTCGACCAGCTTGCCGCCGCGCATGTCGGCGGCGTTGGCGGGTTCGAGCACGACGTTGCGGCCGACCGTGTCGCTGTCGAACAGGCCCAGAAGGTCCTCCTGCGACAGCGGCGACGGCTGCAGCGGCGGGGCGGTCTGCAGGTTGCTCGCCAGTTCCGCGAACAGCGAGCCCCAGGGACCGTCGGGCGTGCCGACGATCTGGTAGTTGGCGCTCTTGCGGCGCAGATCCTCGTCGGCGGGGATCGCGGCCAGGACGGGGATGTCGACCGCCTCCGCGAAAGCCTGCGCCTCGCCGGTGCCGTCGTCCTTGTTCACCACGATGCCGGCGACGCCGACATTGCCGCCCATTTTGCGGAAGTACTGCACCGCCGAGCAGACGTTGTTCGCCACATAGAGCGACTGCAGATCGTTCGAGCCGACGACCACGACCTTCTGACACATGTCGCGGGCGATCGGCAGGCCGAAGCCGCCGCAGACCACGTCGCCCAGGAAGTCGAGCAGCACGTAGTCGAAGTCCCAGTCGTGGAAGCCGAGATTCTCGAGCGTCTCGAAGCCGTGGATGATGCCGCGTCCGCCGCAGCCGCGGCCGACCTCCGGCCCGCCGAGCTCCATCGCGAAGACGCCGTCGCGCTTGAAGCAGACGTCCTCGATGCGGACCTCTTCGCCGGCCGCCTTCTTCTTCGAGCCGGTCTCGATGATGGTCGGGCAGCTCTTGCCGCCAAACAGCAGCGAGGTCGTGTCGCTCTTCGGATCGCAGCCGATCAGCAGCACCCGCTTGCCCTGCTGGGCCAGCATGTAGCTCAGGTTCGAGAGCGTGAAGCTCTTGCCGATCCCGCCCTTGCCGTAGATGGCGATGATCTGGGTTTCCTTGGTGACCGGCCCGGTGTGCACCGGATCCGGGTCTTGCGACGCTTCGTGGCGCAGGCTCTCGCTGAGCTGAGTCTGCGCGTCGGCGTTCGGCGTCGGCTTGTCGATTTTCGTCATGACGCGACCCTCCAATCCAAGATCATTTTTAGGCACGCCGGATCGCCGAAGGCGGTCCGGTACGCCTCGTCCGCCTCATTCGCCGGGCGGTGATGCGTAAGCAGGTCGGCGAGCGACAGGCGCCCGTCCGCAATCAACCCGCCGACCGCGTCCAGATCGGGACGGCGCCATTCGGCCGCGACGCGCAGACGCGCCTCGCGCATGAAGGCCGGCGGGAAGGTGAAGCTGAGGGGCGCGCTGTAGAAGCCGGCGAGGACCACCTCGCCGCCATGCGCCAGCCGTCCGATCAGCGTATCCAGGAGCGATCCGTCGCCGCTCACGTCGTAAATCGCGCGGTAATCGCGCCGTTCGTCCTCGTCCGGGTGGGCGACGCCGTAGCCGTACCCGTCGGCGCCGCCGGCGCGGACCGGGTTGGTCTCCCACACGGTGGGCGCGCCGCCGGCGGCGACCGCCAGGCGCGCGAGCAGACGGCCCAGAACGCCGTGTCCGACGATCAGGTCCGGCGCCTCCGCGCCGGCGGCGATGGCGTGCTGCGCCGTCGCGGCGAGCGCCATCAGCACCCCGTCGCGGCCGAGGCCCTTGTCGATGGGGGCGGTGCGCGCGCCGGCCGTTACAAGGCGTTTCGCCGTGCCGCCGAACAGGCCGCGGACCTCGCCGTAGCAGGTGGCGCCGGGCACGAAGACGGTCTGGCCGACCTCAAGGCCGCTTTCCGGACCGGCCTCAACCACTTCGCCGACCGATTCGTATCCGGGAACAAGGGGGTAGCCCATGCCGGGGAAGGCCGGCATCGTGCCGGACCAGAGCAACCGTTCGGTGCCCGTGCTGACGCCGCTCCAAGCGACGTCGACGACCGCGTCCGCCGCCGTCGGCGGCGTCAGCTCAAGCGTCTCGACGCTGAGCTTCTTCGGTTCGTGAAAGACTACCGCTTCGGTTTGCATTGCGCGCCCTCCCGGTCCGCCCGGGAGTCCCTGTTACGCCATCGTTTCGCGGCCCATCCGGCGCGACGCCAGCCGTCTTCAAGGGCTGGTTCAATGAATGTCAGTGTAGCTTGACGCCAAAAAGTGTCAAGTAAAACGTACAGTCAGTTTGGAAGGAATTCCGAGGGCGCCGGGTCCTTCAGGCGCGCACCCGGGCGACCAGGACGCGGGTCATCAGGGGATTGCGCGTGGACAGCGGCGTGATGATCCGAAAGCCGACGCTCTCCAGCATCCCGGCGTACTCCTGCGGGGTGCGCGCGCGGCCCGTTCCCATCGCCAGCAGGTAGAATCCGAAATAGGCGTCGGCGATCCGCGCGCCGCCTCGGGTCCCCGACATCGGTTCGGCGATCAGCAGGGCGCCGCCCTCGGCCAGCGCCTCCCGGCAGGCGCTCAACAGGGTCAGGACCTTGTCGTCCTCATGGTCGTGCAGGATGCGCACCAGGGTGATCAGATCGCGGCCGGCCGGCAGGGCGTCCTGGGCGAAATCCCCGCCGACGACCGAGACGCGGTCGGCGAGCCCGCGGTCGGCCAGGCGCCGGCGCGCGACCTCGCTCACCGCCGGCAGGTCGAACAGCGTGAGATCCGCCTGCGGATAGCGCCCGGCGACCGCCGACAGGAAGGTCCCGTCGCCGCCGCCGACATCGAGGATCCGGCTGTGCCGCTCCATCGGGTAGGCGGCCAGTATGTCGTTGGCCACGAGCGACTGGGATTCCGCCATCAGGCGGCTGTAGTCCTCGACGTCTTCGGTCTTGAGGCGCCCCCCGTCGGCTTCGCGCGCGTAGCGCCAGAACTTGCCGAGTTCGGTTTCCTTAACCTCGCCCCGGAGCAGCGCGATCGGGTCCGCGAGATCGCGATAAAGAGCGTGATGATGCCGGATCATGGCGCGCGCGCCCGGATTGCCGGCCAGGGCCGCGCCGTCCGCGCCCAGACCCCAGCGTCCGTCGTCGCGCCGTTCGGTAAGGTCGACGGCGTCCGCCGCCTTCATCAGGCGCAGCGCCGCCGCCGGCTCCAATGCGGCCGCCTCCGCGATCTCCTCCAAGCTCATCGGATCGCGCTGCAGCCGCTCGAGCAAGCCGAGCGCCAGCAGGGCGTGCAGGGTCTGGGAGTAGACGAAGCCCGCCACGAGGTCGAAGCTGCGCCGGGCGCCGAGCCACGCGAGCGGCCGCGTCAACGGAAAGGCCGTCGCACGGCGCTGGAACTCGGGATCGCTCAATAGCCGGGTTCGCAGCGACCGCCAGCGGTCGCGCAGGCTGACGCCGGCCATCCGGGGTGCTCTAGGCGATGCTGGCCGCGCTCTGCCCGGCGCGCTTCGGCGTCGGCGGCGGGGCGAAGCGTTTCGATTCCTTCAGGATCATCTGCTGGAGCATCGCCTGGCCGGCGCAGGGCGGGACCGATTCGACCGCATCGCAGACGAGCTGCTTCAGGTGGCGCGTCGCGCCGTCCAGCCCGTGCTGCGCCACCGCGTTCGGCCGCGCGTAGGTCGCGTCGACGCCCGTCGGCTTGCCCATCTTCGCGGCGTCGCCGACCACGTCCTGAATGTCGTCCGCCACCTGATAGGCTTCGCCCAGCCGTTCGCCGACGATGCGCCACAGGGTGCTGTCGCCGCCGGCCGCCACCGCGCCCGCTTCCGTCGCGGCCGCGAAGAGCGACCCCGTCTTGGCGCGCTGATAGTCGGCCAGGATCGCGTCGGTTTCCGATTCCCAAGCCTGGCCCGCCACGATGCCGAAGGGCATGCCGACGGAGCCTGCGGTGATGCGCAGAAGGTGGGCCGCGCGCGCCGGCGCGTCGAGCAGCGCCGACGACAGCGTCTCGAAGGCGAGAACGATCAGCGCGTCGCCCGCGAGCACGGCGAGCGGCTCCCCATAGGCGCGATGCACCGACGGTTTGCCGCGCCGGATCGGCGCGTCGTCGAAGCACGGCAGATCGTCATGCACCAGCGAGGCGCAATGCAGCAGTTCAATCGCCGCGGCGGCCGAATTCGCCAGCCGCGGCTGGTCGTCGCCGCAGGAGGCGGCCACCGCCAGGCAAAGATTGGGTCGGATCCGCGCGCCGCCCGGGAACACCGCATAGCGCATGGCCTCGGCCAGCTGCGGCGGGGCGCCGGGCTGCCCGGCGCGGCTGAGCGCGCGGCCGAGCGTTGATTCGATGCGGGCGGACAACTGTTCGGTCGTCGCCATGACGCCTCTCCCTTTTCCTCCCGGGTCGTCTTTCCTCCCGGGTCGACGGCCCCGACTATCGCCCCAGGACGTCGCCCCCGGACGTCGCCCTGATCTGCGCGAACGGGCCGCCGTCGCATGGACAAGTCCAGGTGTAAGGTATAATAGACACTAGTAGCGTCAGGTTTCAATGACAAACCGGCCGGACGTCCGAAAAGACCGCGGGAGGCAGCAGTCGATGAACGGCGTGGAGACGACGGAGGCGCCCGTTCCCGGCGCGCCCGCTGCGCCCTTCGCCGGCGCCGACCCGGGGCGGGGGCCGCGCTTCGACGCGCCGGTCCCGCCCGGCGGCTATATCTGGTGGTATCTCGACGGGGTGAGCGACGACGGGCGCTTCGCGATCAGCCTGATCGCCTTCGTGGGCAGCGTCTTCTCGCCCTACTACGCCGCCGCCCGCCGCCGCGGGGCCGGGCGCGCCGATCCGGAGAATCACGTTTCGATCAATGTCGCGCTCTACCGGCCCGAGGGCGGCGCCGGCGGCCCCGGCCCGCGTTGGGCGATGACCGAGCGCGGGCGGGGCGCGCTCGACCGCGGCGTCGGGCATTTCCGCGTCGGCCCCAGCAGCCTCGTCTGGGAAGATGGGCTTCTGACGGCGGAGATCGAGGAGATCGCCGTCCCCGTCCCGCGCGCTCTCAAGGGCCGCATCCGCCTGCGGCCCAGCGCGTCGACGGCGGAGAGCTTCGCGCTGGAAAGCGGCGGCCGCCACCGCTGGCGGCCGATCGGACCGACCGCGGAGATCGAGGTCGCCTTCGAGCGCCCGGCGGTCGCTTGGCGCGGTCACGGCTATCTCGACTCCAATTGGGGCACGGAGCCGCTGGAGCGCCGCTTCACCGAATGGGATTGGTCGCGCGCGCCGCTGCCGGGCGGGCGCGGGGCGGCGATCTTCTATGACCCGCTCGTTGTTGACGCGGCGCCGCAGCCGCTCGCGCTCGCCATTGCGCCCGACGGAAGGGTGCGGGAGGTCGAGGCGCCGCCGCGTCAGGCGCTGCCGTCGTGCCTGTGGGGCGTCGCGCGCGCGGCGCGCTCGGATGCGGGCGCTGCGCCGAAGATTGCGGCGACGCTGGTCGATTCGCCCTTCTACGTGCGCTCGCTCGTCGATCAGCGGATCGACGGCCAGCCGACCCGCGCCATGCATGAAAGCCTGTCGCTGACCCGCTTCGACGCCCGCTGGGTCCAAACCCTGCTGCCCTTCCGCATGCCGCGGCGGGGGTGAGGGGGGCGGGGCCTCAGCTTTCGTCGACCGGCGTGATCGCTAAGCTCTCCAGGATGTCCGCCATCGCCTCCTCGTCGATCAGGGGCGAGGTGCGCGTCAGGCTCAGGGCCGCTCCCCGGCCCTCGAACAGCGCGACATTGTCCGCCAGCGTGAAGCGCGACGGCCAGAGGATCGCCTTCACCTCCGGCAAATGCGTTCGGACGGCTTCGCCGAAGGCGCGCCCGGCGGCGTGAGGGCGGGCGCGGAAGGCGTCCGTCGGGACGCCGATCCGCGCGGGCGCGACGCCCGTCATGTCGAGCAGCACGAGGTGCTCGGCGCGGAACCGGACGACGCTGCGGTCCTCGATTTCGGCTCGGTCGATCCTGCGCGGAACGGCGCCTCCCCCATGCGGCCGGCCCGTCAGGTCGCCGAGGCGCCGTAGCCCTTGGCCGCGCCCACGACCACGGCCACGCGTCCCGCCTTCAGCAGCGCGATCGGCCGCGCCGTCGTCTCCTCGAAGGGCCGATCCTGGGTCAGGAAGGCCCAGGCGATTTCCGGATCCTCGATTTCGGTCAGCACGTCCTCACGTCCGGGGACCACATGGCCGGGGCCGAGGATCTGCTCCGCCGGGATGTAGCGCCGCGCCTTGGTCTTGCGCCAGCCGAGGAGTTTGCCGGCCTCGAGCCAGTTATAGACCGTCTGCCGGCTCCAAGCTTCGCCAACGCGGACACGAGCGCTGCATTCTCGCGAACGGCGCGCTCTTCCGCCTCGGTCAGTAGGAAATCGGTCGGCTCGCTTCCGGTGTCGGACGTCATGGCTCATCGCCTCCTTCCCTGAATAAGGCGGCGGAGCGGCGATTTGTCCATTCTATCAAATCTGTCAGGCGCCTGAAGGAAGATGGCGGCGCCGGACGCTCACCCGCCGAAGCGGTTGCGGTCAGTGGATTGGCCTTCCGCGGCGCGCTTTTCGCGGTCGCGTTTGAGGGAGCGGCGGACGGAGACGAGCTGGTAGACGGCGAATCCGAGAACGCCGACGATGATCAGGATCGCCTCGAAGAGCTTAAGCGCACCCATGTCGGACATTTGGCGTCCCCCCAGCCGGTCAGGCGGCTTCGCGGTTGAGCCGCCAGACGGTCAGGTTCAACAGGCCGGCGAAGCTGACCCACAGCAGATAGGGGATCAGCAGCCAGGCGGCCAACGGGTCGACCGGATGGAACACCGCCATCGTCGCCGCCACCGTGAGCCAGAGCGCGATCACGTCCACGAAGGCGAGGTCCATCCGGCGCATCCCGAAGAAGAGCGCCGACCAGAGCGCATTGGCGACGAGCTGCACCGCGTAGACCGCCATCGGAAGCGTCGCTTCGCCCGGCCCCGCCGCCTCCCAGACGCGCCAGCCGGCGGCCGCGTTCATGCCGTAGAGGATCGTCCAGGCCGGCGCGAACAGCCAACCGGGCGGCTGCCAGCTCGGCTTCCGCAGAGCGAAGTACCAGGCGTCCGGCTTGAAGAATGCGCCGGAGCAGGCGGCGGCGAAGTTCGCCAGGCCGAAGACGGCGAGGCTCCAATAGTCCATCTCGGTCGCCTTCCAGAAAGCGTCAGCCGTCGGCCTGACGGGTCGCGGCGAGTGCGCGGTCGCGCTCCTCCAGCCGCTTGAACAGGTCGATCATGAAGGCGAATCTAGCCTCTAAACCGCCTTCGACCAGGGGTGGCGCGCCCTGCAGCGCGGCGGCGCGCACCAGGAACTGGGTCTCCGCCAGCGCCGGCGGGTGGGCGGCGTCGGCGATATCCTCGGGCTTCAGGCGGCTCGCCCCCGTCGCGGCGCGGGCCACCAGGGCGAGCTTGCGCCGCTTGCCGACGACGGCGCGGCGGGTGATGGAATCGTAGCCGGCGGCGGCGATTTCGGCGCCGATCTCGGCATAGATCAGCCGGGCCGCCTGGATCGCCGGCCGGCAGGCGCCGGGCAACTCCGCGACCCCCGGCTCGGCGCGGCGGTAGAGATCGGCGGCCGCGTCCAAAAGCTTCGCCGTCACACGCCCCAGCGCCGGGGTGAAGCGCGGCGCCGCCAGGAAGGCGTCCGGGTCGACGCCCTCCTCCTGCAGCCAATCGATCGGCAGATAGAGGCGGCCCGCCGCGGCGTCCTCGCCCACGTCGCGGGCGATGTTGGTGAGCTGCATGGCGACGCCCAGATCGCAGGCCCGCGCCAGCGTCCCCGCCGCGCGCGCGCCCATCAGCACCGCCATTACGGCGCCGACGGAGCCGGCGACCCGCGCCGAATAGTCGTAGACCTCCCCCAGCGTCTGGAAGCGTCGCCCCGCCCGGTCCCAGGCGAATCCTTCCAGCAGGGCGTCCATCAGGTCGCGCGGGACGCCGTAGCGCCGGACGACGTCGGCGAGCGCCCGGTCGGCGGGCTCGTCCGCCGGCCGGCCGCCATAGACCCCGTCGAGCCGCGCCGACAGGATCGACAGCGCCTCCGTCTCCTCCGGCGCGAGATCGACCAGATCGTCGGCCAGCCGGCAGAAGGCGTAGAAGGCGTAGGCCGGCTCCCGCACCCCCTTGGGCAGCAGCAGCGAGGCCGTGAAAAAGCTGCGCGAGCCGTGCCGAATCAGCGCGCGGCAGGCCCGCCGGTCCGCGGGCGAGGCGAAGTCGCCCCAGTAGGGCCCGCGCGGGATCGACTGCTCGGACCCGGCCTGCTCAAGCATGCGCCGGCGCCTCCCCGCCCGCCTCCGCCCCGGTCTCGGCGAGTCCGGGGATCACCCGATCCAGCACCCGCGCGGAGCACAGGACGCCCGGCAGGCCCGCGCCCGGATGGGTGCCGGCCCCGACGAGATAGAGGTTCTCCACCTCTTCGCTGAGATTGTGCGGGCGGAACCAGGCGCTCTGGAACAGCTTCGGCTCCAGCGAGAAGCCGGCCCCTTCGACCGACAGCAGCCGATCCTGGAAATCGAGCGGCGTCATGATGCGCGAGCTCACGATCGCCTCGCCCAGGCCGGGCAGCATGGTCTCCTCCAGCCGCTTCTGGACGCGGGCGCGGAACCGCTCGCCCTCAACCGTCCAGTCGGTCCCGCTCTGCAAATTGGGGACGGGGACCAGCGCGTAGAAGGCGTCGCCGCCGGCGGGCGCCAGCGAGGGGTCGGTCGCCGTCGGCCGGTGCAGATAGAGAGAAAAGTCCTCGGCCAGATGCTTGCGCTCGAAGATGTCCCGCAGCAGCTCCCGATAGCGCGGCCCCATCACCATGGTGTGGTGGTCGACATCGTCGAAGCGGCGGTTCGTGCCGAAGTACCAGACGAAAAGGCCCATGGAATAGCTGGCCCGGGAGAGCTTGGCGTCGCTCCACCGTTTGCGCGGCGCGTCGGCCAGCAGCTTGCCGTAGGTCCAGGCCGAATCGGCGTTGGAGATCACGAGGTCCGCCGCCACCCGCTCCCCGTCGGCTAGCCGCACGCCGGCGGCCCGGCCGTCCTCGACCTCGATCCGCTCGACCTCGACGCCGTATCGGACGCGGTTGCCCTGACCTTCGATCAGGTCGGCCATGCCGCGGACCAGCGCGCCGGTGCCGCCCATCGCGAAATGCACGCCGTGCTTCTTCTCCAGATGCGCGATCAGGCAATAGTAGGCGGTGGCGCTGAACGGATTGCCGCCGATCAAAAGCGGGTGGAAGCTGAAGGTCAGCCGCAGCAACGGGTGGCTCAGATACTTCGACACCGTGGCGTAGACCGAGCGATGACCGCCGAGGCGCACCATCTCCACCAACTCGCCGGCGGTGAAGCGCAGGCTGTTGAAGGGCTGGTCGGCCAGCTTCTCGAAGGCGGTCTGGTAGATCCGCTCGCTCGCCTTCATGAAGCGGTCGAAGCCCGCCACGTCGTTCGGCTCGAAGCGCGCGACCTCTTCGCGCATCGCCTCCATGTCGCCGCGATAGGTGAAGACGCGGCCGTCGTCGAAGCGGATCTTGTAGAAGGGGTCCATCGGGACGAGCGTCACATGATCCGCCATGCGCTTGCCGCACAGCGTCCAGAGCTCCTCGAACAGATAGGGCGCGGTGATGATGGTGGGGCCGGCGTCGAACTGGAAACCGTCCTGCTCGAAGACGTAGGCGCGCCCCCCAGGCTTGTCGAGCTTGTCCAGAACCGTGACGGCGTAGCCGCGCGCGCCCAGCCGGATCGCGGCGGCGAGCCCGCCCACGCCCGCGCCGATCACCACCGCATGGGGGCGTGGGCTCATGGATGCGTCCGGCATTCGACCTCCCTGGGATCGGTTTCCTGGTCCGTCCTGGCCGCCACTATAACAGCCGTCGGCGCAGTGGGTAGAGGCGAAGGGACGCGGCGGATCGGGCGGGCTTCTCCCGCTCCCCTCGGGAGAGGGCCGGGGGGAGGGGGCGAAGCGCCGCTCTGGGTGGCGCGGCCGCCCCCTCACCCTCCCACGGCGCGTCCGCGCCGCGGGAGGGTGAGGGGAAAGGCGGCTCAGGCGGCCCGCCACTCGCGCGCGCCGTCAACGAGGTAGTCCCAGAGATAGCGGGCGAAGGACCAGCGGATCTGCAGGTCGTAGGTCGCGCCGCCGTCCTCCAGCTCCGCCGTCTGGGCGAGGAAGACGGCGGCGTGGTGGAAGACCGTCCCTGTGCACTTGCCCGGCCAGAAGGCGCGCGGGTGCAGATCGACCGGACTCCCTTTCTGCAGCAGCGCCCGGGCCTTGGCGCCGGAGACGCGGATCACCGTGTAATAGTCGGAGACGTCGACGGCGGCGTGGTGCAGCGCATCGAGCCGCCCCGCCAGGGCGGCCAGCAGGTCGTGCTCCGTCCCCTCCGCGCCGTAGATCATCCAATGATCGTAGGCGATCCAATGGATGCGCACGGCGTCGTCCGCGACGAAGCTCAAGGGCTCGGTCGGGAGCGCAAGACCGAGCGCCGCCTCCGCGCCGGCGAGGAAGGCCGGGTCTGCGGCGTCGCCGCGCAGGGAGATCTTGGCGAGCAGCGGATGCTCCTCGATCGTGACCGGCCCGCCCATCGGACCGAGCAGACCGGCGAGCGGCGAACGCGCGGCCGGGCCGTCGAGGCCGGCCGCGTCGGCCGGCGCGGCGGCGGTCTGTTGCGTGACGCCCGGTTCAGCCATTGCTCCGCACCCCTTCCTTGTCGAAGAACACCGGCTCCGTCAGCGTCACCCGGTGCACCGTCTGGCCGTCCATCATCGGCGCCTCCAGCGTCTCGCCGATGCGGTTGCGGCCGTCCTTGATCAAGGCCAGCGCGATGGAGCGGCCGACATTCGGGCTCATATAGCTGGAGGTGACGTGACCCAGCATCGGAACCGGCGGCTTGGCCGCCTTCTCCACCAGATGCGCGCCTTCCGGCAGCACCACCTTCGGGTCCTCCGTCAGGACGCCGACGAGTTGCTTGCGCCCCTCGCGCGCCGTATCGGAGCGGAAGTGCGAGCGCCGGCCGAGGAAGTCCGGCTTCTTCTTGGAGACGATCCAGTCCATGCCGAGATCCATCGGCGTCACCGTGCCGTCCGTGTCCTGGCCGACGATGATGAAACCCTTCTCGGCGCGCAGCACGTGCATGGTCTCGGTGCCGTAGGGAACGAGGCCGTGCTTGCGCCCGCGCTCCAGGATCGTCGTCCAGACCGAGAGGCCGTAGCGCGCCGGCACGTTGATCTCATAGGCCAGATCGCCGGTGAAGCTGATCCGATAGACGCGCGCCGGCGCGCCGGCAACCGCACCCGTCTTGAAGGACATGAAGGGGAAGGCGTCCGGCTCGACGTCGATGTCGTCGGTCAGGTCGGCCATCAGCGCCTTGGCGTTGGGGCCGGTGATCGTCGCGACCGCCCACTGCTCCGTGACCGAGGTGCAGTAGACCTTCATCCCCGGCCATTCGGTCTGCAGCCACTCCTCGAGCCAGCCGAGCACGCGCGCGGCGCCGCCGGTGGTCGTGGTCATGTGGAAATGATTTTCGCCCAGCCGCGTGGTCACGCCGTCGTCGAAGACCATGCCGTGCTCGTTCAGCATCAGCCCGTAGCGGGCGCGGCCGACCTTCAACTGATCCCACTTGTTGGTGTAGACCCGGTTCAGGAACTCGGCCGCATCCGCCCCCTGGATGTCGATCTTGCCGAGCGTGGAGGCGTCGAGCAGGCCGCAGGCCTCGCGCGCTTGGCGACACTCGCGCTGGACCGCGTCCTCCATGTCCTCGCCCGGCTTGGGGAAGTACCAGGGGCGCTTCCAGTCGCCGACATCCTCGAACACCGCGCCGTTGGCGACGTGCGCCGGGTGCATCGGCGTGGTGCGCTCCTGCAGGAACAGATCGCGCCGGTTCTGGCCGGTGACCGTTCCGAAGGCCACAGGCACGTAGGGCGGGCGGAAGGTCGTGGTCCCGACCTCCGGGATCTGGGCGTTGCGGATCTCCGCCATCACGGCCAGCGCATTGACGTTGGAGGTCTTGCCCTGATCGGTGCCCATGCCGGTGGTGGTGTAGCGCTTCAGATGCTCGACCGAGACATAGCCTTCGCGCGCCGCCAGATGGATGTCGGCGGCCGTCACGTCGTTCTGGTGGTCGTGGAAGTGCTTCTTGCCGTGTCCCAACGGCCGGTCGGAGGGCACGATCCAGAGCTGGCGCGCCGGCCCCTCCTCCTGCAACTCGACCGCGGGCGGCTCGGGCGCAGCGCCGTCGCCGAAGCCCGCGTCGGCCGCCGCCGCCGCGCCGGCGGCGAGCCCCTCCGCCAGGCAGCCGGCAAGGTCGAAGGTCCCGTTCCCGGCCCCGGCGGAGCGCGTCGCCTGATGGCATTGGCCGGGGACGAAGCAATGCGCCTCGGCGTCCCAGTCGAGCTTGCCGCGCGCCTGGCTGAAGAGATGCACGGTCGGGTTCCAACCGCCGGAGACCGCGATCACGTCGCAGGAGACGGAGAAGGGCGCGCCCTCGAGCTCCTTGCCGTCGGCGGAAAGCGTCGCGATCTCGCAGCCATGCAGCGCCTTGCTTCCGCGCGTGCCGGTGATCCCGCAGCCGGCGTGGATCTCGATCCCCTGGGCGCGGGCCTTGTCGACCAGCGGGCCTGCGGGCTCCGGGCGCAGATCGACGATCTCGACCTTCGCGCCCGCCGCCTTGGCGTCGAGCGCCGTCTTGTAGGCGCCGTCATTGCCGGTGAAGACCACGATCTCGCGGCCGGGCAGAACGCCGAAGCGGTTCATGTAGGTGCGCGCCGCCGACGCCAGCATCACCCCCGGCCGGTCATTGTCCGCGAACAGCAAGGGCCGCTCGATCGAGCCCTGGGCCAGCACGGTCTGCTTCGCGCGGATCTTCCAGAACCGCTGGCGCGGAACGGCGTCGTCCGCTTGCGGGCCCAGATGGTCCGTCACCCGCTCGCAGGCGGTCAGGAAGTTGTGGTCGTAATAGGCGACGACCGTGGTGCGCGGCAGCAGCGTCACCTCGGGCGTGGCCTGCAGCTCGGCGACCGTCTCCGCCACCCAGTCGAGCGCCGGCTTGCCGCCGATTTCCGCGTCGTCGCCGAGCAGCGCGCCGCCGAACTCCGGCCCCTCGTCGGCCAGGATCACCCGCGCGCCGGTGCGGCCCGCCGCCAGCGCCGCGGCGAGGCCCGCCGGGCCGCCGCCGGCGATCAGCACGTCGCAGTGGGCGAAGTGCTGGGCGTAGCTGTCCGGGTCCTCCGCCATGGGGGAGACGCCCATGCCGGCCGCCTTGCGGATCACCTTCTCGTAGACCGGCTCCCAGAACTTCGCCGGCCACATGAAGGTCTTGTAGTAGAAGCCGGCCGGAAAGAAGCGGGAGAGCCTGGCGTTGATCGCGCCGATGTCGAACTCGACCGAGGGCCAGCAGTTCTGAGCCTTGGCGGAGAGACCGTCATACAGCTCCACCACGGTCGCGCGGCTGTTGGGCTCGGTCCGCGCGCCCTCTTCGAGCTGCACGACGGCGTTCGGCTCCTCCGACCCCGCGGTCATGATCCCGCGCGGCCGGTGGTACTTGAAGGAGCGGCCGATCAGAGTGACGCCGTTGGCCAACAGCGCGGAGGCGAGCGTGTCGCCGCGGTAGCCGCGATAGCTCTTGCCGTTCCAGGTGAAGCTCAGCGGCTTGCTGCGGTCGATGCGGCCCTTGCCGGGAATGCGTCGGCTCTCGCTCATGCCTGCTCTCCGCCGGGCTGGCCGGTCTTCGCCTCATATTGCGCGCGGGTCGTCGCGCCGTCCCAGTCGGCGGGCGGCGTCGGCGGCGCCTCGCCCATCTTGTAGCTGTCCCAGAAAACGTCGGTCACCGTGTGACGCACCGCGTTGAACCACTTGCCGCAGCCGTGGCTGTGCACCCAGCGCTCAAAATGAACGCCCTTAGGGTTCTTGCGGACGTAGATGTAGGCGCCCCATTCCTCGTCCGAGAGCGCGGCCGGGTCTTCGGGTCGCGCGATGTGCGCTTCGCCGCCGGCGGAGAACTCGATCTGCTCGCGATCGCCGCACCACGGGCATTTGATGATCAGCATGGCTTCGGCCCTTCCCTCAGTGCGCGACGGCGGCGGCGGCCGCTTCGTCGATCAGCGCGCCGGTGAAGAAGCGGTCCATCGAGAAGGGCGCCGCGATCGGATGCATCTCGCCCTTGGCGATGGAGTGCGCGAAGACATGGCCCGACCCCGGCGTCGCCTTGAAGCCGCCGGTGCCCCAGCCGCAATTGAAGAACAGGTTCTCGACCGGCGTCTTGGTAAGGATCGGCGAGCGGTCGACGGTGACGTCCGTGATGCCGCCCCATTGCCGCATCATGCGCACGCGGCTGAAGATCGGGTAGAGCTCCACCACCGGGCCCGCCACATGTTCGATCTGGTCGAAGCTGCCGCGCTGGGAGTAGCTGATATAGGGGTCGCCCGACCCGCCGATCACCAACTCGCCCTTGTCGGACTGGCTGATATAGGCGTGGATCGCGTTCGACATGACGACCACGTCGATCACCGGCTTCAGCGGTTCGGAGACGAAGGCCTGCAGCGGAAAGCTCTCCAGCGGCATGCGGAAGCCCGCCATCTCGGCCAGGACCGAGCTGTGGCCGGCCGCGACGACGCCCACCTTCTTGGCGCCGATGAAGCCGCGGCTGGTCTCGACCCCCTTCACCACGCCGCCCTCGACCTTGAAGCCGGTGACGGCGCAGTTCTGGATGATGTCGACGCCCATCTGGTCGCAGGCCCGCGCATAACCCCAGGCCACCGCGTCGTGTCGCGCCGTGCCGCCGCGCCGCTGCAACAGCGCGCCCATCACCGGATAGCGGCACTCCAGATTGATGAAGGGCACCATCTCCTTCACCTGGGCGGGGGAGATGAACTCGCTGTCGATGCCGTTCAGCTTGATCGCGTGGCCGCGCCGGCCGATCTCCTGCATGTCGTGCACATTGTGGGCGAGGTGCAGGAGGCCGCGCTGGGAGAACATGACGTTGTAGTTCAGGTCCCGGCTCATGGTCTCCCAGAGCCTGACCGCGTGATCATAGAGCGCGGCCGATTCGTCCCAAAGATAGTTGGAGCGCACGATCGTGGTGTTGCGCCCCGTATTGCCGCCGCCGAGCCAGCCCTTCTCGATCACCGCGACATTGGTGATCCCGCATTCCTTGGCGAGATAATAGGCGGTCGCCAACCCGTGCCCGCCGCCGCCGACGATGACGACGTCATAATCCGGCTTGGGGTCCGGGCTGCGCCAGGCGCGCTGCCAGTTCTGATGATAGCTGAGCGCGTTCCGCACCAGCGAGAAAATCGAGTATTTGGTCATGACCCGCGCGTCGCCCATCCGCCTGTTGTCGGAGCCCGGTCGCCCGGCCGGCGCGCCGGGACCCGCGTTGAAGGGGGCGTCGCGCGGCCCCTGCGGCCCGCCGTCACCCCGGATCATCCGTCTAGGGCAAAGCGGGGCGCCGTCCTATTGAGGCGGCGACAGCTATTCTTGGTTCCGCGACACGCCATGTCGCAGACGCGGGAACCGGAGCCCCGAATTCCCCGGGTTCCCTGGGGTTTTGCCGCGCGACGCCGCGCGCGGTGCGGATCCGAGCGCTTCGGGAAGCGTTTGACAAGCGCAGGCGCGCCGTCGCATAGAGCGATGTCGCTTACCTGCAAGAGACGACGCACGGTCCGGACGGCGTTCATATCGCCGCTTCAAGGGGATAGACCCGCAAAGGGCGCTCCCGCCGTGTCGCGGCCTGACAAGAAGCGACCGGCTTGGTCAAATGGCGGCGCCGCGCGCGAGCGGGCCGTCGATGCTGCGGCGGGGTTGGTCGGTATGGTCGAACGGATGTTCAAGAGCACGGGCGGCGGGCCGGACCGGCTGACGCTCGTGCTGATTCCCAATTTCTCCATGATCGCCTTCACCAGCGTCGTCGAGCCGCTGCGTCTGGCGAACTATGTCAGCGGCAAGACGCTCTATGAATGGGAGGTGGCGAGCCGCGGCGGCGAGCCGGTGGTCGCCTCCAACGGCATCCCGGTGGCCGCGGCGCGCTCGGTCGCCGACTACGAGCGCGCGCCAGGCAATGTGATCCTGTGCTCCGGCTTGGACGCGCATGTCTACAAGGACAATGCGGTGTTCGGCTGGCTGCGCCGCTGGGCGCGGGAGGGCGCGCATATCGGCGCGATCTGCACCGGCGCGCATGTGCTCGCGCACGCCGGGCTGTTGAACGGTTATCGCTGCACGCTGCATTGGGAGAACATCGACAGCTTCCTGGAGGAGTTTCCGGACCTCGACGTGCGCGCGGAACTCTTCGAGATCGACCGCGACCGCTTCACCTGCGCCGGCGGCGTCGCGGCGCTCGACATGATGCTGAGCGAGATCGGCGCGGCGCACGGGCCGGAACTCGCCTCCTCCGTCTCCGAGCAGTTCATGCATGAGCGCATGCGCGAAGGCAGCGACGACCAGCGCCTGCCGCTCCAGGCCCGGCTGCGCATCAGCCACCCGAAGCTGATCCGCGCCATCGCGGAGATGGAGAAGAACACCGAAGAGGCGCTCAGCCGCGACGAGATCGCCGAGCGCGTCGGCCTGTCCCGCCGGCAGTTGGAGCGGCTGTTCCGGCGCTACCTCAACACCAGCCCGGCGCGCTACTATCTGAAGCTCCGGCTCAACCGGGCGCGCACGCTGCTCACCCAGACCACCATGCCGGTCACGGAGGTCGCCTTCGCCAGCGGCTTCACCTCGGCCTCGCACTTCTCGAAGTGCTACCGGGACATGTTCGGGCGCACGCCGCGCGCCGAGCGCCGCGGTCCCGGCGTGCCCCCTGAAGTGCGCGCCGCCGGCGAAGCCGACGCCCATGGCGACGTATCGGATTTCGAGCTCGGCGACGAGGCGCAGGTCGTCGCCGAGTAACGCCTCCCGCAGCGCCGGTCAGGGCGACATCCCGCCGACCGTGAGCCAGACCGCGGCGAGCCCGATCGCCGCCGCCAGGGCCAGCGGAATCGCCGCCCGGGCGCCGACGCCGGGGCCGCCGACCGCGAAGGCCATGCCCGCCTTCACCAGACTGTTCACGGAGCCGGCCAGCACGATGCCGATGGCGGAGATCGTCATCGTCGCGGCGTCCTGGGCGCGGTTCGACAGGGTCAGCGTGATCGCGTCCACGTCGGACACGCCGGAGACGGCGGCCAACGCCAGCACGCCGGCGCCGCCGAAGCCGCGTTCGAGCCCTTCCGCCGCAAGCATCACCAAGGCCAGCAGGCCGCCGAAGAAGATCGCCGCCTTCAACTCGAGCGGATTGGTCAGCCGGGCGCCCTCCGTCGTCGGCGGCGCCTTCCGGCGCAGCCGCAGCCACAGCGCCGCCGCGCCGCCATAGGTCACCAGCGCCATCGCGGCGCCGGCCGGCGCGACGAGCGGCAACAGGTCGCGATTCAGGATCCCCGTGACCACGATCATGCGCGGGAACATGGTGCCGCAGGCCAGCAGCACCCCCACGGCCAGCGCGTCGCGCGACTCGGGCCGCGAGCGGCCGAGCCGCGAGAAATGCAGCGTCAGCGCGGTCGAGGAGGCGAGTCCCGCCAACAGGCCGGTCAGCGCCGCGCCCTTGCCGGGCCCCGCGATGCGCATGGCGAAATAACCGATGAAGGAGATGGCGGCGATCAGCACCACCATCCACCAGATCTCGAACGGGTTGAGCGCCTGCCAGGGCCCGAAGCCGCGATTCGGCAGGATCGGCAGCACGACGACGGAAATGACCAGCAGCATGATGCCGGCCCGAAGCTCCTTCTCGTCCAGCGCCTGCACCCACCGGTGCATCGGGCGCTTGGAGCCGAGGACCAGCGCGGTCACCACGGCGGCGGCCGCCGCCTCGATCATGTAGTCCAGCGTGGTCGCCGCCCCGAAGGCGAAGGTCAGCAGCGAGGCGACGACGCTGGTGATCCCGATCTCGTTCGTGCGCCGGACGGCCTGGATGTGCGCCGAGATGAGGAGCGCGGTCAACGCGGCGAAGCTCAGGCCCGCGAAGATCAGCGCCGGCTTCTCCGAGATCAGGCCGCAGACGCCGCCCAGGAGTCCGATCAGCCCATAGGTGCGCACGCCGGCGACGCGCCCGCCGGCTTCCACCGCGCGCGTCGACCAGCCGCGCTCCAGCCCGATCAGCAGGCCAAGCGCCAGCGACACCGCCAGCGGCAGCATCGGCTCGACGATCGGCGGCAGGGCGTCCGGCTCCATGGCGGGTGCGGGGTTCCGGCCGGCTTCAGACGCGGCCGCCGGCGCCCAGCATGCGGACGATCTCCTCCTCCAGCAGCGCGCGGCGATGCTTCAGGCGCTCCACCTCGCCCGGCTCGTCGACCCGGCCGCTTTCGATCTCGTCGCAGACCTCGTGGTGGGCGCGGGCGGCCTCCTCGAGGCCGCTGTTGGTCTCCAGGGCCTCGCGGAGGCGGTCGCCAAATTCCGGCAGGCGGTCCAACAGATGCGTGATGAAGGCGCTCATATCGATTGCCCTTCCCTGCGGTTCGAGGGTGCGCGGGGACGGCGCCCGAACGACGCAGCGCCCCAGCGAGCGACCCTGGGCGCTCGTCGGCGCCGCCGCCATGATCGAGATCAAAAGGAAACGGGCGGAGCCGTCGCCGGCTCCGCCCGTTTCGCATCCGCCTGACACAGACCGAGCCGCGTCAGTTCGCCTCCAGCGCCTTGACGATGTCCTCGCACATCTTCTTGGCGTCGCCGAACAGCATGGTCGTGTTGTCGCGGAAAAACAGCTCGTTCTGCACGCCGGCGTAGCCCGACGACATGGAGCGCTTCACGAACAGCACCTGACCCGCATCCTCGACATTGAGGATCGGCATGCCGTAGATCGGCGAGGTCTTGTCGGTCTTGGCCGCCGGGTTGGTCACGTCGTTGGCGCCGATGACGAAGGCGACGTCGGTGGAGGAGAAGTCGCGGTTGATCTCCTCCAGCTCGAAGACCTCGTCATAGGGCACGTTGGCCTCCGCCAGCAGCACGTTCATGTGCCCGGGCATGCGGCCGGCGACCGGGTGGATGGCGTAGCGGACCTCGACGCCCTGGGCCTTCAGCAGGTCGGCCATCTCGCGCAGCGCGTGCTGCGCCTGGGCCACCGCCATGCCGTAGCCGGGAACGATGATGACGCTGTCGGACTGCTTCATCATGAAGGCCGCGTCCTCGGCCGCGCCGGCCTTGACCGGACGGTCGTCGTCGCCGCCGCCGCCGCCGGTCGCGGTCTCGCCGCCGAAACCGCCCAGGATCACGTTGAAGATCGAGCGGTTCATCCCCTTGCACATGATGTAGCTGAGGATCGCGCCCGACGCGCCGACCAGCGCGCCGGTGATGATCAGCGCCGTATTGGCCAGCGTGAAGCCGATGCCGCAGGCCGCCCAGCCGGAATAGCTGTTCAGCATCGAGACGACGACCGGCATGTCCGCCCCGCCGATCGGCAGGATCAACAGCAGGCCGATGGCGAAGCTCAGCAGCACGATGGCCCAGAACAGCCAGGGCGCCTCCGTCGCGCAGAACCAAATCACCAGCACCAGCAGCAGGATGCCCAGCCCGGCGTTCAGCATGTGCTGCCCGGAGAAGACCAGCGGCTTGGAGCCGAAGATCCCCTGCAGCTTGCCGAAGGCGACGACCGAGCCGGTGAAGGTGATGGCGCCGATCGCGGTGCCGAGGCTCATCTCGATGAGCGAGGCGACCGCGATGCTGCCCGAAGAGCCGATGTTATAGGCCTCGGGATTATAGAACGCAGCCGCGGCCACGAACACCGCCGCCAGACCCACCAGACTGTGGAAGGCGGCGACGAGTTGCGGCAGCGCGGTCATCACGATGCGCTGCGCGATCACGGTTCCGATCGCGCCGCCGATCAGGATGCCGGCGATGATCCACTCGTAGCTGAGCACGCTCGGCATCGCGATGGTGGTGATCACGGCGATCGCCATGCCCGCCATGCCGAATTTGTTGCCGTTGCGCGCGGTCTCCGGATGGCTCAAGCCCCGGAGCGCCATGATGAAGCACACGGCGGCGACGAGATATGCGAATCCAGCCCATGCCATGGGGTCGGCTCCTTTCCCTGTCCGCCGTTACTTCTGCTTCTTCTTGAACATCCCCAGCATCCGGTTGGTCACCAGGAAGCCGCCGAAGATGTTCACGCTGGCGAGCACGATCGCCAGGAAGCCGAAGACCTTGGAAATGTTCATCTCGGCCGGGCCGGCGGCGATGAGCGCGCCGACGATGATGACCGAGGAAATCGCGTTGGTGACGCCCATCAGCGGCGAGTGCAGCGCCGGCGTCACCGACCAGACCACGTAGTAGCCCACGAAGCAGGCCAGCACGAAGGCGGTGAACAGAACGATGAACGGCGTGCCGCCGGTCGCCGCCGCGGCCTCGGCCGCGGGCCCGGCGAGCGTCGCCGCCTGTTCGGCGAGGGTCCCGGCCTTCTCGGCGAGCGCCCGGGCCTGCTCCTGCAGGCTTTGCGCCTGCTCCAAAAGCTGCTGCTGGTCCATCGCCTCAGCCCTCCTGCTTGCTGTCCGCGGCGCCGGGCTCGGCCGGCTTGTCGCCCTCGGCCGGGGTCGCGGCCTGCGATGCGGCGGGCGCCGGCTCGGCGGCCTCCGCCTGCCTGGGTTCCGCCTGTTTGGGTTCCGCCTGCTTGGCCGCCGCCTTCTTCGCGCCGGCCTTCTTGGCGCCGGCCTTCTTGGCCCCGCCCTTCTTGGCGCCGCCCTTCTTGGCCGCCGCCTTCTTCGCGCCGGCCTTATTGGCCCCGGCGCCCTTGGCGGCGTCGGCGACGCGCTCGTGGACGACCTTGCCGTCCTCGCAGACCAGCGTGCCGATGACGATCTGATCCTCCCGGTCGATGGAGAGCTGCTTGGTCTCCTTGTCGATCATCGGGGTCAGGAAGTTCAACAGGTTGCGGGCGAAGAGCTGGCTCGTCGCCTCGGCCAGACGGCTCGGCACGTTGGGATGGCCGATCAGGATCACGCCGTGCTTCTCGACGACCTTGCCGAACTCCGTCAGCGGGCAGTTGCCGCCGCTTTCGGCCGCCAGATCGACGATCACCGCGCCCGGCTTCATCGACTTCACGTGCTCCTCGGTCACCAGCACCGGGGCCTTGCGGCCCGGGATCTGCGCAGTGGTGATGACGATGTCCATCTTCTGGATCTGCTCGGCGATCAGCGCCGCCTGCTGCTTCTTGTAGTCGTCGGACATCTCCTTGGCGTAGCCGCCCTCGGACTGCGCCTCGAGGAACTCCTCATTCTCGACCGCGACGAACTTGCCGCCCAGCGATTCGACCTGCTCCTTGGTGTCGGGCCGCACGTCGGTCGCGAAGACCACCGAGCCCAGGCGCTTGGCCGTCGCGATCGCCTGCAGCCCCGCGACGCCGACGCCCATGACGAACACGTTGGCCGGGTTCACGCGGCCCGCGGCGGTCGACATCATCGGCATGGCCCGCGGGAAGTGCTCAAGCGCGTCCAGGACCGCCTTGTAGCCGGCCATATTCGCCTGGCTTGAGAGGATGTCCATCGACTGGGCGCGGGTGATGCGCGGCACGAGCTCCATCGCGAACAACCGCACGCCCCGCTCCGCCAACTTGCCGACGAGATCGGTTTCGATCAGCGCGTTGGCTTGGCAGATCAGCGTCTGGCCCTTCGCGAACAGCGACAACTCGTCATCCATCGGCCGCTGGACCTTGAGCGCGACGTCCGCGCCCTTGAGCGCCGCGGCGGCGTCTTTCGCGATCGTCGCCCCGGCCTCCTTGAAGGCCGCGTCGTGCAGCGCGGCCGCGTCGCCGGCTCCGCTTTCGACGACGACCTCGCAGCCCAGATCGGTGAATTTCTTGACGCTGTCGGGGGAGGCGGCGACGCGCTTCTCATGCGCGCGCCGCTCCTTGAGAATGGCGATCTTCATGGTGCGTTCGCTTCGCGAGGCCCGTCGGCGCCCCGTCCCTCATCTGCCTGTTGGTCTCCACGCCGGCGGCCGAATTGCGCGCGCCGGCGCGATCGAAGTGCGTCTCGAAACCAGCTTCGTCCGTCGAAAGGTCGGGGCCGACCCGGCCCCATGCGCCAGCCGCTCGCCGATCCTTGATCCCCATCGGCGTGCGGCCGTTTGATGCTCAAGACACTAGGTCTTTGCCCCCAAGCCGCCAAGGGGCAGGAGACAAAACATGCTTAAGCTGCGGGAGTCAAGGTGTACGCGCCGTACGCCTTCAGCGGCCTCACCCGTCCAGTTGCGCGACCGCGAGCGCGTCGGCCTGACGCGCCGTCAGGCGGGCCGGATCGAAGTCGGCGATCAGGTCGTGGAACATGCGGTGCCAGTTGATCTCCGCCTTGAGATGCATGAAGACGGAGCCGAGCCCGATCGCCGCGCGATCCATCAGGACGAACTCGCGCGGCGGCTCGACACCGCCCACGCGCTTCAACTCCTTGTGGACCTTTGCGGCGACCTCCGCGCCGTAGCGCCCGGTCTCCTGGTCCTGGATCTTCTGGATCTTGTCCTCCATCAGCGGCTTGTAGAGGAACCGGGCCCAGATGTTCAGCACCTCGAGCGTGTCGTGGTCGAGGTTGTCGAAGCCCCAACACTCGTACGCGTACACCGCCCGATCGCGGTCGTCCTCGTCCAGAGCGTGGTAGAGTTCGATCACCCCTTCGACGAATCGCGGCGGGAACACGCGGATGCAGCCGAAATCCAGCAGGTTGATCCCGAGATCGTCGCGCACCGAATAGTTCCCCAGATGCGGGTCGCCATGGATCACGCCGTAGTAATAGAACGGCGTGTACCAGGCGCGGAACATGGCCGTCGCGATCGCGTTGCGGGTCTCCAGATCGGCCTCTCGGAAATCCAGCAGCGCCCGCCCGTCGAGCCAGCGCATGGTCAAGAGCCGCTTGGTGCAGAGGTCCGGCACGGTCTCCGGCACGGTGACCAGCGGCTCTTCGCGCAGCATGTGGGCGTAGAGCGCGATGGCGCGGGCCTCGCGGGCGTAGTCCAACTCCTCGCGCAGGCGCTCGGACAGCTCCGCGTGGATCTGGCGGGTCGAGATGGCGTTGTCGTAGCGGTGGTAGATCGAGAAGACGAGCTTCAGCTGGCGCAGGTCCGCCTCGATGGCGGAGCTCATTTCCGGATATTGCAGCTTGCAGGCGACGCGGGCGCCGTCGGTCAGCAGGGCGCGGTGCACCTGGCCCAGCGAGGCGGCGTGCGCGGCGTCGCGTTCGAAGCTCTCGAAGCGGCTCTCCCAGGCCGCCCCCAACTCCGCTTTCATGCGCCGGCGCACGAAGGGGAAGCCCATCGGCGGAGCATTGGTCTGGAGCTGGCGCAGCTCGTCCGCATACTCCTTCGGGATCGCGTCCGGGATGGTGGCCAGAATCTGCGCCACCTTCATCACCGGGCCCTTGAGGCCGCCCAGCGCCTGGGTCAGCTCTTCGGCGTATTTCGTGTTGTCGAGCTTGCGGCCCAGATAGCGCGACGCGCCCAGCCGCGCGCCGATCCCGGCCATCGCCGTGCCCACGCGGGCGTAGCGTTTGGCCTGTCCGTAAAGGGTTTTCTCGTCCGTCATCTACGCCGGCCCGCCGTTCGATCCTGTGAAGCGCGTCTCGCCGCCTTATAGGTAGGCCGCGCGGAACCGGATCAAAGGCCTTCGCGCTCCGGGCGCCCGGCCAGAGCGTCGATCCAATCGAAAATCCGCTCCGCCGCGCGATCCGCATGCGCGCCCAGCATCATGCCGTGGCCGACCCCGGGGACGATCTCGGCCCGGACCCCGAGCTCGCGCGCCGCAGCGCGCACGAAGGCGGGCGGGATCAGCGTATCGTGCTGAGCCCCCAACACCTGGATCGGCAGCCGGCCGCGCAGACGGCTCGCATCGACGCGCAGGCCGCCCTGCATCTCCAGCACCGCCTGCTGGCTCTCCAGGCTGAGCCGCGCGTGATAGGCCTTGGCCGCCTCGCGCGGGGTTTCGGGATTGAACAGCGCGCGGTTGACCGTATCCAGGCTCATCCAGCTCTGATTGCCGGCCTGCACCATGGCCAATTCGAAGAAAAGCGTCGGCTGGAAGGCCATCAGGCTGAGGCTCGGCCCCCAGAGGCCGCCGGGCGGCACGCTCGCCATCAGAGCCAGACCGGCGACGGGCGCGCGCTCCCGGTCGGCCAACGCCCGCTCGAGCCAGCGCATGGCGACGAACCCGCCCATCGAATGGGCGATCACCACCGGCGGCGTCGCGCAGTCGGCGACGATCGCCGCGAGATCCTTCGCGTAGTCGTCGATGGAGAAGCTGTGAATGCGCTCGCGCCCGCCGCTGTCGCCGTGACCGCGGAAGGAAAAGGCGGTCGCCTCGTAGCCCGCCGCGGCGAAACGATGCAGATAGCTTTCCGCCCAGCACCAGGCGCCGGCGAAGGCGCCGTGCACGAACACAACCGGCGCGGCGCGCGCCGGCGCTCCCTCCGGCGGCCGGGCGCGCAGAACCTCCAGCGGCAGCTGGCCTGCGCCCTCAGGCATGTGCGTCTCCCCCCAAATCGGCGTCAATCCTCAAATCGGGGGGGACTTTAGAACGTCGCCTCCAACTCGTCGATGAAGCTTTCGAGGACGCCGAGCCCCCGCGACCAGAAGGCCGGATCCGCGGCGTCGAGCCCGAAGGGCGCCAGCAGCTCCTTGTGCCGGCGCGCGCCGCCGGCGGCCAGCATCTCCAGATACTTCTGCTGGAAGGCGGGATGGCCGTCCTCGTAGAGGGCGTAGAGCGAGTTCACCAAACAGTCGCCGAAGGCGTAGGCGTAGACGTAGAAGGGCGAATGGATGAAGTGCGGGATATAGGCCCAATAGTTGGCGTATTCCGGCCCGAAGCGGAAGACGTCGCCCAGGCTCTCGCGGCTGCAGTCCATCCAGATTTCGCCGATCCGTTCGGTGGTGAGTTCGCCCGCGCGGCGCTCGTCATGGATGCGGCGCTCGAACTCGTAGAAGGCGATCTGGCGCACGACCGTGTTGATCATGTCCTCGATCTTGTGCGCCAGCAGGGCGCGCCGCCTGCCGGGATCCGTGGTGTCGGCCAGCATCGACCGGAAGGTCAGCATCTCGCCGAAGACGGAGGCCGTCTCCGCCAGCGTCAGCGGCGTGTCGGCCATCAGCAGCCCCTGGTCGGCGGCCAGCACCTGATGGACGCCGTGGCCCAGTTCGTGCGCCAGCGTCATCACGTCGCGCACCTTGCCCTGGAAGTTGAGCAGCAGATAGGGATGCGCGCTCGGCACCGTCGGGTGGGCGAAGGCGCCGCCCGACTTGCCCGGCCGCGGCGGGGCGTCGATCCAACCGCGCTCGAAGAAGCGTGCGCCGAGCTCGGCCATCTGCGGGTCGAAGCGCCGATAGGCGGCCAGCACCGTCTCGCGCGCCTCGTCCCAGGCGATCGTGCGGTCGTCGTCCTCCGGCGGCGGGGCGAGGCGGTCCCAGTAGTCCAGGGTCTCCCGCCCCATCCAGCGCGCCTTCAGGCGATAGTAGCGGTGCGAGAGCTTCGGATAGGCGGCGCGCACCGCCTCGACCAGCGCGTCGACCACCTCGTCCTCGACCAGGTTCGCGAGGTTGCGGCTGGAGACCGGCCGCGCGAAACCGCGCCAGCGGTCCTCGATCTCCTTGTCCTTGGCCAGCGTGTTGGTGAGGAGTCCGAAGAGCGAGGCGTTCTCTCCCAGCGTGCGGCCGAGCGTGAGCGCGGCGTCCTTGCGCACGCCTTCGTCCCTGTCGCTCAGGAGATGCAACACCTCGGTGTTGGTCAGATGATCGCCGCGATAGGGGAAGCGCAGGGCGGCCAGCGTCTCGTCGAACAGCCGAATCCAGGCGGCGCGGCCGGCGACGTGCTTTTCGTGCAGCAGGGTTTCGAGCTCGTCGGAAAGCTGATGCTCCCGGAAGGCGCGGAGGTCGCGCAGCCAGGGACGGTAGCGCGCCAGATCTTCGCTCTCGGCGCACCGGGCCTCGAGCGTCGCCTCCTCCATCCGCCGCAGCTCCAGCGTGAAGAAGAGCAGCGTGGTCGAAATCGCCGTCACCCGCTCGCTGGCGTTCTGGTAGAACTGGCCGACCTTCGGGTCGCTGACGTTTCCAGCGTGGCGAAGCTGGGCGTAGCTCATGATCCGGCCCAGCACCTCCTCCAGGCGCTCGAAGGCCTGAACGGCGTCCGCCAAGGCCGCGGCGTCCAGATCGGCGATCTTGCCCTTGAAGGCGGCGGCGAACTCGCTCGCGTCCTGCTCCGCGCGCTCGAAATCGC
Organism: Alphaproteobacteria bacterium; assembly: GCA_024743195.1. Classification (GTDB taxonomy): domain Bacteria; phylum Pseudomonadota; class Alphaproteobacteria; order UBA8366; family Aestuariispiraceae; genus Marivibrio. The sequence continues at coordinate 87,156 of JANSXE010000008.1, read as the reverse complement.
GGGCGAGTTCAGGGGAGTCGTCGCCCGGGTAGAGATCGCTCAGATCCCAGAGCGGCAGGCCGTCCGCGTCGGTTTTCGGGGCGGCGGCGGCTTTTTCGGCGGCTGTGCGGGCCATCACGTCTTGTCTCCTCTTGCCTATCGTCGCCATATAGAGGCGACGCGCGGCGCGGGCAATCGCGCGCGTGCGGGAAGCCGGCCGGGCCGGGCGTCGCCGTCAAGGACGGCGCCCGGGAATACCGCCTAGCGTTAAGCGCGGAGCCTCGGCGGCGGCGAACTGGGTTGGGACTGGGACGACGCTCGGGGGCGCTCGATGATCGATTACAAGGCGGTGAAGACCCTGCCGGACCTCTTCTTCCGGCAGGCCAAGCAGTTCGAGGACAGGCCGTACCTGTTCGCCAAACGCCAGGGCGACTGGCGCGCCTGGAGCTGGACGGAGGCCGCCGACCGCGTCGCCGCCTTCGCCGCCGCCCTCGAGGCGGTGGGCGTGCAACCCGGCGACCGGGTGGCGCTGGTGGCGGAGAACCGGCCCGAATGGCTGATCGCGGATCTGGGCGTGATGATCGCGCGCGGCGTCACGGTGCCCGCCTACACGACCAACACGGTCGAGAACCACGTCCATATCCTGTCGGATTCCGGCGCCTCTGTCGCGATCGTCTCGACGGCGCAGCTCGCCGAACGGCTGCTGCCGGCCTGCGAGCGGGTCGGGGTCAAGACCGTGATCGCGATGGAGCCCCTGCCCGACGCGCCGGCCGGGATCGCGGTGCATTCCTTCGACGCCCTGCTCGACGAGCATGGCGGCGCGGAGGTCCGTGCGGCGGCGGAGCGCAAGGCGCTCGAGCCGGAGCGGGACGAGATGGCCTGCATCATCTACACCTCCGGGACCGGCGGCGCGCCGATGGGGGTGATGCTGAGCCACGCCAACATGCTGTGCAACGTGATGGGGGCGGATCATTTCCTGCGCACGCTCCCCGGCCTCGAAGAGGGCGAGGAAGTGTTCCTCTCCTTCCTGCCGCTCAGCCATTCCTACGAGCACACGGTCGGCCAGTTCGTGCCCATGGCGATCGGCGCCCAGGTCTATTACGCCGAAGGGCTGGACAAGCTGATCCAGAACATCGCGGAGGTGCGCCCCACCATCATGACCGCGGTGCCGCGGCTCTATGAATCGATCCGCGGGCGCATCCTGCACGGCGCCGCGCAAGCGGGCGGCCTGAAGGAAAAGCTGCTGCACAAGGCGGTCGACATCGGCGGCAAGACCTACGACGCGCCGGAGACGCTGACGCTCGCCGACCGGATGCTCGATCCGCTGCTCGACAAGATGGTCCGGCGCAAGGTGCGCGAGCGCTTCGGCGGCCGGCTGAAGGCCTTCGTCTCCGGCGGGGCGCCGCTCAACTACGACGTCGGCAAGTTCTTCATCGCGCTGGGGATGGAGGTGCTGCAGGGCTACGGCCAGACGGAGGCCGCGCCCGTCGTCTCGGTCAACCTGCCGCACAAGAACAAGCTCCTGACCGTCGGCCCGCCGCTCGAAGGGGTGGAGGTGAAGATCGCCGAGGACGGCGAGATCCTGGTGCGGGGCGAGCTCGTCATGCTGGGCTATTGGAACCAGCCGGAGAAGACCGCAGAGACGGTCAAGGACGGCTGGCTGCACACCGGCGACGTGGGTGAGCAGGACGCGGACGGCTTCCTGAAGATCACCGACCGCAAGAAGGACATCATCGTCAATTCCGGCGGCGACAACGTCTCGCCCCAGCGGGTGGAGGGCGTGCTGTGCCTGGAGCCCGAGATCCTTCAGGCCATGGTGCATGGCGACAAGCGCCCGCATCTGGTGGCCCTGGTCGCGCCCGATCCGGACTGGCTGACCCAATGGGCGCGCGAGCAGGGGAAACCGGCGCATACGCTCGAGGCGCTGCATGACGACCCCGACCTGCACAAGGCGGTCGCGGCCGCAATCGACCGGGCGAACAAGCAGCTCTCCGTCATCGAGAAGGTGCGCCGCGTCCAGATCGCCGACGCCCCCTTCTCGGTCGAGAACGGCATGCTGACCCCGTCGATGAAGATCCGCCGGCACGTCATCCGCCGCGAATACGGCCCCGCCCTGGAGGCGCTCTACGGGGAGAAGGCCTAGCGGCCCCCGCGCCTCAAAAGCGCACGAAGGCGAGTTCGGCCCCGTCCGGGTCGACGGGGGAGGCAAGAGCCGCACGGAACGACGGCGACGGGCGCCCGACCGCCGTCATCCCGGCCGGAGCGGAGCGGAGAGCCGGGAGCCAGGGCGGCGCGCACAGGCTTGGCGCTTGCCGCACCTGGGTCCCGGCTCGCCCTGACGGCCGTCCGGGACGACGATGCAATGGCTCGACGCGCAGCTCCGATGCGCCGTCTCGAAGGGCGCGGCCGCCGCGGGCGCGCGCCGGTTTTTCGGGAAATGGTCCGCCTTCCGGCGGCTGCTCAGGACGAGGGCTACCCGCCCTGTTCCAACCCTTGAAGCCCCACCTTGAGGAGGGCTCCCGGCCCTGTCGAGCGGCGCCTGCGTCATGCCGGCCGAAGCGATGGCGGAGAGCCGGGCGGCCGATGCACGAGCGCCTTGCGTAACAGGACCGGTTTCTGAGACGGTCGGGTCAAAGGGTCTCTCGACAACCGGGGGAGGAGATGGGGGAGAGCGAGCGCGAGCTTCTAAGCACCGTCCAGTCGCTGTACGACGCGGCGCTGGGCCATGCGGAGTGGTCGGATGCGCTCGGTCGATTGACCGACTTCCTGGGCGGCAACGGGTACAATCTTTTCGTGCTCGACCACCGGTCGATGACGATCCCCTTCTCGGTCAGTGTCGGCATCCCGCCCGAGTTGCTGGCGGAGTACAGCGCCGAATACGCCCAGATCGATCCCGGCCTCGCCTATTTCAATCGCAATCCGGGCCGGCCCTTCTACTATACCTATCTGCATTCAAGCGAAGCGGAGATTCGCCGCCACCCCTACTACGACTTCTTGCAGCGCAAGGGCGGCGATCCCTACTATCTGGCCTATACCTTCGATCTCGGCGAAGATCGCTCGGCGATCGCGACCCTGCAGTTCTCCCGCGCGCAGGGCCATGCCGAGCAGGAGGATTTCCGCCGTGCGGAGTTGTTCCGCGCCCACATCCGAAACTGCGTGCGCATCCAGGCGCTGTTCCAGGACATGGATTTGCACTGCGAGACCGCGCGAGACGCGCTGAACCTGCTGCCAGTCGCGGTCTTTCTGCAAGACCGCACGGGTCAGGTTTCCTTCGAGAACGCGGCGGCGCAGAAGATGCTGAGCGCGGCCGACGGGCTCTCGCTGCGCGCCGGCCAGGTCGAGTTCTCGTGCCCAAGGGCGCAGGCCCAGTACCGCAGAGCGCTGGGCGCCTGGGCGCGGGGCGATGCGAGGTGCGGCGACCCTCCTCCGGACGCGATCCGGGCCCGCCGCGCCTCGGGCCGCGCCGACTACGTCGTTCAGTTGTTGCCGCTCAAGGGGCGGCATCCGTGGATCGCGGGCTCCAGCAGCGCCTACGTAACGCTCGTGTCCGACCCGGACCGCGGCGTACGGCTCACGGGGCTCGAACTTCAGGCGCTGTTCGGGCTCACCCCGACGGAGGCGCAGGTCGCGGCGCTGCTCGCGCACGGGCAACAGCCGGCGGCGGTGCAGTCCCGGCTTGGCGTCAGCCGGAACACGCTGAACACCCACCGCAAGCGAATCTTCGAGAAGCTGGCCGTCTCCAGCCAGGCCGAACTGGCCCGCTTCCTGATCGCCGTCTGAGGCTCCCTTCGGCCTTCTGTCACCCTATGGGGTGATGCGGGACGCGGCCGATCTCTGGAACCTTCGCCTCCTGACGAAACCGGATCACACAGGAGGATTCCATGCCGTGGATACTGAACTCTAGGGGCCTCGCCCTCGCCGCCGCCGCAGTCGTGATCGCGGCCTGCCAGACGGCCGGCCCGAAGGAAACGCCAGTCTCCGCCGACATGCCGGTGATCGAGGCGCCGATGGAGTACCCGGAAGGCACGGTGATCCACGCGATCACAAACGGCGAGCCGACGTCGCGGGAACTGATCGCGAAGGAGGGAACGCGGGAGACCTGGCGCCGCGACAACGGTTGCACCTTTACCCGGGACAGCCAGTACGATCGCGTCTTCAGCCCGTCGATCGCTTGGCGGGACTGCAATTCGACCGGCACGATCCGTATTCGCGAGAAGCAAGGCGGCCTCTGGCCGATGCAGGTCGGCATGACGGTCTCATACGACGCTGTCGGCGACACCCAAGGGGGCGGCAGCAACTGGTCCGCGGATTATGACTGCGAGGTCGCCGGGACCGCCCGGATCGAGGTCGCGGCGGGCGCCTTCGACACCTACAGGGTCGAGTGTCGGACGCCGTGGCGGCGGATGACCGCCTACGTCGCCCCGGGCGTCCGCCGCATCGTCCATTTCCAGCAGGAGCCGACCCGCGCCAACTCGAACTCCCCGAGGATGACCTGGCAGTTCGTGCGGGTGGAGCCGCCGCCGTCCAGCTGACGGCTGCACCAGGCGGCCGCTGCGGGAAGGGCCGGCCCTCGGGTCGGCCCTTGCCGTTTCCGGGCCGTCGGCGTCGCGCGGACGCCGAGTTGTTTCATTTCAAGCGTTGCCCCGTCGGCGCATGATCGCTAAAACCGCGCCGGTTTTTCGGGAAATGGTCCGTCGTCCGGCGGACGCACCAGGCAAGCAAGGGGAGCGCTGGATCATGCGCGTTTATTACGACCGCGACGCGGACGTCAATCTGATCAAATCCAAGAAGGTGCTGATCGTCGGCTATGGCAGCCAGGGGCACGCCCACGCCGCCAATCTGCGCGACAGCGGCGTCCAGGACGTGCGCGTCGCGCTGCGCGAGGGCTCGGCCACCCGCAAGAAGGCGGAAGAGGCCGGCTTCACCTGCATGACCCCGACCGAGGGCGCACAGTGGGCCGACGTCGTCATGATGCTGACCCCGGACGAGCTGCAGGGCGACATCTACAAGGACGAGCTCGCCGCCAACATGAAGGAGGGCGCGGCGCTCGCCTTCGCGCACGGCCTCAACATCCACTTCAACCTGATCGAGCCGCGCGCCGACCTGGACGTCTTCATGGTCGCGCCGAAGGGCCCCGGCCACACGGTGCGCAGCGAGTACCAGCGCGGCGGCGGCGTCCCCACCCTGATCGCCATCGCCCAGGACCCGTCGGGCAACGCGCACGACATCGCGCTCTCCTACGCCTGCGCCAACGGCGGCGGGCGCGCCGGCGTGATCGAGACCAGCTTCCAGGAAGAGGTCGAGACCGACCTGTTCGGCGAGCAGGTGGTGCTCTGCGGCGGCATGGTGGAGTTGATCCGCGGCGGCTTCGAGACCCTGGTCGAAGCCGGCTACGCCCCCGAGATGGCCTATTTCGAGTGCCTGCACGAGGTGAAGCTGATCGTCGACCTGATCTATGAGGGCGGCATCGCCAACATGAACTACTCGATCTCCAACACGGCGGAGTATGGCGAGTACGTCACCGGCCCGCGCATCATCACCGACGAGACCAAGGCCGAGATGCGCCGCGTGCTGGAGGACATCCAGTCCGGCCGCTTCACCCGCGACTGGATGCTGGAGAACAAGGTCAACCAGACCAGCTTCAAGGCGACCCGCCGGCGCAACGCCGAACACCCGATCGAGGAGGTCGGCGAGAAACTGCGCGCCATGATGCCCTGGATCAAGGAGAAGGCGCTGGTCGACAAGGCGAAGAACTGACCGGCCGACCGGCCCGACCGGCCCGACCGGCCCGACCGGACGACGAACCGGGGCGCCTCCCGCGCGGGAGGCGCCCCGATCGTTTGGAGCCCCGGAGGCCGCCCGTCACTCGCCGCGGATGCGGCGCACGAAGCCGGCGACCTCGCCGCGCAGCGTCTCCGCCTGCCCGGCCAGATCGTCGGAGGCGCGCTTGACCCCGCCGGCGATCTCGCCCACTTCCGAGGCGGCGGCCTGGACGCGGCCGATGCCGCTCGCCGCCTCGCTCGCTCCCGACGCCGCCTGGTTGGCGTTGCTGGAGATTTCCTGCGTCGCCGACGACTGCTGCTCCACCGCCGAGGCGATGGCGCCGGCCGCATCGTTGATCTGCATGATCGTCCCCTGCACGTCTTGCATCGCGGCGACCGCGGATTGGGTGTTCCCCTGCATGCCGCGGATCTGCTTCGAGATCCGCTCGGTCGCCTTCGCGGTCTGTTCGGCCAGCGACTTCACCTCCTGGGCGACGACCGCGAACCCCTTGCCGGCCTCCCCGGCCCGGGCGGCTTCGATCGTCGCGTTGAGGGCCAGGAGGTTGGTCTGCTCCGCGATGTCGGTGATCAGGTCGATCACGCCGCCGATCGTCTCGGCCGACTTCGCCAGATCGCGCACGGTCTCGCCGGTTCGGCGCACCTTGTCGACGGCGGCCGTGGAGATGGTCGACGCCTCGCCGACCTGCTGGCTGATCTCGCGGATCGAGGCGGAGAGCTCCTCCGACGCGCTGGCGACCACGGTGACGTTGTTCGACGCCTGCTCGACCGACGCCGCCGCGCCGGCCGTCTGCTGGGCCGCGTCGGTGGCCGCGTCGGTCATGCTGGTCGAGGAGGCCTGCAGTTCCGTCGCGGCCGAGGAGAGCGCCTCCACCACCTCGCCGATCGAGCGCTCCAGATCCTCCGCGATCCCGCGCAGCGTCGCCTGACGCGCAGTCTCCGCCTCCGCCTCCGCGCGCTTCTCGCGGGCCAGCCGCTCCCGTTCGGCGCGCGCCTGATCCTCGCGCAGGCTCCGGTTCTCGATCAGGCCGGTGCGGAAGGTTTCGATGGCGCGCGCCATGACGCCCAGCTCGTCGCCGCGCGCCTGATAGGGCACGTCCGTTTCGAGCGCGTCGCCGGCGAGCGCATCGACCGTGCGCGCCAGCCGCTTCACCGGACGCGCCGCCGAGAGGGTCAAGCCGCCCGCGACGCTCACCCCGAGCAGCAGGGTCAAGGCGAGGAAGACCTTCGCAATCAGGGCGACCGCCTCCTCCACCGGCTCCAGAACCTTGTCGCGGGGCAGGGTCACCACGACGCTCCACGGGTGGTCGACGCCGCCGGCCGCGACCGGCATGAAGAGGCGGCGCACCTCCGTCTGCAGCGTCTCGGAGAACCCCGAAAGCTCGGCCCGGCGTCCGGCGGCGACGTCCGGCAGGATCGGCGCGAAGTCGGGGTGCGTCTCCAGGGCGGAGGCGCCGAGTTCCGCAGCCTCCGCCTCCGTCACCCAGACGCCCTGATTGGAGAGGATCGCCGCATAGCCCGTCCCATAGGGACGGATCTCGCCGATCCTTGCATTGAGCGCGTCGAGCGCCACGTCGACCGTCACCACGCCGACGAAAGCGCCGTCGCGGAAAATCGGCTCGGTCACGGTGGTGATCAGCCGCTCCTCGCCGGCGACGGTATAGCGATAGGGCTCCAGCAATTGCGGCGCGCCCGTCTGCTTGGCGAGCAGGTAGTAGTCGCCCGCACCCGGCGTATCGTAGTCCGCCAAAGGCTCGACGGTGATCTCGTCCCCCGAAACGGCGACATAGGGCACGAAACGCCCCGTGTCGTCATGCCCGTCGGCGCCCTTGAACCAACTGTCGCGGCCGTCGAAGGCGTCCGGCTCCCAGCCGGTGGAGACGCCCAGGATGTCCGGGTGCTCCGCCAGGACGCCCTTCAGCAAATTGAGCGCGGCTTCGCGGCTCGGCGGGGCGCCGGAGGCGCTCTCGACCATCAGCCCCTGAAGGCCGCCGCGCAACGAGCGCGCGACGTCGAAGGCCCCATCCAGCCGCGCCCGAACCAGGGCTGCGGCCTTTTCCGAGATTTCCACGCCCTTGTCGGCGGAGAGGCGCTCGACGATCGCGCCGGTTCGCTCGGCGGTGACGGCGCCGGCGAGCGCCAACCCCCCGGTGAGGAGCAGGAGCAGCGGGACAACGATCTTGGCGGTCAGGGGCAGTCGACTCCACAGGCTCATGGCAACGCCTCCGCAGGATTGTGCAGCGCCTTCGCGCGCTTGGTTGCAGCGCACACTGTATCCGTTTCCGTCGCTTACCAATCGGTTAACGCGGTTGCATGGAAGAAAGAAAGTACCGTTAAGGTTCTGTGACGAGAGCGACACGCCAAGTCGCGCGCATGCACCGGGCGGCGCCCGGCGGCCTAGCAGGACAGTCGGTAAGCGACCAAAGGTGCAAGATGGTCCGGCGTGCCCCGTGAAGAGCCCCGATGGTCGCTGACGTCCTGCAATCCTACGCTTGCGACGGCGGGCGTCGGTGGCGTGATTTCGGCGCGTGCCGGAACCCCTGAGAATCCAGAGAAAACCATTGCTCCCGTACCTGAATCGGCGTAAATGCTGGAAAAACATGGGTCTCTCGGTGACATCGCTTGGCTTCGCGTCGAGAGTCCTTGTTTTTGAGAATTACTTGCGCGCCGTCCGACATCTCCCCGCGGGTCTGTCGCCATAGACGATCGCCGTGATGTCGCCGACCGGCGCGTCGGCGGCGATAACGGGGCTTGCCATTGGCGGTCTGCGACGCGACAAGGGGCCTGCCGACCGCGCAGTCGCTCAGACCGGGTTGGACGCGGGCGCCGCGGCGCGTCCGCGATTTCGATGAGGGGCGTTCGGCGCATCGCGACCGCTGTTGGGGCTGCGGGCGCGGCGGAATGAGTTTTTTGGGCTTGTGACCTCGGAGGCTGAACGCCAACCATGTTTTCGCGTCTTCTTGGGTTTCTTTCCGCCGACATGGCCATCGATCTCGGCACGGCGAACACGCTGGTCTACGTCAAGGGCCGCGGCATCGTTCTCAACGAGCCGTCAGTGGTCGCCATTGTCGAGGTGAAGGGCAAGAAGCAGGTCCTCGCCGTCGGCGACGAGGCGAAGATGATGCTCGGCCGCACCCCCGGCAACATCCAGGCCATCCGCCCGCTGCGCGACGGCGTCATCGCCGACTTCGAAGTGGCGGAGGAGATGATCAAGCATTTCATCCGCAAGGTGCACAACCGGCGCAGCTTCGCGAGCCCGCAGGTCATCGTGTGCGTGCCGTCGGGCTCCACCGCGGTCGAGCGCCGCGCAATCCAGGAATCGGCGGAGAGCGCCGGCGCGCGCCGCGTCTTCCTGATCGAGGAGCCGATGGCCGCCGCGATCGGCGCGCAGCTTCCGGTGACGGAGCCGACCGGCTCCATGGTCGTCGACATCGGCGGCGGAACGACGGAGGTCGCGGTGCTCTCGCTCGGCGGCATCGTCTATTCGCGCTCGGTCCGCGTCGGCGGCGACAAGATGGACGAGGCGATCATCGCCTATATCCGCCGCAACCATAACCTGCTGGTCGGCGAAGGATCGGCCGAGCGCATCAAGAAGCAGATCGGCTCCGCCTGCCCGCCCGAGGAGGGCGACGGCATGTCGATGGAGATCAAGGGACGCGACCTGATGAACGGCGTGCCCAAGGAGCTGGTCATCACCGAGCGCCAGATCGCCGAGAGCTTGGCCGAGCCCGTCGGCGCGATCATCGAGGCGGTCAAGGTCGCGCTCGAACAGACGCCGCCGGAATTGGCCGCGGACATCGTCGACAAGGGCATCGTGCTGACCGGCGGCGGCGGCATGCTGCGCAATCTGGACTATGTGCTGCGTCATTCCACGGGATTGCCCGTGTCGATCGCGGACGACGCGCTGTCCTGCGTCGCGCTCGGCACCGGACGGTGCCTGGAGGAGATGCGCACCCTGAAGAACGTGCTGATCAGCATGTACTGACGCATGCACTGACGCATGCACTGACCTGGGGCCGCGCCGCGGTGAAAGCCCGCCGCGGGTCCTCGGGGGCTCGGGATCCGGCCGGCGGGGCGGCCGGTTCGAACTCGCGGGAGGATGGGCGCCGCTGTGAACGAGAGGTCCGGCTACGCGCTTCGTTTCGCCCAGCCGCTGCGCACGCTGGCGCAGCGTTCGGCCTTTCTCGTGCTGCTCGCCGGCGCCATCGGCCTGATGCTCTGGGGCAAGACCGACCCGCAGATCTTCGAGCGCGCCCGCACCGCGGTCACCGACGCCGCCGCACCCATTCTCGACGTGATGTCGCGCCCCATGACAGCGGCTGAATCGGCCGTCGAGGAGGGGCGCGAACTGCTGGCGATCCGGGCGGAGAACGAGCGCCTGCAACTCGAGAACGCGCGCCTGCAGCAATGGCGCGGCGTAGCCCGCGCCCTCGAGCATGAGAACGCGCAGCTCAGAAGCCTGCTCAATTTCCGGCGCGACGATGTGGACCGCTACGTCACCGGCCGCGTGATCGGCTTCGGCGGGTCGTTCGTGCGCGCCCTGTTGCTGAATGTCGGGTCCGATCGCGGGGTGGCGAAGGGGCAGGCTGCGGTGTCCGGCGCGGGGCTCATCGGGCGCGTCGCTGAAGTCGGCGAGCGCTCCTCCCGGGTGCTGCTGATCACCGACCTGAACAGCCGCATCCCCGTGGTGATCGAAGAGACGCGCGTGCGCGCGATCCTGGCCGGCGACAACAGCCAGCAGCCGCGGCTGATCTATCTCTCGGCGAATTCCGACCTCGCCGTCGGCCAGCGCGTGGTCACCTCCGGCCATGGCGGCGCCTTCCCGCCCGGCGTGCCGGTCGGCCGGGTGATCTCCGTCGGCGAGGCCGGGGTGCGCATTGCGCCCTTCGCCGACCCGGACAGCCTGGAGTTCGTCCAGTTGATGGATTTCGGCTTGGGCGGGATCCTCGGCGACCCGTCGGACAGGCCCGCCGCCCGCAAGGCCGGGTCGGTCGCGGAGCCGGCCGGCGCCGGCGGCTGAGGGAGGGCGGCGCATCATGGCCTGGAGCGCCCGCGTCACGCCCTGGACCCGGCTCGACAATTTCGCCCGGTCGCTGGCCCCGGGCGTCATCACGCTGCTGCTGATCCTGCTCTCGGTGATGCCGACCAAGATTCCGGGCTGGAGCCACATCGCGCCGCCCCTCATGCTAATGAGCGTCTATTACTGGGCGATCTATCGGCCGGACCTGCTGCCGGCGGCTGCGGTGTTCGTCCTCGGGCTGCTCGAGGACGTGCTGACAGGGGCGCCGATCGGCGTGCACGCCTTCACGATGTTGACGGCCTACGGTCTCGTGGTCTCGCAGCGACGTTTCTTCCACGGCAAGAGCTTCGGAGTCGTCTGGTGGGGCTTTATGTTGGTCGCGGCGGGCGTTATGACGCTGGAATGGCTGCTGATGTCGGCGCTGCGCGGCGGACCGATCGATCCGCAGCCGGCGCTGTTCGCCCTGATGCTGACCGCGGTGGTCTATCCGGCCGCGGCGGCGCTGTTTATCGCGACGCACCGGGTGCTGCCGGCGCCGGAGCATTGAAACGCGCGCGCCGGGTGGAGGCTCGATGAAGCCCGAGAAGACCCGATCCAAGCTCTTCAACCGCCGGGCGGCGCTGCTGCTCGGCGGCAAGATGCTGCTGCTCGGAGGGCTCGGCGCACGGCTCTATTACCTGCAGGTGGTCGAGTCCGAGCGCTACAAGATGCTGGCGGAGGAGAACCGGATCAACTTCCGGCTGCTGCCGCCGCCGCGCGGCTTCATCACCGACCGGAACGGCGACTATCTGGCGATCAACATCCAGAACTACCGTCTTGTCCTCGTGCCGGAACAGGCGAAGGACGCCGGCGGCGTCGAGGCGACGCTGGTCAAGCTCTCCCGCCTGATCGACCTGCCGGACCACGACCTCAAGCGCGTGCTGCGCGAGGTCAAGCGCCGCCGCGCTTTCGTCCCCATCACCGTGCGCGAGAATCTCTCCTGGGAGGAAGTCAGCCGCATCGGCGTCAACGCGCCCGAACTGCCCGGGGTCAATATCGACGTCGGTCAGACCCGCCATTACCCGTACGGTCCCAACATGGCGCATGTCATCGGCTATGTCGGCGCGGTCTCGGAGAAGGAGCTGGCGGCGAGCGAGGACCCGCTTCTGGAGTTGCCCGGCTTCCGCATCGGCAAGAACGGCATCGAGAAGGCCTATGATCAGGCGCTGCGCGGGGCCGCCGGGACGAGCCAGGTGGAGGTCAACGCGCTGGGCCGCGTGATCCGCGAGTTGCGCCGCCAGGAGGGCCAGCCCGGGCACGAGGTGCGCCTCACCCTCGACATGCGCCTGCAGGACTTCATCGGCGAGCGGCTGAAGGGAGAGAAGGCGGCCTCGGTCGTGGTGATGGACGTGCATACCGGCGCCGTGCGCGCGCTCGTCTCGATTCCCTCCTACGATCCGAACGCCTTCAGCGAGGGGCTGCGCACGGAGGAATGGCGCGCGCTCGTCAACAACCCCTACCATCCGCTCACCAACAAGGCGATCGCCGGCCAGTATTCGCCGGGCTCGGTCTTTAAGATGACGGTGGCGCTGGCGGCGCTGGAAAACGGCGTCAGCCGCGATCATCGGGTGTTCTGCCCCGGCTATATGGAGCTCGGCGACCGGCGCTTCCATTGCTGGAAGCGCTGGGGTCATGGCGAGATGGACATGGTCTCCGCCATCGAGGAGAGCTGCGACGTCTGGTTCTACGACGTGGCGCGCCGCGTCGGCGTGGACCGCATCGCGGCCATGGCCAAGCGCCTGGGGCTGGGCGAACGCACCGGCATCGATCTGGTCGGGGAACGCGCCGGCCTGATTCCGACCCGCGCCTGGAAGCGCGCCGCGCTCGGCCAGCCTTGGCATATGGGGGAATCGCTGGTTGTCGGCATCGGCCAGGGCTATGTGCTGACCACGCCGCTGCAACTGGCGGTCTCGACCGCGCGGCTGGTGAACGGCGGCAAGGCGGTGACGCCGCACCTCACCCTCAACCACTATGAAGACGCCGTCGTCCGCCCGCGCGAGCGCGCGACCTTTCCGGACGTGGGGATCCCCGAAGCGCATCTCGCCGTGATGCGCGAGGCGATGGACGCGGCCGTCAACGGCGAGCGCGGCACCGCGCGCGCCTCGCGCCTGCGCGGCGTCGAGGCGGAGATGGGCGGCAAGACCGGCACCAGCCAGGTCCGCCGCATCACCCAGGCCGAGCGCGACGCCGGCATGCGCGACGACGACGAGATCGCCTGGCGGCTGCGCGACCATGCGCTCTTCGCCGGCTACGCGCCGGCGCACGACCCGCGCTATGTGGTCTCCGTCGTGGTCGAGCATGGCGGCGGCGGCTCGACGGCGGCGGCGCCGATCGCCCGGGATGTGCTCGAAGAGGTCCTGCGCATCGAAGGTCGGGCCATCTCGGACGCAGGCGACGCGCCGGACCTGCCGGCGCGCGGCGAGGGGGCGGGCTGATGCGGGTGCGCCACGGCGAATTGCGGGCCCCGGAACTGACGCTCGGGCAGAAGTTCTGGCAGGTGAACTGGGGACTGTTGCTGCTGGTCTCCGCCTGCGCGGGCGTGGGCGTGGCCATGCTCTATTCCGCCGCCAACGGCGAATGGGACCCCTGGGCCTCGCGCCATGCGGTGCGCTTCGGCGTCGGCGTCGGCGCGATGCTGGTGGTCGCCCTGATCGATATCCGCCTGTGGATGCGCTACGCCTACGCGATCTACGCGATCGCCCTGGTGCTGCTGGTCGCGGTGGAGGTCGCCGGCGACATCGGCATGGGGGCGCAGCGCTGGATCGACCTGCGCGTGATCCAGCTCCAGCCGTCCGAAATCATGAAGATCGCAATGGTGCTGGCGCTCGCGCGCTATTTCCACACGCTGAATGTCGACGATGTGGGCCGCGTCGCGCCGCTGATCACGCCGGTCTTGTTGGTCGCAGCCCCGGTGGTGCTGATCCTGCGCCAGCCGGATCTCGGCACCGCGATCATGCTGGCGGTGGGCTCGGCGGTGCTGTTCTTCCTGGCGGGGGTGCGGCTGTGGAAGTTCGCGCTCGTCGGGATGGGCGCGCTCGCCAGCCTGCCGGTCGCCTGGAGCTTCCTGCACGAGTACCAGAAGAAACGCATCCTCACCTTCCTCGACCCGGAGCGCGACCCGCTGGGCTCCGGCTACCACATCCTGCAGTCCAAGATCGCCATGGGCTCCGGCGGCATGACCGGCAAGGGCTTCATGAGCGGCACCCAGAGCCATCTGAATTTCCTGCCCGAGAAGCAGACCGACTTCATCTTCACCATGCTGGCGGAGGAGTTCGGCCTGGTCGGCGGGGCGGCGCTGATCGGGCTCTACGCGCTGATCATGATCTACGGCTTCGCCATCGCCGTGCGCGCGCGCAGCCAGTTCGCGCGCCTCCTCGGCATGGGGGTGACGACCACCTTCTCGCTCTACGTCTTCATCAACATCGCCATGGTGATGGGGGTGATCCCGGTGGTCGGCGTGCCGCTGCCGCTGGTGAGCTACGGCGGTACGGCGATGCTGACGGTGATGCTCGGTCTCGGGCTCCTGATGAACGTCTACGTCCATCGCGACACCCGCATCGGCCGACGCTGGTCCGATTCCGGTTGAGCGGCCCAGAAGGGTTGGCCAGAAGGGTTGGCAAGGCGCAGGCGAGCCGCTATATACCCGCCCGCGCCGCGGCCCCGAGCGGGCCGCGCGCGCCCCGCGGGCCGTTAGCTCAGTTGGTAGAGCAGCTGACTCTTAATCAGCGGGTCAAAGGTTCGAGTCCTTTACGGCCCACCAATGTTTCCCGGGAACGCCCCGACGCATACGCTGCGCGGGGCGTTTTCGTATGGCAGGAGGGCGGTCGTGACCGATCGGACCGAGGAGTTGGAAATCCGGCTCGCCTATCTCGAGCGGACGGCGGAGGAGCTGTCCGACGTCGCCGCCGCGCAGGCGCGCGAGATCGACCGGCTGCAGGCCCGCCTCGCCGCCGCCGAACGCCGGCTGCGCGACATGGGCGAGGCGGTGGAGCGCGCCGTCGGCGCCGAGCGCGAGAAGCCGCCGCATTATTGAGGTCGGCGTCCGGCCGGGGCCTCTCGCAATTTCCCCTTTTCTCTTGTGTGAAATTGGCGTAAGAGCGGCGACGCACAACAGCGAGGAGCGCGCGACGCGATGGCCGATTACGCCGGAGACCTGACCCCGACCGAGGCCTGGGAGCTGCTGGAAACGGAGCCTGAGGCCGTGCTGATCGACGTGCGCACGCAGGCCGAATGGCAGTATGTCGGCGCGCCCGATCTCTCGCCGCTCGCCAAGCGCGCGCAGTTCTGCGAGTGGGTGCGCTTCCCCGACGGGGCGCCCAATCCGGCGTTCGCGGAGCAGGCGATGGCGGCGGCCCCCGATCCGGAGGCGCCGGTGCTGTTCCTGTGCCGGTCCGGCGTTCGTTCGGTGGCGGCGGCGACCGCGATGACCGAGGCGGGCTACGCGCGCTGCTACAACATCGCGCAGGGCTTCGAGGGCGATAAGGACGCCGATCAGCACCGGGGGACCCTCGGCGGCTGGAAGGTCGCCGGCCTGCCCTGGATTCAGGGCTGAGACGGGACGCAGGCGGAGATGGGCGACATGGACGGCGTTCCCGCACGTTCGGACTGGGAGCAGGACGCGGCCTGGGGCCGCGAGACGGCGCTGGTGCGCGGCGGCCAGACGCGCGGGCCCTTCCGCGAGACCAGCGAGGCGCTCTACCTCACCTCCGGCTATGTCTACGAGACGGCGGAGCAGGCGGAAGCCGCCTTCAAGGGCGAGAACGACGCCTTCATCTACTCGCGCTACGGCAACCCGACCGTCTCCGTCTTCGAGGAGCGTCTGGCGCAGCTCGAAGGGGCGGAGGCCTGCCGGGCGACGGCGAGCGGCATGGCCGCCGTCTTCTCGGCGCTTGCCTGTCAGCTCTCGGCCGGCGACCGGGTGGTGGCGAGCCGGGCGCTGTTCGGCTCCTGCAAGATCGTGGTCTCGGAGATCCTGCCGCGCTTCGGGATCGACTGCCGGCTGGTCGACGGCGCCGATCCGGGCCAGTGGCGCGACGCCTTGGCGGACGGCGCGCAGGCGGTCTTCCTGGAAACCCCGTCGAACCCCATGCTGGAGCTCGTCGACCTCGCCGCGGTCAGCGTGATGGCGCATGCGGCCGGCGCGCGCGTGGTGGTCGACAACGTCTTCGCGACGCCGCTGCTGCAGCGCCCGCTGGCGCTCGGCGCGGACGTGGTCGTCTATTCCGCGACCAAGCATATCGACGGCCAGGGGCGCTGCCTGGGCGGCGCGGTGCTCGCCTCGAAAGCCTTCATCGAGGACAGGTTCGTCCCCTTCTACCGGCACACCGGCCCCAGCCTGTCCCCCTTCAACGCCTGGGTGATGCTGAAAGGGCTGGAGACGCTGCCGCTTCGGGTCGAGCGGCAATGCCAGAGCGCGCTCGCCATCGCGCGCTGGCTGGAGGCGCGGGGCGCCCCGGTGACCCGCGTCTGGCATCCGGGGCTGGTGAGCTTCCCGCAGCACGATCTGGCGAAACGCCAGATGTCGGGCTTCGGCACGCTGGTCAGTTTCGAGCTCGCCGGCGGCAAGCCGGCGGCCTTCAAGGCGTTGAACGCGCTCCGGCTGATCGACATCTCGAACAATCTGGGCGACGCCAAGAGCCTCGTCACCCATCCGGCGACGACGACGCATCAGCGCGTCCCGGCGGAGGAGCGCGCGCGGCTCGGCATCAGCGACGGGGTGATCCGCCTGTCGGTCGGGTTGGAGACGCTGGAGGACCTGATCGCGGACCTGGACAGGGCGCTGGCCTGACGCCCCCTCACCCGATCCGCTTGATCAGCACGCGCTCATAGGGCGCGAAGCCGCGCTTGGCGTAGGCGCGGGCGGCGGGCGCGTTCTCCTCGAGGTGGAACAGCAGCAGCCGGTCGATTCCGAGCGCGCGGAAATGCGCCTCCGCCGCCGCGAGCAGGGCGTCCAGCGCGTCCGTCCCGCGCGCCGCATCGACCAGATAGACGTCCGTGATCAGGCCCATCGCGTCATAGCCGCCGGCCAGATACCGCCCGGCCTGACGCTCCACGACGCCGATCAGGAAGCCGATCGGGGTCCCGCCCCGCTCGGCGATCAGGCAACAGCCCTGATGCTCCGCGACCTCTCCCAGAAGATAGGCGAGATGCTCGGCCGCCATCGCCGCCCCCGGCAGGCGGCTGTCATGCAGCGCGCGCTCATGCTCCTGCAGGGCGGCCATGAAGGCTTCCAGCGTCGGACGGTCGGCGTCGCTCGCCGGTCGGACATGGGTTTGGGACATGGCGGGCGGTCGGCGCCGGTCAGCCGGCGGACTGGGCGGCGCGTTCGCCCGCCGACCCGTCGGTCGGACGGCGGCGCGGCCGGGCGAGACGGAAGATCGGCTGCGGCTCCTTGAACCCCTTCAGTTGGAAGCGGCCCAGCTCCTCGAACTTCATCGGCTTGCCCTGGCACATGTCGCGCACGATGGAGGAGACGGCGATCTCCCGCGCGCCCGCCTTGCTCATGACGCGCGCCGCCAGATTGACCGGCGTGCCGAAGATATCGCCGGACTCGTGGATCGGCTCGCCCGCGCTCAGGCCGATGCGCACCTCGAAGGCGAGGTCGGGCATCATCTCGCTGAAGCGGATGAAGCCGTCCTGCATCGCGAGCGAGGCCTCGGCGGCGCCCACGACGCCGGGAAAGCTCGCCATGATTCCGTCGCCGGTGTGCTTGATCTCCCGCCCGCCGAAGCGGCCGATCGCCTCGCGCACGATATCGTTGTGGGCGCGGACCACATCGTACATCCAGCGATCGCCCTTGGTCTGCTGCATCTCCGTCGAATTGACGATGTCGGTGAACAGCACCGCGACGAAGCCGTGCGCCCCGTCCCCGGCGGCCCCGTCTTTCTTCGGCGTCTCGTCGAAATGCTTGGAATCGGGCTGGCCGCCGGCCGCTTCGCCCCGGGCGGATTCACCGCCGCCTTGCGCGCTCTGCTGCGCCGGGGCGGGGCGCCGCCAGGTTTCCACCGCCTGCTCGAGCCCCGACGCCTCGCCGTCGCCCTTCGACAGTCGCAACCCCCCGGCGCGGCCGGCCGCATACATGTCGAAATAGCGCTGATCGAGCAGGTACTCGTCGATATTGGCGGCGAAGCCGCGCGCATGCTGTTTCGAGGCGCCGAGATTCTCGATCTCCACCGACAACAGATCGACGAGCTGCTTCTGCGCCACGCCGGCGCGCCGCGAGAAGGTCTCGGCGGCGCCGGCCAGGAACAGGATCAGACCGAAGCGCAGATAGTGATCCTGCGTCAAAAGCTTGCCGAACAGCGCCTGGGCCTCGCGCACCAGGGCCTGCAGGCCGGCCCTCACCGCGCCGACGCCCGTTTTGGCCGCAGGCTCAGGCCCAGGCTCCGGCTCGGGCTCGGGTTCGGGCTCGGGCTCGGGCTCAGGCTCCGGTTCGGACTGGGGCTCGGGCTCCGGTTCGGGCTCTGCTTCCGGCGCGGGCGCGGATTCCGGCCCGGGCTCAGGTTCCGGCTCCAGATCGGCGGCGAGGCTTTCCGCAAGGTCTGCGAGCTCCTTGCGTTCCGTCTCGGGCGGCGGCGCCGTCGCCTCCGGCGGGGCGTCGGATGGCGGGGGGGCAACCGCCGCGGCGTCCTCCGCGATCGCGGCCGAGGCCGCGGCGCTCGCGGCCGGATCGGCGCGCTTCGGCGCGGGCTGGACCAGCGTCGAACCGGCGGCGGCCGCAGCCGCGGCGCGCCGCTTGGCCTGGGCGGAGCCCAAGATCCGCTTCAGCATCGGGAAGAAGGCGAAGCCCCAGCCCAGCACCCAACCGCCGATCAGGATCGCCTGATTGATGGTGCGGTCGAACACCATGCCGAGCGAGGCCAGCCCCTTGATCCCGTAGAAGGCCAGCACGCCGACGCCGGTGCCGACGAGGCAGGCCAGAAAGAAGGCCAACGCGATGCGCAGCACGAGCTGCGCCGTATCGACGTCGTCTTCCTCCGCCTCCTCGACCCGCGGCGCGGCGGACTTTGCTTTCCCGCCGGGTTTGGCGGCGGGCTTGTGCTTGGACAGTCGCGCCGCGCGCTCCTTCTTCGCGTCTTCCAGTTTCTTGCGCGCATCGCCGGCAGGGCGCGCGGGCGCCGCCTTCGCAGCGGCGGCCTTCGCCGGCGCCGCCTTGCCGCCCCCCCCCGCCGCGCCGGAGGTGATCGAGTCCACCGGCGGCTTCGCCTTCATGGTGGGCGTGTGATAGATGACCGACTCGGTCGAGCTGTTCGTGGCGCTGTCGAAGGTTTCGCGGACCACGCAGGCCGCCTGGAACGGCCCGGTGTCGAGACGCTTGGCCTCCTCGATCGCCTCTTCGCGTTCGGAATGGTCGTAGTGGGCGTGGATCTGCCAACGCCCGCTCTGCAGATAGTAGACCTCGAAGGAGACGGACCGGGCCACGGCTAGGCCTCCCGCGCCCGCGCGCGCCCGGACGCAGCGCCGGAAACGGCCGTCGCATGGGCCGCGCGCGCGCGTGTTGACCGCCGCACGCACGCATGCGCCGCGCGCAGGACACCCTTCGCCCGGGCTAGACCGTCCATCACACCCCCTCGCCCCACAGCACGCGCCGTCCGGGCGCATCCGGGAACGATCCCGAAACTGGCCGTCTCCGACACGCCATAGTATAGCGGGTTCGCAACCACGATGGTGCGGAAACTCCGCGACCGCTTGATGACGGAAAGGGGCGAGGCCGCATGGGCGACGACATCCCACCCAAGAAGTCCGGCCCGCAGCGCTTGCAGGCCGCGCTCGACGCCTTCGGCCTCGACCTGGAGGTGGCGGAGTTTCCCGCCTCCACCCGCACGGCGAAGGACGCGGCCGCCGCCATCGGCTGCACGCCCGCCCAGATCGCCAAATCGATCATCCTGCGGGCCGAAGGCGACGATCGGCCGGTTCTGGTCGTCGCCAGCGGCGTAAACCGGGTCGACGAGAAGAAGGTTGCGGGCCTGATCGGCCAATCGATCGGCCGCGCCGACGCCGACTTCGTGCGCGCGCGAACCGGCTTCGCCATCGGCGGCGTCCCGCCGGCCGGCCACCGGGAGGCCCCGATCGCGCTGCTTGACCGCGATCTCCTGGCGCATGCGGAGATTTGGGCCGCGGCGGGCGCCCCCAATGCGGTGTTCCGGCTGACGCCGACGCAGCTCGCCCGCATCACCGGAGCCCCGTTCGAGGACGTGCGACGGGACGGCTAGCGCCGAGGCGTCGCGCATCGGATCAGGCGGCGCGCGCCGGATCGGCTGCGCTCAGGAAGGCGCGCACCGGCTCCCAGACCGCAGTCTGCGCCTGTTGGGCCACGATCATGCCGATATGGCCGACCGGCGGCTCGATCAGGCGGCATCCGGGTCCCGTCGCCGCCAGGTCGCGCGCCAGCGCGCGCGCCGAGGCGGGCGGCACGATGCGGTCGCCCGCGGGCGCCAGGGCCAAAGCCGGGACGGCCAGCGCCTCCGGCCGGACCGCGAATCCGCCGAGCCGCCAGCTCCCGCGGGCCGGCCGGTTTTCGCCGTACCAACCGGCGAGGCAGTCCCGCGCCACGGGCGCGGCCAGAGCCACCCCGTCGTTCAACCAATCCTCCAGCGCGACGAAGCCGCGCGCCCGCGCCCCATCCGGCGCCATGCGCGCGAAGGCGGCGAATTTGCGCATGACGAGAAACGGGTCGAGCGCCGCGAACAGCGCCTGGATGACGTCGACGGGCAGCACCCCGACCGCCGCCGTCATCGGCTCGAACGCCGCGGCGAGCGCGCCCAGGGAGCGCGCCTTGGCCGGTTGCTCCGCATGAAAATCCCAGGGCGCCGCCATCAGGACCAACCGGTCGATCGGCGGCGCCGGTCCAAGAAAACCGGTCGCCAGCGGCAAGGCCAGCAAGCCGCCCATGCAATAGCCGAGAAGGCCAACCGGACGGCCCGCCGCCTCCGCCGCCCGATGCGCGGCGCGGCCGAGGCGCGCCACATAGTCGGCCAACGTGAAGCCCCGTTCCTCGAGGCCCGGCGCGCCCCAATCCATCACGAAGACGTCGAGCCCGCGCCCGGCGAGCCACCGGGCCAGGCTGCATTCCGCGGAGAGGTCTAGCACATAGGCGCGATTGACCAGCGACGGCGTCAGCAGGACCGCGCCCGTCGCAGGCCCGGCGCGCAGACCCCGGAAATCCAGCAGCGCCGCCGACCCTTCGCGCCAAAGCGCCGGCGGCGGATCGAGATCGCGCCGATAGGGGTGGCGCCGATAGCGCTCGATCCCCGTCAGCATGGCGTCCAGGCGGCCCAGCGCCGCGGCCTGGACGGCCGCGGAGAAATCCCGCCAGAGCGCGTCCCGCGCGGCCTCCGCCGCTCGGTCCGGCGCTTCAGCGGCGTCGGGCGTCGGGTCGCTTCGCCTTCCCGCGTCTTGCGGCGGCGCGCTTTCCGCCGCCCGCCTTTCCGCCGCCCGCCTTTCCGCCGCCCGCCTTTCCGCCAGATCCGCGAGCGCCCGAGTGAGGGCCTGCGCCTCCGGGGCCAGCGTCGCGTTCCAAGGCGTCGAGCCGCTCCTCAAGGCCACGGAGGCGGCGATCGAGCTCACGGAGCAGCCGATCGCGCTCATCAGGTGCAGCGGCAGCGGGCGCGGACCGATCCGCGTTCCCGGACCCGGCGGGCGGCGGGCGCAGTGATCCGTCATCGCTCGATCCCCCAGAATATCCCGCAGCGGATCCCGCAGAAGATCCCGCAGAAGATCCGGCAGCCGCGGCCTGCAGCCCCGCAAAGGCCTGCGCCAGAGTCTCCGGCGTCAACGCGGAGGGGGACGCCCCGGGCGCGCCCCAGGGCGCGGCGCCCGCCGACAGGAAGGGTTGCCAGAAGCGGGCGAGCGCGGCGGCGCCCTCCGCCGCGGCGGGGTCGTCCGCCATCAGGGTCAGTTGCTCGCGCCAGAGGTCGAAGAAACGCTCCGCAAGGTCGCTCAATTCTTCGCCGGGCTTTCCCGGATCGCTCGCCATTCAGCGTCCCTGTCCGCCGCCTTCGCTGCGCCGGAAGCCCCGGCGCCGGCCCGGGCGCGTCGCCCGGCTCGGGTTCGGCGGGACTATAGACCATGCGCGGCGCCGGCTCCAGGGTGGCCGCGCCGGCCGCGCCGGCCGCGCCGGGTCGCCCCGGCGTCCCGCCGGAGGCGCTATTGCGCCGCTCAATTCCGCGGTGCACTATGGCCTTATGAGATCGCGCGGAGCGGGGACCTCGTCGCGGGGCGGAGGCGCGCGGTCGGACCCCGGACGCGGGCCCGAAACGGGAGCGAGACCAATGGCCGACGAAGACGCCGACGAAGACAAGGGCGAGCCCGCATCCGCCGGCGGGTCGGCGCCGAAAGCCAAGCCGGGCGCCAAGGGCGGCGATCAGGGACCGATCACCATCAAGAAATACGCCAACCGGCGTCTCTACAACACGGCCACCAGCAGCTACGTCACGCTGGACCATCTCTGCGGCATGGTGAAGGAAGGCGTCGATTTCGCGGTCTATGACGCGAAGACGGGCGAAGACATCACACGCTCCGTCCTCACCCAGATCATCGTCGAGGAGGAGGCGAAGACGGGGCAGAACCTGCTGCCGATCAGCTTCCTGCGCCAGCTCATCAGCTTCTACGGCGACAACATGCAGCAGATGATGCTGCCGCAATATCTCGACTTCTCCATTCGCTCCTTCGCGGAGAACCAGGAGAAGATGCGGGCCTACATGACAGACGCCATGGGCGCGGTCTTCCCCTTCGGCCAATTGGAGGAGATGGGCAAGCGCAACATGGAGATGTTCGAGCGCGCCATGCGCGCCTTCAGCCCCTTCGCGAACGCGGACGGCGACGGCCCGGAAGGCGCCGCCCCGGCCCCGGCCGACGCCGAAGACGAGCGCGCCGCGCGCGTCGAATCGCTGCAGGAACAGTTGGCGGAGATGCAGCGCCAACTCAAGGAGATGCAGAAGAAATAGGCCGGCCGACGCCTCGCTGCGGCGTCTAAACGGGCGGCTTGCGCCAGGCGGGAGCGACGTCCGGCCGGCCCAGATGCCAGCCCTGCAGGAAGTCGGCGCCCTCCTCGGCGAGGATGCGCGCATCCTCTTCGCTTTCGATGCATTCGGCGACGGTCTTCAGGCCGAAACCATCCGCCAGCCCCAGCAGCGTGCGCACGAAGAGTTGGTTGTCCGGATTGCGGGCGATGTCGGTGACGAAGGCGCCGTCGATCTTCACCACGTCCACGGTCAGCGACTTCATATGCCGGAACGAAGTGTAGCCGGAGCCGAAATCGTCGAGCGCCACCTTGCAGCCGAGATCGCGCACGTTGCTGATGAAGCGGGCGGTGACGTCGAAATCCTCCAGCGCCGCGGTCTCCGTGATCTCGACCGTCAGCCGCTCGGCCAGCGAGCGCCCGCCCTTCACCAGGCTGACCAGGGTGCGCATCCAGGACGGGTCGATCACCGTCATGCTGGAGACGTTGACCGCAAGCGACACGTCGGGATGCCGGCGCAGGTCGCGCGCCGCCAGTTCCAGGGCCCGCAGGTCGAGAAGCCGGATCAGGCCCAACTTCTCCAGCACCGGCACGAACTCCCCGGCGGAGCGCAGGCCGCCGTTCTCGTCATACATCCGCAGAAGCGTTTCGTAGTAGCGCGTCTCCCGGCTGCGCGCGCAGACCACCGGCTGATAGGCCAGCACGATCCGATCGTCCTCGAGCGCGCGCAGAACGCCTTCGCCGATCTCGATGTTGCGGCGCTGACGGTCGCGCTGTTCGGCCGACATCTCGTACGGGACGAAGCAGTTCCGGCCGGCCGCCTTGGCGTCCTGCAGCGCGCTCTCGGCGCCGGTCATGGCGTCCTGGGCGGTGCGGATGAAGCCCGGGATCGCCACCCCGCCGACGGAGACGGTCAAGCGAACCGGTCCCGCCGCCGTCTCCAGCGGCGCGGCGCGGAAGACTTCCAGGATCTTCTCCGCGGTGCGCGCCAGACCGGCCTCGTCGCATTGCGCCAGGACGACGCCGAACCGGTCGCCGCCGATACGTCCGATCACATCGGTGACCCGCAGGCAGCGCTCAACGCGTTGGCCGGCCGCGATGATGACCGCGTCCGCCGTCTCATGCCCGTAGCCGTCGTTGATCATGGACAGCTTGTCGAGGCCGATCGCCAGATAGCCGCCGGACACCTTGTAACGCTGATTGTAGGCGAGGGCGCTCTGCAGCGCCTCGCGCAGCCGGGCCTTGTTCAGATGCCCGGTCAGCTCGTCGAAATTCGCGCGATGCTCCAACAGGCTCTCCGCCTGCTTGCGCCGCGTGATCACGCGCAGCGTCCCGGAAAGCCTCAGCGGGTCCCCGTCCCGCTGCAGCGTCGCCCCGCCGCGGTCGTGCACCCAGATGAAGGAGCCGTCGTCCCGACGAATGCGGTACTCGCAGTCATAGACGGCGCCGGTCGAAAGATGCTCGTTCAGCACTTTCAGACGGCGCGCCAGATCTTCGGCGTTGATGCGCTCGATGAAACTCTCGCCGTTGCCGACGGCGTGTTCCGCGTTGCGGCCGAAGATTTCGTGAACCTGTCCGGCCCAGGCGATCCGGTCGTCGGTCAGGTCCCAGACATAGGCGAGGTCGCCCGCAGCCGCGAGCGCGGCGCCCAGCACCCCGTCGTCCTGGAGCGGCGCCCCCGCGCCCCCCTTCCGGTCCATCGCCTTCCGCACAGGCCGTTACTCCGACCGCCCAGTCCCCTGTGGTCAAGCGCCAGGGAAGCAATTCCCCATGCGAGGCCGCGCCGACGCGGCTACCCGAAACGCTCCGTAAAATCCCCCGCAATCGACGATCGCCAGAGACGCGCGAGAGTTCGCAGTGACGTCGATACGGCTCCTCTAGGAAACGTCCCGTTATTCGACGAAACTACTGTAGCGCGGCAAAGTCTACCAAAGTGCAGCGCACAAATCGACCCGCGCATTGCGAAGGACTCGCTATTCCCGTCTGAGCGGCGCCTTCATCCTGCAAGCGACCATGGCGCGAAAAAGTGAAGGAATGGTTACGACCTATGCGCGGCGCCGCCGCCGCGCGGGCGGCGCGTCGATCGACAAGCGCGGCACCGCCGCCTCTTGCCGACGGATCGGAATTCCCGCAAACTCATTCGTATACAAACAAATTCTCGGCGCGAGCCGCGCCGGATATGGCAGGGATGTAAGCGGCGCGATGACCGAAACGGTTCACCACCGGCCGCACAGGCTGGACGAGGCGTTGGCGCTGTTGGCGGAACGACCGCTGACCGTCCTGGCCGGCGGGACGGATCATTTCCCGGCGCGGGTCGGGCCGCGGCCGCCTGAGGGCGTGCTCGACATCTCCGCGCTGACGGCCTTGCGGGGCGTCCGTGAGGAGCCGGAGGCGTATGTCCTCGGCGCGCGGACCACCTGGACCGACGTGATCGAGGCCGATCTGCCGCCCTGGTTCGATGCGCTGAAACAGGCGGCGCGGGAGGTCGGAGGCGTCCAGATCCAGAACCGCGGGACGCTTGCCGGGAACCTTTGCAACGCCTCGCCGGCGGCGGACGGAACGCCCTGCCTGCTGGCCGCGGATGCGGAGGTCGAGTTGGCGAGCCGGGCCGGAACCCGCCGCTTGGCGCTGGCGGACTTCCTGACCGGCTATCGCGCCACGGCGCGCCGCCCGGACGAGTTGCTGACGGCGATCCGCCTGCCCAAGCCGGCGAATCCGGCGCGCAGCCGCTTCGTGAAACTCGGCGCGCGGCGCTATCTCGTCATCTCCATCGCGATGGTCGCGGCGACGCTCGAGGGCGCTGCGGACGGATCGGTGGCCGCCGCGCGCATCGCGGTCGGCGCCTGCTCCGCCACGGCGCAGCGGCTGCCCGCGTTGGAAGCGGCGCTGATAGGCCGCCCGTGCGCGCCGGGCCTCGGCGCGCTGGTCGAGCCGGCGCATCTCGCGGCGCTCAGCCCGATCGGCGATGTGCGCGCCAGCGCGGCCTACCGGGTCCACGCCGCGCGCGTTCTGACAGCCCGCGCCCTGGAGACGCTGGCCGGCGGCGCCCCTCGCGCCGCATCCGGCCCCACCGCATCCGGCCCTACAGCATCCGGCCGCGCCGCCTGATCGGCCGCCGTTCAAGGGAGAGCCCGCCCGCCATGACCGATGCGCTCGACGCCGACCGCGAGACCGCCAACGGGCTCGAAGACTTGCGCTTCACCGTCAACGGCGCCGCGCGGCGCGTCTCCGTGCCGCCGGGCAAGCGGCTAAGCCGCGTCCTGCGCGAGGATCTGGGCCTGCCCGGGACCAAGGTCGGCTGCGACGCCGGCGATTGCGGCGCCTGCACCATCTTGCTGGACGGCCGTCAGGCGTGCGCCTGCCTCGTGCCGGCCGCCCAGGCTGACGGGGCCGAGATCCGCACCGTAGAAGGCCTGGCGCAGGACGGCGCGCTCGACCGCCTGCAGGAGGCGTTCCTGAAGCATGGGGCCGCCCAGTGCGGAATCTGCACCCCCGGCATGCTGATGGCGGCGACGGACCTGCTGGCGCGTTGCGACCGGCCGACGGCCGACGAGGCGATGGACGCCCTCGGCGGCGTGCTGTGCCGCTGCACCGGCTATCAGAAGATCGTCGAGGCGGTGCTGGACGCGGCCGGAAACGGCCCGGCCCCGCCGGCCGACGCCGACGGGACCGCGGCCGTGGGCGCGCGGCTCGCCCGGCTTGACGGCGCGGCGAAGCTGGACGGGAGCGAACCCTACGGCGCCGACGTTTGGCCGGCAGACTGCCTGCATCTGCGCGTCGTGCGCAGCCCGTACGCGCACGCGACCTTCACGATCGGCGCGCTCGACGAGGTGTACGCGCGCTGGCCCGGCCTGCACCGCATCCTGACCGCGGCCGACATACCCGGCCAGAACGGTTTCGGAATCTATCCGACCATCAAGGACCAGCCGGTGCTGGCGGACGGGCGGACGCTCTATCGCGGCGATGCGGTCTGCGCCTTGATCGGCGACGCCGCGACGATCGACGCCCTGACCGATGCGGAGCTGCCGATCGAATGGACAGAGGAGCCGGCCGTCCTGGACGTCCACGCGGCGCTGGACCCCGCCTCCCCGCCGCTTCATCCGCGGCTGGAGGAGCATAACGTGCTGATCCGCGGTCGGGTGCGCGCAGGCGAGGCGGAGACAGCGCTGGCGGACAGCGCGCATCGGGCGGAGGGGCGCTTCCAAACCGCCTTCGTCGAACACGCCTATATCGAACCGGAGGCCGGCTACGCCGTACGCGTCGGCGATCGGGTCCATGTGTACGCCTGTACGCAAGCGCCCTACATGGATTTGGAGGAGGTGGCGAACGTGCTCGGCTTCGAGCAGGAGCGCGTGCGCATCGTGCCGACCGCCTGCGGCGGCGGCTTCGGCGGCAAGCTGGACGTCTCGCTGCAGCCGATCCTCGCGGTTGCGGCCTGGCTGACCGATCGGCCCGTACGCTGCGTCTATGACCGGCCCGACAGCATGCGCAGCAGCACCAAGCGCCATCCCGCCCGGATCGACGCGGCGCTGGGCGCGGACGAGGCGGGCCGCCTGACGGCGTTGCGCCTGCATGCGGACTTCGACACCGGGGCCTACGCGTCCTGGGGGCCGACAGTCGCCGGGCGCGTGCCGGTGCACGCCACCGGCCCCTATCGGGTCCCGCAGGTGCTGGCGACCAGCGCTGCGATCCACACCAACGCCCCGCCGTCGGGGGCCTTCCGCGGCTTCGGCGTGCCGCAGGGCGCGATCGCCGTGGAATCCCTTATGGACGATCTGGCGGAGCGGCTTGAGGCGGACCCGCTGGAGCTGAGGCTTCGCAATGCGCTGCGCGCGGGCGATCGCACGGCGACCGGTCAGGTGATCGAGCATTCGGTCGGCATGGCGGCCTGCCTGGAGGCGGTGCGGCCCGCCTGGACCGACTGGCGCGCCGAGGCCGAGGCGGCGAACCGGGCGGCCGAGGCCGAGGGCTCGCCGACGCGCCGGGGCGTCGGGGTCGGCTGCATGTGGTACGGCTGCGGCAACACCTCGATGTCGAACCCGTCGCACATGCGGGTCGCGGTCGACCGGCGCGGGCGCATCACGCTCTATAACGGCGCGGTCGACATCGGCCAGGGAACCTACACCATCATGCCGCAGATCTGCGCCGAGACGCTGGGCGTCCCGGTCTCCGAGATCCGGCAGGTGACCGGCGACACGGACGCGACTCCCGATGCGGGCAAGACCTCCGCCTCGCGCCAGACCTTCGTCTCCGGCCGGGCGGTCAAGGAAGCGGCCGAGGCGCTGTTGGCCGAAATCCGCCGGCGCGCCAACGCCGGGCCGGACGCCGCGATCCGCTTCGAGGACGGCGCGATCCTCGCGATCGAGGACGGTGTGGAGAAGCGCATCGCGCTCGCCGACCTGCCCGAGGGGGCGGACGGCGCGGTGCTGGAAGGGTTCGGCCGGTTCGACCCGCCGACCACGGGCCTGGACGCCGACGGACAAGGCGTCCCCTACGCCACCTACGGCTTCGCCGCACAGATTGCGGAGGTCGAGGTGGACGTCGAGCTGGGGACGGTGACGCCCATCCGTCTGCTGGCGGCGCACGATGTCGGGCGGGCGGTCAACCCGACCCTGGTGGAGGGACAGATCCACGGCGGCGTGGCGCAGGGCCTCGGTCTCGCGCTGATGGAGGAGTACATCCCCGGCCGGACCGAGAACCTGCACGACTATCTGATCCCCACCTTCGGCGACATGCCGACGATCGAGTGCATCCTGATCGAGGATCCGGAGCCTGAGGGCCCCTACGGCGCGAAAGGGATCGGCGAGCCGGCGCTGGTGCCGACCGCCCCCGCCATCCTTGGCGCGATCCGGCATGCGACCGGCGCGGTGATCCGGGAGGTTCCGGCCCTGCCGCATCGGGTGCTGGCGGCGATCGAGGCGGCGCGGGCGGGCGGGCGATGACCGAAACCCGCCAGGACCCGGCCGCCCAGCCGGCCGCCCAGCCGGCGCCGGCGTCTGACGCGAGAGCCGACGCCGGAGGAGACGCGGCGGGCGACGGCGACATCGTCCGCTGCGACGCCTGCCCGGTGCTGTGCCGCATCCGCACGGGCCGCACCGGCGCCTGCGACCGCTACGCCAATATCGACGGCCGCCTCGCCCGCACCGACCCGCTCGTCCTCCTGGAGAAGGTGGAGGCTCGGGCGGACGGCCAGGTCGTTCGCTTTCTGAAACAGGGGGAGGCGTGGGACGGCGCGCTGGCGCCCGAGGATCCGGTCTTCGTCACCGGAATCGGGGCCGCGACCACCTATCCCGACTATAAGCCGGCCCCCTTCATCGTCTCCAGCACATGGAAGGGCGTCGACACGGTCACCGTCGTGACCGAGGGGATCTTCAGCTATTGCTCGCTCAAGGTGAAGATCGACACCGACCGGCACATCGGCCCCGAGCAGGCGACCGTCACCGTGGAGGGCGAGCCGATCGGCCATGTGACGACGGCGGAATACGGCTCGCAGATGCTCTCGCTCGGCGGGGTGCGCCATCTGACCGGCGGCTCCAAGAAGGAGGGCGTCGTCACCTGCCGGGCGATGCTCGACCTCTGCAACAAGCAGCCCGTGGAGATGCAGATCGACGGCGGCGCGCGCCTGACCGTCCAGGCCGGCGCAGCCCCCGTGATCGACGGCGAGCGCGAGGCGCGCATGCGCGTCGGCTGCGGCTCCGCCGCCATCGGCATCTTCGCCCAGCAATGGCATGGTCATGCGGACGAGGTGATCGTGGTCGACGATCACATCACCGGCGTGCTGACGGAGCATCAGGCCGGCGCCTATCTGGGCATGACGCCGGCCGGGATCCGGGTGCGCGGGCGCCGCTCCACCCCCGGGCGCTATTTCCAGGTGGCGCAGCCGGGCAGCGGCTGGGGCGGCACCGACGTGACCGACCCGCTCTCCATCATCGAGAAGATCGATCCCAAGAAGGCGTGGCCGGGCCTGCGGCTCTTCATGGTCTCCACGACCGGGGAGGATTCGCTCTACTGCGTGTTGGACGGGGATCTGAAGCCGATCCCGACGGACATGCCGCCCGCGCTCGTCAAGGTCGTCGACCGGATCGCGGAGAATTGCGAGCCGGCGCTCTGCTCCGTCCTGTTCCTGGGCGGCGCGGGCGGCAGCCTGCGCGCCGGCGTGACGGAGAACCCGGTGCTGCTCACCCGCTCGGTGCAGCAACTGCTGACCCGGGTGACCGTCGGCGGCGCGCCGGCCTATGTCTGGCCCGGCGGCGGCATCACGATCATGGCCGACGTGACCCGCACGCCGGAGAACAGCTTCGGCTCGGTTCCGACGCCGGCGCTGGTCGCGCCGATCGAGTTCACCATGCCGCAGGCGGTCTATCTCGCGCTCGGCGGTCATGCGGGGTCGATCACGCCCATTTCCGACATCCGAACGGAGGACGGCCGCCGCCTGATCGGCGCGCAGCCCGACAACCCGTGGCCGCTCGATCCGCAGACGGAGCCGGTCGGATGAGCGCGGCCCCGCTCCTCGCCCGGCTGCCGGACGGCCGGCGGCACTTCCAGCACGGCCCCATCGACCTGCTGATCGAAGCGGAGGGCGACCGGGCGGAGGTCGAGGCCGCCTACGCCCAGGCGGAGGCCGCCTTTCCCGACATCCTGCCCCGTCTCGCCGCCGAGCTGCCGCTGCTGCGCCGGCCCGTGTCGGACGAGACGCCGCGGGGCCCGGTCGCCCAGCGCATGCGGTGGGCCTGCCTGCCCTTCGCCGATACGGCCTTCATCACGCCGATGGCGGCGGTGGCCGGCGCGGTTGCGGACCAGATGCTGGCCGCGCTGACGACCCGCCGGCGCCTCGCCAAGGCCTATGTGAACAACGGCGGCGACATCGCCTTCCACCTGACCGGCGACGCCTGCCTGACCGCCGGCCTTGTCGCGAATGACGAGACGCTGGAAGCGGCTGGAACGGTGCGCCTCGACGCCGCGCAGCCGGCGCGCGGCCTCGCCACCAGCGGGCGCGGCGGCCGCTCCTTCTCGCTGGGAATCGCGGACGCCGTCACCGTGCTGGCCGCAACGGCCGCCGCCGCCGACGCGGCGGCGACGCTGATCGCCAACGCGACCGACTGCGACGACCCCGCCATCCGGCGCGCGCCGGCGCACAGCCTCGATCCGGACAGCGACCTGGGCGACCGGTTGGTTGCGACCCAAGTCGGGCCGCTGCCGGCGGCGACGATCGACCGCGCGCTCGACGCCGGCGCCGGGCTGGCGGCATGGTGCTGCGCCCAGGGTTTGATCGAAGCCGCGGTCCTCAGCCTCAAGGGCGCGCGCCGCGCCGTCGGCCCCCTCGCCGCCCCCAACACGACCTCATCCCCCAGGAGCCTCAGCGCATGAGCGAAGCCGCCGTCGAGATCCGCAAGATCGCCACCCATGTCGAGGAAATCCGCCACGAATTCGGTCCGCCGCCGGCCCGCCCCGTGCGCGTCGGCTGGGCGGCGGCCGTGATCGCCAATCCCTTCGCCGGGAGCTATTCGCCCGAGATCGAGAGCTTCATGGAGACGCTGAAACCGCTCGGCGACGAGATGGCCGAGCGTCTGCTCGCCGCCATGGGCGGCGACGCGTCCGCGATCGAAGCCTATGGCAAGGGCGCCATCGTCGGCGTGGAGGGGGAGTTGGAGCACGGCGCGCTGTGGCA
Organism: Alphaproteobacteria bacterium; assembly: GCA_024743195.1. Lineage (GTDB taxonomy): Bacteria > Pseudomonadota > Alphaproteobacteria > UBA8366 > Aestuariispiraceae > Marivibrio. Next base: position 55,711 of record JANSXE010000008.1, on the reverse strand, counting down.
CGTCCCCGGCGGCTACGCCATGCGGCGCCTGCTGGGGGAGGCGCTCGCCATCGTGCCGTCGTCGAAGAAGGTCGGCGCGGCGGGGGCGGGCCTCGACGTGCCGCTGGGCCATATCGACGCGGCCTATGTGCGCAGCCACTTCTCCGCCATCGAGGTGCGCGTCGCGGACGCCCCGCGCCCGCGCGAGATCGTCTACGCGATCGCCATGGCCGACGGCGGACGGATCCACGAGCGGGTCGGCGGCCTGACGGTCGCTGGAATCTCGAAACGCGACGGGCTGCGCTGAGGGTCAGATCCGCGAAGGAGCCGCGCCCTCCAGTCGGTGGCGCGCCGCCCGCCGCCGTCCCGGGCGCCGTCCCGGGCGCCGTCCCGGGCGCCGCGCAGCGGAGACCCGGGATCCAGAACGGTCGGCGCTGCCCGCGCCACAGGCTGCCGGGTCCCGGATCAGCCGATCGGCCGTCCGGGACGACGGACAGACAGCGGCTCTCTTGCAGGGGAAGGCCTCCCGACCGGGGCGCAGCGCTGCGCGGAGCGGAGGTCGGCGGCTTGCCGTGAGGGGGTCGACGCGCCGCCGTGGGTCCGCAGTCCGCCCCGCACGGGCCGCGCCCCGGATCGGGATTGCCGACAGGATCGACGGCGTCGATGGCCGGGATGCGGCCCGATTGCGGCGGTTCCGTGGCGTCGAAACCCATCATTCGCAAAGGGTTTAAATGATGGATACGGCGCCCAGGTCCGGGGTGTGCAGTCAACGCACGGCAAACAGGCAAGCAAAGGAGCCTATCGCATATGGCCGACAGCAAGCGCATCCTGATCGTCACCACCTCGCACGACCAACTCGGCGACACCGGCGCAAAAACCGGCTTTCACCTGGAGGAGCTGACGCATCCCTACTACGCGTTCACGGACGCCGGCCACACGGTCGACATCGCCTCCATTCGCGGCGGCGAGGCGCCGATCGACCCGAACAGCCGCAAACCCGACGGCGAGAATGCGGAAAGCGCCGAACGCTTCCTCAGGGACGGCGCGGCCATGGCGGCGATCCGGGGGACGGTGGCGCTCGGCGACGTCAATCCGGACAGCTATGACGCGATCTACCTGCCGGGCGGCCACGGGACCATGTGGGACATGGCGGACAACGAAACGCTCGCCCAGTTGGTGAGCGCCTTCTATCAGGCGGGCAAGCCGGTCGCCGCCGTCTGTCACGGGCCCGCGGGTCTGGTCGGCGCCCGCGACGCGAACGGCGCGCCCATCGTCGCCGGCAAGGCGATCAACAGCTTCACCGACGAAGAGGAGCGCGGCGTCGAGCTCGACGGCGTGGTCCCGTTCCTGTTGGAGAGCAGGCTGCGCGAACTCGGCGCCCGATTCGAGGGCGGCGACGCCTTCACCTCCTACGCGGTGCGCGACGGCAATCTGGTGACCGGTCAGAATCCGATGTCGTTGGACAGTCTGAGCGCCAGGGTGCTGGAGGCGCTGCGCGAAGCGCGCCCGGCGAAGGCGGCGTAAGCCGGAACGGTTGCGCCGTCACCGTCAATGCGAAGAGGGCGAAAGGGCGCGTTGAGCGCGAGGTCGGCGGCGGCGCGGCGCCCGCCAGCGCGGCGAAGGCGGGTTGGCTGCTAGCCGCGCAGCCGCGCGGTCTCGGCCGCATCCACCGACCCATCGGGGGCGAGGACGACGGCATAGTGGGCGCGCGCCGCCTCGGCGTCGTAATAGCCCTTGGCGACGTCGGCGGCGACCTTGGCCGGGTCGCGGCGCATCGGATCGCCGAAACCGCCGCCGCCGGGGGTGGAGACATGAACGACGTCGCCCGGACGGATGGTGACGTCCTGGTCCTTCGACTTGTGCTCGGGCTCGTAGCTGCGGCCGTCCTTGAACTGGAAGCGCACCCGGTTCGGCCCGCCGTCGGCGCCGCCCAGCGCGCCCTGGGGACCGGTGCGGCCATGATCCATCACCATGGAGGCGCGCGCCTCCCCCCGCCGCACCGAGACGGCGTAGCTGAGCCCGAGCCCCCCGCGGCTGGCGCCGGCGCCGGCGGAGCCGTCATGCAGGGCGTATCGGTGGAACAGGACGGGATAGTACTGCTCCAGCACCTCCACCGGCTGCGACTTGGAGATGCCGATGGTCGAACAGCCGTTGGAGAGCCCGTCGCCTTCCGCATAGCCGCCATAGCCGCCGCCGGAGATCACGTACATCACGTAGGACCGCCCGGTCTGCGGGTCGGAGCCGCCGAGCGCGAAATTGCCGCTGGAGCCGGCGGGCGCGGCGAACAGCTCGTCCGGGATGGCCTCGGTCAGCGCCGCGAAGACGGCTTCGGCGATACGCTGGGAGACCTCGGCGGCGCAGCCGGAGACGGGCCGCGGATACTCCGCATAGAGGAAGGTGCCCTTCGGATCGAGGATCTTCAGCGGTTCGTAGGTCCCGGCGTTCAGCGGCACGTCCGGGAAGATGTGCTTCATCGCCAGATAGACCGACGAGCGGGTGGTGGCGATGACGCTGTTCATCGGCCCCCGGCAGGGGGGCGAACTCCCCGACATGTCGAAAATCATCTCGTCGCCCACGACCGTGATCTTCATCGCGATGCGCAACGGCTCGTCCACCACGCCGTCGCTGTCGACGAAGGCCTCGCCTTCGTAGACGCCGTCGGGGATCTTGGCGATCTTGGCGCGCATGAGCTGCGCGGCGCGCCGGCGCAACTGTCCGATCGCGGCCGTCACCGTCTCCTCGCCATAGCGGTCGAGCAGCGCGGTGAGCCGCCGGTCGCCGATCTTCAGGGCCGCCGCCTGGGCCTGAATGTCACCGATCCGCTGGTCGGCGATGCGGATGTTGGACTGGATGATGGCCAGGATTTCGGCGTCGAGGACGCCCCGCTTGAAGAGCTTGACCGGCGGCAGGCGCAGACCTTCCTGCTCCACCTCCGTCGCGCGGGCGGAGAAGCCGCCCGGCACCATGCCGCCCGTATCCGGCCAGTGCCCGGTGTTGGCCAGCCAGCAATAGAGCCGCCCCTTGTAGAAGAAGGGCCGGTAGAAGCGCACGTCCATCAGATGCGTGCCGCCCAGATAGGGGTCGTTGCACAGGATGACGTCGTCGGGCTCGGGGTTCGCGACCCGCTCGATCACCGCTTGGGTGCCGTACTGCATGGTGCCGACGAAGACCGGCAGGCCGAGCTCGCCTTGCGCGATCAGCGCGCCGTCGCCGGCCGCGTAGATCCCGTCGGAGCGGTCCATCGCCTCCGAAATCACCGGCGAGAAGGCGGCCCGGCAGAAGGCCAGGTCCATCTCGTTGCAGACCTGGGCGAGCCCGTTCTGGATCACCGTCAGGGTGACGGGATCGATCGTCTCGGCCGTCATGCTGCGCCTCCGATCCGCACGTCGAGATTGCCCATGGCGTCCACGCTCGCGGTCATGTCGGGCTCGATCACGATGGTGGTGTCGAGCTGTTCGACGATCGCCGGCCCGGCGATGGTGAAGCCGGTCGCCAGCTTGCCGCGGGCGTAGAGGGGGGTCTCCACCCAGCCGGCGCCCGCGAACCAGACCGGGCGCATTCCGGTTCGCGCGCCGTCCAGGCTGTCGGCGCGCGGCTCGTCGATCAGGTTCGACAGATCGACCGGCGGGCGCTTGCCGATGACGGCGGTGTGCAGGTTCACGAGGTTGGCCTTGATCTCCGGCAGGCTGACCTCGAAGCGCGCCCAATAAGCGGCCTCGAACGCTTGCTGCAGCGTCTCGCGGCTGACGTCCGGGCCGGAGACGGGAACCGAGAGCAGGTGGCTCTGCCCGACGAACTGCATGTCGGCGCTGTGCAGCACGCGCACGGCCTCGACCGCCGCGCCTTCGCGCGCGATCGTCTCGCGACCCTGCGCGATCTGCTCCTCCAGCACCGCGCGGACTTCGGCCATGTCGACCGTCCCCATTGGCTCGTTCAGCGTGTTGACGTAGTCGTGCCGCAGGTCGGCCACGACGCAGCCGAGCGCGTTGGTCACGCCGGGCCGCGCCGGGATCAACAGCCTCGGCACGCCCAATTCCCGCGCGATCGAGGCGGCGTGCAGCGGGCCCGCCCCGCCGAAGGGGAAGAGCGCGAAGTCGCGCGGATCGTGCCCGCGGCTGAGCGAGACCATGCGCACCGCGCCGGCCATCTTGTCGTCGGCGATGCGCAGGATGGCGGCGGCGGCCTGCTCCCAGTCGAGGCCGAGCGGCCGGCCGATCCGCGCGCCGATCGCCTCTCGCACGTCCCACAGGCTGACCGGGTTGTCGACCGCCAGCAGCGCGTCCGGGTCGAGCCGCCCGAGCGCCAGGTTCGCGTCGGTGATCGTGGGCTCCGTCCCGCCGCGGCCGTAGCAGATCGGCCCCGGGGTCGCGCCCGCGCTTTCCGGCCCGACGCGCAACAGGCCGCCCTCGTCGATCGCGGCGATCGAGCCGCCGCCCGCCCCGATCGTGTGGACGTCGACCATGGGCACGTGGACGGGCATGGCGTACTCGATCTCCAGCTCGTTGGAGACCTGGGGCGCGCCGTCGCGGATCAGGCCCACGTCGCAGCTGGTGCCGCCCATGTCGAAGGTGATGAGCGTGTCGACCCCCGCCGCCGCGCCCGTGTAGGCCGCCGCCATCACGCCCGAGGCCGGGCCGGACATCACGGTGTTGACCGCCGTCTCCGCGACGATACGGCCGGAGACGACGCCGCCATTGCCCTGCATGACGAGCAGATCCTTGGCGTAGCCGCGGCCCGCCAGTTCGTCCGCGAGGCGGGCGATATAGCGCTCCAGGATCGGCTGGACGGAGGCGTTGACCGCGGCGGTCACGCCGCGCTCGTACTCGCGATACTCGCTCAGGAGCGCATGGCCTTGGGTGATGTAGCGGTTGGGCCAGAGCTCCGCGGCGATCTCGGCCGCGCGGCGTTCGTGCGCGGGATTCTTGTAGGCGTGCAGGAAATGGATCACCAGCGCTTCGCATCCCGCCGCCATCAGCGCCTCGACCGCCCGGCGCACCGCGGCTTCGTCGAGCGGCGTCACCACCTCGCCGTCCGCATCCAGGCGCTCCGGAACCTCAAGCCGCAGTTCGCGCGGGATCAGCGGCCGGAACGCCCCCTTCAGCCCATAGCTGTGCGGGCGGGTGCGCCGGCCCAGCTCCAACACGTCGCGAAAGCCCGCGGTGGTGATCAGGCCGGTCTTGGCGAGCTTGCGCTCCAGCACCGCGTTGGTCGTGGTCGTCGTGCCGTGCACCAGCGCGTCGATCGCCGCCGCGTCGGCGCCGGCCGAATCCAGCGCGTGCAGCACGCCGAAGGCCTGATTGTCGAGCGTCGTCGGGGCCTTGGCGATGCGGACCGCGCCCGCGCCGCCGCCCGTCGGATCGGTCTCGATATAGATCAGGTCGGTGAAGGTGCCGCCCACGTCGCAGCCGACGATCCCGCCGCCCATAGCCCTCGCCATCCCTTGCCCGGTCCTGTACCGCCCGTCGGCGCGTTCGCGCGGCGCGCCGGCTCGCAACCGTCTCCGAATTCCAGGCGCCGGTCAATTCATTCGTACACAAACAAGTTTTCTGGGGCGCGACCAAGCGCGACCCCGCGCCGGTTATCCATTCGTTAACCCTTACCAGAGTATGACCATCCACAGGATGCGAAGAAAGACGCGCGGCGCGTGTGCAAGACCCGGAAAACCGGGCCGCCCGCGCGACCGGAAAAGAGAGCAGGAGGACGCCGCCTATGCCTTGGGACGACGCCAAGCCGACCCCTGAAGACTCGGATTCGGCGGCCGGCGCCGACGCGGTGCGCGCCGCCGACGCCGCCCTGCTGTGGCAGCGGCGCGAACTCCTGACGCTCGCCGACGCCTTCCAGGGCGAGATCGAAGGCACCGTCGCGGACGCGAACGAGGCAAGCGACGTGATGGAGAACGCCGCGGAAGGCGTCGCCGCCGCGCTCGCCGCCGTCTCGCAACTCTGCACCGATCTGCGGGAGACGGCGGAAGCCGCCGGGCGAAACGTCGAGGCCGTGGCGGCGGCCACGGAAGAATTGGCCGCGTCGGCCGCCGTCATCGAGGAGCAGGTCGGGCGGACCAGCAGCCAGGCGGAAACGGCGGTCGCCGAAACGCGCCGCGCGGGCGAGGTCGTCGGCGCGCTTTCCCAGGCGTCCGCCAAGATCGGCGCCATCGTGAAACTGATCGAGGACATCGCGAGCCAGACCAACCTGCTGGCCCTCAATGCGACGATCGAGGCGGCGCGCGCGGGCGACGCCGGAAAGGGCTTCGCGGTGGTGGCGGGCGAGGTGAAGTCGCTCGCCGGTCAGACCGCCGAGGCGACGCAACGGATCGCCGAACAGATCGCCGAGATCCAGCAGGTGACGAAAGACGCCGTCGCGGCCATCGAATCGATCGGCGCCGCGATCCACGAGGTCGAAGCCTGCTCCGGCGAGGCCGCCGGCGCCGTCGGCCAGCAGCAGGAGGCGATCCGCGAGATCGGCCGCAACGCGCAGGAGACCGCAAGCGGGGCGCAGGCGGTCAGCGATGCGGTCGACGGCGTTTCCGGCAAGGTGGAGGAGACGGCCCGCCTGGCCGACACCCAACGCGATCAGGCGGTGCAGGTTCACAAGATGATCGGCGCCTTGGAGGGACGGCTCGGAACCGCGATCCAATCGACCAAGGCGCGCTCGGGCGACTATGCGCCGGCGCGCCTGCCGGTGACGCTGACGGGGACGCTGACGCTCGGCGGCCGACGGATTCCGGTCGCGGTCGACGATCTCGACGCCGCCGGCGCCCGCCTGCAGGCGAGCGAAGCCGCCGACGGCCCCCTGCCCGATGGCGAGACGGCCCTGTCCCTCCCCGGACTGGGCGCGCTGCGCGGTCGGCTGACCGGCGACCGGTTGCGGCTCGATCCCGGTCAGGAGGCGGCGCTGGAGGCCTTCGTGCGCGCCCATATCGCGCTCGACCAGCCGTTCATCGATCTGCTGACCCGGGCCGCCGCGGAGGTTTCGGCCGTCTTCGAGCGCACGGTCGAGACGGGCGAGCTGTCTTTGGACGCCCTGTTCGACACCGACTACCGGCCGATCGAGGGCAGCGATCCGCAGCAGCACAGCACCCGCTACAATGCGGTCCTGGACCGCATCCTGCCGCCCATCCAGGAGCCGGTCTCGGAGGCGGACGAGCGCATCGCCTTCTGCGCGGCGGTCGATCGCAACGGCTATCTGCCGACCCACAATCTGAAATACTCCAAACCGCAGCGGCCGGACGATCCGGTCTGGAACGCCGCCAACTGCCGCAATCGGCGCATCTTCACCGACCGGACGGGCAAGGCCGCCGGTGCGAACGATCAGCCCTTCCTGATCCAGAGCTATCTGCGCGACATGGGCGGCGGCGCCTTCGTCCTGATGAAGGACATGACCGTCCCGATCACGGTGCGCGGGCGGCAATGGGGCAATCTGCGTCTGGGCTACAAACCATGAAGCTCTTTTTGGAAACAATATGTGTTCATAGACCATAATTGTTTCCCTTTAAGGATTCGCGATATCTCCTCCGTACCGGGCGGGACGCGCCCGCCGCGTCGAACCGGAGATGGAGGAGAAAGTCATGAGCCTGAGCACCGAGACCAACGCCCCGCGCCGCCTGATCCGGGCCGCGGCCCCTGTCACCGATGCGTTGACGCCGCTCGCCGAGCCGGCGTTGCGCGCGACCGTCGGCCTGCTGCTGGTTCCGCACGGCTACGGCAAGCTGTTCGGCGGCCTGCAAGGCACGGCCGACTTCTTCGCCAGCGTCGGCTACGAGCCGGCCTTCGCGCTCGCGCTCGCCGTCGGCCTGGTGGAGTTCGTCGGCGGACTGATGCTGGCCCTCGGCCTGCTGACCCGGCCGGTCGCGCTCGCCGTCGCCGTCTTCATGGCCAACGCGGTCCTGTTCCACGCCGGCAACGGCTTCCTGTGGACCCAGGGCGGCTACGAATACCCGCTGATGTGGGGGATCGCCGCGCTGTTCTTCGCGGTGCGCGGCGGCGGGCGCTTCAGCCTCGATCGGCTGATCGGCCGCGAAGTCTGAGCGTCCGACGGGACGCGGCGGGGCGCGCCGCTTACTGCGGCGCGCCCCGCAGTTCCTTAACGGCCCAGATGGTCAGGCAGAAGACGATCGCGGCGCCGGCCTGGTGCAGCACCCCCAGCGGCAGCCAGACGATCGACAGCAGCGTCGCGACGCCCAGCGCGGCCTGCAGCAGCACCCCCGCCATCATGGCGTGCGCCGCCCAGCGAACCCGGCGGTGCACGTCCTGGCCCAAGGCCTGGGTCCACAGCCAGAATCCGGCGACCACGGCGACGCTCAGATAGGCCAAAATGCGATGGTCGAACTGCACCACGGCCAGGTTTTCGAACAGGTTCCGCCAGCCGAGCGCCGGGTCCCAGAACGGACTGGGCAGAAACCCGCCGCCCATGGTCGGCCACTCGTTGTAGATGAAGCCGGCGCGGCTGCCGGCGACCAGCGCGCCGGACAGGACCGTTACGAAGACGATCGCATGGCACCAGGCGCCCAGGCGGCGATGGCCGCGCGGGGCCGCCGGCCGTCCCGACTCCACCGGCCACAGCAACGAGAGCGTGAGCCAGAGCAGATAAGCCAGGATCAGGAAGGCCATGCCCAGATGGACGGCGAGGCGATACTGGCTGACCTCGGTCCGATCGACAAAGCCGCTTTCGACCATCCAGGCGCCGATCAGCCCCTGCAGCCCGCCCAGCGCCAGCAGGATGACGCCGTGCTTCAGATAGCCGGCCGGCAGCCGCCCGCGGATCAGGAACCAGAAGAAGGGCAGCGCGAAGACGAGGCCGATCAGCCGCCCCCACAGCCGATGGAACCACTCCCAGAAGAAAATCTCCTTGAACTGCGCCAGCTCCATGCCGCGATTCATGAGTTGGTATTGCGAGGTCTGGCGGTAGAGCTGGAAGACGCGGTCCCACTCCGCGTCGGTCAGGGGCGGCAGGGTCCCGATCAGCGGCCGCCACTCGACCATGGACAGGCCGCTTTCGGTCAGACGTGTGATCGCCCCGATGATCATCATGGCGAAGACCATCAACGCGCTGGCGGCCAGCCAGAGGCCGACGGCGCGCCTGTCGCGAGCGTCCGCGCCCGGCGCCGCCGCGCCGCTTGCGGGGAAATTGAAAACGGCTCTCATCGCCCCGCCATATAGACCCGCGCAGGTCCCCTGACCAGACGGAACGCCGGCCTGCGGCGGGGCGTCGCGGCGTCGCCTACTCGGCCGGCGGCGCAGCGGCCGGCCGTTCGATCAGCCGCTCCAGCGCCTCCAGACGATCCGCCTCCGCCGCCGGCTTGTCCCAGCGGATCCGGCTGATCCGCGGGAAGCGCATGGCGAGGCCCGACTTGTGACGGGTGGAGCGATGCAGCGAATCGAACGCCACCTCCAGCACCAGCCCGAAGGAGACGGCGCGCACCGGCCCGAAGCGGTCGACCGTATGGTCGCGCACCCATTTGTCGAGCTGGCGCAGCTCCGCGTCGGTGAAGCCCGAATAGGCCTTGCCCACCGGCGTCACCTCCTCCCCGCGCCAGACCCCGAAGGTGAAGTCCGAATAGAAGCTGGAGCGCTTTCCGTGGCCGCGCTGAGCGTACATCAGGATGCAATCGGCGCTCAGCGGATCGCGCTTCCACTTGAACCAGGGGCCCTTGGGCCTCCCGGCGAGATAGGGGCTGTCGCGGCGCTTCAGCATCAGCCCTTCGATCCCGGCGTCGCGGGCGTCGCCGCGATGGGCGCGCAGATCGTCCCAGGCGGCGAACGGGACCTCCGGCGACAGATCGAGCCAGCTCTTGTTCGCCCGCGCGACGAAGGCGGCGAGGCGCGCGCGGCGCGCGTCGAGCGGCAGCGCGCGCAGATCCTCGCCCGCTTCGAACAGCATGTCATAGACGCGCAGATGCGCCGGATGCGCGGCCAACTGCTTGCGCGTTACGCGCTTGCGGCCGAGCCGCTGCTGTAGATCGTTGAAGGGGCGCACGACGTCGTCGCGCACGATCAGCAATTCGCCGTCCAGCACAGCGTGGAAGTCCGCGGCGCCGGCGATCTCCGGGAAGCTTGCGCCGATCTCGTCGCCCGTGCGGGAGTAGAGTTTCGCCTCCCCGTCGGCGGCGGCCAGCTGCACGCGGATCCCGTCCCACTTCCATTCGGCGGCGAAGGCGTCGGGCGCGAGCGCCTCGAGGTCCGCCTCCTCCAGCGGGTTGGCGAGCATCATCGGGCGGAACATCAGCCGGCCGTCCACCTGCGGCGGCGGGGCCCGGCCGTCGAGCCAGGCGAAGAGATCCGCGTAAGGCGGCGTCAGGCCGAACCAGATTTCCTCGATCCGGTCGAGCTCGACGCCGCCGAAGCGGGCCAACGCCGTCTTGGCGAGCCGCGCCGACACGCCGACCCGCATCCCCCCCATCAGGAGCTTCAGAAGCGCGAAGCGCGCGCTCGGGTCGAGCCGGTCGAGCCAGTCGGCCAGCAGCGCCGGCCGCTCGGCGCGCCCCGTCCGGGCCAGGGTTTCGACCACCTCGGCCAAGCCGGGCGCCTCTCCCGCCTGCTTCGCCTCCGTCACGGTCGCGCTCCCCACCGCGGGCCAGATCAGGGAAACGGTCTCCGCCAGATCGCCCACATAGTCATAGGAGAGGCGGAAGAGCGTCGGATCGACCCGCTCCTCAACCAACGCCCGGACCATGGCGGGCGTCGCGTAGCGGGTCTCGAACCCGTCGGCCAGGGCGGCCAGCGCCCAGCCGCGCTCCGGATCGGGAGCGCTTGCGAAGTACCGCTCCAGATGACGCAGCTTGGCGCTGCGCGAGGCCGTGAAAACGAGCCGTTCCAGGAGATCGGCGAAGGCCCTCACGGTGCGGACTCTTCGCCGTCCGCGTCCTCGTCCTCCCGACCGACCAGGGAGAGCGCCTTGGCGTCGAAGCCGCGGGCGCGGGCGTGATGCACCAGCGCCTCCTCGCGCCCGTGGGTCACCCAGACGCGCGGGGCGCCGACATCCTCCAGCGTCGCGGTCAGTTCGTCCCAATCGGCATGGTCCGAGAGGATCAGCGGCAGCTCCACATTGCGCTGGCGCGCGCGCTGACGCACCCGCATCCACCCCGACGCCATCGCGGTCAGCGGATCCTTGAAGCCGCGGCTCCAGCGGTCGGCGAGCGCCGAGGGCGGGCACAGCACGATCTCCCCGGCGAGCCTCTTGCGGTCTGCGCCCGCGACGGGAACAAGCGGGCCGAGCGGAACCCCCTGCGCCTCGTAGAGATCGCACAGGGCCTGCATCGCGCCGTGCAGATAGATCGGTCGGTCGACCCCCGCCTCCCGCAAGAGCCGGATCAGACGCTGCGCCTTGCCCAGCGCATAGGCGCCGAGCAGGATCGGACGCTCCGGAAAGGCCTCCTGCGCGGCCAGCAGCTTCGCGACCTCCTCCGCGTCGGGCGGATGGCGGAAGACCGGCAGGCCGAAGGTGGCTTCCGTGATGAAGACGTCGCAGGGGACCGGGTCGAAGGCGGTGCAGGTCGGGTCGCGCCGACGCTTGTAGTCGCCGGAGACCACGACGCGCGCGCCGTGATACTCCAAGACCGCCTGCGCGCTGCCCAGCACATGGCCCGCCGGCGCGAAGGAGACCGCGACGGGCCCGATGCGCACCGTCTCGCCGTATCCGGCGCATTGCGCCGCGCGCCAGGCCGCGTCGCCGTAGCGCGCCCGCATGATGGCCAGCGTACCCTCGGTGGCGAGCACCGCGCCGTTGCCGGGCCGCGCATGGTCGGCGTGGCCGTGCGTGACGACGGCCCGGTCCGCCGGTCGGTGGGGGTCGATGTAGAAATCGCCGGGCCGGCAATAGAGCCCGCCCGCCTCAACGGTCAGCCAGCTTTCGGGGTCGGGTCCAGGCGTCGCAGGCATCGCGCCGGGTAATATAGCGTGCGCGCGCGGCCCCGCCAGCCGACGCGGCGCGCGAAAAGAGGCCGCCGATCGGATCGGCGGCCCCCTTTGCTCGCGTGATCGGCCTGACGCCGGGAGACGCCCTCAGAAGCGCGAGCGCGCGCTGTCCGCCGCGTTCTTGAGATCCGCAATGGCGAGTTCCGCGCCGGCCTTGGCGTCCTCCCAGGCGTTGGCGCCGGCCGCGCGCAGATCCTCGATCTTCTGTTGGGTCCGCTCGCGTTTGGCGCGCAGGGTTTGCAGGCGGTCCTGCAGATCGGCCTGGGCGTCGGCGCTCTTTTCCTTCGCCTTCGCCTCCATCTGCTCGATCTCGGCGCGCAGCTCCTGCTGCTTGGCGTCGAGACGGGTCAGAAGCGTTTCGCGGGTTTCCATCGTCATCCTCCTCTTCATCGTCCTTCAGGGCTCGTTTTCGCTCACCCCGCCACGTGATGAGTCGATCCGGCGCTGTAAAGGGGGAGAGAACGTGACGATTCCTAAGCGGGCTCCGTCACGCGGCAGCCATATTCCGCCGCCGCATGCAGCAGCCAGTCGGCGAAGCTGACGGCGAAGGAGCGCGCGACATAGAGGTCGGCGGTTTCGGCGTCGATCCGGTGGACGCTCGCCGCCATATGGCCGAGCGCCGTCCCCGCGACCCGGCCGGGATCGAGATCGCCGCCCGGGTCGAGGTCGAGCGTACAGCCCTTGGCCAGCAGGGCGGTCAGATGCGGGCCCGCGATGCGCAGGCAGACCCGGCCGTGTCCCTGGTCCGTCACCGCCGCCTGCCCGCCCAGCGCGCCGGCGAGCGCGTCATGCAGGCTCTCGCCCGTCCGCGCCGCCTCCGGCTCGACGATCAGCCAGCTCTCCGGGCCGATCCAAAGCGCCGTCGTCTCCCCCAGCCCGTGGGCGTCGAGCGGGGTCTGCGAAGGCCGCACGCCGACCGCCTTCACCACCATCTCCGCCGTCTCCGCCGCGGTTTCCGCGAAGGCGTCGATCTGGACGATGGCGAGCGATCGGCGCTCGGTCACGGTGACGCCGGGGCCGTCGGCGCCGATCGTCCCGACGTCGCCGGGCGCGAGAACGCCCTCCAGCGCGGAGCGGCGCACGGGCCGCGTCTCGGTCGCCTCAGCCATGGACCCGCTTCCCTTCCGCGTCGATGAAAACGGGGTCGACGATCCGCACCGGGACCGTCAGATCGCGCAGCGGATAGCGCATGGAGAGCTCTTCGCCCAACCGCTCGCGGCCGCGCCCGACGAGGCCGAGCGCGATCGGATGGCCCAACTCCGGGCTGAAGCCGGTCGAGGTGACATGCCCCTCCATCCGGATCGGCGTCCCACCCGCGGCCAGCGTTCCGGCCGTCGCCGGCGCATCCTTGGCCACAAGCTGGGCGCCCTGTTTCAAGGCCGTCCTGCCGTCGACGGGGACCAGCCCCACGAACTGCTTGCGGTCCGGGCGGACCAGATCCTCCCGCCGGGCCAGACGCGCGCCGATGAAGTCCTTCTTCGACGACATCATGCGGCCGAGGCCCAGATCGTCCGCCGTGGTGCGGCCGTCCAGCTCCGGCCCTGCGACATGGCCCTTCTCGATCCGCATGTTGCCGAGCGCCTCCATGCCGTAGGGGACGACGTCATAGGGCGCGCCGGCCGCCATCAGCCGCTCCCAAGCCTCGTGTCCGTAGTCGGCGGGGACGTTCAACTCATAGGCCAGTTCGCCGGAGAAGCTGATGCGGAAGAGGCGCCCCGGGATCGGCGCGGCGCCCTCCTCCCCGCCCAGCAGGCGGCAGGGCCCGGCGGCCATGAAAGGGAAGGCCTCGTTCGAGAGGTCGCGGTCGATCACCGGCTCCAGCAGCCGGCGCGCCGTTGGGCCGGCGACGGCCATGGCGGCCCACTGCTCGGTCACGCTCGTCGCCTTCACCTTGAGGTCGGGCCAGACCACCTGCAGGTGATAGTCGATCCAGGCCATGATCCGCACCGCGTTGGCGGTGGTCGTGGTCATCAGATAGTGATGCTCGCCGAGCCGCGAGGTCGTGCCGTCATCCAGCACGACGCCGTCCTCGCGCAGCATCAGCCCGTAGCGCGCCTTGCCGACGGGGAGCGCCTTCCAGCCGTTGATGTAGAGGCGGTTCAGGAATTCGCCGGCGTCCGGACCCTGAATGTCGATCTTGCCGAGCGTGGTGACGTCGCACAGACCGACCGCGCCGCGCACCGCCTTGGTCTCGCGGATATAGGCGTCGAACAGGCTCTCGCCGTCGTGCGCCGGATAGTAGCGCGGTCGCCGCCAGAGGCCTGCGTCGATCCATTCGCAGCCTCGCTCCACATGCCAGGAATCCATCGGCGTTCGGCGCAGCGGCATGTAGTGCTCGCCCACTTCCGGCCCGGCCAGCGCGCCGAGCGCGACCGGCGTATAGGGCGGGCGGAAGGTGGTGGTTCCGGTCGCGCCGATCTCAACCCCGCGCGCCTTGGCCATGATCGCGAAGCCGGGGATGTTGGAGGTCTTGCCCTGATCCGTGCCCATGCCGAGCGTCGTGTAGCGTTTCAGATGCTCGACCGAGACATAGCCCTCCCGATGGGCGAGCCGCACGTCGGAGGCCGTCACGTCGTCCTGATGGTCGACGAACTTCTTGCCGGGCGTGTTGATCGGCTCCGGGCACTCCCAGTAAAGGCGCGTCGGCTTCTCCGCCACGGCGGCGGCGCGCGGCGCCTCCAGCTCCGGCCGGACGGCGCCGGCGGCCTCCGCCGCCTCCAGCCCCGCCGCGTGGCCCTGCGCCAGGCACTCGGCCAGCATGAAGCCGCCCGCGCAGGCGCCGGCGCTGCGCTCGCGCTGGCGCGGCGGACCCGGCAGGAAGCACCCTTTCTCGGCGTCCCACATCGCCTTGGCGCCGGTCTGGCTGGAGAGATGCAGCGTCGGCTGCCAGCCGCCGGAGACCAGCACCAGATCGCAATCCGCCGCGCGCTGCGCGCCGGTCGGCTTGCCGTCCGCGTCGAGCTTCAGGATCGCGAGGCGGCGCACCTTGCGGCGGCCCTGCACCTTCACCGGCGCGTAGCCGCGCAGAACGTTGATCCCGCGCTCCTTCGCCGCGGCGGCGAGCGCGCCCGCCCCGCCGGGCCGCACGTCGATGATCGATTCGATGCTGGCGCCCGCGTCGTGCAGGTCGATTGCGCTGCGGTAGGCGTCGTCATTGTTGGTCGCCACCACGACCTTGCGGCCGGGCAGCACGCCGTAGTGATTGACGTAGGCGCGCGCCGCGCCGGCCAGCATGACGCCCGGCCGGTCGTTGTCGGCGAAGACCAGCGGCTGCTCGATCGCGCCGGTCGCCAGCACGACCTCCTTGGCGCGGATCGTCCAGAGGCGCTGGCGCGGCCGGTGCGGCGGGGGCTCGATCAGATGGTCCGAGACCCGCTCGACGCAGGCGACCATGTTCTGGTCGTAGTAGCCGAAGGCCGTGGTGCGCGACAGCAGCCGCACGTTCGGCGCGGCCTCCAGCGCCGCCGTCTGCTCGGCCAGCCAATGGGAGGCGTGGGCGCCGTCGATCTCCTCCCGATCGAACAGCAGGCGGCCGCCGAATTCCTCGCGCTCGTCGACCAGGACGACGCGCAGGCCCGAGGCGGCGGCCGCGCGCGCCGCCGCGAGTCCCGCCGGCCCGCCGCCGATCACCAGCACCTCGCAATGGGCGCTCATCTTGTCGTAGTCGTCGGGGTCGGGGGCGTGCGTGCCGGCGCCCATGCCGGCGGCGCGGCGGATCGCGTGCTCGAAGCGCATCCAGAGCTTGGTGTTCGACCAGGGCCCCATGAAGGTCTTGTAGTAGAAGCCAGCCGGGATGAAGCGGGCGATCAGCTGGTTCGCCGCCTGCAGGTCGAGGCCGAGCGAAGGCCAGCGATTCTGGCTTTCCGCGACCAGCCCGTCATAGAGCGGGATCATGGTGGCGCGCGTGTTCGGCTCCACCCGCTCGCCGCCCCGCAGGCGCACGAGCGCGTTGGGCTCCTCCGGCCCGGCGGAGAAAATACCGCGCGGGCGATGGTATTTGAAGCTGCGCGCGACGAGGCTCACCCCGTTCGCCAGCAAGGCGGAGGCCAGCGTGTCGCCCG
The DNA here is from genome assembly GCA_024743195.1 of Alphaproteobacteria bacterium. Lineage (GTDB taxonomy): Bacteria > Pseudomonadota > Alphaproteobacteria > UBA8366 > Aestuariispiraceae > Marivibrio. The sequence goes on along the minus strand of JANSXE010000008.1, from coordinate 39,762 downwards.
CATAGCCGGTCATCGTCGCGCCGTCGAAGGTGAAGCTCAGGCGCTGGGCGCGGTCGATGCGCCCGCCCTCCTGCAGGCGGTTTGTCTGACCCGTCACGACGCCCCCTCCCCCGGCTTGCCGGTCGCCAGCATCTCATGGGTCGCGGTGTCGCGCGTCACCGCCACATGACGCCGGCAGCCGACGCCGTGGCGCCAGATCTCCACATGCGGGCCCTTCGGGTTGTCGCGCAGATAGACATAGTCGAAATGGCCGTCCTCCGCCCCGATCTCGGGCCGGCGGAGCGTCCCGTCGCCGACATAGGTGAACTCCACCATGTCGCGCGGGCCGCACCAGGGGCAGTCGATCCTCAACATCGCGCGCCGCCTTTCGCTCTCGCCCTCAATGCCAGCCGGGCGTGGGGCCGGCCCCGCGCTCGTCGAGCACGGCGCCGCGCTCGAACCGGTCGAGGCTGAGCGCCGCGTTCAACTCGTGCGGCCGGTCCTGCGCCATGGTGTAGGCGAAGACCCAGCCGCTGCCCGGCGTCGCCTTGAAGCCGCCATAGCACCAACCGCCGTTGAGATAGAGCCCCTCGACCGGCGTCTTGCCGATGATCGGGCTGCCGTCCATCGTCATGTCCATGACGCCGCCCCAATGGCGCAGCAGCCGCAGCCGCTTCAGCGACGGCATCAGCGCGACCCCGCATTGCACAACATGCTCGACCATCGGCAGGTTGCCGCGCTGGGCGAAGGAATTGTAGCCGTCCAGATCGCCGCCGAAGACCAGCCCGCCCTTGTCGGATTGGCTGATGTAGAAATGCCCGGCGCCGAAGGTGACGACGCAATCGATCCAGGGCTTCAGCGGCTCGGACACCATGGCCTGCAACAGGTGGCTTTCGATCGGAAGGCGCAGCCCGGCCATCTGGGCGAGCTGGGTCGTATGGCCGGCCACCGCCAGGCCCACCTTCTTCGCCTTGATGGGGCCGCGACTGGTCTGAACGCCCGTGACGCGGCCCTCGACCACGTCGATCCCCGTGACCTCGCAATTCTGGATGATGTCGACGCCCAGCCGGTCGGCGGCGCGCGCGAAGCCCCAGGCGACGGCGTCGTGCCGCGCGGTGCCGCCGCGCGGCTGCAGCAGCCCGCCATGGATCGGGAAGCGCGCCCTTTCGGAGAAATCGCACATCGGCGCCCACGCGCGCACCTGCTCGCGGGTCAGCAACTCCGCGTCGATCCCGTTGAGGCGCATCGCGTTGCCGCGCCGGGCGTAGCCGTCCATCTGCGCGTCGGAGTGCGCCAGATTGAGCACCCCGCGCTGCGAGAACATGACGTTGTAGTTGAGCTCCTGCGACAGCCCTTCCCAGAGCTGCAGCGACTTCTCGTAGAAATGCGCGTTGCCCTCCAGCATGTAGTTGGAGCGCACGATGGTCGTGTTCCGCCCGGTGTTGCCGCCGCCGACCCAGCCCTTTTCCAGGACCGCGATGTTCGTCATCCCGTGCAGCTTGGCGAGATAGAAGGCCGTCGCGAGCCCATGGCCGCCGCCGCCGACGATGATCGCGTCATAGGCGGGTTTGGGGTCCGGGTCGCGCCACGCGCGCTTCCAATGCGTCTGGCCCGTCAGGCCGCCGCGCAGAACGCTCCAGACCGAATACTCGCCCATCGACCGATCCTTCTCGGCGCCCGCCTCGACAGACTGAACCCCCGCCGGTTACGGGGCGGGGGTCGGGCGCGGCGCTCGTCCGATCCTCTATCGGATTTCGCACTGCGTCATGCGCCGATCCCCGTCAAGCTTCGGCCGGTTCGCGACATCGCCGGCGGGAACGGGACAAACGGTTGAGTCCGCCCTCTACTCGATCGCACCGGCCGCGCGCAGCCGGTCGAGCTCCGCCGTATCAAGGTCCAACAGCTCCTCCAGCACCTCCGCCGTGTGCTGGCCGCGCGTCGGCGGCGGATGACGATAGCGGATCGGGGAGTTGGAGAACTTGATCGGGTTGGCGATCAGCGGGACCGTCCCGTCGCCCCCGGCTTCCGGATGCGGCAGGTCGAGGCGCATGCCGCGGGCCTGGACCTGCGGGTCCTCGAACACCCGGTCGATGGTGTTGACGGGGCTGCAGGGCACGCCGATTTCAGCCAGACCGTCGACCCATTGGTCGATCGTCTTGCGCGCCATATAGGGCGGCATCGCCTCGTAGAGGGCCGCGCGGTTCGCGATGCGCAGGCTGTTGGTGGCGAAGCGCGGATCGACCGCCAGATCGTCGGCGCCGGCGAAGCGGCACCATTTCTGGAACTGGCTGTCGTTGCCGACGGCGAGGATCACATGCCCGTCGGCGCATTCGAAGACCTTGTAGGGCACGATGTTCGGATGCTCGTTCCCCAGCCGCTTCGGAACCGCGCCGGAGAGCAGGTAGTTGCAGCCCTCGTTCACCAGCCAGGCGACCTGCGCATCCAACAGACAGGCGTCGATGTGTTGGCCCTCGCCGGTGCGGTCGCGGTGCCGCAGGGCGGCCAGGATCGCGGTCGCGGCGTACATGCCGCACATCACGTCGGCGATCCCGACGCCGACCTTCATGGGCTCGCCGTCCGGCGCGCCGGTGATCGACATGATCCCGCCCAGACCCTGCGCCAGGAAGTCGTAGCCGGCGCGCTTGGCGTAGGGCCCGGTCTGGCCGAACCCGGTGATGGAGCAATAGACGAGGCCGGGGAACTCCGCCTTCAGATCCTCGTAGGCGAGGCCGTACTTCTTCAATCCTCCGACCTTGTAGTTCTCCACCAGCACGTCGCAGGAGCGCAACAGCCGCTTGACCAGCGCCTGCCCGTCTTCGGTCGCGATGTTGACCGCGACCGAGCGCTTGGAGCGGTTCGAGGAGAGATAGTAGGCGCTCTCCTGCGTATCCTGGCCGTCCGGCCCTTTCAGGTAGGGCGGCCCCCATTTGCGCGTGTCGTCGCCGGCGCCCGGCCGCTCGATCTTGAGCACGTCCGCGCCGAGATCGCCTAGATACTGGGTGCAGGTCGGCCCCGCCAGGATGCGGCTCAGATCCAGGATCCTCAGCCCGTCGAGGGGGAGCGGGGTGTCGCCGGCAGGTTCGCTCATAATCGATATTCCCTCACCCCACCCCCTCTCCCGACGGGAGAGGGGTCGTCTTCAGCATTTGGTCGGTCACGTTGGACAAACCCTCTCCCCCGGGGAGAGGGTGGGCGCGCCAGCGCCCGGGTGAGGGGCTGACCGAAACTCCACACCCCCTCACCCCACCCCCTCTCCCCGAGGGAGAGGGGCTTTGCTAGAGCCGGCCGTCATAGGCCTTGCGCGGGATGCGCGCGGCGATGACGGTGAAGCGGTCGCGCTGGATCGCGGTTCGCAGCGCTTCGGCGAGATCGAGCCGGTTGTCGACCGTCACGCCATGACCGCCCAGCGCCTGGGCGATGGCGGCGAAGTTGGTCTCGTCGAAGTCGACGCCGAGGTTGGGCAGGGACTCGCCGCGTTGCTTCATCTCGATCAGCGCCAGCGAGGCGTCGACGAAGACCACCACGACGATCGCCGTCTTCAGATCGCGCGCGGTGGCCAGTTCCCCCAACACCATCTCCAGCCCGGCGTCGCCGGTGAAGCAGACGACCGGCGCGTCCGGCGCGGCCAGCTTGGCGCCGATGGCGAGCGGCAGCGCGCCCCCCATGGTGCACAGACCCGACGACTGTAGGAGTTGGCGCGGCGCGTAGCATTCCCACATCTGGCTCAACAGGATGCGGTGCGCGCCGCTGTCCACCGTCGCGATGGTCTCCGGCGGCAGGGTCTTGCGGGCGGTCTCCGTCAGGGCGGCGGGACCCCACGCCTCCGACTGGTCGAAGGCCTTTGCCAAGGCCTCCCGCGCGCGCACCGGCTCGCCCCGCTTCCAGACGCGGTCGCGCGCGCCCTCGATATCGCCCAGCGCCTCGACCCCGGCGCCGATGTCGCACACGAAGCTCAGGCTCGCCTGATGCATGGAGTGGGTGTTGCCCTCGGCCGCGATCTCCACCACGCGCTGGCGGCGCGGGTCCCAGAGATTGCGCCAGCCGATGCGCATCTCGATCGGATCGTAGCCGAACAGCAGGATCAGGTCCGCTTCCGCGATCACGGGCGCCAGGATCTTGTCGGCCGTGGGCGACAGACCGGCCCCGCCGAGGCTCAGCGGATCGTCCTCCGGCAGAACGCCCTTGGCCTTGTAGGTGGTGATCAACGGAACCCCGAAGCGCCGGCAGAAGGCGGCGACCTCCTTCTCCGCCCCGTGACTGAGCACGTCGACGCCGGCGACGGCGATCGGGCAGCCGGCCTCCGCCAGCCACTGGCGGGCGGTTTCCAGATCGTCGCCCGCGGGCGCGGTCGCGCTGTTCCGGGCGCGCGGGATCGCGGGGCTGGGCCACTCCTGTTGGCTGCGCGTCACACGGATCGGCAGGTCGATATGAACCGGACCCGGCCGCCCGTCGCCGGTGCGCCCCATGGCGATGGCGAGCGCCTTCTCGATCTGCTCCCCGACCGCGCCGTCGGCGAGGCGGAAGCTCGCTTTGGTGATCGGCCGGAACATCTCCCGATGGTCGAAGACCTGGTGGGTGTAGGTGACGGCCTCCGCCTCCTCCACGCAGCCGGTCAGCACGATCATCGGAACCCGGTCCTGCCAGGCGTTGGCGACGACATTGACGCCGTTCGCCGCGCCGGGGCCGAGCGTCGCGACCATCACGCCGGGCGCGCCGGTCACGTGATGCGTCCCTTCGGCCATGAAGCCGGCGGCGTTCTCGTGCTTGACCAGATGGAAGGCGACGCCGGCCTTCTCGAGCGCGTCGATCATGCTGACGACTTCGCCGCCCGGAATGCCGAAGGCGTGCCGGCAGCCGGCCTCCGCCAGGCGGCTCGCGACCACTTCGGCCGCCGACAAGGTCCGTCTCATGATGCTCGCTTCGCCCCTCGGTTACCCTGCGCGCGCGCCGCCCTGGCGGCGCGCCGCTACTCCGCCGCGCGCAGGTCCGGGCGGGGCCTCTTCGCCTCGGCGTAACCGTCCCGGCTCTGCGGCAATTTGCGCTCCAGGATGCGGCTTGCGACCACGGTGCGCAAGATTTGCGCGGTGCCGCCGCCGATCGTGAACATGCGCACGTCGCGGCAGATGCGCTCAAGCGGCCGGTTGCGCGAATAGCCGCGCGCGCCGAACATCTGCAAGGCGTCGTTGGCGACCTTGATCGCCGTCTCGGACGCGAAGATCTTGGCCTGGGCCGCAAGGCGGGCGTCGGGGAACGGGTCGGCGCTGGCGGCTGCGCGATGCAACATCAGCCGCGCGGCGTCCAGTCCGATGGAGGCGTCGGCCAGCATCCATTGCAGCCCCTGGAACTCGGCGATCGGGCGGCCGAACTGCTCGCGCTCGCGCACCCAGTCCAACGCCTGCTCGTAGGCGCCCTGAGCGAGGCCCAGCGCGACGGTTCCCGCGCCGACGCGCTGGGAGTTGTAGGCGGTCATCAGATCCGCGAAGCCGCGCCGCAGGCCGGACGGCGGGACCACCAGGTTCTCGGCCGGAAGCGCCATATCCTGGAAGAACACCTCGGTCTCGGGGATGCCGCGCAGGCCCATGGTCGGCTCGCGCGCGCCGATCACGAGGCCCGGCGTCTCGTCCCGCACGGCCAGGAAGCCGCCGATCCCCTGCTCCTCCCCAGCCTCGTCGAAGACGCGGGCGAAGATAAGGTGCAGCTTTGAGACGCCGCCGCCGGTGATCCAGTGCTTGGCGCCGTTGAGGACGTAGCGGTCGCCGCGCGTGTCGGCGCGGGTCGTCATCTCGCTGGCGGCGGAGCCGGCGTCAGGCTCGGTGATGCAGATGGCGGGCTTGTCGCCGGCCAAGACCAGATCGGCCGCCAGCCGCTTCTGCGCCTCGGTACCATAGGCCATGACCGCGGAGACCGCGCCCATATTCGCCTCCACCGCGATGCGGCCGGTGACGCCGCAGACCTTCGCCATCTCCTCGATCACCACTGCGGCGTCCAGGAAGCTGGCGCCCTTTCCGCCATAGGCCTCCGGGATCGTCATGCCGAAGAAGCCGGCCTCCGTCAGCGCCCGGACATTGGCCCAGGGATAGGCCTCCGTCCGGTCGGTCTCGGCCGCATTGGGGCGGATCGACCGTTCGGCGACGTCACGGGCGCGGGCCTGCAGGTCGCGCTGGGCGGCGGTCAGGGTGAAGCTCGGATCGGTCATGGGACGGCCTCTCTGAAATGCGTTCACGAGTTTGTGAGCGATCTTTTCTTCAAGCAACCGAATTAAACTGAAGTTCATCATCATTTTTTGTTATGTTCACGCCATGAATCTGCGCACTCTTCAGACTCTGGTCGCGGTCGTCGAGGCCGGCGGCTTCCAGGCGGCGGCGGACGGGCTGGGTCTGACGCAATCCGCCGTCTCGATGCAGATCAAGGCGCTGGAGGCGGAGCTCGGCGCCCACCTGTTCGACCGCGCCACGCGCCCGCCGACGCCGACGGTGATCGGACGGGCCGCCGCGGCGCAGGCGCGCGCCGTGCTGGCGGCGGCGGACCGGGTGAAGGCGGTGGCGGCGGACGGCGGCGCGGTCGCCGGCCTGTTGCGGCTCGGCGCGATCCCGACCGCGACCACGGGCTTTCTGCCCGATGCGCTGCTGGCGCTCGCCCACCGCCATCCGGAGCTTCAGGCGCGGGTCGAAAGCGGCCTGTCGGAGGCGTTGATCGCGCGCGTCGCCTCGGGAGAACTGGATGCGGCGCTGGTGACGGAAGGCGGCGACCCGCCGCCCGGCCTCGCGCTGCACGAGCTGGTCGAAGAGCCCCTCCTCGTCGTCGCCCGGGAAGCGCCGCCCGACGGCCGCGCGCGCACGGCGCTCGACGGCGCGCCCTTCATCCGCTTCAACCGGGCGACCGGCGTCGGCCGCATCATCGACCGGCGATTGCGCGCGGACGGAATCGCGGTGCGCGACGCCATGGAGCTCGATTCCATCGAATCGATCCTGATGATGGTCTCGCGCGGGCTCGGCGCGGCGATCGCGCCGGCGGGCAGTCTCGCGGGCCCGGTGGCGCGCGATCTCTGGCGCGCGCCCTACGGCGATCCGCCATTGACGCGCCGGGTCGGCCTCGTCACCCGCCGCGACGGCGTCCAGGAGCCGGCGGTCGCGGCGCTCTACGCCGCGCTCAAGCAGGCGGCCGGCTAGGAGTCCAGCCCCAGCCGCGCATGCCATTCCGCCAGCGACTCGTCGGGATAGGCGTCGAAGCATCTGTCCCGCGGGCCGACGGCCGGCTCGACCCAGTTCGCCTTGGAGCCGAGCATGAGATGCACATACTCCGGCGGAACCGGCAGATCGGTGTCGATGGCGGAGGCGTGCGGATGCACGAGCTCCGGCCAGCGCGGGTCCCAGCCCCAGAGCGGCGAGCCGCAGCGGCTGCAGAATTTGCGCGCCATCGGGCTTTCGCCGACGACCGCGCCGGCCGCGTCGCGCAGGACGGCGTGGTAGGTGCTGACGTTGTCTTCCCCGTCGACCTGCAACGTGCCGGCAAGCCCGCCCAGATTGACCGCGAAGCCGCCCGCGCCCGCGGTCTTGCGGCAGATCGAGCAGTAGCAGCGGTTGAACGGAACCGGATGCGGCGCCTCGAGCGAGAAGCGCACCGCGCCGCAATGACAGGAGCCGTCGAGATGCATGGCCGTTTCCTCCATCAGATAAACCCCGGGCTCACACGATGCCGCGCTCGAAGAGTGGGCGGTTATCCGCGATCCGGGCGTAGCCGAAGCGGGAGAGGTCGAGCGTGCGGAAGCCGCCGGTCTCGATCAGTTCCGCGATCGCGCGGCCGGCGGCCGGCGCCTGCTGCAGCCCGTGGCCGCTGAAGCCGTTGGCGAAAAGGAAGTTCCGGACCTCCGGATGCGGGCCGATCACGGCGTTGTGGTCGAGCGCGTTGACCTCATAATGGCCGGCCCAGGCGCTCTGCAGCCTGATCGCCTCGAAGGCGGGGACGCGCGCGGCCAGAATCGGCCACAGCACCTCGTCGAACAGCGCGTAGTCCACCTCGACATCCCAGCAGTCGGGATCATCCTCAGGCTCCGGCGACTTGCCGCAGATGAAGCCCGCCCCCTCGGGGCGGAAATAGACGCCGGTCGGGTCGATCGTCAGCGGCGGACGGCCCAGCTCCGCGCGGCAGTCGAAGACGAAGACCTGGCGCTTCTTGGGCGCGACCGGCAGGTCGATCCCCGCCAGCGCCGCCACCCGCCCGGCCGCCGCGCCGGCGGCGTTCACCACGGCGCCGCAGGCGACGCGGCGGCCGGCTTCGGTCTCCACCGCCTCGATCCGCCCCGCGGTTCGCACGAGGCCGACGACGCGATCCTGCAGGAAGCGCGCGCCGAGCGCGCGCGCCTTGCGGCGAAGCGCCTGCATCAGGCCGTAGGGGTCGAGCCAGCCCTCCCCCGCCTCCCCGAAGGCGCCGCCGGCGAGGCCGTCGAGCGCCAGCCAGGGAAAGCGCGCCGCCAGCCCGTCGCGGTCGAGGGCCGCGATCCGCGCGCCCTCCGCAACCTGAAGCGCATGGTTCTCCGCAAGCGCCGGCATCGCCTCCTCGGTCGCGAGGAAGAGGTAGCCTTGCTCCCGGAAGGCGAGGTCGGGCGCATCGCCGTCGACCGCCAGACGGGCGGGCGCCTCGCGCACGAACTCGACGCCGTAGCGCGACATGCGGATGTTCTCGACCAGGGAGAACTGCTGGCGCAGCCCGCCGGCGCTGCGCCCGGTGGAGCCGGCGGCGAAGCTGGGGTCCGGCTCGATCACCAGGACCGAGCCGTCGAAGCCGCCCTCCATCAGATGAAAAGCGATCGCGCAGCCGATGACGCCGCCGCCGATGACGACGACGTCGGCCTGGGTCACATCGTCCGGATCCTGCGGCATGCGTCTCGGTCGGTTGAGAGGGCCTTGCGAAGCCTCGCCACTCTCCCGGGACGCAAGCGTGCGGTCAAGCGGTCGCGCTCAGCGCACTTCCGGCCGGCCGGCGATGGCCGCCTCCTCGACCCGAATGCGGTGCGCGAGCACTGCGCCGTTGAGGAGCGTGAAAACCGCCGCCACCTCCCAGGCCCCGAAGGCCAGCGGCAGGATCGCGATCTCCGCCGCCACGATCCAATAGTTCGGGTGACGCACCCGGCCGTAGAGGCCGCGGCGCAGCAACGGCGCCTCCGGGTGCGTGAGGATGCGCGTCGTCCAGAAGGGGCCAAGGCTGAGGATCACCCACACCCGCCCAACCTGCAGCAGCGCATAGAGGCCGAGCAGGCTCCAGGAAATCTGCGTCAGCGTCAGCGCCGCCCAACCGCAGGCCGCGAGCCAGGCGACGTGCAGCAGGATCATCAGCGGATAGTGGCCGGCCCCCGCCTCGCTCCAACCATGGGCGCGCAGGGCGTCCGTATTGCGCCGGGCGATCATCTGCTCCCCCAGCCGCTGGAAGGCGACCGCGATCACGACGCCGAGCGCGATGGCCTGCCCGCCGATCAGCGGCCCCGTCTCCTGCGCCAGCGCAACGCCCTCGGCTGCGCGGTCCATCGGCTCCATCCCGCTTGCTCCTTCGTCACATCTCCAAGAGCTGAAACCCGGCGGTGAAGCCCGGCCCCAGCGCCGCCATCAGCATCCGGCCCCGCAGGCCGCGGCGTCGCGCGCGATCGAAGACGGCCAGCACGCCGACCGACGACATGTTGCCGTATTCGGCCAAGACCGCACGGCTGTCCGCCAGCGCGTCGGCGGGCAGTCCCAAGGCCCGCTCGTAGGCGGCGAGCACCTTGGCGCCGCCGGGATGCAGCAGCCACCCGTCGAGAGCGGGGCGCTCTACGCCCGCCTGCGCCAGGAAGCGGTCGAGCGCCTCCGGCAGATCGCGTTCGATCAGGGCGGGGATCGCGCGCGAGAAGACAACCCCCAACCCGTCTTCCTCGACCCGCCATCCCATGACGTCGAGCGTGTCGGGCCAGAGATGCTCCCCGGAAGCGCCGAGCGCCGGGGCCCCCGCCGGCCCGTCCGTCGAGAGCAGCAGCGCCGCCGCACCGTCGCCGAAGAGCGCGGAGGCGACCAGCGCCGACTTGTCCCGATCCTGCGGCCGGAAGGCGAGCGTGCAGAGCTCCACCGCCAGCAGCAGCACGCGCGAGCCCGGCGCAGCGCGCGCCAAGGCGGCCGCGCGCGCCAGCCCCAACACGCCTCCGGCGCAGCCCAGCCCGAAGACCGGCATGCGCGTCGCCGTCGGCTTCAGGCCCAGCGGCCCGGCGATCCGCGCCTCCAGGCTCGGGGTGGCGATCCCGGTGGTGCCGACGGTGACGATATGATCGATGTCGGCGGCCGCGAGGTCGGCCTCCGCCAGCGCGCCCTCGGCCGCCTCAATCAGCAGGGGCGGCGCGGCCGCCTCGAACCGGGCGGCGCGCTCGGGCCAGCCGCCCGGCGCGCGATACCAGGCGATGGGCGCGGCCGCGCGCCGCGCCTCGACGCCGGCGTTGTCGAACACGGGCGCCATGCGCTCGTAGAGCGCCGGGGACCCGCCGGCCAGATCGCGGCACAGAGCCTTCACGCGCGCCTGCTCCACGCGTTCCGCCGGAGCGGCGACGGTGCTGGAGAGAATGCGGACGACCGGAAGCGATGCGCTCATAACGCGCAAGCTAGCGCAGGATCGGCCGCGCGCAAGCGGCGGTCTGCGCCGGATCGTGGAGAGGTCTCGTCGTTGCGGGCGTTCGCGCTATCTGAAAGACTGTGATCACGAATTTTCGTAAAGAGAGGGGCCGGGCGGGCGCGGACCGCGCGCGCCCTTCCGGGGGAGCGGGACGCGCGAACAAGATGGCGCCGGATCAGACGACACCGGAAGACCTGGACAGCGTCCGTGCGGATCAGGACGGCGCGGACGAACCCAGGACCACCCTGCAGGAACGCACCTATCGCCGTCTGCGCGATGAGATCATGACGGGTCGGTTCCGGCCGGGGCGCTCCGTCACCATCCGCGGGCTCGCCGACGAATTGCAGGTCGGCCTGATGCCGGTGCGCGAAGCGCTGCGCCGCCTCGTCGCCGAGCATGCGCTGACGCTGAAGCCGAACCGGCGGGTCGAGGTTCCGGCCATGACCGCGGAGAGCTTCGAAGAGCTTACCGAAGCGCGCGTGGCGCTGGAGACCCTGGCCGCCCGGCGGGCCTACGCCGCCGCCGCCGCGCGCGGCGAGGCCGGGGCGCTGGCCGACCGGCTCGAGGCGATCGACCTCGCGCAGGACCGCGCGATCGAGACCGGCGACTGGGAGGCCTATCTGAAGGAGAACCTGGCGTTCCACTTCGCGCTCTACCGCGCCGCCGAGTCCCGGGTCACGACGCCGTTGATCGAAAGCCTCTGGCTGCAGATCGGCCCGTTCCTCTATCTCACGCGGGAGAGTTTGGGCGTCACCTATAACGAGGACCGCCACAAGGAGGCGGTGGCCGCGATCCGCGCGGGCGATCCGGATGCGCTGGCCCGCGCGATCGAGCAGGACATCCGCGACGGCATGGGCTCCCTGCCGCGCAATCGGCTTCCCTTCGGGCCGGCGTAGGGGCCGCCGCGGCGGCGCGCGTCAGGAGGGGACGTAGAAGTCCTGGCCGTTGACCGCGATGATGAAATCGTAGAACGGCTCCAACTCGGCCGCCTTGATCTGCTGCCGCTTGGCGCCCTTCGTCATGTCGCGCCACGCCGTCGCGGTGTGGGCCAGCACGCCGATGGCGAGACCGACCGTCAGAAAATTCTTCGGGGCTTCCGAAAGGAACGTCTGGAAGTCCTTCGGCGCTTCCTCGTCCACCAGCTTGGCGAAGGAGACGTTGTAGTCGTTGATGATCGACATGACGGTGGAATGGGTCGCGCGCACCAGCTTGCGCGCGCGGTCGCGCCGAAAGGTGAAGCGCTCCAGCGCCGTCGATTCCAGGCCGGCGGCGTCCCGCGGCAAGGAGTCCGCGCTTCCTAACCATTTGAAGAACTCGTAGAATATCTCCTGGTGCTTCTTGTACTGGAACTCGTAGTAGTTGATGCCTTTCCAGGCGAACAGGATCTCGGCCGTCTTGTCCTCGTCCAGATGGAAGCTGCGGATGAGTTGGCGGCAGCCCTGCGTCGCCTCCCCGCGCCAGATCGAATCGATCACCGCCGAGGTCATCAGGCGACGGGTTTCGTCCTCCTCGCTCTCTTCCGCGCCGCGTTTGCCGACGAACTCCTGGAAGACGTCGACCGCCGCGCTTTGGTTCGCCTTCGACACCAGCATGGAGATCTTCTCCATGACGGGCCGGCGGATCAGCACCCAGTCGTCCTCGCTGATGTCGAAATAGCTGCTGTCGACCGCTCGCTCCACTTCCATCTCGCGCCGTTGCGACAGCAGCAGGAACGGGTCGAAGGTCGGCAGTTGCGAGAGAATCTCCAGCATGCGCTGATCGTGCGCGCTGAGGGCGGACGCATCCTTGATGGCCCCGCGCTTCGCCAGCACGCGCACGATCGTGTCCGGCTCGGCGTTGGTGGATTCGCCGCCCTGGCTGACGTCTTCGTCGTTGTAGGGGAAATAGACGCGGGTGGAGACGAACACCTCCTCATGATCGTCGGAATAGGAGACTTCCTTGAAGAAGATGCCGAGATTGAGCGTGGACAGGTCGAACAGCATGCCGCGCGACGCGGCTTGGCGCTGAAAGCCGTCGCCGACCATGGTCTTGTCGTCTTCGGCCGCGTTGCGCGCCTTGATGGCGTGATACGGGCCGCGGCAATCGAAGCAGAGAAACCGCCCGGACTGCAGCAGCATTTTCAGCGCGCGCCGATTCATGGGTCGCCGGACCTGTCCGCCTTTGGTTGCTTACGGAAGGCGGCGCGCGGAATGCACGCCGTCAGCCCTCCCATTTCCCCACTGCTTGTTAGCACAGCCCCTCCGGGGACACTATAGCGCGCGTCGCCGCCAAATCGCCGCCCCCTTGAGGCTGTGGATATTCGCTGCGAACGCTTTATAGTAGACGATATGGGACGATGCGGTCCGCAGCGGCCGTGGGGGCGCGTCGGCAAGCGATGCTTGGCGGCGATAAGGGGTGTGTGCGAGCGTCATGAAATTCATCGAACGGCGCGAGAAGCCGCGATATCCGGTGTCCGTCGGGTTCCTGGAGTTGGATGAGCATCGCTTGAAGGTCGACAATGTCAGCGAGGAGGGCGTCGGATTTTTCACCGATTCGCGGCTTCCCCTGAGCGAGGGCGACAGTCTGCAAGGATTTCTGGTGCTGCAGCATCAGGACGACCAGTTCGAGATTCCGATCGGCCTCGAAGTCCGCCGCCGCGCCGAGGATTATGTCGGCGCGCTGGTTCAGTTTCGCGACCCCCAGCACCGCGAGACGGTGAAGGATTTCATCCGCCTCTCCGGCCATCCGATCGAGTGACGCCCAAATACGGCGGAGCGCCCGGCTCGGGCCCTACTCGCGGCGCACCGCGTCCTCGTCGAGAATTCGGCGCAAGAGCCAGCCCATCCCGGAAAAGTCGCGTTTCGGCTCGACCTGCGCGACCGGCGCCGGGTCGATCGGAGCCGGGTCGATCGCCGCGCCGGGGCCGCTCGTCGGGGCCGGGCCTGCGTCTCCCCCCGTCAGGCGCGTCTCGTCGAGCGCCGCGAGGTCGCGCAACGTCCCGACGCGGAAGGTGAAGACATAGGACGGCGTCACCCCCATGCGGATGTCGGAAATCAGGATCGCGTCCCCGTCGCGGCGATAGGCGTAAGCGCCGCCGCTGAACCGCTCGACCCGCTGCGGCGGCTCGTAGCTCTCCAGGGCGTCGGCGTAGGCGAGATTGCGCGGATGCTGGTGCAGCGGCGCGGCGTCGCGCCGGTCGAAGACCGACCGGTAGACGTTGTAGTAACGCTCCCCGTCGATGGCGATCCCGCGCCACAGAAAGCTGTTGAACGGCATCGGGATCATCACGATACGCTCAGGCTGCACGCCGGCGACTGCCAGCGCGCTTTCCACCTTGTCGCGGGCGATCTGCTGCGAGAGCCCCGTCCAGCCGAGATAAAGCCAGCTCACCGCCAGCGCCGCCGCGGCGGCGCGCGGCGCGCCGCGCCAGCGCGCGCCGAACAGCAGAGCCCCCAGCACTGCGACCAACAGCGGCAGCGTGTAGAGCGGGTCGATGATGAAGATCCAGGACAGCGCAAAGGGCTCGTCGCTGAGAGGCCACAGGATGCGCGTTCCATAGGTCGTCGCCCAGTCGAGCAGCGCATGGGTCGTCAAGACCAACCAGACCGTCGCGACGGCCCGCACCCGCGTCAAATCGGGCGCCCGCGCGCGGAACAGACGATAGAGCGCCTCGCCGAACGGCGCGGCCAGAAGGCTGTGCACGATCAGGGAATGGGTCCAGCCGCGATGCTCGACGAAACTGTCGATCGGTCCGTCGAACGGCAGGAAAACATCCAGATCCGGCAGCGTTCCCAGGACGCCGCCCACCAACGCGGCGCGCCGCGGGCCGATCTTCCGCCCGAGCGCGACCGTCCCGATCGCGGCGCCGAGCGCGAATTGCGTGAGCGAATCCATTTTCGAAGGCCCGATCGTCCCAATCGTCCCGAGGCGTGCGATGCGCGCAAGGGCCGACGCCCGCGCCGGCGGTTCCTAATTTAGGAGGCTGAAGCGGCCCGGCAAGCGCCGCAGGTCGGACCGGTCGGGGCGGTCACTCGACCGGAGGCCCGTCACGCGACGGCTCCTGACCGGGGTCGGCGTCGCCCGCTTCCGCAGCGCTGGCGGCGTCACCGGCGGGGTCGGCGGGCGACGGCGCCGACGGATCCAGTGGGGCGGCCCCCGGGTCGAGCGGGGCCTGCCCCGATCCGACGGACTCGATCTCGAGGCGCTGATAGTCCGGCGCGTAGCGGCAGGCGAAGACCCACCCGTCGACCAGCGGCTCGTCCGGGCAGGTCTCGAACCCCAAAGGCTGCGCCGGCATAGGCGCGCAATGCCGGCGCGCCGCCAACAGGACATGACGCCGGTTGAAGGGATTCGGGCAGAACTGGATCAAGCCGTCCGCCCGCTCGATCGGCGTCGGCTCGATCTGCGTGCAGCCCGCCGCGGCCAGCAGAACGCCCGCCGCCAACCCGACCCGCGCCTGTCGCATCGTTTCACCCGTCCAATCCTGCCGCGTCACGTCAGTGCGCCTACCATGATTCCGCCGGATGAGGCGAGAGGCTTGCAGATGCGGCGCCCGCCCCGGCGGTCCACGGCGCGGTTGATCCGGCGCGCAGACCGCTTACGTGCAAGGCAGGACGACGCCAAACGCCAAGGAGACGCCGATATGGCCCTGTACGCCCGCATCATCACGCCGATCGATCTGGCGCATCCGGATCGAATGGAGAAGGCGCTCGACACGGCCGCCGACCTGGCGAAGCGTTATGAGGTCCCGCTGACCCTGGTCGGCGTGACGGCCCCGCAGCCCGGGGCCGTGGCCCATACGAGCGCGGAGTATGAGGAGAAGCTCGCCGCCTTCGCCCGAGCGGAGGGAGACAAGCGTGACGTGGCGATGGAGAGCCGCGCCGTAACGACGCCGGACCCCGTGCGCGACCTGCATGAGACGCTGACGCGTGAAGCGGAAGCGCTCGGGGCGGACTTGATCGTGATGGCCTCGCACGTCCCGGGCGTTCGGGATCACTTCCTCGCCTCGAACGCCGGGTATGTGGCCAGCCACAGCGCGGTTTCCGTCTTCGTGGTGCGGTAAGACCCTACAGCCCGGCCGCCCGCATCAGCTCCGGGATCGCCTTTCGGAAGCGAAAGAAGCCCCGATCCGCGTGGCCCCAGGCGCGGGCGTCCCATTCCCGAAGCATCGGCCGAAGCGCGATCCCCCGCTCGGCGAGCGCGGCCTGCGCGGCCGCCAGCCTCTCCGCCGCCGGGCCGACGGGCGCGTAGGGGGTCAGGACTGTTCGCAGCCCCGCCCTTTCGGCCCACTCGGCGAGCGCGCGACCGGACGCCCGATCCCCGTCGAGACGCGTCGCCGGCGGCGCGCCGGCGGCCTCCAGCCGCCCGCCCGCATCCTGCAGGGCGGCCCCGGTGAAGCGCTCGACCGACGGGGAGACGGCGCCCGGGGATCGATCCGCCGCGCAGGACATCAGCGCGACGGCGGCCAGGCGTCGCGGCGCGAGCCCGGGCAGGCTTTCGGGATGGAGATCCTCTTCGCTCAGCAACAACCCGGTCCCCGCCTCGAGCCGCAGCGGCGCGCGGTCGGGCGCGGGCGGCGGGGCCGCGCCCGGGGGCGGCTCTCCGACAAGGGGCTCGGCCTCCTCGGCCAGGTCCGCCGGGTCCGGACGGAACCGACCTTCGGTGAAGCGCGCGATGTTCTCGGCCCGCGCCAGATAGTGCTTGCCCGGCGTCTGGAGCCCCGCCACCCAACGCCATCCCAACGTGTTCGAGGCCGGGTCGCCGTCTATCAGGAAGCGCAGGAAGAAGTCGGCGCCCAATTCCCAGGGCAGGCGCAGGGTGAAAATCCAAAGGCTAGCAAACCAGAGGCGGGCGTGATTGTGCAGATAGCCGTACTCGACCAGTTCGCGCGCCCAGAAGTCGAAGCAGTCCAAACCCGTCTCGCCGGCTTCGGCGGCGCGCAGCCGGGCCGCGAGGTCCGGCTCGGCTGCGATCGTGGCCGCCCGGTCCTGCACGGCCTCGCGATAGGCCCGCCAGACTCCGGGGCGCCGCTCGAGCCATCCCTTCCAATAGGTTCTCCAGAACACCTCTTGGATGAACGTCTCGGCGCCTGCGGGGCCGTGCGCCGACGCCGCGGCCGCGACCGCCTCGCACTCGAGCAGAAGCCGGTGGCGGAGATAGGGCGAGAGGCCCGAGACGCCCTCGCGGCGCGTCGGGCCGAGGTCGATGTTGCGGGCCGCGGCGTAGGCTGCGCCCATTCGGGGACGGAACCAGGCGAGCCGGTCCAGCGCGGCGTGCCGGCTGGGGTGCGGGGTCGAGGGGTCGGGCGGCGTCATGGCCGATAAGATCGCGCGGCTGGCGCGCCGGGCAAGGGGCGGCGCGTGCGCGCGACGGCCAGGCCCGCCTCGACGTCGCCCGAAACTTGTTGTCGGTGCAGCGCGCGCCCATAATTATGGCTGGCAGGGACAAGGATCGCCGCACGATTGGGGAGGGCCGGACGCGCCGTCGGTCGGCTGCCGCCATGACGACTGAGAAACCGGACGAGCAGACGGCCGCGCTCGCGGCGGCCCTGGCGGAGGAGTTCTGCGCCGGGCGGACGGAGCTTGCGGCGAAGAGCTTCCGCGACGACGACGCGCCTCCGCCCGTCATTCTCTTCGACCCGACGGGCGACGAGATCGCGGAGCCGATCCTGCAGCAGCTCGACGCCTATTGGCGCGCCCTGGGCGGACGGTCCGGCGCGCCGGCGCCGCTGGCCGCCTTCGACCCGCTGGAGGTCACGGGCTGCCTGCCCTACGTGATGATGCTGGACGTCCTGGACGGCGGCGCCGACTATCGGTACCGGGTCTACGGGCGGGAGGTCTCGGGACGCTTCGGGCGCGACATGACCGGCCGCACCCTGTCCGACATGCCCGTCAAGCCGCGCATCATCGCCTTCTTTCAGGCGGTCTATCGCGCGTCGCTTGCGCGGCGGGAATCGATCCTGACCGAGCACGCCCCGCCGCCCAGCGTGTCCGTGACGAGCTGGCGGCGCCTCATCCTGCCGCTCGCCGCCGCCGACGGAACCGTGACCCGCTTCGCCGTCGGCAACATCCCGGGCGAGTGGCGCAGCCCCACCTGAAGCGCGCGCGGGGGGGGGGCGCGTCAGCCCTGCTCGCCGGTCGGTCCGTCGTTGAGCGCATCAATCTGCGCCAGCACCGCGGCCATCGCGTCGAGGGCCGCTTCGTCCGGCGACTCGTCGGACGCCGACGCCCCGGAGACCGCCCCGGAGACCGCCCCGGAGACCGCCGCCGCCTTCGGCGCCGGCGCGCCGCCGCCGGTTATCGACGACCCCAGGGCGCGCGCGATGGCGTCGGCCAGTTCGGTCCGGTCGATCGGCTTGGTGACGTAGTCGGTCATGCCCGCGGCCAGATAGCGCTCGCGATGCCCCTCCAGCGCGTCGGCGGTGAGCGCGATGATCGGAAGGTTCCGTTGATCGAGGTCGGAGGACCGGATCCATTGCGCGGCGGTCACCCCGTCCATCTCCGGCATGTGGACGTCCATCAGGACGAGATCGAAGGAGCGCGCACGCAGGGCCCGGATCGCCGCCGCTCCGTCCGGCACGACCTCATGCTCGTGTCCGAGCGACGTCAGCATCGCCCCGACCACGAGCTGGTTGACCTCGTTGTCCTCGGCTACGAGCACGCGCGCGGACCGCGCGCCTCCGCCCGGCGCCGCCGGCGTTTCCTCCCGCTCGGCGTCCGGCCCCGCAGTGCGCAGAGGCAGCGTCACGGTGAAGCGGCTGCCCTTGCCGAGCGCGCTTTCCAGCGTGATGTCGCCGCCCATGAGTTGCGCCAGATGTTTGCTGATGGCGAGGCCGAGCCCGGTTCCGCCATAGCGGCGGCCGATCGTGCTGTCCGCCTGGGTGAAGCTGGAGAACAGCTTGTCCTGCACCCGCGGATCGATGCCGATGCCCGTGTCGAGGACATCGAAGCGCACCGTCTGATCCGGCGCGCCGGGATTCGCCGCCGACACCTCGAGCGCGACCGACCCGGCCTCGGTGAACTTGATCGCGTTCCCCAGGAGATTGATCAGAATCTGCCGGATGCGCACCATGTCCCCGACGAGGCGCTGCGGCGTCGCCGCGTCGCAGCGCACTTCGAAGGAAAGCCCCTTGTCGTCCACGCCGAGCGCGAGCAGCTCCCGGATCTCCGACAGCAGGATCGGCAGATCGAAGGCCGCCGCCTCGATCTCCACCTTGCCGGCCTCGATCTTGGAGAAATCCAGGATCTCGTTGATGGTCTGGAGCAAAGCGTCGCCGGATTGGCGGATGATGCGCACATAGCGGCGCTGCTCCTCGCTCAGATCGCCGTCCAGAAGCAGGGTCGCCATGCCCAGCACCCCGTTCATGGGCGTGCGGATCTCGTGGCTCATGCTGGCGAGGAACTGGCTCTTGGCGCGGTTGGCCTTCTCCGCCTCCTCGCGGGCCGCCAGCAGGTCGGTCTCGCGTTGCGCGATCAGGCTTACATCCTGCACCACGCCGAAGATGCGCCGGACCCGGGCGCCGACGCGCTCCACTTCCGCGATCACTTCAAACCAGGCGCGCACCCCGGCGACCTCGGCGCGCACCCGCACCTGCAGCGGCTCGCCGGTCTTCAGCGTATGGCGCGTCTTAGCGCGCATCCGCGCCCTGTCGTCGGGATGGAAAAGATCAGGGGCTTCGTCGAAGCCCGGAGGCGGCTCGTCCGGCGTCAGACCGAACATCTGCCGGGCGCCCTGGGACCAGAAGGCGGCGCCGCTTTCCAGGTCGTAGGACCAGTTGCCCATGCGCGCGACCGATTCCGCGCGCACGAGCTTCAACTCCAACTCCTTGCGCTCGGTGACGTCGGTCTCGACCGCGATGAAGCCCTGGAAGCCGTCGACGGTCTGGACCGGCTGCACTTCCGAGGCCACCCAGACCTCCCGACCGGTCTTCGTGTAGTTCAGGATCTCGAAGCTGACCGGCTGGCGCGCCGCCACCCGTTCGCGCACCCGCGCGATCGTGTGAGGGTCGGTGTGGGGGCCGTTCAGGAAGTCTCCCGGGCGCCGGCCCGTCACTTCGTCCAGCGTGTAGCCGGTCAGTTGTTCGAAGCCCCGATTGACCCATTCGATCCGTTGATCCGTGTCCGTGATGATGACGCTGTTGGTGGTTCGGTCGGCGACGAGGGCGAGCTTGTCCAACTCGCGTTGCCGGGCGGACTCGCGCTCCCGCGCCTCGGCCACCCGAATGGCCTGGGCGATCACCAGCCCGACGATCAGCGTCGACAGGCAATTCACGATCACGAGGCTCGGCCCGACGGCGCGCAGGATCTCGAGGGCCACGGAGACCGGGAAGTCGACGAAGAAGGCCGGAGTCGCAATGATCGTTCCGGCGAGCGCGAGCCCGAGCAGCAACGGTGCGTCGATCCGCCAGCGGCGGCGCGCCGCGAGCAGCCCGACCGCGGCGCCCGTAAGGCCGTAGAGCGCGAAACTGACGGCGCCGCCCAACGCCGCCGGGCCGCCCACGACGAAGAACCGCGTGGCCGCGCCGACCGCGGCGGAAACGACGGCGCCGACAGGGCCGGCGAACAGGCCGGCCAACAGGGCCGGCCCCGCCCGCGGGTCCGCAACGGCCCCGTGCGGCAGCGGCACCGGCTGCAGCATCACCAGGCTGGCCATGACGCCGAACACGAGGCCCATCAGCAAATCGCGCGCGAAGCGCCGAGGCCCTGAGGCGCCGAATCCGGCGGCAAAGCGGGCGCGCACGGCGCCGACGCACAGCACCATCAACGCCAACAGACCGATGTCGTTGACGAAGATGAGGATCGCGTCCTGCAGATCGTCCATGCGCGTCGCGCCCCCGCTCCCCACGAGGTTGCCGCCGATCCGACCGCCGCACCGGCCAAGCCGGCCCGACAGGACGTCAGCCGGCTCCGTCAGAGAGAAAGGCTAGCGCCTTTCTCCCCGGGCGCAAGCGGGACGCCGCGTTCAGAAGCGATAGCTGAGCGACAGGCCGCCGGTGAGTTGGGCGCTGGAGCCGGCCTGGTCCACCAACGGGCTGTCGGCGGCGTCGCCGACCAGTTCCGACACCGACGCGAACAGTCCCAGATTGACCTGCTCGGTCAGGCTGTAGCCGCCGGCGGCGCCGAACGAGATTTCGTTCACCCCCGCATCGGCCTGGTACAGGGCGTAGGGCGTCGCCGCGGCCTGCGCGGTGGAGACGCCGAAGAAGGCCTGATTGTAGTCCTCCGAGCCCCAGGAGACCTTGGGGCCGATCTTCACGAAGGCGCGGTTGTCGGCGAAGCGCGTGCGGTAATAGACCTCCGCGTCGGCGAGGAGGCCCTCATGGCCGTCGCCGAGATCCTGCTCGAACCCGAGCCCGACGCCGAACGACCCGGGCGCATAGTCGAAGAACAGGCGGCCGATGGGGCTGCCGTCCACATCGCCCATGCCGGTCAGCGCGTCATTGTCGTCCTCGTCGCGCCCGAACTGCCAACCGACGGCCGCGCCGGCGGTCACATCGTCCGTCTTGACCGCATTGACGCCCAGCCCGCGTCGCCCGGACAGGAACACGCGGTCCTTCCAGGAAATCTCCACGACGGGGATCGGGCGCGCGTCATAGTCGTCGGAGCCCTTGTAGTCCGGCGCAACCAAGACGCCGGCGCCCAACTCGACCGAGAAATCGCCCTCGGCGCCGGGTCGCCCCTCACTGGCCTTCGCCTCGAAGCCCGACAGGGCCGCAGCCGCCATCACTCCGGCCGCCGCCAATCCGATCGTCCAGCGCATGTCGCCTCCCGCGTGCATTGCCGGCGCCAACCCTGACGCGCACCCGGGAAATAGGGGATGGGGCGAAGAGTTCAAGGAAATTCGCAACCGATTCGGTCGCTTAGGCGCTTCTGTCGCAGGCGCCTCATCGCCAATCGGGCTCGAAGGCCGGAGGCCGTGGCCAGCGGGCGCGCGCGTCGAAATCGCTGAGCTCCATATGGCTGCGCGTGTACTCCTCGGCCGCGTCGCGCGGCGGCTGATAGTCCCAGCTCGCCCCACGCCCGCTCTCGAGCGCCTGGGTGAGCAGGCGCCGCCGGCGCTGATCGGTCAGCACGTCGCGATTCACCGCCTCCGCGTTCCAATGGGCGGCGGCGCGGGCGCGGAAATCCGCCAGAACCTCAGCGGCCGTCGGATCGTCCGCCCGGTTGGTCACTTCCTGCGGGTCCGCGTCCAGGTCGAAGAGCTGCTCCGGATCGGCGGGCGAGGCCGTGTACTTCCACGCGCCGCGCCGCAGCATCAGGATCGGGGCGAGCGCCGCCTCGGCCGTGTATTCCACGGCGACGCAGCGCTCCGGGTCAGCCGATCCGACGAGCGAGACGCCGTCGAGCGGGTCGATGATCTCCGGCGCCGCGTCGTCGCGCCCGTCGGCCGCAAGCGCGAGCAGCGTCGGCAGCACGTCGATCTGCGACACCGGCGCCCGCTCCACCCGCCCGCCGTCCGCGCCGGGAACGGCGAGGATCATCGGGATGCGGGCCGACGGCTCATAGAGGCTCATCTTGTACCAGAGGCCGCGCTCACCCAGCATGTCGCCATGGTCGGAAAGCACCAGAATCGCGGTGTCGTCGATCCGGCCGGTCTCCTCAAGCACGGCGATCAGCCGGCCCACCTGCTCGTCCACATAGGAGACGTTGGCGTGATAGGCGCGGCGCGCGCGGGCGACGTCCTCCCCCGTCACGTCGGCCGCGTCCAGCGCGATGGCGCGCTCCAGGCGCAGGCTGTGCGGGTCGTTCGCCGCCGGGTCGGGACGCGGCGTGCGCGGCGGATCGATCTCGACGCCGTCATAGAGGTCCCAATAGCGCCGCCGGGCGGCGTAGGGATCGTGCGGATGGATGAAGCAGGCGACATGGCAGAAGGGCCGGTCGTCCGGATTGCGCGCGGCGTCGTAGAGCCAGCGCAGCGAGGCCGCCGTCACCTCGTCGTCATAGGCGAGCTGGTTCGTGATCGCCGCGACGCCCGCCTGCTTGACCGAGGACATGTTGTGATACCACAGGTCGATGCGCGCCTCCGGCTCGCGCCAGTCGGGAACCCAGCCGAAATCGGCCGGATAGACGTCGGTGGTCAGCCGCTCCTCGAAACCGTGGAGCTGGTCCGGCCCCACGAAGTGCATCTTGCCGGAGAGGCAGGTCCGATAGCCCATCGCCCGCAGGTAATGCGCGAAGGTCGGAACCAGACTTGGGAGATAGGCCGCGTTGTCCCAGGCGCCGATGTTGGAAATCAGCCGGCCGCTCATGAAGGCGAAGCGCGCCGGCGCGCACAGCGGGCTCGCGCAGTAGGCCGCATCGAAACGCACGCCGCGCGCCGCCAGCCCGTCGATCGTGGGCGTCACCGCCTGACCGCCGTAGCAGCCGAGCACCGACGGGGTGAGCTGGTCCGCCATCACGACCAGCAGGTTCAACCGGGCCATGGCGCGCCTTCCTCCCTTTTTCGGATCGGCTCAGCGCCCCCGGACGGGCGCGGACGCCTTCAACATCGCGACGATCAGCCGGTCGCGCTCGGCCATTAAATCCTGCGGCGGGCGCGCGCCTTGCTCCCCGGCGACGCCTTCCGACAGCGCGGCGACCGTCGCCTCATCCAGGTCGGGCGCGCCGAGCGTATCCCACCAGCGCCGGAAGCTCGGCGCGTAGCGGCGGCAGAACTCCGCCATCCCCGCCTCGCCCGCGCCCAGCGCGAACAGCATATGCGGCCCCATCGCCGCCCAGCGCAGGCCGGGTCCGGCCCAGATCGCCTTGTCGACGTCCTCGACGCTGGCGACGCCGTCGGTCACGAGGCTGACCGCCTCGCGCCAGAGCGCGGCCTGCAGCCGGTTCGCCACATGGCCCGGAACCTCCTTCTGCACGCGGATCGTCTGCTTGCCGCAGCCCTCGTAGAAACTCTGCGCCCGATCCAGGGCGGCCGGATCGGTGCGCTCGTTGCCCAGCAACTCGACCAGCGGGATCAGGTGCGGCGGGTTGAACGGGTGGCCCAGGACGAAGCGCGCCGGGTCGCGCCAGCCTTCCTGCATCTCGCGCACCAGCAGGCCGGAGGCGGAGGAGGCGACGACGGCCTGCGGCGCCAACGCGGGTTCGATCCGGCGGTAGAGGTCGTGCTTGAGCTCCAGCCGCTCGGGCACGCTTTCCTGCACGAAGTCGGCGCCCGCGACCGCGTCTTCGGCGCTGGCGCTCAGCGCGAAGTGCGGCGGCTCCGGCGCCGTCGCCGCGCCGAGTTCCCGAAGCGTCGGCCAGGCGCGCGCCGTATAGGCGTTGACCGCCTCCTCCGCCCCCTCGGCCGGGTCGTAGAGCCGCACCTCATGGCCGGCGGCGGCGAACAGCGTCGCCCAACTCGCCCCGATCACGCCGGCGCCCAGACAGGCCGTCCGCAGCCGCTCCGTCATCTCAGAACACTCCCGGATTGAGGGGGGAGGCGGCGGTCAGCCCGCCATCCACCGTGATGCAGCGCCCGGTCACGAAGTCGGCGTCCGGCCCGGCGAGCCAGACCGCGGCCCGGGCGACGTCCTCCGGCCGGCCGAAGCGGCCGGCGGCGTGACGTTTGAGCGCATCCGCCTTCGCCGCCTCGGGATCGCGGGCGAGCGCGAAGGCCGCGTCCGCCATCTCGGTCAGGATCCAACCGGGGCAGATCGCGTTGCAGCGCACCCCGTCGGCGCCGTGATCCACCGCGATGGAGCGCGTCAGCCCGTGCACGAACGCCTTGCTGGCGTTGTAGAGCGCCATCGACGGGTCGGCGAGATCGCCGGAGATCGAGCCGATATTGACGATCGCCCCGCCGCCCGCCTGTCGAAAGACGGGAAGCGCCGCCCGGCACATCTGGAAGACCGCCCTGGCGTTGACGCCCATGACCAGATCCCAGTCCGCGTCGGTGGAGTCCGCCACCGTCTTCTCCACCTGGACGCCGGCGTTGTTGACCAGAATGGAGAGCCCGCCGAGCCGCGCGACCGCCGCCGCGACCAGCGCTTCGCAGGCCCGCGGGTCGCTGACGTCCGCCTGCGCCCAGGCGACGTCCTCCGGCAGATCGTCGGGGCGCGCGCCGCGCCCGCAGGTCATGACGGCGGCCCCCGCATCGCGATAGGCCTCGACTACGGCGCGGCCGATGCCCCGCCCACCGCCGGTGACGAGCGCCTTCCCACCCGCCAGAACGCCCACATGCATCGCTTGTCTCCCAGCCAATCCGTCGCCGCGGCGACGGCGTTCAGAAACCGACCGCGTCGCCGCCCTTGAGGGCGAGCCGCGCGCGCGCCTCATCGGGCGTGGCGACCGTGAGGCCCAGATCCTCCACGATGCGGCGGATCTTCGTCACCTGGTCGGCGTTGCTCTTCGCCAACTCGCCCGGGCCGATATAGAGGCTGTCCTCCAACCCGACGCGCAGATTGCCGCCCAGCATCGCGGACTGGGTCGCGAAGCTCATCTGATGCCGGCCCGCGGCCAGAACCGACCATTCGTAGGCGTCGCCGAACAGCCGGTCGGCCGTGCGCTTCAGATGCACCAGATGGTCCAGTTCCGCGCCCATGCCGCCCAGAATCCCGAACACCATCTGCACGAAGAAGGGCGGCTCGACGAGTTTCTGATCGACGAACCAGGCCAGATTGTAGAGATGGCCCAGGTCGTAGCATTCGAACTCGAAGCGCGTCCCGCAGCCCTCGCCCAGCTCCTTCAGGATGTATTCGATGTCCGCGAAGGTGTTCCGGAAGATGAAGTCGCGCGTCATCTCCAGGAACTCGGGCTCCCAGGAATGCGTCCAGTCCTGATATTTCCCAAGCATGGGAAAGAGGCCGAAATTCATCGAGCCGACATTGAGCGAGGCCATCTCCGGCGACGCGCGCAGGGCCGCGCGCAGCCGCTCCTCGCGCGTCATGCCGAGCCCGCCGCCGGTGGAGACGTTCACCACCGCATCCGTCGACTGCTTGATGACCGGCAGGAACTCCATGAAGCGCTCGGGGCTCGGATCCGGCTTGCCGGTCTCGGGGTCGCGGGCGTGCAGATGGATGATGCTGGCGCCGGCCTCGGCCGCCGCGATCGCTTCGGCGGCGATCTCGCGCGGCGTGATCGGCAGATGCGGCGACATGGTGGGCGTGTGCACGCCGCCGGTCGGCGCACAGGTGATGATGACCGGTTTCGGGGCCATATGGGTCAGAGCCTCATCTGCTGGACCTGCGCGCTCAATCCCCCGTCGAGGACCCAGAGCTGGCCGCTGGCGTAGCGCGCCTCGTCGGAGGCGAGCCAGGTGACGAGGTTGGCGATGTCCTCCGGCGTGCCGTAGCGCCGCATCGGATGCACGTCGCGCACCGCCTGCTGCAGGCTTTCGATGTCGCCGGCGTCCTGGAAGAAGCTTTGCAGCATCGGCGTGTCGATATAGCCGGGGCAGACCGCGTTGACGCGGATCCCCTCCGGCCCGTGATCGCACGCCATGGCGCGGGTCAGCGCGTGCACCGCGCCCTTGGTCGCGCAATAGGCGGCGAGGCCCGGATCGGCGATGAAGCCGTCATAGGAGCCGAAATTGACCACCGAGGCCTCCCCCGCCCGACGCAAGAGCGGCAGCGCGTGCTTCGCGGTCAGGAACATGCCGGTCACGTTGATCGCGAAGATGCGGTTCCACTCCTCGAGGGTCGTCTCCTCGATCGTCTTCTCGATCTCGATCCCGGCCGCATTGACCAGGATGTCGAGGGCCGGCCCCTCCTCCGCCAGCGAGGCGAAGAGGGCGGCGACGGCGTCCTCGTCCGTGACGTCGAGGCGCGCGACCGTCACGCCCCCCGGCGCGGGCGCGTCCGTCCCGGCGACGTCGCAGGCGACGACCGTCGCCCCTTCCCGGGCGAAGCGCGCGCAGATCGCGGTCCCGATGCCGCCGCAACCGCCGGTGACGACGGCGCGCTTGCCGGCGAGACGGCCGTCGCTCACGGCTGGCCGCCCGTCAGGACGCGCTCATAGGCGTCCAATACAAGCCCATGGAAATGATGCACGGCGTGCTCGGAGAGGCCGGAGCCTTCGGGGTCCACCACGAGGCGGCCCTGCGTGAAGGCCGGCGTCGCCATGCCCTTCTGGACGCTTTCGACCAGCTCGATGTCCTCACGCTGCAGCACCTCGTCGATGTAGCGGATGGCCTCGCGCTCGGCCTCGTTCGGCGTCGGCTCCTCAAGATAGAAGTCGTAGGTCTCGAGCGTCCGGTCCGGCCCCAGCGGGATCACGTTCAGGATCAGGAAGTTGCCGCGGCCCGGATAGCGCATCATGCAGGTGGTCGGCCAGAGCCACCAGACCGCGTGGTCGCGCACGGTCGCGTCGTCCACCGGATAGGCGCTGTTCGCCTGCGTGCCGGCTTCCGCCATATGGCTGGAATAGATCCCGTGGGTCGTCACCTTGTAGGTGTCCATGTCGACCAGGGTCACGAAGTCCTTGTGCGCAATCCGGCAGTGGTAGCATTCCAGGAAATTGTCGACGACGTTCTTCCAGTTCGAGCGGATGTCGTAGGTCAGTCGGTGCGCGTGGGTCAGCCGGTCGATGTCGGGCGCGTAGCGGGCGACCTCGGCGGCGAGACCTTCCGACTGCTCCGCCAGCGGCGCGGCGTCGGGGGCCAGATTGACGAAGACGAAGCCGCAGAACTCCTCCACCCGCACCGGGTCGAGGCGGATCGCGTCCTTGTCGAAATCCTCCAGATGCTCGGTGTGCGGCGCGGCGCGCAGACCGCCGGTCAGATCGTAGGTCCAGGCGTGATAGGGGCAGGAGATCCGGCTGGTGCGGCCCGAGCCGGTCAGCAGATGATGCGCCCGGTGCTTGCAGACATTGTAGAAGCCGCGCAGCACGCCGTCCCGGCCCCGCACGACCAGGATCGGCCGGCCGGCGATTTCGGCGGTCACATAGGCGCCGGCCTCGCGCAGGCTTTCCCCATGGCACAGCCAGCGCCAGGCGCACGCGAAGACGGCCGGGCCTTCGAGGTCGAACCAGGCCTGTTTCACATAGGCGTCCGCGTTCAGCGAGTGCGAGCGCGCGGGCGTCGCGTCGAAGCCCCGGCGGATCGCCTGCGCGTCCCGTTGGGTCAGATGCTCGCTCATGGCGTCGGTCTCCTCTTCGGGCGGGTCGGCGGCCCGACCGCCGCATCGCGACCGAAAGTCTGGGCGCGGAGCCGATCGCAATACTGACAGAAATCGCCGTCGAGTTAACTCTTTCGGCCTTGCGGGTGCATTGGCCAGGCGCGGAACTCGAAAGGCACCCGGCCCGCCACCCGGTCGGCGCGCGGCGTGATCGCGAAGCGCGCGCGATAGGCGCGCGCGAAATGCTCCGGGCTCGCGAAGCCGCAGGCGAGCGCGATCTCGAGCACGCTCATCTCCGTCTGCGTCACCAGCGCGCGGCCGCGGTCGAGGCGGATGTCGCGATAGTACTGCACCAGCGACTTCTTGGTGTAGCGCCGGAACAGCCGCGTCAGATGCCGGTGCGAGCGGCCGGTGCGCCGCGCGATCTCCGGCGCCGACAGCGGCTCCTCCAGATGGCGCTCCATCAGCAGGATCGCCTCGCGCAGGGCGGCCGGCGTGGTCTGGCCGATCGGCTCGTAGCCGGTCGGATTCTGCGTCTCCCCTTCGAAGCGCAGCCGGTCGTGGAAGATGTAGCGCGCGCTGGCGTTGGCCAGCGCGTCGCCGTGATGCAGCCGCAGGATATTGAGCGCGAGGTCGACCGACGCCGCGCCGCCGGCGCAGGTCAGCACGTGGCCGTCGACGACGAAAAGCTGCTCGGTCGGGACGGTCTGCGGATGGACCTCCTGTAGCGCGTCGATATGCTCGTAGTGGCAGGCGGCGCGACGGCCTTCGAGCTGACCCGCCTCGGCCAGGATGAAGGCGCCGGTGTCGAGCCCGACCAACGTCACGCCGCCCCGCGCCCAGCGCCGGATCCGGCCCATCAGGCGCTCGTCGCCGTAAAAGGCTTCGGGCGTCCAGCTCGACGAGATCACGGCCATGTCGGGCGCCCGGTCGTCGCCCGCCCAGTCGTCGCCCGCCCAGTCGTCGGCCGCCCAGTCGTCGGCCGCCCAGTCGTCGGCCGCCCAGTCGTCGGCCGCCGACAGCGGCTCGGTCTCGAGCGCCAGCCCGTTGCTGGCGCGCAGCAGCCCGCCGGCGTCGGAGAACAGCCGCCAGCGGTAGAGCGCGCGGTTGTCCAGATAGTTCGCCGCCCGGAACGGGTCGATGAAGGCGAGGGTCGCCAGCGCATTGAAGCTGGGGGTCGCCAGGATCGCGATCTGATAGGGCATGACGGCGACGCTCCGCGAGTCCGCCGCTGGGCGGTCCGTCCGGGACTGGAGAGGCTACGGCTCGACCGGCGCGTCTGGCAAGCCGGCGCCGTCGGACGCCGTCTGGGCGGGGTCCAGGAAGACGCGGGGCGCGCCGGCGGTGGCCTTCTGCTCGCGGTCGCGCGACGGCGGCAGGCCGAAATGCGCCCGGTAGCTGCGCGCGAAATGGGCGAAGGAGGCGAAGCCGGCCGAGGTCGCGACCTCCCCGACGCTGAGCGTCGTCTGCTGCAGCAGGTTCTGGGCGCGGGTGAGCCGGAGGGCCAGATAGCGCCCCTTGGGCGTTGTCCCGAGCGCGCGGCGGAACAGGCGCTCCATCCGTCGCTGGGAGAGGCCGATCCGCGCCGCGATCTCCGCGCAGGACAGCGGCTCCTCCAGATGGCGCTCCATCAGCGCCAGCGCGCGGTCCAGCGCCGGCTCCCGGGCGCGCCGCGGGCCTTGAGCGTCGGGGTCGCGCGGGGGCCAGACATGGTTCAGATGCTTGGCGACCTCCAGCGCCGCGACGCGGCCGAGCCGGCCTTCGATGACCAGCAGCGCGGCGTCGAGCGTCGCCGTCCCGCCCACGCAGGTGATGCAGCGCTGGTGGCGGGCGACCGGACGCGCGCTCAAGGCGACGTCCGGAAACGCCTCGGAGAACCCGTCGCGGTTCGCCCAATGCACCGCCGCCTCCCCGCCGTCGAGCAGGCCGGCCGCCGCCAGGACGGCCGCCCCGGTCTCCACCCCGCAGACGGTCGCACCGCGCCGGTAGGCCCGGCGGATCAGGCCGACCACCCGCTCGTCCGTCGCGGGCGTCAGCGGGTCGAAGCTGACGACGACGAAGAGATGATCCCAGGGTTCGTCGGCGACCGCCTCCAGCGGGCGGAACGGGACCGACAGTCCGCCATAGGACGTTGCGCCGTCGGCGCCGGCCGCCGCCTGAACCCAGGTGAAGGCGGGTGCGCCCCGCAGCCAGTTGACCGTCCCGAAGGCGTCCGCCAGCAGGCCGAGCGCGGCGGCGGGATAGCCGTCATGGGTCAGGATGAGACACCGGTCCGTCACGCCGCCTCCGGTCAAGTTTTGCCTTTTATCCTCACCTATTTGTCGAAAAACATCAATTTTGTGCGATCGCATCCCCTACCGTCGCGGCTCAGCGGTTCGCACGGGCCGCAGTCGACCGCGAATTTGCGAAGGAGGATCGGCCATGCGGGACGGCAAGACGCTCGACTGGGAGATCGGCGACCCGGAGGAGGCGCTGACGCTTCCCTCCCGCTATTTCTTCGACCCGGCGATCTACGCCCACGAAGTGGAGACGATCGTCCATCGATCCTGGCACTGCGTCTGCCACCGCTCGGAGGTTCCCGAGCCCGGGGATTTCGTGAAGTTCGACATCGACCGACAGAGCGTGCTGGTCGTGCGCGGCGACGACGGCGCCGTGCACGCCTATCACAATGTCTGCCAGCACCGCGGCACGCGCTTGATCCAGGAGCGCCGCGGCCAGATCAAGCGCGCCATCACCTGCCCCTATCACGCCTGGAGCTACGCCTTCGACGGGACGCTGAAGACCGCCCCGCGCACCGGCGCGCTGAAGGGCTTCGACCCGTCCGAATTCTCGCTGAAGGCCGTCCGCGTCGAAGAGTACGCCGGCTTTCTCTTCGTCAACATGGACCTGGAGGCGACGCCGCTGGCCGAGGAGGCCGCCGGCGCGGAGGAGGCCATGCGCCCCTTTTTCCGCGATCTCGACGACCTCGTCTTCGTCGAGGAGGTCGACTACGAAATCGACGTCAACTGGAAGGTGATCATCGACAACGAGATCGAAGGCTATCACTTCCAGCTTTCCGGCCCGGTGCACAAGGAGCTGGCGCATCTGATCGACTTCAAGGGCTACAGCATGACCCCGCACGGCAAGTGGTGGGACTTCAAGGGCCCGCCGAAAGCGGTCGAGACCGCCTTCGGCCATCCGGTCGCCGGCGCCGCGTACCAGACCGACTGGTTCTACAACATCACGCTCTGGCCGATGACGACGCTCTACACCTTCCCCTATGCGGACGTGATCGGGACCTTCAACAAGATGCCGCTGGGCCCGGAGAAGACGCTCCTGCGCTTTGGCCACTATCGGCCTAAGTCGCGCGAGCCGGGGGCTTTGAGTCGCGCGGTCATCGACTGGTTCAACACCCAGCTCGGGCCGGAGGACATCGACCTCAATCTGATGCTCCAACAGGGGGTGCATTCGCTGGGTTTCGACCAGGGCCGCTACGTGATCGACGCCGAGCGCAGCGCCAACAGCGAACATCTGGTCCACCATTTCCACAGGCTCGTCTACGAGGCGCTGACCGGCGGCGACGCGGGGCCGGACGCCCGGGCCGAAACGCCGCGGGCGGCGGAGTAAAGCCGACCCATGGAGTCCGAAGCGGATTACATCATCGTCGGCGCCGGGTCCGCCGGCTGCGTGCTTGCCAACCGGTTGAGCGCGGAGCCCGGGACCCGCGTGCTGCTGCTGGAGGCGGGGCCGCCGAACGACGATCTGTTCCTGAAGATCCCCTCCGCCATGGCGCACAATCTTCAGCGCACAACGCACAATTGGGCGTTCCAGGGCGAGGCGGAGCCGGGCCTCGGCGGCCGCTCGGTCAAGCACGACCGGGGCAAGACGCTCGGCGGCTCCTCCTCAATCAACGGCATGGTCTGCATCCGCGGCCACGCCGACGATTACAACGCCTGGCGCCAGATGGGCGCGGCGGGCTGGAGCTATGCGGACGTCCTGCCCTACTTCAAGCGGCTTGAGACCTATGAGGGCGGCGCGGACGCCTATCGCGGCGGCGAGGGGCCGATGCGGGTGGCGCGGCCCGACCCGGCGCGCCTGCACCCGCTGTCGCGCGCCTTCCTGGAGGCCGGCGCCCAGGCGGGTTACCCGCGCACGGACGACATATGCGGCGCGGCGCAGGAGGGCTTCGGCCTGCTCGACCAGACGATCCACAAGGGGGAGCGTTGGAGCGCTGCGCGCGCTTATCTCGACCCCGCCCGGACCCGCCCCAACCTGCGCGTGGAGACCGGGCGCCTGGTCCGACGCGTGCTGTTCGAGGGCAAGCGCGCCGTCGGCGTCGAGATCGACGACGCGGACGGCGGCGCGCGGCGCCTCACCGCCCGGCGCGAGGTGATCCTGAGCGCCGGCGCGGTCGGCTCGCCGCATCTTCTGATGCTGTCCGGAATCGGGCCGGCGGCGCATCTCGCCGAGATCGGCGTGGAGACGCTGGCCGACCGGCCCGGCGTCGGCGCGAACCTGAACGAACATCCGGATTTCGTCGTCAAGGTCGGCTTGCGGCAGCCGATCTCGCTTTGGCCCCAGACGCGGGGACCACGTCGGATCGCGGCCGGGCTGCGCTGGCTGCTGGACCGGGGCGGCGTGTGCGCCAGCAACCATTTCGAGACGGTGGCCTGCATCCGCTCGGGCCCGGGCGTCTCCTATCCGGACCTGCAGCTCACCATCGCGCCCATCGCCATGCAGGTGGACGGCTGGACGCCGCTGCCGCGCCACGCCTTCCAGATCCATGTCGGGCTGATGAAGGCGCATAGCCGCGGTTCGATCCGGCTGCGCGACGCCAATCCCCGCTCGCCGCCGCGCATCCGGGTCAACTATCTGGACAATCCGCGCGACGCCGCGCGGCTGCGCCAGGGCGTCCGCCTGGTGCGGGAGCTGTTGGGCCAGCCGGCCTTCGAAGACCTCGCCGGCGAGGAGTTGTTTCCGGGCCCCGAGGCGCAGTCCGACGACGCGTTGGACGACAGGCTGCGCGACGCGGTCGACACCCAATGGCACCTCTCCTGCACCGCCCGCATGGGCGCGGCCGACGATCCGCAGGCGGTGGTCGACGCCGAGGGCGGGGTCTATGCTGTGGAGCGCCTGCGCGTGGTCGACGCCTCCGTCATGCCGGAGGTGGTCAACGGCAACACCAATTGCCCAACCCTGATGATCGCTGAGAAGATGAGCGACGCGATCCTGGGCCGACCGCCGCTCGCGCCGATTGAGGCGCCGGTCCGGCGCGCGCCCGACTGGGAGCGCGCGCAACGCTGACGGAGTCGCGGCGGGAAAGGATGTCTGGTGAAGCGCTTCGAGGACAAGCGCGTGCTGGTGACCGGCGGAACCCGCGGCGTGGGCGCGGCGATCGCCGACGCCTTCGCCGCAGAAGGCGCCGCGGTGGCGGTGAACGGTCGCAGCCAGCAGTCGGTGGACCGGTTCCTCGCCACGCGCTGGGGCGATTTCCACGGAATCCCGGGCGCGGTGGGCCCCCGCGACGCGTGCCGCGCGGTCGTGGACGCGGCGGTCGCGGCGTTGGGCGGCCTCGACGTGCTGGTCGCCAATGCGGGCGTCTTCGACGAGCTTCCCTTCGAGCAGGTGACGCAGGAGGACTTCGACCGCAGCATGACGGTCAATCTGGGCGGGGTCTTCTTCTGCGCCCAGGCGGCCCTGCCGGCGCTTGAGGAGAGCAAGGGCTCGATCGTCGCCACCGCCTCCGACGCAGGGCTGATTTCCTACGCCGGCGCGCCGGCCTACAGCGCCGCGAAGGGCGGCGTCGTCAGCCTCGTGCGCTCGCTCGCAATCGGGTTCGCGGAGGTCCCGGTGCGGGTGAATTGCGTCTGTCCGGGCAATGTCGACACCGACATGATCCGGGAAGCCGGCGAGGCGTCGGACGACCCGGCCGCCTACCGCGCGGCCGCCGCGTCCCGCGCGCCGATGCGGCGCATGGCGACCCCTGAGGAGGTGGCGGCGGCCGTGCTCTATCTGGCCTCGGACGCGGCCGGCTTCACGACCGGCGTCGCCCTGCCGGTGGACGGGGGCGGCGTCGCCGGCTTCGATTGACGCGCCCGAGATGCGCGCGAGGCGGGCATGCAGCGTCCTTTTGCCTCGACCGCGCGCCTCGTCTAGACTTGGCGCGCAAAGAACAAGGAGACGCCGCGCCCGCGACGCGCGGACAGGGGGCGTTCCGACCGAACGACGGCCGGAACTGACGGAAACAGACAAATCTGGCCGATTGAGTCAGACGACCCGACCCGGGGCCCGTAAGCTCGACCGAGAGCGTCCGCGGGCTGAGCCGGCGACGGGACTGTCGAGAAACCGGGGGTGGACGAGGTGCACGATCCAGCGGAGGCAACGCAAAACACCGCACCCCAGCCGGCGGGCGCGGTGAAGATCGCCTGCCGCAACGTCTGGAAGGTCTACGGCCCCAAGCCCGAGGGCTATTTCCCGGACGGCTCCGGGCGGACCGACGATCCGGGCGCCCTGATCCAGCGACTTCGGAACGACGGCTGCATCCCGGCGGCGGCCGACGTCAGCTTCGAGGTCCGCGCCGGCGAGATTTTCGTCATCATGGGCCTGTCCGGCTCCGGCAAGTCGACGATCGTGCGCTGCCTCTCGCGTCTGGTCGAGCCGACGGCGGGGGAGATCCTGCTCGACGGGGTCGATCTTTTGAAGATGGACGCCAAGGCGCTGACCGACGTGCGCCGCCACAAGATGGGCATGGTGTTCCAGAATTTCGGCCTGATGCCGCATCTGACGGTGCTGGAGAACGTCGCCTTCCCGCTGAGAGTCCAAGGGGTCGATGAGAGCGCGCGCCGCAAGAAAGCGCTGGAGATGATCGCGCTGGTCGGGCTGGAGGGGCGCGAGCAGGCCTTCCCGCGCCAGCTTTCCGGCGGCCAGCAGCAGCGCGTCGGCATCGCCCGGTCGCTGTGCGTCGACCCCGAACTCTGGTTCCTGGACGAGCCCTTCTCGGCCCTCGACCCGCTGATCCGCCGGCAGATGCAGGACGAGTTCGTGCGCCTGCAGACCATGCTTCACAAGACCATCGTCTTCATCACCCACGACTTCCTGGAGGCGCTGAAGATCGCCGACCGGATCGCCATCATGAAGGACGGCCGGGTGGTCCAGATCGGCAGCCCGTCGGAAATCGTCCTCAACCCCGCGACGGAGTATGTGCGCGAGTTCACCGAGGACGTGCCCATGGTGCGCGTCATAACGGTCGCGGAAGTCATGGAGCGCGGCGACGCGACGCCGGGCTCAGACGGCGGCTCAGACGGCGGCTCAGACGGCGGCCCGACCGTCGCGCCGGACATGACGCTGGAGGCCATCCTGCCGCACTTCGCGACCGCCGACGCGCCGTTGCGGGTCGTGGACGCGGACGGCCGGCGCGTGGGCCGGGTGACGCCGCAGGGCGTCCTGAAGGCGCTCGCCGAGCATGGCGAGCGGCTGGAGGAGGCATGACGACCGCGGTCGACGACGACGCGCTGGCGCCCGCCGTCGCGGGACGGATCGACCCCGTCCTGGGCGTTTGGCTGGCGGTCGTCGGGTTCGGCCTCGTCTGCGTGCTGCTGCGCGAGACCGCGCCCTGGATCGCGGCCTTTCCCGACGCCTGGGTGCTGCCGGTCGCCGCCTGGACCAACGCGGTCATGGACGTCGTCGTCGCGCACACGGATTTCCTGTTCCGCGCCGTCGCCTCGGCGCTGGAATGGCCGATGGTGGCGCTGCGCGACCTGCTGGTCTGGGCGCCCTGGCCGGCGACGATCGCGGTCTTCGCCGCGGTCGCCCACCGCGCCGGCGGTTGGAAACTCGCCCTCTTCACCCTGGTTACGCTGATGTACATGGTCGTCGTCGGCTATTGGGAGGAGAGCATGAACACGCTGGCGCTGGTCGGCGTGTCGGTGCCGCTCTCGGTCGCGATCGGCTTCGCGATGGGCGTGCTGGCGTTCCGGTCGGCGCGCGCGAAGCGGGTCGTCATGCCGCTGCTCGATCTGATGCAGACGGTGCCGGCCTTCGCCTATCTGATCCCGATCCTGCTGCTGTTCGGCTTCGGGCCCGTCGTCGGGCTGATCGCCAGCGCGATCTACGCCGCCCCGCCGATGGTGCGCAACACGATCGTCGGGCTGGAGCGCGTGCCGCCCGCGGTGCTGGAGAGCGCCGCCATGAACGGCTGCACCAAACGCCAGCGTTTCTGGTGGGTCGAGGTCCCGAGCGCCCTGCCCCAGATCATGGTCGGCGTGAACCAGACCACCATGGCCGCGCTCTCCATGGTCATCATCGCGGCGATCATCGGCGGCTTCGGCGACATCGGCTGGGAAGTCCTCTCCACCATGCGCAAGGCGCAGTTCGGCCAGTCGCTGCTGTCCGGCGTCGTGATCGCGCTGATGGCGATGATCATGGACCGGATCAGCGCCGGCTTCGCCGACCGCAGCCGCAACGCCGATCGGACGGAAGACGCGCCGGGCGCGCCCTTTTACCGCCGGCGGCGCCATCTTCTGGCGGCCGCCGCGGGCTTCGTCTTGGGCGTGGCGCTGGGCCAGGTCGCGCCCCTGTTCCAGGACTGGCCGAAGGCGCTGGTCGTCTATCCGGCCGAACCGCTCAACCAGATGGTCGAGTATATCCTGGTCGAATGGAGCGCGCAGATCGACGCGGTCAAGAACGCGGTGCTGTTCTTCCTCATGCTGCCGCTCCGCATCGGGTTGGAGAAGGCGGTCAGCCCCTTCACCTTCGGCTTCGAGCTGACGGCGCCGATGATCGCCGGCTACTGGATCGCGGCCGCGCTCGGCGCGGCGGCGCTGGCCTGGCGCGGCCGGGTCTATGGCGCGATCTGGCTGATCGTCGGCGCGGCTGTCCTTTATTTCGGTGTCAGCGGCCTGCCCTGGCCGGCCTTCATGGCGGCGGTGGTCGCGCTGGCCTGGACCGCCGGGGGGCTGCGAACCGCGGGCTTCGCGCTCGGCGCGCTGCTCTTCATCCTGCTGACGGGCGCCTGGGAGCCGATGACGCGCTCGGTCTATCTGTGCGGGTTGGCGGTGGCGATCTGCTTCGCGCTGGGCGGGGCGCTCGGCGTCTGGGCGGCGCATAACGACCGGGTTTCGGCGACGCTGCGGCCGATCAACGACACGCTGCAGACCATGCCGCAATTCGTGATCCTGATCCCGGTGCTGATGCTGTTCCAGGTCGGCGAGTTCTCGGCGCTGATCGCGGTCGTGCTCTACGCGATCGTACCGCCGATCCGCTATGTGGAGCACGGGCTGCGCAATGTCTCGCCCGAGGCGGTTGAGGCCGCGCGGCAGATGGGCTGCACGCCCGCCCAGATCCTGTTCACCGTCAAGCTGCCGCTGGCGCTGCCGGTCATCATGCTGGGTCTGAACCAGACCATCATGTACGGGCTCGCCATGCTTGTGATCGCCGCCCTGGTCGGCACCAAGGGGCTGGGCCAGCAGGTCTTCCTGGCGCTCGGCAAGGCGGATATGGGCATGGGCCTGGTGGCGGGTCTGTCGATCGCGCTCGTCGCGATGGTCGCAGACCGCATCCTTCAGGCCTGGAGCCGGCGGCGCAGCGCGGCGCTCGGCCTCGACGCGGGAGACGCCGCATGACGCGCGCGCCGCCCCACTTTGCGCGAAGACGCTTCACGCGAAGAAGCGCCGACGCCGGCGGCAGCCGGCGAACGGCGCCGTCCCCTCAACACCCCCGAAACCCAGAACAAGGGAGTCATCGATGATGCGACTGACAAAGACCCTCAAGGCGCTGTCGCTCGCCGCCGGGCTGACGCTCGCAGCCGGCGCGGCGAGCGCGCCGGACGCGCGCGCCGCAGAGCTCGGCGCGACCGACGAGCCGATCAAGCTCGCCATGCTGGAATGGACCGGCGCGCACGTCACCACGCGCATCGCCGGCCATATCCTGCAGGAGATGGGCTATCAGGTGGAGTACGTCACCGCCGGCAACTATCCGCACCATGCGGCCGTGGCCGACGGCACGATCCACGCCTCGCTCGAGGTCTGGCTGAACAACGCCGGCGATATCTATCCCAAGATGAAGGAGAGCGGCGGGCTGGTCGACATCGGCCTCCTGGGGCTCGAGACCAATGAGGGCTGGCTCTATCCGGTCCACATGAAGGAGCTCTGCCCGGGCCTGCCCGACTGGAAGGCGCTGGAAGCCTGCGCGGAGAAGATGGCCACGGCCGAGACCTTCCCCAAGGGCCGCATCCTGAGCTATCCGGCCGACTGGGGAACGCGCTCCGCCGACATGATCGCCGGGCTCGACCTGCCCTATTCGGCGGTCCCGGCGGGCTCCGAAGGGGCGTTGGTGGCCGAGCTGCGCGCCGCCGTCGCCGCCGAGAAGCCGCTGGTCATGATGTTCTGGGGCCCGCACTGGGCGCTGGCGGAGTTCGAGACCGAGTGGGTCGCCCTGCCCGAATACGATCCGGCCTGCACCGAGGACGCCTCCTGGGGTCCGAATCCCAACGCGATCAACGATTGCGGCGTCGACCGGCCGGACGTGATGAAGACCGCCTGGAGCGGCTTCGAGGCGCAATGGCCGGCCGCCTGGAAGTTCCTTGAGGCCTTCCAGATGGACAAGGACGAGCAGGCCAAACTGATGCTCGCCATCGACAAGGACGGCGAGGACCTGGACGCGGTCACCAAGGCCTGGGTCGCCGAGAACCAGGCGGTCTGGCGTCCTTGGGTCGACGCGGCGATGTAAGCCGACGCGTCGACGCGACGACGCGTCGAAGAATGGCCCGGCGGGACGCCCCCGACGCATTCGGTTCTATGGGGGATGTAGTCTGACTGAACCTATGGAGGCACTGACCTGCGACCCGTCTTTCCTCCGTTTATGAGGAGAGTCCGGACATCGATTGATGGCTCGTTGGTGAAGGGATGACAAGCGTGTCCGGGGCATGCCCCGGACACGCTTGCGCGGCGATCTCGGCGGGCGTTCGTCCGCCAAGGCTCGAATGCGGTCGAACCGTGTTGTAGTCCTCCTTCCAAGCGCTCAGCACAGCGCGGGCGTGCAGGAGCGAGCCGAACAGCGTCTCATTGAGACATTCGTCTCTGAGCCGCCCGTTGAAGCTCTCGACGAAGCCGTTCTGCATCGGCTTGCCGGGGGCGATGTAATGCCACTCGACGGATCGCTCCTGGCTCCAGCGCAGCACAGCCATGCTGGTCAGCTCCGTTCCATTGTCGCTGACAATCGTCACCGGCTTGGCGCCGCGCTGCCAGGTGAGCGCTTCAAGCTCGCGCACGACCCGCAGGCCCGACAGAGAAGTGTCCGCGACGAGCGCCAGACACTCTCGGGTGAAGTCGTCCACGACGGCCAGAATCCGGAACCGTCGTCCGTCTGAGAAGGCGTCGGAGACGAAGTCGAGCGACCAGCGTTCGTTTGGCCCTGCGGGAAGCGCCAACGGCGCGCGCGTCCCGAGCGCGCGCTTGCGACCACCGCGGCGGCGCACCTGCAGCTTCTCCTCGCGATAAAGCCGCCGGAGCTTCTTCTGGTTCATGGAGATCCCCTCCCGATCGAGCAGCAGATGAAGACGCCGGTAGCCGAAACGCCGACGTTCCCGCGAGAGCGCCCGCAGGCGCTCCCTGACGGGCTCGTCATCCGGTCTCTGAGATCGGTAGCGGACCGAGGAGCGATCCGCGTTGAGAACCTGACACGCCCGCCGCTCGCTCACCCCATGCGCTGCACGAAGGTGCGCCACGGCCTGCCGCCGAGCTGCGGGCGTCACCATTTTTTTGCGGCGACATCTTTCAACATGGCGTTGTCGAGCATGGTCTCGGCCAGGAGCTTCTTCAGCCGGGCGTTCTCGTCTTCGAGCGCCTTCAGGCGCTTCGCCTCCGAGACCTCAAGGCCGCCATACTTGGCCTTCCACTTGTAGAAAGTCGCGTCACTGATCCCGTGCCGACGGCACACATCCGCCGTCTTCTGACCAGCTTCCTGTTCCTTCAAAATCCCAATGATCTGCTCTTCGGTGAACCGGCTGCGCTTCATAAATCCGTCTCCTCTCATGATCTGCCTCCAAAGAATCGGACCATTTTGAGCTGGAATTTTCCAATGATGAGCCCTGGTTCGGGCCGAGGAGATTTCCATGAAGGCGTCGAAGTTTTCTGAAGCGCAGATCGCATTTGTTTTGAAGCAGGCTGACGAGG
>JANSXE010000005.1 GCA_024743195.1 Alphaproteobacteria bacterium | reverse complement strand
ATGCTGCGCGAGGTGGCCTCGAAGACCAACGACCTGGCCGGTGACGGCACCACCACGGCGACCGTTCTGGCCCAGGCGATCGTGCGCGAGGGCGCCAAGGCCGTCGCCGCCGGCATGAACCCGATGGACCTGAAGCGCGGCGTGGATCTCGCCGTCGAGGCGGTCGTCGCCGACATCGCGAAGCGCGCGAAGAAGGTCTCCCAGAACAGCGAAATCGCCCAGGTCGGCGCGATCTCCGCCAATGGCGACCGCGAGATCGGCGAGATGATCGCGAGCGCCATGGAGAAGGTCGGCAACGAGGGCGTGATCACGGTCGAGGAGGCCAAGGGCCTTGAGACCGAGCTGGACGTGGTCGAGGGCATGCAGTTCGACCGCGGCTATCTCTCGCCCTACTTCGTCACCGACAGCGAGCGCATGCAGGTCGAGCTCGACGACCCCTACATCCTGCTGTTCGACAAGAAGCTCTCCAACCTGCAGGCGCTCCTGCCGGTGCTGGAGAAGGTCGTGCAGGCCGCCAAGCCGCTTCTCATCATCGCCGAGGACGTCGAGGGCGAGGCGCTGGCGACCCTGGTCGTCAACAAGCTGCGCGGCGGCCTGAAGGTCGCGGCCGTCAAGGCGCCCGGCTTCGGCGATCGCCGCAAGGC
This sequence comes from Alphaproteobacteria bacterium, assembly GCA_024743195.1. Classification (GTDB taxonomy): domain Bacteria; phylum Pseudomonadota; class Alphaproteobacteria; order UBA8366; family Aestuariispiraceae; genus Marivibrio. Next base: position 354,296 of record JANSXE010000005.1, on the reverse strand, counting down.
GATGCTGGAGGACATGGCCATCCTGACCGGCGGCGCGGTGATCTCGGAAGAGACCGGCGTGAAGCTCGAGAACGTCACGATGGACATGCTGGGCCGCGCCAAGAACGTCAGCATCACCAAGGACGAGACCACCATCGTCGACGGCGCCGGCAAGAAGCAGGAGATCGAGGGCCGCTGCGCGCAGATCAAGGCGCAGATCGAGACCACGACCTCCGACTACGACCGCGAGAAGCTGCAGGAGCGGCTGGCGAAGCTGGCCGGCGGCGTGGCGGTGATCCGCGTCGGCGGCGCCACCGAGATCGAGGTGAAGGAGAAGAAGGACCGCGTCGACGACGCGCTGCACGCGACCCGTGCGGCCGTCGAAGAGGGGATCGTCCCCGGCGGCGGCGCGGCGCTGCTCTACGCAATCAAGGCGCTGGCGACGCTGGAGCCGGCGAACCCCGACCAGAAGGTCGGCGTCGACATCGTGCGCCGCGCGCTCAGCGCCCCGGCCCGCCAGATCGCCAACAACGCCGGCGAGGACGGCGCGGTGGTCGTCGGCAAGCTGCTGGAGTCGAAGGACGCGAACTGGGGCTTCGACGCCCAGGCCGGCGTCTATGGCGATCTCGTCAAGAAGGGGATCATCGACCCGGCCAAGGTCGTGCGCTGCGCCCTGCAGGACGCGAGCTCGGTCGCCGGTCTGCTGATCACCACCGAGGCGATGATCGCCGACCGACCGGAGCCGAAGTCCAACGCGGGCGGCGGCGCCGGCATGGGCGACATGGGCATGGACTTCTGATCCGGTCCAAATCCCTCGTTGATCCGACAGGAAGGGCGGCGCTTTCGGGCGTCGCCCTTTCTCTTTGCGCCTGCTCGGGCGGGACGGGGCCAGAAACCGCCCGTCGGCCGGACGACCGCATCGCACCCCCGCAAGACGAGGCGCGCCACGCTCTCCCCGTGCAGCAAGGGGGATGGACCATGCCCGGTTTCGATGCGATGTCCCCGAACGCCGGCGGCGCGATCGACCCGTCCAACGCCAACGGCGTGCAGATTGACCGGGTGCGCCGAGAGCAGCGCGACGCGCCCTGGAAAGGCCGGGTCCTGGCCTTCGCCTAGCCGACCTGAGCGTCGGATCGCGTCCGCGATCCGCGCGCGGCCATTCCCGACCGGCGGGGACTCGCGCTAAGCTGCGTTCATGGAGTTCCTGCCCGATCCCGAAACCGTCGACCGTGTGGTCAGCCACTGGCTGTTCTGGATGCGCACGCGCGTCCTCAACGCGCCGGTGCTGGGCCAGGCGGGGTTGATCGCGGCGCTGCTCGCGCTCTCGCACGGCGTCGGCGCGAAACTGCGCGCGCCCGTCTCCGGATGGGTCGACCGCCAGGTCGCGCGCCCGCGCACGCCGGCGGTCCTCAAGCGCATGGCGGAGAACGCGCCGCGCCTCGTCCCCTGGACCCTGTTCCTGCTGCTGCTCTGGCTCGCCGCCGGCGTGACGGAGCGCATCGCGCCCGACGCGCGCGGCCTGTGGCTCCTGCGCACGGCGGCGAGCCTGACCTTCGCCTGGGTGGCGATCACATTGCTGACCGGCGTGATTCGGACGCATGTCCTGGCGCGCACGGCCGCCGCCGTGATCTGGATCATCGCCGCGCTCAACATCCTGGGCCTCCTCGACCCCGCGGTCGCCGTGCTGGACAGCGCGGCGCTGACGATGGGGGAACTGCGCGTCTCCGTCCTGATGGTGGTGAAGGGGGTGCTCTCGCTCGCCGTCCTGCTGTGGGCGGCGACGGCGCTGTCGGGCCTGTTGGAGCGGCGTTTTCAGGCGGTGCCGGAACTGACCCCCTCGGTCCAGGTTCTGCTGGCCAAGCTGACCAAGGTCACGCTGGTCGTGCTGGCGATCGTCATCGGGCTGAAGTCGATCGGCGTCGACCTGACCGCCTTCGCGCTGTTCTCCGGCGCGCTCGGCGTCGGCATCGGCTTCGGGCTGCAGAAGGTGATCTCGAACCTCGTCTCCGGGATCATCCTGCTGATGGACAAGTCGATCAAGCCGGGCGACGTGGTGGCGGTGCAGGACACCTACGGCTGGGTGAAGAGCTTCGGGGCGCGCTACGCCTCGGTCATCACCCGCGATGGGATCGAACATCTGATCCCGAACGAGGAGTTCATCACCCAGCGGGTCGAGAACTGGTCCTACACCGACAGCCGCGTGCGCCTGAAGGTGCCGGTCGGGGTCAGCTACGACAGCGACCTGCGGCTCGCCATGCGGCTGGCGGTGGAGGCGGCGGTCGAGACGCCGCGCATCATCGACGAGCCGGCGCCGAAATGCCTGCTGATCGAATTCGGCGACAGCTCGGTCAATCTGGAACTGCGCGTCTGGATCGCCGACCCGCAGGAGGGCGTGCGCAACGTGCGCTCCGAGGTCCTGCTTCGGATCTGGGACAAGTACCACGCCCAGGGCGTGCGCTTCCCCTTCCCGCAGCGCGACTTGCACGTCAAGGAGCCCCTGAAGCTCGAATGGGCTGAAGGCGACGGCGCGAAGCCGGGCGGCCGGCCCGCATAGTCCGTTTGCGGGCCGGCGCGCCTCGGCGCTGGGCGCCTACTCCACCGTGATCGTCACCACCTCCGACATCAGCGGCGGGTCGTGCGGCACGTGCATCCAATCGGCTAACAGGAGCTGCAGCCTATGCTCGCCCGGCGGCAGATCGAGCGACGCCTCGGTCTGGCCGCCGCCGAAATGGCGGTGGTTGTCGTCCGCCGGCAGCGATTCGTCCATCGGCACGTCGGATGCGGGCTTGTTGACCAGCAGATGGTGATGGCCGGAGTTGCCGGCCTCCTCGATGCCGGCCGGGGCGACGCCCATGCCGCTGAGGCCGAACTGCACCAGCACCGGGCTGGAGACCGTCGCCCCGTCGGCCGGCGCGATGATGTAGACCTTGGCGCCCGGCGCGGAGGGCGTGCGCTCCGCCGCCGCGACCGGGGCCGCCGCGAACGCCGCCGCGACCAGAAGACCGACGGCCGCGGCCGCCCCTAAAGGGCCGGAGGCCCGCCTGTATTCAGTACCCATTGGTGTTCTCCCTGAAGAGTGTTTTCGCGCATTATGCGATGCATCTCTCTGGATGCACGCAGAAAGGTAGCGCGTCAGGGCCGGGGGAACAGGGCGCGCGGTCGGCCCGCCTTCGCCGAAATTTCATGAGGCGGGTCATGGCGCCCTGCGGTATTCTGGGGCGCGATTGGTTCTTGGCGAGCCGTCAGCGGCCGAACCGGGAGGAGGAGACATGACGGGTATGGATCGTATGCGCGGCGCGCGGCGCCTTGCGCCGGCGGCGCTTCTGGCCGGCGCGCTGGGGCTCGCCGCCTGCCAGACGGCCGGCGGGTCGGGGGCGACGGCGGGGGCCGCGGCGGCCGAGGGGCCGCCCTGCGGCGACCGTCCGATCACGGAGGCGGTCGCAGGCGCGGGCCGGTGCCTGATGGCGACGACCTACGGGGCGGAGACGGCGGGCGCGGACCCGACGCTCGTCGTGATCCTGCATGGCGACCTCTCCAGCGGCGGGGCGGCCGAGTATCACGTCCCCATCGCGCAGGAGATCGGCGAGCGTCCCGGGGTGATCGCCGTCGCGCTGGTCCGCCCCGGCTATCCCGACGGGCGCGGCGGCTCCAGCCAGGGCTCCCACAGCGGCCGGCGCGATCACTACACGGCCGAGAACAACGAGATCGTCGCGGACGCGCTGCGCACGCTGGCCGCGGCCCACGGCGCGGCGCGCACCGTCGTGATCGGCCATTCCGGCGGCGCGGCCCAGACGGGCGCGATCATCGGCCGCTTCCCGGAGGTCGCGGACGCGGCGATGCTGGTTTCCTGTCCGTGCGACGTGCGCAAGTGGCGCAGCATGCGCAACCGCAGCGCCTGGCGGCGCAGCCAGTCGCCGATCGAGTTCGCGGACGGCGTGGCGGCCGACCTGCGCGTGGTCGCATTGACGGGCGGGTCGGACGGCAACACCCGCCCGGTGCTGGCCGAGGAGTATGTCGCCGCCCTGACGGCCCGCGGCGTCGACGCCCGCTTCGTGCTGATCCCGGGACGGGGGCACGGCTTCAACGGCTTGTGGCCGACCGTGCGGCGCGAACTGACGGCGCTGCTGGACGCGCCATCCGGCTAGGCGGCGGTTTTCGACGCCGGATCCCAGGCTTCCGCGGCGAATTGCTCGTTCAGCGGAACGTCGCCGACCGCATCGGTCAGGTTGGTCAGCGTCTTGACCGCGACGCCCAGCACCACGTCGAGCGCCTGGCGTTTGCTGAAGCCGGCGGCCAGAAAGGCCTCCACCGCGGCGGTGTCGAGGCCGCCGCGTTGGACCGTCAGCGCCTGGGCGAAGCGGCGCAGGGCCTCCAATCGTGGGTCCGCGATCTCGCGCCCCTCGCGCACGGCGGCGACGGCCTCCGCGTCGAGCCCCGCCGCCTTGCCGCCTTTCGAGTGCGCCGCGACGCAGAAATGGCAGTCGTTCTCATAGGAGACGGCGAGCAGGATCAACTGCCGCTCCTCCGGCGCGAAGTCGGCCTTGTCGAAGATTCCCTGCAGCGTGACGTAGCCTTCGAGCGTCGCCGGGCTCTCGGCCATCACGGCCAGGATGTTGGGCAGGAAGCCGAACTTGCCTTCGACCTTCTTGAGGATCGGGCGGGCGCCGTCCGGGGCCTCGGCGGTTTGGTGAAGCGGGTAGGGAACGGGCATGTCGGTGCTCCTTCTTGGCGTGGGCGTCCTGTTGCGTGAGCCCCGCACGTAATAATTTGGAACGAACATTCCAATAAGGAACGCGCGACGCGCCGGTCACGGTTTCGCGAGGCCAACCGCTAAAGGGCGGCCAACGTACGCTCAGCGATCTGGCGCAGGGCGCGTTCGTCCGGATTGATCTTGGCGATCACCTGCAGGCCCTGCATGGCGTTCAGCAGGAAGCGGGCGATCTCGCGCGGGTTGGCGGCGGGATCGAATTCGCCGCCCGCCTGGCCGCGGCGGACGAGCCCGTCGAAGGCGTTCTCCATGCGGGCGAGCGCGCGGCGTGCGGTCTCCAGCACCTCGGGATCGCGGGCGCCGAATTCGCAGATCGTGTTGGTGATGAGGCAGCCGGCCCCGCGCCCGTCCAGGCAGCGCGCGATCAACCGGTCGAACAGCGCGGCCAGCGCGTCGCGCACCGGCGCCTCTGGATCCGCGCCGTCGAGGGTCGAGAACAGGCTGACGCCCATATAGCGGTCGAGCGCCTTCAGGAACAACGACCGCTTGTCGCCGTAGGCGGCGTAGAGGCTCGCCCGGTTTACGCCGGTCGCCTTGACCAGATCGTCGACCGAGGTGGCTTCATACCCGCCGGCCCAGAACGCCCGCATGGCGCGGTCGAGCGTCTCGTCCGGATCGAAAGCCTTGCTGCGCGGCATCCGTTCCTCCCCCCCTCCCGCTACCGGTATGCCGCCTTTGGCGTGCGGGATCAACCGGCTGCATGCGGCGCGCCCCCGGCGTTTGCGGGGCGCCCGACGGCTTGATAAGAGGGACGGCCAGCCTGAGGGAGCCCGCCATGACAGACCGCCCCGTCTCCGCCAACCCGATGATCGGCCGATCGACGCCCCGGCTGGAGGACCGACGGCTGCTGACCGGGGCGGGCCGTTTCGTGGAGGATCTGGCGCCGCCGCCGGCGCTCGGCCCAGCGCTGACGGGGCTGGTGGTGCGCAGCCCTGTCGCGCACGGCCGCATCGTGACGATCGAGCGCGCCGAGGCGGAGGCGATCCCCGGCGTCGTGCGGGTCTACACGGGCGCCGACCTCGACGCCCTGGGCGTCGTCCCCCTGCCTTGCATCACGCCGGTCGACAGCGCGGACGGAACGCCCTTTCACGCGCCCGAACGCTTTCCGCTGGCGCGCGAGACGGTGCGCTTCGTGGGCGATCCGGTCGCCTTCGTCGTCGCGGAAAGCCTCGCCGCCGCGCGCGACGCGGCCGACGCGCTATTCGTCGACTATGAAGAGCTGGCGGCTACCGTCGACCCGCTGGCGGCGGAGGAGGTCGGCTTCGTCTGGGAGGACGGCGACCGCGCCGCGACCGAGGCCGCCTTCGCGGCGGCCGCGCAGATCGTCTCGCTCGACGGCGTCGTGAACAACCGGATCGTCATCACGCCGATCGAGACCCGCTCCGCGCTCGGCTGGTCGGATCCCGACACGGGCGCGCTGGTGCTGGAGACCCAGACCCAGGGCGTCCATCTGGTGCGCCGCCTGGTCGCCCGGACGCTGGGGATCGAGGAAGCGGAGCTGCGCGTCGTCACCCGCGACGTCGGCGGCAGCTTCGGCATGAAGATCATGAACTACCCGGAGCACACGCTGACGCTCGCCGCCGCGCGCGATCTGGGGCGCCCGGTGCGTTGGGTCTCCGACCGGACGGAGGCCTTTCTCACCGACGCGCACGGCCGCGACCAGGTAAGCCGGGCGGAGCTCGCGCTGGACGCCGACGGGCGCATCCTGGCGCTGCGCTGCGAGACGGTGGGCAATATCGGCGCCTACGCCTCCGCCATCGGACCGATGATCCTGTCCAAGGGCTTCGCCAAGACGCTGGGCCATTGCTATCGCGTGCCCACGCTGCATCTGACGGTGCGCGGGGTCTACACCAACACCGCGCCGACCGACGCCTATCGCGGCGCCGGCAAGCCGGAGAGCGAGTATCTGGTCGAGCGTCTGGTGGAGAAGGCGGCGCGCCTGCGCGGGGAGGACCCGGTGGCGTTCCGGCGCCGCAACCTCTTGCCGCCCGAGGCAATGCCTTACAAGGCGGCGAACGGCTTCACCTACGATTCCGCCGACTTTCCCGGCGCCATGGAGCGCGCGGTCGCCGCCAGCGACCGGGCGGGCTTCGCCGCCCGCCGGGCGGAGAGCGAGGCGCGGGGCCTGACGCGCGGCTGGGGGATCGGCCTCTATCTGCATCTGACCGGCGGCGACCCGGCGGAGAGCAGCGAAGTCCTGCTGGAGGCAGACGGGACCGTCACGGTGCTGACCGGCGTGCAGGCCTCCGGCCAGGGGCACGAGACGGCCTTCGCCCAGCTCGTCGCCGGGCGGCTGGAGATTCCGGTCGAGCGGGTGCGCGTCGTCGAGGGCGACAGCGCCCGCATCGCCCGCGGCGGCGGCACGGGCGGCTCCTCCTCGCTGCCGATCGCGGCGACGACGATCGCGCGTGCGACGGACGCCATGCTGGACCGCGCGCGCGAACTGGCGGCGGACGCGTTGGAGGCCGCGCCGGAGGATCTGGTCTATGGCGACGGCGGGTTCACCATCGCCGGGACCGACCGGCGCCTCGCGCTGCCGGATCTGGCCGCGCGGCTTGCGGAGCGGGCGACGGCGGGCCAGGAGGGGGGCGAGGAGGCGGCGCGCTGCGCGGGGCTCGTCGACTGCGAGGGGGAGACCCAGACCGTGCCCCACGGGGCCTATGTCGCGGAGGTGGAGGTCGACCCGGCGACCGGCGTGGTGCGGCTCGACCGCTTCACGGCGGTCGACGATCTGGGCGTGCGCCTCAATCCGATGATCGCAGAGGGACAGATCCATGGCGGCCTGGCGCAGGGAATCGGCCAGGCGTTGATGGAGCGCACGGTCTATGACAGCGAAAGCGGCCAGATGCTGAGCGCCAGCCTGATGGACTACCGACTGCCGCGCGCCGACGACCTGCCCGATTTCGACCTGCACGCGGCCGACCATCCGACGGCGGCCAATCCGCTGGGCATGAAGGGCGCGGGCGAAGTGGGCTGCATCGGCGCGCCGGCCGCCGTGATCAACGCGGTCTGCGACGCGCTCGATCTCGACCATATGGACATGCCGGCGACGCCGGAGCGGGTGTGGCGGGCGCTACAAGCTTCGCACGGTGCGTCGGACTAACGGGGCGGGAAGCGCAGCACCGTTCCGTCCGCCCGCTCGATCCGCCAAGCGATCAGTTCCCGGATCAAGCCGTCGCTGACCGCGCCGCTCACGGCGACGCGCTCGCCCAAGTCGACTGGCGCGCCGTCAGGGCCGACGCGCACCTCGATCTCGCCGGTTTCGTCGCGCAGACGGAAGCCGCCGTCTTCGTTCACCCGCGCGACGACGCCTTCGGTCGCAACGACCGCGTTGCGCTCCAGCGCCGAGATAGTCTGCGGGATGCGTTGCTGCGCCTCCGCGCCCGGGGCGGCGCCGAGCAGCAGACCCGCCGCCAGAGCGGCCGCCAGGGCGCCCGACGCGATCCCGCGTCCGCCCTTACCACGGGCGCCCTTACCATGTTCGCCCCGTCCTCTTGCGCGCATGTCAGTCCAAAGCCCCGACCAGCAGCAACAAGGCCAGCGCCCCGCCGGCCGCTATATGCCAGCCGCGCAGCGTCACGGTGACGTCGGACTGCAGCCACTTCTTCACAGCGGCGAGGTCGGGGGACGGTCGATTGCCGTTCTCTTGACTTTGCATCACGCGCTCCCATCGGTTGGTCCTCACCCTGCCAGCGGATGTGGGGAGGGCGCGGCGGAAGGCAAGAGCGCGCCGGAGCCCGGATCGGGGAGACGGCTTGGGGGGCCGGTCGATCCGGGCTCCGGCCGATCGGCGGCCGCCGCCCCTGACCGGTTCGAAGGTCAGGGGAGGGTCATCGGCTGCGCCGCCGGTCGTCTTTCGGGCGCGCGTCGCGGCGCTCAGGCCGCCGCGCCGGCGACCCACAGCGCATAGGCGACGCCGACGCCGATCGAGCCGACGGCCGCGACCGCGAGATAGGTCAGGAAGACCGGCCAGCGCACCAGCGCGTGCACCGCGATCGCGGCCGGGACCGAGGTGACGCCGCCCGCCACCATGAAGGTCAGCGCCGCGCCCGGCGACAGGCCGACATCCATCAGCCCGCGCACCAGCGGGATCGCCGCATAGCCGTTCAGATAGCTCGGCACGCCGACCAGCGCCGCCGCCGGCACCGACCACAGGCCCAGATCGGCGAGGCCGGCCGCCACCTTGTCCATCGGAATCCAGCGCAGCATGATCGCCTCCAGCAGGAAGGCCAGCGTCAGCCACTTGGCCAGGAACCAGCCGCTGCGCCGCAGCTCGTCGGTGAAGGTCGCGCGCCGCGCGCCCTCGCGCCAGAAGGCCCAGACCGGCCGCGCGTTCGGGTCGATCGTGCTCCCGGGCCCGCAGGAACTCCCGCAGCCGCCGCGCGCCGCGCCCTTCAGCGCGTCGCCATAGCCGCCGGCGCGCTCGACCAGCAGCACCGTGGCGCCGCCCAGCAGTCCCAGCAGCATGGCCGACGCGGTCTTGGCGAGCGTGATTTCCGCGCCCAGCACGCCCCAGCTCAGCACCATCATCTCCGGATCGATCACAGGCGAGGCGAGCCAGAAGGCCATCACCGGGGCCAGCGGGACGCCCGCCGCTAGCAGGGCGGCGATCAGGGGCACCACCCCGCAACTGCAGAAGGGCGAAAGCGCGCCGAACAGCGCCGCCGTCACGACCGCGACATGCGCCCGACCCGCCATCGCCCGGCCGATCAGCCGGTCGGCCCCGCTCGCCTTCACCAGGGCGGCGATCAGCACGGACGCGGCGATGAAGGGGGCGGTGTCGGCGAGGCTCTCGGCCGCGGCCGTCAGCAACGGCGCGACCGCCTCCGGCTCGTAGAGGCCGGCCAGCGCCGCGATCCCGATGAAGGCCAGGACCACCCGGTCGCCCGCCAGCCGGCGCGCGGCGGCGGTCGCCGTTCGCAGAGATCCAGTTTTTCTAGAATTATCGAAATATGAACTCTGCAATCGGCCAGGTCCTGTGGTCATCCGTCGTCCCCTCGGGAAGTCTTTCGGGCGCGTCAGTCGGCGGCGCGGCGCGGGTGGTCGGCGGGCGGGCCGCCCGGCGCGGCGTCTTCGGCGCAGCATTCGCGGGTCAGAAAGCCCAGCACCTGGTCCATGGTGGGGAAACTGGCCACGCAGCGATGGGTCGTCCCCTCGCGGCGGCGCACGATCAACCCCACCATCTCCAAATGCTTCAGATGATGGGACAGGGTGGAGGCCGGCGCGGCCAACGCCTCCTGAATCTTGCCGACCGGCCGACCGTCGGAGCCCGCGCGCACCAACAGGCGATAGATCGCCAGACGCGTCGGATGGCCGAGCGCTTCCAGGCAGGCGGCGGTGCGTTCCAGTTCTTCGTCCACGCCGCGACGATAGCGCGGCGTCGCCCGCATGTAAACGTTATTTCTAGTATTATCGAAATATAGATCGCAGCCCCCCCTTGCGGCGCATCGCCGGGCGGTCTACATCCGACCCATGCAACGCCTGCGCGGAGTCGCTTCATGAGCCGATCCCTCCCCGATATCCCCTCGCCCTGCATCGGCGTGTGCGCGCTCGATCCCCAGACGGGACGCTGCCTCGGCTGCCTGCGCACGGGGGAGGAAATCCGGGAGTGGCCGCGCGCCGACAATCCGCGCCGCTACGAGATCCTGCAGGACCTCAAGGCGCGCCGCATCGAATCCGGGCGCGTCAGCGAGAGCGATTTGCGCCCGCGCCGGCGCCGCCGGGCGCCCTGACGCCCGTCAGGCGCGTCCCCTGAGCCGCGGCAGGCGCAGCCTTCGGACCTCGCCCACACGTCGCTCACGATAGAGCATGTAGAGGCCGGAGCCGATGATGATGGCGGCGCCGATCCACACCCGGGCCTCCGGGATTTCCGCCCAGACCAGATAGCCGATCAGGCTGGTCCAGATCAGCGCGCCGTATTCCAAGGGCGCGACCTGGGCGACCTCCGCATGGCGGAAGGCGAGCGTCATGGCGTATTGCGCCAGCGCGCCCACCACGCCAACCGCCAGCAGCAGCGCGAGGTCGACCCCCGCCGGCGCCCGCCAGCCGTCGGCGAGCGCCCAGCCCAGGCCGAGAAGCGATCCGGTGACCGTGAAGTAGAAGGCGATGGTCGAGGCGGGCTCGGTCGAGGAGAGCTTGCGGATCGTGATCATGGCGAGCGCCATCAGGATCGCCGCCGCGAGCGCCGCCCAGGCCCCGACCGTCAGGACCCCCGCGCCCGGGTTGACGACCACCAGCACGCCGACGAAGCCGAGCAGGACCGCCGTCCAGCGGCGCGGACCCACCGGCTCCTTCAGCAGCGGCGCGGCCAGCGCCGTCATGAACAACGGCGCGGCGAACAGGATCGCCACCGCGTCGGCCAGCCGCATCTGACTGAAGGCCCAGAAGGCGAGCCCCATGGCGGAAAGGCCGAACAGGCTGCGCAGAAGATGCACCCCGGGCCGGCGCGTCCGCAGGCTCGCCGCGCCGCCGGCGCGAATCACGAAGATCCACACGACCGGCAGCGCCGCCGCGCAGCGGAACAGCACGATGTGCGAGGTCGGATAGCTGTCGCCCAGCCACTTCACCGTCGCGTCCATGATCGCGAATAAGAAGACGCTGGCCATCATCATGGCGACGCCGAAGCGGGGCGAGCGCGCGTCCGCGGCGGAGCCGGGGGCGGGCCTGGAGGCGGGGCGGGCGGCGTCGGCCGTCATCAGGAGGTCACCGATCGGAAGCAGCGTGAGGCCCTTCGCTTGTAGCCCCCCGCAGGCGGGATGGCGAGCGCATGGCTCGTGAAAAGAGCATTGTGTCCCCGTTTTAAAAGAGTATTGTGTCCCCGTTTTTGTCTAAAAGAGTATTGTGTCCCCGTTTTTGTCCGCACCGTCGTCCCGGACGGCCGCGAGGCCGAGCCGGGACCCAGGAGCGGCAAGCGCCAAGCCTGTGCGACCCGCTCTGGCTCCCGGCTCTCCGCTGCGCTGCGGCCGGGATGACAAGAGAACCGCTCGATAGGGCCAAGACCCCTCGTCCTGAGGAGCCGCCGTCCGGCGGCGTCTCGAAGGGCGAGGGCGCGTCGGATCGTGCGCAGGCCCGGCTCGTCACGCTTTTGCGGGCGTTGAGCCTTTCTGCGGATGCGGCGCGCGCGCCGGACGGGCCGAACGGGGCAGCACCAGGCTGGCCGTGGTGCCTTCGCCGACCGCGCTCTCCAGCACGAGGCGCCCGCCCATCTGCTCCGCCAGCATGCGGCTCACCGCGAGACCGAGACCCGAGCCCTCGCGAGCGCGGACCTGGGGGTCCTGCGCCCGGGCGAAGGGGTCGGTGACGTAAGGCAAATCCTCGGGCGCGATGCCGATGCCGCGATCCTCGACGGAGATCCGCACCCGGTCCGGGCCGTCCAGGGCCGCGCGGATGATGATCGGGTCCGCCGGATCGGAGAACTTCAACGCGTTGGTCATCAGGTTGAGAAGGATCTGCCGCACCGCCCGCCGGTCCGCCTCGATCGGCCCCAGATCGGGCGGCGTCTCGACCGCGAAGCGCGCGCCGCGCGCGGCGGACGAACCGCCCGCGATCGTCGTGCAATCCCGGATCAGGCGGTCCAGATCGACGGCGCCGGCCTCCAGATCGAAGGCGCCGGTCTCGATGCGCGACAGGTCGAGCAAATCCTGGATGATGTCCAGCAGGTGCCGGCCGCTGGCGTTGATATGGTCGATATAGCTTCGGTAGCGCGGGTTGCCGATCGGGCCGAAGACCTCTTCGTGGATCAACTCCGAAAAGCCGATGATGGCGTTCAGCGGCGTGCGCAGTTCATGGCTCATGCTGGCCAGGAAGAAGGATTTCGCCTGGTTGGCCTGCTCCGCCTGGTTCTTGGCCTCCAGGATCAGCTGCTCGCCGCGCTTGCGCGCGGTGACGTCGTAGAGGATCAGGACCGTGCTGCCGTCCGAAAGGCGTTCTTCGAGCACCATGTTCCACTGACCGTCGCCGCGGCGGAACTCGATCGGGCCCGTCGGATTGCGATGTTGGGCGAGACGCCAGGCGACGTACTCCTCGTCGCTCATGCCCTCGTAGGGCTTGACGACGCCGCAGGCGACCCCTTTGCGGAGCGCCTCCTCGAACGTCACGCCCGGCCTGTCGACGCCCGGGATCGGCGCCGCAAGCATCCGGTAGCGCTTGTTCGCGATGATCAGCCGGTCGTCCGGATCGTAGAGCGCGAAGGGTTCGTTCAGGCTGTCGACGGCGTGGGCCAGCATGCGGGTCGCGCGGTCCGCGGCCGCCTGGGTCCTGTGCTCCTCGGTCACATCCTGGCCGAAGCCCGCATAGCCCAGGAAGGCCCCTTGATCGTCGAAGCGCGGCGCGCCGACCACGCGCACCCACCGGCAGGCCCCCTCCGGCCCGGTCAGATGATAGGTGAGGCCGCGGATCGGGCGACGCGCCTCCAGGTCCGACCTGTGCGCCGCGGCCGCGTGGGCCCCGACGGCGCAACTCAACAGGTCCGCGCGAGTTCGGCCGATATAGTCGGAGCTGTCGAAGCCCGTTGTCGCTTCGAATCCGCTGCACAGCAGCGTGTAGCGATGCGCCGCGTCGGTCTCCCAACGCCAGTCGAACGCTCCGGCCACGACCTCCGCGCACAGCGCCTCGGGCGGCCCGAAGTCCGACGCCGTCTTACGCGCCGCTGATTCCATCTTCCGTTCGCTCGTGTTCGAGTCCGCCATGGCGCGGCCCCACTCGCCCTAGCCTTCGAACCCAGCGTCTAGCATCGAAATCGTTAAGCAAACCCGAACGCGCGCCCTCCTAACGCGGGAGGATGGGGGGCGGCGCTATTCCTTGACGAAAAGGTCGCGCGCCACGTTGGCGAGGCACTCGCAGCCGTCGTCGGTAATGCGGATCGCCTCGGAAATCTCGACCCCCCAATTGTCGTACCAGATGCCCGGCATCACATGGATCGTCATGTTGGGCTGCAGAACCGTCTTGTCGCCGAGCCGCAGACTGAGCGTGTGTTCGCCCCAATCGGGCGGATAGGCGCAGCCGATGGAGTAGCCCATGCGGCTGTCCTTCTCGATGCCGTACTTGGCGACCACTTTCTTCCAGACCTGCACGATCTCCTCGCAGGTCACGCCGGGCTTGATGACGTCGAGGACCGTCTCCAGCGCCTCGACGGCGCCCTTGGCGCAGTCGGCGATGTGATCCGGCGGGGTTCCCAGGAAGACGGTCCGCGCGAGCGGGCTGTGATAATGACACCGCGCGGCGGCGAGTTCGAGGATCGTCGCCTCGCCCTCGCGGAAGGTCTCGTCGCTCCAGGTCAGGTGCGGGGTCGAGGTGCCGACGCCGGTCGGCAGCATCGGGCAGATCGCCGTATAGTCGCCCCCGAAGTCGCCCATGCCGCTGATCTGCGCCTGATAGATGGCGGCCGCCGCGTCGCATTGGCGCACGCCCGCGGAGATGTGCGCGACGCCGACCTGCATCACCAGCTCCATCAGCCGGCCGGCCTGCTTCATATACTGGATTTCCATGTCCGATTTGACGTTGCGGACCCAGCGCACGACCCAATGGCCGTTCAGGAAGGTCGCGTTCGGCAAGCCCTGCTGCAGGGCGGCGTGGCCGGCCGCGCTGTAGTAGTAGGCGTCCATCTCGACGCCGATGCGCTTGGAGGCCAGCCCCCGTTCGCGCAGCACGTCGGCGACGAAATCCATCGCGTGACAGTCGCGCTTCTGGACGTAGTCGTCGGAATAGCCGTAGATCGAGCTGTCGCCGAGGAAGGTGGTGACCCGGGCCCCGTTGGCGTCGATGCCGCGGCCGATCCAGATCGGCTCCGGCTCGGCCAGCGCCGTGACGACGACCTGCGGCACGTAGAAGGACCAGCCGTCATAGCCGGTCAGGTAGTTCATGTTCGCCGGGTCGGCGGAGATCAGGACCTCGATCCCCTCGTTCTCCATCGCCCGTTTCACCCGGTCGATGCGGTCGAGATACTCGTGCTTCTCGAACGGCAGCGTCATGCGATCCCCCCAAAGACGACACAGCAAGAGGGCCGGCGAGCGCGCCGACCCAGAATCGCTTGTAGGGCCGACGTCCGCGCGCGCTCAAGAGAAATCGCCAGGAAGAACCACGGAATCGGGCGGCCGGTTCGGACGATGTCGCGGACGCGCGGCGCGCCAAGCCCTGGACAGCGGCGAACCGAGCGCCATTTCCTTGCGGCCTGTTCGACCGTAAGCTGTGCGGTCAGGGTCCGACGGCTCCCCCGTGTGGGCTGAACAAGGCCAGAAAAAACGAGAAAGGGAGGGGCGGATGATCCGCAAGATCCTGGTTCCCGTGCGCGGCGACGGGAAGGGTGAGAACGTGTTGGCGCACGCCAGCGTGATGGCGCGGCGCTATGGCGCGCACATCGACGTTGTGCACTGCCGGCCGAAGCCGGACGAGGCGCCGTCCTTCGGTCGGCCGTTGCCGCGCTTCCTGCGCGAACAGCTCGCCGAGAGCGCCGCCGGCGTCGCCGACGCGGAGGAGGAGAAGCTGCACCGCGATTTCGACCGCATCGCCGGCGATCTCAAGCTGCCCATCGGACAACGGCCGGACGGACCCGGGCCGAGCGCCTCCTGGATCGAGGAGGTGGGCAAGCAGGCGGACGTCCTCAAGCGGCGCGGCCGGTTGGCCGACCTGATCGTCGTCGCCAAGCCCGACCGCGACCGCAATCTCGGGGTCAACAGTCTGGTCGCCGCGATTTTCCACACCGGCCGTCCGGTCATGATGGTCCCGCCCCGCGAGGAGCGCCCGGCGGCGCTGGGCGAGCGGGTGACGCTCGCCTGGAACGGGTCGCTCGAAGCGGCGCGCGCGGTGGCGCTGACGCTTGACGTGCTGGTCAACGCCGCGGCGGTCACGGTTCTGACCGTCGAGGGGCGCGACGCCAAGGGCGCGTCGCCGGAGGATCTGCGCGACTATCTAGCGGTGCGTGGAATCGCGGCCGCTTTCGAAACCCTGACGGCGGAAGGCGGCGTCGGGGCCGCCCTGTTGCGCCGCAGCGCCGAGCTGGGCGCGGATCTCATGATCATGGGCGCGTACAGCGCGAGTCATGAGCGGGAAGCCATCTTTGGCGGGAACTCGCAAGTAATTGTCGACAAGGCCGGACTCCCGATAATTTTTGTTCATTGAGGCTTGCCTTCTCACAAAAATGTTATAATTAGCGCGTCCTGACTGTGCGATTCGCGGTTCGAATCGCCCCCGGCGTCCGGCCGGCGGCGGGTGTTTCCGCGGGTTTAGGGGTCAGATTTGCAACCGATAGGCCGCGTCCAAGACGGCTGCCGGAAGAGGGGGAAATGCGGCGAAGGCCGCCCCCCATCATTGTCGAACGAATCCAAGGGAGGATGACAGATGATTGTCACCAAGCGGTTGTTCTGCGCGGCGCTCGGCGCCGCGGCGTTGACCGCGGCGAGCTTCGCCGCGCCGGCTCAGGCGTTCGAGCCGAACAAGCCCATCGATTTCGTCATCATGGCCGGCAAGGGCGGCGGCGCCGACAAGATGGCCCGCCTGATGCAGTCGATCATCGAGCAGCAGGATCTGGCGCCGCGCCCGCTGGTGCCGATCAACAAGGCGGGCGGCTCCGGCGCCGAGGCGCTGGTCCATATGAAGGGCGCCAAGGATCCGAACCACACCATCATGGTGACCCTGAACTCCTTCTTCACCACGCCGCTGCGCCAGCCGGGCCTCGGCGTCGACATCATGGAGTTCGCGCCCGTCGGGCGGATGGCGGAGGACACCTTCCTGCTCTGGGTCCACAAGGACGAGGGGGTCACCAGCTTCGATCAGTTCCTGGAGACGGCTAAGAGCCGCGGCTCGGACTGGGTGATGGGCGGCACCGGCAAGAACTCCGAGGACAACATCATCACCGACTTCCTGAACAACAACTACGGCCTCGACATCAAGTACATCCCCTACAAGGGCGGCGGCGAGGTGGCCAAGCAGCTCGCCGGTCAGCAGATCACCTCCTCGGTGAACAACCCCTCGGAGGCGCTGGGCTTCTACGAATCCGGCGACGTGATCCCGCTGGTCGCCTTCACCGACGAGCGGCTGCCGCTGTTCCCCGACGTGCCCACCCTGCGCGAGGTCGGCGGCGACTTCTCCTACTTCATGCAGCGCTCTGTCGTCGGCGCGCCGGGCATGTCGGCGGAGGCCCAGGCCTACTACACCGACCTGTTCTCGAAGGCGTACCAGACCGATCAGTGGCAGAAGTACAAGGCGGACAAGTCCCTGATGGGCGACTTCATGGCCGGCGACGACCTGAAGGCCTACTGGATGGTCCAGCGCGATCGGCACGAGGCGATCCTGAAGGCCTCGGGCGCGATCAACTAAGCGCGACCTGAGACGAGACGGGATAGAGAGGAGGTTCGGGACGTGAGGCGTGCGGAAATCGTAACGGCCGTCATACTCGGCCTCCTCTCGATCTATCTGATGTGGAAGAGCGGGGCGCCGCCCGCCTGGAACCCCGACGCCGGGCGTTTCGAGAATATCGGGATCGTGCCCGGCGAAGGCGTCGGCAGCGGCTTCTGGCCCTTCTGGCTGTCCGGCGTGATGCTGGTCTGCTCGATCTGGATCGGCGTCAACTGGTTCCTGCGCAAGTCGCCGCCGTCGCGCTCGGAGGAGCCCTATCTCGACAGCTTCGCCAAGCGCTCGCTGCTGCTGGTCGGCGGCGGGCTGCTCGGCTTCCTGATCCTGATCGAGCTGATCGGCTTCTACGGCGCGATGTTCTTCTTCCTGATCTATTACCTCGGCGCGCTCGGCCGCCATTCGGCGGTCCGGACGCTGTCGATCGCGACCGCGGTTCCCGTGTTCAGCTTCTTCTTCTTCGACGTCGCGATGCGCATCGTGCTGCCGAAAGGCTACATGGAGCCGCTCTTCATCCCGCTCTACGACATGTTTCTCTAGCGGCGCTCGGGTGGCCGGTCGGCCGCCCTCGCCGTCTCGTCCGGGCCGGGGCGGCGAAGCCTCGCGCGCCGACGCAGTGACGGAGTCTCGACGATGGACATCCTTACGGCCCTGATGGACGGGCTCTGGGTCGCGTTGCAGCCGGCCAATCTCGGCCTCGCCGTGCTGGGGGTGGTGATCGGGCTGTTCGTGGGCGCCATGCCGGGGCTCGGATCGGTCAACGGCGTGGCGATCCTGCTGCCCTTCACCTTCGTCATCCAGGAGATGACGGGCAGCTACACCGCGCCCATGATCTTCCTCGCCGCGATCTATTACGGCGCGATGTATGGCGGGGCGATCTCCTCCATCACGCTCGGCATTCCGGGCGCCTCGACCGCGGTCGCGACCACCTTCGACGGCCGGCCGATGGCGCTCACGGGTCAGGCGGACAAGGCGCTCGTCGCCGCGGCCGTCGCCTCCTTCGCGGGCGGCACCATCTCGACCGTGCTGTTCACGATGTTCGCGCCGCCGCTCGCCTCGGTGGCGCTGCAGTTCGGCGATCCGGAGATCTTCGCGCTGATGCTGCTCGCCTTCGCGACCTTCGTGGGCCTCGGCGGCGACGACATCCCGAAGACCATCTTCTCGATCTGCTTCGGGCTGGTGCTCGCCACCGTCGGGTTCGACATCATCTCGGGCGAGCCGCGTCTGATCTTCTTCGACATGGTCGGCTTCAGCGACGGCATCCAGTTCCTGGTGCTCGCCATCGGCGTCTACGGCATCGGCGAGATGATCTGGACCATCAACGCCTCGCGCTCCGACGACAAGATGGCCGAGGTGACGATCACCGCGAAGCGCGTCATGGCCGCGATCCGCAGCTTCGCCGGCGCCTGGCGCGGCACGGCGATCGGCTCCTTCCTCGGCTTCTTCGTCGGCATCCTGCCGGCGGCGGGCGCGACGCCGGGCTCGCTGATGGCCTACGGCGTGACCAAGATGGCGTCGAAGGATCCGAAGAGCTTCGGCAAGGGCAATATCGACGGCGTCGCCGCGCCGGAGGCGGCCAACAACTCGGCCTCCACCGGCTCCATGCTGCCGATGATGACGCTCGGCATCCCGGGCTCGCCGACGACGGCGGTGCTGCTGGCGGGCATGGTGATCTGGGGACTGCAGCCGGGCCCGCTCTTGTTCAGCGAGCAGCCGGACTTCGTCTGGCCGCTGATCGGCTCCTTCTACGTCTCCAACGTGGTGGCGCTGCTGGTCAATCTGGCCTTCATCCCGGTCTTTCTGTGGATGCTGCGCATGCCCTTCACCATCCTGGCGCCGATCATCTTCGTGCTTTCGCTGGTGGGCACCTACGCCGCCTATCAGGACATGTTCGACGTCTGGCTGATGGTGCTGTTCGGGGCGGGCGCCTTCTTCCTGCGGCTCTTGGACTATCCGCTGGCGCCGGCGGTGCTGGCGATCGTGCTCGGGCCGATCGCCGAGCCCAAGCTGCGCCAGTCGCTGCTGTTCTCCGACGGCGATATCAGCATCTTCTTCACCCGGCCGATCGCCGGCCCGATCACGATCACGGCGCTGATCCTGATCCTGCTGCCGCTGATCAAGCTGATCCGCGACAAGCTGCGCGCGCGCCGGGCGCCCGCCGGTTAGCGGCCGGCCTACCGGCGCCGCCTGCGTCCCTTGGGTGCGGCGTGCCGGCCGAGCGCCTCCGGCGGTTGCTTGCGCGCCCAGCGGATGAACTTGGCGATCTCCGGGTCGGCGCGGGCGCTCTCGGGATCGGCCAAGTCGCGCGCCAGCGTGCGTTCGTCATAGAGGCTGTGCAGCTTCTTGTGGCACAGCCGGTGCAGCCAGTCCCAGGCCGTCCCGCCCAACCGGCGGGGAACCCAGTGATGCCGGTCGACCGACGGGCCGGCGATCATCGGCCGCCCGCAGATCGGGCAGGGGCCGAGATCGGCGCCCGCGCCCGCCGCGCTCACGGCGCCAGTCTCCGGCCGAGCCACACGGTGCGGCCGTCGCGCCGGGCCGGGTCGATCTCCGCGAACCCCTGCCGGCGCCAGAAGCTCAGCGCGCGCGTGTTGTGCGCATTGACCCCCGCATGCAGGGCGCGCGCGCCGCGCGCCGCGGCGGAGGCCGTCCACCGGTCGGCCAGGCGCGCCCCCACGCCGCGGCCCTGCAGCCTCGGCAGCAGGTTGACATGCAGATGCGCCGGATGCGCCGCGACCACCCAGTCCGGCGTCGGCGTCGGGGTGTGAATCTGGTGGAGGCGGCGCTCGTCCGCCGTCCAGCGGTCGGCCCGCGCCGGGTCCGGCGGGCTCGTTCCGGCGCGCAGGCGGGGACGCCACTCGGCCGCCAGCCGGTCTTCGAAGGCGCGCGTGTCGCAGGTCCCGACGGCGAAGCCGGCGACGCCGTCCGCATCCTCGGCGACGAAGGCCAGTTCCGGCTCCAGCAGGGCGTAGGGGGCGGAGTAGATGGCGCCCATCAGCCGCGGATCGCGGTAGAGCGCGCTGGCGTCGCCGCCCCGGTCGCCGGTGGCGAGCGAAATGGCGTAGAGCGCCTCCAGATCGTCCGACGCGCAGGCCCTGATCCGCAGCATTGCGCCTCCTCATATCGATGGACGTCAGCCTATAGCAGGATCACCCCGTCGACATAGACCCGCGCCGGGGGCGGGCCCTCGCCGTCGCCGCGCTCGGCGTAGAAGATCGCGCTTTCGCCGGCGAGGCTGGTCGGCAACAGCGCCGCGCGCAGGAGCAGCGCGGGCTCGGTGTCCTCCGCGCTCACCGCGGCCTCCTCGCCCTCCTTCACGAACCAGGCGCCGCCGGGGCGGTGCGGCGTGCTGCGGTTTCCAAGCGCGACGGAGACCGCGCCGCTCGCCAGCACGCGCAGGCTGGGGCCGGGCAGGATGTGGCTCGGGTCCGCGCCGCCGGCCGGCAGCGCGACCGCGTCGAGGCGCAACAGCCGCTCGCCCTCCTCCGGCGCCTCGATGCTGCGCTCCATCAGGAGGCCGGTGGCGACGCCGGCCTCCTCGACCTCCTCGGCCGCGTCCGCGGGGGCCAGCTCCCAGCGCAGCACGAGCGCGCCGGCGTGGCCCGTTTCGATCCGCGCCAGCCCGCTGGAGAGCGCGGCCTCGTCCCGCGCCAAGGGCGACAGGTCGCCCAGACTGCCGCCGCCGACGGCGAGCGATCCGTCCACGCAATAGAGCAGCCGGTGCGCGGCGGGGGTCGCGATCTCCAACCACCCGCCCGGGGCGATGCGATCCTCATGCAGGCTGAAGCGATAGGCGGCCATCGGGCGTCCCTCCCGGCGGTTGGGTCTGATCGGGGGCGAAGATTGAGCGGTAGCGCGCCGGGCGTGCGCCGGCAAGGGGGCGTCCATGCGCTTTTCGCAGGTGCAGCATGCAAGAACCGCGGTCGACCCGCCCCCATCTAGTAAGGCAGTAAAGCTGTCCTAAACAAAGAAAAGGAGTTGGTCTGATGAGCAGCAACAGCTTCGCCCTTGCGGGGTCCCAGTCGCAGTCCGGCGTCGCCGGCTTCCTCGCCGGCGTCGTCGCGCGCGTGCGCCGCGCCCGGGAGCTGTCCCGCGCCCGCGCGGAGCTCTCCCGCCTGAGCGATCACGAACTGGCCGATCTGGGCATCGCCCGCGGCGAGATCGCGCATGTGGTCGAGACCGGCCGCACGCTGCGGCGCTGAGGCTGACCGGGTTTCCACACCCTGGCCGATGCGAGAAAGGCCGCGCCCGATCGGGCGCGGCCTTTTCCGTGCGAGGGGCGGCTCGATCCTCTGACAACGAACGCTGATCGACCGAGCAGCAGGGTCGCGAAGCCCCGACGATGCCTTCAAACCCGCACCCTGGGGAGCGCCGGCAGGCGGCGCGCCGAGCCGTTGCATTGTCGTCCCGGACGGCTGCAAGGTTGATCCGGGTCCCAGGAGCGGCCGGCGCCGGCGGCGGGAGAAGCTCTGACCAGGAAACCCGCTCGACAGGCCCTGAGCCCTCATCCTGAGGAGCCGCCGAAAGGCGGCGTCTCGAAGGATCCGCCGGCGAGGGCGCCGCTCGGGATTCAACTCCTCAGGGCGCGGTCTGGCGCGGAAGGCAGCGAACCTCCGCCGGGGTCGGCGCTGTTCGATCACCGACCCAAGCGACTGCTCGCGCCCTCGAACTGGCGGCGTCTCCCAGGGCGCGACAGCCTGCGCGCGGCTCCTCAGATATCCCCCATGCAGAGATACTTGATCTCCATCCACTCATCGAGGCCGTACTTCGAGCCTTCGCGGCCGATGCCGGATTCCTTCACGCCGCCGAAGGGCGCGACCTCGGTGGAGAGGATGCCGGTGTTGATCCCGACCATGCCGTATTCCAGCCCCTCCGCCACGCGCCAGACGCGGCCGATGTCGCGGGCGTAGAAATAGGCGGCGAGCCCGAAGGGCGTGTCGTTGGCGATGCGGATCGCGTCCGCCTCGTCCTTGAAGCGGATGATCGGGGCGACGGGGCCGAAGATCTCGTTGTTGGCGACCTCCATGTCGGCGGAGACGTCCTCCAGCACCGTCGGGCTGTAGAAGGTGCGGCCCAGTGCGTGCGGGTCGCCGCCGACGGTCGCCTTGGCGCCGGACGCCTTGGCGCTGGCGACCAGCTTTTCGACCTTGGCGATGGCGCGCTCGTCGATCAGCGGGCCGATGGCGACGCCTTCCTCCAGGCCGGGGCCGACCTTCAGCTTCGCGACCTCCTGTTTCAGGCGGTCGAGGAATTTGTCGTAGATCCCGTCCTGCACCAGGATGCGGTTGGCGCACACGCAGGTCTGGCCGGCGTTGCGGAACTTGCAGGCGATGGCGCCGGGCAGCGCGCTTTCGATGTCGGCGTCGTCGAACACGATGAAGGGCGCGTTGCCGCCCAGCTCGAGGCTCACCTTCTTCACGGTCTTCGAGGCCTGCTCCATCAGCAGCTTGCCGACGGGCGTGGAGCCGGTGAAGCCGATCTTGCGCACGATCGGGTTGCCGGTCATCTCGCCGCCGATCTCGGCCGACTGGTCGCGGTCGCCGGTGACGACGGAGAGAACGCCCGCGGGAATCCCCGCCTGCTCCGCCAGCACGCACAGCGCCAGCGCCGAGAGCGGCGTCGCCTCCGCCGGCTTGATCACCATCGGGCAGCCGGCGGCCAGCGCCGGGCTCGCCTTGCGGGTGATCATCGCGGTCGGGAAGTTCCAGGGCGTGATGCCGGCGGTGACGCCGATCGGCTCCTTGGTGACCACGATGCGGCTGTCGGGCTTGTGCTGCGGGATGACGTCGCCATAGGCGCGCTTCGCCTCCTCGCCGAACCACTCGACGAAAGAGGCGGCGTAGACGATCTCGCCCATCGACTCGGCCAGGGGCTTGCCCTGCTCGACGGTCATGATCATGGCGAGGTCGCGCTGGTTCTCCATCATCAGCTCGAAGAAGCGGCGCAGGATCGCGGCGCGCTCCTTGGCGGTCTTGGCGCGCCAGGCGGGCCAGGCGCCGGCGGCGGCCTCGATCGCGCGCCGGGTCTCGGCGGCGCCGCAGCGGGCGACGTTGGCGATCACCTCGCCCGTCGCGGGGTTGGTCACGGGGAAGGTCGCGCCGCCGTCGGCGTCGGACCATTTGCCGCCGATATAGGCCTGCTCCCGGAAGAGGCTCTGGTTGGTCAGCTGCACGGAAATCCTCCCTTGGATGAAACGCTCGGTCGGGGTATGCGGCGAGACGGTCGCCGCCGCCCGGTTCGTTGCGCGGTCGCGGCCCCTCGACGGCGCGCCCGCATCGCCTACATAAGCCGGACGGGCCGGTTCCGCAATCGAGCGCCCGCACCGCGCACAGGGCCCGCACCGCGATAGGGAAGGAACGACGCCATGAACCGAGAGGCCGCGGAGGCCGTCGCCTATCAGGCGCTGACCTTCATCGCCCAGGAGGAGGATCAGCTCGGCCGATTCCTGGCGTTGAGCGGGATCGGCCCGATGGAGCTGCGCGAGCGGCTCAAGGACCCGGCCCTGCTGATGGGGTTGTTGGACTTCCTGCTCGCTCACGAGCCGGATCTGCTCGCCTTCGCGGAGTCCGCCGAGATCGATCCGATGGATCCGGGCCGCGCGCGTCGGGCGCTGGCGCTGGCCGCGGGTCTCGCCGACGAGGAGACGAGCCCCTGATCGCGGTCAGCCGTCCGGCGCCCCGCGCCGCCAGACGCGGGTCATGCGCATGAGGGCGTCGCCGGCGAGATCGGCCAGTTCGCGGGCCCGCGCGCCCTCCGCGCGCTTGGCCTGGCGCAGCAGGCTGGCCGCATAGCGGCTTTGCTGGTCCAGATAGTCGCGATAATCGACCCGGATCATCCCGCTCCTCCGCCAAGGCGCATCCGTCATCCCGGTCAGGATAGCCGGCGGCCGGGACTCCGCCATTATCGCTCGACGACTCTTCGGTGACTCGGCGCCGGCCGGTCTCGCCGCCCCGTCCCGCTGCCTACCGGTTGAGAAACGGCTTGCCGGGCCCCGCCTGCGCCCGCCACTCTGCCGGCTCCATGGAAAGCGCCTCGAAACCGGACGGCGCCGCGCCGGAGGGCGGCTGGGACGGCCGGGTCTGGCGTCTGGCCGGGCCGATCATCCTCGCCAATCTGACGGTCCCGCTGCTGGGCGCGGTGGACACCGCCGTCGTCGGGCGCCTGCCGGACCCCGCCTATCTCGGCGCGGTCGCGGTCGGCGCGACCATTTTCTCCTTCGTCTATTGGGGCTTCGGTTTCCTGCGGATGAGCACGACCGGGCTCACCGCGCAGGCCTGGGGCCGGGGCGACGCGGAGGAGGTGAAGGCGAGCTTCGCGCGCGCCGCCGGGATCGCGCTCCTGACCGCGGGCGCGCTGATCCTGTTGCAGGGGCCGATCCTGTGGGCGGCCCTCGGCCTGTTCGAGGCGAGCGAGCAGGTCGAGGACCTCGCCGCCGGCTATTTCACGATCCGCATCTGGGGCGCGCCGGCGGCGCTGATGAACTACGTGCTGCTGGGGTGGTTCCTCGGCCGGCAGGACGCGCGCACGCCGCTGCTGCTGCAGATCCTGATCAACGCGGTCAATATCGGCCTCGATCTGGTCTTCGTGGTCGGGCTGGGCTGGGACGTGGAGGGCGTCGCGGCCGCGACCGCGATCGCGGAGTGGAGCGGTCTGCTGCTCGGCCTGTTGCTGGTGCGGCGCGCGCTGGCGGCGTCGGGGGTCGGGCCGGTCGGCCGCGCGCGCCTCTTGGACCGGGAGGCCCTGCGGCGGCTGGTTGCGGTCAACCGCGACATCTTCATCCGCACGCTTTGTCTGGTCGGGGCCTTCACCTATTTCACCATGCGCGGCGCGACGATGGGCGAGACGACGCTGGCCGCGAACGCCGTGCTGTTGAATTTCCTGACCATCGCGAGCTTCGGGCTCGACGGCTTCGCGCATGCGGCGGAGGCGCTGGTCGGCCGGTCGGTCGGCCGGCGCGATCGCGCGGATTTCGACGCCGCGGTGCGCAGCGTCTTCAAGTGGGCGGCCGTCCTCGCGGGCGGCGCGGCGGCGCTGTTCGTGCTCGCCGGGCCGGCGGTGATCGCGCTCTTGACCGACATTCCAGAGGTGCGCGGGGAGGCGAGCCGCTTTCTGCTCTGGCCCGCGCTGCTGCCGCTGATTTCGGTCTGGTGCTTCACCTTCGACGGGATTTTCATCGGCGCGACCCGCGGCGCGGACCTGCGCAACGCCATGATCCTGTCGCTCGCCGTCTATCTTGGCGCCCTGCATTGGGCCCAGCCGGCCTTCGGCAATCACGGCCTCTGGTTCGCGATGACGCTCTTCATGGGCGTGCGCGGGCTCAGCCTGGCGGCCCTCTATCCGCGCCTGCGGCGCAGCGTCGGCGCGCGGTCGTTTACCGAGCCTTAACGCAACTGAGCGATCCTCATAACGGTATCAGGATGCGCATTGGTTGCGTGTCTCGCATGGTGCGGCCTATGCGGGTTCTTGGGGGCTCGAACATGGTGGATGGATCGTCCGGCGATGTCCCGGCGGGGAGGGAGGCCTGGCTCGAGGCGATGGGCGGCGCGTGCTGCGTCGTCGATGCGGCGGGCCGGGTGCAGGCGGCCAACGCCGCCTGGCGCGCGCTTGAGGCGGACCCGGGCCCGGCCGGCCCGGCGGCCGCCGTGGCGGGTGCACCGTCCCTCGATCCGCGGGATGGGTCGGCGACCGCGGCGCTGCGCGCGGGGCTGCGCACCGTCGCCGCGGGCGAGCGTTCCAGTTTCGACCAGGAGCATGTCTGGCGCGGCGCCGGCTGCGGGACCGGGGCGGCCGGACCCGGGCGCATGCGCACGATGCTGCGGCCGGCGCCCGGCGCAGGAACGGCTGGCGCCGTGCTGGTTCAGGCGCTGCCGGCGTGCGCCGACGACGGGCGCGAGACGACCGCCTGGTCCGACCGGTTGGCCGACCCGGCCCGCGCGCTGGGCATGGCGGTCTGGCGCGTCGATCCGCGCCGCGGCCTGCTGCATCTGCCGGCGGGCGGGGCGCGGCTCGCCGGGCTGGCCGATCGGGACAGCGTCCCTCTGGACGCGTGGATCGCGCGCATCCACCCCGAAGACCGCGCGGCCTTCGAGGCGTTGTTCGGGCAGGACCGGTCGTCGGCGAATGCGGCGGCGGCGACCGCGGCGGCGGCGTTCTGGTTCCGGATCGAGGACGAGGCGGCGGCCTATCGGCGGGTGCTGTGCCTGAGCGGCGACGCCGTCGGCGCGCCGGACGATGCGGCCGTCGTGCAGGGCGTGTTTCTGGACGTGACCGACCGGTGGCTCGCCCCCGCCCGTCATTGGGGACCGGAGCGCCGCTTCCAACGGCTCTTCGAGCGCATCGCGGAGCGGATCGCGATCCTCGACCGCAACGGCCGGTATCGCTACGTCAACAAGGCTTTCGAGGACGGGGTCGGGACGCCGCGGGCCGAAATCCTCGGGCGCACGCCGGCCGACGTCCTGGGAAGCGCCGCCTGGGAGCGACTCGAACCCTACTTGCAGCGCGCCTTCGCCGGCGAGGCGGTCTCGTTCGAGGTCGATCTGGTGCTTCGGGACGGCTCGGACTATTACGCGTCGGTCAGCTACCTGCCGGACCGCGAGCCCTCCGGGGCGGTCGGAAGCGTCTACGCGATCGTCCATGACATCGGCAAGCATGTGGAGCGCGAGCGACGCTTGCTGCGCGAAAAGGAGGCGGCGGAGCAGGCCAATCGGTTCAAGTCGAACTTCCTGGCCTGCGTCAGCCACGATCTGCGCACGCCGTTGAACGCCATTCTTGGGTTCTCCGAGATCATCCGCGATCAGCATCTGGGCCCGGCGGCGCAACTCCAATACCGGCAATACGCCGGTCATATCCATGACAGCGGCGAGATCCTGTTGAAGACCGTCAACGAACTGCTCGATCTCTCCGCAATCGAGAGCGGCAAGCGGGATTTCGTGATCGAAGCCGTCGACTTCGGCGCCGAGCTGGAACGGGCCGCGCGGGCTCTCGCGCGCATGGCGGAGGAGAAAGGCGTCGTCCTGACGGTGACCCGTAGCGGCCGGCCGCGCCCGGTCGAGACCTGCGCGCTGGCCGTCGCGCAGATCGCCGCCAACCTGTTGACCAATGCGGTCAAGTTCACGGACGCCGGCGGGGCCGTCGTCGCGACCCTCTCCTACCGGCCGGACGGCGTCGAACTGTCGGTGCGCGACACCGGATGCGGCATTCCGGCCGACAAGCTGAAACGCGTCCTCGACCCCTTCGCGCGCGGCGGCGCCAATCCGACGACCGCGCAGCCGGGCTGGGGGCTCGGGCTTTCCATCTGCCAAGGGCTGGTGGATGCGCTCGGCGGGCGGTTGACGCTTTCAAGCGCCGTCGGGGAGGGCACGGAAGCCGTCGTCTCGCTGCCCTACGCCCCGTCGCCGGCGGCGCGGTCCGCCGAGGCGATCGAGACGACGACGTCGGCCTAGCGCACCATAGCCGCCACAGCCTCCAGATGGCCGGACCAGGGAAACTGGTCGATCGGCTGGGCGGAGACGAGGCGGTAGCCGCCGTCGGCCAGCAGCCGCAGATCGCGCGCCAGCGTCGCCGGGTTGCAGCTCACCGCGATGACGAGGGGAACGGCGCTGCGGGCCAGCATGCGCGCCTGTTCGGCCGCGCCGGCGCGCGGCGGGTCGAACAGCACGGCGTCGAAGCGGGCCAACTCCTCCGGCTCCAGCGGGGCGCGCGCCAGATCGCGCACCTCCGCGGAGACGCGCAGACCCTGCGCGCCGCCGGCCTTGCGGAAGGCGGCGATATGGTCCGCCAGGCCCTCCACCGCATGCACGGCGAGCCCGCGCGCGGCGAACGGCAGGCCGAGCGCGCCGCACCCGGCGTAAAGGTCTGCGATCCGGTCGGCCGCCGGCGCATGGGCCTCCAGCGCGGCGGCGACGGCGGCGCCGATCGCCGCTTCGCCGGCGCGGCCGGGCTGCAGGAAGGCGCCGGGCGGCGGTTCGACGGCGACGCCGCCGAAGACGACGCGCGGCGCGCGGCGGGCGACCACGGGCTCCGGCGGCGCGTCCGCGGCCGGGATCCAGGCGATGCGGGCTGCGTCCTGCGCCTCGGCGAAGGCGGTCAGCGCCTCGCGCTCCGCCAGACCGGGATCCGCCGGGCGATCCGGCGCGAACAGCAGATCCAGGCCGGTCTCGCTCGCCAGAACCTGAAGATCCGCAGCGCCGCCCAGGCTGTCCAACCGGGCGCAGAGCGCGCGAAGCGCCGGAAGCTGCGCCGCCAGATCGGGTCGAAGGACCGGGCACTCCTGCAGGTCGACGACGGCCGGGCCCGCGCGTTCGTTGAAGCCGAGCGCGGCGGCGCCGGCGCGCCGGCGCACCGCGAAGCGCGCCCGGCGGCGGTCGCCGGGCGGGATGCTGACGGTCTCCGCGACCGGCGGCGCGTCGAAGCCCTTGCGCGCCAGGGCGTCGACGAGCAGCGCCCGCTTCTCGCGCGCGATCGCCTCCGCGCGCACCTGCTGCAAGGCGCAGCCGCCGCAGCGCCCGAAATGGCGGCAGACCGGATCGATCCGGTCGGGCGAGGGGGCGAGGATTTCGGCGATCTGCGCCGCGCGCCCGTCGCCGCGCCGCGACCCGGGGGCCGCGATCAGCCGGTCCCCGGGGGCGGAGTAGGGGATATAGAGACGGCCCGCCGCCTCGGTCTCGGCCACGCCGTCGCCCTGCGCGCCAAGTCTCTCGACGACGACCTCGACCGGCGGACCGGCCGCGGGGCGCGCGCGCCCACGCGGCTTGGCGCGACGACGGGCGGCGGGCGACGGCTTCGGCATCGGAACGGCTCCTTCACAGTCCGCCCTCTAGATGCGCCAAGCGGTCGGCGGACGCCAGCCTTTGCACGCCCCGAATCAGGTCATACTGTACATTCGGGAAGTTTGGGGGAACGCTGGGCCAGCGCGGACGGGGCGGCCTGGACGAGGACGGATCCGCGACGCCATGTCGATCAACTCGTTTGTTGGATTCCTGGCCGGTATCGGGCTCTTCGTCGGCGCCGTCCTGATCAGCACCGACAACTATTTCATTTTCTTGAGCATCGAGAGCCTGCTGATCGTGGTCGGCGGGACCCTGGCCGCGACCTGTCTCGGGCAGGAGTGGCGCTACGTCCTGCTCGCCCTGCGCGGCGCGCTCAGCATCTTCAGCGTCTACCGGATGGGCCGGAACATCCTGAATCAGGAGGTCCACCGCATCATCAAATGGGGCTATCTGGCGCAGCAGAAGGGCTTGGTCGCGCTCGACGGCGAGGCCAAGAAGGTCGAGGGGGACGAGTTCCTCTCCTTCGCCGTCGAGCAATTGCTGAGCGGCTATACCGGCGACGAGATCCGCGAGAACCTGTCGCTCGTCGCCGAAACGACCTTCGAGCGCAACATGGTGCCCGCCAACATCCTGCGCAGCATGGGCGGCACGGCGCCGGCCTTCGGCATGATCGGCACCCTGATCGGCCTGATCATCATGCTGGACGACATGGGCTCGGACCCGACGCAACTCGGCAAGGGGCTGGCCGTCGCGCTCAACACCACGCTCTACGGCGTGATCATCGCGCGGATGATGTTCATTCCCGCCGCCAACAAGCTGACCCAGCGCAATCAGATCCTGCGCTTCCGCCACGAACTGCTTGCGGAAGGGATCTGCATGCTGGCCGACCGCAAGAACCCGCGCTACATCCAGGATCGGATGAACAGCTTCCTCGACCCGGCGATCCGCTTCGACATGGACCGCCAGATGAAGGGATAGGGACGCACATGGCGCGCCGCCGCAAACGCTCGTCCGCGCCGCCCGCGGCCGACGACGGCGAGGACTGGCTCGCCACCTACGCCGACGCCATCACGCTTCTGATGGCCTTCTTCGTGATGCTGGTGTCCTTCTCCAAGGTCGAACTGCCGCTGTTCGAGCAGGTCCAGGCCGGCATCAAGGAGGAGTTGGGCGGGCAGGTCGACAGCGACAAGCCGATCTTCCAGCTCCATTCCAAGGTGCAGCAGATCATCGAGGACACCGACGACGTGCCGCCCGAGGCGGTGGACGTCGGCTTCGACGATCAGGGCGTGGTGATCGATTTCGCCAGCGGCTCGTTCTTCGAGCCCGCCTCGGCCGATCTGACCGAACAGGCCAAGCTGGTTCTGGGCAAGGTGAAGCGCGAGTTGGAGGTCCCGCCCTACGATCTGTTCTTCGTGGACGCCGAAGGCCACACCGACGACGTGCCGATCGAGACCGAGCGCTTCCCGTCGAACTGGGAGCTCTCGGCGGCGCGCGCGGCGGCCGTCGTCCGCCATTTCATCGAACGCGGCATGGAGCCGACCCGGCTGAAGGCCGCCGGCTACGCGGACACCAAGCCCAAGGTCCCGAACCGGGACATCATGGAGGAGCCGATCCCCGAGAACCGGGCGATCAACCGACGCGTCACCGTCCGCCTTCACCCCTGACGGTCCGAGCGCCGGCGCGTCGCCCGCGGCGGTCGAGATAACGAAAATTTTAAGAGAATTTCTGGCGAATTTCCGAGAATGCTTTATAAGCCCCGCCACTGCATACTGCTGCAGGCTGACCGGGGTGGGGGCGGCTTGATCGGCTGCGGCGCAAGCGGGCGTGAGGCGCAATGGCGTTCAAAGTGAAGTTCTGGGGGGTGCGGGGCTCGATCGCCTGTCCGTCGCCCCGTCATATCGGCTTCGGCGGCAACACCTCTTGCGTGGAGGTGTCCGCGGGCGGCGAGCGCATCGTCTTCGACGCCGGAACGGGCATCCGCAATCTGGGCCATTGGATGCTCAAGAAGGATGCGACGCGCGCGACGCTGATGCTGTCCCACACCCATTGGGACCATATCAACGGCTTCCCCTTCTTCACGCCGGCCTTCATGCCCGGCAACGAGTTCACGATCATGGCCGGCCACATCCAGGAGGACGGGGGCGTGCGCAAAGTGCTCTCCGGCCAGATGGCGCAGCCCTTCTTTCCGGTGCCCTTGGAGGCGATGCGCGGTCGGCTGCTGTTCGAGGATTTCCGCGCCGGCGACAGCTTCCAGCTCGGCCCCGGCGTTATGGTGCGGACCGCGCCCCTGAACCACCCGAACGGCGCCACCGGGTACCGCATCGAGCACCGCGGCAAGGCGATGTGCTACATCACCGACACCGAGCATACGCCGGGCCAGCCCGACCAGAATATCCTGGGGCTGATCGAGGGGGCCGACCTCGTGATCTACGACAGCACCTACACCGAGGAGGAGTTCCCCGAGAAGGTGGGTTGGGGCCATTCGACCTGGGAGGAGGGGGTGCGCCTGTGCCGGGCGGCGAACGTGCGGATGCTGGCGATCTTCCACCACGACCCCACCCACGAAGACGACTTCATGGAGGAGTTGGAGCTGACCGCGCGCCGCGTATGGCCCGGCGCGATCGTGGCGCGCGAGAACATGCGCATCAATCTGCTCTAGCCCCGGCCGGCGGGGCGCGCCCTTGTTCGCGGGGGCGCGGACATGGTAGGCGGAAAGGGGCTGGCGCGCGGCGTGCGAGGCTGGGATCGCACGTCGTCGAGGGAAGCGCCGGAGGGGGAGTGTGTGATTATGGAGGGTGCACCGGGCCGACGCCTTGCGCGGGCGTTCGCAGCGGGGCTGCTTTTGACCGCGATCGGCTGGGCGACGGGCGGCGAAGTTCACGCCCAGACCCGGGTGGCGCAGACCGAGGATCCCGCGGAAGGGGCGCAAGAGGACCTGGAGGCGCTGCGCCAGGAGGAGGCCGAGGCCCGGACGGCGGAGGAGGCCGTGCTCGGCCGGGACTGTCCGAGCGTCAGCTTCGCGCAGATTCTCGCCGACCCGGACAATGTGATCCTGAATAGCTGCTATGCGATCCAGCAGATCGAGCGCGGCGATCTGCAGGGGGCCGCGGCCACGCTGGAGCGGGTGCTGATCGTTCAGCCGGGTCAGGCGGAAGTGCGGCTGCTTTACGCCATCGTCCTCTACCGCTTGGAGAATCTGGTCGAGGCGGAGCGGGAGTTCCGGGCGGTGCAGGCCTTGCCGCTTCGCCCGGACGATGCGCGGCGCATTCGGGGCTATCTGGACCGG
Organism: Alphaproteobacteria bacterium; assembly: GCA_024743195.1. Classification (GTDB taxonomy): domain Bacteria; phylum Pseudomonadota; class Alphaproteobacteria; order UBA8366; family Aestuariispiraceae; genus Marivibrio. The sequence continues at coordinate 322,150 of JANSXE010000005.1, read as the reverse complement.
ATCGCCAAACAGCAGCAGCGCACGACGCACACGCTGACCGTCTCGCTCGGCGGGCACTACGACAGCAACCGCAACGCGGCGCCCCGCGGCGAGGAAGCGCTCGTCCTAGGCGTCCCGACCGATCTGACCCTCGAAGCGGACCGGGCGAACGACGACACGGCGGTGATGGGGCTGGTGCGCTACGAGATCGACCACGATCTCGGCCAACCGCGCGAGCATCGCGCGATCGGATCGCTCACCCTGTTCCAGGACGACCAGACGGAGCGCGACGAGCTCGACCTGCAATCGCTTGTGCTGAACGGCGGTTTCGTCTTCGACCTTCCGGACGGATGGTCGATCACGCCAACCGGCGCCTACAGCGCCATGACCCTGTCGCGCCAGAAATTCTACACGAGCTACGGCGGCGCGGTGCGCGTCGATAGGCGCGTGCGTCGACCGGGCCGGCAAGCGCCGCTCGACCTCTGGGCGTCGCTCGGCAAGGTCCGGGAGCGGTTCCGCAACATCAGCGAGAACCGGTCGCTCGCCGATCGCGACGGAACCCGCGTGGACGCTCTTGTCGGGGTGGGGATGTGGCTGGCGCCGGCGCACCGCGTCTCGCTCGAAGGGGCGCAGACCTACAAGGAGGCGCAGCAGCGCTATCAGGGCTACCGCTTCTGGAAGGGCGAGGTCCGCCATACCTGGCTGTTGGGCGAGGGCCGGTTCCTGGCGTCCAGCGCAAGCTACGGCGTGCGGCTCTATCGGGCGCCGGACCCTCTGGTCACCGCGGCGGCGGCGCCGCAGCGCCGGCGCGAGCATCCGTTGCGCCTGCGCACCACCTTCGGCGCGCCGGCGGGCGGTCTGCTCGACGCCTTGGGCTACGAGGTGAAAGGCGAGACGACCGGCGCCGTGCGGGACTTCCTCGACGACGTCGTGATGACGGTCACCGGCGAATATCTGAAGCAGCAGTCGAACATCCGGAACTACGACTACGACACTCTGCGCGGCCAGTTCCTGGTCACCAAGCGCTATGAGTTCTAGGGCCGCCGCAGCGGCCCGAGCCGGGAGGGCAAGCATGGGACTCCACTTGATCGATGCGCCGCGCACCGCCGCGCGATCGCTCGCGCTTGCGGCGGCGTTGACGCTCGCCGCGGCCGGCCCGTCGGCCGCGCAGCAGGGGCAGCAGGGGCAGCAGGCCGGCGTCTCCGCGGCGGTGGACGGGCGCGTCCTGCTGGCCCGCGCCGAGGCCGTCGGCCGGCAGGTGGAGAGCGGCGAGGCGATCTTCCTCGGGGACTTCATCACGGCCGGCGCCGACTCGCGTCTCCAGGTGTTGTTGCTGGACGAGAGCGTCTTCACGCTCGGCCCCGAGAGCCGCATCGAAATCGACCGTTTCATCTTCGATCCGGACGCCCAAGGCGGATCGATGGTGGTGAATCTGACCCGCGGGGCGCTGCGTTTCGTCGCCGGCAAGGTCGCCTCCGGCGATCCGAACGACATGCAGATCGTCACCCCGGTCGGGCAGATCGGCATCCGCGGGACGATCGGGCTCGTCTCCGTGCTGACGTCGCAGCAGGCGCAGCAGCAGTTCCCGGACCAGGCGCCGCAGGGCGGGGCGCCCGGCCAGCCGGTCGTCTTCGCCGCGCTGGTCGGGCCCGGACCGACCAGCCAGGGCCAGAATACCGGCTCCTTCAATTTCTCCTCCCCGAACGGGTCGGTCGATCTGAACCGGCCGGGCGGGGCCGTGCTTGCGACGCCCGGCCAGCCGCCGGTCTTCTTCATCGCGCCGCCGGGCGCCATCAACGATCTCGGGCTGCAAAGCGGCGGCGGCCAAGGCCAGGCCGGCGGCCAGGGCTCAGCCGGCGGCGAGGGACAAGGCGGCGGAGTCAACGTGCAGCAGACGCAGCAGACCGGCGGCTCCTCGCAGCCGACGCCGATCGGGACGCTGATCTCGGGCCTCGATCAGACGCTTGGGGCGGGCGACGCAGGCGAGGACGCCGTCGATCCCACCGTCTCGGGATCGGCCGCGTCCGTGGGCGTCACCCTGCAGGAGCTGGTCGCGGCCAACAGCGGAAGCGCCGGCGGCTCCGCGGATCTGACCGGGGGCATCACCGGCGAGTTCTCCTATTTCCTCGATTTCGCCGAACGGACCTTCGACCTGCAGGCGAGCAATCTGAACGGCGGCGGGCTGACGAACGCCTCGATCCTGCTCGAGAACAATTCCGCGTCGCTGCCCGCCGACGCCCGCCGGACGCTGAGCGTCGGAAACAACGGCGAGGACTTCCCGGCGACGACGACGAACTGCGACGCCTGTACGCTGTCCGCGACCTTCCCGGACACCGGCACGATCGCCGGGTCAGTCACGCACCGGGGCGCGACCGGCGCGACCGGAAACGTGCCGCTCGACTTCGAGCAATAGCGCGCCGGCGCCGGCGCCCGACGCCGGCGCGGACTGCTCCGTAGACAAGTCGGGCGCTTTTGTCGGACAATGCGCCGGATGGGAGAGCGCGCGACTCCGACGGGAGCCGCGCCGGGCGCAATTTGGGGAAGCGGTCCAGAGATGGCTGTCGATCGTCGCTACAGCGAGCGCGAGGAGAACGGGGAGCGCCGCGCCGGAACCTTCGGGCGGCGCATGGGCGAGCAGATGTTCCATCGCCTTGTCGATCTCGGCATCGCGCTTTCGGCGGAGCGCGACCACGAGAAGCTGATGGAGATGATCCTTCTCGAGGCGAAGGAGATCTACAACGCGGACGGCGGCACGCTCTACCTTGTGACCGACGACGAGCAGGGCCTCTCGTTCCAGATCATGCGGAACGACACGCTCGACATCGCGATGGGCGGAACGACGGGCAAGGACATCCCCTTTCCGCCGGTGCCGCTCTATCGCGAGGGCGCGCCGAACCTGAACAACGTCGCCTCCGCCGTCTATCACAGCCGCAAGCCCAGCAACATCGCCGACGCCTATCAGGAGAAGACCTACGACTTCTCCGGCACCAAGAAGTTCGACGAGACCACGGGCTATCGCTCGAAGTCCTTCCTGACCGTCCCGATGATCAACACCGAGGACGAGGTCATCGGCGTCCTGCAGCTCATCAACGCCCGCAACGCCAAGGGCGAGACGGTGCGCTTCCAGCGCGCGCTGCAGGCGATGATCGAGGCGCTGACCAGCCAGGCGGCGGTCGCGCTCGAAAACCAGCTCCTGATCCAGCAGCAGCGCAAGCTGTGGGACTCGCTGATCGAGATGATCGCCGCCTCGATCGATGACAAGTCGCCCTATACCGGCGGCCATTGTCAGCGCGTGCCGGTCATCACCAAGCTGCTCACCAAGGCCGCCTGCGAGAGCGAAGAGGGGATGTTCGCCGCCTTCGATCTGACGCCGGAGGAGTGGTACGAACTGCATGTGGCGGCCTGGCTGCACGATTGCGGCAAGGTGACGACCCCGGAATACGTCGTCGACAAGGCCAGCAAGCTGGAGACCATCTACAACCGCATCCACGAGGTTCGCACCCGCTTCGAAGTCTTGCGGCGCGACGCCGAGATCGCCTGCCTGAAGGCCAAGCTCGCCGGCGAGGACGCGGCCGAGGCCGATGCGGCCTTCGAGCGCACGGTGAAGGAGCTGGAGGAAGAGTTCGATTTCGTCGCCGCCGCCAATGTCGGCGGCGAGTTCATGGACGACGCCGACATCGAACGCCTGAAGGAGATCGGCGCGCGGAGTTGGATCCGGCATTTCGACAAGACGCTGGGGCTCAGCCCCGTCGAGGCGATGCGCGCCAAGGCCGACCCGCCTGCGCCCGCGCCGGCGGTCGAGCCGCTGCTGGGCGATCTCGCGGAGCACAAGGTCGGCAAGTACGATCTCGGCGAGCTCTACAATCTCGCGATCCGTCGCGGCACGCTGACGGCGGAGGAGCGCGAGACCATCAACGACCACATCGTCGTGACCATCAAGATGCTGGAGTCGCTGCCCTTCCCGAAGAAGATGCGGCGCGTGCCCGAATACGCCGGCGGCCATCACGAGAAGATGGACGGCACCGGCTATCCCCGCGGGCTGAAGAAGCAGGACATGTCGATCCCGGCGCGCATCATGGCGATCGCCGACATCTTCGAGGCGCTGACCGCCGCCGACCGGCCCTACAAGAAGGCCAAGACGGTCAGCGAGTCGCTCAAGATCATGTCCTTCATGGTGAAGGACGCGCATATCGACGCGGACCTGTTCGCGCTCTTCCTGCGCTCCGGCGTCTGGAAGGAGTACGCCGACCAGTATCTGGAGCCCTTCCAGATCGACGCGGTCGACATCGAGGACTATCTGCCCGCGCCGGACCTGCTGACCCGTCAGGCGGGGTGATCGGCGCGCAGGTCTCCAACCCGTCTCCCCCGTCCGCCATGAGTCCGGCCCTGCCGCCGTCGGCAAAGCCTAGGGCGCGCAAGCGACCGCGTTGGCCGCGAGACGGTACAACGACCCCGGCGCGGCGAAGCGTCCCCAATTGGGGGCGCTTAAGCTCCCTTTAACGCGAACGCGGCAACTATCCGGTAACCGCCGCGTCCGTGACGGGGCGCGATGCGAGCTGGAGACGTGCATGCAGGACGATCGATTTCTCAGCCAGTTGCGGGTCGAGTTCCTCGACGCCGCCGGGGATCAACTGGACGGGCTTGAGGCGACGCTGAACGCGGCGCTCGATGGACGGCGGACGGGTCGCGAGGCGTTAAGAGACGTTCGCCGCAGCGCCCATACGCTCAAGGGAACCGCCGGCTCGCTCGGTTTTCCGCTCGCCGGCGCGATCGCTCATCGCTTGGAGGATTACCTGTGCGACGCCGATGAGTTGGACCCGGCCTTGTCGCGCGGGATCATGGTTTTCTGCGACCGTATCCGGGAGATCGCGGCGGCCGGACGCGAGCCGAGCGACGGAGACGCGGTGCAGTTGGTGCGCGGGCTGCCGGTGCGGTGGGACCCCGGATCCGAGGAGATCGAGGCGCTTGACGTCGAGGTGCTGCTCGCCTCGCCGTCGCGCGTCGCCTCGAAGATCGTGCGCAACACGCTGCAGAACTGCGGTTACCGCGTGGCCTATGCGGAGACGGCGTTGGACGTCTTCACGCTCGCCCTGCAGATTCGCCCGGATGCGATGATTCTCGCCCAGACGCTGGATCAGCTCTCCGGGGCGGAATTGGCGCGGGCCTTCAAGGCCATGTCGTCGACGGCGGCGGTTCCCATCGGACTTCTGACAAGCTTCGGTCCGGACCACGCCGCCTTCCAGGAGCTTCCGGACGGGGTGCAACTGGTCCGCACCGGACGGGCCTATTTCGACGACGACATGGGCGGTTTTCTGACGCGTCTGCAAGCGAACCTTGCGTGATGGGCGGGATGTGATGATGCGCCGAGCGACCGCGTTGGGGGAAGAACGAGCCGGCATGTCGATCCAGAACGCCAGCGCGCCGGTGCGCGCGCTGTGGAACGTCTGGACCGCCGCGCGGGGCGGAGCGATGACGCCGTTGAAACGCGACTTCGATCCTTCGCTGATCGCGGGGCATCTGGCGAACGTGTGGATGTATCGCTTCGATCCCCCGGGCGATGACTTCGTCTGCCTGCTGGCCGGAGAGCGCATCAATGAGGCCTGGGGCGCTTCGTTACGCGGTCGCACGCTGCGCGAGATCGTTGGCGACGCCGACCACCCGGGATGTTTGGGACGCTGGAGATCGATCATCGGAACGCCGCAGATCAAATACGCCGTCGGCCGCCGACCGCGCGGGCCGGGCGTCTCTCGGGCGCAAGCAGCAGAGACGCGCGCCGAGGTCGAACGGATCGTGTTGCCCCTCGCCTCGTCGTCGGGAGCGGTCGATCATATCCTGGGGATGAGCCTGTACAGCTGCAGTCTGGAACTGCAGGCCCTTGATCCGCCGGAGTGGGCGGACCCGACCTGGATCCGCTGCGTCGACTTGCCCGCCGGCGGGGCGCCGACGCTCCTGACCTGAGAGCGGGCCTAGCGGAACAGCCGATCCCCGTACTCCGACTCCAGCCCCTTGTAGAGCTCGGCGACGTACTCGCCGTAGCCGTTGTAGAGCAGGGTCGGCACGGTCTCGCGGCTGGTCAGCAGCCGCTCGGTCGCCTGGCTCCAGCGCGGGTGGGAGACCTCCGGATTGACGTTGGCCCAGAAGCCGTATTCCTGACCCTGCAACTCCTCCCAGAAGCTCACCGGGCGCTCGTCGGTGAAGGTGAAGCGCACGATCGACTTGATCGACTTGAAGCCGTACTTCCACGGCAGGATCAGCCGCAGCGGCGCGCCGTTCTGCGGCGGGACCGGCTTGCCGTAGAGCCCGGTGACGAGCAGCGAGAGCTCGTTCGTCGCCTCCTCGATCGTCACCCCCTCGGTGTAGGGCCAGGGGTACCAGCTCGCCCGCAGGCCGGGCATGGTCGCTTCGTCGGCCAGCGTCTCCATGCGGATGTATTTGGCGGCGGACAGCGGCGCCGCGCGGCGCACCAACTCGGCGAAGGGGAAGCCGGTCCAGGGCACGGTCATGGCCCAGGCCTCGACGCAGCGGAAGCGATAGACCCTCTCCTCAAGCGGCATCGAGCGGATCAGGGAGTCGACGTCGAGCGTCTGCTCCTTCTCCACCAGCCCGTCGATCTGCACGGTCCAAGGGCGGGTGCGCAGCGCCTGCGCCTTGCCGGCGATCGTCTTCTCGCTGCCGAACTCGTAGAAATTGTTGTAGCTGGTGGCGTCGGACTCGTCCGTCAGCTCCCGCTCGACCGTGTAGCGCGCGTTGCGCGCCGCCGGGTAGAGGTCCGCCGTCGGATCGGCCGCGGCCCGCGCCCGGCCCGGCCCCAGGAGCCCGCCGCCGAGGCCCGCGCCCGCCGCGATCAGCGGCCCGGCCGCCAGCGTCTTGGCCAGCCGCCGCCGGTTGCGGAAGAAGGCCTCGTCCGTCGCCGCGCTTTCCGGCAGCTCCCAGCCGCGCTTGATCTTGATGTGCATCGCCCTGTCGCGCCTCCACGTCGCTCTCGCCGATCGCCGATCGCCGGCCGCGTGCCCGGGCCGTCGCTCACTATATAGAGATGGCGCGCGGCGCGCAGGCGTCAAAGGCCTTCACAAGTCGGTGATGCACTCCCGAAGCGGCAGCAGCGCCTCAGTAGCCCGCCATCTCCAGCGAGATCGATCCCAGCGGGCCGTAGTCGGCGTCGACCGTCTGGCCGGGCTCGAGCGTGAAGATCTCCGTCACCACGCCGGTGGCGACGATTGCGCCGGCCAAATCTCCCCGGTCCGCGAATCGTGACGGGAATTGTCGCAGCGGATGGATCACATGGCGGCGGCGATCTTCGGCGCGTCGATAGAGCGCACCAGCGCATCGCGATGCCGTTCCATCGTGATCTGGCGCCGCAAGCGGCGTTTTAGGACGGAAAGTACGCGACGCTGCTGGCTTCGATGCGGACAATTTCCACCACTCAGCCAACGCGAAACCGTTCCGGCGGACACGTCCACATATCGAGCCAGGTCGGCCTGAGTCATATGCAGTTCCAGCATCGTCTCGGCCACAAGCTGCACGAACTCCTGTTTGTGGGAGGCCGATGCGAGCGCCAAGAAACTGTCGAGGCGCCGCCAAAGCTCCTCGTGCCGTTCAATGATCGAAGCCACGAAACCGACCTCCTTCTCCCCTCAGCCGCGCCGTGGTCGACGCGCGACGCCCCGTTTGACGATTGCACTGCATGCAGTTAACAATCCCCACGCGCAAATCAGTCGTGTGAGGGAAGCGCCGTTTGCATAGAGGTCTATTGCACATCACAAGCATGAAATACCGATAACAGACCGGAAGATATACATATTTTTCCTGTTGGCGCAAGGGGGAGCGCGTGAACATTCTTTCATTGCGAATGGCGCACCAGCGGGATTGCGATCGGATCGAGGCCTTTTATTCCAGCAACCCGGATCCGAATGTCGCGAAACGCGATGTGAGCGACATCATCGAATCCATCGATGATGGTCGGTTCTTTGTTATTCAATCCCTGACTGAGCGGACCGACACCAAGCCGATCGTCGCAGCGTCGGCAATCTTCGATCCCGAGCAGGGACCTTATTGGCAAGCGGCCGAAGAGATCCTGGGCAGGCATTCGGAGCACGACCGTCCCCATCGGGAACTGGGAGGGTCGCTGGTGCTTCCCGCTTATCGAGGCCTTGGACTCCACAAGATTCTGTTGGCCGTGCGACTGGGGTTTCTAAAGGTCAACGGTGAAATTGACGCTGGCGCCATCGTGTACTCCACGGTTACGCAGGCCAATGAGGTCTCGGCGAAAAACCAAATGAAGGCTGGAATGGAGGCATGGGACTGCCATTACGCGGCGTTCCTGAAGCCTTGCGCCGCCTGCGCCGAACCGCGCTATGGGAACACGAACTGTTGCAAGGTTTTCTTCAAGTTCGACACCGCCAACCTCGACAAGCACACCAAGCTTCTGCTGCAGGGCGACATACAGCGGGAAAAGCGCGACGCGAGCAAACGCCCAACCGGCGAATCGTTTCGGATCGTTTTGGACCTGCCTTTCCTGGACGATCCGGATAGGGACCGCCTGCTCGCAACGCGCGGATAGACGTTTGGGCGCTCTCGCCTCAGTAGCCCGCCATCTCCAGCGAGATTGATCCCAGCGGTCCGTAGTCGGCGTCGACCGTCTGGCCGGGCTCGAGCGTGAAGATCTCCGTCACCACGCCGGTGGTCACCACGGCGCCGGCCTCCAGGCCGATCCCGCGGGCGCGCAGATGCTCCACCGCCCAGGCCAGCGCCTTCAACGTGCCGCCCAGCGCGTTGGTGGAGACGCCCGCGGTCTTCGCCGTCCCGTCGACCGTGACCGAGACGCTGAGCGCGTCGAGGTCGAGCGCCCGCCAGTCCGTCGTCTCCGGCCCCAGCACCAGCGCGCCGTTGGCGCCCGCGTCGGCGACCGTCCAGAAGGGGCCGGCGGCGAAGGGGCTGGTCGCGTCCGGCGGCCGCGCGATGCGCACGTCGACCACCTCGAAGGCGGGCAGAAGGGCGCCGACGGCGCCGGCGATCTCCTCCGCGCTGTAGGGCGCGCTGCGCGCCGGCAGCGCGGCCGCCATTCGCACCGCGAACTCCGGCTCGACGATGCGCACGGCGCCCTCGGGCGTCGCCACCGCAGCCGGGCTGTCGGCGACCCAGCGCTCGAACACCGGGCCGATGAAGGGCCCGTCGACGCCCAGCATGGTCTGGGCGCGCGCGCTCGTCGCGCCGATCTTCCAGCCGACGACCGGGCTGTCGCCGTGCGCGATCAGCGCATCCTGGACGGCGTAAGCCTCGTCCATCGTCGTCGGCGCCGGGTCCGGCGGCGCCGGCAGCTTGCGGCCTTCGGCGCGGGCGGCGGCGAGCGTTGCGGCCGCCGCCGCGATCTCCGCCGGGCTCAGGCTCATGACAGTTTCTCGCAGGCGCGCTGGATGCGCGTGCAGGCTTCTTCCAGCGCCTCCGTCGAGGTCGCGTAGGAAATGCGGAAATAGGGCGAGAGCCCGAACGCCTCGCCATGCACGCAGGCGACGCCTTCCGCCTCCAGCAGGTATTTCACGAAGGCCTCGTCGCCGTCGATCACCGTCCCGTCCGGCGTCTTCTTGCCGATCACGCCGGCGCAGGAGGGGTAGACGTAGAAGGCGCCCTCGGGCGTCAGGCACTCGAGCCCCTCGGCCGCGTTCAGCATCGAGACCACGAGATCGCGCCGCTGCTTGAAGACCGCGTTACGCTCCGCCAGGAAGGAATGGTCGCCGTCCAGCGCGGCGACGCCCGCCCACTGCACGAAGGTCGCGGGCGAGGTGACGGACTGCGAGTTCAGCTTGTTCATCTGCTTGATCAACTCGGCGTCGCCGGCCGCGTAGCCGAGCCGCCAGCCGGTCATGCTGTAGGCCTTGGAGAGCCCGTTCAGCGTGAGCGTGCGCCCGAACAGCGCCGGCTCGGCCTCGGCGATGGTGGAGAATTCGAAGCCGTCATAGACGATGTGCTCGTACATATCGTCGGTCATGACGTGGACGTGGGCGTTCGCCTCCTCCAGCAGCACGGCGGCCAGCGCCTTCAGCTCGTCGCGCGTGTAGCAGGCGCCGGTCGGATTGGACGGGCTGTTCAGCATCAGCCATTTGGTCTTCGGCGTGACGGCGGCGCGCAACTGGTCGGGCGTCAGCTTGAAGCCGGCCTCGGCCGGGCAGTCGATTACGACCGGCGCCCCCTCGCACAGCAGGGCGATGTCGGTGTAGCTGACCCAGTAGGGGGCGGGGATGATCACCTCGTCGCCCGGGTTCACGGTGGCCTGCATGGCGTTGAAGATGGTCTGCTTGCCGCCGCAGCCGACCGAGATCTGGTCGGGCGTGTAGGTCAGGCCGTTGTCGCGTTCGAACTTGCGGCAGATCGCCTCGCGCAGCGGCAGGATGCCGGGCGGCGGGCCGTACTTCGTCTTGCCCTCGGCGATCGCCTTGCAGCCGGCCTCCTTGATATGGTCCGGCGTGTCGAAATCCGGCTCGCCCGCGCCGAGGCCGATCACGTCGACCCCTTGCGCCTTCAGCTCGTTCGCCTTCGCCGTGACGGCGACGGTCGGCGAGGGTTTGATGCGGCTCATACGGTCGGCGATGAAGCCCATGACGCGGGTCCTCCAGACGGCGGTGACGGATTGGAACGGGGCCGGTTAGGCCGGGGCGCACCATAGGCCCGCCGCGCCGCTCGATCAATTGGCTCAAGGGCGCCTGCGCTCACCGGGTCGCGACGAAAACCACCCAGGCGCTCAAGGCCGCGACCGTGACCGCCACATAGAAGCCGTTCCAGACCAGCCCGACCCGGCGCGCGCTGACATGGCCGAAGGAGCCGACCAGCAGCGTCGTCGCCGTATAGGGCGAGGTCACGCCCGAGAGCGCCCAGCCCGCCGTGATCGCCACCACCACCGCCGCCGGCGACACCCCCAACGCCTGCGCCGGAGGCAGCAGCGGCGCGATCAGCGAGACCGCCAGGATCGGGTTCATCCCCACCTGCCCGCCGATCGGAATCAGCCACATCACCGCCAGAAGCAGCGCCCAGCCCGGCAACGCGGCGAGGTCGAGCCCCAGCCCCGCGATCAGCGGCGCCAGCAGCGCCGAGCCCAGCGTCCCGATGAAGCCGGCCGTGGTGAGCAGCACGATCTCCGAACGATAGCCCGGCAGCTCGACCCCGACGAAACGCGCGAGCCGGCCCGCCAGATGCGCACCCGCCCCCTCCGGCGCCGCGCGCGCCTGCAGCGCGATCCAGCCCAGGCTGATCGCCGGCACGGCGACCATGATGACGGGGATCGCGCCAAGCCCGCTCGCCGCCTGCAGGAGCCCCACCGTCCCGACGATCACCGCGAGCAGCAGCAGCAGCGGCTTGAGCCGCCCCCAGCCGCCTTCCGCGCGGCGCGGTTCGGGCCGCGGGCCGGCGAGCTTCGGCTTCACGATCGTATCGACCGCCCAGCCCAGCCCGATCATCAGCGCGGCCGTGACGACGCACCAGGGCGCCGCCGCCGACCAGGTCGCGCCGGGGACCAGGGTCAGCGTCACCGCCATCGCGAAGGCCAAGGGCGACCAGGGCAGGGTGGCGGTGAAGCCGCGCTGGATCGCCAGCAGCATGCGGCGCACGCGGATCTCGGCGATCTCGCGGTTCGGCTCGCGCCGCGCGCTCGCCTCCGCCAACCCGCCCAGAAGCGAGATCGCGCCATAACTCAGGACCAGCGCGAAGAGATGCCCGCCCGCCGTCAGCGCCGCATAGCGTCGGCCCGGCGGCTGGTCGGCCAGGAACTGGCCGCAGCGCGCGATCGCCGCCGATCCGGCGGCGGCGCTGCGCAGCCAGGCCAGCGCTACGAAGAAGCCCGCGATGAAGCCGGCGCTCAAGAGCGCGGTCTCGACCAGCGCCGCCCCGCCCTCCCGCCCGATCAACGCCCAAAGCGCCAACCCCGCTGCAACGGCGGGGAACGGCCAGCGCGCCTTTGGAACCGTCGGCAGCAGCAGCACGACCGCCAACGCCACGCCGCCGCCCGCGGCGAGGTAGAGATCGCGCGCATCCGTCCACTCCGCCGCCGCGACGGCGAGGGAGAGAACGAGCAACAGACTTCCGATCAGACGGTCATGCACGGGCGCGTGGGGCCTTCGACGGCGGGGCGGGAGCCCCCACCTAAGCCCGCACCCCCGCCCGGCGCAAGCGCCAAGCGGCCGGGCCCCTTTTCCCCTCTCCCCTGGGGAGAGGGGGGGCGCGCGGCTCGAACGCCCCGCCCCCGCCATGACAATCAGGGCCTATGCCTGAGCGGCGCCGGCGAAGCCCTTGGAGGCGATTTGGGCGGGGATGGCGCGTCTCGCCTCCCGCCGCCCCGCTTAGATCCCCCGGTCGCGGAGCTGTTCGCCGCGTTCGGCGAGCAGGCGGTCGAGCCAGTCGGGGTCCATCTCGGGGACCGAGCTCAAGAGCAGGTCGGTGTAGTCGTGGTGCGGCGGCTGGAACATCTCGCCCTTCGGGCCGGCTTCGACCACGCGGCCGTTCTGCATCACCACCACCTCGTCCGCGATCGCCTTCACGGTCGCCAGATCGTGGGTGATGAACATGTAGGAGAGGTCGAACTCGTCCTGCAGGCGGATCAGCAGGCGCAGGATGCCCTCGGCGACGAGCTGGTCGAGCGCGCTCGTCACCTCGTCGCACAGGATCACCTCGGGCTCGGCGGCGAGCGCGCGGGCGATGCAGATGCGCTGCTTCTGGCCACCGGAAAGCTCGGTCGCCAGCCGGTCGATATAGTCGTCCGGCTCCAGCTCGATCAGTGCGAGCAGGTCGCGGATGCGCGCCTCCTTCTGCTTGCCCTGCAGGCCGAGATAGAAGCTGAGCGGCCGGCCGATCACGTCGCGGATGCGCTGCTTAGGGTTCAGCGCCGTGTCCGGCATCTGATAGATCATCTGCATCCGGCGCAGATGATCCTTCGGGCGCTGGCGATAGTCGGCCGGCAGCGGCTCGCCGTTAAATTCGATATGGCCTTCGCTCGGCGGCAGCAGGCCAGTGATGACGCGCGCGGTCGTGCTCTTGCCCGAGCCGGATTCGCCGACCACGGCGACGGTGCGCTTCTTCGGCACGTCGAAGCTGACGTCGAACAGCACCGGGACCTTGCCGTAGGCGGCGGAGACGTTGCGCACGGCCAGAACCGGGGTTGCGCCCTCCGGCCGCTTCGCCTCCTCCTTGGCGAGTTCGCGGACCGCGAGGAGCTGGCCCGTATACTCCTGCTTCGGGTGGTCGAGCATGGCGCGGGTCTCGCCCTCCTCGACCAAGTCGCCGTAGCGCATGACCATGATGCGGTCGGCCATCTGGGCGACCACGGCGAGGTCGTGGGTGACGTAGATCGCGGCCGTGTTGAACTGGCGCACGATGTCCTTGATGGCGGCCATCACCTCGATCTGGGTGGTGACGTCGAGCGCCGTCGTCGGCTCGTCGAAAACGATCAGGTCCGGCCGGCAGCTCATCGCCATCGCCGTCATCATGCGCTGCAACTGACCGCCGGAAACCTGGTGCGGATAGCGGAAGCCGATGGTCTCGGGCTGCGGCAGGTGCAGGCGGGCGTAGAGGTCCTTCGCCGCCGCCTCCGCGTCATGCCGGCTGAGCACGCCGTGCAGGACGGGCGCCTCGCAGTATTGGTCGATCAGCCGGTGCGCTGGGTTGAAGGCGGCCGCGGCCGACTGCGCCACATACGCGATGCGGCTGCCGCGCAGCTTGCGCTTCGTCGCGTCGCTCGCCTTGGCGAGGTCGACCCCGTCGAACCAGATCTCCCCGCCGGAGATGCGGCAGCCGTCGCGGGCGTAGCCCATGGCGGCGAGTCCGATGGTCGACTTGCCGGCGCCGGATTCGCCGATCAGCCCCAGCACCTCGCCGCGGCGCAGGGTCAAGTCGACGCCGTGCACGATCTCCAGCCACTGCTCGTCGGCGCGGCCCTCGATGCGCAGGCCCTTCATGCGCAGCAGGATGTCGCCCTGTGCGCCGTGCGACTCGCCGGCGCCCGATTGGCTCCGATCGCTCATGCTCGGCTCCTCACGTTTTCAGCCCGCTGGTCTTGTGCAGGAACCAGTCGACTACGAAATTGACCGACACGGTCAGCAGCGCCACCGCCGCCGCCGGGAACAGCGGCGTCGGCAGCCCGAAGGTGATCAGGGTCGACATCTCGCGCACCATCGAGCCCCAGTCGGCCGTCGGCGGCTGCAGGCCGAGGCCCAGGAAGCTCAGCGAGGCGATGAACAGGAAGACGAAGCAGAAGCGCAGCCCGAACTCCGCCGCCAGTGGGGCGGAGATGTTGGGCAGCACCTCGTAGCGGATGATCCACCACAGGCCTTCGCCGCGCAGCTTCGCCACCTCGACATAGTCCATCACCACGACATTCATGCCGACCGCGCGCGCCAGCCGGAAGACGCGCGTCGAATCCAGGATCGCGATCACGATGATCATGTTGAGCACCGACGTGCCGACGATGGTCAGGATCAGCAGCGCGAAGATCAGCGGCGGGATCGCCATCAGCGTGTCGACGATGCGGCTCAGGATCTGGTCGACCCAGCCGCCGAGCACCGCGGCGAGCAATCCCGCCACCGCGCCGATCAGGAAGGTGACCAGCGTGGTCACGAAGGCGATGCCGACCGTGTTGCGCGCGCCGTAGATGATGCGGGAGAGCACGTCGCGGCCGATATGGTCGGTGCCGAGCAGGAATTTCTCGCTGTCGCCGACGCCGAGACCGGCGACGTCGACGATCTCGGTCTCGCCATAGGGCGCGAAAAACGGGGCCAGCAGCGCGACGATCACGTAGATCGACACGACGATCAGACCGAACCAGGCCGTCGGCGGCGCGGTCTTAAACAGCTTCCAGGCGTTGTGTGTTGCGGTCGCCATCGTCCGGTCCCTCTTAGCGCGCCCTCTTAGCGCGCCCTTTTAGCGCGCCCTCTTAGCGCGGATGCAGCAGGCGCGGGTTGCTCAGGATCGACAGGATGTCGGCGAGCAGGTTCAGCAGGATGTAGGTGACGGCGAAGACCAGGCATGAGGCCTGGACCACCGGCATGTCGCGCTTGGCGACGCTGTCCACCAGCAATTGGCCGAGGCCCGGATAGGCGAACACCACCTCGACCACCACCACGCCCACGATCAGATAGGCGAGGTTCAGCGCCACCACGTTGATGATCGGCGAGAGCGCGTTGGGCAGCGCGTGCTTGGTGATGATCCGGCCGCGCGGAACGCCCTTGAGGCGCGCCATCTCGATATAGGGGCTGGCCATCAGATTGATGATGGCGGCCCGCGTCATGCGCATCATATGCGCCATGGTGACGAGCGTCAGCGTGACCGCCGGCAGGAACAGCATCTCAAGCCGGGCCCCGAAGCCCGTCGTCTCTGAAACCCGCGCGATCGCCGGGAACCAGGCGTTCTGGACCGCGAAGAAGTAGACCAGGATGTAGGCGGCGAAGAATTCCGGCGAGGAGATCGCGGCCAGCGCGCCCACATTGACCGAGCGGTCGTAGAGGCTGTTGCGATAGAGCGCCGCCAGCACGCCGAGCGTCAACGCGACCGGCACCGCGATCACGGCGGCGTAGGCGGCGAGGAACAGGGTGTTGTAGACCCGCGGCCCGACCAGCTCGGAGATCAGCCGGTCGCTGGCGAGCGAGCGTCCGAAGTCGCCCTGCAGCACGTCGCCCAGCCAGAGGAAGTAGCGGGTGAAGGCGGGCTGATCGAGGCCGAGTTCGCGGCGGATCGCGGCGACCGTCTCCTCGGTCGCCGCCTGACCCAGCAGCGCTTCCGCGAAGTCGCCGGGCAGCAGCTCCACCGCCATGAAGATGATGATCGTGACCACCCAAAGCGTCAGCAGCCCCAGGGCCAGACGCTGGCTGATCATCTTGAGAATTGCGCTCATGCCTGCACCCACCTGTCCCCCGCCGTTCGTCCCGGCTGTTCGTCTCGCCTGTTCGTCCCTGCCGTCCCGACCCGGTGGCGGTCCGAGACGGCGCCCCGTAAGGGCGTCGGCCGGTTCTATCCCGGCCCTGTTATCGAACGACCTGAAATCGAGGCGGTCGCCGGGCCGCGCCCCATGCGGCCCGGCGACCGATCCCCCAATCAGCGCTTATGGTCAGCGCTTATGGTCGGCGCTTATGGTCGGCGCTTACGCCCACCACCAGCGCTCGGCCAGCTTGAAGCCGTCGAGCGCGTAGTTGGAGCCGACCGCCCCGTGGGCCAGCTTGTCGGTGTGCGCGTCCACGTAGCTGGCGAACAGCGGCACGATCACGCCGCCTTCGTCGCGCACGATCTGCTGCATTTCGTAGTACATCTCGGCGCGCTTGGCCTCGTCGAGGACGGCGCGCGCCTCGACCAGCAGGCTGTTGAAGCGCTCGTGGCTCCAGAAGGTGTCGTTCCAGGGCACGCCGTCGGCGTAGGCCGTGGTGAACATCTGGTCCTCGGTCGGTCGGCCGCCCCAGTAGCACATGCTGAAGGGCTTCACCATCCAGACGTCCGACCAGTAGCCGTCGTTCGGCTCGCGCACGACGGTGACGTCGATGCCGGCCGCGGCCGCGTGCTCGCGGAACAGGACCGCCGCGTCGACCGCGCCCGCGAAAGCCGCGTCGGCCGCGCTCAGATTGACCGCCAGATTCTCCATCCCCGCCTGCTTGGCGTAGAACCTGGCCTTATCCGGATCGTAGGTGCGCTGCTCGATGTCGGCGTGGTAGCGGTTGGCCGTGCCGATCGGATGGTCGTTGCCGACCGCGCCGTAGCCGCGCAGCACCTTCTCCAGCAGATCCTCGCGGTTGATCGCGTGCTTCAGGGCCAGGCGGACATTGTTGTCCGTGTAGGGGTCCTGGGTCGTGATCATCGGCATGGTGTAGTGCTGGGTGCCGTCGGTCTTCAGCACCGCGACGCCCGGGCGCCGCTCCAGCAGATGCACGGTTTTCAGGTCCGCGCGCTCCATGTAGTCGACCTCGCCGGTCGTCATGGCGTTGGTGCGCGCGGCCGTGTCGGTCAGCGCCAGCATCTCGAACGAATCGAAATGCTGCCGGTCGCCGCCCTTGAAGTAGTTCTCGAAGCGCGAGGTCATGGCGCTGACGCCCGGCTCGAAACTCTCGAGCTTGTAGGGGCCGGTGCCGTTGCCCGACGTGGCGTCGACCTTGCCCTCGCCGTCCGACGGCAGGATCGCGAGGTGGTAGTCGGTCATGTAGTAGGGGAAGTCGGCGTTGCCGGCCGCGAGCTGGACGACCAGCGTGTCCGGGCCGTCGGCGCGGATCTCCTCGACCGAGGCCAGGAGCGGCTTGGCCGCGGACTGGGTCTCCTCGCCGCGGTGATGGTTGAGCGAGGCGATGACGTCGTCGACGGTCATGCTCTTGCCGTCGTGGAACTCGACGCCCTGGCGCAGCTTGAAGACCCAGGTCTTGGCGTCGGGCGAGGCCTCCCAACTCTCCGCGATCTCCGGCCCGATGTCGCCCTCCGGCGTCACCTCGGTCAAGGAGCTGCGCAGCGTGCCGTAGCCCAGAACCTGGTTGAAGGTCGTGTCGAAGGTCGCCGGGTCCAGCACGTCCGAGGTCGAGCCGGTGCCCAGGCCGACACGCATGTGCCCGCCCTTCTTCGGCGTCGCGGCCCGGGCCGACGGCGCGCCCAGCGTTCCGGCGGCGCCCAGCGCGCCGACCGCCGCCGCGCCGGCCAGGAAGTCGCGCCGGCTGATCTTGTTGGCTGCGTAGAGCCGCTCAAGCTCCTTCATGGTCATCGTCCTGCTCTCCTGTTGTCGTTCGGGGCGGCGGCGATCCGCGCGCCCGATTGGAGCCCCGCCGAGGCTATGGCCGTCGTCGCCCGACGCGCGTCGGTCGGCGCCTGCAACGCGAAACAACCGCCTGGGGCCCATTGCAGGGCCCGCGGTCCGGCTGGATGGCCCGAAGGCCGTATGGGGTGCGTTCCGTCATCGACGGCGCCGTCGTCCCTGTTCGCCTGGCGTCCTGGTTGTTGCGCTGATGCGCTCGGCCGACCCGCCCACCCGCTGATGCGGGTGCGATGAAGAAAGCCGATCTCTTGGATCGAACGCCTTGAAGCGGGGCTATCAGAACACGCCCCGGCGAAATGTCCAAGCCGAATCCGCGGGATAACCCCTTATGATAGCTGACCTAACCGATTCGATTAGTTTTATTGATCGCACCCTTAACGCGGTCGACCCCGCCCCAAACCCGCCGCAAAAGGACCCGGAAATCGCCGACGGCCGGCGCCGTCTTCGGCCCGATTGCGGCGCTCTGCTGTCCGCGTCCGGCAATCGACGAGGAGCGGCGCCATGCGACGGAGACGCTATGTGTTTGGGCGAGGAGCCCTCGCGCTGATGGCCGCGGCCGCTGTCGGGCTGCTGCTGAGCGGGCAGGGTCGCGCTGCACCGGCGCCGGACCGCGGCCTGCTGATGAGCCCGTCGGTTCCGGCGGCGGAGCCGGGCGGCGACGGTGCGACGCCGGCGCCGGCCGAGGCGGCCCGGCTGGTCGCGGGCGAGATGGCGGTGTCGATTTCCGGGCTCGTGGTGGAGGCCCGCCTGCGCCAGATTTTCCGGAACGACGGACCCGCCCGGTCCGAGGCCGTCTACCTCTTCCCCCTGCCGCCGGACGCCGCGGTGCACCGCATGACGATCCGCATCGGCGAGCGGGTGATCGAGGGCGAGATCCGCGAGCGCGAGGCCGCCCGCCGCGTCTATCGCGAAGCGCAGCGGTCGGGTCGCCGCGCCGGCCTGGTCGACCAGCAGCGCCCGAACCTCTTCACCACCCGCTTCGCCAACATTCCGGCGGGCGCGGAGGTGGCGGTCGAGCTGGCCTTCCAACAGACCGCACGCTGGGTCGACGGGGAGTACGAACTCACCCTGCCTCAGGTCGTGACCCGCCGCTACACCCCCGCGCTGAGCGTCGCGCTGGATGCGCCGGAGGAGACGCTCTGGCGGCGCTTCGCGGAGGATCTCGCGGATCGCGCGGCGATCGACATCTCGCAGAACGCCGGCGTCGGCGACGGCGCCCTGCGCACGGGCGGCCACGCGCTGGATTTGCTGGTGCGCTTGCAGGCGGGGGCGCCGCTGGCCGGCGTCGCCTCGCCGACGCACCGCTTGGCCATCGACCGGATGGAGGGGCCGGACGGCGCCTATCTGATTCGCTTCGCCGACGGGCCGGCGGCGGCGACCGGCGACGTCGTGCTGCGTTGGCGCCCCGAAGCCGCGGACGCGCCCGGCGCCAGCGTCTTCGTGGAGCGCCGGGAGGACGGCGTCTATCTGTTGGGTCAGATCCTGCCGCCGGCGCGGGACGCCGCGCTCGATCGTGCGCCGCCGCGCGACGTGACCTTCATCCTCGACAGCTCCGGCTCGATGCATGGCGAGCCGATCGCGCAGGCCAAGCGCGCGCTGGCGCAGGCGGTGGACGCGCTGTCGCCGCAGGACCGGTTCGACGTGATCCGCTTCGCCTCCGGCTATTCGCGCCTGTTCGGCGCGACGCGCCCGGCCGACGCCGCAGCGCGCGCGCAGGCCCTCGCCGCGCTCGCCCGGATCGACGCCGACGGCGGCACCGAGATGGCGCCGGCCCTGGCCTCGGCGCTGGCCGACGCGCCGCAGGCGGGGGCGCTCCGGCAGATCGTCTTCCTGACCGACGGGGCGGTCGGCAATGAGGTCGATCTCTTCGCCCTGGTCGCGCGCGACCTGGGCCCGGCGCGGCTCTTCACCATCGGGCTCGGGCCCGCGCCGAACGACTGGTTCCTGCGCAAGGCGGCCGAGTTCGGCCGGGGCGCAACCTTGCGCATCGCCGACGCGGCGCAGGCGGAGGCGCGCATGGCCGCCTTCTACCGGCGCATCGCCCATCCGGCGCTGACCGACATCGCGCTGGTGAGCGAAGGCGACGCGGGCGTCGCGATCCGCTATCCCGCACGGATGCCGGACCTCTATCGCGGCGAGCCGCTGAGCTTCGCCATGCGGCTCGACCGGACGCCCGACGCCTTGGCGCTCACCGGGTCCGAGAACGGTCGTCCCTTCTCCGTGCGGATCGAGGCGGCGGCCTTTCAGGAGGGCGAGGGCGTCGCCCGCCTCTGGGCGCGTCAGCGCATCGCCGCGCTGATGGACCGCCTGCCGCTCGGCGCCCAGGAGCCCGCGGTGCGCGAGGCGGTTCTCGAGACCGCGCTCGCCCACCGGCTGATGAGCCGCTGGACGAGCTTCGTCGCGGTCGAGCGTTCGCCGCCCGCCGCGCCGTCCGACCCGGCCGGCGCGCAGGACGCCGCGGCGCCGGATGGCGCGGCGCGCGCCGCCGCAGCCCCGCAGCAGGCGATGCTGCGCATCGCCGGGCCGCAGACGGCGCTCGGCCTCGATCGGGCGACGGCGCTGGGGCTCGCGCTCGTGGGATTGGGCGTCGGCCTGCTTCTGTTACTCCGCCTCGGCGGGCGCGGCGTCCCGGTGCGCGCGAGGCTTTCGACAAGGCTGCGGCTGTGAGCGCGCGTCGGCTCGGGATCGCGCTCGCGCTCCTGCTGATCGCGGCCGGCGCGGCGAGCCTGGCGCGCCCCGCCTTGCTCTGGACCAAGGCCTGGGCCGCCCCGGCGCTGATCGAGCGGGCCTGGGAGGCCGGCGGACCCGAGACCCCGGCGCCGCAGCCCTGGCCCTGGGCCGACGGCCGGCCGGTGGGCGTGCTGAGCGCGCCCGACCTGGGCGTGGTGCGCTACGTGCTGGGCGGGGCGAGCGCGCGGGTGCTGGCCTTCGGGCCGGCGCGGCTTTCCGGCGCCGGGCCGCTCAGGCCGACCGTCCTGTTCGGCCATCGCGACACGCATTTTCGATTCCTCGCCCGGGTCGCGCCCGGCATGACGCTCACCTACACCGGCGAGGACCGCGTGCCGCGCCGCTATGTGGTGCGCGAGACGCGCATCGCCGACGCGCGCAGCCTGACCGCGCCGGACGACCCGGCGGCGCTGGTCCTGGTCACCTGCTGGCCGTTCGAGGCGGCCGCCGCCCTGGGACCCGAGCGCTTCGTCGTCACCGCCTGGCCGGCCGACCGGGCGGCGCGTTGACGGTTATGCCGCACGACGCCTGTTCGCGGCCGGCCGACGGGTCTATATAGGCCCTCATGGCCGATGCATCCGTCGATCTGAAGCCCCCGATGCCGGAGGGCCGCGCCGTGCGCCTGTCGCATGCGGTCGACCGCCCGCTGAGCGAGGGCGGCCGGCGCTTCGAGATCCAGTCCGACTTCGCGCCCGCGGGCGACCAGCCGGAGGCGATCCGGGAGCTGACCGCGGGGATCGAATCCGGCGAGCGCGATCAGGTGCTGCTGGGCGTCACCGGCTCCGGCAAGACCTTCACCATCGCCCACGCGATCCAGCGCGTGCAGCGCCCGACCCTGGTGCTGGCGCCGAACAAGACGCTGGCCGCCCAGCTCTATGGCGAGATGAAGAGCTTCTTCCCCGACAATGCGGTGGAGTATTTCGTCTCCTACTACGACTACTACCAGCCGGAGGCCTACGTCCCGCGCACCGACACCTTCGTCGAGAAGGAAAGCTCCATCAACGAGCAGATCGACCGCATGCGCCACAGCGCGACGCGCGCCTTGTTCGAGCGCGAGGACGTGGTGATCGTCGCCTCCGTCTCCTGCATCTACGGCATCGGCTCGCCGGAGACCTATTCCAACATGGTTGTGCCGGTGAAGGCGGGCGCGCGGCTCGACGTGCGCGACTTCCAGCGCTCGCTGGTCGAGCTGCAGTACAAGCGCAACGACAACAACTTCCAGCGCGGCGCCTTCCGGGTCCGCGGCGACACGGTGGAGGTGTTTCCCGCGCACTATGAGGACACCGCCTGGCGCTTCAGCTTCTTCGGCGACGAGGTCGATGCGATCCACGAGTTCGATCCGCTGACCGGCGAGAAGCGGTCGGCCCTGGAGGAGGCGCGAATCTACGCCAACTCCCATTACGTCACGCCCAAGCCGACGCTTCGCCAGGCCTCGGAGAAGATCAAGGTCGAGTTGAAGCGGCGGCTCGCCGAGTTCGAGGCGGCCGGGCGCCTGTTGGAGGCGCAGCGCCTCGAGCAGCGCACCACCTTCGATCTGGAGATGCTGGCGGCGACCGGCTCCTGCGCGGGGATCGAGAACTACTCGCGCTATCTCACCGGCCGCAATGCGGGCGAGCCGCCGCCGACCCTGTTCGAATACCTGCCGGACGACGCGCTGCTGGTGGTGGACGAAAGCCACGTCACCGTGCCGCAGGTCGGCGGCATGTTCCGCGGCGACTACGCCCGCAAGTCGACGCTGGCGGAGTACGGCTTCCGGCTGCCGTCCTGCGTCGACAACCGGCCCCTGAAGTTCGAGGAATGGGACGCGATGCGCCCGCAGACGATCTACGTCTCCGCGACCCCGGGCCCGTGGGAGCTGGAGCGCACCGGCGGCGTCATCGTCGAGCAGCTGGTCCGGCCGACCGGTCTGATCGATCCGGTCTGCGAGGTGCGCCCGACAGAGCATCAGGTCGACGATCTGCTGGACGAATGCCGCGCCTGCGTCGAGAAGAGCCAGCGCGTGCTGGTCACCACGCTGACCAAGCGCATGGCGGAGGACCTGACCGAATACATGGGCGAGGCCGGTCTGAAGGTGCGCTACCTGCACTCCGACGTCGACACGTTGGAGCGCATCGAGATCATCCGCGATCTGCGGCTCGGCGCCTTCGACATCCTGGTCGGCATCAACCTCCTGCGCGAGGGGCTCGACATCCCGGAATGCGCGCTGGTCGCGATCCTGGATGCGGACAAGGAGGGCTATCTGCGCTCGCGCACCTCGCTCGTGCAGACCATCGGGCGCGCGGCGCGCAACGTGGACGGCCGGGTGATCCTCTACGCCGACCGCATGACCGACAGCCTGCAATACGCGATCGACGAGACCAACCGCCGGCGCGAGAAGCAACAGGCCTACAATGTCGAGCACGGCATCACGCCCGAGAGCGTGCGCAAGTCGATCGGCGACATCCTGGAGAGCGTCTACGAGCGCGACCATATGACGGTCGCGACCGGCGACGCCGATCAGGCCAACCTCGTCGGCGTGGACCTGCAGAGCTACATCCGCGATCTCGAGACCAGGATGCGTCAGGCCGCCGCCGATCTGGAATTCGAGACCGCCGCCAAGATGCGCGACGAGATCAAGCGGCTGGAGGCCTACGATCTGGAGATGCCGGCGCATCAGGCGCCGCTCGACCCCGCCATCGCCGCGCAACTGATCAGCAAGGCGCCCGACGCCGTGCCCAAGGGGCGGCGCGGCGCGAAGGGCGGCAAGGCGCGCAAGGGGCGCGGGCGATGATGCAGCGCGAAGCCTCCCGGGACGGCGCGATCCCCAACACCGCCCTGGTCACCGGCGGGGGCAAGCGCATCGGCCGCGCGATCGCGCTGGCGCTCGGCCGGGCGGGATGGTCCGTCGGCGTGCACTACGCGACGTCCCGCGCGGAGGCCGAAGCCGTCTGCCGCGAGGTCGAGGCCGCCGGGGGCGCCGCCGCGCCGATCCGCGCCGACCTGGGCGAGGCGGACGAGGCTGCGGGCCTGTTGCCCGCCGTCGCCGCAACGCTCGGCCCGGTCGGCCTGCTGGTCAACAACGCCTCGATCTTCGAAGGGCCCGACTGGCGGGCCATGACGGCGGCGGAGATCGACGCGCACATGGCGGTCAATTTCCGCGCGCCCCTCTTGCTGATGCAGGATTTCGCGCGCGCGCTGCCGGACGACGCCGCGGGCGCGATCGTCAATCTGATCGACCAGCGGGTCTGGAACCTGACGCCGCATTTCCCGGCCTATACGGCGTCCAAGGCGGCGCTCTGGGCGGCGACGCGTCAGATGGCGCTGGCGCTGGCGCCCCGCATCCGGGTCAACGCGGTCGGCCCGGGGCCGACGCTGCAGGGGGCGCGCCAGACGGCCGGGCAATTCGAGGCGCAGTGGCGCGCGGTGCCGCTGGCCCGCCAGACGCAGCCTGAGGAAGTGGCCGACGCCGTCCTCTATCTCGCCGGCGCGCGGGCTGTCACCGGGCAGATGCTCGCGCTGGATGGCGGCGAACATCTCGGCTGGCGCCAGGATTCGGACGGCGCGGCGGCGGTCGAATGAGGCGCGTGCGTCCCTCCAGCGGGTGCAATCTCGGAATTGAGGAATAGGGCGATAACGATCTGACTCCTCAAGAAAAAATCCCCCGTCAGCGGCGATCCGCCGGAGTTTTGCACAAGCGGGTTAGGCCGCAGTTTTCGGGCCCCGAAGCACCGATGCCGCGTACAGAGCTTGGGTTTGAAACGCTGTTGACATACAAAAATATGTTCGAAACCAATGGGTTGAATATTTTTGCCCAATTCTTAGGCAAACAGGTGCGAGCCCTTGGGAATCCGGGGGGCTCGGCTCTCACACCGGGGTTGCCAACAGGCTTATCCACAAGAATCGTGGATAGACGCCGCAGGTCGCAGGCAGATCGGATCGATGGGTAAAGACGCGATTGAGACCGGCCCCGGCCGACGCGCCGACAAGGCCGCTCGGGAGGCGGAGCCGGGCCCCGCCAATATGGGCCGCTCGGCCTCGGCGGCGCCCGCGCCGGCCGTCGGCGCGCGCCTGGCCGCCGGCGCGGCGGTGGTGCGCGGCTATCTCGGCCGGCTCGGAACCGGACCCGGCGTCTACCGCATGCTGAACGCGAAGGGCGAGCCGCTCTATGTCGGCAAGGCGTCCAATCTGCGCAATCGGGTCGCGACCTACGCGCGGCCCGAGCGGCTGCCGATCCGCCTGCAGCGCATGGTGGCCGAAACCGCCTCGATGGAGTTCGTCTCGACCGCCAGCGAAGTCGAGGCGCTGCTGCTCGAGAACAATCTGATCAAGCGCCTGGCGCCGCGCTACAATGTGCTGCTGCGCGACGACAAGACCTTCCCGGACATCTGGATCCGCACCGACCATCCCTATCCGCAGATCCTGAAGCACCGGGGGGCGCGGCGCGAGCCGGGGGCGTATTTCGGCCCCTTCGCCTCGGCCGGCGCCGTCAACCGCATGCTCAACATGCTGCAGCGGGCCTTCCTGTTGCGGAACTGTTCGGACGCGGTCTTCGCCAACCGCACCCGACCCTGCCTGCAGTACCAGATCAAGCGTTGCTCCGCGCCCTGCGTCGGGCGGATCGGCGAGGCGGACTACGCCGAGACGGTCGCGCAGGCGAAGGCCTTTCTCTCCGGCCGCGGCAAGGAGATCCACGACCGGTTGGCGGCCGACATGCAGGCGGCCTCGGAGGCGCTCGACTTCGAGCGCGCGGCGCTGCTGCGCGACCGCATTCGCGCCATAGCCCATGTGCAGTCGCACCAGGACATCAATGTGGAGGGCGTCGCCGACGCCGACATTGTGGCGCTGCACCAGGCCGGCGGGCAGAGCTGCATCCAGGCCTTCTTCTTTCGCGGCGGCCGCAACAACGGGAACCGCGCCTACTTCCCGAGCCACGATTCGAAGATGGAGCGCGACCAGCTGATCGCCGCCTTCCTGGGGCAGTTCTACGAGGACCGGCCGCCGCCGAAGCTGGTGCTGCTCAACCAGGAGCCGGCCGAGCGCGCGCTCCTCGAGGAGGCGCTGGCTCTGAAGGCGGGCCGCAAGGTGGAGGTCGTCGCGCCCAAGCGCGGCGGCCGGCGCAGCGTCGTCCAGCATGCGGAGACCAACGCGCGCGAAGCGCTCGAGCGCCGGCTGGCCGAAAGCGCGAGCCAGCGCAGGCTGCTCGACGGTCTGGCCGAACTGGCGGGGATCGGCGGCGGGATCGAACGGGTCGAGGTCTACGACAACAGCCACATCGCCGGAACCAAGCCGGTGGGCGCGATGATCGTCGCCGGCCCCGACGGCTTGCAGAAGAAGGAGTACCGCAAGTTCAACATCCGCGCCGGCCGGTCGCGCGACGCCGTCGACGCGCCGGCGGCGCAATCGGCCGACGATTACGCCATGATGCGCGAGGTGTTCGAACGGCGCTTCGGCCGCGCCTTGAAGGAGGACCCGGATCGCGACGGCGGAAGCTGGCCGGATCTGGTGCTGATCGACGGCGGCAAGGGCCAGCTCTCCAGCGCCGTCGCGGTGCTGGAGGACCTCGGACTCGCCGGCGAGGTGCCGATCCTGGCCGTGGCCAAGGGGCCTGAACGCGAGGCGGGGCGCGAGCGTCTGATCCTGCCCGGCCGCGACCGGCCGATCCTGCTGCCGCCGCGCGATCCGGTGCTCTATTTCATCCAGCGTCTGCGCGACGAGGCGCACCGCTTCGCGATCGGCTCCCACCGGCAACGGCGCACAAAGGCCCTGGGCGACTCGCCGCTGGACGAGGTGCCGGGCGTCGGGGCGAAGCGCAAGAAAGCGCTGCTGCTGCATTTCGGATCGGCCAAGGCGGTGGCGCGCGCCGGTCTGGCCGATCTGCAGCGGGTCGACGGGGTCTCGGCAACGGTGGCGCGGCGCATCTACGACCATTTCCACCCGAACGGTTGAAACGGCGGCCGCGGTACTCAGGCGCCGCTAGATTCTGCGCGCGTCGGTTTACTGTCCGCCGGAAAACCAACCAGGGGGCGGGGATGGCGGGCTGGATCCGACAAAGGCCGGCGGGCGTCTGGTCGCTCGAGGCGATGCAGGACCTGCTTCAGACCGACGCCGCGCGCCGGCTGGCCCGCGCCTACGCAGGCTTGATGCGCGCGGCGAACCCGCCGGGCATTCCCGCGAAGAACGGACTCGATCTGACCGAGTTCGCGGCGATCATGCCGCACCTCGTGTTGTGCGCGATCGACAGGTCGGATCGATGCGTTTATCGCCTCGCAGGGGAGGCGGTCCAGCAACGGATCGGCTTCAACCCGGTCGGTCGGAACTATTACGATTTCGTCCCCTCGGCCCGGCGCGAGACCGCGCGCCGCGCGATGGCGATGACGGTCGAGCAGCCGTGCGGCTTCCGCGCCCTCGTGGCGCAGCATTACAGCGACGGCCGCGACCGGGTGATCGAATGTCTGGCCGTTCCCCTGACCGCGCTGGAATCCGGCGTCCAAGGCTTCATTCTCTTCTCCGATTCCGAGGTCGGGCGCGCGCCGCCGCTGGCGCGCGCCGGAACGCTTCTGGGGGCGGAAATCGCCCGCCGCGACCTCATCGACCTCGGCTACGGCGTAGACGACACGTTCGAGGACGTCCTCCGCTCCGCCGTCTGACCCGATCCGCCCGCGTTGCGCGCGCGCGGACGCGCTAGTACATATCGACGGGACCCGTCTACGCCGTCGGCGGGTCGAAGTCCTAGACCCGTTGGGCGCCGCGCCCACGCATCACGGGAGGTCCGGCGCGGGCCATGCTGTTCAACCTGGCCAACATCCTAACATTCACGCGGATTTTGGTGATTCCGCCGATCATAGGGCTGTTCTTCTTCTTCGAGTTCGATTGGGCCCGCTGGACCGCGCTCGCGCTCTACGCCTTCGCCTGCATCACCGATTTCTTCGACGGCTATGTGGCGCGCTCGATGAACCAGGTCTCGCCGTTCGGCCGGTTTCTCGACCCGATCGCGGACAAGCTGCTGATCGCCGCGATCATCTGCATGCTGGTCGCGGTCGGCGGGTTGGAGGGCCTCGTGGTGTTGGCGGGCGTGGTGATCCTGCTGCGCGAGATCACCGTCTCCGGCCTTCGGGAGTTCCTGGCCGAGGTGCAGGTCGGCATGCCGGTCTCGAAGCTCGCCAAATGGAAAACGACGAGCCAGATGTTCTCCTTCGGCTTCCTGATCGTCGGGCCCGCGTCGCCGGCGACGATCCCCTCGCAGCTGATCGGCGAGGGGCTGGTGTGGATCGCCGCCGCGCTGACCCTGGTCACCGGCTTCGACTATCTGCGCGCCGGGCTGCGTCATATGACGGGAGGCCCGGGATGAGCGGGATGAGCGGCGGCGCGCGGGCCGTTCTTGGAATCGCCGGCTACAGCGGCAGCGGCAAGACGACGCTGACGGTGAAGCTGATCCCGGCGCTCGTCGCGCGCGGGCTCGGCGTCTCGACGGTGAAGCACGCCCATCACGCCTTCGACGTCGACCGGCCCGGTAAGGACTCCTACGAGCACCGCGCCGCCGGCGCGCGCGAGGTGTTGATCGGCTCGGCGGCGCGCTGGGCGCTGATGCACGAGCATCGGGGCGACGATGAGCCGGGGCTGGACGCGCTTCTGGAGAAGCTGGCGCCCGTCGATCTGGTCTTGGTCGAGGGTTGGAAGCACGGGACGCACCCCAAGCTCGAGGTGCACCGCCCGGCGCTCGGCAAGCCGCTGCTGGCCGCGGGCGACCCGCACGTCGTGGCGGTGGCGAGCGACGCGGAGCTCCCCGGTCTTGCGGTTCCGCGCCTGGACCTGAACGATCTCGACGCGATCGCCGATTTCGTGCGCGACTGGGCGGCCGCGCGGGCGACGGGGTGAGGCGGCGATGGCGCAGCTCACCGACGACTGCTTCGCCTTCGACGGCCCGCTGATCGCGGTCGACGCGGCGCGACGGCTGCTGCTGGAGCGGGTGGAGCCGATCGCCGCGGCGGAGAGCGTCCCCCTGGCCGACGCCCTGGGGCGCGTGCTGGCGGAGGACGTGACGGCCGCGGCGCCCGTCCCGCCTTACGACAATTCGGCGGTCGACGGCTATGCGGTCTACGCCGACGATTTGTCGGAGACCACGCAGACCGTGCTGCCGATCGGGGGTCGCGTCGCCGCGGGCCATCCGCTGGGCCGTCCGCAGCGCCGCGGCGAGGCGGTGCAGATCTTCACCGGCGCGCCATTGCCCGAGGGGGAGGGCGGCGCCCCGGGGCCGGACACCGTCATGATGCTGGAGGATTGCCGGGCCGAGGAGGGTCGCGTCGCGCTCGCGCCCGGCCTCAAGCGCGGCGCGAACACGCGCCAGGCGGGCGAGGACGTGGCCGCCGGCGCGCGCGCCTTGGCCGCGGGCCGTCGGCTGGCGCCGCAGGATGTCGGCATGCTGGCGGCGGTCGGGCGCGCGACGGCGCCGGTGCGCCGGCCGCTCGCCGTCGCCGTCTTCTCGACCGGCGACGAGGTCACCGAGCCGGGACGGGACCTGCCGCCCGGACGGCTTTACGATTCGAATCGCTTCACCGTCGGCGCGGCGGTGCGCGCGCTCGGCATGGAGGTGCGCGATCTCGGCATCCTGCCCGACCGGCGCGAGGCGATCGACGCGGCGATCGCCGACGCCGCGGCGCAGGCCGACGCCGTGATCTCCACCGGCGGCATGTCGATGGGCGAGGAGGATCACGTGCGCGCCGCGATCGAGGGGCTGGGGCGGCTCGCCTTCTGGCGCATCGCCATCAAGCCGGGGCGGCCCGTCGGCATGGGGACGATCCCCGACGGGCGCGACGGCTTCACCCCCTTCGTCGGGCTGCCCGGCAACCCGGTCGCGGCCGTGACCACCTTCATCGCGCTCGCCCGCCCCCTGTTGCAGACCCTGCAGGGGGAGGCCGTTGAGCCGCCGCGCTTGCACCCGGTGACGCTCGGCTTCGCCTACAGGAAGAAGACCGGGCGGCGGGAATATGTGCGGGTGCGCCTGGCGGCCGATCCGGGGGGCGAGGCCGCGGCCTCGGGGCGTCTTCCGATCGCGCACAAGCATGGGCGCGGCGGGGCGGGGATGCTCTCCTCCCTGGTCGGCGCCGACGGATTCGTGGAATTGGCCGAGGACCGCACCCACATAGCGGAAGGCGAGACCGCCGGCTTCCTGTCCTTCAACGAGGTTCTGTCATGAAGCTTCTGTACTTTGCCTGGCTGCGTCAGAAGATCGGCGTCGGGGAGGAGGCCGTCGAGCCGCCGCCGGAGATCGCCGACGTGCGCGGTCTGGTCGAGTGGTTGAAGGGGCGCGGCGACGGCTACGCCCAGGCGTTCCGGGACCTGGACTCGATCAAGCTGGCGGTCAATCAGGAGTATGCGGGCCTCGATCACCCGATCAAGGCCGGCGACGAGGTGGCCTTCTTCCCGCCGGTGACCGGCGGCTGAGGAGAAGAGAGGAGAGGAGACGAGGCGATGGCGATCCGGGTGCAGCGCGAGGATTTCGACGTGGGTCGGGAACTCGACGCCTTGTCCGTCGGCAATCGTCGCGTGGGCGGCCTCTGCTCCTTTGTCGGGCTCGTGCGCGACATGAACGAGGTCGCGGGCGCGAAGAGCGGCGTCGAGGCGATGACGCTGGAGCATTATCCCGGCATGACGGAGAAACAGCTCGAAGAGATCGAGGCGGAGGCGCATCGCCGCTGGCCGCTGGAGGCTTCGCTGATCATCCATCGTTACGGCCGGATGGAGCCGGGCGAGCGCATCGTGCTGGTCGCGACCGCCAGCCCGCATCGCGAAGCCGCCTTCGAAGCCTGCCATTTCCTGATCGATTGGCTGAAGACCAAGGCCCCCTTCTGGAAGGTGGAGGAGACGGACGACGGCGCCGCCCGCTGGGTCGAGGCGCGCGACAGCGACGACGCCGCCGCCGCCCGTTGGGCGGAGAAGGCGGGGGGAAGCCTGTGAAGGAGGCCGTCGCCCACGCCGACTTCACCATCGTCGAGGCCGGCGAGAATGACGCCGACCTGGTCGCCATCATGGTCGACCGGCTGCTGCGCGAGGTGGCGCAGTGGCGCGAGCCCCTGTCCGACGAGGACATTCACCGCGTCTGCCGCGAGCTGCTGGCGGAGGATGGCCGCTTCCAGGCGCTGCTCGCTTTCGACGGCGCGCGGCGGCCCGTCGGGGTGATGACCCTGAACGAGGCGGTGGCGCTTTACGCCAACGGCCGCTTCGGGATCATCATGGAGCTCTATGTGGTGCCCGACGCCCGCTCCGCCGGCGTCGGCGAGCGGCTGGTGGCCGAGGCCGTCCGCATCGGCGCGGAGCGCGGCTGGTCGCTCTTGGAGGTCAATATCCCCGACGGCGCCGAATGGGCCCGCACCCGCGCCTTCTACGACCGCGAGGGCTTCATCGGCGCCGGCGGCTTCCTGAAGCGGGAACTGTAGCGCCGCCAAGCCGTCCGAAGACCCTTGCGCTGACGACCGTCAGCGCCCACGCTCGCAAGATCCTTAAAAAGTATTGTGTCCCCGTTTTTATTGGGGACACAAAATCTTTTTGGGGACAAATCTTTTTGGGGACATAATACTTTTTTCGCCGCGGATGAAGGGGCGGCGACCGCCGTCTCGATTGACCCGCTGCACCTCTCCCTCTCCCGGCGGGAGAGGGAGAGGGCGCCCGCCGTCAGGCCGCCGTCAGGCCGCCGAGCCGGAGATCAGCGCCGCCTGCTTCGAGGGACGGCGGACTTCCGCGTCGTAATCGTCCATCAGCGTTCGGCAGGTCTCGCCCGGCTGGAAGCCGTAGTCCCCGATCGAGGCGATGGGGGTGACCTCGACCGCGGTGCCGGTCAGGAAGGCTTCCGTCGCGTTCGCCATCTCCTCCGGCAGGATGTGGCGCTCGACGATCTCGTAGCCGCGGCGCTTCGCCAGATCGATCACGGTGCGCCGGGTGATGCCGTCGAGGAAGCAGTCCGGCGTCGGCGTGTGCAGCTTGCCGTCCTGCATCAGGAAGAAGATGTTGGCGCCGGTCGCCTCCGCCACATAGCCGCGCCAGTCGAGCATCAGCGCGTCGTGATAGCCCTCCGCCTCCGCCTTGTGCTTGGAGAGCGTGCAGATCATGTAGAGCCCGGCCGCCTTTGAGCGCGTCGGCGCCGTTTCCGGCGAGGGACGCTTCCAGTCGGAGATGCGCATCTTGAGGCCGCGCATGCGCGCCTCCGGCGAAAAATAGGCCGGCCATTCCCAGGCGGCGATCGCCACGTTGACGCCGGCCTTCTGGGCCGAAACGCCCATCATGCCCGAGCCGCGCCAGGCCACCGGGCGCACATAGCCGTCCTCGATCCCGTTCATCGCCACGACGTCGCGGCAGGCCTGATCGATCTCCGCGATCGAATAGGGCAGCTCGAAATCGAGCAGGCTCGCCGAGTAGGCCAGCCGCTCGCTATGCTCCGTCAGCTTGAAGATCTCGCCGCCATAGACCCGCTCCCCCTCGAAGACGGCCGAGGCGTAATGCAGACCGTGGGAGAGGATGTGCAGATCGGCCTCGCGCCACGGCGTCATTTCGCCGTCCAGCCAGATCCAACCGTCACGATCGTCGAAGGGCATCAGCGACATGGCTTCACTCCGCTATCGGTTTCTCCGCCCGCATGCGACCTGGGTGAAAGCGGGCAGGCTGTTGATTTTTCGACCTTTTGCAAATTCGGCGTAATTTTGTTATCAATTTACGCCGGCATTTGCCACGATCTGTTGCGTCCCAACCTTGCGCTGCGTAACATCCTAAGGCATATAAGTCAACATGACTGACCAAAATTTCAAAGGCGCGTCGACGCTCGCGGCCCCGTCCATCGGGGCGGCGACGATCAAGCCCGCCGGCAAGGCCGGAGCGAACCCGCTGTTCCTGCGCGAGGAGGAGTTGCGCCAGGGCGTCGAGATGCTGTTCTACGCCTATCGCGACTTCATCGCGGAGCCGGATGCGATGTTGGCGGAGCGCGGTCTGGGACGCGCGCACCACCGGGTGATCTACTTCGTCGGGCGCCATCCGGGCCTGCATGTCTCGGCGCTGCTCGACATCCTGAAGATCACGAAGCAGAGCCTGAGCCGCGTGCTCGGCCAACTCGTCCAGGAAGGCTACATCCGCCAGACGCCCGGCGTGACGGATCGCCGGCAACGGCTTCTCGAATTGACGGAGCGCGGGCGCGAACTGGAACAGGCGCTGACCGAGAACCAGCGCATCCGCATCGCCCGCGCCTATCGCGAGGCCGGCGCGGAGGCGGTGGAGGGCTTTCGCAAGGTGATGATGGGGATCATGAACGATCCGGACGATCGGGCGAAGTTCGACGCCGCCCCCCCCCGCCGCTGAGCCCCCGCCGCTGAGCCCCCCGCCGCTGAGCCCCCGCCCGGCGCTCGCCCCCCGCCCGGCGCTCGCACGCAGGGCGACGGCGGTCTATAGTGCGGCGCATGGATGTGGGCGCGCTGCGACGGGCTGCTTGGATGACGGAACGCGCATGATGGCCGACGCGGCCCCGGAGGTGGATGTGCACGTGCTGGTCGTCGACGACGACACGCGGTTGCGCGACCTCCTGAAGGGTTATCTGACGCAGGAGGGATTCCGGGTGACCACCGCCCGGGACGCGCTCGACGCGCGCGCGCGGATGGCCGCGTTCGCCTTCGATCTCCTGGTGCTCGACGTCATGATGCCGGGGGAGAGCGGTCTCGACCTCGCCCGCTCGCTCCGTCGGGAGAGCGGCGTGCCGATCCTGATGCTGACCGCCATGGGCGACGCCGAAAGCCGTATCGAAGGGCTGGAGGCCGGCGCCGACGACTACCTGCCCAAACCCTTCGAGCCGCGCGAGCTGGTGCTGCGCATCCAGTCGATCCTGCGCCGGACGCCCGCTCCGGACCTGCCGGCGCGCCCGAGCATGGTCCGCCTCGGCGGCGTGCGGTTCGATCTGAACCGCGAACTGCTGTTGGCGGGGGAGGCGCCGGTGCGGCTGACCACGACGGAGACGGCGCTGTTGCGCGCGCTCGCCGGCGAGCCGGGCCGGATCATGAGCCGCGAGGAACTGACGCATCTGTGCGATATCGAGGGCGGCGACCGCACCGTCGACGTCCAGGTCAACCGGCTGCGGCGGAAGATCGAGCCCGATCCCCGTCTGCCGCAATATCTCCAGACGGTGCGGGGGCGCGGCTATGTGCTGCGGCCCGACTGATCGGCGCGCGGGAGGCTCGAGCGCATGAAACTGCGCGCGTTCGTCAAGCGGTTCCTGCCGAAGACGCTGCTCGGCCGCTCGCTCTTGATCATCGTCAGCCCGTTGATCCTGCTGCAGATCGTCTCAGCCTACGTCTTCTACGACCGGCATTGGGACACCATCACCTGGCGTCTGACCTCCTCGCTCGCCGGCGACGTCGCCAACGTGATGCAGCAGATTCGCCGCGAACCGGACGCGGTCGAGCGCATCTTCGAGGACGCCGGCCGCGCGATGGAGCTCAAGCTCTCGCTCAAGCCGGGCGAGATTCTGCCCAATCGGGAGGAGCCCGCTGACTACGGCTTCATCGACGCGCTGCTGGCCAAGGCGCTGGACGAGCGGGTGAAGCGCCCCTACCGGATCGACAGCTCCCAGTTCGAGGAGCGCGTGGTGATCGACGTGCAGCTCGCCGACGCGGTCTTGACCGTCATCGTGCCCGGCAGCCGGCTCTTCTCCTCCACCACCTACATCTTCATCCTCTGGATGGTCGGCACCTCGCTGATCCTGTTCGCGGTCGCGTCGATCTTCATGCGCAATCAGGTGCGCCCGCTGCGGCGGCTGGCGCTCGCGGCCGACCGGTTCGGCAAAGGCCGCGAGATGGAGGAGGAGCACAAGCTCGAAGGCGCGCTGGAAGTCCGGCAGGCCGCGACCGCCTTCAACATCATGGCCGAGCGCATCCGCCGCCAGATCCGCCAACGCACCGACATGCTCTCCGGCGTCAGCCACGACCTGCGCACGCCCTTGACGCGTATGCGCCTGCAACTCGCCATGCTCGGAGACAATCCCGAGATTTGCGAGCTCAAGGAGAACGTCGTCGAGATGGAGAAGATGATCGAGGGCTACCTGACCTTCGCGCGCGGCGAAGGCGGCGAGCGCTCGGTCGAGACCGACCTCACGGCGCTGGTGCGGGACGTCGCGGAGAAGTGGAAGGCGGGCGGCGTCTCCGTCGATTGCCATGTGGAGGGCGTGGTCCACGCCTGGCTGAAGCCCAACGCCTTCCGGCGCGGCGTCGACAATCTGGTCGCCAACGCGTCCCGCTACGGCGAGACGGTCTGGATTCGGGCCGGCAAGCGGGGAGACGCGATCGAGGTCACCGTCGACGACGACGGCCCGGGAATCCCGCCGGAGCAGCGTGCGGAAGCCTTCCGGCCCTTCTATCGCCTGGACCGTTCGCGCAACCCGGAGACGGGGGGGACGGGGTTGGGCCTGTCGATCTCGCTCGACGTCGCGCGCGTCCACGGCGGCGACCTGGTCCTCGAGGACAGCCCGCATGGCGGACTGCGCGCGCGCATCCGCCTTCCGATGTAAGTCGGTTGGGCTGAAGGAGGGTTTTGGGGGATGCCCGCCCGCACCCGCACCCCGCTGTTAACCGGCGGCTGTCAATGCGGCGCTGTGCGCTACGCGCTCTATGCGGCGCCCGAGCGGGTGCATCTCTGCCATTGCCGCATGTGCCAACGCGCCACGGGGGGCCCGTTCGCGGCCTTGGCGCCGGTCCGGCGGGCGGACATGGACTGGACCCGGGGCGCGCCGAGCGAACGCCGAAGCTCGGCGCACGCCGCGCGCGGCTTTTGCGCGGCGTGCGGAACGCCGCTCAGTTTCCGTCACCTGGACGGCGATTGGATCGACGTCACGATCGGAAGCCTGGACGACCCGGACGCCGTGGCGCCGCGCTTCAACTACGGCGTCGAAAGTCGGGTGGCTTGGCTGCGCCGGATCGACGCGCTGCCCGATCGCGAGACCGGTCCGGGCGGCGTGACCGGCGGCGGAGAGGACGCCTGACGCGCGCGTCCGTCAGTGCAGCCGGCCGCCGTTCGGAACCGTGCGGTCCGGTCGGATCAGCACGATTCCGCCGTCGCCTTCGCCATCGTCGAAGCCCAGCACCAGGCATTCGGACATGAACTTTCCGATCTGCTTGGCCGGGAAATTCACCACCGCACAGACCTGCCGGCCGACGAGCCCCTCGGGGTCGTAGTGCTTGGTGATCTGGGCCGAGGTCTTGCGTTCCCCGATCTCCGGTCCGAAGTCGATCCACAGCTTGATCGCCGGCTTGCGGGCCTCGGGGTAGGGCTCCGCACGGAGCACCGTCCCGACGCGGACATCCACCTTCAGGAAATCGTCGAAGCGGATGTCGGGCGCGGTCGGCATGGGCGAGGTCCTCTGCAGCGTGCAACCGGATGCGGCGGAGGCCTTACCATGAACCGGCGCAACGGAAAACCGCCCCGGCGGGGGCCGGGGCGGTTGATCCGAACCGTCTGTAGGCCGAGGCGTCGGCTTACTTCTTCGGCGCCGGCTGGTCGACGGCGTCCTTCAGCTCTTCCAGGATCTCGGTCATGCGGCCGTTCAGGATGTCGAAAGCCTCCTGCTGGGACTTCGAGACCATCTCCGACAACTCGCGCATGTTGGAGACCGACTGCTCGAGCGCGTCCTTGACGTGATCGATGTTTTGCGCCGCGGCGGCGTCGGGCTTGCCGCCGGAGGCGTTCATCGACTGAAGCATCGCGTTGGCCTCGTCCATCACCTGCTTCAGGATTTCGCCCTGACGCGTGAAGACGGCCTGGAAGCCCTCGACCGCCGTCTTGTTCGCGGCGGCGAGCGCCTCGAAGTTCTTGCGCTGGCTGTCCATCAGGTCCTTCATCTCAGGGCCCTGATAGCCGCCGAACAGCTTGCCCACCTCGGCCGTGAGGAAGGGGTTCTTGCTCGGATCCAGGAACGGATTGTTCTTCGGGTCGAGGAACGGGTTGTTCTTCGGATCGAAAAAATTGGTCTGCGATTTCTGCTGGGCCATGGTCTCGCTCCCTCTGGCTCGCTTGGCGAAACGGGCCGGGCGGCTCCGTCGTCGCCGGGCTCCGTCGAACGACACTCCTCGCGCGTCCTGCGCGCCGCACTCGGGCGGCGGGTCCCGCCTCCAAACCCCCGGAGCCCGCCCATGCTGCGCTGCAGCATGATGGTGCCTTATATGGGGGCCGCCCCTTCATGGTCAAGGGGTAATTGCTGCACTGCAAAAAGATATCGGCGGTTGAGACGAGCCGCTACCGTTCGCCCGGATCTTCACCCGCGGTTCGCCCGTCCTCGGCCTCGCCCTCGGGCGACGCGCCGTCTTCGGCGTCAGCCGCCGCGCGCCGGTCGCGGGGGCCGCGGCCCTCGATCCAGCCGGCCGCCGCCTCGGCGCGGGCCAGTCCCTGGTCCAGCGTCTTCATGGTCTTCGACAGATCGGGGCTCTCGTCGGCGAACCAGGTCCGCAGCGTACTGAGCCAGATCGCCGCCAGGCCCTTCACCCGCAGCGCACCCAAGGGCCCGTCGGCGGAGACGCCCGCCGCCTCCAGATACCAGGACAGCGCCCGCAGGTCGGCCGGTCCCAGGACGAGGAGCGCCAGCGGATCGCGCAACGTCTCTTCGACGCTGGACTGGACCCCGGGTTTGAACGGCTCCAGCCCGTCCAGCCGGCGCATCAGCAGGTCGAACAGCCGATCGCGAACGCTGTCTTCCGGTTGGAAGCCGGCGTCTTCGGCCAGCACCTCGGCGTCCACATGCTTCAGGAACAGGACCAGCAGGTCCGTCTTGTCGCGCGCGAGGGTGCGCAGCGCGCCCAGCGTCAGGCCGGCCTCTTCGGCGACGGCCTCCAAGCGCACGCGCCGCCAGCCCTCCCGGCCGGCGAGGCGCAGGGCGGCCTCGGCCGCCGCCTTTTCCTGCGCCTCGGGGGATGTCGCTCGCTTCGCCGCCGCCATGGCCTCGATCCGTCGCTGTGTCGCCGGGCCCACCCCGGCCCGTCGTGAAGAGAGATGGGCCGTCGGCCCGCGCCCGGCAAGCCGGTCAGCCGCCCAATTCGCGCGAGCGGCGCGTCGCCGCGGCGACCGCCTCCTCCATCAGCGGGGCGAGGCCGCCGGGCTCGCGCATCAGGACCGCGAGCGCCTCCTGCGTCGTCCCGCCGGGCGAGGTGACGTTGCGGCGCAGCTGCGCCGGCTCCTCGTCGCTCTCCAGCGCCAGTTGGCCCGCGCCGGCGACCGTGTGCAGCGCGAGCTTGGCCGACAGTTCTTCCGGCAGACCCGCGGCGACGCCGGCCTGGGCCATGCATTCGATCAGGAGGAAGGTGTAGGCCGGCCCGCCGCCGGACAGCGCGGTGACGGCGTCGATCAATCCTTCGTCCCGGACCGTCTCCGCCTCGCCGACGGCGCGCAGGAGCTGCTCGGCGAGCGCCGTCTGCGCGGCGCTGCAGCGCGCGTTCGGGGCGCAGACGGTGATCCCCCGGCCGATGGCGGCCGGCGTGTTCGGCATGGCGCGCACGACCGCCGCCGTCTCGCCCAGATGCGTTTCGAAATAGCCGATCGTCTTGCCCGCGGCGATCGAGACGAAGAGGCAGTCCGGCCCTGCAAAGCGCGCGAGCGCGCCCAACACCCCGTCCATTTGCTGCGGTTTGACCGCCAGCACCACGACTTCGGGCGCGAGGTCGTCCGGCAGGGTTTCGACGCTTTCATGGACGCTCACGCCGTCCCGCCCGCGGAACGGGGCGGCGCCCGCGGGATCGACGATGTGCACCCCGCCGGCCGCGACGCCGCTTCCGAGCCAGCCGTCCAGCATCGCGCCGCCCATCTTGCCGCAGCCGATCAGCAGCAACGGGCGCGTCAGCGTCTTCGCCATGAGTTCGCTCCTCGCCTCGCGATTCGATGCGGGCGAGCCTAGCCGGGCCAGACGGCGGGATAAAGCGGCGGGATAAAGCGGCGGGATAAAGCGGCGCGCTCAGGCCTCGCCGCGGCAGTCGATCAGCGCGGCGCCCACCGCCTGCTCCGGGCTGTAGCCGCCCCACAGCAGGAACTGGAAGGCCGGATAGAAGCGCTCGCACTCCGCCAGCGCGATGTCCATCAGGTCCTCGAGCTGCTCGACGCTGAAGCACTTCACCCCGCGGGTCGGCAGCGTGTGGCGGAAGGTCGGCGAGCCGTCCTCCGAGCAGAGGTCGAAATGGCCGAGCCACATTTTCTCGTTGACCAGCGCCAGCAGTTCCGTGACGCCCTTGCGTTTCTCCTTCGGGATTTTCAGGTCGAAGGCGCAGGTGAAGTAGAGGGCGTGCAGATCCTCGCGCCAGGCGAAGAACATCCGGTAGTCGCACCATCCCCCGGTCGTCTCGACGACCATCTCGTCCTCGTCCGACCGCTCGAACGGCCATTCGTTGGACGTGAACATGGCTTCCAGGACATCGAGGGGATTGGCTGCGGAGGCGGCGGTTTCGACCAGCAGGGCGGTCATCGAGTTCCTCCTTGGCCGGCGGGCGGCCTGCTCGTGGACGCGGTAGGAGGTGTGCGCTTCGAAATCGCCAGACGCAAGCCGTTATCTTGGGCCTATAGCGATATCTTGTGGAAAACTCCTCCCCGCAACACGAGATTTAGCCTGCCACAGCCTGGAATCTGCGGCAACGCCCTTTTTCGGGAAAGTTTTGTGGCGCGATGGCGCGGGGTGGACGCGACGGACCGCCGGCCTGCCGCCTCAGGCGCGGCCGGACGCCGCGGGCCTGTGGGCGGCGCGCTCGGCCGCTTCGAGCGCCTGCTCCATCAGATCGCGGGCGATGGCGCCCGTGACCGCGGGCGGGGCGTGGATCATGCGCGCGCGGATCGCGGCCGCCATCGCGACCGCCTGCAGCACGTCGCCGTTGCTGGTCTCGCCGGCGAGCGCCATGTCGCGCTCCACCGCCTCCAGGATCGTGCTGACGAGCTGACCGACGCGCACCGGCGAGACGGTGTCGGCGTGCAGCGGGAACTCGACGTCATAGACGTCGCCGCTGGCGGTCCTGGCGCTGTAGGGCAGGGTCTTCATCGGGTAACAACCTCGTTACTCTGGAACTCGTCACTCTGGAACTCGTCACTCTGGGACTCGTCACTCTGGGGCGGGCGGGTCGCCCGAGGTCTTCATGCGCTCGAGCTGCTGCGCGAATCGGGCGCAGGGATCGTCGAGGTCGACGCGCGGCGTGAACCAGAGATAATCCGCGGCCGGCGATCCGGTCGAGTCGCGCGGGGCGTAGGCGGCGGGGTCCTCGCTCTCCGGCGCGACCTCGACGAACAGCAGGATGCGGCTCTCCGCCGCGCCGCGCCGGGCGAGATAGAGCGGCGCCGCCCAATCGCGCCGGACATGGCCGCCGCCGGCGATCAGCACGGCCGGGCCGTCTTCGGCCGACGCCGCGATCAGCGCGTCGGCCAGCGCGGCGTCCTTCAGCCGCTGCGCGTCGACCATCGGGGCCAACCGGTCGCGCGGCGCATAGCCGCAATGCGCGGCCTCGATCTGATCGAGCAGCCGCGCGGCGTCCGCCGGATCGAGCGGCCGGTCGAGGGCGAATCGCGCGCGCTCCGCCTCGTCCATGGCGGCGGCGAGCCCCTCTCGCACCGTCGCAAGCACCGCCTCGCGCCGCGGGTTGCCGGGGCGCAGAGCCATCCGCGCCGCCAGCGCCTCGGCGAAGATCGCCCGATAGGCGGGCCAGTCCGGCCAGCCGCGGGTCTCCCACTCGATCGCCTGAGCCAAGGCGTCCAGGTCGACGCCGGCGGCCCCGCGCGCCGGCAGGGCGTCGGCTTGCTCGGGCGAGAGCATCTCGAAGACCACGGCCGCGAAGCCGTCTTCGCGCCCGAGCCGGCGCACGATCTCCGCCTGCAGCGCGTGATGGTCGGGATTGTCGTGCTTCTCCCCCAACAACACGAAGCGCGCGCCGGCCAAATCGTCCAGGACCGTCACATGATCGGCGAAGCGTTCGGCGGTGAGGTCGTAGAGGCGGCCGGTCAGCGGATGGTCGCGCAGGATCTCCGTCCGCCAACCGCCGGCGGGCGCGGCAGTCGGCGCCTCGGCAAGGGCGGCGCCGATCAGCAACGGCAGAAGAACGAGTCCGGCGGCGCAGGTGCGGACCGCCGCAATGAGGCGTTGGGTCATGAGGAGGAATACGCGGGCGTCGGCCCGCCGGATCGCCGCTCAGTCCGCAGCGGGGTCGTTCGCCGGCGGGTCGGCGGGCTTTTGGGCGGTGGTTTTCTTGGCCGCCGTTTTCTTGGCCGCCGCCTTCTTCGCGCGGCTCTTGGCCTCGGCCTTGCGCGGCGCGGCGGCCTTCGGCGTCGCGGCTTGCGAAAGCTCGGCCTCCAGCGTTGCGACGCGCTTCTCCAGCGCCTCCTGCTCCAGGCGGGCTTTTGCGGCGACCTCGCGCACGGCCTCGAACTCGTCGCGGGTGACCAGATCCATATCGGCCAGCACGCGTTCGAGGCGCTGCTTGACGATCCCCTCCACCTCGTGCCGGACGCCGGACAGGGCGCCGGCCGCGCCGCTCGCCACGCGGGCCATGTCGTCGAACAGTTTGCTCTTGGTCTGCATGCGTAGGGGCTCCGCTCGTCGCGTCGGGACTGCCGATTACCCCACCATATAGAGGGGCGCCCCGCCTCGGCAATCGCGCCGCGATCCGGCGCCGCGATCCGGCGCCGCGACTGGGCGCCGCCTTGCGGGCGCCAGGGACGCGGCGTATGGATGGGCGGATTGGATGTCTCAGGGAGCGACCCTCATGCTGCTCGTCACCGGCGGGGCCGGATTCATCGGTTCGAACCTCGTCGCCGCGCTGGGCGCGCGCGGTCTCGGGCCGATCGCCGTGTGCGATCATTTCGGCGCCGGCGAGAAATGGCGCAATCTGGCGAAGCACCCGGTCGCCGCGGTCATCCCGCCCGACGGGCTGATGGACTGGCTGGCGGAGAACGGCTCGGCCGTCTCCTGCATCTTCCACATGGGCGCGGTCAGCTCCACCGTGGAGAGCGACGTCGACCACATCCTGGACAGCAACTTCACGCTGTCGATGCGGCTCTGGTACTGGTGCGCGGAGAACGACGTGCGCCTGATCTACGCCTCCTCGGCGGCGACCTACGGCGACGGCGCGCAGGGCTTCGACGACGACAATGCGCCGGACGCGCTGGCTGCGCTGCGCCCGTTGAACCCCTATGGCTGGTCGAAGCAGTTGTTCGACCGCAACGCGGTGCGGCTGGCGGAGCAGGGGGCCGCGCCGCCGCAATGGGCGGGCCTGAAGTTCTTCAATGTCTACGGACCCAACGAGTATCATAAGGGCGGCCAACGCTCCGTCGCCCATCAGCTGTTCGAACAGGTGCGCGAGCGCGGCCGGGTCACGCTCTTCAAGTCGCATCATCCCGACTATCCGGACGGCGGACAGATGCGCGACTTCGTCTGGGTCGGCGACTGCGTGTCGGTGATGCTCTGGCTCTACGACGTCGGAACCGTTAGCGGCGTCTTCAATTGCGGCAGCGGCCGGGCGCGCAGCTTCAAGGACCTGGCGGAGGCCGTGTTCGCCGCCCTGGGCGTCGCGCCGGAGATCGATTATGTCGACACGCCGGAGGCGATCCGCCGCCACTACCAGTATTTCACCGAGGCGAAGATGGAGCGGCTGCGCGCCGCCGGCTACGATGCGCCGTCGACCGCGCTGGAGGACGGCGCGGCCGCCTATGTGCGCGAGTATCTGGCGACGGACGACCCCTATCGCTGAGGCGATCCAGCCCGGAAGGACCGGCGCCGATGGAGGCGTTCTACATCCACGACATCGATCCCGTCGCGATCCAACTCGGCCCGATCGCGATCCGCTGGTACGCGCTCGCCTACATCGTCGGGCTGTTGGCGGCGTGGCGCTGGGGCATGCGGCTGGCGGCGCAAAGCCCGCTCGGGATCGCGCCCGACCATATCGACCGCTTCCTGACCTGGGCCATCGTGGCGGTCATCGTCGGCGGGCGGCTGGGGCAGGTGCTGTTCTACGATCCCGGCTACTATCTCGCCAACCCGGCCGAGATCGTGAAGGTCTGGAAGGGCGGCATGTCGTTCCACGGCGGCCTGCTGGGCGTGCTGGCCGCGATGCTGATCTTCGTCAA
The DNA here is from genome assembly GCA_024743195.1 of Alphaproteobacteria bacterium. Taxonomy (GTDB): domain Bacteria; phylum Pseudomonadota; class Alphaproteobacteria; order UBA8366; family Aestuariispiraceae; genus Marivibrio. Next base: position 279,612 of record JANSXE010000005.1, on the reverse strand, counting down.
GGTCAATCGGCTGCCGCTCTTCTCGCTCACCGACATCGTCTGCGCGGGCGCGCCGATCGGAATCTTCCTCGGCCGCGTCGCCAACTTCATCAACGGCGAGCATTGGGGCCGGCCGACCGATGTCGCCTGGGCCGTGGTGTTCCCGCGCGCCGGCGACCTGCCGCGCCATCCCAGCCAGCTCTACGAGGCGGCGCTTGAAGGGCTTGTCCTGTTCGCGTTGGTGCTGGCGGCCTTGCGGTTCTGGGGCGGGCTCAGACGCCCGGGTTTGATCTCGGGGCTGTTCCTTGTCGGCTACGCCGTCGGGCGCACGATCGCGGAATTTTTCCGCGCGCCGGAAGTGCCGCTCGCCGGGCTGCCGGACTGGGTGACCTACGGCCAGCTCCTGTCGCTGCCGATGCTGCTGGGCGGGCTTTACCTGGTCTGGCGGGCCTTCTCCCGGCCGGCGCTGTCGGCGCCGGCGGCGGGCGGCGCGCGCCGCGCCGATGGCTGAGACGCCGCTCGCCGAACGCCTGAAGCGGCGGATCGCGCTCGACGGGCCGATGACCGTGGCCGACTTCATGGCGGCCGCCCTCGGCGACCCCACGCACGGCTACTACACCACCCGCGATCCGCTGGGCGCGGCCGGCGACTTCACCACCGCGCCGGAGATCAGCCAGATGTTCGGCGAGCTGATCGGCCTCTGGTGCGCCGAGGTCTGGCGCCAGATGGGCGCGCCCGATGCGGTGCGGCTGGTCGAACTGGGGCCGGGGCGCGGCACGCTGATGGCGGACCTGCTGCGCGCGGGGGCCATGGCGCCGGGTTTCCGCGAGGCGCTCCGCGTCACCCTGGTGGAGACGAGCCCGGCGCTGCGTGCGGCGCAGGAAAAGACGCTGGCCGACGAGACCGTCCCGATCGGCTGGGCGGACGGCGTCGCCGCGATTCCGGAGGACGGCGCGCCCCTCTTAATCGTCGCCAACGAGTTCTTTGACGCGCTGCCGATCCGCCAGCTGCGCCGGACCGAGGCCGGTTGGCGGGAGGTGCTGGTGGGGCTCGATCCCGAGACCGACGCGCTCGCCTGGACCCTCGCCCCCGGCCCGGGGCCGGCGGCGGCGCTGATCCCCGAGGCCGCGGCCCGCGCCGCGGCGCCCGACGACGTGGTGGAGATCGCGCCCGTCGCCTGGGGCGTCGCCGGCGCGCTCGCCCGGCGGCTGGCGGCGGACGGCGGGGCGGCGCTGATCGTCGATTACGGCCATGGGCTCAGCGCCCCCGGGGACACGTTGCAGGCGGTGGCCGCGCACCGCTATTCTGACGTCCTGGATCGTCCCGGAGAGGCCGATCTGACCGCGCATGTGGATTTCGAGGCGCTGGCCCGCGCGTTCTCGGAGGCCGGCTGCCGCGCGGCGCCGCTCGCGGCGCAGGGCGATTTCCTGCGCGCGCTGGGGATCGAGATGCGGGCCGCCGCGCTCGCCAGGGCCGGCGACCCGGCGGCGGTCGCCGCCGCGCGGGACCGGCTGATCGGAGAGGGCGCGATGGGCTCTCTCTTCAAGGTGCTGGGCGTCGCGGCCCCGCAGACGCCGCCGCTGCCCGGCTTGGAGGGCTGATGGAGCCAACTCCCGTTCCGAACGCTGGCCGATCCGCCGAGTCGGTCGAGCTCCTGGAGCCGCCGGCGCTCGTTGGCGGGTCGGTGCGCGCCGCCTTCTTCACGCGCCGCGGCGGGGTCTCGCGCGGGATTCACGCCGGGCTGAATGTCGGCTTCGGCTCCGACGACGCGGCGGATGCGGTGGCGGAGAATCGGCGGCGCGCGATGGCCGCGCTGGCCGAGGCGCCGCCGCCGCTCGTCACCGTCCATCAGGTGCACGGCCGCGCCGTCGCCGCGGTGGACGCGCCCTGGCCGCGCGCGGACAATCCGAAGGCCGACGCGCTGGTTACCGACCGGCCGGGGATCGCGCTGGGGATCCTGACGGCCGACTGCGCGCCGATCCTGTTCGCGGACGCGGCCGCCGGGGTGATCGGCGCCGCGCACAGCGGCTGGAAGGGCGCCTGTCTCGGCGTCGGGGCCGCGACGGTGGAGGCGATGGAGCGCTTGGGCGCCCGGCGGTCGCGCATCCGCGCCGCCCTCGGCCCGACGATCCATCAGCCCTCCTACGAGGTGGGGCCGGAGTTCCACGCCCGCTTCGCGGAAGAGCATCCGGAGAGCCTGCGCTTCTTTGCGCCCGCGCCGGCCGCGCAGAAGCATCTGTTCGACCTGCCGGGCTTCGTCGCCGCGCATCTGGAGGGGCTGGGCCTCGCCGTCGTGGACCGAACCTGCGCGCACGACACCCTACCGGACGCCGCCCGCTTCTACAGCTACCGCCGCGCCACCCAGCGCGGCGAGCCCGACTACGGCCGCCAGCTCTCCGCGATCCTGCTGGCCGAATAGCGTCCGGAGAGGGGGGCTTTGACTTGCCCGCAGGCCCCGGGCGACCTACCGTCACCGCGGAGTTTCAGGCGAGGGCGAGGCGCACCCGATGGCGATCCATTTCACCGAGGACGAACTGGCCGGACGCCGGGCGGCGGCGTGCCGGGCGATGGCGCGGGACGGGCTCGACGGGCTGCTGATCTTCCGGCAGGAGTCGATGTATTGGCTGACCGGCTACGACACCTTCGGCTTCGTCTATTTCCAGTGCCTCTATCTCGGGGCCGACGGGGACATGTTCCTGATGACCCGCGCGCCGGACCTGCGCCAGGCGCAGCACACCAGCGTCGTCGAGGAAATCCATGTTTGGGTCGACCGGGAGGGCGTCAATCCGGCGCGCGAGCTGCGCGACCTGCTGCACCAGCGGCGCCTGTCCGGCAAGAAGCTGGGCGTCGAGTGGGAGAGCTACGGCCTGACCGCCGCCAACGGCCGGCGGCTGGAGCATGCGCTGGACGGCTTCTGCGATCTGGAGGACGCCTCGACGCTCGTCTCGCGCCTGCGGCTGGTGAAGAGCGAGGCCGAACTCGCCTATGTCCGCCGCGCGGCGGAACTGGCCGACGACGCCTATGACCGCGCGGTCGCGTTGACCGGCCCCGGCGCCGACGAGGGCGCGATCCTCGCCGCCATGCAGGGCGCCGTGTTCGAAGGCGGCGGCGACTATGCCGGCAACGAGTTCATCATCGGCTCGGGCCGCGACGCGCTGCTGTGTCGCTACAAGGCCGGCCGGCGGAGGCTCGACCCGCAGGACCAGCTGACGCTGGAATGGGCCGGCGTCTACCGTCATTACCATGCGGCCATGATGAACACCTTCCTGGTGGGCGCGCCGTCCGACGCGCACAAGGCGATGCACGCCGCGGCGCAGGAGGCCCTGCTCGCCTGCGAAGAGGCGCTGAAGCCCGGCGCCGCGATGGGCGAGGTGTTCGAGGCGCACGCCCGCGTCCTCGACGCGCATGGGCTTCAGGCGCACCGGATGAACGCCTGCGGCTACGCCATGGGGACCTGTTTCGCGCCGAACTGGATGGACTGGCCGATGTTCTACGCCGGCAATCCGGTGGAGCTGAAGCCGGGCATGGTCTTCTTCATCCATATCATCATCGCCAATTCGGACGCGGGGCTGGCGATGACGCTCGGCCGCAGTTCGTTGGTCGGCGAGCGCGGGGCGGACGTGCTGTCCCAACGTCCGCTCGACCTCGTCGTGCGCTAGGCGAAGGGCGGACCGATGCCGTGGCTGATCCAGATGACGGGCCTCTTCCTGCTGTTGATGATGGTGGGCTGTGTCCTGCTCTAGCCGGATGGCCGCCCTGGCGCTGTTGCTTCTCGCGGCGGCCTGCGGACCCGTTCCCACCCCCTTCAAACAGGCGGCCCCGGACCGCGCGGCCAATCCCCTCCTCGCCCTGCCGGACAGCGTCGGCGTCACCGTCGCGCCGGCGCAGGCGGGCCCGCCCGCGCTGACCGGTCCGCTGGCCGACCGCACGGCGGAGCGGCTGCGCTGGGCGGGGGTGCCGGCGTCGAGCGGCCCGGCCCTTACCGGCGGTTATCTGTTGGAAGGCGCCGTCGACTGGCGCGCCGGCGCCGCCGCCTACGTCTGGCGGCTGAGCGACCCGACGGGCGAGACGGTCGAGACCGGCCGGGTCCAAGCCGACGCCCAGCGCGCGGCGTTCGACGCCGGCGACGACGCGGTGATCGCGGCGCTCGCGGCCGAGGCGTCGGCGGCGGTGTCGCGCGCGCTCACCCCGGCGTCCCTGCGCGCGGCCGCCGCGGCCGATCAGGGGCCGGCGCGGCCCGAGGCCGTGCATGTGATGGAGGTCGAGGGGCCGGCCGCGCGCCCGGCGCGGGAGCTGCAGCGGGCGCTGACGGCGTTGCTCGACGATCTGGGCGCGCCGTTGACCGACGACGCGGCCGAGGCGACGCTTCTGATCCAGGGCCGCCTCGACGCGGCCCCGACCCGGGACCCGGGCGACGGCGCGTCGACGCCGGTGACGATCGAATGGTGGCTCCTGGACGCCGACGGGGCCGTGGTCGGCTCGCTCATCCAGAACAACGCGGCGCCCGGCGACCCGGTGCGCGACGGCTTCGGCCCGCTCGCCTACGACATCGCCTATCCGGTCGCGGATGCGGTGGCGCGCAGTCTCGGGTCGCAATAGGCTGCGCAAACGGGCGTACGCGGTCCCGGGGCGTTTACACTCTGGGACCGCCTTGATATAGGATCGACCGCGTCGCGGACGCAGGCTGCGCGGACAGAGTGGGAGGGTCGGCCGCAGCGGTCGACGTTGCGCAGCGCTCCGATCGAGCCGCGATCGCCGCTTTGGGGAACCGCACCGCATGAAGATCCTCGCTGGGAACTCCAATCGGCCGCTGGCCGAGGCCATCTCCGCCTATCTCAACGTGCCGCTGACCAAGGCGTCGATCCGACGGTTCTCCGACATGGAGATCTTCGTCGAGATCCTGGAGAACGTGCGCGGCGAGGACGTGTTCGTCATGCAGTCGACGAACTTCCCCGCAAACGACAATCTGATGGAGCTGCTGGTGATGATCGACGCGCTGCGCCGCGGCTCGGCCCGGCGCATCACCGCGGTCATCCCCTATTACGGCTACGCGCGCCAGGATCGCAAGACCGGCCCGCGCACGCCGATCTCCGCCAAGCTGGTCGCGAACCTGATCGAGAAGGCGGGCGCCAACCGGGTGCTGACGATCGATCTGCACGCCGGCCAGATCCAAGGCTTCTTCGAAGTCCCGACGGACAACCTCTTCGCCCTGCCGGTGCTGCACAGCGACTTGCAGGAGCAGATGAACGGCGATGAGGAGATGCTGGTCGTCTCCCCCGACGTGGGCGGCGTGGTGCGCGCGCGCTCGCTCGCCAAGCGCATGGAGTGCGACCTCGCCATCATCGACAAACGGCGCGAGAAGGCCGGCCATTCCGAGGTGATGAACATCATCGGCGAGCCGGAAGGCCGGCGCTGCGTCTTGATCGACGACATCGTCGACAGCGCCGGCACGCTGTGCAACGCGGCCCAGGCGCTGATCGACGCGGGCGCCAAGTCGGTCTCGGCCTACGTCACGCACGGGGTGCTGTCCGGCGGCGCGGTGGCGCGGGTGTCCGCCTCGCCGCTGGAATCCCTGGTCATCACCGATTCGATCATGGCGACGGAGGCGGTGCGCGTCTCCCAGACCGTGCGTCAGGTGACGATCGCCCCGCTTCTTGCCGAGGCGATCCGCCGGATTTCTGAAGAGAAATCGGTTTCCAGCCTGTTCGATTAAGTGTAAAAGACCGCCGCTTTCCGGGAAGGCGCGAGGGCGACCCCGCCGGCCGCATCGACTGCGACGCGGCCGCCGCGGCTTTTTCACGGCCTCTCGCTCCCGGATCAAGTCCGGCGCCGACACCCCTGGAGGTCGGGCCGGGATCATGACGCCAACGAAGCGATAGGAGCGATTGGCAATGTCTGAGCAAGCGGTTCTGCCCGCGATCAAGCGGGAGCGGGCTGGCAAGGGGGCGGCTCGTGCGGTGCGTCGGGCGGGGATGGTTCCCTGCGTGGTCTACGGCGCCGGCAAAGATCCCCTGATGATCTCCATCGAGCCCCGCCATCTGTTGCGCGAGCTGATGGCTGGCCATTTCTACAACACCGTCTACGACCTTGAGGTCGACGGCGGCGGCAAGGAGCGGGCGCTGCCCCGCGACATGCAGATGCATCCGGTGACGGATCTGCCGCTGCATGTGGATTTCCTGCGCGTCAGCAAGTCGACCATGATCAGCGTCGCCGTGCCGGTCACCTTCGTCAACGAGGACGACAGCCCGGGCTTGTCGCAGGGCGGGGTGATGAACGTCGTGCGCTACGAGGTCGAACTCTACTGCGCCGCCGACGACATCCCCGAAACGGTGGAGTGCGATCTGACCGGCCGCGAGATCGGCGATACGATCCACATCTCCGATCTGAAGCTGCCGGAGGGCGTGATCTCGGCGATCACCGACCGCGATCCGGTCGTCTGCAACATCGCGGCCGCGCGCACCGCCGAGGCGGTCGAGGAGATTGAGGCCGAGGATCAGGAGGCCGGCGAGGAGTACGGCGCCGAGCCCGAGGAGGCCGCCGAAGAGGAGGCCGCCGAAGAGGCGGGCGAGGAGAAGGCGGAGGAGTGATCCTCCGCCGCCGACCCGCCGGCTTGGCAGGGAGCAGCGGCCATGCGCCTCATCGTCGGACTCGGCAACCCGGGCCCGAAATACGAGGGCAATCGGCACAATATCGGCTTCATGGCGGCGGACCGGTTGGTCCGCCGTTATGACGTCGGACCCTGGCGCGCGCGCTTCCAGGGCCAGACGGCCGACGGTTCGATCGGCGGCGAGAAGATCCTGCTTCTGAAGCCGGCCACTTTCATGAACGAGTCCGGCCGCGCCGTCGGCGAAGCGGTCCGCTTCTTCAAGCTCGATCCGGCCGACGTGCTGGTGATCTATGACGAGCTCGATCTCGCGCTCGGCAAGCTGCGCGTCAAGCAGGACGGCGGGCACGGCGGACATAACGGGTTGAAATCGATCGACGCCCATATCGGCAAGGCCTATTGGCGCCTGCGCCTCGGCATCGGCCATCCCGGCGCCAAGGAGAAGGTGATCGGCCACGTGCTGGGCGACTTCGCCAAGGCGGAAGAGCCGGTGGTCGAGCGGGTGCTGGAGGCGGTCGCGCACCACATGCCGCTCCTCGTCGCCGGCAACGCGCCCGACTTCATGTCGAAGGCGGCGCAGGACGTCGGCGCGGCGCAGCCGTCCGCGGGCAAGGCCGACGCGCCCGCGCCGAAAGCGGGGGCGGGCAAGAGCGCGGCCGAGCGTCTGCTGGAGGCGCGCAAGGCGGAGGAGGCGACGCCGTCGGACGGCCTCGCCCGCAAACTGAAGAACCTGTTCAGCAAGGATTAGGACCGGCCATGGGCTTCAATCTCGGCATCGTGGGGCTGCCCAATGTGGGCAAGTCGACGCTCTTCAACGCGCTGACGGAGACCCAGGCGGCGCAGGCGGCGAATTTCCCCTTCTGCACGATCGAGCCCAATACGGGCCGGGTCGCCGTCCCGGACGAGCGCCTGGAGAAGCTCGCCGAACTGGCGAAGTCGGCGAAGGTGATCCCGACCCAGCTCGAATTCGTCGACATCGCGGGCCTGGTGAAGGGCGCCTCCAAGGGCGAGGGGCTGGGCAACCAGTTCCTCGCCAACATCCGGGAGGTTGACGCGGTCTGCCACGTGCTGCGCTGTTTCGACTCGGGCGACATCACCCATGTCGAGGGGTCGGTCGACCCGCTGCGCGACGCGGAGACGGTCGAGACCGAGCTGATGCTGGCCGATCTGGAGAGCCTGGAGCGCCGCATCGTCCCGCTCGAGAAGAAAGCCAAGTCCGGCGAGAAGGACGCCAAGGCCGAAGTGGCGGTGATGCAGAAGGCGCTCGACCTGCTGCGCGACGGCAAGCCGGCGCGGCTCGCCGACATCGCGCCGGAGGAGGCGACGCTCTTCAAACGCCTGACGCTGCTCACCGCTAAGCCGATCCTCTATATCTGCAATGTCGAGGAGGAGGCCGCGGCCGAGGGCAACGTCCACTCCGCCAAGGTCTTCGAGAAGGCGGCCGCCGAAGGCGCGCAGGCGGTGGTCATCTCGGCGGCGATCGAGGCGGAGGTGGCCCAGCTCGACGATCCGGCGGAAAAGGCCGAGTTCCTCGGCGAGATGGGGCTGGAGGAAACCGGGCTCGCCCGCGTCATCAAGGCCGGTTACCGGCTGCTCGACCAGATCACCTTCTTCACCGCCGGTCCGAAGGAGGCGCGGGCCTGGACCGTGCGCCGCGGCGCCAAGGCGCCGGAGGCCGCGGGCGTGATCCACACCGACTTCACCCGCGGCTTCATCGCGGCCGAGACCATCTCCTACGCCGACTATGTCGCCTGCGGCGGCGAGACCGGCGCCAAGGAGACGGGCAAGATGCGCCTCGAAGGCCGCGACTACGTGGTCCAGGACGGCGACGTCTTCCATTTCCGCTTCAACGTCTGAGCCGGGGCCTGAGCCCGGGTCTGAGCCGACCGGCGCGGACCCGCGCCGGTCCGACGCCCCTTTCGCCCGGCCGCTCGATCCGGCAGGATAGACGGGCCGCCCGTCGCGGGCGGCGCGGGAGAACGGCGCGGCCATGCACCGCGCGCGCCCGCATCACTGGACCAGGGACAGGCAGAGCGAGGCGATGACAAAGAGCATCCGGGAGATGGTGAACGAGGCCAACGCGTCGGTCGAGGTGATCGACGCCGAAACGGCGGCCGATCTGGTGGGCGGCGACGACGTCCTGTTCGTCGATGTGCGCGAGCCGGTGGAGATCGCGCGCGAGGGCAAGGTGCCGGGCGCGCTGGCGATCCCGCGCGGGGTGCTGGAATACGCCATCGCGGAGGACAGCCCCGGGCACAATCCGCAGCTTCTGATGGACAAGCGGATCATCTTCTATTGCGCCGTCGGCGGACGCTCCGCCCTGGCGGCCGCGACGGCGAAGGCGATGGGGATCGCCAAGCCGGTCAATATGGCCGGCGGGTTCGAGGACTATAAGGCCGTCGGCGGCGACATCGAGCAGGGGTGACGCATCGCATGACCGACGCCGCCCCCGCGCCGCCGCCCGCCCCGATTCCGGGCGAGGGCGTGCGCGATCGCGACTCTCAGAGTCGCCGCCCGGCGCGGGGCGTCGACCATCTGGTGCTCTGCGTAGCGGATCTCGAGGCGGCCGGCGCGCGCTACGAGCGCCTCGGCTTCACGGTTACGCCGCGCGCGCAGCACGATTGGGGCACCGCCAACCGGCTGGTGCAGTTCGAGCGCCGCAGTTTCCTCGAGGTGCTGACCGTGGCGGCGCCGGACCTCATTCCGGAGCACGGAGCGCGCCGCTTCAGCTTCGGCGCCCATAATCGCGACTATCTGGCGCGCCGCGAGGGCTTTTCCATGCTGGTCTTCGACGCGGCCGACGCGCGCGCCGACCGGGACGAGTTCGCCGCCAAGGGCCTCGCCGATCTCGAGCCTTTCGATTTCCAGCGCCAGGCGACGCTTCCGTCGGGCGAACGGGTCACGGTCGCCTTCAGCCTGGCCTTCGTCCCGCCCGCGGACGCGCCGGAGGCGGCGGTCTTCACCTGCCAGCAGCACGCCCCGCAGCATTTCTGGAAGCCCGACTATCAGCGGCACGAGAACGGCGCCCGGGAGATCGCGGAGGTCGTCATGGTCGCCGACGAGCCGGCGGCGCTTCGGTCCTATTGGGAGGGCGTGCAGGGACCCGACGCGGTGGCCGAGCGCGCCGACGGCGGGCTGAGCGTGGAGACGGCGCGCGGCGCCGTGCTGGTGCTGTCGCCCGACGCCTATCGCGAGGCCTATGGCGAGCCGCCGCGCGCCGATGCGCCGGCGAGCCCGCATTTCGCGGCCTTCCGCGTCGGCGTCTCGGATCTGGCGGCGGTGGAGAAGCTGCTGATCGGGCGGGGGGTCGAGACGCGCTGGGCGCCCGCGGGCCTGATCGTCCCGTCCGAGAATCTGTTCGGAACCGCGCTCGCCTTCGCGCAGCTCTGAAGGGGGCGGCTCGGCGCAGGCTCCCGGCGCTGGTGTTCGGCGGTCTCCGGTTGCGCTTGCCAGCGCACGCCGCGGCCCGGAGAATGCGCGGCAGCCGGTCGCGCGCTGCGTGCGCCGGCCGGACCGGTCCACGATGGGATACGGGGGAATGCGGGCGGAGCGGTGGTTTTCGAACTGGTTTCCCTGGCGGCGCTGATCCTGCTCAACGGGGTCTTCGCCCTGTCGGAACTGGCCATCGTCTCGGCTAGGCCGGCGCGGTTGAAGGCGGCGTCCGCGTCGGGCGGGGCGCGTGCGCGCGGGGCCGCCGCGGCGTTGCGGCTGGCGGCGGATCCGGGCCGGTTTCTCGCTACGGTTCAGATCGGGATCACGCTCGTCGGCGTGCTGGCCGGGGCCTTCTCGGGCGCCACGTTGGGCGTGCGTCTGACGGATTGGTTGATCGCCCAAGGCGCGCCGGACGGGCTCGCCGACGCGCTCGGCGTGGGGGCGGTCGTCGTGGCGGTGACCTACTTCTCGCTGATCGTAGGCGAACTGGCGCCGAAGCGGATCGCGCTCAACCGGGCCGAGGCGATGGCGATCCTGACAGCGCCGGCGATGCTGGCGCTGTCGAAGCTGGCGGCGCCGGCCGTCTGGCTGCTCGACCGGTCGAGCCGGGCGCTGTTGGTCCTGCTGGGCCAGGGGGGCGAGGCGCAGGCCGGCGTCACCGAGGAGGAGGTGCGCGCGGTCGTCGCCGAGGCGGAGAGCGCCGGAATCCTCGAATCCGACGAGAAGGAGATGATCGGCGGCGTCATGCGCCTGGCCGACCGGCGGGCGCGGGGCCTGATGACGCCGCGCGGCGCCGTCGAGACAGTCGATCTCGCCGACCCGCCGGAGGCGGTTCTGGCGCAGGTGCGCGCGACCGCGCGCTCGCGCCTGCCGGTGCGCGACGGCGGCGCCGACGATGTGATCGGGGTGGTCTACGCCCGCGACGTGTTGGCGGCGGCGGCCGCGGACCAAGGCGGCGGGTCGAGCGCGCCGCTCGATCTGCGCGCGCTGGTCCGGCGGGCCCCCGTCGTGGCGGACACGGCGCGCGCGCTCGACGTCATGCGTCGGCTGCGCGCGGCGCCGCCCCACATGGCGCTTGTCTTCGACGAGTACGGCCATTTCGAAGGCGTCGTCACGGCCGGCGACGTGCTGGAGACGATCCTGGGGACCGCATCGTCGGACGATCCGCCACGGTCGAAGGCGGCGGAGGTTGGGGCGGCGGAGGTTGGGGCGGCGGAGGTCGGGGCGGCGGTGTCCGACGCGCGCGGCCCGGCGATGCGTCGCCTGCCGGGCGGGACGCTCTGGGTGGCCGGCTGGATGCCGGTGGACGAATTCGCCGACCGCACGGACGCCCCGATCCCGCGCGACGGGCCCTACAGCACCATGGCCGGCTTCATGCTGCACGCGCTGAACCGGGTGCCGGAGGCCGGGGCGACGGTGGAGGTCGGCGCCTATCGGCTGGAGGTGGTCGAGACGGCCGGCCGCCGGGTCGCGGCGCTCTACGCCCGCCGGATGAGCTGAGGCGCCTGAGGTAAGACGGGTGGTCCGTCAGAGTCCGGCGCGGGGCAGCGTCACCGTGACCGACAGGCCGCCGAGATCGCTGTCCGCCAGCCGCATCTCGCCGCCATAGAGGGCGATCAGATCGCCCGCGATGGCGAGGCCGAGGCCCGTGCCCGGCGCGCTCTCGTCCAACCGTTGGCCGGCCTCTCGAACCCGGGCGCGCGCGGCCTGGGGCACGCCCGGACCGTCGTCGGCGATCTCGATCGCGACCGAACCGCCCTCGGCCGCCGCGCTCAGCCGAACCCGGCCCGCCGCCCATTTGCAGGCGTTGTCGAGGAGCGCGCCGACCAGCTCGTTCAGATCGTCCGGGTCGGCGGCGACCGCCAGCCCCTCCGGCGCCTGCACGGCGACCGACAGTCCGCGATCCTGATGCAGTCGGCCGAGCGCCTGCGCCAGACGCTGCAGCAGCGGCGCGAGCGGGGTCTTGAGGCCGACGCGCGTCCGCCCGCCCACCGCGCGGGCGCGGGCCGTGTGGTGGTCGATCAGGCGGCGCATCTCCTCCAGCGCCCGGGCCGCCTCCGCATCCTCCGGCTTCAGGCCGGTCGCCGCGACGGCGAGCGGCGTCTTCAGCGCATGGGCCAGGTCGCCGGCCTGGCGCCTGGCGCCGGCGATCAGCGTCTCGTTGCGCGTCAGCATGGCGTTCAGATCGTCGACGGCGGGCGCGATCTCGCTTGGATAGCGGCCCTCGACCCGTATCGCCTCGCCCGCGCCGAGCCGCGTCAGCGCGCGCCGCAGCCGGGCAAGCGGCCGCAGGCCGACGCGCACCTGCAGCAAGAGCGCAAGCCCCAGCGCCGCCGCCAACCCGCCCAGCGCGACCGCCAGCGTCCGGTCGAACCGCGCGATCGCCGCCTCCAACTCGCGGGCGTCGCGCCCCACGGTGAGGCGCAGTCCCTCCGCTCGGCCCGGAATCCGCACGACCTGCTCCATCAGCACCAGCGGTTCGCCGTTGGGGCCCGGACCGGTGTGCCGATGCACCTCGCCCGGGCGCAGGTCGTCGTCGGGCAGCGGCAGGCGGGCGTCCCAGAGCGAGCGCGAGCTGCGCAGCACCGCGTCCCCGCGCCCGATCTGCCAGTAGAGGCCGGAATAGGGCTCCCGGAAGCGCGGATCGACCGGCGCCTCGCTCAGCCCGACCGCGCCCGAGGGCGCCACCACCAGGGCCGCCGTCAGGCGCTCCAACTGCGCGCCGAGCGCGCGGTCGAATTCGGTCGTCGCGGAGGTGCGGAACTGCCAACTGAGAAAGGCGCCCGCCGCCAGCAGCGCGAGCAGGATCCACGCCGCGCCGCCGATGACGAGGCGCAGGCGGAGCGAGCCGCTGGCCGGCGCCCGGCCGTCGTCCGGCCCCCCGGTCATTCGCAGGTTCCGAGCCGGTAGCCGAGGCCGCGCACCGTTTCGATCGCCTGCGCCCCGAGCTTGCGGCGCAGGCGGGCGACGAACACCTCGATGGTGTTGCTGTCGCGGTCGAAGTCCTGGGCGTAAAGCTGCTCGGTCAACTCCGTGCGCGAGACGGTGTGGTCCGGATTGAGCATCAGGTGGTGCAGCAGCCGGTATTCCTGCCCGGTCAGTTGCACCGCCGCGCCGTCCAACGTCACGCTCGCCGCGCGCGGGTCGAGGCGGATGCGCCCGCATGTGAGGACCGGCGCCGCGCGGCCGTGCGCGCGGCGCGCGAGCGCCCGCAGCCGCGCCAGCAGCTCCTCCGGCTGGAAAGGTTTGGCCAGATAATCGTCGGCGCCGGCGTCCATGCCCTCGACCTTGTCGGTCCAGGCGCTGCGCGCGGTCAGGATCAGTACGGGCGTCTCCACGCCGGCGGCGCGCCACTGCTTCAGGACGCTGAGCCCGTCCAGCGTCGGCAGGCCGAGATCGAGCACGATCAGCTGATAGGGCTCCGTCTCGCCGAGGAAGGCGGCGTCCTCGCCGTCGCCGCTGACGTCGACGGCGTAGCCGGCCCGCTCCAACGCGTCCCGGAGGCGGCCGGCCAGCGTCTCGTCGTCCTCGACCAGAAGAAGGCGCATGGTTGCAGGTCTCTGCGTCGCGTCGTGGGCGGGGAAGCCGGGCGGCGCCGCGTCAGCGGTCGCGCTCCAACTCGATCAGCGCGCCGGTGGCGGCGTCCAGCTCCATTTCCAGGAGCAGACCCTGTTCGCCCAGAAGCTTCAACTCATAGATCCAGCGCCCGTCGTCGCGCTCGAGCTCGACCTCGATGATTTCGCCGGGGTGATGCGTCTGCGCCGCGTCTAGAATCTGGCGCAGCGGCAGGATCTCGCCGCGCTCCAGCGCCTCGCGCGCGCGGTCGTGGTCGCCCGCATGCGCGTGGCCGCTCAGGCCGACGAAGAGGGCGAGCGCGAGCGACAACGCGCCGAGCGCCAGTCGGAAGGGGGCGGGAGAGGGGGTGCGTTTCATCATGCGTCCGAACTTACGGCCGCGAAGCTGAACTGAAGATGAATAGGCCGTTCAGGGCCGGTTCAGACGGGTTCTGCGATAACCCGGCCATCGGATGCGCGGACCGACGGGGTTCGCCCGAGAGATGGAGAGACAGAAATGAAAATCATGGATGCAGTCTTCGGCGCCGCCGGCCTCGTGCTTCTGGCTGGGACCGGCTACGCCGTCGCCTCGACCGACCTCCCAAGCGCGGGCGGCGGGGAGCAACGCTACGCCCAGGCGCAGGAGCAGCGGCTGGACCGCGACGGCGACGACGACCGCTCGGTCGCCGGCCCCGCCGCCGGGCCGCAGATGACGCTCGCCCAGGCGGTCGAGCGCGCCGGCGCGCTCGGGTTCACGAGCATCCGCGAAGCCGAGTACGAGCATGGCCGCTACGAGATCGAGGGCTTCGACGCCCAGGGCCGCAAGGTCGAGATCTATCTCGACGCGGCCACCGGCGCCCTCCTGAAGCAGGGCTATGATGACTGACGCGCTGCCTCATGACGGCGGCCCGCGCACGGTTCGGGTTTGGGACCTGGCCGTGCGCGGTCTACACTGGGGTTTGGCGGGCGCGTTCGCGCTCGCCTACGCCACCGGGGACGAGTGGATGACGGTGCACGAACTGGCGGGCTTCGCCGCCGTCGCGATCGTGGGGCTGCGGCTCGTCTGGGGCGCGGTCGGGTCCGAGCGGGCCCGCTTCTCCGATTTCGTTCGGGGGCCGGGCGCCATCTTCCGCTATCTGCGCGGACTCGCGACGGGTCGGCCGGCGCGGCATGTCGGCCACAATCCCGCGGGCGGCTTCTTCGCGGTGCTGCTGCTGATCCTCGTCGCGGCGACGGGGATCACGGGCTGGCTGTCGATCGCCGGCGGGGGCGGCCTCTACGGCGAGGCGGCGGAGGAGCTGCACGAGGCCTTGGCCAACGCTACGCTGGTCGCCGTGCTGATCCACGCGGCCGCCGCGGTGGGCATGAGTTTGATGCACCGCGAAAACCTGATCCGCGCCATGCTGACCGGGCGCAAGAAGCGGTGAAGCGGATCAGATGGCGGTCGCCCGGTTCTTGCGCCGGGCGTATCGCTGCAGATCGTAACTGAAGACGGCGAGGCCGAGCCAGATCAGGCCGAAGCTGATCATGTCGCCCGCGCCCACCGGTTCGCCGTACAGCAGGGTCCCGAGCAGGAAGAGCCCGGTCGGCGTCAGATAGAACAGCATGCCCATGGTCGACATCGGCAGCCGCCGCGCCCCGGCGACGTAGAACATCAACGGCGCCGCCGTGACCAGGCCGGAGGCGATCAGCAGCAGATCGACAGACCGGTCGCCTTGGAGAAAGACGCCCGAGCCCTCGACGCCGAGCCAGATCACGTATCCCGCGGTCAGCGGCAGCAACAGCAGCGTCTCGACCAGGAGGCCCGGGATCGCCGGGGTGTCGATCAATTTGCGCACCGCCCCGTAGCCGCCGAAGCTGAAGGCGACGGCGAGGCCGATCCAGGACACCTCGCCCACCGCGATCGCGGCCCCGGCGACGCCTGACGCCGCGCAGGCGATCGCCGCCCATTGCAGGGGGCGCAGCCGCTCCCCGAACAGCAGCATGCCGGCCAGCACATTGACCAGCGGATTGAGGAAGTAGCCGAGGCTGGCGTCCAGCACGTGGCCGCTCGTCACCGCATGGATGTAGACGCCCCAATTGACCGAAATCAGCGCCGTGCTGAGCCCCAGGAAGAGAAGCGTGCGCGGGCTTGAGAGCGCCGCGCGTATCTCTGCGAAGCGGCGCACCGCCAACAGAGCCAGGGCGCAGACCGGCAGCGTCCAAAGCACCCGATGCGCCAGGATCTCCAGCGCGGAGACCCCGTCCAACAGGTTCCAGAACAAGGGGAACAAGGCCCAGGTGACGAAGGCCGACAGCGCGAAACCATAGCCGGCGGCGCGGTTTCGATCCTGCGCCGGAGAGAGGGTGTCTGGGGGGGACATGGCGCGCGAGACTTACCGCTTCGTCCGGTCGCTGTCGAGCGCACCTTTGGCGCGTCGGCGCTTCATTCTCCGCGTAAAATATGCTACGCCACACGCGGTACCGCCCAGAAGGGGCCGGGCGCGCCGCGCGGTGCGCCCCCTAAGGCGCCTCAGAAGACACGCCTCAGAGTCAAAAGAACGCGCATTGTTCGGCGTGTCGTGTCGCTGATGCGGCCGACGCGGCGCGATGCGCGGACAGACCGGCCCAAGGGGCCGGCGTCGATGTGAACGGGGGCGTCCCGCTTTAAGGCGGCGGGACGGCGGCGTTGACCGGGGTGCGCTTCGGGGCGCCGAGGTTGACGGTCTGGCGGGAGAACGCGGGGGTGACGAGTCCCTATCTGAACCGGCCGCGCCGGGGCCTTGAGCAGGCGCTCAAGGATCGCGGCATGACGCAAGCCGACGTCGGAATGGCGTTGGACGCGCGGGCGGTCGATACGGCGCGGCGCAAGCCGGCGGCGCGCGGCGCAGGGCGCCCGTCGATGCGGGCGCCGCGGGCGTCGCGCGCGTCTCGGCTCGCGCTTCTGCGTCACACGCGCCTGAGCCTGACCCGGGCAGCGGTCGCGGCGATGCTGGTGCTGGCGGTGGCCGCCCTCGGCCTGATCCTGCGCGTCAGCGGCGAGCCCGACTTGGCGGAGATCGAGCGCGCGGAAGAACTGATGGAGATCGCCCCGGCGGCCGGTCCGGCGGTCGATCCGCACGACCCGGCGCCCGGCGCGCCGGCGCCCGAGTTGGGCGCGGCGCCGACGCTCGCCCCGCCGCTCGACCCCGCGCAGGCGCCCGAGGGCTCCGCGAACTAGGCGCTAGCCGTCCGGCGCCTCCTCCCGACCGAAGGCGAGCGTCGACAGACCCTCGGCGCTGCGCTGGCTCCAGCGCGCCAGAGCGAGGGCCAATCGCTCCGCCGGTCCGTCCTCGGGATCGGCGGCGCGGGTCACCGCCCACCAGTCGAGCGCAAGCCCTTCCGGACCCATCGGCTTTTCCACGAGGGCGCCGCTCGCCAGCTCCGGCCGCACGGCCCAGCGGCTGAAGATGCCGATGCCGAAGCCGGCCCGCACCAGATCGATCACCGCCTCCGGCGTCGGCATCGGGGTCAGCCGCCGGAAGGGCGTGCTGGGCGCCCCGGTCAGGGTTTCCCACTCGAAACCCGGCTCGGCGGAGAGCGGATAGGTGTAGTAGCGTTCGTCGCCGATCATCCCGCTGTCCAGATAGGGCGCGTCCGCCAAACGGTGGGAGGGCGCGACGACGACGACCAGCGGATCGGTCGCCAGCTTGCGCCAGCGGAAGCGCGGCGCTGTCGAGGGCCGCCCATAGACCGTGGAGACGTCCACCGAGCCGTCGACGAGGGCCGCGAAGGGCCGCGTCGCCGCCCGGCCCGACAGATCGACGCTCAGGCTCGGCTCTTGCGCATGCAGATAAGACAGGAAGTCCGGCAGCCAGTGATAGCGGCTGTAGGTCGCCTGACCGAGACGCACCAACGTCTGGCCGCCGCTGTGCTCCGTCTCCAGCTCCTGCTCCAGCCGGCCCAATTCGTCCAGGAACCGGTCGGCGAGCGCGCGCAGACGTTCCGCCTCCGGCGTGAGCGCGACGCCGGCCTCCGTGCGTTGGACCAGCTTGACGCCGAGCCGGCGCTCCGCCTCGCGCAGCCGATGCGAGACGGCCGATTGCGTCACGCCCAACCGCGACGCGGACGCCGTCACGCTGCCGGTCTGCGCCAGGGCGGAGAGCACGCTGAGATGGTTCAGGGTCAATCTCGGGATCATCCAATGATGAAAGCATTTCATGCAGAGCGTGAAAACTTGGAATTTCCCTAATTCACGAAACGACCCTAGATCGGGGGTATGACCAACGCCGCCCTGACAGCCCGCCTGAGTTTCGGTCCCGCCGCCGCGACGGCCGTGATCGCCTTCACGGCGATCTGCTTCGGGCTCGTCCCGCTCTTCGCGCGCGAGCTTCAGGCGCTCGGGATCGGCTCGGCGGCGATCGCGCTCTATCGCTACGTCTTCAGCGCGGCGGTGCTTCTGCCCTTCCTGCCGCGCGCCCGGGAGAAGCGGGCGGAGGCGCTGTGGATCGGCGGCGCCGGCTTCCTGATGGGGCTCGGCTGGATCGCCTATCTTGAAGCGATCGAGCGTGCGCCGGTCGCCGCCGCCGGGGTGATCTACATGTCCTACCCCCTGTTCGCGGTGCTGTTCGCCTGGATCCTGTGCCGGCAGCGGCCGGGCGCGCGGGCGCTGGGCGCGGGGCTCTTGATCCTGGGTGCGGCGGCGCTGGTGCTCGACCCGCAGGCCTTGGGCGCCGAGGCGGCCTGGGCGCTGTTGCTTTCCGTGCCGGCGCCGATGGCTTTCGGCCTCATCGTCGTGGTGTTGAGCGCCATGCTGCGCCGCCTGACGGTGCTGGAGCGCATGGCCTGCGGCATGTTGGGCGCGCTCGCCGGATTGGCGCCGCTGACGCTGACCCAGGAGGCGGCGGCGCTCCCGGTCACGGTCGACGGCTGGCTGCTGGTCGCGGGCCTCGGCGTCGCCACGGCGCTGATCCCGCAGATGCTCTATACCGTGGCCGCGCCGCGGGTCGGGCCGGCGCGATCGGCCGCCGCCGGCAGTGTGGAGCTGCCGACGATGATCGCCGTTGGGTGGCTGGCCTTCGGGGAGGTCGCGGGGCTGCGCGAAGCGCTGGCCGCGGTGCTGGTGCTGGCCGCCGTCTTCCTGGCGCCGGCGGTGCGGCCCGGCGCCGCGATGCGGCGTTGATCGACGGGGATGAGCCGATTGCGCGCCGCCCGACGATCGGAGAAAAAAGTATTGTGTCCCCGAATTATGTCTAGAAAAAAGTATTGTGTCCCCGAATTATGTCCCCGAATTAGTGTCGCCGAAATATAGAGGCGCCGCCGTCATCCCGGACGGCCGCCAGGCCGATCCGGGATCCAGGAGCCGCGGGCGACGGCGTTTTCGGTCGGCTTTCCCGCGCTCCGCCCGGCGGGGCGCGCGGGCTACGCCTGGCGCGCCAACATCATCTTCTTGATCTCCGCGATCGCCTTGGCCGGGTTCAGGCCCTTCGGGCAGGTCTTGGAGCAGTTCATGATGGTGTGGCAGCGATAGAGCCGGAACGGATCCTCGAGCTGGTCGAGCCGCTCTCCCGTCATCTCGTCGCGGCTGTCCGCCAGCCAGCGATAGGCCTGCAGCAGGATCGCCGGGCCGAGATAGCGCTCGCCGTTCCACCAGTAGCTCGGGCAGGAGGTCTGGCAGCAGAAGCACAGGATGCACTCATAGAGCCCGTCGAGCTTCTTGCGGTCCTCCGGCGCCTGCAGGCGCTCCTTGTCCGGCGGCGTGGGGCTCGCGGTCTTGAGCCACGGCTCGATCGCGGAAAGCTGCGCATAGGCGCGCGTCAGATCCGGCACCAGATCCTTGACCACCTCCATATGCGGCAGCGGGTAGATGGCGACGTCGCCGTCGACCTCGTCGATGAACTTGGTGCAGGCGAGCGTGTTCGTCCCGTCGATGTTCATGGCGCAGGAACCGCAGATGCCCTCGCGGCAGGAGCGGCGGAAGGTGAGCGTCTGATCGACCTCGTTCTTGATCTTGATCAGCGCGTCCAGAACCATCGGACCGCAGGCCTCCAGGTCGATCTCGTAGGTGTCGACCGTCGGCGTCTCGCCCGAATCCGGGTTCCAGCGATAGACGTTGAAGCGCTTGACCTTCTTGCCGCCGTCCTTGGTCGGCCACGTCTTGCCCTTGCCGATCTTGGAGTTCGCGGGCAGCGCGAATTCAGCCATGGTCCCTCACATCCTGCTTATCAGGGCGCCGCGGACCGGCGCGGCGCCCAATGCTCCGCCAAGGTGTTCCGCCAAGGTGTTCCGCCTCAGTAGACCCGCGCCTTCGGCGGGAAGGCCTGCACGTCGTTCGTCATCGGCTTGAGCGTCACCGGGCGATAGTCGATCTTCACCTGGCCCTTGTCGTCGCACCAGGCGAGCGTGTGCTTCATCCAGTCGTCGTCGTTGCGGTCCGGATAGTCCTCGCGGGCGTGGGCGCCGCGGCTTTCGGTCCGGTTGGCCGCGCCGACGATGGTGACCATCGCGTTGCCGATCAGGTTCTCGAACTCCAGCGTTTCGACGAGGTCGGAGTTCCAGATCATGCTGGAGTCGGACACGCGCACGTCTTCGAAGCCGCGCCAGACCTCCTGCATCTTCTGCACGCCTTCGTCCAGGACCTCGCCGGTCCGGAAGACGGCGCAGTTGTTCTGCATGGTCTGCTGCATCTGCGCGCGCAGGTCCGCCGTGGGGGTCGAGCCCTGGGCGTGCCGCAGCCGGTCGAGGCGCGCGATGGCTTCCTCGCCGGCGCCCTTGTCGAGCGGCCGCGTCTTGTCGGCCGGGTCCAGCGTCTCCGCGCAATGCAGCGCGACCGAGCGGCCGAACACCACCAGGTCGAGCAGCGAGTTGGAGCCCAGCCGGTTGGCGCCGTGCACCGAGACGCAGGCGCTCTCGCCCGCCGCCATCAGGCCCGGGACGACGCTGTTCGGGTCGCCGTTCTTCAGGGTGACGACCTCGCCGTGATAGTTCGTCTGGATGCCGCCCATATTGTAGTGGCAGGTCGGCAGCACCGGGATCGGCTCCTTGGTGACGTCGACGCCGGCGAAGATCTTCGCCGTCTCCGCGATGCCGGGCAGGCGCTCGTTGATCACTTCCGGCGGCAGATGCTCCAGATGCAGATGGATGTGGTCGTTGTTGGCGCCGACGCCGCGGCCCTCGCGAATCTCGATGGTCATGGAGCGGCTGACCACGTCGCGGCTGGCCAGGTCCTTGGCGGAGGGGGCGTAGCGCTCCATGAAGCGCTCGCCCTCGGAATTGGTCAGATAGCCGCCTTCGCCGCGCACGCCCTCGGTGATCAGGCAGCCCGCGCCGTAGATGCCGGTCGGGTGGAACTGCACGAACTCGCTGTCCTGCAGCGGCAGGCCGGCGCGCAGCACCATGCCGCCGCCGTCGCCGGTGCAGGTGTGGGCGCTGGTGGCCGAGAAATAGACCCGGCCGTAGCCGCCCGTCGCCAACACCGTCTGCTTGGCCGCAAAGCGGTGCAGCGTGCCGTCGTCCAGGTTCCAGGCGAGCACGCCGCGGCAGGCGCCGTCCTCGTCCATGATCAGATCGACCGCGAAATACTCGATATAGAATTCCGCGTTATGCTTGATCGCCTGCTGGTAGAGCGTGTGCAGCATGGCGTGCCCGGTGCGGTCGGCGGCGGCGCAGGTGCGCTGGGCCGGCGGGCCTTCGCCGAACTTCGTCGTCATGCCGCCGAAGGGGCGCTGATAGATCTTGCCGTCCTCGGTGCGGCTGAAGGGCACGCCGTAATGCTCGAGCTCGATGATCGCCGGCGCGGCCTCGCGCACCATGTACTCGATCGAATCCTGGTCGCCGAGCCAGTCGGAGCCCTTGACCGTGTCGTACATGTGCCAGCGCCAATCGTCCGGCCCCATATTGCCGAGCGCCGCCGAGACGCCGCCCTGCGCCGCCACCGTGTGACTGCGCGTCGGGAAGACCTTGGTGATGCAGGCGGTCTTCAGCCCGGCCTCGGCCAGTCCGAAGGTGGCCCGCAGGCCCGCGCCGCCGGCGCCGACGACGACGACGTCGTAGGTGTGGTCGATGATCTCGTAGGACTCGGTCATGGCGTTCAGCCTCGTCTTGCAACTCGTTCGAAACGGCTCCGCGTTAAAGCTTAGCGCGCGCCGCCTCGGGGAAAAGCGGGTGCGGCGGATCGTCCGCCGGCTCCGGCCCGCCCGCTCAGACCGTGAAGGCCACCTTCAAGACCGCGAAGGCGGCCGCGACGCCGAGCGCGACGGCGGCCAGCTTGACCGCCAGAAGGGCCGCGATCTTCGCGCCCTCGCCGTGGACGTAATCTTCGATCACCACCTGCAGGCCAAGCTGCAGATGATGGAACGTGGCCGCAACCAGCAGCAGCATGAGCACCGCGTTGAGTGGGCGCGCGAGCCAGGCCGACGCCTCCGCGTAGCCGCCGCCGGCCAGCGCGATGGCGCTGAGCACGAACCAGATCGTCAGCGGAACCAGCGCGATCGCGGTGATGCGCTGCATGATCCAGTGATGGGTCCCGTTCTTGGCGGACCCCAGGCCGCGCGCGGCGCCGAGCGGGGTTTTCAGGCTCATCGCATCCTCCTCCTCGTCGCCGGGCCGTCAGAGCGTCGCATAGCCGACGATCCAGATCAGGACCGTCAGCGCGCCGGAGATCGCGGCCATTGCGTGACCGCTCAGCCGCGCGACGTCGAGATCGAAGCCGTAGCCCGCGTCCCAAACCAGATGCCGCACCCCGTTCCCGAAGTGATACATCAGGGCCCAGGTCCAGCCGAGCAGCATCAATTGCCCCAGGATGCTCCCGATGAAGCCGTTCGCTGCGGCGAAGGCGTCCGGTCCGCCAGCCAGCGCCAGCAACCACCAGACCAGCAACAGGGTTCCGGCGCCGAGCGCAATCCCGGTGGCCCGATGCAGGATCGAGTACAGCATCGTCCACTGCCAGCGATAGATCTGAAGATGCGGGGACAGCGGGCGGTTCTGGCTTTTCATGGCGAAAGCCCCCTCGAAACGGTGCGCGTCAAGCTAACTAGGGTGCGTAACCTAAGCCGATTGCCCGGTCTGTCAAAGCTTTTGCACTGCAGCACAAGGATGCGGGAGCGTCCGTCGGGACGCCCGCACGCGACCCGCGCCGGCGCGCGAAATCTCGCCTCCGCGACGGCCCGCAGGCGCCCGATGGCGAGGGGCGCCGTGCGGAAGCCCCGGTCCTCGCGGCCCCGGGGTCGACGGCTGACGGCGTCCGGGCGGGTCCGGCTCGGCGCGCCCCACGGCGGCAACGCGTGTTGCGGTGCGGGAAGTATTTGACGCTCTTGATGAAATCAATGGCCTGTGGATAAGTCTGTTGATAAATTGTTATTAAGATGTGATGAAGAAAATTCTTTATCAACAAGAAATACAGGGCGGGTTTTACTTTTTCATGGACAGGCGGTCAAGCCCTGGCTCAGACTATTTCTCACGCGGATGCGCCGACGATAAGCGGCGTCGTTCGGTTTCGGTCGGATAAGGGCGCTTCGGCGCCGGGACCGCCGAAGCGGAGGGGCGCAGCGAGGCGTCGGGGAGCGCGCCCGCGGGCGGCGAAGCGACCTTGCGGGGTCGCGGAGCCGTCGGGTCAGGCGGCCGGGCTCACCCCCGGCGGACCGGCCCCTCCGCCGCAAGGCGGGGATCGGCGCGCTCTGTTCCGGCGGCCGTCTTCGGGCGGCCGACGGGGAACCGCAGTCCCCGGCTCGACGTTCGACGTCCCGTCGCAAGGCGGGCGTCGGCCGGCGGATCGGGGGCGGCGCCCCGCCGGACGGGCTTGATCCAGCCCACACGGCCGCGGGCCTCGCGCATCTTCGGATGCGCGGCGCGCGGTCCGGGCGGATCCTGCAACCGGAAGGCGGCGGCCGGCGGCTCCCGTGCGGTTCGGGCGTCGGATGCGCTCCCTCAGGGGGTGTGACCGGCGGACGGGCGGCGGGCGCGCGGCGGTCGGGTGCGGCGGAGTCATCGAGGGGTGCGGGCTCGTCCCGCATGTTTCGGACCTGCTGCGGCGGCGCTTGGTTCGGGACGGGCCGGCGGATCGGCCCCGGCTTGGTCAGTGGCGCGGCGACGTGCGGCGGGACCGGACGGGAGACGATGCGACGGCGGCCGACCGCGACGCGCGGGCGATTCGGATCGGGTTCTTGGGCGGCCGACCGGATTCTTGGTGCTTTGCCAGGGTGACCGGGACAACGGACGGCGCGCCGACTGGAAACCGATCCCGCCCGACGCGCGGCGGACGACGGCGGACGGACGGCCCGGGGGTTTCGGCCCCCGAGCGGCCCGGACGCAGCCGCCCCGAGGCGTCCGCGACCTGAAGGCGATCCCGCCGGATCGCCGGGTCCTTCGGGACGACGACCCTTCGGGGGCGCCGGCCTGCGGACCAGGGAGAGGCCTCGGCCGCGCGCCTTCGGGCGCCGCCGGGGCCTCTTCTCTTTCCAGGCGGCGCTCAGCGCCGCGGCAGGATGACCGTGTAGTCGAGCTCGAGGACGATGGCCTCGGACTCGGGCGTCTTTTTCGCGCCCTTCGTCTCCGGCAGGCGCGGGAAGCCGGCGCAGGGCAGGTTCTTGGTCGCCGTGGTGCGCAGGCGCAGCGCGCCGATGTCCTGCCGGCGGTCGAGCTCCTGCTTCTCCAGCACCTCGGTCCAGGCGTAGAGCGTGTCGCCCGCGAAGGTCGGATTGGCGTGCCGCCCGCCGTGGATCGCGCTGACGATGCAGGCGTTGGCGAGCCCGTTATGGGTCAGCGCCCGGGCAATCGAGATGACGTGCCCGCCATAGACGACGCGCCGTCCGAAGGGGGTCGACTTCATCGCGTGGCCGTCGAAATGGGTGTGCGAGTTGTTGAGATAGAGGCGGGTGGCCATCATGTGCTCCGCCTCCTCGACCGTGACGCCGCTCAGATGGTCGATCTTCTCGCCGGCCTCGTAGTCCTCCCAGCGGTGCGGCGAGCCGGTGTCGCGGTCGCTCCAGAACTTGTTCAGGCGGTGGCGCGGGATGGTCAGCGGGGCGACCTGGGCGGCCAGGGGCGGGATGGACTCGCCGGCCGCGCCCGACGCGCCCTTCGCCGCGGCCCCGGCGCGCGTCGGCACCATCACCCAGCGCACGAAGCGCAGCACGGGCGTGCCGCGGGCGTCGAGCCCCTCCGTGCGGACATAGACGACGCCGGTCTCGCCGGAGGAGTTCTCCTTCAGGCCGATCACCTCGGAGCGCGCGCGGACCGTCTCCCCGACATAGAGCTGGGAGAGGAAATCGACCTCCGCATAGCCGAGATTGGCGATCGCGTTGGAGGAGATGTCCGGCACCGACTGGCCGAAGACCATGTTGAAGACGAGAAAGTCGTCGACCGGCGCCGCGTGATAGCCGACGTCGCGCGCGAAGGGGTCCGAGACCTGCAGCGTGAACCGGTTGCCGGTGAGGGCGTGGTAGATCGAAACCTCGCCGTCGCCGATGGTGCGGGGGCTGGCGTGCTCGATCACCTCGCCCAGCGAGAAATCCTCGAACACCCGGCCGCGCGACGATTTCTGGCGGCTCAGCACGTCGGCGTCGCTCATCCGTCTCTTCTCCTGCCAGACCAACCTGCGATCAGTCTTACGCGGCGGCGCTCTCGCCCTCAAGCGCCTCGATCATTTCGGCCAGGAACAACAGCCGGCGCGCATTCTCGACATGCAGGTTCTCGACCAGCTTGCCGTTCAGGACGGCGACGCCCAGCCCGTCCTTCTTGGCGGCCTCGAAGGCGTCGATCATGGCGCGGGCCTCGGCCAGGTCGTCGTCGGTCGGGCCGAAGGTCGCGTTCGCGGCGGCGATGGTCTTCGGGTGGATCAGCGTCTTGCCGTCGAAGCCAAGCTCAAGCCCCTGGCGGCACTGCGCGGCGAAGCCCTCCGCGTCGTCCAGATCCAGATGCACCCCGTCCAGCGCCCCCAGCCCATAGGCCCGGGCGCACAGGATGACGTGGCTGAGGCTCGCCAGGAACGGCGTGCGCTCGGGCGTGTGCAGGCAGTGCAGGTCCTTCGCCAGGTCGCTGGTCCCCATCACGAACCCGCCGAGGCGCGAATGGGCAGACGCGATCGCCTGCGCGTTCAGGACGCCGAGCGGCGTCTCCATCATGCACCAGACCGACATCGTGTCGGGCGCGCCGGCCTCCTCCAGGATGCGCACGGCCTTGCGCACCGCGTCCGCGCTCTCGATCTTCGGCAACAGCACCGCGTCGGCGCGCATCCGCGCGACCGCCGCCAGATCGTCGCGCCCCCAGGGCGTCTCCAGCGCGTTGACGCGCACCAGGATCTCGCGCCGCCCATAGCCGCCTTCGGCCAGCGCGCGCGCCACCGTCTCGCGGGCCGTCTGCTTGGCCTCCGGCGAGACCGAATCCTCCAGATCGAGGATCAGCGCGTCGGCGGGCAGCGAGCGCCCCTTCTCCAGGGCCCGGGCGTTCGAGCCCGGCATGTAGAGCACGGAGCGGCGGGGACGGATCGGGGCGGGCATGCGAAGCCTCCTCGAGACTGGGATCGGGTGTGCGAAACGGTTCGCGAAATCTATTCCGACAGCCGGAAAACACAATCCGTCTCGGGCGCGTGTCGCCTCAGCACTTGAGCGCGTGCGTCGCCGCCCGACGCTCGCGCCAGCCGAGGATGAGCGCGCCGGCGACGATCAGCGCGGCGCCGAGGCCCGTCGTCAGCGCCGGAATCTCGTGGAAGATCAGCCAGTCGTAGAGCGCAGCGTAAAGCAGGGTGGCGTAGAAGAAGGGCGCGATGAAGCTCGCCTCCGCCACCGCCATGCCCCGCAGATTGAGGCTTTGCGCCGTCACCATGAAGACGCCCGTACCGGCGAGCAGCAGCCATTGCGCGCCCGTCGGCGGGCTCCACACGAAGAGCGCCGCGGCGCCGGCCAGCAGCGCGGCGAGCGCGTTGTTCAGCAGGAGGATGCGCAGGGCCGGCTCCCGGTCCGCCAGGCGCTTGATCAGCACCAGCTCCGCCCCCATCGAGGCCGCGGCGGCCAGCGCCAGGAAGGCGGCCGATTGGAAGGAGGCCGCGCCCGGCTGGGCCACCACCGCCGCGCCGGCGAAGGCGATTGCGGCCGCCGCCCAGCGCCAGGGTCCGACCCGCTCCCCCAGGAACAGGATCGCGAGACCCATCGCGAAGAGCGGGCTCAGGAAACTGATCGCCGTGGCGTCGGCGAGCGGCAGGAAGCTCACGGCCGCGAACATGAAGCTCACCCCCAGCCACCCCGCGACCACGCGGCCCGCATGCAGCCGCCACGGCGCGCCCGCAAGGCTTACGCGTTTCCAAAGCGCGACGGGAAGGATGACGAGGAAGCCGAAGAAGAAGCGCCCGAAGGCGATCTGCAAGGGATGCAGCGCCGCCGCCTGCTGCAGCAGGCCCTCGATCTCGATCTCCCGCGCCGCGCCCAGCGCCTTTGCGCAGAGCGTCGAGCCCGCGATGAAGGCGCAGCACAGCGTCACATAGGCGGCGCCGGTTAGGTTCCTCGGTCGGATCGGCGGCGCGATCGGGGCGGCGGGCTCGGCCATCGGCAGGCGGTCCTCATGCGCGGCGGGGCGGCGAACGGCGGAACGGCGGGGCGGCGGGGCTGGCGAGGCCGGCCCGTGGGCATTAAAGTCCCGCCGGCGGCCGGTCGTCGAGGGGCCTGTCGCCATGCGACCTCGCCCCCTAGCCCCCCACTGCGGCCGACCCGCCGCCGGAGACGGCATGCCCATCCTGTCGATTCAGAGCCATGTCGCCTACGGCCATGTCGGCAATTCGGCCGCCGTCTTCCCGTTGCAGCGGTTGGGCTGGGAGGTGTGGCCGGTGCATACCGTGCAGTTCTCCAACCATCCCGGCTATGACGGGTTCCGCGGCGCCGTGACGCCGGTCGAGACGGTGCGCGCCGTGCTGCAGGGGATCGCGGAGCGCGGGGTGATGGAGCGTTGCGAGGCGGTGCTCTCCGGCTATATCGGCGACGCCGCGCTCGGCGCGGCGATCCTGGAGGCGGCGGCCGCGGCCAAGCGGGCCAATCCGGCCGCCCTCTATGTCTGCGATCCGGTGATGGGGGACCGGGGGCACGGCGTCTATGTGCGCGACGACGTGCCGCCCTTCATGCGCGATCACGCGGTTCCCGCCGCCGACGCCGCCCTGCCGAACCATTTCGAGCTGGAACTGCTCTCCGGTCGGCGGCTGGAGACGCTGGCCGACCTCCGCGCCGCCGCCGACGGTTTGCGCGCACGGGGGCCCAGGATCGTCGTGGTCACCAGTCTGGAGCGCGCGGACGGCCCGGCGGACGCGATCGAGATGCTGGTGGCGACGGCCGACGGCGCCTGGCTGGTCGAGACGCCGCGGCTCCACTTCCCGATCGCCCCGAACGGCGCGGGCGATCTGACGGCGGCGCTCTTCACCGGGCGGCTGCTGGCCGGCGAGGCCCCGCCGGAGGCGCTCGCCAAGACGGCGGCGGCGGTCTTCGCGACGCTGGCGGAGACGTTGCGGCTCGGCCGGCGCGAACTGGCGCTCGAGTCGGCGCAGGCGGCGTTGGCCGATCCGCCGGCCCGCTTCTCCGCGCGGCCGCTGGACTGAGCGGAAACAGGGTCAGGCGCGGGCGGCGCGCTCCGCGGCCTGCGCCACCTTGTGGCGCAGATGCGCCTTGTGCGCCTCCTCCACCGCGAGCAGCAGCAGGGCGACGGCTGCGAGCCCCAGCCACTCCAGGAGCCCGATCGGGTTAAGCGCCAGCACGTCGCCGAGGCCCGGCGTGTACATCGCCCCGATATGGACGAGCTGCGCCCCCGGAACCGCCAGCACCAGGAAGGGGTTGGCGAAGAAGCGGATTTGGAACAGCGAGCGCGTCTCCGACCGGCTGGAGAGCGCATGGATGTTGCCGAACAGCACCATCAGCATGAGCGTCAGGTTGCGCGCCTCCTCGACCGGCGCATCCTGCGCGTTCAGGCCCCAGAAGACCAGGAAGGCCAGCACGCCCATCGCGCCGCCGGCGATCAGGACGTGCTCCAGGATGCGGCGTTCGAAGATCGGCTCGTTCGGCCGGCGCGGCGGACGGTCGAGTTCGCCGCCCTCCTTCGGCTCGAAGGCGAGCGCCACATCCTGCAGCCCGTTGGCGACGAGGTTCAGCCACAAGAGCTGCACCGCCGTCAGCGGCATCGGCAGACCCGCCAGCACCGACAGGAAGAACAGGATCAGCGCCGACGCGCCGGTCGCGATCAGAAGCGCGATCACCTTGCGGATGTTGTTGTAGACGATGCGGCCCTGCTCGATCCCCGCGACGATGGAGGAGAACTTGTCGTCGGTGATGATCAGGTCGGCCGCCTCCTTCGCCACATCGGTGCCGCGCTTGCCCATCGCCACGCCGGCGTTGGCCCGACGCATGGCCGGCGCGTCGTTGACCCCGTCGCCGGTGACGGCGACGAAGTGACCGTCGGCCATGAAGGTCTCGACGATGGTCTGTTTCTGCATCGGCTCGATGCGCGCGAAGACGCGCGCGCCTCGAATCAGGTCGGGCAGCGCCTCCGGGGCCGCATGGCGGATGTCGGCGCCGGTGACGACCGGGTCCTCCGGATCGATCAGGCCGAGGTCGCGCGCGATCGCGCGGGCGGTGGCCGGATGGTCGCCGGTCACCATCGCCACCTGCACGCCGCCGCTGCGGCAGCGCTGCACCGCCTCCTTCGCGTCCGGGCGGATCGGATCGATCATCGCGACCATGCCGAGGAAGGTCAGCGCCTCCAGATGGTCGAGCGCCTCCGGATCCTCCGCATCCGGCTCCAGCGCCTCGCGCCGGGCCAGCGCGATCACCCGGAATCCCTCCGACGCCAGCGCTTCGAACTGCGTCTCGATCGCCGTCCGGTCGATCGGCAGCCGCCCCTCGCGGGTCAGCATGTGGGTGGAGAGCGCGAGCATCTTCTCCGGGCTGCCCTTGACGTGCAGGATCGCGCCGTCGCCGTCGCCGCCGCGGGTCAGGCTGCCGGAAAAGGCGCGCTCCGACTCGTAGGGGATCAGGTCGAGCTGCCGCTCGCGCTCGCGGATCTGCGAGACGGAGAGCCCCAGCTTCTTCGCCAGCACCAGGAAGGCGACGTCGACGATGTCGCCGTCCGAGACCCACTCGCCGCCGGAATAGTCGAGATAGCTTTCGTTCGCGAGCACGCCGGTGACGCAGATGTCCTTCAGCCGCTCCTCCTGGCCGTAGGCCTCGACGGTCCCGGGCGCGACGCCGGAGCCGGTCGCCTCGCACACCTGGCCGCCGGGCAGCACGACCTTGCGGATGGTGAGCTCGTTGACCGTCAGCGTGCCGGTCTTGTCGGAGCAGATGAAGGTGCAGGAGCCGAGCGCCTCCACCGCCACCAGCTTGCGGATGATGACGTTGCGGTGCGCCATGCGCGCCATGCCGATGGCGAGCGCCACCGTCAGCGCCGCCGGCAGACCCTCCGGAATGGTCGAGACGGCGAGCCCGATGCTCATCAGCGCCATCTCCTGGCCGTCATAGCCGCCCATCACGAGCATCAGCCCGACCAGCAGGGCGATTGCGCCCAGAATCCCGCCGGCGACCTGATAGGTGAAGCGTCGGATGCGGATCATCAACGGCGGTTCGCTCAACCGCTCCGCGCCGACGACCTTCGAGATCTTGCCGATCTGGGTGCCGAGGCCGGTCGCCGCCACCACGCCCCGCCCGCGCCCGCGGGTGATGATCGACCCGGCGAAGGCCTGGTTGAAACGCTCCGCCAGCGGGGCGTCCTCGGCCGGGCGGGCGTCGGCGTTCTTGGTGACGACCAGCGACTCGCCGGTCAGCATGGATTCATCGACGGCGAGGTTCTGGCTCAGCGTCAGGCGGATGTCCGCCGGGGCCTTGTCGCCGGAGGAGAGCAGCACGAGATCGCCGGGAACCAGGGCCTCGACGTCGATCGTCTGGGCGACGCCGTCGCGGATCACGTGCGTTGCGCCGCGCACCATCTTGCGCAGCGCGGAGGCCGACTTCTGCGCCGAGTATTCCTGGATGGCGCCGATCACCGCGTTGAGCAGCAGCACGGCGACGATGAAGACCGTGCTCGGGATCTGGCCGATGATCAGCGAGACGATCGCCGCGACGATCAGGATATAGATGAACGGGTTGCGGAACTGGCGCAGGAAGATCATCGCCGGGCCGGGGAGTTTCGGTTCCGGCAGGCGGTTCGGACCCGCTTCGGCCAACCGGCGTGCGGCTTCCTCGCTGGTCAGGCCTGTGCTTTCGGACGTCTGGGGCATGGGGATTGCGCCGATGCGCTGAGGGGAGGGGTGCGGCGCAGCTTAGCCGAGCGGGCGTGACGTGCGCATGACGCAGATCAAGCCGGGGCGTCCGCGTCCGCTTCCGCTTCCGGTTCGGCCCCCGCCGCCGGCGCGGTCTGCGATCCGCCGCGCAGCTTCTGCGCGATGCGCTCGGCCAGCGCGCCGCGCACGCGCTGGAACACCTCGTCCCAATCGCCGGGGCTGGTCTGGCGGAACAGCGTCATGGTTGGATACCAGGGGCTGTCGTCGCGATGCAGCATCCAGCGCCAATCCGGCGCGTAGGGCAGCAGCACCCAGACCGGCTTGCCGAGCGCGCCCGCCAGATGCGCGACCGAGGTGTCGACCGTGACGATTAGATCGAGCGCCTGGACCGCCGCCGCCGTTTCCGCGAAATCCTTCATGCTGGAGCCGAGGTCGGCGACCAACGCCTCCAACCCGTGCTCGGCGATCTGTCGCGCTCCGGGACCCTTCTGCAGCGAGTGGAAGCAGGCGCCGGGCAGGTCGAACAGCGCCATAAAGCCGGCCGCGCCGATCGACCGGTTGCGGTCGTTGCGGTGGCTCGGCTTGCCCGCCCAGCACAGGCCGACATTCAAGGCGCCCGACGGCGTCGCCGGGCGCTGCGCGTCGGCCGGGGCGGAAAGATAGGGGACGCCGGCGGGCGCCGACTCGAGCCGCGTTCCCAGGAGCCGCGGCAGGCTCAACAGCGGGGCGTGGGCGGCGGGGGCGGGCGTCGGGGCGCCGCGCGGCGCGACGGAGATCCCCGCGAAGGCGGGGCTCTGCTGGATCAGCCGGGCCAGCGGGCCCTGCACCTCGAAGATCAACCGCTCGACCCCGCGCGCCTTCAGGATCGGCAGGTATCGGCAGAAATGCAGGGTGTCGCCGAAACCCTGCTCGGACCAGATCAACAAAGGGCCGTCGGGCGGCGCGCCGCCGTCCCAGATCGGCGCGTCGATCTGCCGACGCGCGGCTTCCGGCAAACGCCAGCGGGCTTCGTAGTCCTCGAACCCGGCCTCGAAATCGCCCTGCAGCAACCGGGTGAGCGCCCGGTCCCAGGTCAGCTCCGGCTTGGTGTAGCCCAGCATCTCCGCCCGTTTGAAGGCGGAGAGCGCGTTCTCCAGATGGCCGACGTCGCGCAGCGCCAGCGCCAGATTATAGTGGAGTTGGGCCGAGCCGCCGCTGAGGTCGATCGCGCGTCCATGGGCGCGCACCGCCTCCTCGTACCGCCCGGCGGCGCGCAGCGCGTTGCCCAGATTGGACCAGGCGGACGCGTCGTAGGGCTTCAAGGCCGCGCCGCGCTTGAGGCAGGCGACCGCGGCGGACGCCCGCCCCGACCGGCGCAGCAGCACGCCCAGATTGATCCAGGCGGCCGGCACATAGGGATCGCGCGCCAGCACCTGGCGATAGATGTCGAGCGCCTCCTCCGTCTGGCCGGCGCTTTGCAGACGCACCGCGCGCTCGATCCGGCGGCGCAAATCGTCCGCGCCGACGGGCCGGGCGCGCGCCGCGAGGCGCGGGCGGGCGGGATCGGGCGCGGCCCCCGACCTTGCCGCCGGGGGCGCCCCATCGCTGAGATCGCTCATGCGCGCAGTCTAACCCGCGCCGCTTCGCGCGGTCGAGGGTGCACGGAGGGCGCGACGCCGCCTCAGGCGCGACCTCACACGTAGCCGTCCTCGATCAGGCATTCGGCGATCTGGACGCTGTTGAGCGCCGCGCCCTTGCGCAGATTGTCGGAGACGACCCAGAGGCTGAGCCCGTTTTCGACGGTCGCGTCCTCGCGGATGCGGCTGACATAGACCGCGTCCTCGCCGGCGCATTCCTCGGGCGTCACATAGCCTTCGTCCTGGCGCTTGTCGAAGACGACCACGCCGGGCGCGTTCGACAGCGCCTCGCGCGCGGCCTCGGCCGTGATCTCGCGCGCGAACTCCAGATTGACCGCCTCGGAATGGCCGATGAAGACGGGCACGCGCACGCAGGTGACGTGCACCTTGATCTTGGGGTCGAGGATCTTCTTCGTCTCGACCACCATCTTCCACTCCTCCTTGGTGGAGCCGTCATCCATGAAGACGTCGATATGCGGGATGACGTTGAAGGCGATCTGCTTGGTGAACTTGCTCTTCTCGACCGGGTCGTTGACGTAGATCGCGCGGGTCTGGTTGAACAGCTCGTCCATCCCCTCGCGGCCCGCGCCGGAAACCGACTGATAGGTCGCCGCGACGCAGCGCGTGATCCCCGCCAGATCGTGCAGCGGCTTCATCGCCGTCACCATCTGGATGGTGGAGCAGTTGGGGTTCGCGATGACGCCCTTCTTGCGGCAGTCCTTCAGCGCGGCGCGGTTCACTTCCGGCACGATGAGCGGGCAATCCGGGTCCATCCGCCAGTGCGAGGTGTTGTCGACCACCAGCGCGCCGGCGGCCGCCGCCTTCGGCGAATACTCCGCCGACACCTTCGCGCCGGGCGACGAGAGCACCAGATCGACGCCCGAGAAATCGAAGGTCGCGAGGTTCTGCGCCTTCAGCGTGCGGTCGTCGCCATAGCTGATCTCGGTCCCGACCGAGCGGGAGGAGGCGAGCGCGACGACCTCGTCGGCGGGGAAGTCCCGCTCCGCCATGATCTTCAGCATCTCGCGCCCGACATTGCCCGTGGCGCCCACGACGGCGACTTTATAGCCCATTGTCCTTACTCGTCCTTTCCGGGGCGCGTCCCGCGCCCTCTGTCCTGCTCATGCGCCGAGGCGGCGCGGTTCGCTCAACCCTTGTCGTCGATCTGGAACGGGTTTGGAAATCCGCGGCCGGCGTCGGCGGGCCGGGATCCCTCCCGGTCCGGCTCTTCGACTTCAACTCAACGAAGCGGCAAGCGTCGGATGCGCGGGAGGCCCCTAACGGGTCCCGGTGGTCTTCGTCCCGGTTTTCGGCGTCGGCTGCGTCCGCAAGGACGGCGACGGCGAGACGATCTGGCGCATGGTCCGAGGCTCTCCATAGACGGGCGGCGCGCCACGTCCGGCGACCGCTTGTCGAGCGCAACCCTATGGAGAACGCCTGGAAGAATCAAGAGCCGCCGTTCGCGCGCGGCGCGGCGGGGAGCGCGGCGAGGCGCCGGTCGTGCAGCCGGCCGAGCAGCAGGAGCGCCGCGAGCGCGCCGATCCCGGCGAACGCCATGTCCTTCTGCGCGTCCCACACGTCGCCCTGTGCGGCCAGGAAGGCGACCGCGCCGTCGGCGACCAGTTCGGCCGCCAGCCATTCGATCAGCTCATAGAGGGCGGAGATCCCCAAACAGCTCAGCGCGACGATCGCGACCAGCCAGCCGCCGCGCCGAAGCGGCGTCAGCCGCAGCAGCAGCTCGCGCGCCGCGATCGCCGGCACGAAGCCCTGCGCCAGATGGCCCAGCCGGTCGTAGTGGTTGCGCTCGAAGCCGAAGGCCTCGCGCCCCCAATCGCCGAGCGGAACGAGGGAGTAGGTGTAGTGCGCGCCGACCAGCAGGATCGCCGCATGCGCCCAGGCGAGGACCAACAAGAGGTCGGTGAGCGGAAAGCGCCGCCAGAACGCCGCGATCACCAGCGCGGCGATCAGCGCCGGCGCCGCCTCCATCCACCAGATCAGCCGGTCCGTCGGCTCGATCGCCGACCAGGCGACGACGGCGGCGAGGCTGAGCGCCAGGGCGAGCCCCAGGCGGCCTCGGCTGCTCGACGCGCCGCGCCCGTCCACCCGGGTCAGGCCGCGCGGCGGTCGAGCGCCTCGCAGACCGCGTCGCCCATCTGAGCGGTCGAGATCGGCGTCTCGCCGGCGCCCAGGATGTCGGCGGTGCGCTTGCCGGCCGACAGCACGTCCTGCACCGCCTGCTCGACCAGGTCCGCGTCCTCCTGCAGGTCGAAGCTGTAGCGCAGCGCCATGGCGAAGCTCAGCAGCATGGCGAGCGGGTTCGCCTTGCCCTGGCCCGCGATGTCGGGGGCGGAGCCGTGCACCGGCTCGTACAGCGCCTTGCGCCGCCCCGTCTCGTCGATTGCGCCGAGCGAGGCCGACGGCAGCATGCCGAGCGAGCCCGTCAGCATCGCCGCGCAGTCGGAGAGCAGATCGCCGAACAGATTGTCGGTGACGATGACGTCGAACTGCTTCGGGTTGCGCA
The DNA here is from genome assembly GCA_024743195.1 of Alphaproteobacteria bacterium. Classification (GTDB taxonomy): domain Bacteria; phylum Pseudomonadota; class Alphaproteobacteria; order UBA8366; family Aestuariispiraceae; genus Marivibrio. Next base: position 244,706 of record JANSXE010000005.1, on the reverse strand, counting down.
CAAGCTGCATAGCGCAGTTGTCGGCGTACATGTGACCCAGTTCGATGTCGGAATAGCCGCCCGCCGCATGCAGCGCGGTCACCGTCTCGCGCCAGAAGACGCCGGTCTTCATCACGTTGGCCTTCTCGACCGAGGTGACCTTGCTGTTGCGCTTGCGGGCCAGATCGAAAGCGACCTCGGCGACGCGCTCGATCTCCGCCTTGGTGTAGGCCTGGGTGTCGATGCAGCGCTCCGCCCCGTTCCACTCCTGCAGGCCGCGCGGCTCGCCGAAATAGACGCCGGCCGTGAGCTCGCGCACGATCAGGATGTCGAGGCCGCGGATCACCTCCGGCTTCAGGGTCGAGGCGTCGAGCAGCGCGTCGAAGGTCACGGCGGGCCGCAGATTGGCGAACAGATCCATCTCCTTGCGCAGCCGCAGGAGACCCGCCTCCGGCCGCACGTCCCAGCCGAGTTTGTCGTATTGCGGCCCGCCGACGGCCCCGAACAGCACGGCGTCGGCCGCCATCGCCTTGTCCATGGTCGCGTCGCTGATCGCCGCGCCGTGCGCGTCGTAGGCCGCGCCGCCGACCAGATCCTCGCTGACGTCGAACGAGACCGCCCGGCGCCTGTCCATCCAGTCGAGGACCTTGCGCACCTCGACGCAGACTTCGGGGCCGATCCCGTCGCCGGGCAACATCAGAAGGTTCTTGTTCGACGCCATGGACGGAGCTCCTCTCGATAGGGCGGGCGCGCAAGCGCCTGAGACACGGATCGCCCGCCTTTTACCGGCTCCCGGGGCCGGGGAAAAGGGGCCGGGGGAAAGGGGCCGGGGGAAAGGGGCCGGGGGAAAGGGGCCGGGGGAAAGGGTGCGGCCGGCGGGGGCGCGCTCCGGTCGGCGCGGCCTTCCCTCTCCGGCCGCCCGCGCCATATCCTCAGGCATGATGCGCGCGCTGATCGGCCTGATGGCGGGCCTCGCCCTGTGCGCCGCCGGCCCGGCGGCGGCGCAGGAGCGCGTGGACCTCGAACTCGTGCTGGCGGTCGACGCCTCCTACTCGATCGACAATCGCGAGTTTCGCCTGCAAATGGACGGGATCGCCGCCGCCTTCCGCGATCCCGAGGTGCAGGCCGCGATCGCCAGCGGACCGATCGGCGCGATCGCGGTCGCCCTGGTCGTCTGGGCGGAGCCGACGATCCCGAAGGACCCCGGCCCCTGGATGGCGCTGCGCGGCCCGGCCGACGCGGAGGCCTTCGCAGCATCGGTCGAGCGCTTCCCCCGCCGCGTCAGCGGCGGCACCGGCATCGGCTCGGGCGTGGCTTTCGCGGCGCGCTGGATGGGGCGCAACGGCTACGAGGGAACGCGCAAGGTGATCGACGTGTCCGGCGACGGACGCGAGACGCCGGCGCGCGAATTCGTCGTCCAACTGCCGCAGGCGCGCGCCATGGCGGACGCGCTCGGCGTCACGATCAACGGCCTCGCCATCCTGAATGAAGATACGAAACTCGACGGCTGGTATCGCGAGCATGTGATCACCGGCTTCGGCGCCTTCGTCATGTCGGCGGCGACGCTCGACCACTTCGCCGAGGCGATGCGCCGCAAGCTGATCCGCGAGATCGAGCACAACCCCAACGTGGCGCTGCGCTGAGGCTTGCCGCAGGACGATTGTCTTCGCGGCCGGACGCGCTATCTTGCCCGTTCCCCCCCCCCGCCGGTTCCGGTCATGAGCGGACGAAGGATTGCGAGACGGTCATGTACAAGAAGGAATTCCGGCTCAACACGCGTGAGATCGACATCATCGAGGACTGCCTGCGCCAACGGGTCAGTCATCTGGCGATGCGCATCCACGACGCCCAGGAAGCGACGATCCACAGCGAGGACAGCGCCATCATCAAGGCGGATATGGCCCTGCTGCGCGAGATCAAGGACCTCCTCGGCGAGATCCACAATCAGAAGATCTGGTATCACCCGAAGGAGAACGTGCCGCTGGGCTGACGGCGCGCCGCCTTTCCTCAGTACCCCGCGGACGGATCGACGACGCCGGGCGGGGTCTCGCCGCGCTCGAAGGCGGCGATGGCGGCGACAAGGCGCTCGACGCCGGTGCGCACGCGCGTGATGCTCGCCACATGCGGCGTCACCGTCACCTTCGGATGGGTCCAGAAAGGGTGCTTGCCGGGCAACGGCTCCTCCCGGAAGACGTCGAGCGCGGCGCCGGCGAGCCGGCCCGTATCGAGCGCGTGGAGAAGATCCTCCTCGACCAGATGCTCGCCGCGGCCGACGTTGATCAGATAGGCGCCGTCGGGCAGCGCGGCGAACAGATCGGCGTTCAGGATGTCCTCGGTCTCCGGGGTGCGGGGCAGCAGATTCACCAGGATGTCCGTCTGCGCCAGCATCGCCTGCAGCCCGTCCGGCCCGCAGCGGCAATCGACGCCCTCGATCCGCTTCTCGCGGCGCGCCCAGCCGGCGACCCGGAAGCCGACGGCCGTCAGCGCCCGCGCGCAATCGCTTCCCAGGACGCCGAGCCCCAGGATCCCGACCCGCGCGTCCGAGACCAGCGGCTCGGTCCCGTGCCGACCGCGGATTTCCGGCCGCCAGAGCTGCTGGCGCTGCTGCTGGACGAACTCGTAGGTCTTGAGGTGCGCGTTCAGGCACTGGGCCAGGACGAACTCCCGCATGCCGCGGGTCAGACCCTCCTCGACCATTCGGACGATCGGCGCGTGGCGCGGGTAGTCCGGGTCGCCGGTGATGTGGTCGACCCCGGCCCAGAGCGACAGCACCGCCTTCAGATTGGGCAGTTTGGCGATCTCGCCCGGCGGCGGTTTGGCCGCGATGACGTAGGCGGCCTCGGCCGGGTCGACGCCTTCCGTCTCGTCCGGCCAGACGCGCAGATCCAAGTCCGGCGCCTGGCGGCGCAGCTCCTCGGCCCAGGTCGCCGCGCTGTCGGCGCGGCTCATCAGGATCACCTTCATCGACGCTCCGTCCTCGCTCCATGGCTTTGGCGGACCGTTCCCTAGCAGTCCGATCCGTCCGGCGCCAGCGCCGGATGGCGAGTTTGCTTGACCCAAGTCAAGGAGGGGGATTTGCTGCCCCCTATAGTTGACCCCCCGGCGCAGACGCGCGACGCGATCCGGATCGCGCGCCCCCAACCGAGCGCCCGCGACAGGCAGGAGAGAGCGGATGAGTTTGAAGCGGCTTTTCGTCCACTATGATGATTCGGAGCGCAGCCGCCGCGCGCTCGACATGGCGCTCGCGCTCGCGGACGCCCACGACGCGCATGTCATCGGCTGCGGGGTTGAGACCTACCCGGCCGTCCCGGGCTTCGTCGGCGCGCAGGTGCCGGCGGAAGTCTATGAGAACATCGCGGCCGAGGTCCGCCGCGCGCTGGCCGCCGCGAAGGCGAGCTTCGAGGAGGCCTGCCGCAAGGCGGGACGGGACGATCGCGCCGAGTGGCAGCAGGCCGAGGGCGACCCCGCCCGCGCGCTGGCGGCGGCGGCGCGCTGCACGGACCTCATCCTGCTGGGCCAGTCGAAGCCGGGCGAGGATCCGGCGCATATCGAGGCGCTGCCCGACGATCTGGTGATGATCGCCGGCCGGCCGATCCTGGTCGTGCCCTTTATCGGCGCGCCCAAGACGACCGGCGAGAAGGTGCTGGTCGCCTGGACCAACACCCGGGAGGCGGCGCGCGCCGCGATGGATTCGCTGCCGCTGCTGCAGCAGGCCAAGTCGGTCACCGTGCTGACCGTGGATGACGGCGGATCGGGCGTTCTGCCCGGCGCGGACATCGCCCGCTGGCTGGCCGAGCACGGCGTCAACGTCGAGACGGCGCATTTCGGCGCCGACATCGATCCGGCGGATGCGATCCTGAACCATGTCAGCGACAATGGCTTCGATCTGATCGTGATGGGCGCCTACGGCCATTCGCGGCTGCGCGAGACGGTGCTGGGCGGCACCACCCGGTCCATTCTGAAGCACATGACCGTTCCGGTCGTCCTGGCCCACTGACGCCCGCAATCCGGACAGGCGCGCGGCGTCAGAAGCCGCGCGCCCGTTCCGTCTGCAGATCCGTCACCAGCAGCTTGCCGGGCGGGCTGACCAGCGCGAAATCCAGCCCCGCGGCCAGCAGCGCCGGCTCCGCGGAGCGCGACGAGGCCCAGAACAACGGCGTCTCGCCGCCCGCGACGCGCGACGGCGGATTGAGGTCCGGCGTCGTCAACCGGTCGAGCCCGATCGCCGACGGCTCCCCCATATGCACGGGCGCGCCGTGCGCCATCGGATAGCGGCCGGAAATCTCGATCGCCCGCACCGCGTCCGACGGCGAGAACGGGCGCATGCCGACCCAGAGCCGGCCGGAGAAGCGGCCTGCCGCCTCCATGGGCACGTTGGTTTCGAACAGCGGCGGCGGGTGCGATTCGCTGCGATGGCGAAGCGCCAGCCCGGCCTCCGCGAAGGCCGCGTCGAGCGCATGGCCCGTCCCGATCAGAAAACCGGTCAGGTCGTCGCGCCAGAGATCGGCCGCGTCCGCTACCTCGCCCGCCACCCCGCCGTCTTCGATCACCCGATAGGCGGGCAGATCGCGCGCCAGATCGACGTCGGCGCCGAGCGCGGGACAGCGCCGCTCCCCCGGCAGCGTCATGGCGAGCAGCGGCAGCGCCTTCGGGTTGCGCAGGCAGAAGGCGGCGAAGGCCAAAGCGGCCTCCGCCGGAACCGCCGCCAGCGCCGCCTGCACCTGCCCCGGCGCCAGCGCGCCGGTCGGGCCGTCGAACAGCCCCTCGCGGATCAGCCGGCGCGCGGCCGTGGGAGAGCGCGGGGCGGGCGAGGGGGCGGCCGTCTGCGTCTCCTCGTCCCGCCCGTCCGCCTTGTCTTCCGCCGCCATGCGCCTCAGCTCACGATCGTCTTGATCAGGCCGCTGTTCGGCAGCGGGCGGTCTCCGGCCATATCGTTCAGCACCCGGAACATGGCCTCATTGTACTGGCCGTGCGGCATGCTGCGCGAAAGACCGGCGATGCTGTCTCCCGGCTGGATCGGCACGACGATCAGGCGATGCGGGCGGATCGCCGCCGCCTCTTCGGGGGTCAGCTTTCGGAAGGAATAGGTGGTCCGCCGCAGCGGCTCGGAATAGCGATCGGTTGCGGACGGTTTGGTGATGAAGCGGAAGCGATAGACCCGCTCCCCCTCGAAGCGGATGGCGACGCCGCGCAGATCGACCGGTCCCTCGCGGCTCAAAAGGCGCGCCCAGCCGGTGGCCGCCTCCATCCCGTTGACCGTGATCGGCTCCAGATCGGAGAGCGCGATTTGGGGGCCCGACCAATCCTCCTGCAGGTAGGCCGCCATCGAGCGTCCCTCGGGAACCCGGGCGCCGTCGAACAGGATCGTCGCCTCCCGGTCCGGGCTGAAGCCGGTCACCTGATCCGGGCTGTTCAAGAGGGTGAAGGTCTCCGGCGCGCGGAAGCAAAGACGCAGGTCCGGATGCTTGAAAAGCTCCCCGTCGATCACGCCCTGGGCGGGGTCGTCGCCATAGAGCATGCCGTCGATCTGGCTCAGGAACGGATCGCGGTTGACGAGGGTCGCCCCCGGGGCCGCGCCGACCGCCTCGGCGCGGGCGCGTTGCACGCGGTCTATGGTGCGCGGGTGGGTCGCCATCAGATTGGTCTCGTCGACGCTCGACGGATCGCGCCCGAGAATCTGGGCGTGCACCTGGCTGTATTCGCGCAGCGTCGCGAGAAAGCTGGCCATCGCGTCCGGGTCGTATCCCGCGCGCGCCATGTAGCGGATGCCCAGCGTATCCGCCTCGAACTCCTGCTCGCGCGAAAAGCTCTGCAGCACAAGACCGGCGATTCCGCCGCCCATATCGGCCAGCTCGCGCGAGCCGGTCGCCACGGTCCCGAGCAGCAACAGCCCCTGGGCCAGTTGCGCGGTGCTCAAACGCTCGGCCGTGTGGCGGGCGTTCACATGACCGATCTCATGGCTGATCACGCCCATCAGCTCGGCCTCGTTCGAGGCGAAACTCAACAACCCGCGGGAGACGTAGACGTACCCGCCGGGCAGCGCGAAGGCGTTGATGATCGGCGAATTGACGATCGTGAAGCGGTAGGGGAACTCCTGATACTCCGCATACTCGGCGGCGCGGCGGCCCAGCCGGTCGACATAACTCTGCAGCCGGGGATTCTCGTACTCACCGCCGAATTGCTTGACGAGCTTCGGATGTTCGCGCCGGCCGAGCTCGATGTCGTCCTGAATGGACATCAGGCCGGTGAAGCTGGTGTCCCCCGTCGCCCGGTTGGTGGTCACGCAACCGCCGACAAGGCCGGCGGCCGCGACGCACGCGCAGCCCTGCAGCACGCCGCGTCGGGTGAAGCCGTGCATGATCGGTTCGTCTCCTCGCCTTCGAGTCGCCCTCAATCCGGCGGACGAACAGCGTCGCGCCGCCTGCAAGCGTGCCGCAGAACGCCGCGCGGCGCCAGCCCGGACGGCCTCGAGGCCCGAATGCCATCCGGGGATACCGCTTTGAGATCGTTGCCGAACATTCCGTGCAGGGAAAGCGCAATGACTCCTTGACCGTGCGTTTAGCGTCTTTAGATTTCCGAACGGTTCAAATATACTTGTCCATAGAGTTGATGGGGGGATCGGCGTCGACCGACCGGCTCGCCCCCTCCATCCCGGTTCACTCGGACCGTCGCGCGGCTCGCCGCACGGGGGTTCGGTGTGAGGCGTCCTGCGGCTCTCGCTGACCCTCCCCACCCTCAAGCGGGGGCCGCAGGACCGACCTTTCCGGGTCGGTCGGGGCGCCGGCGCGGCAGGCGCCGCCCCGCTGGCCAAACTCAGCGCCGCGCCGCGAAGAATTCCTTCAGCATCCTTGCGGCGCGCCGCTCCTGCACGCCGCCGACCACCTCCGGCGCATGATGGCAGGTCGCGCGTTCGAAGAAGCGCGCGCCGTGCTCGACCCCGCCGCCCTTGGGATCGTAGGCCGCGAACACCAGCCGGCGAATGCGCGCGAAGCTGATGGCGCCGGCGCACATGGTGCAGGGCTCCAGGGTCACATAGAGATCGCAGTCCGGAAGCCGCGGCGCCCCGCGCCGGCGGCACGCCTCGCGAATCGCCAGGAGCTCCGCATGCGCGCTCGGGTCGTGATCGGCCTCGGTGCGGTTGCCCGCGGCGGCCAGGATCCGGCCGGTCGCGGCCTCGACCACCACGGCGCCGATCGGGGCCTCCCCGCGCGCCGCCGCCGCGTCGGCCTCGGCGAAGGCGCGGGCCATCGGGTCGGCTTCGACGGCGGACTTGGCGTCGGCGTCTGCTGGGCGGTCGGTCATGGCGTCCTCGGTCCTGCGTGGGGGCGCGGGTAAAGAGGTGGCGTCGGCCCCCGGTCTCGCCTATTTTGCCCGGCCGAACGCGACTTGGCCCGCCCGATCTGCCCCCTCGCACCCGGAAAGTCACGCCGTCGCCGATGAGCCCAGACCCCGCTTCCCCTAAAGACGAAGACGCCGCCGGCGGGCCGCGCCAGCGCATCGCCAAGGCGATGGCGCGGGCCGGCCTGTGCTCGCGCCGCGACGCCGAACGGTGGATCGAGGCCGGCCGCGTGCAGGTGAATGGCCGCGCGATCGACAGTCCGGCCCTGACGGTGGGGCCGGAGGATGCGGTTCTGGTCGACGGCAAGCCGCTGCCGGCGCCGGAGCCCGCGCGCCTCTGGCGCTATCACAAGCCGCGCGGGCTCGTCACCAGCGCCCGCGACGAGCAGGGCCGCGCCACCGTCTTCGACAATCTGCCGGACCGCCTGCCGCGAGTGGTCAGCATCGGGCGGCTCGACATCAATTCGGAAGGGCTGCTGCTGCTGACCAACGACGGCGAGCTCGCCCGCCGGCTGGAACTGCCCAGCACCGGCTGGGTGCGGCGCTACCGCGTCCGCGTGCACGGACGGGTCGACGCCGACCGGCTCGCCTCGCTCGCCGACGGCGTCACGGTCGAGGGCGTGCGCTACGGCCCGATCCGCGCGGAGCTGGAGGCGCAGCAGGCGAGCAACGCCTGGGTCACGGTCTCCCTCCAGGAGGGCAAGAACCGCGAGGTGCGCCGGGTGATGGAGCATCTCGGCTACACCGTGAACCGGCTGATGCGCGTCGCCTATGGGCCCTTTCAGCTCGGCCGGCTGAACGCCGGCGAGGTGGAGGAGGTCAGCCCCCGCATCCTGCGCGAACAGTTGGGCGAGGCGAAGCGCATCGTCCCCGGCAAGGGCGGCGCGGCCAAGGCCAAGCCCAAGCCGGTCAAACCCGGCTACCGGAAGGGCGCGCCGGGGAAGGGCGCTCCGGGGAAGGGCGCTCCGGGGAAGGGCGGGCCGGGTAAGGGCGGGCCGGGTAAGGGGCCGTCCGGCAAGACGCCGACCCGCAAGGCGGGGTCGAAGCGCCCGGCGGGCCGCAAGCCCGCGCGCGGCTGACGGCGGAGCGCGTCCCGATGCGCGTCGTCGCCGGCCGCTTGCGCAATCAACGCCTCCAGGCGCCGCCGGGCGAAGCCACGCGCCCGACCTCCGAGCGGGCGCGCGAGGCGCTGTTCAACATCCTGACCAATGGGCGCTTCCGCGACCTGCTGCCCGACGCGACGGTCGCCGACCTGTTCGCGGGCAGCGGCGCGGTCGGGATCGAGGCCTTGAGCCGCGGGGCCGCGCGCGCGCTTTTCGTGGAGACGGATCGCGCGGCGCTGACGGCGCTGCGGGCGAACATTGCCCGGCTCGAGCTCGCGGACCGGGCGCAGGTTCTGGCCGTCGACGCGACGCGCCTGCCGCGCGCGCCGGCCGCCTGCCGGCTCGTCTTCCTGGACCCGCCCTATGGCCAGGATCTGGCGGGCCCGGCCTTGGCCAGCGCGCGCGCCGGCGGCTGGCTGGCGCCGGACGGCGTCGCGGCGGTGCAGCTGCACCCGAAGGACCGGTTCGCGCCGCCCGCCGACATGACCGTGCTGGCCGACCGGCGCTACGGCGCGGCGCGGCTGGTTCTGCTGGCGCAGGACGCAGCCGAAATCCTCACCCACGACGCGCAGGACGGCGCGTGAGCGCGGCCCGCCCGCATCCGCCGCGTCCGAGCCTCGTTCAGGCGCGCGCGAGGCCGAAAACCCGCACCGGCGCCGCCACGCCGCGCACCGCGATCTCGCCCAGATCCTGGAATCCGTTCGGCGCCCCCGGCGGGCCTCAGGCGGCCTGCACCGCCATCCAGCCGATATAGGCCGCGTAGACGGCGAGCAGCGCGGCGCCCTCGCGTCGGCTGAGTCCGCCGCCGGTGACCGCGAAGAGCAGGAGCGCCGCTGTGGCGCCCAGCATCACCCAGATGTCGACCTGTGCGATCTGGGGCGGGACCGGGATCGGGTGGACCAACGCCGTCGCGCCGAGGATGCCCAGGATGTTGAACAGATTGCTGCCGAAAATGTTGCCGAGCGCCAGATCCGTCTGGCGCCGCACGGCCGCGATGATCGAGGCGACCAGTTCCGGCAGCGACGTGCCCAAGGCGACCAGGGTCAGGCCGACCACCGTCTCCGATACGCCCGCCGCGGCCGCCAGCTCGATGGCGCTCGCGACCAGAAGCCGCGCGCCCAGCATGATGAGGACGAGCCCGCCGAGCGTCATCAGCGCGGCCAGCCATGTCGCGCGCGGGCCCGGCTCGACGATCGCCGGCTCGGCCCGGTGCAGGGCCGCGGCGGCGTCGCTGACCCGGCGCTCCCGCCGGATGGTGTAGATCAGATAGGCGGCGAGCAGCGCGACCAGCGCCGCCCCCGTAAGCCGTCCCAGATGCCCCGACAGCACCGCCGCCAGCGCGGCGAGCGAGGCGACGGCGAGCGCCGTTCCGTCTCGCCACAGCGCCGCGCGCGCCGCCGGCACGGCTGCGACCAGCGCCGTCACGCCGAGGATCAGCAGGATGTTGGCGATGTTGCTGCCGACCACATTGCCGACCGCGACGCCCGGCGAGCCGGCGAAGGCCGCCGCCAGGCTGGTCGTCAGTTCCGGCGTCGAGGTGCCGAAGCCGACCAGCGTCAGCCCGATCAGCAGGGGCGACACGCCGAGCCGGCGCGCCAGCGCGACCGAGCCCCGCACCAGCGCGTCCCCGCCGACGGCCAGACAGACCAAGCCGACGGCGATCCAAAATATGGTCATGATCCAGAGCCCCGTGCGCGCGTCCGAGCCGGAAGCCGGCCCTGCGGTGCGACGCTATGTGATCCGGCCCCGCGTCCGACGCAAGGGGCGCCGCTCAGGCGGCGAGCGTCAGCACGCTGCAGGGCGCGCGGCTTGAGACCTTGTGGCTGGTGCTGCCGAGGAACGCGCCCTTGAGGTCCGAGAAGCCGCGGCTGCCCATCGCGATGGCGTCGGCGCCGACGGCCTCGGCCTTCTCCAGGATTTTCTGGGCGGCGTCGCCCTCCGCGACATCGACATGCGCGACCGCGACGCCGCGTCCCTCCGCCTCCTTGCGCAGGCTCTCCAGAATCCTCTGGCCGAGCGCGACCCGCACGGCGAGCCCCACCTCGTGGCTGCGATTCAGGAAGGTGGCGAGTGGATAGGTTCCGTCCATCGGCCCCTGCGGCTTCAGGCCGCGCTCGACGTCGGCCATGTCGACCAGATGTTCGGTTTCCGCCAAGCGGCGCTCTTCGGCGGTGATGCGCTCGGCGGTGGCGACATAGAGGAGCGACAGGCTCGCCCCGTACGTCTCCGCCAGATCGAGGGCGATCCGGAAGGCCTTGGTCGCGGAATCGGAGCCGTCGACCGCAACCAGAATGGTCTTGAACATCATCGCGCTCCTGCATCGTTGGGGGCCGGCGTCCCCGACGCGTACGGCGCCCGGTCCGGGCGCCCGCATACGGCGGCGACGCGACGAGCACTATCGCGCAGGTGCGTCCGCGATGGAACCCGTAATCCCAATAATTTCTTTAGGGGTTATTCAGCGGCGGCGGGAGTTGGGTGCGGGAACCGCCGCACAACGCCCAGCGAAACCACGAGCGCCGCGACCAGCAACACGCCCGCGATCACGAAGGGGCTCTGCGGCCCGAAGGCCCCGAACGCCGCGCCCGCCCAAGCGGGCCCGGCGATTCGGGCCAGGCTCTGCGCGCTTTGCGCCGCGCCCAGGACGGCGCCTTTCAGGTGATCCGGCGCGGTGCGGCTCAGCAGCGACTGGCAGGCCGGGTTGTTGAGCCCCATCCCGAGCGCCAGCAAGCCCATCGGCAGGTAGATCTGCCACGGCGTCGTCACCACGATCAACGCCATGGCGGAGGCGAAGAGGATCAGCACCGCCGCCGTCGTCAGCCGCGCCTCTCCCACCCGCCGCGCCAGGCCGCCGACCAGTCCGCCCTGAACCACGACGGTCACCAGACCGGCGAAGACCAGATACCAGGCCACGTCCTGCGCGCCGAGGCCGAACTGATCCGCGGCCCAGACCGCGAAGACCCCCTCCAGTGCGGTGAAGACCAGCGCGACCAGGAAATAGAGCAGCAACAGCCGCGCGATCGCCGGATTGCGCAGCGCCTCGAAGCGCACTTCCGGAAGCTGGCCGCGGCTCCGCCGCTCCGGCTCCTTAACGAAGAACAGGGTCACCAGAAGCGCCGCGAAGGCGAAGCCCGCCGCGAGCAGCGAGGGCAGCACGTAATCCGCCGCGCCGGACCCGTCGCCGACCGCGAGCCCGCCGACGCCCGGACCGACCGTGAAGCCGACGCCGAAGGCGGCCCCCAGAAGCCCCATCCCGCGGGCGCGGTTCTCCTCGTCCGTGACGTCGGAGACATAGGCCTGGCTCGCCGCCATCCAGCCGGCGGTGAAGCCGGCGAAAGCGCGGCTGGCGAACAGCTCCCAGATCTCTTGTGCGAGCGCGAGCCAGAGATAGGCGAGCGCCGTCGCCGCGATGGCGAGCAGCAGAACCGGCCGCCGGCCGATCCGGTCGCTGATCCGTCCCCAGAACGGCGCGGAAACGAGCGCCGCGGCCGAAAAGGTGGAGAAGATCAGCGGCGCCAGGTCCATTCCCCCGCCCAGGTCCACGACATAGAAGGGCAAGACCGGCATCACGATCCCCAAGGCGACGATCGCAAGGCAGGTGGCGGCGGCGAGAGGCAGGATCGGGCGAGCGCTCTGCATGGGCGGTGGTTTAGCGCGCGCCGACGGCGCTGTCACGAGGCGGGGCGCCGCCCCGTTCGCGGCGGCCGGCCGCTCGCCCTTTGCACGCATAGGGAAGGGGGAGACCCGATTAACACGATTTTCATAAATCGGGCGGCAAGCTCTTCAGGTCGAGGCGCCCATATCCCGATCCGCAGGGGCGCTCTGGAGAAACCGGCCGCCGGCGCCCAGTCCGCAGAACGAGGCGCCGCGCCCAGTGGGGAAACGCGAAAATGAGCATCCGACTGTCCGCCATCCGGCTGGCGCCCAAGACGATCGCCGTGACGATCGGGCTGCTGGTCGGCTCGATCGCGCTGGTCAGCGCCGTCACGTTCTATTTCATCACCGAAGAGATCAAGAAGCAGGTGATCGACCGCCAGGCCGGCAACCTGCGCGCCGCCGCCTCGGTCATGAGCGACGCCTTTCCCGACCTGAAGGTGAGCTATGACAGGGACGGGAACGTGACGCGGCTCGAATTGCCGGCGATCCCCCATTTCGCCTCGCACGAGATGATCGACAAGATCGGCCGGATCTCCGGCGAGACCGCGACCGTCTTCGCCTTCGAGCCGGAAAACGGCGATTTCTGGCGGCGCACGACCAACATCATCAAGCCGGACGGCGCCCGAGCCGTCGGCACCCAGCTCGGCGTGAACGGCGCCGTGCATCCGGTGGTGTCGCGGGGCGAGACCTTTCTCGGCGAGGCGGTGATCCTCGGCGAGGCCTACTACACGATCTACGAGCCGATCTTCGATCCCTCGGGTCAGGTGATCGGCATACTCTATGCGGGCGTCCTCAAGTCGGAGTTGCAGCACCTGATGACCAAGCTCTCCGGCGCCTTGGCGCTGGCCGCGCTGGCCGTGGTGCTGCTGAGCGGCCTGATCGGCTTCTTCGCCTTCCGACGCATGCTGCGGCCGATCCCTGTGTTGGCCGGACTGATGACCGATCTGGCCGAGAACCGGTCGAAGGACGTGACAATTCCCTATCAGGATCGCGCGGACGAAACGGGCGACATGGCCCGAGCGCTCAAGGTTTTCCGCGAGAGCATGGCCGAGAGCGCCCGCCAGGCGGAGGAGAACGCCGCCCTGCGCGACAAACAGGTCGAGGCCGAACGCGCCGCCGAGGCGGAGAAGCGGCGCGCCATGGCCGACCTCGCCGAGCGGTTCGAGGTGTCGGTCGGCGGCATCGCGGAACGGCTGTCGGCGTCTGCCGGCGCGCTGCAGAAAGCGTCGGACGAGATGACCCAGGCGACCGAAGGGGCCTCGGATCGGACAACCGCGACCGCCGGCGCGGTCGAGGAGGCGGCCGACAGCGTGAACGCCGTCGCCAGCGCCTCCGAACAGCTCTCCGGCTCGATCCGCGAGATCAGCGCCAAGGTGTCGGAAAGCTCCGCCGTCGCCCAATCCGCGGTGGACGAGGTGGACCGCACCCGCGAGACCGTCGCGGCGCTCTCCAAGGCGGCGGACGAGATCGGCGGCGTGATCCAGTTGATCAACGACATCGCGGAGCAGACCAACCTGCTGGCGCTCAACGCCACCATCGAGGCGGCGCGCGCCGGCGAGGCCGGCAAGGGCTTCGCCGTCGTGGCGACCGAGGTGAAGTCGCTGGCCGAACAGACCGGCCGCGCGACCGAGCAGATCGCCAGCCAGATCCAGGCCATGCAGACCAACACCCACGGCACGGTCGACGCGATGCAGTCGGTCGGCGGCACGATCGGGCGGATCAACGAGATCGCCTCGGCGATCGCCGCCGCCGTCGAGGAGCAGACGGCCGCGACCGAGAACATCTCGACCAACGCCTCGCAGGCCGCGGCCGGGGCCTCCGCCGCCGCGGACGGCGTCGCCAGCCTGCGCGAGACGGCGACCGAACTCGGCGACAGCGCGGGCGGGGTGAAGACCGTCTCCGACGATTTGGCGTCCGACACCCGAGCGCTGAAACGCGAGGTCGAGGACTTCCTGGCGCAAATCCGCGCGGGCTAGTCTCCCTCGGCCCGCACGACAGACGCCTCCTTCCGGCCGTCGCCGGGAGGGGGCGTTTCGTTTCGTGGAGCCCTCGCCTGCGGCAGGACGCAGTGCGCCTGCCTAATAGAAGGCGCCGGTCCCGTTGGTAGAATTCTATGAATTCAAGAACTGGTCGCGAAAATACTTGTAACTCTTGAAAACCTTGAATGAGTTGCCTACCTATTTCTCAAATAGCTTCGGAGATGGGTGTGGGGTCAAAGCCCGCCGCTTGGCTCGTTGCGCTCGTCTTTCTTCTAACCCTCAGCCGAACGCGGCTGACATCGAGAAGGAGAAAGCCCATGAGGACAACGAAACATCACGATCAAAGCCAAGTGAAACAGAGTTGCCAGTCGCTGAAGTCCATTGCCGTCGCGTTTGCGGAAACCCTTTGGACGATCACGGCGAGCCTCGCGGCTTGGTTGGCGACCCTCTCCATCTATGTGGAAAGGCGCTCCTCTTCGTGAGTTGAGCGCCTTTCTTTTTGGCGCGGACGGAGCCGGCGCCGCCCGTCAGCGCCGGCCGAACAGCTTCTCGATGTCGGCGAGTTTCAATTCGACATAGGTGGGCCGGCCGTGGTTGCACTGCCCGGAATGGGGCGTCGCCTCCATCTGGCGTAGAAGCGCGTTCATCTCCTCGACCGTGAGGCGCCGGCCGGAGCGGACCGAGCCGTGGCAGGCGAGCGTGCCGCACACTTCCTCCAGCCGCTCCTTGAGCGCGAAGGCGTCGCCCAGCTCCTCCAACTCGTCCGCGAGGTCGTTCAGCAGCGCCTGGGCGTCGACCTCGCCCAGCAGCGCCGGGGTCTCGCGCACCGCGACGACCCCGGGTCCGAAGCTCTCCACGGCGAGGCCGAGCTCCGCCAATTCGCCCGCCCGCGCCAGGATGCGGCCTGCGCGGTCTTCGCCCAGCTCCACGATCTCCGGGATCAGCAGCCCCTGGCGCGCCACGCCGCCCTGCTCGAGCGCGCGCTTCATGCGCTCATAGACCAGCCGCTCATGCGCCGCATGCTGGTCGACGATGACGATCCCGTCGCCGGTCTGCGCCACCACATAGGTCTCGTGCAACTGCGCGCGCGCCGCGCCCAGCGGATAGGCCCGCGCGTCTCGGGCGTCTCGGGCGTCGGGCGCGACTTCGCCGGTCTCGGGATCGACCGCGCCGCCGGCCGGCCAGTCGCTCTCGCCGCGGGCCGAGGGCTGGAACGCCTCCGCCCCGTCCGGCCCCTGGAAACGATAGGCGGCGGCCGCCAGCCCCTGGGCCGGACGTCCCCAATCCGCCGGCGGGCGCTGGCCGAAGCCGGCGCCGCCGGGTCGGTAGGGCGGAAGCCCGCCGCCCGGTCCGCCGCCCCGCCCGCCGCCCCGCCCACTTGGGCCGGCGTCGCGGGCGAGCGCCCCCAGCGCCTGATCCGACACCGTCGTGCTGGCCCGGTGGCCGGCGCCGGCGAGCGTGTGGCGCAGCGCGCCGACGATCAGTCCGCGCACCAGCCCGGGCTCGCGGAAGCGCACCTCGGCCTTCGCCGGGTGGACGTTGACGTCGACCCAGCGCGGTTCGCACTCCAGGAACAGCGCCAGCATCGGGTGCCGGTCGCGGGCCAGGAAATCCTGATAGGCGGCCCGCACCGCGCCGATCAACTGCTTGTCGCGGACCGGGCGGCCGTTGACGAACAGGAACTGCATCTGCGCATTGCCGCGATTGAGGGTGGGCAGACCGGCGTGTCCGGTGAGCCGCACCCCCTCGCGCTCGGCGTCGATGGCGAGCGCGTTCCTGGCGAATTCACGCCCCATGATCGCGCCCAGACGCTCCAACCGGCTGTCCAGCAGGTCGCCCGCGACCGCCGGCACGGCGAGCTTGCGCCGCCCGTCATCCTCCAGCGTGAAGGCGATCCCGGGATGCGCCATGGCGATCCGGTTCATCACGTCCTGAATGGCGTTGGATTCGGCGCGCGCGCTGCGCAGGAACTTGAGCCGCGCCGGCGTCGCGAAGAACAGGTCGCGCACCTCGACCCGCGTGCCGGGGGCGCCGGCGGCGGGCTCGACCGGGCGCTGCCGGCCGCCGTCGAGCTGGATGCGATGCGCCGCATCGCCGTCTGGCGTGCGGCTGGTGATGCTCATGCGGCTGACCGAGCCGATCGAGGGCAAGGCCTCGCCGCGGAACCCAAGCGTCGTGATGTGGAAGAGGTCGTCGTCCGGCAGCTTCGAGGTGGCGTGGCGGGAGACCGCGAGCTCCAGCTCCTCCGGCGTCATGCCGCGCCCGTCGTCCGCGACGGCGATCAGGGCGCGTCCGCCGTCGCGCACCGCGACCTCGACCCGCTTGGCCCCGGCGTCGATGGCGTTCTCCACCAGCTCCTTCACCGCCGAGGCCGGGCGCTCGATCACCTCGCCGGCCGCGATGCGGTTGACCAGCCCCTCGGGCAGCCGGCGGATCGCCGGCGCCCCGGGCCCGGCCCCAAGCCCCGCCGCCGCGCGCGGGCGCGCCGGATCGGCGGTCATCCGCCCTCCCGGGCGCGATCCGTCTCCACGCCGCCCATCTCCTGCAGATAGCGGCGGATCAGCACCTTGCCCTGCTCGACCGCCGGTTGATCAAACGGATCGACCCCCATCAGGTCGGCGGCCAACACCGTCTCCAGCATGAAATGCATCATCAGCGCGCCCATGGCGGCCTCGTCGATGCGCTGCATCTCGATCAGGCGGACGGGCCTGCCGCGGGCGGCCAGCGTCTCCGCGGTCGCGCGGCGCGAAGCGTCCATCAGGTCGCCCAGGGTGCGGCCCGCCATGTAGGACAAGGCGGGATCGATCACGAGGTCGGGGTCGAGCCCCGCGCCCACCGCCTCCTTCGGGCCGCCGAGCACGGTGAACATCTTGTCCGCCGGCCCGTCGAGCCAGAGCTGCAGTTGGCTGTGCTGGTCGACCGGGCCGGTGCCGTAGATCGGCGTCGTCCCCTGGCCCTGCTTGCCCAGGCTCTCCGCCCAGAGCTGGCGATACCAGCGGGCGAGCGAGCCGAGCCGGTCGGAGTAGGCCAGCATCACCGACGCCCCGACGCCCCGCCGACGATGCAGGCCGACCGACACCGCCGCGCCGAGCGCCGGCGCCAGATCCTGCGGCCGCGCCGTAGGGTCCAGCGCCCGAGACAACAGCGCCTCCGCCCCGGCGCGCACCGCCGCGGCGTCTAGCCCCGCAATCATCGTGGGGAGCATCCCGACCAGGCTGAGGACGGAGTACCGTCCGCCCACCGCCGGGTCGTGATCCAGGACGGGCAGACCGAATCGCTCGCCCAGCGCGCGCAGCGGCCGCGGGTCCGGCTCGGTGATCAGCGTGACGTGCTCGGCCAACGCCGCGTCGCCGATCTGCGCGCGCAGACGCGGCAGCACGGCGAGGAACTGCATCATGGTCTCCGTCGTCCCGCCGGACTTGGAGATCACGATCACACCGGTCTTGCCGAAATCCAGGCGTGAGATCAGGCGGTCGAAGACGAAGGGATCCACGTTCGTGATGATGTGGAGCGTCGGCGCGCCGGCGTCGCTTTCGGTCGCCGCCATCTCATAGAGCGCCCGGCCGCCGAGGCTGGATCCGCCGGTGCCCAGAATCAGCACGTCCGAAAAGCGTCGATAGCGTTGCGCATGCGCGGCGAGCGCCGCCAGATCGTCGCGCCGGCGCGCCAACTCCAGAAAGGGCAGGCGGCCGGCGGCGACGTTCGCCCGAAGCCGGTCCAGAGAGCCCGTGAGATCCCCCAGCAGAGGCTCCAACTCATCGACCGTCAGACCGCCGCCGCCGATGCGGTCGGCCAGACAGGCGGAGACGTCCTGCCGGTACAGATCCGGCAGCCTGTCAGCCTCGGAAGACCGAACGGCGGACGGGAGCGCCGAGGGCGCGCTGGGTGAGGGGTCGGTCATGGGCGTTTTCATAGCCGATGCCTGTGGTACAGTCCAACCTCCCAAACCGCCCGCATGGCAAGCCGCTGAAAGCGTTCCAGAATGCGTCGTGCGACCGCCCTTCTTTCGATCGCCGCCGGTCTGCTTCTCGCCGCGCTAACGACGATCGAGTCGCCGGCGGCGGCGCAACAATCCGGCTCCGGCGGCCCCGATCTTCAACGTCAGGCTTTCAGCGTCACCCTGGCGGATTGGAACCGCCGCCTCGACCGGATCGACCGGCTCTTGTCGCAAGGCGGCCCCGATGTCGGCGACCGGACGCCCCAGTGGCTTGAGACCCTGTCCGCGGTTCAGGAAGAGGCGCAAGCCGCCAAGGCGGAGGCTGAGAGCGCGCTCGCCGACGCGACCCGGCGTCTGGAAACGCTCGGCCCGCCGCCGGTCGAAGGCGAGCCGCCCGAACCGTCGGACATTCGTCGCGAACGCGCGGACATCAACGAGGAGATCGGGCTCTATCGGTCGCGCAGTTCGCTGGCCGATCTTGCGCTGACGCGCGCGCGCTCGCTCGAACAGCAGCTGAGCCGGAGCGAGCGGACGCGTTTGATCGAGCGGTTGACGACGCGCGGGCCCCTCCCCTATGCGCCGGACACCGTGAAGGCCGCCGCCGCGGACCTTCTGACGGTCGTTCGCGCGGCGGTCGGGACCGCGCCGGCTTGGTGGCGCGGCCTGCCCAGCGAAGAGCGCGTCCCTGAACGGGTCGCCCTCGTCCTGCTTGGCTTCATCGCCGTCGCCTTCGCCGTCGCCTTCGCCGCCCGTCGCATCCTGAGCCGACGCTTCGGCGCGCGTCCCACGCCGGAGCCGCCCTCCTACAGCCAGCGGCTGATCGCGGCGGTGGCGGACGGGCTGGGCAAGGGGCTGATCCCGGCCGCCGTGCTCGGCATCCTCGCCGCGCGCGCGACGATGGAGGGGGCGGCCATCCATGGCGATTTCGGCGCGCTGATCGGCCTCGCCGCGACCCTGGGCGTTCTCTACATCCTGGCGACGGCGCTGCCGCACGCGGTGCTCTCCCCGGAGCAACCGGAATGGCGGCTGACGCGGCTCGAGCCCGCGAACGCCGCGCGCATCCTGACGCTGATCCGGGCGATTGCGCTGATGTTCTGTCTCGACGTCTATCTGCTCGAGGCGACCCGGCAGGTTGGGGCGCTGGACGGGCTGCTGACCGCCGACCTGAACGCTGTCTGGACCTTCCTCTTCAACACGCTGCAGGCGCTGGCCGTCTTCGCGCTGCTGCGCCCGAGCCTCTGGCGGCTGGAGGATCGCCCGGAAGAAGCGGTCGACGGCGACGAGGCCGACCGGGGAGCGGCGGCGCCGGCGGACGAGGAGGCGCATGAGGACGGGTTCGAGCAGCCGGCCGGTCTCGATGGGGCGGCCGCGGCGGCGCGCGCGGGGGCCGGCGCCGGATTCTGGCGGCTGTTGCGATTCGGGCTGGCGACGTTGGCGGTGATCGGGCTTTTCGCGCCGATGGCGGGGTACACCGCATTCGGGAACTACCTGCTCAACAACCTCCTCTTCACGGGGTTGATCGTCGGCGTGCTCTACATCCTGCGCGGCATGATCCGCGAGCTGATCGGCATCGCCTGCTCCAGCCGCTTCCTGCGCGAGACCGCCGGCATGGCGCACAAGAGCCGGGCGCGGCTCAAATTCTGGAGCCGCGCGGCGATGGACCTGGCGGTGATCGCCGCCGGCGTGCTGCTGATCGCGCCGGGTTGGGGGCTCTCCCAGGGCGAGATCCTGCGCTGGCTGCGCCAGGCTCTCGGCGGCTTCACGATCGGCGCGGTCACCATTTCCGTCGCCGACATCGTCTTCGGGCTGCTCGCCTTTTCGCTGGTGCTGGTGCTGACCGGGGCGGCCAAGCGCATGCTCGCCGACCGGGTTCTGCCGGAAACCGACATCGACGAAGGCGTCCGCCATTCGGTGACCGCCGGCGTCGGCTATGCGGGCTTCGTCATCGCGGTTGCGCTCGCGATCGCGGTGATGGGCGTCGATCTCTCCAACATTGCGATCATCGCGGGCGCGCTCTCGGTCGGCATCGGCTTCGGGCTGCAGAACATCGTCAACAATTTCGTCTCCGGCCTGATCCTGCTGATCGAGCGGCCGATCAAGGCCGGCGACTGGGTGGTCGTCGGCCAGAACGAGGGTTTCGTGAAGCAGATCTCGATGCGCGCGACCGAGATCGAGACCTGGCATCGCGCCAGCGTCATCGTGCCCAATGCGGACCTGCTTTCCTCCGCGCTCAAGAACTGGACCCACAAGGACAAGTACGGCCGCGTCGACGTGCCGGTCGGCGTCGCGCTCGACAGCGATCCCAAGCAGGTGGAGAAAATCCTCCTCCAGGTCGCGCGCCGCCACCCGCGCGTGGTGCGCTGGCCGCAGCCGGTGGTGCTGCTCCGCAGTTTCGGGACGAGCCGGCTGGAGTTCGAATTGCGCGTCTTCACCGACGACATCCTCTGGGTCGTCTTCATCGGCAGCGAACTGCGGTATGAGATCCTCCGCCGCTTCCGCGAGGAGGGCGTGATTCTCCCCTACGACCATCAGGTGCTGCATCTGACCCAGGGCGATCCACAACGCCCGGATCCGGCCCGAACCGACCCGGCGCCAGGCGAGCCTGCGGCGGCGGCCGATCCTCACGCCGGCGCCCGCGACGCCGCCGGAAATCCGCTGTCCCCGCCGCCCGCCGCCGCACCCTCCGCCGCCAAGCCGGACCCCTCGCGCTGAGCCGCGGGGGCTCCCGAGCCTCAGCGCGCGCCGCGGCGCAAGGCTTCGGGCGCGCGGCGCCGTATCGGGCGATCCGGACGGCGCCGGCTGGGCGCATGTCCGCGCGCATCATGACGGTGCGATGAAGAGTTCGTGACGCCGGCTTTCGGCGCTTGCGCGGCGTTCGATCTGTCGATATTTCACGAAATATGGACACGAAAAACGCCGCTCTCGCCTTCAAGGCGCTCGCCCAACCGACGCGGTTCGCGGCGTTCCGCCGTCTTGTGGCGGCCGGGCCTGAAGGTCTCGCGGCCGGCGATCTGGCGGCGGCGCTGGACGTTCCGCACAACACGCTCTCGGCGCATCTCGCCGTGCTGCGCCGGGCCGGCCTCGCCGCGGCGCGCGACCGGGGGCGGACCCGGCGCTATGCGATCGACGCCGCCGGGATGCGCGCGCTGACGCGCTTCCTGATGGCCGACTGCTGTGGCGGCCGGCCGGAAATCTGCGCGCCGGCGGGCGCGCTCTTCGAGCCCATCCCAAGCAATGGAGACCGGCGATGAAGGATGCGCCCTACACGGTTCTGTTTCTGTGCACCGGCAACTCGGCGCGCAGCATCATGGCGGAAGCGATCGTGAACGCCGATCCGCGCGGCGCGTTCCACGCCGTCAGCGCCGGCAGCAAGCCGCGCGGCGCCGTCGATGCGCAAGTGATCGAGTTCCTGCGCACCCACAATTTCCCGGTCGAGACGTTGCGCTCCAAGGGCTGGGAGGAGTTCTCGGCGCCGGGCGCCCCGGCGCTCGACTTCGTCTTCACCGTCTGCGACAAGGCGGCGCAGGAGCCATGCCCGGTCTGGCCCGGCCAGCCGATGTCGGCCCATTGGGGCGTTCCGGACCCGGCCGGCTTCGAAGGGACGCCGGCGGAAAGGGCTGCGTTCCTGGCCGACGTCTTCCGCATGCTGAACAACCGCATCAGTGTTTTCACGGAGCTGCCGATCGAAAGCCTCGACCGCCTGACCCTGCAGCGCCGCCTCGACGAGATCGGCCGCGCCTCGGCGCCGGCCTGACGGAGACGGTGGAATGAGCGTTCGCGTCGGGATCAACGGTTTCGGTCGCATGGGGCGGCTGTCGCTGCGCGCGCTGTGGGACCGTCCGGAGGTCGAGATCGTCCATCTGAACGAGCCGGAGGGCGGGCCGGAGACGGCGGCGCATCTGCTGGAGTTCGACAGCGTGCACGGCCGCTGGGATCGCGCGCTCGCCTGGGACGAGGGGGCGATCGAGATCGAGGGCCGGCGGCTCGGCTTCAGCGATGAGCGGACGCCGGGCGCGGTCGATTGGGCCGGCGCGGGCGTCGATCTGGTCCTCGAATGCTCCGGCAAGTTCAAGACGGCCGAGGCCTTGCAGCCCTATTTCGACGGCGGCGTCGCCAAGGTTCTGGTGGCCGCGCCGGTGAAGACGGCGGGCGCGCTCAACCTCGTCGTCGGGGTGAACGAGCATCTCTACGATCCGGCGACGCATGCGCTGGTGACGGCGGCGTCGTGCACCACCAACTGCCTCGCCCCGCTGGTGAAGGTGGTGCATGAGGGGATCGGTATCCGCCGCGGCTCGATCACCACGATCCACGACGTCACCAACACGCAGGTGATCGTCGACGCGCCGAAGAAGGATCTGCGCCGGGCCCGCTCGGCGCTCAACTCCCTGATCCCGACGACCACCGGCTCGGCCGCGGCCATCGGCCTGATCTATCCCGACCTCGCCGGGCGCCTCGACGGGCACGCGGTCCGGGTCCCGCTGCTCAACGCCTCGCTCACCGACTGCGCCTTCGAGCTGGAGCGCGAGACGACGGCGGAGGCGGTCAACGCGCTGTTCCGGCAGGCCGTCGCCGGCCCGCTCGGCGCGGTGCTGGGCGTCGAGGAGCGCCCGCTGGTCTCCGCCGACTTCGTGAACGACCCGCGCTCGGCGGTGCTCGACGCGCTCTCGACCCTGGTGGTCGACGGCACGCATCTGAAGCTCTACGCCTGGTACGACAATGAATGGGGTTACGCCAACCGGATGGCCGATCTGGCGGTCCTGATCGCGCACGGGCTGGCGGCGTGAGCGCGGCGGCCGGGGACGGGCGCACCTATGCGGCGGTCACGGCGGCCTATTGGGGCTTCACGCTGACCGACGGCGCCTTGCGCATGCTGGTGCTGCTGCACTTCCATGCGTTGGGCTTCACGCCCCTGGACCTCGCCTTCCTGTTCCTGCTGTACGAGGCGATGGGGGCCGTCACCAATCTGGCCGGCGGCTGGATCGGCGCGCGCTTCGGCCTGCGGCTGACGCTCTACGCCGGACTGGCGGTGCAGATCGTCGCGCTCGCCGCGCTCTCGGCGGTGGACCAGAGCTGGACCCTCGCGCTCTCCGTCGCCTATGTGATGGGCGCGCAGGCGCTCAGCGGGGTCGCCAAGGACCTGACCAAGATGAGCGCGAAAAGCGCCGTCAAGCTGGTGGTCCGCGACGACGCCGGACGGGGGCAGAGCCCGCTGTTCCGCATGGTGGCGCTTTTGACCGGCTCGAAGAACGCGCTGAAGGGCGTCGGCTTCTTCCTGGGCGGGCTGCTGCTCCAGACGATCGGCTTCGCGCCGGCGCTGTGGGCCATGGCCGGGGCGCTGGCCCTGGTGCTGGCCGCCAGCCTGGCCTTCATCCGCGGCGATCTGGGGCGCGCCAAACAGAAGGTCGTCCGCCGCGACCTCTTCGCCAAGAGCCGGCCGATCAACCTGTTGTCGGCCGCACGCGTCTTCCTGTTCGCGGCGCGCGACGTCTGGTTCGTGGTCGGGGTCCCGCTCTTTCTCTATGACGTGCTGGGCTGGCGCTTCGATCAGGTCGGCGCCTTCATGGCGCTGTGGGTGATCGGCTACGGGATCGTCCAGGCGCTGGTTCCGCGGCTGCTGCGCGGCGCGCGGGACGCAGGCCGCGCGACCGCGGCGGCGCGCGGATGGGGCCTCGCGCTCGCCGCGCTGCCGGCGGCGCTGGCGGTGCTGCTGGGCGAGGCGCCGGGATCCGATCCGGCGCACGGCGCGATCCTGATCGGCGGGCTGTTCCTGTTCGGCGCGGTCTTCGCGGTCAATTCGGCGCTGCACTCCTATCTGATTGTCGCCTTCTCGGACGCCGACAAGGTCGCGCTGTCGGTCGGCTTCTACTACATGGCCAACGCGGTCGGGCGTTTCGCGGGCACGTTGCTTTCCGGTCTGGTCTATCAGGCGGCGGGGCTCGCCGCCTGCCTGTGGGCCTCGGCCGCGATGCTGCTGATCGCGGCCGGCGTCGCGATGCTGATCCGCCCGGCCGAGGCGGCGCGCGAGCCCGGGGAGGCCGTGCATGGCGAATGAGGCGACGCTCGCGCCGCTTGGAGAGCGCGACGCGGCCGCGCTCGAGCGGCTTGGCGCGCTCGGCCACGAGACGCGGCTGGCGGCGGTGCGCCTTCTGGTCGCGCGCGCGCCTGAGGCGCTGCCGGCCGGCCGGATTGCGGTCGCGCTCGGCGTGCGCGAGAACGCGCTGTCGCCGCATCTCGACCGGTTGGTGCGGGCGGGGCTGATCGCGCGTCGGCGGGCGGGGCGGGAGATACTCTACGCCGCCGACCTGGAGGGGGTGAGCGGGTTGCTCGCATTCCTGCTGGAGGATTGTTGCGGCGGCCGGCCCGAGCTGTGCGGGCCCTGGCCCGGCGATGAGGAGAAGCGCGGATGAGCGCAGTCGATGCGAAGGCCGACGCCCCGGCGATGGGGCGGTTCGAGCGGGGGCTCTCCCTCTGGGTCGCGGGGGCCATCGCCTTGGGGCTCGCGCTCGGCGCCTTGGCGCCCGGCCTGTTCCAGGCGCTGGCCGCGCTGGAGGTGGCGCAGGTCAATCTCGTCGTCGCCGTGCTGATCTGGGCGATGGTCTATCCGATGATGGTGTCGGTGGATTTCGCGAGCCTCGCCCATATCGGGGAGAAGCCGAAGGGCCTCGTCATCACGCTGGCGGTCAACTGGCTCATCAAGCCCTTCAGCATGGCGGCCCTGGGCGTGCTGTTCTTCGAGGGGCTGTTCGCCGACTGGATCGCGCCGGCCGACGCGCAGCAATACATCGCCGGCCTGATCCTGCTCGGCGCCGCGCCCTGCACGGCCATGGTCTTCGTCTGGGCGCAGCTCACCAAGGGCGATCCCGCCTACACGTTGGTGCAGGTGTCGATCAACGACGTGGTGATGGTCTTCGCCTTCGCGCCGATCGTCGCCTTCCTCTTGGGCGTCACCGATCTGAGCGTGCCGTGGGAGACGCTGCTGCTGTCGGTCGGGCTCTATGTGGTGATCCCGCTCCTGGCCGGGATCGCGACCCGGCGGCGGATCGTCCGGCGCGCCGGCGGCGACGCGGCCGCGGTGGACCGCTTCACCGCGCGGCTCAAGCCCTGGTCGGCGATGGGGCTGCTTGCGACGGTGACGCTGCTGTTCGGCTTCCAGGGCGGGGTGATCCTGGAGCGGCCGACGGTGATCGCGCTGATCGCCGCGCCGCTTCTGGTGCAGGCCTACGGGATCTTTGCGATCGCCTATCTGGCCGCCTGGGTCTGGCGCGTGCCGCACAAGGTGGCGGCGCCCTGCGCGCTGATCGGGACGTCCAACTTCTTCGAGCTCGCCGTCGCGGTCGCGATCAGCCTGTTCGGCCTCAATTCCGGGGCGGCGCTGGCGACGGTCGTGGGCGTGCTGGTGGAGGTGCCGGTGATGCTCTCCCTCGTCGCCTTGGCCAACCGCACGCGTCGGTTCTTTCCCGCCGACTGACCGCGGGCCTATGATGCCGGTCGGCGCGTTCTCCAGGGAGCCCAAGCATGCCCGACCGTTCGATCCCCACCACCGCCATCGGCGCCTATCCGAAGCCCGACTACGTTCCCGTCGCCGATTGGTTCAACACCCGCGACGGGATGAGCACGGCCAGTGCGACCCGCGCCTATGAGGAGGGCCTCGCGCGGGCCGGCGAGGAGGCGGAGGCGCTGTTCCGCCGCGCCGCGCAGGAGGTGATCGACGACCAGATCGAGGCCGGAATCGACATCCCCACGGACGGCGAGGTGCGGCGCGAGAACTACATCCATTATCACTGCCGCCACCTGTCCGGCTTCGACTTCGACACCCTGACCAACCGCGTGCTGCGCGACGGCGCCTATGAGACGGAGCTGCCCACCATCCGAGGCCCCATCGCGGCGCGCGAGACCGGCTTCCTGGTGCACGACTGGCGCGCCGCCCAGGCTTTCACCGACCGGCCGGTCAAGACCACGATCCCGGGGCCGATCACCATCGCCGACACCACGGCCGACGCGCATTACGGCGACCCGGCCGCCTTGGCGCGCGATCTGGCCGATGCGCTGAATGCGGAGGTGCGCGCGCTCGCCGAGGACGGGGCGCGGGTCATCCAGATCGACGAGCCGCTGTTCGCCCGCAAGGTCGACGAGGCGCTGGCCTTCGGGATGGAGACGCTGGAGCGCTGTTTCCACGGCGTCGGTCCCGAGGTGACGCGGGTCGTCCACATCTGTTGCGGCTATCCGAACTATCTCGACCAGACGGACTATAAGAAGGCCGATCCGCAGAGCTATTTCCGGCTGGCGGACGCGCTCGACGCGCTCGACGGCGTCGATCAGGTCTCGATCGAGGACGCGCACCGCCACAACGATCTCTCGCTGCTCGACCGGTTCGGGCGCAAGACGGTGGTCTTCGGCTGCCTCGCCATCGCCAGGAGCGAGGTCGAGACGGTGGAGGGGGTGCGCGAGCGTCTGGCGAAGGCGCTCGACCATCTCGATCGGGACCGGCTGGTCGCGGCCCCGGATTGCGGGCTCGGGCACCTGACCCGCGATCTGGCGCGCGCCAAGCTGAAGGTGATGGTCGAGGCGGCGAAGAGCCTCTGAGCCGTCAGCCGCACGGCGCCGTCCCGACGGCGCGTGCGAAGTCCGTGAGCGCGGCGACGGCGGCGCCCGACGCGTCGGTCAGCGAAGCGTCGGTCGCGATCAGCGAGACCGCGGCCTCCGGCCAGCCCTGCGCGTCCAGCACCGGCGCCGCGATCGCCGCGAGGCCCGGGATGAACTGGCCGTCGACGCTGGCGAAGCCGGCGGCGCGGACGCGGGCCCGGATCGCCTCCGGCCGCTCCCGGCCGACCGGCGCGGTCCGCGCCTCGCGCCGCAGCTCGGCCGCCGCGACCCGCTCCGGCAGATGCGCCAGAAAGACATGGCCGGTGGCGGAGTTGAGGAGCGGAAGCCGCGCGCCCAGCGACAGAGCGGTGGCGACCAGCCGCTCCGAGCGCTCGATCCGAACGATCGTCGCGCCGTCCGGGCCCCAGACCGACAGGAGCGCGGTCGCTCCCGTCTTGGCCGACAGCTCCGGCAGCCCGTCCGCCGCGGCGTTGACCAAACTCATCCGACCCAGCGCGGCGAGCCCGATATCCACCGCGAGCCGGCCCAGCGCATAGGCGCCGCTGCGGCCGTGCTGCACCACCAGCCCCTTGGCGGTGAAGCTCGCCAGATAGCGGTGCGCCTTGCTGGCGCTCAGGCCCGAGGCCTCGGCGACTTCGCCCAGGGTCATCGGCCCCCGGCCGCGCACCAGGGCCTGCAAGACCTCGACCGCCGTGTGAACCGACTGCAGACCGCGGCGCGCGCCGTCTGGATCCGGGCGTCGCTCCGGCGCGGTCATCGATCCATTGACTCGTTTTGCATAATGAGAAAAGCTTTGCACAATAAGAAATCGATGACAATCGCCGCGGGACGCGACCGGCGGCGTACAGGGAGGAGGCGCCGTCATGCGCATCCGCATCGTCGGCGGCGGCCCGGCGGGGCTCTATCTCGCCTATCTGCTGGCGCGCCGGTCGGCCGGGCATGCGATCGAGCTGGTGGAGCAGAATCGCAAGGGCGCCACCTTCGGGTTTGGCGTCGTCTTCTCCGATCAGGCGCTCGGCTTCCTGAAGGACGACGATCCGGAGACGCACGATCTGATCGCGCCGGAGATGGAGCGCTGGCGCGACCTGACGCTCAACCACGCCGGCGAGACGGTGAGGGTCGACGGGATCGGCTTCGCCGCAATCGGCCGGCGCCGGCTGTTGGAGCTTCTGGAGCGACGGCTCGAGACGGTCGGCGTCGTCCCGCGCTATGAGGCGCGGTTCGAGGGAGAGGCGCTCTTCGACGGGGCCGATCTGATCGTCGGCGCGGATGGCGTGAACTCCAGCGTGCGGGCGGCGCGGGACTTCGGAACGACGGTGGAGGAGCTCGCCAACCGCTTCGCCTGGTTCGGGGTCGACCGGCCGTTCGACGCGCTGACCCAGACCTTCATTCGGACGGCGCGCGGGACCTTCAACGCGCATCATTACCGGTTTTCGCCGACGCACAGCACCTTCATCGTCGAGGCCGATCCGACCACCTTCGCCGCCTACGGGTTCGAGGAGATGGGGGAGGATCGCTCCGCCGCGCTGTGCGGGGAAATCTTCGCCGAGGTTCTGCAGGGCCGGCCGCTGCTGTGCAACAAATCCCACTGGCGGCGCTTTCCGAAGCTCAAGAACGCGCGCTGGTCGGTCGGGAACGCGGTGTTGATCGGCGACGCGCTGCGGACCGCGCATTTCTCCATCGGCTCCGGCACCCGGCTTGCGCTCGAGGACGCCATCGCGCTCGACGCCGCGCTGGCGGAGGCGGGGGAGGATGTCGCGGCCGCGCTCGCGCTGTTCGAGGCGCGCCGCCGCCCGGCGGTGGAGAAGCTGGTGGCCGCCGCCGACGCCTCGGCCGCCTGGTACGAGGATTTCCCGGCGCATATGGAGTTGGCGCCCTACGCCTTCGCCTGGTCCTATATCTGCCGCAGCGGGCGCGTCGATCCGGATCGTCTGGCCAAGCTGGCGCCGGGCTTCGTCTCCGCCTATCGCGCGCACGCGGGGGCCGAGGCGTGACACGGGCGCCGTCCGACAGGCTCGTCGACCCGGTTCCCCGCGACGGGTGGGAGGCCGCCGAGATCGGCTTCGCCTGCCCGGAGCGCTACAACGCCTCGTCGATCCTGTTCGACAACCTGGATCGCGGGCTGGCGGACAAGACGGCGGTCCTGTGCAGCGCGGGCGACTTCACCTACGGCCAGCTCTGTGCGCGCGCCTGCGCGATCGGAAACGCGCTGATCGGGCTGGGCCTCCGGCGCGGGGATCGGGTGCTGTGCTTCATGGAGGATCACGGCGACCATCTGGCCGTCGTCTTCGGGGCGATCCGCGCGGGCTTCACCCCGATGCTGATCAATACGCTCTCTCCCGACGATCTGATCCGCTTCTATCTGGAGGATGGGGACGCGCGCGTCGTCTTTTGCGACGCCGCCCAACGCGCGCGCTTCGGTGTGGAGGCGCTGGCCGGCCTCGACGTCCGGCGCGTCGTGACCGCCGGCGCAGGGGCCGAGGGGGCGGAGAGCCTGGACGCCTTCATCGCCGGCCAGCCGGAGGCGCTGGCGCCCGCCGACACCGGGCGCGACGACATGGCCTTCTGGATGTACTCCTCCGGCTCGACCGGCCGGCCGAAGGGCGTCGTCCATCTGCAGCACGACATCGCCTATACGGCGGAGGCCTACGCCAAGCCGATCCTGGGGCTCGGCCCGGGGGACGTCTGCTTCTCCGTCCCGAAGCTGTTCTTCGCCTACGGGTTCGGGAACTCGGCCAGCTTCCCCTTCGCGGTCGGGGCGACCACGCTGCTGCTTCCCGAGCGCCCGACGCCCGAGCGCATCTTCGACCTGGTCGCCGCGCGCCGGCCGACGCGCTTCTTCGCGTTGCCCACGCTCTACACCGCCTTGATCAAGCACGAGGCGGCGGCGCGCGCCGACTTCGCAAGCGTACGCACCTGCGTCTCCGCGGCCGAGATCCTGTCGGAGGAGATTTTCGCGGCCTGGAAGACGCGCTTCGGCCATGAGATCCTGGAGGGGCTGGGCTCGACCGAGGTGCTGCACATCTATCTTTCGAACCGTCTCGACGCCAAGAAGCTGGGGTCCGCCGGCCGGCGGGTTCCGGGCTACGCGATCAAGCTGGTCGGCGCGGACGGCGCGGAGGTCCCGCGCGGCGCGGAGGGCGTCATGTGGGTGCGCGGCGACAGCAACGCGCCCTGCTATTGGAACCGGCCGGACAAGACGGCCGAGACCATGCGCGACGGCTGGATCGTGACCGGCGACCGATTCGTCGAGGACGAAGACGGCTTCTACGTCTTCAAGGGGCGCGCGGACGATCTCGTGAAGGTCTCCGGCCAATGGGTCTATCCGCTGGAGGTCGAGTTGGCGCTCGCCAACCATCCGCAGGTGCATGAATGCGCGGTGCTG
This sequence comes from Alphaproteobacteria bacterium, assembly GCA_024743195.1. Classification (GTDB taxonomy): domain Bacteria; phylum Pseudomonadota; class Alphaproteobacteria; order UBA8366; family Aestuariispiraceae; genus Marivibrio. The sequence continues at coordinate 214,727 of JANSXE010000005.1, read as the reverse complement.
GCGGTGGCGCTGCCGGACCGCCGCACGACGCTGAAGGCCTATGTGGCGCTTGCGCCCGGGGCGGTCCCGGACGACGCCATGACGGCGGCGCTGCAGAGCTTCGTCAAGGAGCGGCTGGTCCCGTACAAGTATCCCCGCATCGTCGCGTATCTCGACGCGCTGCCGAAGACGGGCACCGGCAAGATCGACCGGGCGCGCCTGAAGGCGCTGCCGCCCGAAGGCTGAGGACCCGAGGGCAGAGGACCCGAAGGCTGAGGAAAGGAGGCTCCCCCATGTCCATCGAGACCGCGCCGGAGGAGACGCCCGAACGCCGGGCCTATTACGAGCGCCTGGCGCCGGAGGGGCTGGCGGCGCTCTGGACCCGCTTCCCGGAGTTGGTGAGCCGCGAGCCGAAAAGCCCGATCCGGCCGCATCTGTGGCGCTACCAGGCGGTGCGCGCGCTGTTGATGGAGGCGGGCGGCCTGATCACCGCGAAAGAGGCGGAGCGGCGGGTGCTGATCCTGGAGAACCCCGGGCTGCCGGGGCAATCCCGCGTCACCCGCTCGCTCTACGCCGGACTGCAGCTCGTGCTGCCGGGAGAGGTCGCGCCGGCGCATCGCCACACCCAGACGGCGCTGCGTTTCGTGATGGAGGGGGAGGGCGCCCACACGGCGGTCGACGGCGAGAAGACGATCATGCGGCCGGGCGATTTCGTGATCACCCCCAACTGGGCCTGGCACGACCACGGCAACGACAGCGACCGCCCGATGATCTGGCTCGACGGGCTCGACATCCCGCTCGTGCAGTTCCTCGACGCCAGCTTCGCCGAGGGCTACGGCGCGGACGAGTTCCCGCGCGGCCGGCCGACGGGCGACAATCTGGCCCGCTTCGGGCAGGGCCTGCTGCCGGTCGACTGGGAGGCGGGGGAGACGCGCACGAGCCCGGTCTTCAGCTACCCCTACGCCCGCAGCCGCGAGACGCTGGAGCGCCTGCGCGCGGCCGAGGAGTGGGACGCCTGCCATGGGATCAAGCTGCGCTACGTCAATCCGGCGACCGGCGGCTGGGCGATGCCGACCATGGCCGCCTGCCTGCAGCTGCTGCCGAAGGGGGGCGAGACCGAACCCTATCGATCGACCGACGCGACCGTCTTCACCGCGACCGAAGGACGCGGGCGCACGATCGTCGGCGAGCCGATCCTCGGCGAGACGATCCTTGACTGGGGCCCGCGCGACGTCTTCGTGGTCCCGAGCTGGGCGCCCGTGCGCCATGAAGCGCTTGACGATGCGGTGCTCTTCAGTTTCTCCGACCGTCCGGTGCAGGAGGCGCTCGGCCTGTGGCGCGAGGACCGCGGCGCCGCCTGACGCTTCGCCCGATAAATGGGCTCAATAGAAGGAACGACGCTCCCATGGATACGGTCATCCCCGCTCCGCCGCAGCCCACCCTCGCCGTCGCCGGCGAGACCGCGCGCTTCCCGGTGCGCCGGATCTTCTGCGTCGGGCGCAACTACGCGGCCCATGCGCGCGAGATGGGCAAGGATCCGGACCGGGAGCCGCCCTTCTTCTTCACCAAGCCGGCCGACGCCGTTCTCGACGCCGGCGCCGACGCCGGGGCCGCGATCCCCTACCCGCCGGAGACCGAGGATCTGCATCACGAGATCGAACTGGTGCTCGCGATCGGGGCGGAAGGCGCGGAGGTTCCGCAGGCGCGCGCGCGGGAGCTGATCTACGGCTATTGCGTCGGGATCGACCTGACCCGCCGCGACCTGCAGGCGGAAGCGAAGAAGATGGGTCGGCCCTGGGACTGGGGAAAGGCGTTCGACCGCTCCGCGCCCTGCGCGCCGATCGTGAAGGCCGGCGACGCCGGCGCGGTGGATCGGGCCCGCATCTGGCTCTCCGTCAATGGCGAGACGCGCCAGGACGCCAGCGTCGAGGAGTTGATCTGGGACGCGCCCGAGATCATCGCGATCGTCTCCCGCTCGATGACGCTGAAGCCCGGCGATCTGATCTTCACCGGAACGCCCGCGGGCGTCGCCGCGCTGCAGCCGGGCGACGCGGTGCGCGGAGGCGTCGGCGATCTGCCGGAGATCGCGCTCGATATCGGAGATCGAGACGCTCAGGGATAGGTGCGCGCCGCGATCGGCAGCGCCTCGACCCGCTCCCGCAGCAAGGCGATCAGCCCTTCTTCCGCCCGGTTCAGCCGGGTCTTGGGGTTGGTCACGAGGTAGATGTCGATCGCCGGCGGCTCCTGATAGGGCGGCAGTTGCCACAGCAGGCCGTCGCGCACGTCGCGGGACACGACATGGATCGGCAGCGGCCCGATGCCGACGCCGGCGACGATCAGCCGGCGCACCTCCTCCAGATGCGGCGAGGTGGCCCGAATCGTATCGTCGAGCCCCATCTGCGCGCGCACCAGAGCGACGGGTCTGAGCGCGTCGTTCAACTGGTCGGTGCCGAAGGAGACCGAGGGCTCTCCCCGCAGATCGTCCGTCGTCAGATCGCGCCGCCCGAAGAACGGATGGTCCGGTCCGCAGAAGAAGCCGAAGCGCTCCCGGAAGAGATGGGTGTAGTCGAGACGGGGATGCCGCTCGTGCACCAGACAGAGCCCGAAGCTTGCGCGCTTCTCCAGGACCCACCCGACGACCTCCGCGCTGGTCGCGACGTTGAGTTCGAATCGCACCAGGGGATGGCGCCGGCTGAAGCGGCCCAGCGCCTCGTCGAGCGGCGGGAAGACCACGTGGCTCGCCATGCCGACCGTCACCTGGCCGCGCACCGCATCCTCGATCTCGCGCACCGCGACGGACAGCCGCGCGATCGTGCCTTGTATCTCGAGCGCCTCGCGATAGAGCGTCCGGCCGGCGTCCGTGACGCGGAAATGGCTGGGCCCGCGCTCGACCAGCCGCTTGCCCAAGCGGTCCTCCAACCGCTTCAGTGCGTTGCTGACGGTCGGCTGCTTGAGCAGCAACCGGTTGGCCGCCGCCGTGATCCCGCCCTCCTGCACGATGGCGACGAAGGTGCGCAGCAGGTTCCAATCGAGATTCCGGGCGAGGCGCTCGCCCTCTTCGGGCAGACGGTCCGACATTCAGTCATTCTTTCAAACTATGATAAGAATTTCCATTATCTATTTGCGAAATGATGGAAGCTCTCCGACCCTAATCCCCGATCCGAGCAAAAAACTGCGTCGGCCGAGAACGGCCGGACGATCTCACAGGGGCGGTTGACGGGCGCATGGCGTCGCTTGATCCGAAGGACAATCCGTCGCGGCCGTGGACGCTCTTGTCCCCGGCGCTGACCGCGATACTGCTGCTGCTGGTGATCCCGGTCTGCTTCATCGCGGTTTATTCCTTCTGGCTGCGCACGGCGACGGGGGCCGACGTCGCGGGCTTCCATCTCGACAATTGGGCGGAGGTGCTGACCGATTCCTTCTATCGGGACATCCTGCTCTTCACCCTGTGGATCGCCTTCGCGACGACGGTGATCTGCGCGTTGGTCGGCTACGTCCCCGCCTATTTCATCGCGACGACGCAGTACAGGCACAAGGCGTTCCTGCTGCTGTTGCTGATGCTGCCCTTCTGGATCAGCTACATCATCCGCACGATGTCGTGGATCAACATCCTGGGGGTCAGCGGCGTGGTGAACGTCGCCTTGCAGTGGGTGGGCCTGACCGGCGAGCCGCTGCAGATGCTCTACAACCAGTGGACGGTCATTGTCGGGCTGGTGCATTTCCTGCTGCCCTTCATGATCCTCAATCTCTATGTCAGCCTCTACGGGATCGACCGGAATCTGGTCGACGCCGCGCGCTCGCTCGGCTGTACGGGATGGCAGGCCTTCCGGGAGGTCACGCTGCCGCTCTCCTTGCCGGGGCTCGCGGCCGGGTCGCTGCTCTGCTTCGTCCTGGCGGCGGGCACCTACATCACGCCCTTGGTGCTGGGCGGGCCGACGGACGCGATGTTCGCGAACCTGGTGTTCGACGCGATCATCACGCAACTCAACTGGCCGCTCGGCTCGGCCCTGTCGCTCGTCCTGCTGATCCTGCTGGGCGGTCTGGTCATCCTCTACAACCGCTTCGTGGGGATGAGCCAGATCGCCAAGAGCTTCGGATAGGGGAGGGCGCGCGCGATGCCGAGCGGCTGGAGCCTGATCCGTCTGGGGACGGTCCTCGTCTACCTGTTCATGTTCGCCCCGGTCGCCGTGGTGATCCTGCTCGCCTTCAACGCCAGCCAGTTCGGCGCCTTCCCGATGGAGGGGCTGAGCCTGCGCTGGTTCGCAGCCCTGTGGGAAAACGACGCGATCGTGCGCGCCTTCGAGACCTCGCTGCTGCTCGGCCTGCTGACCGCCGTGATCTCGACGACGCTGGGGGTGCTCGCATCGCTCGCCATGGTCCGCTACGACTTTCCCGGCAAGAACCTGATCGCGGCCGCGTTGATCGCGCCGATCCTGGTGCCGGAAGTGGTGCTGGCGGTGGCGCTCCTGTTGTTCCTCGGCGCGATCGGCGTGCCGAAGAGCTTCCCGCTTCTGCTCGCCGGCCACGTCATCTTCACCCTGCCCTTCGTCATTCTGGTGGTCCAGGCGCGCCTCGTCGGCGTCAAGCGCGAGTACGAGGAGGCGGCGATGAGCCTCGGCGCCGGCCCCGTGGAGACCTTCTTCCAGATCACCCTGCCGTTGATCCTGCCGGCGGTGCTGGCGGGCGCGCTCTTCGCCTTCACCATCAGTTTCGACGACATCACCGGCACGCTGTTCTGGAAGCCTGGCGGGGTGGAGACGGTGCCGACGCAGATCTTCGCGATGCTGCGCAACTCCATCTCGCCGGAGATCAATGCGCTCGGCGCGGTGATGATCGTGATCACGGTTGCCGTCCCGCTGCTCGGCGCGGCGCTGGCGCGCTGGCTGTCGGCGCGCGGGCGGACGGGCTAGCGGCGGCGGGGCGGACGCCGGCGGGAGCGGGCCGCACCCCGTCGGCGACGTAATGGAGGAGGCGGCCCAATAACGAGGACCGATAGAACCCGAGGGCGCGGAACGCCCTGATTGACCCGTGAACATGGAGGCAAGGAGCAGACCGATGGATGATACGAAACGCTACGAACGCCTGCTGGATCGCTACCGCAACGGCGATCTGGACCGGCGGACATTTCTGGGCCTGATCGGCGCGGCCGGGGTCGCCGCCGGCGTCACCGGCGGCCCCTTCTCGGCGCTGAAGCGCCAGGCGCTGGCCGCGACGCCGGACCAGGTGCGCTTCGACGGCTGGGGCGGGGTGGTCTCGGAGGCCTTCCGCAAGCACGCCTTCGAGCCCTATACGGCGAAGACCGGGATCGACGTCGTCGACGGCACCTTCGGCGGTGCGGACGAGTATCTGGCGCGCGTGAAGGCCAGCCAGCCGGGGGAATTCAACATCGCCCACCTGTCCGGCGTCTTCGACTATGTGCGCTATGACGGGTTGGACCTCTCGACCTCGCTGAACGAGGACAACATCCCGAACCTCGCCAACGTGATCACCGCGCTGCAGGACGTTCTGCGCAGCGTGACCGGCGGCTCGCTGTCGGCGGTTCCCTACGATTACGGCACGACCAGTCTCGCCTATAACCGAAAGTACATCTCGGACGAGGAGATGCGGGAGAAGGGCGCCAGGATCCTGATCGACCCCGCCTATGAGGGTAAGATCGGCGGCTGGGGCGAGTGGAAGACGCGCGTCTGGTACGGCGCGCTGCAGACCGGCCAGAACCCGAACGGGATCGAGGACATGGACGCGGTCTGGGACGCGATCCGTCAGCATCGCGATCTGGCGCTCAAGTATTGGGGGTCCGGCGCGGAACTGATGAGCCTGCTCGCCGAGGAGGAGATCTACGTCACCGAAGGCTGGTCCGGCCGCGTCAAGGCGCTGCAGGATCAGGGCCATGACATCGGCTATTACGACCCGCCGGGCGGTCTCGGCTGGCAGGAGTGCCTGTTCGTCATCAAGGGCAGCCCGATGGCGGCCTGCGAGGAACTGCTGAACTTCATGCTGGAGCCGGAGGTCGCGATCGCGGTCGCGGAGGGCCAGAACTATCCGCCGTCGCTCGACCCGACCAAGGTCGCGCTCAGCGATCAGGTCAAGGCCCTGCCGGCCTTCGACCCGAGCGGCACGCTGGAAGGCCTCAACTTCTTTGATCCGCCCTATTGGAACAGCAAGGAGGCCGAGTGGTCGAAGACCTTCGGCCGGGTTCAGAAGGGCTACTGATCGACGGCGCGGGCCGGGGCGGCGCAATAGGGCGCGTCGCTCCGGCCCCGGCCGCATCTGACGGGAGAGCGGGCCAGTGAGCGAAACCGACCACCATGCGGTGGACCTGCGCGGCGTCGTGAAGCGCTACGGCGACTTCACCGCCGTGCACCGCACCGATCTGTCGATCGAGGAGGGCTCGTTCCTGACGCTGCTCGGGCCGTCGGGCTGCGGCAAGACGACCACGCTGCGCATGATCGCCGGCCTGACCTCGATCACGGAAGGCGAAGTCGCGATCAAGGGGCGGCGCGTCAACGATCTGCCGATCCACAAGCGCAATCTGGGCGTCGTCTTCCAGAACTACGCGCTGTTCCCGCACAAGACGGTGTGGGACAACGTCGCCTTCGGGCTGAAGTACCGCAAGACGCCGGCGGACGAGACCAAGCGGCGGGTCGGCGAGGCGCTGGAGCTGGTGCAACTGCCGCACGCCGCCGACCGGGCGCCGAGCCAGCTTTCCGGCGGGCAGCAGCAGCGCATCGCGCTGGCCCGCGCCATCGTCGTCCGGCCCGACGTGCTGCTGCTCGACGAGCCGCTCTCCGCGCTCGACGCGAACCTGCGCGAGGATATGCGCGTCGAACTGAAGCGCATCCAGCACACGCTCGGGATCACCACGATCTTCGTCACGCACGACCAGTCGGAGGCGTTGGCCATGTCCGACCGCATCGTGGTGATGAGCGACGGGCGCGTCGAGCAGGTCGGCGATCCGCAGGCCGTCTACAACCGCCCCGCCTCCGAGTTCGTCGCCGGGTTTCTCGGCAATTCGAACATCCTGCCGGCGCGCATCCTGGCCCGCGAGGGCGAGCGCGCGGAGGTGGAGGTGGAGGGCCTCGGCGCGCTTCTCGCCACCGTCGAGCCGCAGGATCCGCGCCCGCTCGCGCGCGGCGAGACGGTCAAGCTCGCGATCCGCGCGGAGAAGCTCGCGCTCTCTCCCGCCATTGGCGCCGAGGCGCCCGGCCCGGACGCCGCGGCGCTTGCCGGGCGCATCGCGACGGTGGACTATCAGGGTCAGGTCGCGCGCTATTTTCTGGAGGCGGGCCAGCGCCAACTCCAGTCCGTGAACGCGATCGACGAGCATCCCCTGCCCGAAGGCGCCGAGGTCTCGATCCGCGTGCGCGCTCGGGACTGTGTGATCCTGCCGGCCTGACCGCTTCCGCGGTCCTTCCTGAAAGCCTCCGCCCAATGAGCGAACCCGTGCAACGTCCCCCCTCCCATCTCTTCTATCAGACCCGCCAACGGCGCCCGCTTCTGGACCGCGGCGCGGGCGTCTATCTCTACGATGTCGACGGGAACGCCTATCTCGACGGCTCGTCGGGGGCCATGGTCGCCAATATCGGCCATTCCAACCCGCGCGTGCTGGAGGCGATGCGCCGCCAGATGGACAAGGCGACCTTCGGCTACCGGCTGCATTTCGAGAACGAGCCGGCGGAGCGGCTGGCGGCCGAGACGGCGGCGCGCATGCCCGACGGGCTGGACCGCATCTTCTTCGTCTCCGGCGGGTCGGAGGCGGTGGAGAGCTGCCTAAAGCTCGCCCGGCAATACGCCATCGCCGTTGGCGAGGGACAGCGCTGGAAGGTGATCTCGCGCTTCCCCTCCTATCACGGCTCGACCCTGGGCGCGCTGTCGGTGACCGGCATGGCCAGCATGACCGCGCCCTTCGCGCCGATGATGCGCGAGATGCCGAAAATCCCCGCGCCGACCTGCTATCTGGACGCCGACCGCGGGGCGGTCGGTCTTGAGGCGCGCGGCCTGCGCTACGCCGAGGCGCTGCGCGAGACGATCCGGCGCGAGGGGCCGGAGACCGTGCTGGCCTTCATCGTCGAGCCGATCGGCGGCGCCTCGACCGGCGCGCTGGTCCCGCCGCCGGGCTATCTGAAGCGCATCCGCGAGATCTGCGACGAATACGGCGTGCTGCTGATCTATGACGAGGTGATGACCGGCGCCGGCCGCACCGGCAAGTTCCTCGGCGGCGACCATTGGCCGGAGGCGAAGCCGGACCTGGTGGCGCTGTCGAAAGGCTTCGCGGCCGGCTATGCGCCGCTGGGCGCCATGGCGGCGGACCGGCGGCTGGTGGAGCCCGTGCTCGACGCCGGCGGCTTCATCCACGGCTACACCTACGCCGGCAATCCGCTGGCCTGCGCGGCGGGACTGGCCGTCATCGAGGAGATTGAGCGCGAAGGGCTGGTCGCCCGCGCGGCTGCCATGGGCGCCAAGCTGAAGGCCGAGCTCGAAGGGCTGCAGAGCCGCTATCCCTTCATCATCGACGTGCGCGGCGAGGGGCTGCTGCTTGCCTTCGAGCTGGGCGTCGACCGGGAGAGCATGGCCCCGCTGCCCAAGGCGATGAACGGCTTCGTCGAGTTGGTGGAGGAGGCCTACGCCCGCAAGCTCATCCTCTATTCGCGCCGCACCCGCGGCGGGCTGGACGGGGAGCATTTCCTGGTCTGCCCGCCGATGATCCTGGAGGACGCCCACATCGCGGAAATCCTGGAAAAGCTCACCGGCGCGCTCGACGCCTTCGCGGCGCGCCACAAGCTGCCGATCGGGGGCTGAGAAGCGATGCGCAAGTCGGCGATCATCACCTGCGCGGTCACGGGCTCCGTCCACACGCCGAGCATGAGCCCGCACCTGCCGGTCACCCCGGACGAGATCGCGACCCACGCGATCGAGGCGGCCGAGGCCGGCGCCGCGATCCTGCATCTCCATGCGCGCGATCCGAAGGACGGGCGGCCGTCGCCCGACCCGGCCGTCTTCGGCCGCTTCCTGCCGCGCATCAAACAGGCGACGGATGCGGTGGTGAACATCACCACCGGCGGCGGCGCCACCATGACGGTGGAGCAGCGCATGGAGGCGGCGCTCGTCCATCGGCCGGAGATGTGCTCGCTCAATATGGGCTCGATGAATTTCGCGCTCTATCCGGCGCTCGATCGCATCCAGCAGTTCGAGCACGCCTGGGAGCCCGAATTCCTGGAGGGCACCCGCGACTTCATCTTCAAAAACACCTTCAAGGACATCGAGACCGCGTTGCAGCGTCTCGGCCGCGACGAGGGCGTGCGCTTCGAGTTCGAATGCTACGACGTCGGCCATCTCTACAATCTGAAGCACGTCGTCGAACGCGGGCTGGTAGAGCCGCCCTTCTTCATGCAGTTCGTGCTCGGCGTGCTGGGAGGGATCGGGCCCGATCCCGATAACCTCGTCTTCATGAAGCAAACCGCCGACAAGCTGTTCGGCTCGGACTACGAGTTCTCGGTCCTCGGCGCCGGGCGCCATCAGATGCCGTTGGCCGCGATCGCGCTCTCGCTCGGCGGCAATGTGCGCGTCGGGCTGGAGGACAGTCTGACGATCGGCCCTGGCAAACTGGCGGAGCGCAACGCCGACCAGGTGCTGCAGGTGCGCAAGATCGCAGACGGCCTGTCCCGCGACATCGCCAGCCCGGCCGAGGCGCGCGAGCGCCTGGCGCTCAAGGGCGGCGACGCGGTCGGCTTCTGACGATCCTTCAAATTCAGGAAACGGCTCCACCATGAAAGCGATCTTCCATCCGGCGCAGACCCGCCACGACCCCAAGATGTTCCTGGTCAACGGCGCCCCGCAGCCGAGCCCGGAGCAGCCCGAGCGCGCCGAGCGCCTGCTGGCGGGCGCGCGCGCCGCCGGCTGCGAGGAGGCCGCGCCCGCAGATCACGGCCTGGGCGCGATCGCGCGCGTCCACACGCCGGAATATGTCGCCTTCCTGTCCGGCATCTACGCGCGCTGGCGGCGCATCGAGGGCGCGTCGGAGGAGGTGATCCCCAACGTGCATCCCGACCGGCGCGGCGGCGCTTATCCGGCCTCCGCCGTGGGTCAGGCCGGCTACCATCAGGCCGACACGGCCTGCCCGATCGGTGAGCACACGTGGGAGTCGATCTATTGGAGCGCGATGAGCGCGGCCGAGGCGGCGGCGCGCGTGGTGGCGGGCGAGGGGGCGGCCTACGCGCTGTGCCGTCCGCCGGGGCATCACGCCTTCCGCGATCTCGCCGGCGGCTTCTGCTTCGTCAACAACTGCGCCGTCGCGGCGGAGGCGCTCAAGCCGACCCATCCGCGGGTCGCGATCCTCGACGTCGACCTGCACGCCGGCAACGGCACGCAAGGCTGCTTCTACGACCGGGCGGACGTGCTGACCGTCTCGATCCACGCCGATCCGGTGCGCTACTACCCCTTCTTCTGGGGCCATGCGGACGAGCGGGGCGAGGGGCCGGGCCTCGGCTGTAATCTCAACTTGCCGATTCCGCGCGGCACGGCGGACGCGGACTATCTGCCCGTGCTCGACCAGGCGATCCGGCGGGTGGAAGCCTTCGCGCCCGACGCCTTGGTGATCGCGCTCGGCCTCGACGCCTATGTCGGCGACCCGTTCGCCGGGCTGGGGATCACGACCGAGGGCTTCGCGCGCATCGCGGAGCGGATCGGCGCGCTCAAACTCCCCACCGTGCTGGTGCAGGAGGGGGGCTATCTCTCCGACGATCTGGGCCCTAACCTGACCAGCTTCCTGACCGGATTCCGCGCCGCCCACGGCGCGTGACGCGCCTCTCTCCTCGAAAGGACACGGACCTGCCATGAGCATCGAGCGCCGCCACACCACCCGCCGCATGAGCCAGATCGTGATTCACGGCGACACGGTCTATCTGGCGGGCCAGGTCGGGGAGCCGGGCGCCTCCGTCCCCGACCAGACGCGCGGTATTCTGGATAAGATCGACGCGCTGCTCGCCGAGGCCGGGACCGACAAGAGCAGGATCCTGCAGGCCGTCATCTGGCTCGACGACATGGCCCATTTCGAGGCGATGAACGCCGTCTGGGACGCGTGGGTTCCCGAAGGACAGGCGCCGGCCCGCGCCTGCGGCGAAGCCCGCCTGGCGACGCCCGACTATCAGGTCGAGATCATCATCACCGCCGCGCGCTGACGGCGCGTCGCCTTGCTCGATATCGATCGTCACACGTATGCGGGCTAACCTTATGGGATGTCGGCTGCCCACGATTTTCGCCGGCGGGCGTCCTTGAAAGCCCGAGGGCAAATACGCGTATCGAAATGCTGACAGCTTCAGTCATAGGGGCGGCCCGCGTAGATCTTGGAGGGCCGAGCCCTTCACGGGTCTCGGTCAGGATTGATAGGGTCGCTCGGAACATGGCGCGCCAGATCGCGGGCCTCGTGCAGCACGCGGCTGACAATGACCTCATCCTCCCGCGGCAAGAAATAGAGCACAAAATGGCGCGGCGTCTTCACATCCGAAGACGCGCGTTTGCGGCTCAGTGAACTGTGAAAACTCCGCGCGGTCTCGCCGATCTCCGGGCGCGCCTTGCTGCCGGGGCGATAGGGATCTTCGCGGATGTCTTTGAACGCCTGGCGCAGCAGCGCGTCGTACGCGTCGGCGGCGGCGCGGCCGAACGTCTCAAGTGTGTAGGCCCTGATCTCCCGAAGATCGGTGCGGGCGGGACCGGCGAGCGTGAGCGCGTAGGGCCGTCCCACTTCAAGGGGCTCCAATTCAGCGGGCTCCATTTCAGCGGGCTCGGTCGACCTCGTCGGCGATCGTCTCGAACAGGCGGTCGATCTCTCCGTCGTTTCGCAGGGCCATGGCGTCGCCGCGTCGATAGGCCTCTTCGCCTTCTGTGAAAGCGGTCCGCAGCGCGTCGATCTTCGCGGCGTCTTCCGCGTCCTGACGCTCCAGGAGACGAAGACCGGCCCGCACGACCTCGCTGGCGTTCTTGTAGCGTCCGGAGGCTAACGCCTTCTCGAGATACTGGGCGTAATGATCGGTCAGATTGATGTTGCGGGTCGGCATAGCGGACTCCTCTCATCAGATCGCCAACGGCGCCTGATGGTATTGAGATTGTCAAAATTTGACAATGCCGCCCCCGCCTAGGCTCTTGGAGGCTTACGAGCGCGCGGCCGTGCGCGCCGGCCGGGGCGGGACGTCGGGGAGGAGCGGGGCGAGGCCGGCGGCCTCGTAGAGCGCGACGGCTTCGAGCGCGAGATCGGTCTGCGCGACGGCGAGGTCGAGGCGGCGGTCGGTCAGCGTGCGCTGGGCGTCGAGCACGTCGAGATAGTTGGCGAGGCCTTGGCTGTAGCGCTGCTCCGCCTGCTCGAAGGCGCGGCGGTTGGCCTCCACCGCGGCGGCGAGGAGCCGCACGCGCCGCTGCGCGCCGGCGTAGCCGTCGAGCGCGCTCTCGACCTCCTCCAGCGCCGTCAGCAGGGCGGCGCGATAGGCGAGGAACGCCTGTTCGGCGCGCTCATAGGCCGCCTCCAGCGCCGCCTCGCGCGCGCCGGCGTCGAACAAGGGCGCGTCGATCGCGAGGAAGAGCGAGCCGACGACAGAGGCGACCAGCTCGCCCGTGAAGACGTCGGAGAGCTCGAAACCCAGCCGGCCGGGCAGGGTGAAGCTGGGATAGAGGGCGGCCTCCGCGACCCCGATCTCCGCCGTCGCGCGGATCAGGGCCTCCTCGGCCGCCGTCAGGTCCGGGCGCTGGCGCAGCAGGTCGAGGGGCGCGCCGATGGGCGGGCCGTCCGCCACATGCGGCGGCGGGCCGGGCGTGTCGATTTCGTCCGGCAGCGCGCCCGGCGGCGCGCCCGTCAGCACAGCGAGCGCGCTTGCGGCGCGCTGGATTTCCGTGCGGATCGGCGCCCGGTCGGCCTCCAGGGCGGAAAGCTCCGCCTCCGCGCGGGCGCGGTCGAGCTCGGAGGCGAGACCGCTTTCCACGCGGCCGCGCACCAGCGCGAGCGATTCCCGCTGCAGCGCGATCGCCTCGTCCGAATGGTCGAGGCGCGTCTGCGCGCCGCGCAGCGTGACGTAGGTGCGGGCGATCTGGGCCACGACGGCGAGCGCGGCGTCGCGCCGCTCCGCCTCCACGAGGCGCAGGCCAGCCTCGGCGGCCTCCACCTCGCGCTCGACGCCGCCGAAGACGTCCAGCGTCCAGTCGAACAGGCCCGCGAGGCCCAGCGCGCCGCCCAGATCGCGCTCTTCGTCCGCTTCCCGCTCGGCGTAGTCGCGCCGGCCCTCGACGCCGGCCTCGGCCTCGGCGTCGAGCGTCGGACGGCGCCCGGCGCGTGCGCCGGTCAGGAGCGCACGGGCCTCCCGCACCCGGCTGTCGGCCAGCGCCACCTCGGGGTTCTCGGTCAGCCCCCGCGCCGCCAGCCGGTCGAGCAGCGGGTCCTCGAAGCGCGTCCACCAGCGCGACGCGGCGCGCCGGTCCGCGTCGGATGCGGCCGACGCGGCGACGAAATCCGGCGCCGGCCCGCGATAGCCGGCGGGCAGATCCGGCTGGGCGGGGCGCGCATAGTCGGGGCCGACCGGATCGCCGAAGGGCGACCAGTCGCCCCAGTCTCCCAAACCGCTCCAGCAGCCGGCGAGCAGCAGCGGCGCGGCGAGCAGAAGGGCGCGCCGGCCCGTCACGCCCGCCCCTCCGGCCGGGGCTGGGGCGCGGCGTTCGGGCCGGCGGCGCCCGCCTCCTCCAGCACGTCGGCGTCGCGCTCGACGGCCGCGCCGGCCTCGTCCAGCTCGGCCGCCAGACGCTCCCCGCCATGGGCGCGCGGTTTGGCGAAGCGGGCGAGGCCGAGATAGATCACCGGCGCCAGGAACAGGGTGTAGAGCGTCGCGATCCCAAGCCCGCCGAACACCACCCAGCCGATGGCGGCGCGCGCCTCCGCGCCCGCTCCGCCGCCGAGGATCAACGGCACCCCGCCTAGCACCGTCGACAGCATCGTCATCATCACCGGCCGCAGCCGGATCAGCGCCGCGTTGCGCACGGCGGCGCGCACCGAATAGCCGCGGTCGCGCAGTTGGTCCGCGAACTCCACCACCAGAATGCCGTTCTTGGCCATCAGCCCGACCAGCATGATGAGGCCGATCTGGCTGTAGATGTTGATGCTGGTCCCGGTGGCGGCGAGCGCGAAGATCGCGGCCGAGACGCCGAACGGCACCGTCAGGATGATGACGACCGCGGAATTGACGCTCTCGAACTGGGCGGCCAGCACCAGCAGCACCACCAGGATCGCGATCGCGAAGGTGATGGCGACATCGTAGGAGGTCTCTTCCAGCGTCTCCGCCTCGCCCAGCAGCTTGAGCGAGATCCCAGGCGGCAGCAGCTCGTCCGCCAGCGATTCGACGTCCGCAACGGCCTGGCTCAGCGCATAGCCGGGGGCGAGGCCGGCGTCGATCTCCACCGCGCGCTTCTGCGCGTGGCGGTCCAGTTCGGTGGCGACCCCCGTCTCCTCCACCGTCACGAGCGCCGAGAGCGGGACCATCGCGCCGCCCGCCGTGCGCACGAACAGGTTGCGCAGGTCGTCCGGCCCGTCGATCGCGCCTGCGGTCGATTGCAGCATCACCGGGACCGACTCGTCGGCGACCGCGACCTGGGCGACCTCGAACCCGTCGACCATGACGCGCAGCGCGTCGGAAATCGCCTCGACCTCGACGCCGAGGTCCGAGGCCCGTCGCCGGTCGATCGCCAGCGACAGTTCCGGCTGCGTCGCCTGGTAGGAGAGCCGCAGATCCTCCATCCGGCCGTCATAGCGCTCGCGCATCGCCGCCATCATGACGTCCGCGGCGTCGGCCAGTTCGGCGTAGTCGTCGCCCAGAAGCGCCACCTCCAGCCCGCCGCCGGCGCCGCGCAGGCCGAGGCTGTTCGGCGCGATGATGCGCGCATTGGCGCCGGGAATCGCCGCGAGCGCGTCCCGCAGGTCGTTCGCGATCTCCTGCTGGCCGCGGGTGCGCTCGTCCCAGGGCTTCAGCGGCGCGACGGTGTAGCCGCGATGCATGTCGTATCGGCCGACGATCGAGAAGATGGTCTCCACCTCGCCGGCCGCGCGCAGCGGGCGCAGCGCGGCCTCGACCTGCTCCACCTGCCGGGCCGTGTAGTCGAGCCCCACCCCGTCGGGCCCGGACAGCCAGACCAGGATGGCGCCGCGGTCCTCCCGCGGCGTCAATTCGCGCTCGATGTTCTGGAACAGCAGGAAGGAGCCGGCCGCGGCCGCAACCGCGAGCGCCAGCACGACGAGCGGGGCCTGCAGCGACCAATCCAGCAGCCGCTCATAGGCGCGGACCACCGGTCGCCCCAGGACCCCGAGCCCGCGCCCCTGCGCCGTACGCGCATCCGCCGATCGTACGCGTACGTCCGGCAGGCGGGCCGCCAGCATCGGGCAAAGCGTCAGCGCCACGAAGGAGGAGAGCGCCACCGCAATGGCGAGCACGAAGCCGAACTCCACGAACAGCCGCCCCGCCGTGCCGGGCAGGAAGGAAATCGGCACGAAGACCGAGATCAGCGTCGCGCTGGTCGCGATCACCGCGAAGAACACCTGGCGCGCGCCCACCGCGGCGGCGGCGTAGGGGGCGAGACCCTGGGCCCGTCGGCGCTGGATGTTCTCCAGCACGACGATGGAATCGTCGACGATCAGGCCCGTCGCCAACACCAGCGCCAGCAGGGTCAGGATGTTGATCGAGAAGCCGACGAGCCAGATCGCCGCGACCACCCCGATCAAGGCGACCGGGATTACGGCCGCCGGAATCAGGGTCGGCCGGATCGATCCCATGAAGAGATAGATCACGCCGATCACCACCAGAATGGCGAGACCCAGGCTGGTCAGCACCTCCTTGATGGCGCTGCGGATGAAGACCGCGTCGTCGGAGATCACGACCACCTGCGCGTCGTCGAGTCGGCGGTTGAGTCGGTCCACCGCCTCGCGCACCCCGTCGGAGATCGCGATCGTGTTGGATTGCGCCTGACGCACGACGCCGAGGCCGATCACCCGCTGCCCGTCCGCCTGCACGTAGGATTCCGCGTCGGCGGGTCCGTAGAACACCTCCGCCACGTCGCCGAGGCGGATGGGGTCGCGCAGGATCAGACGGTCGACCTCCTCCGCCCGCCAGACGGAGGCGTCGGCGCGCACGATCAGCATCTGATCGTCCGACTTGTAGCTGCCGGCCGGGACGTCGAAGCGGGCGCGCTCCAACACCGCGGCGAGTTCGTCGATGGAAAGATCGTAACCGGCCAACCGCAGCGGGTCGACCACCACGCGCAGCACCTGCTCGCGGTCGCCGAACAGACGCACCTCCGCGACGCCGGGCACGGTTGAGAGTTCGCGCGCAACCTCCTCGTCGGCAAGCTCGGTCAGCGCCGCTTCGCTCAAGGTCTCGCTCTTCACGGCGAGCCGCATGATCGGGTCGGCGTCCGCGTCGGCCTTGACGATCACGAGATCCTCGACCCCGTCCGGCAGGTCCCGCTCGATTCCGGCGACCGCTTCGCGCAGGTCGTTGGCGGCCTCCGTCAGGTCGACGCCGGGGTCGAACTCGACCCGCATGCGGGCGTTGTTCTCCTCGCTCGAGCTGGCGATGGCGCGGACGCCCGGGGTGCGGGCGGCGGCGTCCTCGACGACGCTGGTCACCTCGGTGTCCACCGTCTCCGGCGCGGCGCCGTCCCAGACGAAGCGGATCGAGACGGTCGGCCGGTCGACGTCCGGCAGTTCGCGCACCTCGACGCCGAGAACCGCGGCGACGCCGGCGATGACGATCAGGAGATTGACCACGGCGATCAGCACCGGCCGCCGGATCGACAGGCCGGGGAGACCGCCCAGCAGCCGCTCCGCCGCCGGCAAGCGAGGGCCTGCCGGTGGCGCGCTCGGGCTGTCGGGCGGCGGCTCGGAGGTCGCGGTCATTGGGGCGCCCCCGACCCTGCGGCGGGAGGAGTCGCCCGGCCGACGATCGCGACGCGCACGCCCTCGCGCATGCGCTGCACGCCTTCGACCACGATCTCGTCGCCTTCGGCCAGCGGTCCGTCGACCAGGATGCGCCCGGCCCCGCGCTTCTTCACGGCGACGAACAGCCTTTCGGCCCGGCCGTCCCGCACGCGCCAGAGATAGGCGCCCTCGCGCCCCCACTGCAGCGAGACCTCCGGAACCGCCGGGTAGAGACGCCCCGGCAGGTCGAGCGCGATCGCGAAGGACATGCCCGGGCGCAGCCGGTCGCCGTCGTTGGGCAGGCGCGCACGCACCCGGATCGAGCGGGTGGCGGCGTCGATGCGGCTTTCCAGCGCGCTGATCCGGCCCGTGAATCGCGCGTCCGGCAGGCTCCAGGTTCGCGCCTCGACCGCATCGCCGGGGGCGATCCGCCCGGCGACCGCTTCGGGGACCTCGAAATCCACCAGCAGCACCGACCGGTCGTCGAGCGTGGCGAGCGCGGTCTCGTCGTCGACGCGGTCGCCGATCTCGATTCTGGGGATGCCGAGGACGCCGTCGAACGGCGCCTCGACCGTCCGGTCGTCGAGTGCGATCTGCGCCTGGTCGCGCTCCAGGCGCGCGCGCTCCAGCGCGGTGCGCGCCGCGTCCACCTCGGTCTCCGAAACGGCGCCGGAGCCGACCGCGCGCTCGAAGCGCGCCAGCGTGCGCTCTGCGTCGGCGACGGCGACCTCGGCCAGATCGAGCGCGACGCGCTCGCGCCGGTCGTCCAGTCTGACCACCGTCTCGCCGGCGGCGACCGTCTGGCCGGCCTCGAACAACAGGGCCTCCACCTCGCCCGAGACCGCGGGGAAGAGCGTCACCGCCTTGAGCGCCAAGCCGTCGCCGACCGCCTCGAGACGCACATCGTCGCGCGCCAGGCCGATCGCCGCGACGGTGACGGGCACGCCGTCGGCTTCCGGCGTGAGGCGCGCCTCGACCCCGCTGTCGGCCGGGGAGTCGCGCCCGGCGCGATCGAGCAACCCCAGCTCGTCCGCGTTCCATAGCGCGTAACCGGCCGCGGCGAGCGCCGCGATCACGAGAAGCTGCCGTAAGATGGACATAACCCGTTACGCCTCCAGTGGGCGCGGGCGGACGCCCGGACCCTCGACCCACACGCCATCGCTACCGCGATTCGCAAGGCGTCCGCGACGAAAGGCGGTCGGATCGCACGGAAGCGCGCCCTGTTTGACATATGTCAAATCTTAGTGACGTCCGTAGTGTCAGGATAACTGGACATGACGGGAGATTTCAGCCATGCGCATCGTGCTCATCCATCCGAACTACCATTCCGGCGGCGCCGAGATCGCGGGCAACTGGCCGCCGGCCTGGGCCGCCTATCTGACGGGCCATCTGAAGGCGGCGGGCTATGACGACGTCACCTTCATCGACGCGATGACCAACGACCTTCCGATGGAGGAGGTGGCCGCGCGGCTGACGGAATTGAAGCCCGACGTGGTGGGCACGACGGCGATCACGCCGTCGATCTACAAGGCGGAGGAGATCCTGCGCGTGGCGAGCGAGGCCTGCCCCGACGCGGTGCGCGTGCTGGGCGGCATCCACGCCACCTTCATGTACAAGCAGGTGCTGGCCGAAGCGCCCTGGATCGACGTGATCGTCCGCGGCGAGGGTGAGGAGATCTTCCGCGAGCTGATCCAGGTGATCGACGCCGGCCTCTGGCCCGCACACCGGGCGGAGATCAAGGGGCTCGCCTATCTCGAGCCCGATCCGGACGGCGGCGAGGGTGGGCGCATCGTCGCCAACGAGGCCGCGCCGACGGTCAAGGACATCGACGCGATCGACCCCGACTGGTCGCTGTTGGAGTGGGAGAAGTACATCTACGTGCCGCTGGGCGTGCGCGTCGCGATCCCCAACATGGCGCGCGGCTGCCCCTTCACCTGCAGCTTCTGCAGTCAATGGAAGTTCTGGCGCGACTACCGCATCCGCGATCCCAAGAAGGTGGTCGACGAGATCGAGCGGCTCGTGAACGAGCACGATGTAGGCTTCTTCATCCTCGCCGACGAGGAGCCGACGATTAACCGCAAGAAGTTCATCCAGTTCTGCGAGGAGCTGATCGCCCGCGGCCTGCCCGACAAGATCAAGTGGGGCATCAACACCCGCGTGACCGACATCCTGCGCGACGAAAAGCTGCTGAAGTTCTATCGCGAGGCCGGGCTCGTGCACGTCTCGCTCGGCACCGAGGCGGCGGCGCAGCTCAAGCTCGACCGCTTCAACAAGGAGACCCGGGTCGAGGAGAACAAACGCGCGGTCCAACTGCTGCGCGAAGCGGACATCTTCGTCGAGGCCCAATTCATCGTAGGATTGGAGAACGAGACGGCGGAGACGCTGGAAGAGACCTACCGCATGGCCTGGGACTGGCAGCCGGACCTCGCCAACTGGGCCATGTACACGCCCTGGCCCTTCTCCAACCTGTTCAAGGAGCTGGGCGACAAGGTCGAGATCTTCGACTTCGAGAAGTACAACTTCGTCACGCCGATCATGAAGCCGGAGGCGATGGAGCGCGGCGAACTGCTCGACCGCGTGATGAACAACTATCGCCGCTTCTACATGCAGAAGGCGCTGTTCCATTATCCCTGGCGCGGGACGGGTTTCCGACGGCGCTATCTGTTGGGCTGCCTGAAGGCCTTCCTGAAGGCCGGCTTCCAGCGCAAGTTCTACGATCTGGGCAAGGTCAATTACTGGGGGCCGCAGTCGAAGAAGAAGGTCGACTTCCACTTCGACCGCACCAAGCGCATCGCGCCGGTGGAGGCGAGCGACTGGGTCGCCGCCGCGGACAAGACGCGCAAGGGTCAGGCCGCCGCCGCGTCGGCGGCGAGCGGGGCCGAGGCCGCGATGGCCTGCGGCGGCGGGCGCGAGCAGATGGACGAGGCGCTGGCGGACGGCTCGCCAGCGGCCGCGACGCCGGAACCCGGCGACCGCATCCCGGCGGAGTAGGGGACGATGGCGCTCGCCGACCCGCTCGCGCCGCCGGCGGGCGCCGCCGCCCACCCGGACGGGCTGATCGGCCCCAACGCGGTGATCCAACTGCGCGCGGCGCTGGCGGAACGAGCCGGCGAGGCGGCGGCCCTCGGCCTGTTCCTGCGCGCCGGGTTGGCCGATTGGGCCGAGGCGCGCCTGGACGCCATGATCCCGCAAGCCGTGCCCGCGGCGCTGTTCGAGACCCTGTTCGCCGCCTATCCGCACGATGCGGCGTCGGAGATCGCGGCCGAGGCCGGCCGGCGCACCGCCGACTACGTCATGGCGCACCGCATCCCGGGCCCGGTGAAGGCGCTGTTGAAGGCCCTGCCGGCGCCGCTGGCCGCCCGGCTGCTGCTCAAGGCGATCCAGCGCAACGCCTGGACCTTCGCAGGCTCCGGCGTCTGTCGGGCGGCCTATGGCGCGCCCAGCCGGGTCGAGATCGCAGGCAACCCGCTCGCCATGCCCGGCTGCGTCTGGCATGTCGGCGTCTTCAGCCGCTTGTTCCAGGCGCTGGTCAGCCGCCGGGCGCGGGTTACGCACCCCGCCTGCGCGCGCGCCGGCGATCCGCTGTGCCGGTTCGAGATCGCGCTCGACTGACGCGCTCCGCCGACCGGCGGCCAAGACAGGAGGGACCCCGATGCTCCGTGCACCCGTTGCCGGCGCGCTGTTTGCGCTCGCCCTCGCGATGAGCGGCGGGTCCGCCCAGGCGCAAGACCTGACCGTGACCTTCGCGGACCCGGCCTGGGACGGGGAGAGGATTCCGGACGGCCAGCATTGCAAGAAGTTCGGCGGCGACGGCGCGACGCCGCCGCTCAGGGTCTCCAACATCCCGGCCGAGGCCAACGCCCTCGTCGTCGAGTTCAACGACAAGAGCTACCAGCCGCTCTCCAGGAACGGCGGGCATGGGATCATCGGCTTCGTGATCGAGCCGGGCGTCGGCGAGACGGTGCTGCCGGCCGTGCCCGGCGGCGCGGCCGAGATGCCGGAGGGCGTGTGGCTCGAAAAGAAGAACCGCGCCAAGGGCGCTTGGCGCTCGCCCGGCTATCTGCCGCCCTGCTCCGGCGGCCGCAACAACCGCTACGAGGCCGAGGTCTACGCCGTCGTCCGCGCTGCGGACGGCGCCTATGAGGAGATCGCCGAAGGCGAGATCAGCCTCGGCCGCTACTGACCCGCCCGAGCCGCTTGTCAGCCGTGCCGGGCGAAGACGTCGACGGACCCGTCCGGGCGCAGCAGCAGGGTCTGATAGGAATCGCGCATCGCGCCCATCTCC
Source organism: Alphaproteobacteria bacterium (assembly GCA_024743195.1). Lineage (GTDB taxonomy): Bacteria > Pseudomonadota > Alphaproteobacteria > UBA8366 > Aestuariispiraceae > Marivibrio. Next base: position 193,527 of record JANSXE010000005.1, on the reverse strand, counting down.
ATGCCCGGCGATCCGGCCGGCATGCCGGGCGCGGCGATCCCGACGCCGTCCGGCCGCTCCGCGATCAGGCGTTTGATGTCTTCGGCGGGAATGTGACCTTCGATGAAGTAGCTGTCGATCTGGCCGGTGTGGCAGGAGTGCAGCGGCTGCGGAACGCCGAGCTGCGCCTTGATCTGATTGAGCGCCTCTTGGGTCACGTCATGCGCCTCGACGGTGAAGCCGGCGGCCTGCATCCGCTCGACCCAGGCGCCGCAGCAGCCGCAGGTCGGCGTCTTGGCGACGACGAGCTTGGGGAGGTCCCGCGCGGCGGCGCGGCCGCTTAGCGCCGGTCCGGCGGCGAGCGCCGCGGGAAGGGCGGCCAGGCGGCTGAGGAAACTCCGTCGGTTCATTGGGTCTCTCCTTCGGTTATCGGGGCGCCGAGGGCGCCTTCGAACAGATAGACGGCGAGCGCGTCGCGATCTGTCGCGCTCCAGAATTGCGTGCCGCCCTGGACGACGCGGGCCATCGCCCCGCCATAGACGTCGCCGTCGGGCTTCACCCCGCTGACCAGCGAATAGGCCAGATCCTCGACCGTCCAGCCGGCCTCGGTCAGCGCCGCGCCGGTGATCGCCGGGATCGTCCCGCCGCCGGGCGTCGGGGCGCCGGCGAAGCGCCGGTCCGCGTCCCGCCCGCCCAGCGCGGTGCGCGGCGTGTGGCAGGCCCCGCAATGCGCGACCTCCGCCAGGTAGCGGCCGCGCGGCCAGTCCGCCGGCGCCGGCTCGGGATCGAGATAGAGCCGCTTCCATGCGCCAAGCCCGGCCCGGACCGTATAGGGAAAGGCGAGATCATGCGGCGGCGCGCGGCCTTCCACCGCGGGGACGGAGCGCACCGCCGCCCAGAGGTCGACGATGTCCTGATCGCTGAGCCGCGTGTAGAAGGCATAGGGGAAGGACGGATAGTAATGCGACCCGTCGGGCGCCCGCCCTTCCGTCACCGCCGCGGCGAACTGCTCCAGCGTCCAGGCGCCGACGCCGTCGGTTTCGTGCGGCGTGATGTTGGGGCCGTAGAAGATCCCGAACTCGGTCTTCAGCGGCCCGCCGCCGGCCAGCACCGCGCCGCCGGCCTCCGAATCCGTATGGCAGGGAATGCAGCCGGCGAGCCGCGCGACATAGGCGCCCCGGTTCACATCGCCCGTGAGGTCCGTCAGGTCGCGCGGCGGCGCCGTCGGCCCGCCGATCAGCCACGTCCCCGCGCCGCCGGCCGCGATCGCAAGCGCGACCGCGGCGGCGATCCATCCCGTCCGCCGCACCCTATTGCTCTTCGCGATAGGCTTCGTGGCAGGCCGAGCAGGTCTGCGCCAGATGTCGGAAGGCCGCGTCCGGCGGCATGGCGGCGAGGTCTTCGGCGCTCGGCCCGCCGCCGCCCATCATGCCCCCGCCCATCATGCCGGACCCGGACATAATGCCGGACCCGCCCATCATGCCGCCGCCTCGCTGCATCGGGCCGCGCGGATTGTCGGCGGCGCGGGCGAGCGCGCCGGCCTGATCCGCCATCAGGTCGGCCAGCCGCTCGAAACGCTCCCACTCGGTCCAGATCGCCGGCAGCGCCTCGCTCGGGTGATCGAGGCTGCCGTCGGGGAACAGGCTGGTCATCGCCTCCCCGCCATGGCCTTCGATCCGGCGCGCCATGGCCCGCATCCGCTCGGCGTCGTAGGGCTGCGTTCCGCGCAGCATGTCGGCGATCGCCTTGGTGGCGTCGCCGATCTCCATCATCAGATCCATACGCTCCTTGACCACGCCGGTCGCGCCGACATGGGCGACGGCGCCGCCGCCCAATCCCGCCGCAAGGACGGCCGCCGCCCCGCCTGCGCCCGCCCAAAGCCCCAACGCCGCCAAGCGCGGCCGCCTGTGATGATCGGTCATGATGATCCTCGTCTCCGTCTCGTCGTCTCTGAGGGGCGGACCGCTCAGGGCCGCCCGCGTGTCGAAGTCAGAGCGCGAGATCCTGCGGAGGCGGCGTCGGCGGCGCCCGCTCGAGCCCGTCTGGCCGGGTCGCGCGGCGTGGCGGACCCAGAAGCGCCGCGGATCCGATAGACGGCGGGGCAAGCCCGGCGGAGCCGGCGCTCACCGCCGGCGCGACGCAGCCGGCGCTGGCGGGCGCCGGCGCGCAGCAGGCGCCGGCGTCATGGGCGGCCGCCGCCCCGTCCAGCCAGCCCGAGGGACCGTGATGCGCCGCCGCATGGCTGTCCGAATGGCCTGCCAGTCCGCCGGCGACGAGCGCGAGCGCGATCGCCGCGTACGCCAGAATGCGCCGCAAACCGCCGCCGGCGGTGCGGCGGGCGGGCGGTCGTTTCGACGCGCAGGGGTCGGGTCGGACCATGTCGTCTCTCACCGTCGGTCCGCCGAAAGCGGCGATCTGAGGGTAGCTTAGCTGCGAAGCGGGCCGACGCAAAGGGGCCGGCGGCGCGCTGCGCGCTTTTGCGCAGGGCGCCCGCTTGCAGTAGACTGCACGCACCAGGGCCGGCGCTGGGAGCCGGACCCGACGGACAACGAAAAACGGGAGGGCGCGCGCCATGGCGACGATCCTGACGCCGGAGCAGGAGGCGGCCTATCACGCCGACGGCTTCGTGACCCTGAAGGGACTGTTCGATGCGCAGGAGGTCGCGCTGCTGAATCGCGCGATGGCCGAGGACCCGGCGATCGCCGAGCACATGCTGGTCCGCGCCGACCAGCAAGGCTTCGGCACCAAGATCGCGCTGTGGAACCGCGCCGGCGACAGCGTCTACGGCCTGGCGGCCCGCATCCCCCGCATGGTCGATACGGCCGAACGCCTGATCGGCGAGCCGGTCTATCACTATCAGAGCAAGCTGACCGCCAAGGAGCCGCATGAGGGCGGCGCCTGGGAATGGCACCAGGATTACGGCTATTGGTACCACAATGGCTGCCTGCGCCCCGATATGCTGAGCTGCATGATCGCGCTGGACGCGACGACGCCGGAGAACGGCTGCCTGAAGGTCGTGCGCGGCAGCCATAAGATGGGCCGCATCGATCACGTCCCGCTGACCGACAAGCAGAACGAGGCCGACCCCGCCCGCATGAGGGAAATCCTGAAGCGCCACGAGGTGGTCGATGCGGTGATGGAGCCGGGCGACGTCTTCGTCTTCCACTGCAACACGCTGCACCGCTCCGACCGCAACGCGTCCGACAAGCGGCGCTGGACGCTTCTGATCTGCTACAACGCCGTCAGCAACGACGCGTACGTGAAAGAGGACGACCGCTCCTACGTGCCGCTGGAGATGGTCGACGACGGCGCGATCCTGCGCGCGGGCCTCAAATTCTCCGATGGCGCGCAGGAGCATTTCGCCGGCCAGGCCTTTGTGCCCGACGTGCGCCGCGCGGGCTGAGAGGCGTATTGCCGCAGTTTGCGTAGGGCTACTTTGCAAACCCGCCGCCGCCGGTCTATAGACCCGGCATGAGCGGGAGAGGGACAGTGCGGCGCTGGAGAGTGCGCGACCATGCTGTGCGCGCGGCGCGCGCGCTGGCGCTGGCGCCGCTGCTGCTTTCGCTGCTGTGGCCCTACCTCCACGCCCCCGGCGCGGCCTGGGCGGCAGGCGGGGGGCAGGACGTCGCCCGGTCCTCCCAGACGGCCCTGCTGGCCTTCTACGAGGCGGCGGGGATCGATCCCGCCTTCTGCCTGCCCGAGTCGGCGGCGGACGAGGAGGGCGCGCAGCCGGCCGAGTGCCCGGCCTGCACGCTCGCCAAGCTCGTCGCGCTCGATCGGCCGGACGGCGTCGCGCTTTGGGCGCCCCGCGCCGTCGCCCCGGCGTCGCGGCGGCCCGTGCAGGACGGCGCGGCGCCGCGTGATCCGACGCTCTGGGACCGCCCGCCTGGCCGGGGGCCGCCCGCCTGATCTGAAGCCAGCTTGCGTTCCGACGCGGCCTTGGGGCCGCGCCCCGTCGCTTTGCGCGACCGGGTGCGTCGTCGCGCCGCGCGTCCAACTCTTCAGACAGGTGACCCGATGTCTTTTGTACGATCCCACCGGGACGCGCTGCGCGCGCGTCCCGCCGCCTTCCGTCTTGCGCTTCTGGCCGTGACGGCGACTGCGGCCGCGGCCGCGCCGCCCGCCCTCGCGGACGAGCCGCTGACCGCCCCGGCGGTCTCGATCCTTGGGACGGCGCCGTCCTCTCCCGCGGTCAGCGAGAGCTTTCCCGCCGACCCGACCCGCGCGCCCTGGAGCGATGCGGGCGACTATCTGCGCAGTCTGCCCGGGGTCAGCGCCGGGCGCATGGGCGGTCACGGCCTCGAGCCCGTGATCCGGGGGCTGCAGCAGAACCAGCTCACCGTTCTGACGGACGGGGTGCAGGCGCTCGGCGCCTGCCCGAACCGGATGGACCCGCCGACGGTCTACGGCGCCGCCGAGGGCGCCGACCGCATCGTCGTGACCCGCGGCTATCAAAGCGTCCTCAACGGCCCCGGCGCGCCCGGCGGCGTGGTCTCGCTGGAGCGGGACCGGCCGCCGGTCGCTGACGACGCGCCCTTCGCCGGCGCCGTCGGCGCGGGGTTCGATTCCAACGCCTCGGCGCGCTCGACCCACGCCGATCTGGCGGTCGGGGACGATCGCGCCTTCGCCCGGGCCGTCGGCGCCTGGAAGCAGGCCGGCAACTACGAGGACGGGGCGGGCCGCGAGGTGCGCAGCGGCTTCAGCGACTACAGCGCCGGTCTGACGCTCGGCTGGACCGGGGATGCAAGCGCCGGCGACGGGGCCGTCGAGGCCGGCTACGACTACACGCGGATCGACGATGCGCTGTTCGCCGGCGCGGGCATGGACTCGCCCTATTCCAAGAGCGACGCGCTGCGTCTCAAGATGGAGACCCCGGTGGACGCCGGCCCCGTGACGGCCCTGCGCCTCGAAGCCTTCGGCGCTCTCGTGGATCACCGGATGGACAATTACTCCCTGCGCGAGCGCACGGCCGGATTCCGGCGCGCGGAGTCGGGTTCCGACACGGTTGGTTTTTCACTTGAGGCCGATCTGGACGGCGAGGGCGGCCCGCTGACGCTGCGGCTCGACGCCTCCTCGAACCGGCGCGACGCGACCCGCTACGTCGGGAACACGCGGGCGACGACGACCGCGACCAACGCGATCCTCTGGCCCGATATCGCGACGCTGCAGGCCGGTCTGGCCGCCGAGAAGCGCTGGGCGCTCGACGCCCGCAACACGCTCGTGATCGGCGCGCGCTACGATCACGTCTCCGTCGACTGGGGGCGCGCGGACCGGGCGACCGACATCGCCATGGGCGGGGTCTCGACGGCGAACCAACTCTATCGGCGCTTCTACGGCGTCACGGCCGACGATGTCAGCGAACATAATCTCGGCGGTCTGCTGCGCTGGGAGGCGGCGTTGCGCGAGGGGCTCGACCTCTCGCTCGGCGCCAGCCGCAGCGTGCGTACGGCCGACGCGACCGAGCGCGGGCTCGCCAACAACATGAACCTGACGAGCTGGGTCGGGAACCCGGCGATCGACCCGGAGGCGCATCACCAGATCGAAGCGGGCCTCGACTGGGCGTCGGGGCGTTGGTCGCTCGGCGGCGCGCTCTACGCAAACTATGTGTCGGACTACATCTTCCGGGACTCGGCCCGCTCCCAGCGCGGGGTTCAGATCACCGCGCTCGGGGCCGACGTCTACACCAACATCGACGCGCTGCTGGCCGGCGGCGGCCTGCAGGCCGCCTTCCAGGCAAGCGAGGCCTGGCGGCTCACCGCCGCCGTTGACACAATCTACGGCCAGAATCTGAGCGACGACATTCCGCTCGCCCAGACCCCGCCGCTCGAGGGCGCGCTCGGCGCGGAATGGGCGGCCGGCGACTGGACGCTCGGCTCCCGCCTGCGCCTTGCGGCGACGCAGAACCGGGTCGATCTCGACGCCTCGGAGGGCAGCGGGCGCGACATCCGGAAGACGCCCGGCCATGCGGTCCTCGACCTCTATGGCGGCGTCGCGGCGACGGACCGGATCGAGCTCGGCTTCGGCGTGACCAACCTGTTCGACGCCACCTATGCAGGCCACCTCAACCGGGCGAACGCCTTGGACAACACGGAAGTGCAGGTGAACGAGCCGGGGCGCTCCTTCTATCTGCGCGTCTTGGCGCGGTTCTGAGGCGCATGCCCGTGACGTCCGGCGCGCCCGCCCCGCCCGCCCCGCCCGCCAGGCCCGGCGCGGTCCCCGGGCCGCATCTCGGGCCGATGCGCCTGCGGACGCGGCGCGGGCCGCGCCGCCTCGCCAAGTCGGGCGGTCGGCCCGGCGGCGGCGGCGGGCGCCGACTGGTCGCCGGACGCGCCGGTCCGCCGTCGCCTCGCGCGCCGTCGCCGCGGCGCTTCCTGGCGGCGGCCGTGCTGGTCCATATGGTCGTCGTCGGGGCGGGCGTCCTGCTCGCCCCGACGCGTTCGCCCGCGCCCCCGACCGCGCCCCCGCCCGCGCCCCCGCCCGCTGCGGAGCGGATCGTCGCGGTGCTGTTCGCGGCGCCGGCGCCCGCGCGGCCGGCGGTTTCTGCCGCCATGAAAGAGGGGGGCCGCGGCGCGTCGTCCAGGGAGCGCCCGGCGCCGCGTCGTCTCGCTTTGCGGCCCGAGCAAGCGACTCCCACGCCGCAGGTCGCTTCGGAGGAGCCGGCGGCGCCGCCCGTCGAACCGGCGGCCGTCCCCCCGCTCGAACCGCTGCGGAAACCGCCGCTCGGGCCGCCGCTCGGGCCGCCCGTGGCCTTCGACGGCGCGAAAGACGCGCCCGCCGTCCCGCGCGCCGCGCTGAAGCCAAGCCCGCCGCAGCCGACCCCGCCCGCGCCGCGCGCACCCCTCCGCGCCGTGGGGCGCAGCGATGCGCCGCCGCCCGTCTCCGCGACGGCCAGCGCCGAACCGCCGGCCTCCGAATCGCCCGCCCCCGAATCGCCCGCCGCGGCCTCACCGTCTGAAGAGGCGGCGCCGATCGCGGGCGAGGGCGTCGACTGGTCGGGATTTCTGGCCGCGGTTTCGGACCGGGTGGGCGCCGCGCTGCGCTATCCGCCGGCGGCGCGGGCGCGGCGCCAGACCGGCCGGGTCGTGCTGCTGCTGCGGTTGGATAGGGCGGGCGGGCTCGTCGGGTGCGCGCTCTCGGAGACGAGCGGGGTCTCGGCGCTGGACCGCGCCGCCTGCCGGGCCGCCCGGCGCGCTGCGCCCTATCCGCCGCCGCCGGGCGGCGCGGCCGGCCCCGGCGCGGCCCACCCTGGCGCAGCCGGCGACGATCCGCCGGCGATCCGCATTCCCGTCCTCTTCAGTCTTCGCTGAAGCGCGCGGTGCGCCAGGCGAGCGCGGCGCGCAGACCGCCCTTGCGCGCCTCGGCCAGGAAGGCGCGTTTGTCCGGGCTGCCTTCGCCCTCCAGCGCGACGTCGGCCTCCAGCGCGGCCTCCAGCGCCTGCGTCATGCCGGCGATGTCCAGGCTTTGGTTGAGCGCCGCCTTGGTGCGCCGCACCACCATCGGGTCGATCACCGCAAGGCGACGCGCCATGCGCCGCGCCGTCTGCAGCAATTCCCCGTCCGGGACGACGCGGTTGACCATGCCGATGGCGCGCGCCTCGGCCGCGTCGATGTCGTCGAGGCCGAGCAGGATGATCTCCTTCGCCTTCTTCGGCCCCACCAGCCAGGGCAGCAGCATCACCACGATCCCGGCGCCGAACTGCAATTCCGGCTCGCCGAAGACCGCGCTCTCGCCCGCCAGCGTCACGTCGCAGGCCAGCGCCATCTCGCAGCCCCCGGCCAGCGCCGGGCCGTTGACCGCGGCGATGGTCGGCTTGGCGAGCGTCCAGAAGCGCATCACCGCCTCGAAGTCGCGGCGCAGCACGGGCCGCCACTCCGCCTCGCTCTGCGGCGGGGAGGCCGCCTGATCCTGCAGGTCGAAGCCGGAGGAGAAGGCCTTGCCCGCGCCTGTCAGGATCAGCGCGCGGACGTCCTCGTCCGCCTCCACCGCGTCGCAGGCCTGTTGGATTTCTCCCAGCATCGCCTGGCTCAAGGCGTTGAGCCGCTGCGGGCGGTTCAGCGTCAGGGTGGCGACGGCGCCGTCGCGTTCCAGTTGGATCGTCTCGAAACCCATGCTTTGCTCTCCTGCTGTCGACGCCGGCCATCATGGCCGCAGCGGACGGGGGGAGGCCAGATGGAAAGGCGCGCGCTGGCGCAGACGATCCTGGACGGGGCCCGCACGGCCCGGCTGGAGGATGATGCGTGCGCGCGCCCTGGCGGAAACGGGGAGGGCGGGATCGCGGGGGCGGAGATCGCGGCGCGCTGCGAGACGCTGGCCGCCGCGCTCGCCGCCGCGGGCCTCGCCCCTAACGAGCCGGTGCTGGTCGCCGCCTCCAACCGGGCCGCGGATCCGATCGCGATCCTGGCGGTCTGGCGGGCGGGGGGCGTTGCGGTCCCCGTGCACCGCCGGGCCCATCCCGAAGCGGCGAGTGCGCTTGTCGCGGCCAGCCGGGCGCGCCTGCTGCTGGATTCCGAGCCGGGGCTCGAGAGCGTCTGGCCGCGCGGCGCGCCGGTCGCGACGCTCTGCGCCGCGCCGCCGCCGGCGCGGTCGCTGCTTGAGGAAGCGGCGCTCGTCACCTTCACCTCCGGCTCGACGGGGGAGCCGAAGGGCGTCGTGCTGTCGGCCGCGCGGACGGCGGCGAAATTCGCCTCGATCGCGGAGCGCCTTCGCTTCAAGCCGGGCGCGCGCAGCTTCGTCCCCTTGCAGCTCACCTTCAGCTTCGGCCAATGGGTGACCTTCCTGACCCTGATGCGCGGCGGGATCGTGCGGCTGACGGAGCGGGTCGACCCCGCGCGCCTCGCGGCGGAGGACCGCGCCGCGCCCTTCGACTATCTGGCCATGGTGCCGACGACGATCCGCGCGCTGCTGGCCGACCCGGCGGCGCCGGCTGACCCGGCTGCGGGGGCCGGCTTCACGGGCCAGGTCCTGACCGGCGGGGAGGCGCTGCCGATCGCGGCCGGGCGCGCGGTGAAGCGCGCCTGGCCCGGCGTGCGCCTCTCCAGCATCTACGGGCTGACGGAGACCGGGACCTGCGACTTCTTCCTCGACGACGCGGATTTCGCCGAGGCGGCGGCGGGGGCGGACGCGGCGGAGGGGGCGGAGGCGGCGGCGGGCGATCCGCTCAGCCTCGGCCGGGTCGCGCCCGACGTCGCCTTCCGCATCGATCCGGCGACGGGGGAGCTGCTGATCCGCTCGCCCTACCGCATGCTCGGCTATCTCGACCGGCCGGAGGCGACGGCCGCCGTGCTGGACGCCGACGGTTGGCTCAGAACCGGCGACCGGGCGCGCGACCTGGGCGGGGGGCGCGCCGCGCTGGCCGGGCGGCTGAAGGAGATGATCAACCGCGCCGGCAACAAGATCGCGCCCTTGGAGGTGGAGCGCGCCTTCGCCGACCATCCGGACCTCGCCGCCGTGCTGGCCGCCGGCGCGCCCGACGCGCGGCTGGGCGAGGCGATCCATCTCTTGGTCGTGCCCCGGCCCGGCCGCGCGCCCGACCTGCCGGCGCTGCGCGCCTGGGCGGCGGCCCGCCTGCCGCGCTACAAGCTGCCCGACCGCCTGCACCGCGCCGACAGGCTGCCCGTCGGCCGCACCGGCAAGGCGGACCGCGGCGAACTCCGGCGGATGCTGGAGGCCGGGGCGTTCGACTGACCGCCCCCCCTGCCGGGGCCGAGGGAGGTGGCGCCGCCCCGATGATCTTGCTATCTAACGCCCAGGCTGACGCCCAAGCTGAGGCCCAGGCTCACGCCAGGGTCCCCGTAGCTCAGCAGGATAGAGCACCGGATTCCTAATCCGGGGGTCGCAGGTTCGAATCCTGCCGGGGACACCACCGCCCACTCAACGCCTTGATTTTCAATAATTTTATGTGCCGCAGAAACCTGGATTCTGGCAAGTGATACACAAAACCTGATTGTCGGATGCTGCAAGCCGACACTTCAAAATGTAGCCTTCATGGAGAATAGACGCGTTGGGCGTTTTGGATTCTGTGTCTTCCGGACGCAGGTCGTGAACCTTCAGGCCAAGGCATACACCATTAGACTACCCGCTACGATGAGAAACGCGGAGAAGGTGAGACCGATGGCGAGGGAGGCGGTCACAATCGCCCCGTCACGCTGCAGGAGACCGAGGGCGATGCCGACGATGCAAAGGGCTGGGATGAAGTTCCCGAACGGGATCGGCAATGCGATCACCAGGGATAGGGTCAGACAGCCAAACCCAACGGCCCTGGTTCGGCGGAGGATGCCGGGCCAGCGTGGGCGTGACAGCCGGCTGAGCCGCTCCAGGAATCCCGATAGCCGCTTCAGCGCCGATCGGATACCACGCGCTGGAATGCGCCGCACCTGAAGGGAGTGCGGCAGCCTGAGATCGCTTCCCCGCAGAACCATATGCAGGGACAGAAGGATCAAGGGCAGCGCGAGGACAGTGCTCAATCCCGCCACCGGTAACGGAAGCGCTTCGGGCAGAGCAAGCAGCAGCAGCAACAGTCCTTGGGCATGCGGCCCGGCGAGACGCGCCGCCTCGCCGAGCGTCAACGGTCCTTCGAGGAGGCGCACTTGCAGCCGGGCCAAAAGCGCCGATGCGCTCTGAAGACCCGCATCGGCGCCGTTGCGTGTTAGACCTGTGCCCGTGTGGCCGTCTTGGTTGTATTCATTCATAGGCGGCCAATCGCCGTCAGTCGTAGCGCCGCTCGAAGGTGACGATGGTGCCGTCGGCGCGGGTTAGACTGCGGGCGTAGATTTCCATCGGCCCGAAATCGTCGTCTACAAACCCGTCGACGGTCACGGCCTCCCCGACCGCGGCCGGCACCCAGTTGGGCCCGACATAGACGCGCACGCTTCCCGTCTCGTCGGCGAGACGGAACTCGTCCTCATCGGTGATGCGCTCCACGGTGCCCTGCACTGTCACCATGCTGCCTCGCTGCAGCTCGCCGACCGGCGTCGGCGCGGTCTGGGCAAGGGCGGGAGCAAGAGCGGCGGCGGATAAGAGGGCAGCGCAAACGGCGGCCGCGACGGCAAGACGTCTCATGGCGGTTTCCTTTTGAGTGATGGGGGAAGGCTGTTTTCAAACGAGGCTTTTCTAGTCCAGCGCGACGCCGGCCAGGATGAGCAACACGACGCCGCCGATGAGCAGAACCTTCCGCGACACGCGGATTTCCACTGTACCAGAGAGCCAATCGGCGACATGCCGCAGGTCCAAGGTTCCGGACGAGGGTGTCCGATGCTCAGTGTTCGGTTGATCGGTCATGATGGTCGCTCCTTTGGCAGATGGATCGGGGGTCGATCCGATGGGAGCGTTATGGACCGCCAAGCTGACGGCAGTCTGACGGACCGGTCAGTTTTCCTTCTCCGGGAAGATCAGATGGAAAACGGCGCCGCCGCCCTCCGCGTCGGATAATTCGGCCCGGCCTCCCTGGGTGCGCTGAAGCCGGTCGACTATGGCGAGGCCGAGCCCGCTGCCCCCGGGTGCGGCGTCGGCACCGCGCCAGAATGGCTCGAAAATGTGGGCCGCCTCATCGGGGGATAATCCGGGTCCATGATCGCGGACGCTCAGTCTCGGCCCCGGCCCGGCCGATATCTCGACCGGTCCCGCGCCGCCGTGCAAGATCGCGTTCTCAACCAGATTGGTGAGCGCGAGCTCCGCCGCCTCCGCGTCCGCCTGGGCCGGCACCGGGCGGTCCGGCAGGTCGAGCGACAGCGTTATGCCGCGTCCATAGGCAAAGGGGGCCACGGCGGCGGCCACTGCCTCCGCCGGGCGCCGCAGGTCGAGCGTGGTGCTCTCCGTTGGGGTCAGCACATCGGCCCGCGATGCGGCCAGCACTTGGGTTACCGTGCGCGAGAGGGCCGCAAGATCCGCGCGCAGCTTCTCCGTTGCATCGCCTGGCGGCAAGGCGTCGAGTCTTGCCACCATGACCGCCACCGGGGTCCGCAGGGCGTGGGCCGCCTCGGCAGCATGGCGCTTTTCCGCCTCCAGCGCTTGCCCGAGACGGGCGACGGAGCGCTGGGTTGCCTCCACCAGATCCGCGATCTCCGCCGGGACCGGCGCATCCGGCGGCGGAGTCGGCGCGCCGGGCCGCAGCCCGCGCGCCCAGGCGGCGACGGCGGAAATAGGCGCCAGGCCGCGGCGTATCAGCAGGGTGTTCGCCCCGATCAGCAGCAGGATCAAGGGTAGGACGGGCAGCCAAACATCCTCGTAGAACTCCCCGGCATAGGCCCGCCAACGGAGTCGGGCCGGATCGTCCGCCATGACGAAGACCATCCGCAGACCGTCTCTCGGCGGCCCATCCGGCGGGTTTGCGAATTCATGCCCGGCGACCACAAGCGGGGCGTCCGACGCGTCGAGGCGGGTGATCCAGTCATCGGCATAGAGATCCGTGGCGCCCGGCGGAATCAGCGCCGCATTCATCGCTTCCAGCACGCGCCCGCTTCGGTCCACCAGTGCGAAGGCGTAGGCGTCGGGATGCTCCGCAAAAAGGATGCGGGATGGGGCGTCGGTCGGCAGTGCGGTCCCATCCAGATCGGTCTCTATGCGCTCGACCTGATGGGCGACCAGTTCGGCATCAAGGGCGCGACGGTCAGTGCCGTAATAGAGGCCGACCGCGAGCGAATACAACAGCACGACGAGGCCGGCGATCAGCACCAGCCGGCGCGCCAGAAACCGCGCGAGCGGAGGGCCTGACCGTGGACCGGAAGATGGCTTGGCGGCCCCGGTCACGGATCCTCGCCACGCGGCAGCATCCATCCGAGCCCACGGACGGTGACAATGGGGGTCGGGCATCCGGCCGCGTCGAGGGCCCGACGGAGGCGCGAGACCGAGGCTTCGATCGCGTTGGGTCCGACCTCTTCATCGAAGCCATAGACCGCATCCTCCAAGGCCCGGCGCGGTGCGACCCGGCCGGCCGCGCGCATCAGATGCTCCAGCACCGTCACTTCGCGCCGGCCCAGCCGAAGGGGACGCCCCTGCACGCTGGCGCTGCGGGTCGCGGTATCGAGTTCCAGCGGCCCGAGCGATAGCAGGGAGGGTGAACGGTCGCCGGGCCGGCGCAGCACCGCCCGACATCGGGCGACCAGTTCAGGCATCTCGACGGGCTTGACGACATAGTCGTCAGCGCCGCCATCAAGGCCGGCAAGGCGGTCGGAAAGCCGGTCCCGCGCCGTCAAAACGATCACCGGCACACGGCCGCCGGCGCGCAGTACGGGCAGCAATGTCAGCCCGTCCGCGTCCGGAAGACCTAGATCCAGAATCATCAGCGCGTAGGACGCCGCACGCGCCATTTCCCGCGCGGTGTCCGCGGACGCCGCGTGATCGACCGCGAACCCCGCCCGGTGCAGGGCATCGCCGACGGCCTCCGCCAATGGCGGGTGATCTTCGATCAGCAGAATGCGCATCGGGCTTCACTCGGGTCCGGATTGTATACTGCTCCAGCCTAACCTATTCGGGGCATGTTGGCATCTGCACATGGAACACTGCTCAACTGGCCGAAGTTTCGTTGCATTGATCTCAGATCGAGGGAGTAGGCGTGAGTGATACACAAAGGTGATACACAGATCCACCGCAACATACCAACAATCATTTGATTTATATAATAAATTCCATTCATAGAACCCATCCTGCCGGGGACGCCACTTTTCGACGGCCGGTGGGAAGTTCATAGTGTGTCCCGGTTTTTTGCTCCCGGTTTCTAAGATCTTTCCCGCCAGCTCGTTATGCGGCGAAATTGATCCGCGCTCGCCAGCGTGCACAATGGTCGGGCCGGCAGGGCGTCTGTGCGCTCTCGACGGGTGCAACGACGCTGCTGGATAGAGGGCCTTTTCGGATCATGGGAAAGACGATGCGGACCGTCCTCCGGGGGGCGCTTGTTGCGGTGTTCTTGGCTGGATGCGTCACGTCCGAGCCGCTGGCGCCGCCGCCACCGCTGGCGTCTGCTTTCGAGACAGCGCCGTCGCCCTACCCGGGACGCCTGGCGCGCTTTAGCGCCGCCGGCGCCGATCCCGCGCGCGACGGCCTCATTCATATCTATCGTGAGAAATTCGAGCCAAGCCGGGTCTGGACCACGGCCGTCAGCTTCGATGGCGTCCTCGCCGCGACGTTTATCGACGGGGCGCTTACTCTGCCCGTCTCCCCGGGCGCATACGACGTCGCCATCCGCTATGGCATCGAGTGCGACCTTTTCTTCTTCGCCCGGCCGGATTGCGCGACGAACCCGTATTTCGAGGCCGGACAGCGGGTTGCGTTGACCGTGCGGCCGGGTGAGGAGCTGTTCGTTGAAATCCGGCCGATCCGCCAGGATCCGGGCTTTGTGTTCGTCGAAGATGCTGTGGGCGGGTTCCTGGCGGGCGGACGCAAGCCGGTGGAAACAAGGGTGGCCCGGATCGGCGCGCCGGCGCCCACCGAGGCGGAGCGGCGTACGGAATTCGCCCTGTCGACCTTGCAGCCGGCCGCCGAAGAGCGGGACAGGCTGGTTGTCCAGATCGGCGACCTCGTGAGAGACGGCAATCTGTCGGCGACGCTCCCGCTGTTCGAGCGGCTGAACGCCTTACCCGTCCCCATCGATCCAACGGTGGATTTCTATTGGGGCCTGGCGCTTGTGGACAGCGGTTCGGTCAACGCCGGTGTCGCGAAACTGACCCGTTTCGCCGACCGGACGGACGCCGGTTCTCCCCTTCATACCGAAGCGGTGCGGCTGATCGCCCAGGCGGAGCAGAGCTAATCCATGTCTTTGAAACCCTTTCTTGTGTCGCTTGCCGCCGCTTCCGTCATCGCATCCGGTGTCCAGGCCCAGGATATTCCGGAGTTCGAAGGCGAGGTGGATCGGACGATCCGGTCCGCGTGTCACGGCTTTATGGTCGATGCTCTGCCCGATGCGGTTTCTTGGCTGCGCGATGCGATTTACGAAGGCAGCCCGTTTTGCCGGCGCGTCCTGGGCGCCGGCGATCTGGAGGCGTTCGGGGACGCCGTCCAAGACGCCTATGCGCAGTTAGGGCCGGGGGATGTGCGGCTCGACCTGACACAGGAACGGGACCGCGACCTGAACGTCACGATCGAGTGCGACAGCGAATACATGTGCATGGAAATGCGCCTCAAGCTCCAGGAGACCGAGACCCCTATCAGCCAACAGGATTACGACGTCGTGAGCGCGTATTGCGACGGTCGCTATGGCTGCATCCAGGCGTATTTCGAAAACTGGCCGGCCCCCCTGCCCACGCCCATGCCGATTGAACGGGCGGAGATGACGCGTTTCAGCCAGGTGATTCCGCCGGCGGCTTTGGCTTCCCTCTCGACGATTCCAGAGGCGGCGCCGACGCCCGCTCCTGAAAGCCCTGCGGCGGCAGAGCCAGGCGGCGCCGCCAGGCCGGTCCAGCAAGAGGACCCGCCGGCTCTCGCTTCTGAGCCCGCGCAGGCGGCGTCGGCCCTGCCTGCCTCGGCGCAGCCCGAACCGGGCGCAGACGCCGCGAGGGCGCAGCGGATCAAGGCTTTGAACACCTCCTTGCGGCGGTCCTGCCAGTGCTCTCTGTCCGGGCAGCCGTGCTTCGACAATCCATACGGTCCTGTCCGCTCGCAGATTCAGGCCGTCGAAGACCAGCGCCTGCGCCAGTGCAGGGCCTGGGACAGGTTGGCGGCGGAGTCCGGCGGCGTGGCCTCGCACGCCTCGGACGCCGTAGATCGGTTGGAGAGCATCCAGAGCGCCGTAACCAGCGCCGACGAGCGCGGGGCGCAGATCATTCGGCTCTCGGCCGCGGATTTCCAACGGATACGGGAGCGCGTCGCCCTCGGTCTGCCCTTTGTCGCCGATCCTGAATTCGACCGGACCGTGAATGAACTGGCGATGGCGCCGCCGTCGGCAAGCCTCCGTCAAACCGCTGCGGCTTCGGGCGGGGGCCAGGAAACCGAGACCGCGGGCGCGGCGGAGGAAGCCTTGTTCATCATGGGCCCCCGCCAGGTTTGGAGCGAGGCGACCGCCTTTTGCGAGAGGTTGGGCCGCCGCCTGCCCAGTGTGGCCGAGGGCCGGACGCTGCACGAGAAGATCCCGGAGACCGACTGGTGGTTCGGGATGTGGACATCCGACGTCTCGTATCAGGACGCATACGTTCAGCGGATTCGGACCGTCCGCCCCGGGGGCGCGCCGGCGACGGAAAATGGACGGTCCTGGCAAGCCCTCACGGTTTGCGTCGAATAAGGAGAGGGTGAGTCATTGGGGCAAGTGCTTGGTGCGGCTGCTTGTCCGACGAATTCCTTTCTTTTCGAACCCGGAGAGGCCGCCCAAGACCCTGACGGGCGCAGGCGGGTGATCCAGAAAGGCGACACCTTTCCGCTTGGGGAATTACGGGAATTACGGGGACACAATACTCTTTTCCTAATTACGGGGACACAATACTCTTTTCCTGCTGGTCGCCGCCGCTCAGACGTGGGCTCTGACTTTCGTCAGAGCGAGGGCGACGCGGGGGGATGCCGCGAGACGGGTTTCCGGCCCCTGGTCGCGGCGCGCGCTCCTAGCCGAGAACCCGGGAGGGCCGTCCTCATAGGTCGGAATCACCGAGAGTTGGTATCAGACACCCGATGTGCGCTTGGAGATGTACAAGAATATCGGCGCAGGCGACGCGGGGGGCGCGCGCTGATTTTCCGCCGCCCGATCAAGTGAAGGCGGGCCGCCCTCGGAGGCCGCACCGACGTGATCGCGCCAAGGGCGCCCGCCTCTTTCGCGTCGCCGCCGGACCTGCCACGGTGAGGCTCCGCATGTGACGAGTGAGCGGTCCCGCGCCATGCCCGACACGCCCGACAGCCTGGACATCCTCGACCGCCTGGTCGCCTTCGAGACGGTCAGCCGCACGCCGAACCGCGCGCTGATCGATTATGTGCAGGGGCTGTTGGAAGCGGCCGGCGCATCCTGCGAGCGGGTCGGGAGCGCCGACGGCGCCAGCGCCAATCTCTACGCCCGGGTCGGACCGGCCGGGGCTGGCGTGGGCGGGGGCGGGGTCTTGTTGTCCGGGCACAGCGACGTGGTCCCGGTCGAGGGCCAGGACTGGACGGTCGCGCCGTTCCGGCTGACGCGCCGGGACGGGCGGCTCTACGGCCGCGGGACGGCCGACATGAAGGGCTTCGTCGCCTGCGCGGTGCGCGCCATGATCCTGGCGGCGGGGCGGGAGCTGCGCCGTCCGCTGCATCTCGCGCTCTCCTATGACGAGGAGATCGGCTGCGTCGGCGTGCGCAGCCTCTTGGACATGCTGGCGGCGGCGCCGGAGCGGCCGGCGCTCTGTCTCGTCGGCGAGCCGACGGGGCTGGCGGTGGCGACGGGCCACAAAGGCAAGATCGCCGCGCGCGCCGTCGCGACGGGCCGGGAGGCGCATTCGGCGCTGGCCCTGCGGGAGGGGGTGAACGCGGTCCACCCGGCCGCCGACTTCATCCAGGCGCTGCGCGCCCTGCAGGACGAGCTGGCGGCGACCGGGGCGCAGGACGCGGACTATGCGGTTCCCCATTCGACCGTCCATGTCGGGATCGTCCGGGGCGGGACCGCCCTCAACATCACGCCCGGGCGCTGCACGGTGGATTTCGAGATCCGCCATCTGCCGCAGGACGACCCGGCCGCGCTGTGGGCGCGGGTGGAGGCGGCGGCGGACGCCGTCTCCGCCGATTACCCGGAGGGGTGCGGCGTCGCGGTCGAGGCGGTGAACCGTTATCCGGGCCTGGCGACGCCGGCGGCGTCCGAGGCGGTCGCCTTCGTCACGTCGCTGACCGGCGCCAATGCGACGACCAAGGTCGCCTTCGGGACCGAGGGCGGGCTGTTCGACGCGCGCCTCGGCGTGCCGGTGGTGATCTGCGGGCCGGGCTCGATGGACCAGGGGCACAAGCCGGACGAATTCGTGACCGTCTCCCAGATCGCGGCCTGCGAGCGGATGCTGGAGGCTCTGGTCGACCGGCTTTGCCGGGAGGCGCCCGGCTAGTCACCGCCCGTTTGGTCGTCGCCCGCCTATTCGTCGCCCGGCACGCCGTAGCTCGGCGCCGCGGCGGGGTTCAACGCGCGCGCGACATAGGCGTCCATCTGCGGGGCGTAGCGCCGCCAGAGCGCAGCGAGCTCCGCGATCGGGTCGCCGTCGGTCCAGTCGATGCGCAGATCCGCGACCGGCCAGGAGACCTCCCGCGCCAGCAGCAGGCCGGCGGAGTGCACCGGCCCCTCCTCGCCGCCGGCGTCGAGGGCCGCCTGCATCGCGGCGAGCAGCCGGTCGCCGAGCGGCCCGCGCGCGGCCTGAAAGCCCGCGACCATCGCCTGCGGCACGCCCGGATCGGCCAGCAGATTGCCGCCGCAGGCGACGTTCTCCGCCCGCGCCTCGCCCCAGACGCCCAGGACCCGGTCGCCGGAATGGAGGGCGCTCCCGCCCGCAGCGTCGACGACGAGAAGCTGGCGATAGGCGCTGTGCGCCGCGGTCCGGCGCAGGATCGCGACCGCCTCCGCCGCGTCGGCGCCGGCCGCCATCAGGTCGAGCGCGCGGGGGCCCAGCGTCGGGTCGGTCACGTTCTGGCTCGCAACCGCGCCGACGCCGGCGCGCGCATAGGCGCAGCGCGCCGCGACCGCTGGGGAGGAGGAGGAAACCGCAACCCCGACCATCCGCGTCTCCGCGCAGCGCGCGACGATCGAGAAGGTCACGGCCCGGCCCTCGTCGCGCCGTCCTCCGCATCGGGAATGACCGCCGTCGCCTCGATCTCCACCAGCCATTCCGGGCGGGCGAGGGCGGAGACGACCAGCCCCGTCGAGACCGGATGGACGCCCTTCACATACTCGCCCATCGCCCGATAGACGGCCTCGCGGTGGCGGATGTCGGTCAGATAGACGACCAGCCGGCAGAGATGCTCCATCCGCGCGCCGCTTTCCTCCAGCAGCAGGCGGATGTTGCGCATCGCCTGATGCGCCTGCGCGGCCGGGTCGCCGATCCCGACCGAGGCGGAGGTCTCCAGATCCTGCCCGATCTGGCCGCGCACGAAGACCATCGTCCCGCGCGCGACGACCGCCTGGCAGAGGTCGTTGTCGAGCTTCTGCTCCGGATAGGTCTCGCGCGTGTTGAACGGTCTGATGCGCGTATGGGCCATGGATCGGCGCTCCCCCAAATGGTCCGCGGCGGCGCGGCCGCGGTCGTCAGCTATTGTCCCGGCGTCCGCACGCCTCGGCGCGGGCCGCGGACAGGCGCGGCGCCGCCGCCTCGCGATGGGCCTGATAGGCCCGCTGGATCATGATCTGATCGGCGATATGGCGGGCGTCATGCCAGACCCCCCAGATGAAGGAGGAGCCGCGGCGCGACAGCCAGGGCAGCCCCAGGAAGTAGATCCCAGGCTCCGACGAGACGCCGCGCTCGTGGCGCGGTTTGCCGGCCGCGTCGAAGGCGTCGACCTGCAGCCAGCCGAAATCATAGGCGAAGCCGGTGGCCCAGACGATCGCGGCGATCCCCTCGGCCGCGAGATCCAGCGACAGGATCGGATCGCGGAGGCAGGGCGGGTCCGGGTCGATCAGGCGGGGCTCCGGCTCCTCCGGCAGGTCGAGGCCGTTCAGCGCCGCATAGGCGTCGGCCTCATCCAGCACGGAGAGGTAGTTGGCGTCGCCGCGCGCCACATTTTCCGCCAGATCGGGCGCGAAGCTCAGCACGCCGTCCGCGTGGCCCAGGGTGCGGCCGACCAGCACAGCGCCGCGCGCGGCCATGCGGCGGAAATCGACCGTCTCCCCGCCGTGGGCGCCGCTGACGGCGATCGTCACATGCTCGGTCCCAGGCGCGGGCGTCTGCAGGTCCCACTTGCCCAGCACGCCCAGCCACCAGCAATAGTCCAGCCCGCGATAGCGGCGCGGCGGCCGGTCGTGCGGCCCGACGGACAGGACCACGCGCCGCCCGGCGCGCAGCAACTCGTCCGCGATCTGCGCACCGGAGGACCCCGCGCCGACCACCAGCACGGCGCCGTCGGGAAGCTGGTCCGGGTTCCGATAGGCGCTGGAATGGAGCTGCGCGACGCCGGCGCTTTCCGGAACCAGCGCCGGCGTCACCGGCTTCTGGAAGGGGCCGGTCGCTGCGACCACATAGCGCGCCTCGATCGGCCCATCCGAGGTCTCGACCCGGAATCCGGGGCGCCCGTCCAGGCGCCGGACGGAGGCGACCGCGACGCCGCATCGGATCGGCGCGTCGATCGCCTGCGCGTATCGCACGAAATAGTCGGCCACCTCTTCCTTGCCGGCGAAGCCGTCGGGATCGACGGCGTCGAAGGTCATGCCGGGGAAGCGGTCGTGCCAGGCAGGGCCGTTCGCGACCAGGGAGTCCCAGCGCTCGGAGCGCCAGCGCTCCGCGATCCGGCCGCGCTCCAGGACCAGATGCTCGATCCCGTTGCGCCCGAGATGCTCGCTCATCGCGACGCCGGCCTGACCGGCCCCCACGACCAGCGTCTCCACTGTTTCAACGCTCATGCGCGGCCTCGTGCACTTCCTTCGCTGCGCCCGACGACGCGGACGAAAGGGTAGGGGCCTCGGCCGATCAGGTAAAATCCTTAAATCGCCCGGGCCGGTCGCGCCGTCAGAGCACGATCCGATCCGCGCGGCGCCGGATGGTGCGCACCAGGCTCATCGCCGCGATCGCGGAAGACTTCGGGTTGTCCGGCAGGGGCCGGCCGTCGAGCGTGAGGTGGAGGCGCCCGAAGGCGCCCTCGGCCGCCACCTCGTGCCGGTTGGCGTCCAGGGTCGGGTCGGCGATCAGCACCGCCTCCGTCGCGTCGAGCCCGAGGCCTGCGAGCGCCACCGCCGCGGCCACGTTCGCGTTCTTCGGATAGAGCCGCGCGGCCTCGCGCGCCGGGCCACGGAAATGCTCGGCCGGTTCGCGCAGCGCCTCGAGGTCGAGCGCCGCTTCGGCCGGCGTGCCCTTCCAGCCCGCCGGCGGCTTGCGCGCGGTGTAGGCGACGCTTCGCAGCCCGCCGACCGCCGCGGCGCTCAACCCGTCGAGCCCGGCGATCGCGCCTGGCGCCAGTTCCAACCGGGCGCGGCCCGCCTCGGCCGCGCGCCGCAGCTCGCCGGCGAGGCGATCGTCCGCGAGCGCGCCGACCGACAGGGAGATGACGTCGACCCCGCGGGTCAGAAGCGCCGGGCCGTGCGCCCTGAGGCCCGGCGCACCGGCGCAGTCGGCCGCGATGTCGACCGCGCCGTCGGGGATTGCTTCCGCCGCCGTCCAGACGGCGGCGTCCGGTCCGAGGAGGGCGCGGGCCGCGCCCTCCCGTCCGGGGCGCGCCAGCACGCCCGCGATCGCGAACCGCGGATCGTCGGCCATCGCCGCGGCCGTATAGGCGGCGATCGGGCCGTAGCCGACAAGCAGGATTTTCAGCATCGCGTCGGTCTCCCAAAGAGCGGCGGGCTCCCCGCGGCAGCATCGCGCGGCGGCGGCCGGCCGTCGAGGGCGCGCTGCGCCAGAGGATCGCTGCGGCAGGGCGTCGCACCGGATTTTCGAGGATTCCCAGGCTCTTGCATTTCCGGAGCCGATCGCCATCTTGATCGTTCCGGACGGAAAGGGAATCGCCGAGCGTGCGCCTGCGTCTCAAACCTCTGTCGCTGATTCTGAGCCTCGCCCTGCTTTTGGTGTGGGCGGCGCCGGTCGGCTCGCACGCGCAGGCGCATGCGGCGCACGGCGCGCCGTCCTCGGCGGCGGGCGTAGAGGTCGAGGCCCCCCCGTCCGAGCCCTCCCAGAGCCACGCTGAGACGCCATGCATCTGCGCCACGCTGTGCGTTGCGCCGGCGCCGACGCTCGGCGCCGACGGCGTCCGCTTCCTTCCGCCGCGAAAGCTCGTCTTCGCGCTCGACGATGCCGACGCGGAGACGCATGTGCTGGACGGCCCGCTGAAGCCTCCACGCGTCTAGACCCTCTGTCCCGCACGGCCAGGCCTATCGACCGCTTGCACAGGTCGGAGGCTCCCCGCGCCCGCGCGCCGTCGCTGCGACGCCGCCCGGCCCGGACCGCCGCGCTTTTCCTTCGACAGATCAGAACCGTCTAGACGCACTGGAGACCACAACCATGTCCACCGTCACCCGTTCCGCCGGGCCGCGCGCCCGCGCGCTCGCCCTCGCGCTTTCCCTGGCCGCCGCCGGCGGCGCGGCCCCCGCACTGGCCGGACCGGCCGGCCATGGCGCCGCCGCCGACATCGGCAAGCCCGGCGACGCCGCCTCCGTCGACCGCACCATCGAGATCGTGATGGGCGACAACTACTACGAACCCGAGACCGTGGCGGTCGCGCCCGGCGAGACCGTGCGCTTCGCAATCCGCAACGAAGGCGTCTTCGTGCACGAGTTCGCGATCGGCACGCCCATGATGCACAAGGGGCATCGTGCGGAGATGACCATGATGATGGAGCACGGCGTGCTCGAGCCCGACCGGATCAACCGGGAGCGGATGAAGATGGACATGGGCGGCGGCCGCACCATGGAGCATTCCAGCCCCAACAGCGTGCTGGTCGAGCCCGGCGACGCGGCGGAGGTGATCTGGACCTTCGGCGCGGCGGCCGACCTCGAGTTCGCCTGCAACGTGCCCGGCCACTACGAGAGCGGCATGGTCGGTCCGGTGCTGTTGCGGCCGGCCGACTCCTGAGCGGGCGTCGGGCGGGGTCGGTTCGACGGCCGTCCCCGCCCACCGGTCCTCTCCGACACCATTTCATGAAGGAACGACGAACCATGCTTGGACAGAGCATAAAGGGGGTCCTTGCGGCCTCCGCCTTCGCGGCCGCCGCCTGGGCGACCCCGCTGAGCGCGGCCTTCGCGGCCGCCCCGAGCGCGAATTCGGCCCAACCCGCCGAGATCGCGGAGATCGACCTGAGCGTCGACTACGTCACCATCGACACCGGCTCCACCAAGACCCGGGGGATCGGCTACAACGGCGCCTCGCCCGGGCCGACCCTGCGCTTCAAGGAGGGCCAGGAGGCCGTCATTCGGGTCACCAACAATCTCGACGTGTCGACCTCGATCCATTGGCACGGGCTGATCCTGCCCTACCAGATGGACGGCGTGCCGACGATCAGCTTCGACGGAATCGAGCCGGGCGAGACCTTCACCTACCGCTTCCCGATCACCCAGAACGGCACCTATTGGTTCCACAGCCATTCCGGCTTCCAGGAGCCCGACGGCGCCTACGGCTCGATCATCATCGAGCCGACCAAGCGCGAGCCCTTCCGTTTCGACCGCGAATACGTCGTGGTGCTGAAGGACAAGCACCCGCATTCCGGCGACCGCATCATGCGCAACCTCAAGATGACGCCGGACTACTACAACCGCAAACAGCGCACCATCGGCGACCTGTTCCAGGACTTCGGGGACAAGGGCGTCGGCGAGACGCTGGCCGAACGCGGCGCCTGGGGCGCGATGCGCATGATGCCGACCGACATCGAGGACGTGCAGGGCTACATCGGGCTGATCAACGGCAAGGCGCCGGAGCAGAACTGGACCGGCCTGTTCACGCCGGGCGAGCGGGTGCGGCTGCGCTTCATCAACGCCTCCGCCATGGCCT
Source organism: Alphaproteobacteria bacterium (assembly GCA_024743195.1). Taxonomy (GTDB): domain Bacteria; phylum Pseudomonadota; class Alphaproteobacteria; order UBA8366; family Aestuariispiraceae; genus Marivibrio. Next base: position 170,014 of record JANSXE010000005.1, on the reverse strand, counting down.
ATTTCGACGTTCGGATTCCGGGCCTCGAGATGACGGTCGTCCAGGCCGACGGCAACAACGTCCAGCCGGTGACGGTGGACGAGTTCCGCATCGCGGTCGCCGAGACCTACGACGTCATCGTCCAGCCGCGCGAGGACAAGGCGTACCCGCTGCTGGCGGAATCCGTCGGCCGCTCGGCCTACGCCTTCGGCACGCTCGCCCCGCGCGCGGGGATGGTCGCCGAGACGCCGGAGATCCGCTCGGAGAAGCCGCTCCTCACCATGGCCGATATGGGCATGGCGCATGAGGGCATGGACCATGGCGCGATGGACCAAGGCGCCGCCATGCAGATGGGGCCGGTCGACAAGCAGGCGATGCAGAAGGACGCCGTCGATTCCGGCGCCATGTCCGGCATGGATCACTCGGGCATGGATCACTCGGGCACGGATCACTCGGGCATGTCCGGAATGTCGGGGATGGATCATGGCGCGATGGCTGGGATGGACCATTCCGCGATGGGCGGGGCGGGGGGCGATCCCTTCTACGCGCCCGGCAGCGGGCTGACGCCCAAGGCCGCGAATGGCGGCAAGGTCCTGTCCTACGCCGACCTGCGCGCCCAGGCGCCGCGCTATCCGGACCGGGAGCCGACGCGCGAGATCGTGCTGCGCCTGACCGGCAACATGGAGCGCTACATCTGGTCGATCAACGGCGTGAAGTACGCGGACGCCGATCCGATCCGCCTGAAATACGGCGAGCGGGTGCGCTTCACCTTCGTCAACGAAACCATGATGGCGCATCCGATGCACTTGCACGGCCTGTGGTCGATCCTCGACGTCGGCGCCGGTCAGTGGGACCCGATCAAGCACGTGGTGAACGTCAATCCGGGGACCACCGTCTCGTTCGAGACCGAGGTCGACGAGGCCGGTCAGTGGGCCTTCCATTGCCACCTCGCCTATCACTCCGCCGCCGGCATGTTCCGCAAGGTGATCGTCGAGGGCGGACCGAGCGCCGACGCCGGCGAGACCGCGCCGGGCGCGATTGAGGCCGTCGCGGTCCAGCAGGAGGAGCTTTGAGCATGGCCTCCAAGCGAACGATCGCGCTGGCGGCGGCCGGCGCTGCGGCGGCTGCGACCCTCTTGTCCTTCGCCGGACAGGCGGCCGCCCAGGTGAAGGATCTCGTCTTCTGGGGCGTGCAGGTGGAGCAGTTCGAGTACCGCCTGGGCGATGAGGACGAGAAGCTCGGCGTCTGGAACGCCGACGCCTTCGTCGGAACCGACGAGGTGAAGCTGCGCTGGATGGGCGAAGGCGAACGCGATTTCGACGCGGACGCCTTCGAGACGCTGGAGAACCGGCTGCTCGTCCAGACGCCCGTCTCGGACTTCTTCGACGTGAAGGCGGGCGTCCGGCTCGACACGCCGCAGGGTCCGGATCGCTGGTACGGCGCGCTCGGGCTCGCCGGGCTCGCCCAGCAGTGGTTCGAGGTGGATATCGACCTCTTCATCAGCGAGACGGGCGACGCCAGCGCGCGCCTCGACGCGGAATACGAGGCGCTGCTGACCAACCGGCTGATCCTCACGCCTTCGATGGATGTGAACGCCGCCTTCACGGATGATCCGGAGATCGGGATCGGCTCCGGTTTCTCCAGCGCCGAGTTGGGCCTGCGGCTCAGCTACGACGTGATCGACCGCCTTCTCTCGCCCTATGTCGGCGTCGTCTGGGAGCGCAAGCTCGGCGAGACGGCGGACCTGGCGCGGGAAGAGGCGGAGGATGTGGAGGCGAGCTTCCTCGTCATCGGCGCGCGCATGATCTTCTAAGCGCGCGTCGAGCGCGTCGGGCGCCCCGGACTCCTCCCCCCCTCCCCCTCGGGGTCGGGGCGCCCGACGCATCCTCTTCGTCCTGACGATCGACCCACTCTCACGCCGCGGGGTGAGACCGATGAACGCGTCGCTGCTACTCGGGGACCTTCATGCGCTGGGCCACAGCGCGGCCGGCTTCGCCGACGGGGTTTATCCGATCTGGGTCCATGTCGTGATGCATCTCGTGATGTTCGGCGCGCCGGCCGCGCTCGTCATGCTGATCGTCCTGAAGCTGGTCGGATGGCTCAAGGCCGGCGTCGCCGGTCGGCTGTCCGCTTTCGGTCGCCCTCCGCGCCGGGGCGCGATGGCGCTTGACCCGTCGATCTTCCGGTTCGTGGCGCGGGCGAGCTGGCGCCGGCAGATCGCCCTCGTGCTGTGGGCCGCCGCGTCGCTGCCGGTGCTCTATCTGACGCTGGAGCTGCCCAAGCTCATCATCAACAACGCCTTGGAATCGGGCCACTTTCCGATCCGCCTGTTGGGCTGGGAGATCGGGCAGATCGGCTTCCTGGCGCTGCTCTGCCTCGGATTCCTCGCGGCGATCGCGGTCAACGGAGCCCTGAAATACACGGTCAACGTCAAGACCGGCCAGGTGGCGGAGGCGATCTCGCGGCGCCTGCGGCTGATCATCTATCGACGCTGGCGCCAGCAAGGGCGGCCGGGCGGCGCGCCTCACCTGATCCCGGTGGCGTTGCAGGAGGTCGAGCCGGTCGGCGGCTTCGCGGGCGAATCCCTGGTGCTGCCGGTTTTCCAGGGCGGCGCCTTCGCGACCATCATCCTGTTCATGCTGGTGCAGGATCCGATCCTGGGGGCGGCGGCGCTGTCGCTCCTGCCGGTCCAGATGCTGGTCATTCCGCGGCTGCAGCGCCGCATCAATCTGCTGGCCCGCGAACGGGTGCGCGAGGCGCGCCGCTTCGGGGGCGTCGCCGCACTGGCGGACGCCGCCGGGGCGACGGCGGGCGGGGCGAAGGCGGGCGGGGCGAAGGCGGGCGGGTCACGCCGCGTGCTGGGCGAGGTGTTCGGCTCTTTCCGACGCCTGCAGCAGATTCGCTATCGGCTGCACGAACGGAAGTTCTTCATGAAGTCGCTGAACAATTTCATCGGCCAGATGACGCCGTTCTTCTTCTACACGATCGGCGGGGTGCTGGTGATCGAGGGGCGGCTTACGCTGGGCGCCCTGGTGGCCGTGCTGACCGCCTACAAGGATCTCTCCGCGCCCTTGAAGGAGCTGTTCCGCTACTACCAGACCCAGGCCGACGTGGTCGTTCGGTATGAGGAGATCCGGCGCTTCCTCGGCCTCGCGCCGCCGCCCGGGGGACTGCAGGCCGGCGCGGCGCAGGCGGGCGGCGCCCGACGCGCCGCCGACGCCGTGCAAAGCGTCGAGGCCGCCGAGTGATCGCGGCCGGCCCCGGCCGGCTTCACCAGCTACCGGTGTTCTCCATCGACGCCCAGGGCTCCTTCTTCGGCAGCGCGTCGCCGCGCTGCAGGAGCTCGATCGAGATGCCGTCGGGGGAGCGCACGAAGGCCATCCGCCCGTCGCGGGGCGGGCGGTTGATCGTAACCCCCTTGTCCATCAGGCGCTGGCAGGTCGCGTAGATGTCGTCCACCCGATAGGCGAGGTGGCCGAAATTGCGGCCGCCGTCATACTCTTCCGGGTCCCAGTTGTGGGTCAGTTCGACCAACGGGGCGCGCTTCTCCTTGGCGGCCTCCACGTCGTCCGGCGCGGCCAGGAAGATCAGGCTGAAGCGTCCCTGAGGGTAGTCGTTGCGCTCCACCTCCACGAGGCCGAGTTTGTTGCAGTAGAAATCGAGCGACTCCTCGACATTCGCGACGCGCACCATCGTGTGCAGATATTGCATGCCCATCGGGGACCATCCTCCTCATACTGGCTCGAAACGTGCGGTCGGGCGTTCGGGGCGCCGACCGTCTCCGACCCAAGAAGTAGGGCGGATCGGCGGCGCTTGCAAACCGCGCCGGCCGGGCGGGCGGAGTCGGGTCAGGCGAGCGACCCGTAGAGCACGAGGCAGATCGCGACGGCCGCCACGACGCCGGCGAAATCCGCGGTCAGCGCCGCCGGCAGGGCGTGGCGCACCCGGCGCACCTGCACCGCGCCGAAATAGACGGCGAGGACGTAGAAGGTCGTCTCCGTCGAGCCCTGGATGGTGCTGACCAGATAGCCGGTGTAGCTGTCCGGCCCCACCGCCGGATCCTGGATGATGGAGGCCAGAATGCCGTAGGCCCCGGAGCCGGACAGCGGCCGCATCAGGGCCATCGGCAGCGCCTCCGCCGGCAGGCCGACCAGCCCCGTGACCGCGCCCAAGGGCTCGATCAGATAACCCATCGCGCCCGATTGGCGGAACATCCCCACCGCCACCAGGATCGCCACCAGATAGGGGATGATGCGCACCGCCACCTGGAAGCCGTCGCGGGCGCCTTCGACGAAGCTCTCATAGACCCGCACGCGCTTCGCCGCGCCGAACCCCAGGAGCAGCACCATCAGCCCCGGCACGATCCAGGGCGCGATCTGCTTGCCGTAGAGCACGGTGAGCGGCACCAGCGCGAGAATCCCCAGCAGCACCGCCGCCGAGACCCAGCCGGGATAGGCCGCGTCCTCCGCCTCGGGCAGCGGCGCGGCGACCGGGTCGTCGGCGGGCTGGGCCGGCTGCGGCGGCGTCTCGGGCGGCTCCGCCGCGTCGTGCGGAACGGGATCGGGCGGCGGCGGCGGGAAGGCGCGCTGCAACAGCTTGCAGGAGAGGATCGCGATCGTCGTGGAGGCGATGGTCGCGACCAGCGTCGTCGGCACGATGCCGGCCGGATCGGTCGAGCCGGCGGCGGCGCGCAGCGCGATCACCCCCGTCGGCAGCAGCGTCACCGAGGAGGTGTTGATCGCCAGGAACAGCGCCATGGCGTTGGTCGCCGTCCCCTTGTGCGGGTTGAGCGTATCGAGCTCCTGCATGGCGCGGATGCCGAACGGCGTCGCCGCGTTGCCGAGGCCGAGCGCGTTGGCCGACATGTTCATGATGATGGCGCCCATGGCCGGGTGGTCGGCCGGCACCTCGGGAAAGAGCCGCACCATCACGGGCCGCAGCGTCTTGGCGATGATGCGCAGGAGGCCGCCCGCCTCCGCCACCTTCATCAGGCCCAGGAACAGCGCCATCACCCCGATCAACCCCAGCGCCAGGGTGACGGAGCTTTCCGCGGTGTCGATCATCCCCAGCGCCAGATCCTGCATCGGCGAGGCGGCCTCGGGATCGTCGGCGGGCGGCGTCCAGATCGCCTGACGATAGGCCGCGACCGCGAAGGCGATCAGCACGATGGCGAGGAAGATGGCGTTCATGACCGGACGACTCCCGCGCGCCGGGGCGTGATCGGCGCGGCCGGGAGCCTAGGCGGATTCGGGGCGCGGCGGGAAGCGTGCGGCGCCGCCGTCGAAGGGCGCCGTCAATCCAACAGCTTGGTCAGCGGGTAGGAATAGTGGATCGTCGCCACCTCGGTGCCGGGATTGTTGTCGTCCAGGCTGGCGTTGGAGAGGTGGTAGACCGAAAGGCCGAGCCGCGAGCGGTCGTCGAAGCGATAGGCCAGTTCGAGCGCGGAGCGGAACTCGACCACATGACCGAGATCCTTGCCGTCGCCGTCGCTGTAGAGGCCGGCCGCGAAGGCGGGGGTGAAGACCCAGCGCCGGCCGAGGAAGACGTCGAGCCGAATCCCGCCATAGCCGTAGACGGCCGCGTCGGTGGTCCCCATGATTCCGGCGAAAGGATTGAAGATCCAGAGCTTCTCGCCGCTGATGTACTCGACGTGGAACTCGCCCGCGTCCTGGTCGTCATTGATGTCGTAGTAGCCCGCGCCGACGCGCAGGAAGCCGGGGTCGGTCATCTCCTGCGCCGCCGCCGCGCCGCTCAGCAACCCGATCCCCATCAGCGCCGCGGCGGCGAGACGCGCCGCGCGCTCCACAATCGACGACATGAAATCCGACCTCACCGCACAAACTCCCCCTCTGATCCGCCGGGGCCCGTCCCAGTGGACCCCCGGACGCGCAGTCTTAGCGTCAAGCGCCGCCGCCGCGCGAGTCCTTTTATCCCCTGGCGCGCGTCGGGGAAAGGGGCCTGTGACCGCGGCGCAACAGGTGCGCCCGGCCGAACCGGGCGGAGAAGGCCGCGTTTTGGGGCCTTGACGCCCCGGGGGCGCATCGACTAAATACACGCGCTTTCCGGCCGGGCGGGTCGGATTTCCGGTATTCATGCGGGCCGCACCCGATTGAGAGCCTCAATCGAGGGCGGCCGTCGCGGCGGAGCGCCGATCCGGCCTCAGCGGCGAAAGCAAAGTGCGAGAGGATGTCATGTCGCGACGTTGTCAAATCACCGGTGTCGGGGTCGCCACGGGCAATAACGTGTCCCACGCCGTCAACAAGACGCGCCGCCGGTTCCTGCCGAACCTGCAGTCGACGCGCCTGTTGAGCGAGACGCTGGGCGAGCAGGTCCGCCTGCGCCTGACCAGCAACGCGCTGCGCACCATCGACAAGAAGGGCGGGCTCGACGCCTTCCTGCTGGGCACGCCGAACCGCAAGCTGCCGGAAGAAGCGCGCCGCCTGAAGCGCCGGATCGAGCGCCGCCAGGCCAAAGCCGCCGCCTGAGCGCCGACTTCCAGCTTTTCGGAGAAGCCCGCGAGCCGCCCGGTTCGCGGGCTTTTCTATGTCTCTTGGGCGGCTTCGGGCAAACGCGCTGTTTCAGGCCGCCGCCCACTCGGTCCGCACCTCCGGGTCCGCTTCGGAGCCGGCGCGCGCAGCCTTGAGCGCTTCGAACCGCGCCCTCGGGACCAGCCGCGACAGCGCCCAGACCGCCGCGCCGCGCACGATCGGCGCGGGGTCTTCGAGCAGCGGCTCGATCTTCTCCGCCAACGCGGGCTCCGCGCTGTTGCCGCAGGCGATCAGGACATTGCGCAGGAAGCGGTCGCGCCCGATGCGCTTGACCGGGGAAGCGGTGAACAGGGCCCGGAAGCCCGCATCGTCGAGCGTCAGCAACGCGCCCAGCCGCTCCCCATGCGCGCCGGGCCGCGGCAGGAAGGCGGTCTCCTCGGTCGGGGTGGCGAACTTGTTCCAGGGGCAGACGGCCAGGCAGTCGTCGCAGCCATAGATGCGGTTGCCCATCGCCGCCCGGAATTCATGCGGGATCGGCCCCTTATGCTCGATCGTCAGGTAGCTGATGCAACGCCGCGCGTCGAGCCGGTAGGGCGCCGGGAAGGCGTCCGTCGGGCACACGTCGAGGCAGGCCCGGCACCGCCCGCAATGGTCCGTCTCCGCCTCGTCCGGCGGCAGCGTGAGGGTCGTGAAGATCTCCCCCAGGAACAGCCAACTCCCGAAGGTCCGGCTCACCAGATTGCTGTGCTTGCCCTGCCAGCCGACCGCGGTCCGGGCCGCCAGCGGTTTCTCCAGCACCGGCGCGGTGTCGACGAAGACCTTCACCTCGCAGGCGTAGCGCTCCACCATCCAGCGGGCGACCCGTTTCAGGCGCTTCTTGATCAGGTCGTGATAGTCGCGATTGCGCGCATAGGCGGAGAGGTTGGCGCGCCCCGTTTTCTCCAATTCGCCCATCGGGTCCGCCTCCGGCCCGTAGTTGAGGGCGAGGACGATGACGCTCTCCGCCTCGGGCCAGAGGGTCTTGGGGTCGCGCCGGCGGGCCAGCGTGTCGGCCATCCAGCCCATCTGCCCATGTTCGCCGCCCGCGACGAAGGCGTCGAGCCGCGCCTGCTCGCGCGCGCCGACGGCCGCCGGCGCGACGCCGGCGGCGTCGAACCCCTCGGCCAGGGCGCGCTCAAGAATCGCCTGTTTCACCGCATCGCTCATGCCCGGAAGGCTAGCGCTACAGCGCCGGAATGTCGCCCCGGGCGTAGTCTTCGCGGAACTGCGCGGCGTGCTCTTCGAGGCGCCCGGCTGCGATCGCGTCGCGCAGGCCCTGCATCAGGCGCTGATAGAAGGTGACGTTGTGGCGGGTCGCCAGCATCGGGCCCAGCATCTCGCCGGCGCGCACCAGATGGTGCAGATAGGCGCGGCTGTAGTGCGCGCAGGCCGGGCAGGGACAGTCCTCTTCGAGCGGGCGGGGGTCGTCTGCGTGACGGGCGTTCTTCAGGTTGAGCGTCCCGCGGGCGGTGAAGATCTGGCCGGTGCGGCCGGAGCGGGTGGGCAGCACGCAGTCGAACATATCGATACCCCGTTCGACGGCGCCGACGATGTCGTCGGGCTTGCCGACGCCCATCAGATAGCGCGGGCGATCCTCCGGCAGCAGCGGCGCGGTGTAGTCCAGGACCTGGAACATCAACTCCTGTCCCTCGCCGACGGCCAGCCCGCCGACGGCGTAGCCGTCGAAGCCGATGTCGGTCAGCGCCTCGACCGAGCGGCGGCGCAGATCCTCATAGATCCCGCCCTGCACGATGCCGAACAGGCCGTAGCCCGCGCGCTGCGTGAAGGCGTCCTTCGAGCGCTGCGCCCAGCGCATCGAGAGCTCCATGGACTCGCGCGCCGTCTCATGCTCCGCCGGGAAGGGCGTGCATTCGTCGAAGGCCATGGTGACGTCCGCGTCGAGCTGGCGCTGGATCACCATCGAGCGCTCGGGCGTCAGCGTGTGGTAGCTGCCGTCGATATGGCTGCGGAAGCGCACGCCCTCCTCGGTCAGCTTGCGCAGCTCGGCCAGCGACATGACCTGGAAGCCGCCGCTGTCGGTCAGGATGGGCCCCGGCCAGTTCATGAACTTGTGCAGCCCGCCCAGCCGCTCCACCCGGTCGGCCCCCGGGCGCAGCATCAAATGGTAGGTGTTGCCCAGCACGATCTCCGCGCCGGTCGCCGCCACGTCTTCCGGCGTCATCGCCTTGACCGTGCCGGCGGTGCCGACCGGCATGAAGGCCGGCGTCTCGGCCGGCCCGTGCGCGGTGTGCAGCGTCCCGCGCCGGGCTTCGCCGTCGGTCGCGTGCAGGGTGAAGGAGAAGGCGGTCATGATGGCTCGTCTTTCCGAATGTGGCCCCGCCCTTCGAGACGCGGCCTGCGCCGCTCCTCAGGGTGAGGGCTCCGTCCGCCGTCGCGCGGTTCCCCGGTCATCCCGGCCGCAGCGCAGCGGAGAGCCGGGATCCAGAGCGGTTCCCGCCGGCGGCGCCGGCCGCTCCTCCCGTCCCGGATCGGGGAGGACGATGGAGAAAGAGCCGTCTGGGACGACGACGGGACGCCTGGGCGCGCCGCTCTGACGCGCCGTCTCAGAGGCTGGGCCCGCTAGCGACGGGCGCATCCGATGCTTGCCCGGGGTTAGGGCTGCGTGGGGGGGGTCGGGGGCTCGATGCGTCATCCCCGGGCGCCAAGCGTCGCGAAGGATGCGGGCGCCGCCCGCTCCAGGAAGCAGGCGTCGCCGTAGCTGAAGAAGCGGTAGCGCTCGGCGACGGCGTGGGCGTAGGCGGCCTTCATCCGCTCCAGACCCGAAAAGGCGCCGACCAGCATGAACAGCGTCGAGCGCGGCAGGTGGAAGTTGGTCATCAGGCAATCCACCGCGCGGAAACGGAAGCCCGGCGTGATGAACAGGTCGGTCTGGCCCTCGAAGGCCCGGATCGGCCCGTCGCCCGCGGCCGCCGCCGCGCTCTCCAGCGTGCGCATCGCCGTCGTGCCGACGGCGACGACGCGCCCGCCGCCGGCTTTCGTCTCCCGGATCGCCCGGGCCGCCGCGTCGGTCAGGCGCGCCCACTCGCTGTGCATCACATGGCCGCTGGTATCCTCCGCCTTGACGGGGGAGAAAGTGCCGGCCCCGACATGCAGCGTGACCTCGACGCGGCGCACCCCGGCGTCCTCGATCCGCTGCAGCAACTCCGGCGTGAAATGCAGACCGGCGGTGGGCGCGGCGACCGCCCCTTCCTCTCGGGCGAAGACGGTCTGGTAGCGCGCGCGGTCCGCCTCGGCTTCGGCCGCGTCCTCCGCGGCGCGTTTGATATAGGGCGGCAAAGGCATGGAGCCGACCCGCCACAGCGCCTCGCGCAGATCTGCGTCCGCCCGGTCGAAGGCGAGCGTCACGCGTCCCTCGGCGTCCTTGCCCGCGACCTTGGCCGAAAGGTCGCCGTCGGCGAAGACGATGCGGTCGCCCGGCTTCAGGCGCTTGGCGGGCTTGCAATAGGCGATCCAGCGGTCGGCGGCGGCCTCCTCGACCAGCGTCGCCTCGATCGCGCCGTCCGACGGCGCGCGGCGGCCGTAGAGCCGGGTCGGGATCACCTTGGTGTCGTTGACCACCAGAAGGTCGCCCGGCCGCAGCAGCCCCGGCAGGTCGCGCACGCCGCAATCCGCGAAGCCGGCCCCGCCCGCCGGGACGTGCAGCAGGCGCGCGCTGTCGCGCGGCTCCGCCGGCGCCTGCGCGATCAGCTCAGAGGGCAGGTCGAAATCGAACAGCTCGACGCGCATGGACCGGACCGACGGGCGCTCAGGCCGCCTCGACGGCGCGCAGGCGCTTGGGATAGAGCGCCACGACCGCCCGGAAAGCCGGCAGCAGCAGCGTCGCCATGGCGAGCTTCACGAAGAAGTCGCCGACGCCCAGGCTGACCCAGGGCACGGCCGTGCCCGCGAAGGCGATCGAAAAGAACAGCGCCGTGTCCACCGCCGAGCCGAACAGCGAGCTGACGAAAGGCGCCTTCCACCAGGCGAGGCTGCGCAGCCGGTCGAAGACGAAGACGTCGAGCAGGTGCGCGACCAGGAAGGCGGTCCCGGACGCGATCGCGATCCGCGTGGGCGCGAAGGCCAGCGACAGCGCCACGCCGACGGCGAAGCCCACATAGACCACGCGCCGCGCGGCCTCCGGCCCGAACAGCCGGTTCGTCGCATCGGTCACCAGGAAGGCGATCGGATAGCTGATCGCCCCGTAGGTCAGCCATTGGGCGAGGTCGATCGACCCCACCGTCGCCTGGATGGGGTATTGCACCAGGATGTTGGCGGCCAGGATCACCAGACCCATGGCCAGCATCGGCGGCAGCAGAAGCCCCGCCCGCGGCAGCGCGTTCGTCATGTCGTGTCCCCATCTGCGTCGGGCGAATTGGCCGCGCTCTCGCGAAGCCGGCGCAGCACGGGCCGCGCCCCCGACGTCCGTCTTCCGGGCGCGGGGGATATAGGCGGCGGCGCGGCGGGCGTCAATCGGCGTTGCCGATCCGTCTCTGGATCTCCGCCTCGGTGGCCGCGCGGTCGGGGTAGCTGCATCGCCCCTGGGTCAACTCGTCGATCCCCTCGAACACCGCCCGCCAGGCGAGCCGCGCGAGTGAGCCGCCCACAGACAGGCGGCGCACGCCGAGCGCGCGCATCTCGTCCAGCGTCGCCGCCATGCCCGGCATGCCGACCAGAACATTGACCGGGGCGCCCGTCTCCTCGACCTGGCGGCGGATCTCGCCGCGCTCGCGCACGCCCGGCGCGTAGACGCAGTCCGCGCCGGCGTCGGCGAAGCGTTTCAGGCGCTTCAGCGACACCGACGCCGCCTCCGGATCGCCGATCAGATAGGCCTCGCAGCGCGCGGTCAGCGTGAAGGGCCGGTCGAGGCCGCGCGCCGCCTCGACGGCGGCGGCGACGCGCTCGACCGCCAGCCCCTCGTCATAGAGCGCGGTTTCGGGCGCGCCCGCATAATCCTCGATGCTGGCGCCCGACGCGCCGGCGTCGGCGCAGCGCCGGATCGCGTCGGCCACGCCCGCGGGGTCGTGGGCGTAGCCGTTCTCGAAATCGGCGCTGACGGGCAGGTCGGTCGCCTCCGCGATCGCCCGGATGTTGGCGAGCGCGGCCTCGAGCCCGATCTCCGCCGCCTGATCGCGCTTGCCCAGCGCGAAGGCGAGGCCGGCGCTGGTCGTGCCCAGGGCGGCGAACCCCGCTTGCGCCAGCGCCTTGGCCGAGCCGGCGTCCCAGGCGTTCGGCATGACGAAACAGCCCTCGGTCCTGTGCAGGTCGAGGAAGCGCTGATGACGGTCGTTCATAGGTCCTCCTTGCCCGGGGGCGCCCCCGGCGGATGGGCGTCGAGGCCGTTGTGGGCGGCGATCAGGCGCCAGCCCTCCTCCGGGTCCTTCGGCCAATGCAGCATGTCGCGGTCGGCGGGATCGATCACGCCGGCCTCCACCATGGCGTCGAAATCGATGATGCGCCGCCAATAGTCCCGCCCGAACATCAGGATCGGGATCGGCGCCATCTTGCGGGTCTGCATGAGCGTCAGCGCGTCGAACAGCTCGTCCAGGGTGCCGAATCCCCCGGGGAAGATCGCGAGCGCCCGCGCGCGCAGCAGGAAATGCATCTTGCGCAGGGCGAAGTACTGGAAGCGGAAGCTCAACTCCGGCGTCAGGAAGCGGTTCGGCGCCTGCTCCTCCGGCAGGTCGATGTTCAGGCCGATGGTGGGCGCGCCGGCCTCGGACGCGCCGCGGTTCGCGGCCTCCATCAAGCCCGGCCCGCCGCCGGTGCAGACGACATAATCCCACGGCGCGCCGGCCGCCTTGCCGCCGGCCGCCCGGTTGGCGGCGCAGCTGTAGCGGGCGACGCGGTGGGCGAAGGCGCGCGCGGCCTCGTAGGCGTCGCTGGGCAGCGCCGCCTCCCGTCGCGCAATGACGGGCAGCGGCGCCGCCTCTGCGTCGCCGAGCGGGCGCACCCGCGCGCTGCCGAAGAACACGACGGTCGAGCGGATGCGCCAGTCGCGCATCACCAGATCCGCCTTGGCGAACTCGGCGGCGAGCCGCATCGGGCGCATCTCGTCCCGCCACTGGAAGGCCGGGTCCTCGAAGGCGAGGCGATAGCTCTCGCTCTCGAAATGCGGATGCGCGCCGGGAGGCGGCCGCTCTTCGGGGGGATCGCGGCTCATCGCCGTTCCTTGCGCTCCTGGGCGCCGTCGATCCCCAACGCCTTCTCGAAGCGCGCGAGCAGCCGCGCGCGCGTCGCGTCGTCCGGCGCGTCGCGCAGCGCATCGGCCAGCGCGACCGAAACCGCGGCGTAGCGGTTGTGCCAGTCCTTCGGCTGGGCGATCTGCTTGGCCTCCGCCCGGCGGACGGCGGGCTTCAGGCGTTGCGCCGCCGCGCCGGCCTTCAGGCGATAGCGCTGGTCGAGCGTCGGGCGCTCGATCCGCTCCGGGTCGAACCCGGCGCCGGCCAGCCGCTCGGCCAGCGCCGCGCGCTCCGCCTCCTCCCCATGGGTCAGGAAGAGCGTTCCCGCGACCTGCCCGCGCGCCTTGGCCCAGGCGACGAGGCCGGCCGCGTCCGCATGGCCGGAATAGGTCTCCAGCACCTGCACATGGCCGGCGATCTCAACCTGCTGTCCATGAATGCGGATGCGCTTCACGCCGTCGGCGATCAGGCGACCGAGCGTGCCCGGCGCCTGATAGCCGACGATCATCAGCGTCGTCTCCGGCCGCCAGAGATGGTCGGCCATGTGCTCGCGGATGCGGCCCGCGTCGCACATGCCGCTGCCCGCCATGATCAGCGCCGGCCCGCGCAGCCGGGCGAGCTTCATGCTCGCCTTCGCCTCCATCACCAGATGCAGGCTCTTGCGGCGGAAGGGGTGCGGCGTGCCCGGCTCGTTGACGTGCGGCAGGTGGCGGTCGAAGGCCTCCGTCGCGCGGATCGCCAGCGGGCTGTCCAGGAAGGTTTCGATATCTGGCAGCTCCCCCCGGTCGATCAGCCGGTCGAGGTCGTAGAGCAGTTCCTGCGTGCGCTCGATCGCGAAGACCGGCATCAGGATCGGCCCGCCGCGCGCGATCGCGGCCTTCAGCGCGTCGCGCAGCACGGCCTGCCGGCCGCGCTCGTCCAGCGGCGGGCGGATGCGCCCGCCATAGGTGGACTCCAGGATCAGGTGGTCGATCCCCTCCGCCGGCCCCTCCGGGTCGTCATGGAAGGCCTTGTCGGCCGGGCCGATATCGCCGGAGACCATCAGGCGTTGCGCCGTCTCCCGCCCGTCCGGCGCGACCTCCAGCTCGATCGAGGCCGCGCCCAGGATGTGGCCTGCGTTCCAGAAGCGCGCCGTCAGCCAGTCGACGACGCCGACCCGCTCCTTCAGCGCTGCGGTGCGCAGCATGCCGACCGCAGCCTTGGCGTCCGCGGCGGTGTAGATCGGCTCCACCGTCGGCCGGCCGCGCCGGCGGTTGCGGCGGTTCAGGCGGTCGACCTCGAACTCCTGGATCTGCGCCGTGTCGCGCAGCATGAAGTCCATCAGGTCCGCCGTCGGCTCGGTGCAGAAGATCGGGCCTTTCCAGCCTTGCGCGACGAGCTTCGGCAAGAGCCCGCAATGGTCGATATGGGCGTGCGTGATCAGCACCGCCTTGACCGTCTTCAGGTCGAAGGGGATGGGGCCGTAGTTCAGGGCCCGCACGCTCTTCGTGCCCTGGAACAGGCCGCACTCGACCAGCACGATCTGGCCGCGATGCTCGAGCGCGTAGCAGGAGCCGGTGACGGCCCCCACCGCGCCGTGAAAGGACAGGGTGACGCTCATGGGGCGCAAGTGTAGGGGCGCGGGGCCGGACTTGGAAAGCGCGGCGACCCGGCGCGCCTCCCGACCGCGGCCGCGTCCTGATGAAAATCAGGGCCCATGCCTGAGCGGTCGCCGCGAAACCCTTGGGGCGAGGGGGCGAAGGCGGCGCCTCCCGCAACCCTCCGGCCGGCCGCCGGCTCTCAGGCGTGGGACCTGACGTTCGTCAGGACGGGGAGAATGCCTTCACCGATAGAGGACGCGCAACCGCCGAGGCTTTCGTAACTGGCGTGCCGTCCGATAGCATGCCTCGGACGGCGCGCGGCCGGCAGGCGCGCACGGGAGGGGAAACCGGATGACGGAGCAGGAAAGAGCGCGCGCGGCCGGCAGGCCCGACTGGGGCGCGGCCGGCTTCACCCTCGCCCTCCTCGGGTTGCTGACGGGCGTCGTCGCTTTCCTGCCGGTTCCCTGGTGGGCCAAGGCGGCCGCAGCGGTCTGGCTGCTGCTCTGCGCCACGGCCCTGCTGGGCTCGCTCGACGCCGCGTCGCGCACGCACATCGCGCGTTCGCTGGCCGAGGCGCGCTTCACCCAGCTCTACCGCTTCACCGCCTCGCGCCAGCTCGCGCTGATCTGGCGGCGGGTCTGCGACCTGGCGGCGGAGGACGCGGGGCTAGTCGCCACGTTCCGCGCGGCGCTGACCTGGCGGCTCTACGACGCGGCGCTGCGCATCGCGGTGGCCTATCCGATCCTGCTGCTGGTCGGCTGGTGGCTCCTCGGCTTCGACGGGCGGGTCGGTGAGATGCTCGTCCTGCCCGCCGCCCCGCTCTGGCCGGACCGGGCCGCGGCGGCTGTGTTGATCCTTGTCGTGGTCGGGTCCTTCTTCGTGTCTGACTGGGCGGCGGCGCGCTCACAGGGCGTCGTCCGCTGGGTCATGCACTTGCTGCCGTTTCTCGCGGCGGGCGCTTTGGTTGCCGGTTTTCTGGCGGGCCTTGTCGCCGTAACGGTCGCCGGTGCGCTTGCGCTGGGATTCGCGATCGCAGGCGGTTTCCTCATTGCCGGCGCCGGGGCCGGCGCAGTCATCATCGGAGGCATTGGCGCAGTAGCAGGCTCGCTCCCAGGCACTCTCGCAGGCGCAGGCGCGGGCTCAGGGGCACTCGCAGCCGCAGTCGCAGCCGCAGCAGTCGGCGCAGTCGCCGGCGCGTTCATCGTGGCCGGCCTCGATCGCAATGGCCGCCACGGGGCGGCTCGCGTCCTTGTCACGGTGGCGCTCCCGGTCCTTTGGATCGCCGGGGCGTTGCTGCTCCAGTGGGATCAAGTGCCGGATTTGGCGCGATTGGCCTTCCTTTTCTTCGCCGCCCTGCCGCTTCTCAACGCGCTGTTCGACGTTTTGTCCTATGCGGTCACGCTGACGCTGATGCGGCGCGGGTTGCGGGCGCGGCAGCCGCTGCTTTATGGGCTGTTGGATTTCGCCGTCGCGCTGGTCCTGTTCCTGGCGCTCGGCGCGGCGCTGACGGCCGTGGTCGCGGGGCTGAACCGGCTGGCGGGGAGTCCGATCCTGGATCTGGGCGTGCTCTTCGCGGGGCTGCATGCGGAGCCGCATCAGCATTGGTGGCTCTATGCGATGGTCTTTTCCACCATCGTGCCGACGGCGCTGCACGGGCTGTTGAGCCTGCTCGGCGCGCAGGCGTTGGCGCCGCTGGCGCTGCGCCGGCCGGCGGCGCGGCTGCTCGCGGGCGCGCAGGGGGCGGCGTGGAAGGCCGTGGCGGCGCCGCTGGCGGTCGGGTCGGTCTGGGCGTTGCCCTTTCTCCTGGCGGCGGGGATCCTTTACGTCCTCTGGCGCCTCGGCGCCGGCGCGCTGACGGCGCTCGGCGGTTTCTACCTGCAGACGCTGACCGATCTTGCAGTCTGGATCGGGGCGTTCTGACGCGCGGGCCGACATCTCGACAACGCGGGCGGTTCTGCGATCGATTCCCAACCCCGTCGCGCCCTGATGACGACCAGGGCCCATGACTGAGAGGGGGCAGCGGGGCCCTTGGGGCGTTGCGGGAAAGGGCGGCGCGTCCCGGCGACCTGCGGACTGGCCGCAGCCGCTCAGGCATGGGTCCTGACCTGCGTCAGGACGGGGCCGGGCTTGATCCCTCTCCCGCTACTCCGCCGCCGCCGCCTGGGCCTTGGAGATTAGCTGGAGGATTTCGCTGGCCGCGTGCGGGATGTTGGTGCCGGGGCCGTAGACGGCGCTGACGCCGGCCTGCATCAGGAAATCATAGTCCTGAGGCGGGATGACGCCGCCGCAGACGACCAGGATGTCCTCCGCCCCCTGGTCCTTCAGCGCCTGGAGGAGCTGCGGCACCAGGGTCTTGTGGCCGGCGGCCTGGCTGGAGACGCCGACGACGTGGACGTCGGCCTCGATCGCCTGGGCGGCGGCCTCCTCCGGCGTCTGGAACAGCGGGCCGACATCGACGTCGAAGCCGATGTCGGCGAAGGCGGTGGCGATCACCTTGGCGCCGCGGTCGTGGCCGTCCTGGCCCATCTTGACCACCAACATGCGCGGCCGGCGGCCCTCCGCCTCGATGAAGCGTTCGATCTCGGCCTTGATCTTCATGAAGCCCTCGTCCCCCTCATAGGCGGAGCCGTAGACCCCGGTGATGGAGCGGATGGTGGCGCGGTGGCGGGTGAAGACCGTCTCCAGCGCGTCGGAGATCTCGCCCACCGTGGCGCGCGCGCGCGCCGCCTCGACGGAAAGCGCGAGGAGATTGCCCTCCTTCGCCTCCGCCGCCCGGGCCAGCGCGTCGAGCGCGGCGCGGCAGGCGGCGTCGTCGCGCGCCGCCCGGATCTTCTCCAGCCGCGCGATCTGGCTCTCGCGCACCTTGCTGTTGTCGATGTCGAGGATGTCGATCGCGTCCTTGTCGGCGCTCTTGTACTTGTTGACGCCGACGATCACCTCCTCGCCGCGGTCGATGCGGGCCTGGCGCTGGGCGGCGGCCTCCTCAATCTTCATCTTGGGCCAGCCGGCGTTGACGGCTTCCGTCATGCCGCCCATGCCCTCGACCTCGTCGATCAGGCTCTTCGCCTCCTCCATCAGCGAGGCGGTCAGGCTCTCCACATAGTAGGAGCCGGCCAGCGGATCGACGGTGCGGGTGACGCCCGTCTCCTCCTGCAGGACGAGTTGCGTGTTGCGCGCGATGCGCGCCGAGAAGTCGGTGGGCAGCCCGATCGCCTCGTCGAAGGCGTTGGTGTGCAGCGACTGGGTGCCGCCCAGCACGGCGGCCAGCGCCTCGACCGTGGTGCGGATCACGTTGTTGTAGGGGTCCTGCTCGGTCAGCGACCAGCCCGACGTCTGGCAGTGGGTGCGCAGCATCAGGGAGCGCGGGTCCTTGGGCTGGAACTCCTTCTGCATCAGCTCGGCCCAGAGCGTGCGCGCGGCGCGCAGCTTCGCCGCCTCCATGAAGAAGTCCATGCCGATGCAGAAGAAGAAGCTGAGGCGCGGCGCGAACTTGTCGACGTCGAGGCCCTTGGACGCGGCCGCACGCACATATTCCAGCCCGTCGGCCAACGTGAAGGCGAGCTCCTGGGTCAGCGTCGCGCCGGCCTCCTGCATGTGATAGCCGGAGATCGAGATCGAGTTGAAGCGCGGCATCTTCTCGGCCGTGTACTCGATGATGTCGGCGACGATGCGCATCGAGGGCTCGGGCGGGTAGATGTAGGTGTTGCGGACCATGAACTCCTTCAGGATGTCGTTCTGGATGGTGCCGCTCAGCTTCTCGGTCGGGACGCCCTGCTCCTCGCCGGCGACGATGAAGCTCGCCAGCACCGGCAGCACGGCGCCGTTCATGGTCATGGAGACGCTCATCTCCTCCAGCGGGATCTCGTCGAACAGGATCTTCATGTCCTCGACGGAATCGATCGCCACGCCCGCCTTGCCGACGTCGCCGACGACGCGCGGATGGTCGCTGTCGTAACCCCGGTGGGTGGCCAGGTCGAAGGCGACCGACAGGCCCTTCTGCCCGGCTTTCAGATTGCGCTTGTAGAAGGCGTTGGACTCTTCCGCCGTCGAGAAGCCGGCGTATTGCCGCACGGTCCAGGGCCGGCCGACATACATCGTCGCCTTCGGTCCGCGGGTGAAGGGGGCGAAGCCCGGCAGGCCGCCCAGATGCGGCAGCCCCTCCAGATCGTCCCCGGTGTAGAGCGGCTTGATCCCGATCCCCTCGGCCGTCTTCCAGGTCAGCTCGTCCGGCGAGAGCCCCTTGGTCTCCTTCTCGACCAGGGCCTCCCAGTCGGCGAGGGTCTTCTTCTCGGCATCAGGCATCTCGGGGCTCTCCCGCAAGCGGATCATTATCGTTTGGCGTGTTGGGCGCGTTATACCGCCCAGGCGGGCCATGAGTCCAACCGCCCTTGGAGTCCAACCGTCCTTGTCCCGGCCGCGGCCCGCCGCCTAGAGTGCGCCGCATGACGGCGCATCCAGTTACCCTTCAGGATATCGAAGCGGCGCACGCGCGTATAGCGGGGCGCGTGCTGCGCGCGCCGCTGGTCCCATCGGGCTCCCTGAGCGAGCGGACGGGCGCGGAGGTGCGCCTCAAGCTGGAGCTGCTGCAGCCCACCGGCGCCTTCAAGCTGCGCGGCGCGACGAACGCGATCCTGGCGCTGACAGACCAAGAGCGCGCGCGCGGGGTCGCCTGCTGCTCCACCGGCAATCACGGTCGGGCCGTCGCCTACGCGGCGGCGCAGTTGGGCGTGCGGGCGGTGGTGTGCCTGTCGCGCCTGGTGCCGGCCAACAAGATCGCCGGGATTGAGCGGCTGGGCGCCGAGGCCCGAATCCACGGCCGCAGCCAGGACGAGGCCGGCGAGGAGGCCGAGCGTCTGGTCCGCGAGGAGGGGATGGTGATGATCCCGCCCTTCGACCATCCGGACGTGGTCGCGGGGCAGGGGACCTGCGGGCTGGAGCTGGTCGAGGACTGGCCGGAGGTGGAGACGGTGCTGGTCCCGCTGTCCGGCGGCGGGCTGCTGGCCGGCGTCGCCGCGGCGGTGAAGGCGAAACGGCCGGCGGCGCGGATCGTCGGGATCAGCATGGCGCGCGGGCCCGCGATGGCGAAGAGCCTCGAGGCCGGGCGTCCGGTGGCCGTTGCGGAGCAACCGAGCCTCGCGGATTCGCTGGGCGGCGGGATCGGGCTCGACAACCGCGTCAGCTTCGCCATGGTGCGCGATCTGGTCGATCAGGTGGTGCTGCTGGACGAACGCCAGATCGCCGACGGCATGCGCTGGCTCTATCGCGAGGAGCAGTTGGTGACCGAGGGCGGGGCCGCCGTGGGCGCGGCGGCGCTGCTGCACGGGCTGGTCGAGCGGCCGGGCGCGCGCGTCGCGGTCCTTGTCACCGGGCGCACCGTCGATATGGACTTGTTCACGCGGATCGTCTCGGGCGAGGATGTCGACCTCGCGCTTGAGGCGGCGGTCTGAGCCGGAAACCAGCCGGCGCGGGAGATGGGGGAGAGGGGCATGCCGGACATTCTGGTCCTGACCGAGCAGGAGCTGCGCGATTGCGTCACGCTCGACGCGGGCGCCGTCGAAATCGTAGCCAGCGCGTTCGCGACCCTTGCCGCCGGGCGGGTCGCGATGCCGCCGATCCTGCGCATGGACATGCCCGACCGCAACGGGGAGGTCGATGTGAAGACGGCCTACGTCCCGGGCCTCGACGGGTTCGCGGTCAAGACCAGCCCCGGCTTCTTCGACAATCCCGGCAAGGGGCTCCCGACGACAAGCGGCCTGATGACGGTGCACAGCGCGGAAACCGGCTTCGTCGAGGCGATCCTGCTGGACAACGGCTATCTGACCGACGTCCGCACGGCCGCCGCCGGGGCGGTGGCCGCCCGCCACATGGCGCCGGAAGCGGTGGAGACCGTCGGCGTCGTCGGGGCGGGCATGCAGGCGCGCCTGCAGATGAAGGCCTTCACGCTGTCCCGCCCGGTCGACCGCATCCTGGTCTGGGCCCGCGACCCGGAAAAGGCGAAGGCGGCCGCCGCCGACATCACGCGCCTCACCGGCAAGCAGGCGGCGGTCTCCGACAGCCTCGCCGGCATGATCCGACAATGCCAGGCGGTGGTGACGACGACCCCCTCGCGCCGCCCGCTGATCGAGAAGTCGATGCTCCATCCGGGCCTGCACATCACCGCCATGGGCTCCGATTCGCCGCATAAGAACGAGATCGCGCCGGAGGTGGTGGCGGAGGCCGACCTCTTCGTCTGCGACAAGCACGAGCAGTCGGCGCGCCTCGGCGAGCTGCATCACGCCGTCGGCGCCGGGCTGGTGCCCGAGGACATGCCGGTGGTCGAACTCGGCGCCGTCGTCGCCGGCCGGAGCCCCGGCCGGACGGAGGCCGACCAGGTGACGCTCTGCGACCTGACCGGAACCGGGGTGCAGGACACCGCGATCGCCGTGCACGCCCTCAAGGTCGCCCGCGAAAAGGGCTTCGGCGCGGTGATCTCCAACTGACGCCGCCGCGCTCCAACCGGGCGCGTCGGCTCAGAACCGCAGCAGGAAACGGACGATCTTGCGGGTGCGCTCCGAGAACAGCGTCTGGGTGAAGGCGCTGCCGGCGGCGCGCTTGGTCGCTTCGGAGCGGGTCGGGTAAGGCGCGATCACGCCGGCGAGCTTGGCGATCTTGATCCGCTCCTGCACCGCCAAGGCCCAGGGCAGCAGCAACTCGCCCGCGTGCGCGCCGACCAGCGTCGCGCCCAGCACGCGGCCCTTCCGGTCGAGGATCGCCTTGACGAAGCCGTGCGTGTCCCGCTCCGCCTGGGCGCGGTCGTTCTCCTCGAAGCTCCAGCGCAGGATCTTGACCCCGTCGGCGCCGAAGCGTTCGACCGCCGCGGCCTCGGTCAGCCCCACCTGGGCGAGTTCCGGGTCGGTGTAGGTGACCCAGGGGACCGCGGTGTCGTCGGTCTTGGCCCAGAGCATCTTGAACAGCATCTGGCGGATCACGACGCCGGCGTGATAGCCGGCCATGTGCGTGAACTGCCAGCCGCCGGCTGCGTCGCCGATCGCGAAGACGCGGCGCGCGCTGGTGCGCAGATGGCGGTCGACCGCGATCCCCCGGCGGTCGTAGGCGATCCCGGCGGCGTCGAGGCCCAGCCCCTCGACATTGGCGACGCGTCCGACGGCGACCAGGAGGTCGCTCCCCTCGATCGTCTCCACGCCGCCGTCCGCGGTCTCGACGGTCACGGCCACGCCCGCTTCGCCGCGGGCGGCGACGCCCGTGACCTTTGCGCCCTCGCGCAGGTCGATCCCCTCGGCGCCCAAACGCTCGATCACGACGGCCGCGGCTTCGGGATCGTCCTTGCCGAGCAGGCGCGCGGCCTCCAGCACCGTCACCCGGGCGCCCAGGCGGCGGTGCGCCTGCGCCATCTCGAGCCCGATCGGGCCGCCGCCGATGACGATCAGATGCTCGACCGCGCGGTCGATGTCGAACAGCGTCTCGTTGGTGAAATGCGGGACGGCGTCCAGCCCAGGGATCGGCGGGACGAAGGGGGACGAGCCGGTCGCGATGACGAAATACTTGGCGCGCACGCGCTTGTCGCCGGCCGCCACCTCCGTCGGGCCGGTGAAGCGGGCGGCGGCGCGGATGACGGTGACGCCCAGGCCCTCGAAGCGCTCCTGGCTGTCGTTCGGCTCGATCGCGGCGATCACGCCGCGCACATGCGCGCGCACCCGGGCCATGTCGACGCTCGGGCTCATCGCCGCCAGGCCGAAGCGCCCGGCGTCGCGCGCGCCTTGCGCCGCGCCGCCGGCGGCCAGCAGCGCCTTGGAGGGCACGCAGCCGAAATTCAGGCAATCGCCGCCCATCGCGCCCTTTTCGATCAGGACGGTCCTGGCGCCCATCTGAGAGGCCCCGGCGGCGACGGACAGGCCGCCGCTGCCCGCGCCGATGACGCAGACGTCTGTGTCGATGATCTCGCTCATGAACTCGGCCGGCTCCCCTTGCACGCGTCCTCAATACGCCGCTTAGGTGGGGCGGGCCAAGCGCGGCGACGACGCACGGCGCTTCACAATGGCGTTAGGAGGCCGACTGTCCCGGCTGGGCGAGGGCCGCCCGCGCCCTTCGAGGCGGCTTCTGTCAGCGGCTTTCGCGCCTTCCCGGCCGGAGCGCAATGGAGAGCCCGGAGCCAGGGCGGGCCGCTGAGGCTCGGCGCTTGCCGCTCCTGGGTCGCGGATCGGCCCGAAGGCCGTCCGGGACGGCGGCGGGACGCGACGCGCATCGCTGACGCGCCCGTCTCGAAGGACCACCCCGCCTCCGCCGCGCCCTCTATTCCGCCAGCGCCTTGGAGGCGATCTCGTAGCAGTCGCGGCTGAGCTCGGGCGCCGCGAGGATGCGCTCGAGCGCGCCCCGCATCTTCGCCTGACGCGCGGCGTCGAAGCGCCGCCAATGGCCGAGCGGCGCGATCAGCCGCGCCGCCACCTGCGGGTTGAGACGGTCGAGCGCGATCGTCTGCTCCGCCAGAAAGTCATAGCCGGCGCCGTCGGCCCGATTGAACTGCACCGGGTTCGCGGCGGCGAAGGCGCCGATCAGCGCGCGGACCTTGTTCGGCTTGGTCAGCGAGAAGGCGTCGTCCTGCATCAGCCCGCGCACCCGCTCGAGCGCGTCGGGCCGGGGCGAGGTCGACTGAACGGCGAACCACTTGTCCATCACCTGCTCGTCGTCGCGCCAACGGGCCCGGAAGTCGGCCAGCGCATCGTCCCGCCCGTCGATGGCGTAGCCGGAGAGCAGCGCGAGCGCCGCCATCCGATCCGTCATATTGTCGGCCGTCTCGTACTGGCGGGCGACGCGCGCGTCGCCGTCCGCGGTCCGCAGCGCGGCGAGCAGGCCGAGGCAGGCGTTCTTCAACGCCCGCCGCCCCGCCTGCGCCGCATCGGGCGCGAAGGGGGCGTTGTCGCGCCGCGCCTCGTAGGCGGCGGCGAGATCGTCCCGCAGCCCCTCGGCGACGGCGCGCTTCAGGGTTTCGCGGGCGGCGTGGATGGCGTCGACGTCGACGGTCTTCATCTGTTCGCCGATATACTCCTCGCTCGGCAGGGTCAGCGCCTGGGCGCGGAAGGCGTCGTCGAGCGACGGGTCGGCCAGCGTCTTGACCAGGGCGTCGATGAAGGCCGGATCGACCGCCGGCTCCTCCCCCTTTTGCAGGGCGTCGATCATGGCCAGCAGCAGCGTGCAGGCGTATTGCTGGCCCGCCTCCCAACGCGAGAACGGGTCCGTGTCGTGCGCCATCAGGAAGGCGCGCTCGGCGTCGCTCAGGCTCTGAGTCAGGCGCACCGGGGCGGAAAACCCGCGGTTGAGGGACAGAACCGGCGCCGCCGGCACGTCGTCGAAGACCACCGTCTGGCGGTCCTCGGCCAGCAGCACAATGGTCTCCCGCCCGCGCTCCTCGCCGTCGATGCGCAGCGCGATCTCCCGGCCCTCCGCGTCGAGCAGGGCGGTCTTCAGCGGGATCAGCAGCGGGGCCTTCTTGGGCTGTCCCGGCGTCGGGCGCGTCTGCTGGGTGAGGGTCAGCTTGTAGCGCCTGGTGTCCGGGTCGTAGTGGCCGTCCGCGGCAACCTCCGGCGTTCCCGCCTGGCCGTACCAGAGCTTGAAGTGCGCGAGGTCGCGGCCGTTGGCGTCGGCCATGGCCGCGACGAAGTCGTCGCAGGTTGCGGCGTCGCCGTCATGGCGTTCGACATAGAGCCGCATGCCCTTCTGGAAGCCCTCCTCGCCCAGCAGGGCGTGCAGCATGCGGATCACCTCCGCCCCCTTCTCGTAGACGGTGGCGGTGTAGAAATTGTTGATCTCGATATAGCTGTCGGGCCTCACCGGATGGGCGAGTGGGCCGGCGTCCTCCGGAAACTGACGGGCGCGCAGCATGCGCACATCCTGGATTCGCTTCACGGCGGCGGAGCGCATGTCGGCCGTGAACTCCTGATCCCGGAAGACGGTCAGCCCTTCCTTCAGGCTGAGCTGGAACCAGTCGCGGCAGGTGATGCGGTTGCCGGTCCAGTTGTGGAAGTACTCATGGCCGACGATGGCCTCGATCGCGGCGAAGTCCGCGTCGGTCGCGGTTTCCGGATCGGCCAGGATGTATTTCGCGTTGAAGACGTTGAGGCTCTTGTTCTCCATCGCGCCCATGTTGAAGTCGCTGACGGCGACGATGTTGAAGACGTCGAGATCGTATTCGAGGCCGAAGCGCTCTTCGTCCCAGCGCATGGAGCGCTTCAGCGCGTCCATGGCGTAGGCGGCGCGCGGCTCGTTTCCGTGCTCCACGAAGATCTTGAGCGCGACCTCCCGGCCCGAGCGGGTGGTGAAGCGGTCCTCGATCCAGCCCAGATCGCCGGCCACCAGCGCGAACAGATAGCTGGGCTTCGGGAACGGGTCGTCCCAGACGGCGTAATGGCGGCCGTCGGGCGTCTCGCCGCTCTCCACCAGATTGCCGTTGGAGAGCAGCACCGGGCAGCTTTCCCTGTCGGCGCGCAGCGTCACCGAATAGCGGCTCAGCACGTCGGGCCGGTCGAGGAAGGGGGCGATGCGCCGGAACCCCTCCGCCTCGCACTGGGTGCAGAAGACGCCGTTGGAGCGGTAGAGGCCTTCGAGCCGGGTGTTGCTCTGCGGGTCGATCGCGGCCGTGGCGGTCAGCGTGAAGCGCTCCGGAACCTGCGCGATCGACAGGCGTCCGTCCTCCAGCCGGTAGTGGGACGGATCCACGCTCTCCCCGTCGATCGCGAGCGCAAGAAGCTCCATCGCCTCGGCGTCGAGCGTCAGTTCCTCCGCGTCGCCGTCCGTCCGCTCGATCTGCAGACGCGCCTCCACGACGGTTCGGGTCGGGTCCAGATCGAAGATCAGATCGACCTTGGGAATCGCGAAAGCCGGGGCGGTGTAGTCGCTGAGCCGGATGACGGGCGGTTGCTCGGTCTTCATGGAGGCTCCGATTCGGACGAGGGGAGGGCTGCGGCGCGCGCAGGATACGAATAGAGGACTCGTAAGATCGGCCCTGCGGACGATGCGTCAAGGGGCCGCGTCGGTCGGGGTCAGGCGTTTCACCCCCTTCCAGAAGCGCAGGACCTGCCCATCGCCCAGATCGCGCGTTCGCTCGTCGAGGGTCCGGTAGCCGAGCCTTTCGTAGAAGCGGCGGGAGGGCAGCGAGATGCTGAGCGTGCAGGCGTCGCGCCCTTGCCGGACGGCTTCGCCCTCCAAGGCGCGCATCAGCGCCCGACCCCGCCCGCCGCCCTGCCGGTCGGGATCGACGAAAACGCCGAGGATCTCCCCCTCGACGAGGGCGCCCGTGCCGGTCGGCCGGCCGTCCTCCTCCAGGACCAGGACGAGGCCGCTCGAGGCGCGCGTCCGGATCGTCTCCGCGTCGTGGAAGCGCTTGAAAAAGGGCAGGGCGCGCGGCGGATAGACCGCCCCGTAGCTCCGATCGATGGTGCGGTGGATGAGCGCCCGAATCCGCTCGAGGTCGATGTCGGCAAACGGTCGGATAGGATAGGGCGGGTCGTGCATGGTCCCTCAATAGAGCGCGTGCGGCGCCTCCGCCGTGATGAAGACGTAGCGCCGCGGCAGGGGATTGGGCGCGCGAATCTCCGCGCCGTGGATCGCGTCCGGGCGGTTGGGGAAGACGACCAGCCGGTTGGCGCGATAGGGGATGGTGCGCACCGGCTCGACGCTGTCTTCAGGCAGCAGGTTCAGATCCTCCGCCCGCGCCGGACGCTCGCCCCGGAAGCGGAAGAGGGTGAGGCCGCCGCCGCCGCCGTCGTCCGCCGGATCGCGCAGGTAGAAGAGCGCGGAGAAGAGGCGCTGCGCGCCGTCCAGATGCTGCGCGCGATGCGCGGCCGGCGCGTCCGGATTGGGGGTGATGACCTCAAGCCGCGCGTCGGTCAGGATCTCCGCGCCCTCCGCGCCCGCGCCATTGAGCAGGCCGTAGCGCGCCCTGGAGAGATCGAGATTCGACAGGTGCGCCGGCCAATGATCGGCGAACAGCGCGGCGACGGTCCGGGTCACGTCGGGCCGGCTGTGCCGTTCGGCGAAGGCGGCCCAGACGGGGTCGATGAAGATCAGCGTGGTGAGCAGGCGCGCCTCCAGCGCGAGGCGCGTCGCCGGGCGGCCGTAGCCGGTCTCCGGCGTCGGGACCGCGGCCAACAGCGCGTTCAGTCGATCCTGCGGCAAGGCGTCGTCGATCACCAGATGCGGGAAGGGATCGGTGCGGATCGCGGCCGGATCGGCCTTGGCGAAGACGGTGTCGGCGAGCATGGCGTCAGGGTAGCACGAGCCTGGCGGCGCGCGGAATGCGATTGCGCCGGCGCGCCGCGCGCAAGAGAAAACCCGCCGACGGCCGGTCGGCGGGTTTCTCGGAAAGGCCTCGGGCGGGCGCCGTTACTCGATGCGCACGGCCGTGAAGCGCTGCTCGCCGCCGCGCTCGAGGCGCAGCAGGACCGACTTGCGGTTCGCGTCCTGCGCCTTCTGCACCGCGGCGGCCACGTCGCCCGGGGAGGTCACCGGATTCTGATTGACCTCCAGGATGACGTCGCCTGCTTGCAGACCCTTCTCGGCCGCGTCGCCGCCTTCCGCGACGTCGGTGACGACAACGCCTTCTGTCTCCGGGTCGAGCTCCAGACGCTGGGCGATCTGGGCGTCGATGGCGGCGAGCGACAGACCCAGCGCCTCCACCGTCACCGCGCTGTTGGCGTCGCCGTCGGGTTCGCCGCCGTCGGCGCGCAGAGCGGCCATGTCGACCTTCTCAAGCTCGCCCAGCGTGACCTTCAGCGACTTGCGCTCGCCGTTGCGCCAGACGTCGACGTCGACTTCCTTGCCGACTTCGGTGTTGGCGACCATGCGCGGCAGGGCGCGGTGGTTCGGAACGGGCGCGCCGTCGAAGCTCAGCACCACGTCGCCGGACTTGAAACCGCCGCGCTCGGCCGGGCTGTTGTCATAGACGTTCGCGACCAGCGCGCCCGACGCCTCGGCGAGGCCCAGGCTCTCCGCGATGTCGTCGGTGACGCCCTGGATGTTGACGCCCAACCAGCCGCGCTTGGTGGTGCCGAACTCCTGGATCTGCTCGATCACCCGCCGCGCCTGGTTGGAGGGGATCGCGAAGCCGATGCCGATCGACCCGCCGGTCTGGCTGACGATGGCGGTGTTGATGCCGATCACCTCGCCGTCGAGATTGAACAGCGGGCCGCCGGAGTTGCCGCGGTTGATCGGCGCGTCGGTCTGAATGAAGTTGTCGTAGGGGCCGGCGTTGATATCGCGTCCGCGGGCCGAGACGATGCCGGCCGTCACCGTGCCGCCGAAGCCGAGCGGGTTGCCGATGGCGACGACCCAGTCGCCGATGCGCGCGGCGTCGCTGTCGCCGAACGGCACCTGGGTCAGGTCGTGGCCCTCGCCGACGGAGAGGACCGCGATGTCGGTCTTCGGATCGGTGCCGATCAGCTCCGCCTCCAACTCCTCGTCATTCTGCAGGATCACCTTGATCTCGTCGGCGCCGTCGATGACGTGGTTGTTGGTGATGACGATGCCCGCCGCGCCGTCGATGACGAAACCGGAGCCGAGGCTCTGCGCCCGGCGCGGCGGACCGTTCTGCCCCGGGGCCCCGAAGCGCTCGAAGAAGTCCTCGAGCGGCGAGTCCGGCGGCAGGCGGAAGCCCGGCTCGCCCGAGCCCTCGACCTGCTGGGTGGTGGAGATGTTGACGACCGCCGGCAACAGGCGCTCGGCCAGATCGGCGAAACTGTTCGGCGCGCTGCGCGCCTGCGCCTGGGAGGCGGCGAAGGCGACGGCGAGCATCGCCGCCGCCGTCAGCGCGGCCAGCCGCACGAACAGGCTGCGCTCGGGCGCGCTCTGCGCTCGAACCTGCGCGTGCGCCTGCGTTCGGGGGGGAGAGAAGCGGCTCATGGGGTCTCGACTCCGTCTTTTCTTCGCTGGGTGCGGCTTTTCTTCGCTGGATGCGAGCCGGCGCTCGCGGCGCCGGCGCACCCGCACTTGACGATTGCCTGCATGCGGCGACTGCCCGGGCCGGCCCGGGGCGACGACGCTTCTGGCGAGAAATGTGGGACGGATCGGACCGCTAATCAATGCGCAGGCCGGATCGGCGCGAAATTGCCCCCGCATCGCCATATTTCCGCGCGGGCGTTGCGGGAGGCGTCCTCAGGTCCTCAGCCGCGCACCATCCAGACGAAAACGGCCCCGAGGGCGGCGGCGATCAGCCCGCCCCGGCGCAGGCTTTCCGCCGGCAAGGTCTGGGCGAGCGCCGCCATCCGCTTCACCCCGTCGGGGAACAGCGCGTAGAGCAGCCCCTCGATCACCAGGACGAGGCCGAGGGCGGTGAAGAGCGCGGTCCAGAAATCGTCCATCAGAAGGCGGCGGGGGTCCTGCCATGCGAAACGCCCCGGCCCGGGCGGGGCCGGGGCGTCCCGGTCGGCGGTCAGTTGGTGGGGAGCGATCCCTCCCCTTCCTGCATTCGGCTGTCGAACATCCTGAGGAAGTCAGCCTGCGGCGGCCCGACATAGGTGGTGGTGTCGGGCGTCAGGCCGCGCTGCATCGCCTGCATGGAGCGCCAGAACTCGAAGAAGCTCGCGTCCTGGGTGAAGGCGGCGTTGTAGATGTTCTGCGCCTCTGCATCGCCTTCGCCGCGCAGGATCTCCGCCTCGCGCCGGGCCTCGGCGACGATGACGCGGGACTGCTTGTCGGCGTCGGCGCGGATCGTGCGCGCCTCCTTCTCGCCCTCGGCGCGGATGCGTCGCGCTTCCTGCTCGCGCTGGGTCTGCATGCGCCGGAAGATCGCCTGACTGTTCTCCTCCGGCAGATCGACGCGCTTGATGCGCACGTCGATCACCTCGACGCCGAGATTGCGGGCTTCGATGTCGACGAGGTCCGAAATCCGCTCCATGAGATCCGCGCGTTTTTCCGTCAGCACGGTGGAGAGGTTGATGGAGCCGATCTCCGAACGCAGAGCGTTGTTCAGGATGTTGCTCAGCCGGTCCTGAAAAACCAGCTCGTTGTTGACGGTCTGATAGAAGCGCAGCGGGTCGACGATGCGATAGCGCGCGAAGGCGTCCACGACCAATTGCTTCTGGTCCAGCGTCGGAATCTCTTCGCGGTCCGCGTCATAGTCCAGCACGCGCTTGTCGAAATAGGTCGCGTTCTGGATGAACGGGATCTTGAAGTTCAGGCCCGGCTCGCTGACGATTCGCTGCACCTCGCCGAACTGACGGATCAGCACCTGTTCGGTTTCGCGCACCGTGAAGGCGGCGCTGGAGAGGACGATCAGGCCGATTGCGGCCAGACCGCCCAAGATGATGAGCGTTCGGTTCATTGCGGCTGGCTCCCCTCAAGATCGGTCTGCTCGGCCTCGCGCGGATTGACGCGCCCGGAGCGGTCGCGCTCCAGAATATCGAGCGGCAGGTAGGGCAGCACGCCGCTGCCGCCCTGGCCCTCTTCGATCAGCACCTTGTCCATGTTGGCGAGAATGTTCTCGAGCGTCTGCAGGTAGAGACGGCGCTTGGTGATCTCCTCCGCCTCCTTGTACTCGGTCAGGATCGACAGGAAGCGTTGGGCCTCGCCCTGCGCCTCGTTGATCTGCTCCTCCTTGTAGGCCTCCGAGGCGCGGACGACCTGCTCGGCCTGACCCTGGGCGCGGTTCGTGACCTCGTTCAGGTAGGCCGTGGCCTCGTTGATGGCGCGCTCGCGGTCGGCGGCGGCCGCCTGCACGTCGCGGAACGCGTCCAGCACGATCTCCGGCGGGTCGACCTTCTGCAGCTCGATGCCTTCGATGAAGATGCCGGACTCGTAGGAATCCAGGATCTGTTGAATCAGCCCTTCCGCCTGGTTGGCGACGGCGGTGCGGCCGCTGGTTCGCGCGAACTCGAACTGGCTCTGGCCGACGATCTCGCGCATCGCGGATTCGGCGGCGTTCTTCACCGTCTCGTCCGGATTGCGGATGTTGAAGAGGTACTTGCCCGCGTCCTGGATGCGCCAGAACACCGTGAACTGGATGTCCATGATGTTCTCGTCCCCGGTCAGCATAAGGCTTTCTTCGTCGACATTGCGGCCGACGCCGCGGCCGGTGTCGCGAAAGCCGATGTTGGTCTGGTTGACCGCCGTGACCCGGGGCAGCAGCACTTCGCCGATCGGGGCGGGGAAGTTGTAGTTCAGACCCTCGCCGGTGGTTTCGAACAGTTCGCCGAAGACCAGTTCCACGCCCTGCTCGTTGGTGTCGACGGTGTAGAAGCCGGTGGCCAGCCACACGACGACGATCACCGCGGCGATGACGCCGATCAGCTTGCCGCCGCCGAAGCCGCCGGGGACCATCTTCTTGAGGCGCTCCTGCGCCTGACGGACGAGCTCCTCCGCGTCGGGCGGCTGCGGGCGTCGGCCGCCGCCGCCGCCGCTCGGGCCGCGCCCCCAGGGGCTCTGCGGTCCGCCGCCGCCCCCGCCGCCGGTGTTGCCGCCGCCGCCGCCGCCGCCCCAGGGGCCGCCGCCGTTATTCTGCCAAGGCATGCTTACTGCTCCGCTCGCTGATCGCCGGGTCTCTGGTACGTCTCTCGTCTGCATGGCTCGACGCGGCGGCCCCGACGGGGGCGCCGCATCCGAGCGCGCGCATAACACTATCTTTGTTGCGGCCGAATCAAGCCCGCCATCCGCCTTATCGTCGGCGTCGACCCCTCGCCCGCGCCCCTTTGCGTCGTGACGGGGCTTCATATATGTAGCGCAAGCGGTTCGCGCCAATCTTTTCGCGCGATCCGCCTCGCGAACAAGACCGCATGGACGGGAGCGCGGACTGCGGCGACAGACCGCAGCCGCCGCCGGGATCGAAGAAAATTGAAGGGGCGCCCAATGGCCGACCTGACCGAAGCTCAGATTCTCGACGCGCTGCAGAGCGTGCAGGACCCGCTGGCGAAGCGCAGCCTCGCCTCGCTGGACATGATCTCCGGGATCGCGATCAAGAACGGGATGGTCCAGTTCTCGATCGAGATCGACCCGGCCCGCGCCGGCGAGTACGAGGCCGTGCGCCGCGCCGCGGAGAATGCGGTGGCCCGCATACCGGGCGTGCTCAGCGCCACCGCGGTGCTGACGGCGGAGTCGAAGAAGACCGGGCCCGCCGCCCCGCCGCCGTCCGCCGGCGCGTCCCGAAATCCGCAGGGCGCCGGCGCCGGTTCGGGCGTCAGCGCGGCCAAGCAGGGCGGGGCCGCCGGGATCAAGCACATCGTCGCCGTCGCCTCCGGCAAGGGCGGGGTGGGCAAATCCACCACCGCGGTCAATCTGGCGCTCGCGCTGAAGGGGCTGGGGCTCAAGGTCGGCATGCTCGACGCCGACGTCTACGGGCCCTCCCAGCCGCGCATGCTCGGCATCTCCGGCCGGCCCAACTCGCCCGACGGCAAGATCCTGGAGCCGATGGAGAATTACGGGATCAAGGCCATGTCGATGGGCTTCCTGGTGGCGGAGGACCAGCCGGTCGTCTGGCGCGGGCCGATGGTGATGGGCGCGCTGCAGCAGATGCTCTCCGACGTGAACTGGGGCGAGCTGGACATCTTGATCGTCGACATGCCGCCGGGCACGGGCGACGCGCAGCTCACCATCTCGCAGAACACGCCGCTCGCCGGCGCGGTGATCGTCTCCACGCCGCAGGACATCGCGCTGCTGGACGCGCGTAAAGGTCTGAACATGTTCCGCAAGGTCGACGTGCCGGTGATCGGCATCGTGGAGAACATGTCGATCTATGTCTGCCCGAACTGCGGCCATGAGGCGCATGTCTTCGGCCATGGCGGCGCGAAGCGCGAGGCGGAGAAGCTGGGCTGTCCGTTCCTGGGCGAGATCCCGCTCGACATCCGCATCCGCGAGACCTCGGACGGCGGCCGGCCGATCGTGGCGACCGAGCCGGACGGACCGCACGCCAAGGCCTATGACGCCATCGCCCGTCAGGTGCGCGACGCCGTCATGGGCGCCGACGGCGGCGGCGCCGTGCGTCAGGCGCCGAAGATCACCGTCGACTAGGCGATAAGGGGAGGGCGATCGGCGGATGCGGCGTCTCGGGTCACGGCTGGCGCTCGGCGCCCTCGCCCTCGTCGCGCTGACGCTCGCCGCGCCGGCGCCGGCCGGCGCGCTCGACGGGCCGGAGCGTGCGTTGATCGGCGCCGTCAACGCGATGCGCGCCGAAAGCGGGCTCGCGCCGCTGCGCTACGAGCCGCGGCTGGCCCGGATCGCCCAGGCCTACGCCCGCGCCTCGCTGCGCGCCGCCGGGCCCGGCGCGCGGGGCGACGATCCCGACCTCGCGGTCGCCGACCGGCTGGCGGACAACGCCTATCCCTTCCGCGCCATGCGCGTCTTCGCCGAGAGCGGGACGAGCGACCCGACGGCCCAGGCGCGCGCCTGGCTCGCCGACGCCCAAACCCGCAGTCCGCTGCTCGACCGGGCGTTCCTGGAAATCGGCGTCGGGCGGGTCGATCCCCGTCTGGCCGGGGCGGGGGCTGCGACGGGCGGCGGTCGCGCCTCCCCGGCCGGCGAGGACGCGGGCGTGGTGTGGAGCGTGCTGCTCGCCGCGCCGACCTGGCCGGCGCCGGCCGGCTGGGGCGAGCGCGTGCTGGCCTATGTCAACGAGTTCCGCGCCCGAGAGGGGCTGATCCCCCTGACCCGGAACGGCGCGCTCGATCAGGCCGCACAGGCGCACGCCCAGGACATGGCGCGGCGCGACTTCTTCGCCCATCGGAGCCCGAACGGCGAGGGGCCGGCCGAACGCGTCGACCGCACCGGCTACCACTGGACCCGGGTGTTGGAGAACCTCGCCGCCGGCCAGCCCACCGCGCGCGAGGTGGTCGACGGCTGGATCCGCTCCACCACCGGCCATCGCGAGGCGATGCTGGACAAGACGGTGCGCGAGCTCGGCGTCGGCTACCATTATCTGCCGCGCGATCGCGGACGCGTTGCGGCGCATCACTATTGGGCGCTGACGCTGGCGGCGCCGCGTTAGGGGCGGCTGGCGAAATGACTCTCTACTGCGAAATTTGGCTGTCCCGCCGTCCTATCTGTGAATCACGGGGATAAGGCGAATCATGCAACGGTCGCAGCAGGCTAGCCCATAGTCGTTGAGTGGACTGTTTTGTGGGCTGTAAATTGTTGACGGTGCAGCGTTTTTCATCTCTTTGAAACACTGTCGGAGCCGGCGTAGGGACCGAGGAATGTCCGCTAGGATTGGGTTGCCAATCGATCGTGATCAGTTGACGCTTCTTGATGTGATCGAGACGGCGAACACCGGAATTTGGCCCGCGCAACGCATTAAGGCAGCAATTGAGCGATCAGAGATTTTCTCTGAGTCGGGCATTCCTGATGCACAGATTCAGCCAGCCAGCCTTGACTTGCGTCTCGGGGGCTCAGCCTACCGAGTGCCTGCGAGTTTTCTCCCAGGAAAAGACTGGACGGTCCGGGACAAGTTGCTGGAAATCGCTAGCGAAAAGATCGATTTGTCCGGCGGAGCGCAGCTCGAGAAAGGAAATGTATACGTCATTCCTCTCCAAGAAATGCTGCGCTTGAAGAAGCGTGTATCCGGCTCGGCAAATCCAAAAAGCTCAACTGGGCGCCTCGATATCTTTGCTCGGGTTATCACCGACTACGGTACAGAGTTCGACTCTGTAGCTCCAAACTACCATGGACCGCTTTGGTTAGAGGTTGCGCCGCGTTCCTTCAACGTCGTCGCGCGGACTGGTTCCAAGCTAGCGCAACTGCGAATTCGGACGGGCTCTCCAAAGCGCAGTGACAACGCGATTCGAGAACTTGTCGAGAACCAGAGCATCCTTATCGCAGAGCACCAAGAGCCCGACATTAAGGCCGGGAAGCTCGCCCTCTCGGTTGACGTCCATGGTGATCCTCTCTCGGGATTGGTTGGCTATTCTGCGAAACGGACAGATGCACCAGTCGACGTGGACAAGATCAACTTCTATGAGCCAGCGGAATTCTGGGACCCGGTCCATAGACCGAAGCGTGGCGGTCTTATCCTAAACACATCAGACTTCTACATTCTCGCTAGCAAGGAGAGAGTCGTTATTCCGCCAGACTACGCTGCGGATATGGTAGCGTACGACACGCTCGTTGGGGAGTTTCGCGTGCATTACGCCGGATTTTTTGATCCGGGTTTTGGTTACACCGGGAGCAAACCAACTGGGGCCAAGATCGTTCTGGAGGTTCGATCACACGAGGTGCCCTTTATGATTGAAGACAATCAGATCGTTGGCCGGGTCATATTTGAGAAGCTTAGGCAGCATACCGACCGGCCCTACGGCTCCGGGATCGGCTCCAACTACCAGGGCCAGGCGCTGGCGCTGTCCAAGCAGTTCCGGCGGTGACGACGTCGCGGCCGCGCGCTCACGCCCTCATCCTTCGAGACGCAGCCTGTCGGCTGCTCCTCAGGATGAGGGCTCACCCTCTGATTCCAATATGCACAAACCTCACCCTGAGGAGGGCGCGGCGGCGCCCGTCTCGAAGGGTCGCGCGGCCCGACAACGCTTCTGTCCTTCGAGACGCAGCCTGTCGGCTGCTCCTCAGGATGAGGGCTCACCCTCTGATTCCAATATGCACAAACCTCACCGTGAGGAGGGCGCGGCGGCGCCCGTCTCGAAGGGCCGGCGCGGCCTGAGGACGGCGCGCGCGCCGAGCGTCCCAACAGGCGGCCCTTTCCCTCCAACCCGCCCCATGCGATAGCTTGCAAAACCGATCAGCGGGGAGCCTTCGCACGATGCACGCGCGCGCATTGAAGACGATCTGGGACGAGGGCGGCGTCGCCGTCGGCTGCATGCTGATGGCGGACAGCCCGATCGCGGCGGAGACCATGGCGCAGGCCGGTTTCGATTTCCTGATCGTCGATCGCCAGCATGGCGGGATGGACGAGGGGACGGCGATCGCCATGACGACCGCGATCTCCACCAGCCGGACCGTCCCGATCGTGCGCGTCGCCTCCAACGACGCCGCCGCCATCGGCCGGGCGCTCGATTGCGGCGCGGGCGGCGTGATCGCGCCCCTGACCGACACCGCCGCCGACGCCCAGGCGATCGTCGCGGCGACGCGCTACCCGCCGGAGGGGCGGCGAAGCTGGGGCCCGGTGCGCGCCGGGCTGACCGGCGGCCCCAATTACGCGGCCGAGGCCAACGGCGCCGTCTTCGCCTCCGGCATGATCGAGACGCGCGACGGCTTCGACGCGCTGGACGAGATCCTGGCGACGCCCAATCTGGACGGGCTCTTGGTGGGGCCCAACGATCTGGGCTTCAGCTTCGGCAACCTGCCCAAGCCCATGCCGGACGATCCGGACGTGGTGGAGGCGATCAGGATCATCCCGCAGAAGGCCGCCGACGCCGGCGTGATGGCCGGAATCCACTGCGGCGACGCCGCGATGGCGAACGAGATGATCGCGCTCGGCTACCGCTGGATCAGCCTGTCGGTCGATCTCGGCTTCATGCGCGGCGCGGCCGAGGCGGCGTTGGGGGCGTTGAAGCGCTGATGCGCGCCGGCTCCCGCCTCGCAGTGCAAGGCTGCAGGGCGGCGCGAGAGCGTTCGAAGGGGCCAAGCTGTTTCGCCGTCATCCCGGCCGGAGCGACAGCGCAGAGCCGGGACCCAGAGCGGTTCGTTCGCGTCGGCGGTCGGCGCTCCTGGGTCCCGGATCGGCCTGACGGCCGTCCGGGACGACGGGGGAGGCGCCGACAGAGGGGCGCTTGCGCGGTCCCGGCGCCACTGGCACGATCCCGGCAGTCCGTCAGCCAATGCAACGGGGAGCATCAGCCCATGAAATCGCGCGCCGCGGTGGCCTTCGGGGCCGGCAAGCCCTTGTCGATCGAGGAGGTCGAGGTCGACGGCCCGAAGGAGGGCGAAGTCGTCGTCGAGATCAAGGCGACCGGGATCTGCCACACCGACGCCTTCACGCTCTCCGGCGAGGATCCGGAAGGGGCCTTCCCGACCATCCTGGGCCATGAGGGCGCGGGCGTCGTGGTCGATGTCGGCCCGGGCGTGCGCAGTCTCAAAAAGGGCGATCACGTGATCCCCCTCTACACGCCTGAGTGCCGGGAGTGCGACTATTGCCTCAACCCCAAGACCAACCTGTGTCAGGCGATCCGCTCGACCCAGGGGCAGGGGGTGATGCCGGACGGCACCTCGCGCTTCTCGCTGAACGGGGAGCGGCTCTTGCACTATATGGGCTGCTCGACCTTCTCGAATTACACGGTGCTGCCGGAAATCGCGCTCGCCAAGGTCCGTGAGGACGCGCCCTTCGAGAAGATCTGCTACATCGGCTGCGGCGTCACCACGGGCATCGGGGCGGTTGTCAACACGGCCAAGGTGGAGCCCGGCTCCAACGTCGTGGTCTTCGGGTTGGGCGGCATCGGCCTGAACGTCATCCAGGGCGCGCGGCTGGTCGGCGCCAACATGATCGTCGGCGTCGACCTGAACCCCGGCAAGAAGGAGATGGCGGAGCGCTTCGGCATGACCCACTTCGTCAATCCGAAGGAGGTCGAGGGCGACCTGGTCCCCTATCTGGTCGATCTGACCGGCGGCGGCGCGGACTACAGCTTCGAATGCATCGGCAATGTGACCACCATGCGCCAGGCGCTGGAATGCGCCCACAAGGGGTGGGGCGAGAGCATCATCATCGGCGTCGCCGGCGCGGGCCAGGAGATCTCGACGCGGCCCTTCCAGCTCGTCACCGGCCGCTCCTGGCGCGGCACCGCCTTCGGCGGCGCGCGCGGGCGCACCGACGTGCCCCGGATCGTCGACTGGTACATGGACGGCAAAATCGAAATCGACCCGATGATCACCCACACCCTGCCGCTGGAGCAGATCAACGACGCCTTCGACCTGATGCACGAAGGCAAGTCGATCCGCTCGGTCGTGACGTTCTGAGACTATTTGAGAGAGGCTTCGAATGGCCCGAGTTGATCGGCTCGAACGGAAGCAGATGGAGCGAAACTCGCTGCATGAACCTGCCACCGCCTCGTACACAGTTTTTGGGCTAGATGGCGGAAAGAAGGTCTTGCAGATCGACTCTTATGGATCTGATCAACGCCAGGCGCCGGGGAAGAAGAGCCAGAGCCTTCAATTTACTGAAGAAACGGCAGCAGAACTTATGCGAATTCTTCGGGATGAGATGGGTTTAAGATGACCTTCGAGACGATCAGCGAGAACAAGTGCTTCGGCGGGATCCAGGCGGTCTACCGGCATGACAGCCGGGAGACGGGGACGCCGATGCGCGTCTCCGTCTATCACCCGCCGGAGGGGCTGGAGGGGCCGCCGCCGGTGCTTTACTGGCTGTCCGGCCTGACCTGCACGGAGGAGAATTTCACGGTCAAGGCGGGCGCCCAGCGCTGGGCGGCGGAGTACGGGATCGCCGTCGTCGCGCCGGACACGAGCCCGCGCGGCGAGCGCGTGCCGGACGAAGACA
Source organism: Alphaproteobacteria bacterium (assembly GCA_024743195.1). Taxonomy (GTDB): domain Bacteria; phylum Pseudomonadota; class Alphaproteobacteria; order UBA8366; family Aestuariispiraceae; genus Marivibrio. The sequence goes on along the minus strand of JANSXE010000005.1, from coordinate 132,342 downwards.
GTTACGACTTCGGCAGCGGCGCCGGCTTCTATGTCGACGCGACGGCGGAGCCCTGGTCCAAGAACTACCGCATGTACAGCTACGTCGCCCACGAACTGCCGGCGCTTGTCGAGGAGGCGTTCGGCTTCGACGGAGACCGGCGCGGGATCTTCGGCCATTCGATGGGCGGCCACGGGGCCTTGACCATCGCGCTCAAGCATCCGGAGCGCTATCGCTCCGTCTCGGCCTTCGCGCCGATCGTCGCGCCGAGCCGGGTTCCCTGGGGCCAGAAGGCGCTGACGGGCTATCTCGGAACCGACGAGGAGGCCTGGCGCGCCTACGATTCCTGCAGCCTTCTGGAGGAACGCGGCTGGCATTCCGACATCCTGATCGACCAGGGCGAGGCGGACCAGTTCCTGGCCGAGCATCTGCGCCCCGGTCTGTTTCAGGAGGCTTGCAACCGAGCCGGCGTTCCGCTGGAGCTGCGCTATCAGCAGGGCTACGACCACAGCTATTTCTTCATCGCCACCTTCCTGGGCGAGCATTTCGCCTGGCACGCGGAGCGGCTGGGCGCGGACTGACCCGCGCGCCGATCAAGACGGCCCGGGCGACTTCTGCGCCGGCGCTATGGTCTCCAACAGGGTGCGGGCGGCCTCCTTGGCCTCCGGCGACTGGGCGCGGTCGATGAAGGCGAGCAGCGTCTGCGGGTCGATCGGCGCCGCCGTCGGCCCGGCCCGCGCCGCGCTCTCCACGCCCACCTTGGGCAGGATGGCTCCAATCACTCGGTCCACCGCATCGTACAGGAACTCGACCTTGTAGCCGGCGAGGAAGGCGAGCGCCGCGGAGGACAGGTTGATCTGGGCCCCGTCGTCGATCAATTGCTCGACGAACAGAAGCACCATCCCGCCGGCGATCACGCCCAGCAGGAAGCGCGTGCGGTAGTCCGCCAGGCTCTCCGCGGAGAAGCTGCGCGCGTCGATCGCCCGGTCGCAACTGCGCAGCAGATAGACCGACGCCCCGAAGCCGCCATAGGCGAAGGGGGCCGCATGCAGCACCAGGATCTGCCAGATCGGCAACGCGGTCTGATCGCCCGAAGCCTGAGCCAGATGCAGGCCGATTTTGCTCATGAAGACCTCGACGAAGAACACCAGGGCGATGAACAGCGCCGCCAGCGCCCACAGGAACCGCATCGCGGTCCGCGCCCTGCCGTTGCCCTGGTGCGGCGGCAGGCTGTCTCGCAGGCTTTGCGCCGTCACCGGGGCCAGGGCGGCGACGAGGCCGTCATAGGCGGTCAGGAACAGGACGGCCGCATCCGCCGACGCGTCCCCTTTCTCGCAGGCTTCCTCCCGACCCGCCTTGCTTTGACCCGCCTTGCTTTGACCCGCCTTGCTTTGGCCCGCCTTGCTTTGGCCCGCCTTGCTTTGGCCCGCCTCGCCCTGGTCGGAGGGCGTCGGGCCGGGCGCGCCCTCGGCGCCGCCCGCAGAGGGCGAAGGCGGCGCGGCGCTCTCGATCGAGCCGCCGCGCGCCCGTGCATCGATGCGCCGCCGGACCGTCGACAGCGCCTGCGCGAACCGCTCCGGCAATCCTTTGCCGGCGGCCGCGGCGTAGGTCAGGAGCCGCTCCGCATCCTGGAACGCGGACCAATCGACCCCCAGCGCGGCGGCCGCCGCCGCGCGCTCCTCCTCGTCGAGCGTCTGTTTGGTCATCGCGCTTCCCGCCCCCCGCGCTCCGAAATCTCGTTATGATAGCAGAAAATGCTTTATGCATTCAAAAGATAAGGCGGGTCGCCTTGGCGGCGGCTCTCGCCTGGTCGGCTGGGCGCCCGGTTTTGACAGACGCCGGGTGCGCGGCCCATAAGGGCGACCGCACGCCCCGCGCTTCGCACGCGCCAGTCAGTGAGCCCGCCATGACCGAAAGCCGCTATCGCACCGCCAGTCAGCTCGGGGCCTCGAGCGCCGTCCCCGCCTCGCCGGACGACGCCGTTCTGGAGACGGTGGAGAACGTGCAGGCTGACGTGGACTATCTTGCGCGGTTCGCCTGTCCGGAGTTCACGTCGCTCTGCCCGGTCACCGGTCAGCCGGATTTCGGCCATCTGGTGATCGACTACGCGCCGGACGCGCTGCTGGTCGAATCCAAGTCGCTCAAGCTCTTCCTTCAGTCCTTCCGCAACCACGGCGCCTTTCATGAGGAGACCACGGTGATGATCGGCCGCCGGATCGTCGAGGCCGCCGCGCCCCGCTGGCTCAGAATCGGCGGCTATTGGTATCCGCGCGGCGGCATCCCGATCGACGTGTTCTGGCAGACCGGCGCGCCGCCGGAGGGGCTTTGGGTTCCGGATCAGGGCGTCGCCCCCTATCGCGGTCGCGGCTGATCGCAGAGGCTTCACGCGGCTTTGAATTGCAGGTGACCGGGCGGGCGCCCATCTTGGGGCGTATGATGACCCGACCCCTCGCCCTCACGCTCCTTGCCGGGCTCTGGCTCGGCCTTCTGGCCGGTCCGACGACGGCTTCCCCCGATCTGTGGCGGGCCGAATGGCCGACCACCGACTTCGCGGCGCACAGCGTCCCGTTGGAGGAGATCCGCTCCGGCGGGCCGCCGAAAGACGGAATCCCGCCGATCGACGCGCCGGTCTTCGAGGCTGTCGACGCGCTCGAGGGGCTCGAGCCCACGGAGCCGGTGATCGGCCTCTCGATCGACGGCGACTGGCGGGCCTACCCGCTGCGCATTCTGATGTGGCACGAGATCGTGAACGACGTCGTCGGAGGCGCGCCGGTGGCGGTGACCTTCTGCCCGCTCTGCAACGCGGCGATCGTGTTCGACCGGCGGGTCGACGGGCGCGTGCTCGATTTCGGCACCACGGGCAAGCTGCGCAAGTCGGATCTTGTGATGTACGACCGCCAGACCGAAAGCTGGTGGCAGCAATTCATGGGCGAGGCGATCGTGGGCGAGATGACGGGCGCCCGGCTCGACATCCTGCCGGCGCGGCTGGAGAGCCTGGAGGCCTTCGCCGCCCGCGCCCCCGCGGACGCCCGCGTACTGGTCCCGAATGACGCCGGCTTCCGCCGCTACGGCCACAACCCCTATCGGGGGTACGATTCGCTGGCCCGGCCGTTCCTTTATGACGGGGAGGTTCCCGACGGGATCGCGCCGCTGGCGCGCGTCGTGTCGCTGGCGGACAAGGATCGGGCCTGGTCGCTCGACCTGCTGCGCCGCCAGGGGCGGATCGAAGCGCCGGACGGGACGGTGCTGGAATGGACGCCGGGCCAGAACTCCGCGCTCGACGCCGCCTACATTCCGGAGGGCAGGGACGTCGGCAACGTGACCGCGACCCGGGCCGGCGAAGACGTGGTCTATTTCGTCGACTTCGCCTTCGCTTTTCACGCTTTCCGACCCGAAGCGCCGATCGTCACGCAGTAGGCGCCTTTCGACAAAGAAAAACCCCGCGGGCGTTGACCCGCGGGGTTTTCCGGTTCGGCGGCGCGACGCGCGAACGCGCGCGCCCGGCCTTCAGCTTAGAGGTAGCTGATGTTGCCAGCCGAGGCGCGGCCGTCGCGGCCGGTCTCGAGCTCGAACTGGATCTTCTGGCCCTCAGCGGGGCTCTGCAGCCCGGCGCGCTCGACGGCCGAGATGTGCAGGAAGACGTCCTTCGAGCCGTCCTCCGGCTCGATGAAGCCGAAGCCCTTGGTGGCGTTGAACCATTTCACGGTGCCAGTGGCCATGTTCCGTGTCTCCTCATATAGGACGCCGCGCGCGGTATGCCGCGGCTGTGGCTTGTCGGTTTGAATCGCGGTAACCGGCAGCCTGAGAAGACGGACGGCGAAGTCGATTGGCAAACGATAGCGAGGCTTATATCGCTCTTTCCGCGCGCTTTTTCAAGGTCTTTCGAGACAGGCGCGCTGTGCGGCCGAATTCCGTGCGGCGCTGGCCCAGAGGGCGGCGGCTGGCTGGCGTCTTGCCTGTCCGGACCGGCTTTGGGACACTTCCCGCGCGGCCGTCGCTCGACGGCGGCCCCGGCATTCTTTGGAGAGGAGCGACGGGATGACGCAGGCGGGTCCGGTTGCGATTGCGGCGGCGGCGGTTCTGGACGACGGCGCGATCGTCGAGGTCCGGTTTTCGGACGGCCGCGCGCGACGGTTCCCGTCGCTGTGGCTGCGCGACCACTGCGAAACGCCGGACTGCCTCCACCCGGAGACGCAGCAGCGTCTGGTCGACGTCTTCGCCTTCGACGCGCCGGTGCTGGCGGCCGGGGCGGGGCCCGCCGAGGGCGGCCGGACGTTGCGCGTGGTCTGGCGGTCGGAGGATCATGAGAGCCGGCTCTCCGCCGACCTGCTCGCCGGCGTCGACGACGGCGGCGCGCCCGAGACCGCGCGCAGCCTGTGGCCCGACGCCGCCTTTCCCGACGGACTGCCCACCGTTCCCTATGCGGCCGTCCGCGCCGGCGACGCCGGTATGCTGGACTGGCTCGAGACCGTAGAGCGCGTCGGCTTCTGTCTGGTGGACGGCGTCCCGCCCACGCCCGACGCGACCCGGGACCTGGCCGAGCGCATCGCCTATCTGCGCCAGACGATCTTCGGCGATTTCTGGGACGCGGCCGCGAACATGGAGCACGCGGACACGGCCTACACGCCGCTCGCCATCACGCCGCATACGGATTCCACCTATTCGATCGACGCGCCGGGCCTGCAGATGTTCCACGTGATCGAGTTCGACGGCGAGGGCGGCGAGAGCGTCCTGGTGGACGCTTTCGCGATCGCGGAAGACGTCCGCCGCGACCATCCGGAAGCCTTCGCGGCCTTGAGCACGATTCCGGTTCCGGCCCGCTATCTGGAGGACGGCGTGCATCTGGAGGCGCGCCGGCCGGTCATCCGGCTCGACGCCGCGGGCCGGGTCGAGCAGGTCAGCTTCAACCATCACGACCGCGCGCCGTTCCTGCTGCCGGAAGCGGAGCAGCGGGCCTTTTATGACGCCTATGGTCTATTCCATCGCATGGCGAGCGAACCGGCGCGCCAGCTCGTCTTCGGCCTGCGCCCCGGGGGCGTGCTGCTGTTCGACAATTGGCGGACGCTGCACGGCCGGCTCGCCTATAGCGGCCGGCGGCGGCTCTGCGGCGCCTATCACAACCGCGAGGACTTCGAGAGCCGGCTCAGGACACTGCGCCGGTCGCAGGCGCGCAAGGCGGCTTGAGGCGTCGGCGCGCGACGCTTAAAACCCTATGCCAAGAACGCCAAACGATCGTTTGGCGCCAAATCGACTGTAAGGAGCCCCCGTTCCCATGACCCAGACCCTCACGCATTTCATCGGCGGCCAGTATGTCGACGGCGAAAGCGGCCGCTTCGGCGACGTCTTCAACCCGGCGACAGGCGAGGTCTCGGGCAAGCTCGCCTACGCCTCGACCGCGGAAGTCGACAAGGCCGTCCAGAACGCGAAGGCGGCGCAGGAAGCCTGGGGCGCGATGGCCTCGCCGAAGCGCGCGGCCGTGATCTTCCGGATGCGCGAACTGATGGTTCAGAAGCGCGAGGCGCTGGCCGAGGCGATGTGCAAGGAGCACGGCAAGACCAGGCCCGACGCGCTCGGTGAAATCCAGCGCGGCATCGACGTGATCGAGTTCGCGGCCGGCATTCCGCATCTGATCAAGGGCGAGTTCAATCCGAATGTCGGCGGCGGCATCGACCTCTATTCGATCCGCGAGCCGCTGGGCGTCGTCGGCGGCGTCACGCCGTTCAACTTCCCGGTCATGATCCCGCTGTGGATGGGCGTCATGGCGATCGCCTGCGGCAACGCCTACGTCAACAAGCCCTCTGAGCGCGACCCCTCCGCGCCCAACATGCTGGCGGAGATGTGGAAGGAAGCCGGGTTGCCGGACGGCGTTTGGAACGTCGTGCACGGCGACAAGGAGGCGGTCGACGCCCTGTTGCATCATCCGGATGTCCCGGCGATCAGCTTCGTCGGCTCCACCGGCGTCGGCGAGTACATCTATCACGAAGGCTGCGCCCACAATAAACGCGTCCAGGCCTTCTGCGGCGCCAAGAACCACATGGTCATCATGCCGGACGCCGATCTGGATCAGGCGGTGGACGCGCTGGTCGGGGCCGGCTACGGCTCGGCCGGCGAGCGCTGCATGGCGATCTCCGTCGCCGTGCCGGTCGGCAAGGAGACGTCCGAGCGGCTGGTCGAGAAGCTGGCGCCGAAGGTCCAGGGCCTGAAGATCGGCCCGTGGAACGATCCGGATGCCGACATCAACCCGCTGATCACCCGTCAGGCGAAGGAGCGGGTCGAGGGCCTGATCCAGCGCGGCGTGGACGAGGGGGCGTCGCTCCTGGTGGATGGCCGCGGCGCGGCCCTGCAGGGCTATGAGAACGGCTACTTCGTCGGCGGTACGCTGTTCGATCAGGTCAAGACCGATATGGAGATCTACAAGACGGAGATCTTCGGGCCGGTGCTCTCGGTCATGGCGCCCTCGACCTATGAGGACGCGGTCGACATGATCAACGCCCACGAATACGGCAACGGCGTCGCCATCTTCACCCGCGACGGCGACGCGGCGCGCAGCTTCACGGCGGCGGTAGATATCGGCATGATCGGCGTCAACGTGCCGATCCCGGTGCCGATGGCGTTCCACAATTTCGGCGGCGCCAAGCGCTCCAAGTTCGGCGACACCCAGATGCACGGGCCGGAATCGATCCGCTTCTTCACGAAGATGAAGACGGTGAGCTCCCGCTGGCCCTCGGGCATCAAGGAGGGACACCAGCTCGCCTTCCCGACCAACGATTGATCCGCCGCCTCGCCCCCGCGAGGCCGCCGATGGAAGCCGCGCCCGTAACGGGCGCGGCTTTTTTCGTGGCGGCGTCCCCGGTGCAAAAGCTTCACAGATGCTTCTTTAACGAGTATGATCCAAAAAAATATCGTTTAGCGCGCAATCATGCGCGGCAAACAGGGAGACGCGATCATGGTGGGGAAAATCCAGGCTGGCGCCAAGCCGAGCATGCGGCGCAGCGGCGGGACCGGCGGTCCTTCGCGCCGACAGGTTCTGAAGGGCGGGGCGGCCGCGGCCGTCGCCGTCGCGACGGCGGGGGCGTTGTCGGCGCCGGCGATCGTCCGCGCCCAGGGCGGGACGCTCCGGGTGCGGCGCAATGCGTCGACCATGGCGTCGACCGACAGCTTCTTCACCGACTACGGCGAGGCCGTGAAGGCCATGCACGATCTGCAGGCCAGCGACCCGACCGACCAGCGGACTTGGCGCAACCAGTCGCTGATCCATCTCGGTCATTGTCCGCATGGGCTGGACGACTTCTTCGCCTGGCATCGCAACTACATCACCTTTTACGAGGAGATCTGCGGCAAGCTGATCGGCAAGCCGGACTTCGCGCTGGCCTATTGGGACTGGACGGAAATCCGGGGCCGGCTGCCGGCGCCCTTCTTCAGCAACGACTATCTGAACGTCACCTACTGGAAGGACCCGTCCAACGCCCAGTCGAACAATTGGAGCCCGGTCGAGGTTCGGACCGTCGGGACCCGGGCGCTGACGCCCACGGTCGGGCTGCAGGATCGCGACACCGGCGGCAACTTCACGGCCGCGAACATCGCGCAGATCCTGAAGCTCGGCCCCTTCAACGATTTCTGGCACGCGGTCGAAACCGGCCCGCACAACACCGGCCATGTCCTGACCGGCGGTTCGAACGGGCACATGAGCAACGGCATGTCGCCGCTCGACCCGATCTTCTGGCTGCACCACTGCAATGTCGATCGCCTGTGGGCGGAGTGGCAGACCGTCGGCAACACCATGCCGAGCCAGCCGCAGGTCTATAACGGCCAATTCGTCAACGCCGACGGCCGGTCGGTGGATGCGACCGCCGCCGCGGCGGTCGACTTCCGGGCGATGGGCTTCACCTACGAGACGCTGGTCGCGCCCGCCGTCGCCGCCGCGCCGTCCGAGAAGGGTGTGATGAGCCTGGCCGAGGCGCCGGTCGATCCCGCGGCGCCGGCGGTCCTGCTGGCCAGCGGCCCCGGCGGCCCGACCGCCAGCATCGGCCGGCCGGCGTCGATCGCCGTCGCCGCGACGGGGCTGGCCGAGGGGCTGTTCGGAACCCGGGCCTTCTTCCCGTCCGAGAACAAGACGCTGTCGGCCGACCAGCGCCGGGTGGCGTTGGAGCCGAGCCGGACGCTGTTGCGCCTGAGCGAGATCACCGTCACCGGCGCCGCCACCCAGGCGGTGGTCAACGTCTACGTCAACACGCCCGGCGTCACGCCGTCGGACGGCTACGGCGTTCCGGGCTACGCCGGCTCCTTCAGCTACTTCATGCCGCCCGTCGAAGGCAGTCATGCGGCCATGCAGGCCTTCACGGTCGACGCGACGGACGCGCTGCGCCATCTCGCCGAGGCGGGGCGGCTCGACCCGAACGACCTGACGGTGCAACTCCTGCCGCTGCCGGTGCAGCCGGAAGCCGATCCGCCGGAGATGTCGATCACCGTCGGCAAGATCGAGGTCCTACGCCTCTAGGCCGGACGAAGACCGGGCCGAACGGCCGCGCCCGCTTGATCCCGCGGGCGCGGCCGCCCATCTGGGTCAACAGGGGCACAGGCGGCGCGGGCCGCTTTGCCGGTTCTGGAGACGGTCCCGTCGATGCGCCTCGTCATGCTTTCAGGGAAACGCGCCCGGCTTTGCGCCGCCGCTCTGGCCGCCGCGCTCCTGAGCGTCTGGGGCGCGGCCGGCGTCGTCGCGGCCGGCGAGGGAGGAGACTGTCCGGCCGTGATGGATGACGCCGCCCCCGTCCTCTCGCGAGAGAACCCCGGCGTTCGGGCCGTGCGCGCCATGGCCGACGCGACGGTCGGCCCGGGCCTGCTGCATCTCGATCTCACGCCGGAACGGACGGCGCCCGGGGCCTTCCTGGTCGCCGTCGACCTCATCCTGTGCGGCGAGGCGTCGGCGGCGGGCCGACTGGACCTTGGCGTCGTCGCCTTCTTTCCGCCGCCGGCCGCGGGCGAGACCCGGCGCTTCACGATCACCCTGCCGCGGGACGGGATTCCCCCGTCGTCCGAGCCGCGCGCCGTCTCGCTCAGCCTGCGCCCGGCGGAACCGGGCGCGGTCATCCCGGACGTTCGGTTGCGCATCGATGGGGCGACGGTTCGCCGATGAGGGCGTGCGGGCGTCGGGTGTGAAACGATGCAAAGCACCGGACCGGCGGCGCCCGAGATCCGCTGCGGGCGTCCTACGATCCTGGCCGTAAACCTGGACGGAACGGACGCAATTCCTCGGCGTCTTGCGCCGCGCGCCGACCGTTGGCGGATGCATTGTCGCTATCCGATCGCGACTGCAGAGACGACGTAGGGCGAGCCGGGCCTGATCGACCGCGTGTAGCCAATCTCGCCAGAGAGGGCAGGGCGCCGCTTCGCATCGCCCGCGAGGTCGGCTTGTCCCGCGCATGGGCCAGGGCGTATGATCGACGTACGGTTACGAGCCTCAACAGAGCGGCCGCTCCAGGGTGTCATTTCCCCATGTCCGTCCCGAAAGCACGCACCCTCGATCTCGCCCGCCGGATCATGGCGCAGGTCGAACGCGAGGGATTGAAGCGGGGGGCCAAGCTGACGGAAAACCGGCTGTCCGAATTGCTCGGGGTCTCCCGCTCCCCGGTCCGCGCGGCGTTGTCGGTGCTTGAGACGCGCGGCGTCGTGCGCTCGGAACCCAATGTCGGGTACTTCCTGGCGCTGGATGCGGACGGCGAGGCCTTTCGCGACCGCGCCATTCCCGAAAGCGGCGAAGAGCGCATCTATCGCGATCTGGTGCGCGCTCGATTCGCGAACCTTGCGCCGGAGCAGATCGCCGTCGCCGACGTTATGCGCCGGTATGAGGTGGATCGCGCCGCCGCCAACCGCGTCCTGGCCCGCATGGCCGAGGAAGGCGTGGTCGAGCGCGGTCCGGGCCGCTTCTATCGTTTCGGCCCGGTGCTCAATGACGCGAACGCCTATCACGAGAGTTACGAGTTCCGGCTGCTGATAGAGCCGGCGGCGGTCGCGGCCCCGGGCTTTCAGCCCGATCCCCGCGCCTTCGCACGCCTTCGCGCCCGGCACGAGGAGATGCTGGCGGGCGCCGTCGACACCGCGCCGGTCGCGGAGTTGTTCGCCGTCGACGCCGACTTTCACGAGACCGTCGCGGAGTGCTGCGGGAACCGCTTCCTGCGGCAGGCCATCCAGCAGCAAACCCGTCTGCGCCGCCTGAGCGAATATGAGAACTACGGCGATCGGGTCCGTCTGGCCGATTCCTGCCGCGAGCATCTTGAGATACTGGACGCCATCGAGGCCGGAGACTATGAGCGCGCCGCCGCCCGTCTCACCGACCATATCGCGACGTCGCGGCGCATCCGCCCGGATTTCAACAAGGTCCGCGCCCTCGCGCACCGCCGTCTGACCCGCGTCTAGCGACGCCCGACCCGTTACAGGAACCGGTCCGCGACCCCATACGCGACATAGGCGGCGCGCAAGGCGGCCAGACGCATACGCGAGGCGGGAAATCGCTTCAACGGTCCGCGCATAAGCTGCGGAATCGCCGCTTCGGCCCCCTCGACGCCGGCGGCGAGATCGGCGACGCGGGCCCCCGACCAGCTGCCCATCGCGACGCCGTTGCCGTGATAGGCAAGCGCCGTCCACGCGCCGGGTCGATCCGGCAGCGCCCCGATGAACGGCGCCAACGAGGCGCTCAGACAGACGAAACCCGACCAGCTCCGTTCCGTTTCGACATGCGCCCAGCCGGGGAACATCCGGTCGAAGTCGGCCCTTAACCGGCTGTGCGAGCGGCCGGCTGCGGCCTCGCCGGCGGCCAGCCCGCCGCGGCCGCCGAACAGGAAACGCCCGTCGGGCAGCAGGCGGAAATAGTGCAGCAGCCGCCGTGAATCCTGCGCCATAAGCGCGCTCGTCCAGCCTTGCGCCGCGCGCTCCGCAGCCGTCAACGGGCGGGTCACCAGGATGCGCGACAGGGCGGGCAGCGTGCGTCCGGCCATCCATTCGGGCATGTCTTCCGAGCCGTAGCCGTTGGCGGCCAGGACCACGCGGTCCGCGACCACAGGCAGACCGTTCACGCGCAACCGATGCCGCCCGCCGTCCATCCGCCAGTCCGTCACCGGGCTGTGCGGGTGCAGGACGACCCCGGCCTGCGCGCAGGCCGCCGCCAGGGCGCGTGCGTAGGTGAGGGGGTTGAGCGCGAAGCCGAAGGGAATGTGAAGTCCGGCGTGGAACTCCGGTCCCGAGACTCCGACGGCCTCTAGGGCCGCTCGGTCCATCACCTCGGCCTCGACGCCGAACTGTGACTCCAGATGCGCCGCCTCGGCGCGCAGGGCCGACAGCCGGGACGGCTTGTGCGCGAGCACGAGTTCGCCGCGGCTGTGCCTGTCGGCGTCGACGCCGACGCGATCGAGAAAGGCCGCCACATGATCGATCGCGGCGCGTTGCGCGTCGGCGAAGCGCCGGGCCTCCTCGCCCCCGACGCGGCGCGCGATCGCCTCATGACCGAGCTTCGAGCCGCCGAGACAACAGAAGCCGCCATTGCGGCCGGACGCGCCCCACGCGATCGGTCCCGCCTCGAAAAGCCGAACCGCACGCCGATGGGTTTGCGCCAGCCGATGCGCGGCCGACAAGCCCGTGAAGCCGCCGCCGATCACGGCGACGTCGCAGCGCACAGGATCCTCAAGCGGCCGACATTCGGCCGCGAGCGGCGGCGCCGTCGCCAGCCAGTGGCTGTCCGGAGATCGCGTCGCATCGTAGGCCTCCGCAGCGTAAAGGCGGCGCATGAAACAGCTCCCGAATCAGGCGTTGTCGGCGATCGACGACCCGCTACCCGAAATCAGATTGTACTTTTTATCAAAATAGTACAGAGTTTTCGCAACTGACAAGCGACCGGTCGAACGGCCGCGCCTCGCGAGAGGGACGTTTGCAGGGTCCGGCGCTCCGTGAAGGACGTCGCGGCGCTGCCGTGCAGGGAAACTGAAACGGGAGACTGACCATGCGGAAATTGACCAAGCTGGCGGCGGCGGCGTTCTGTGCGGCCGCGATAAGCGGGCCGGCCCTCGCCCAAGACAAGATCGTGATCTCCAACTGGGACGGCTACATGCCGGCGGACATGCTCGAGCGCTTCACGGAAGCCACCGGCATCGAGGCCGAACTCGCCGTGCACGCCACCAACGAGGAGATCATGGGCAAGGTCGTAGCCGGCCGGGGCAAGGGATACGACGTCGTGTTCGTATCCTCCCCGTTCGTCGAAGCGCTGAAAGCGCTGGGCCTCGCCGCCGAGCTCGACCACGACAAGCTGCCCAATCTGAAAAACCTCTATCCGGAGGCCGCGCAGCTCGAATACGACCCGGACAATCAGGTGTCCGTTCCCTACGCCTGGGGCACGACCGGGCTGTGCTACCGCTCCGATCTGGTTTCGCAGACCCCCGACAGTTGGATGGACCTGCTGCGCCCGTCCGACGACCTGAAGGGCAAGGTGACGATGCTCTCGACCGACCGTTGGCTGATGGCGGCGGCGTTCCTGGCGCAGGAGCAGAGCGTCAACACGACGGACCAGGGGGCGCTTGACGCCGCCAAGGATCTGCTCGTTGAGGCGAAGCAGTCGCTGCTCGCCTATGACGACACGACCTTCTATTCCAAGCTGGTCTCCGGCGAGGCGTGGCTGGTTCAGGCCTGGGACGGCTGGTGCAACTATGGCGTCGCCGAGAACGACGCGATCAAATACGTCATTCCGGAAGAGGGCAGCGACCTGTGGGTCGACGCGATGGTGATCACCGAGGCGTCGGAGAACAAGGATGCCGCCCACGCCTTCCTGAACTTCGTCCTGGAGGCGGACAACGGGGCCTGGGTGCCGGCGAACATTCTCTACAAGACGCCTAATCAGGCGGCCATGGCGGCGCTCGATCCCGCGCTGATCGAGCAGTTCCCGAATCTCGGCATGGATCCCGAAACGCTGCTCGCCCAGGAGCAGCTCCGCGACCTCGGCGACGGGCAGAGAGCCTTCTCGCGCACGGTCACGGAAGTTCTCGCGGCAGAATAGGCCGCGGCGTTCGCGGAACGGGCGGCGCGCTCGGCTTGGCCGCGGCGCCGCCCGCCATCCCGCCCGATCGTCGCCCTCCATCGGCCATAGGCGTCCGTCATGCCGCGCTCGCTCCTCAGAGACTGGATTCTACTCGGCCCCGGGCTCACCTGGCTGGCGCTGCTGCTGGTCGCGCCGTGCGCAATCGTCTTCTTCTTCGCCTTCTTCGAACGGGGCGTTTACGGCGGCGTCGACTATGTCTTCGGCTTCGACAATTTCGGCCGCGCCTTCGATCCGCTCTATCTGTCGATCTTTCTGAAGTCCGCCAAAATCGCGGGCCTTGCGACGCTCGTCGCGCTGCTGATCGGCTATCCCGCGGCCTACGCGATCGCGCGCGCCGCCCCGCGGAGACAGACCGTGTTCCTGGTCCTCGTGATGTTGCCCTTCTGGAGCAACTACCTGATCCGCACCTACGCCTGGATCGTGCTGCTGAATCGGGAGGGCTTGATCAATCAGGCGCTGACGGCCCTGGGATTGATCAACGAGCCGCTCTCATTGCTCTATAACGAGTTCGCGGTCGTCACCGGGCTCGTCTACAACTACTTGCCCTTTGTGATCCTGGCGATCTTCGCGTCCATCTCGCGGCTCAATCCCGAGACGCTGGAGGCGTCGGAAGATCTCGGAGCGTCCTCGGTGCGCACCTTCTTTCGGGTGACGCTGCCGCTGACGATCCCCGGCGTCGCCGCCGGCGCGGTCTTCGTCTTCGTGCTGTCCATCGGCAACTTCATCACGCCGGATCTGCTCGGAGGCGGGCGCATCCAGATGGTCGGCAACATCATCTACGATCAGTTCCTGACGGCGCGGGATTGGCCCTTCGGCGCCACCCTCAGCATGATGCTCATCGGCGTGATGATGATCCTGCTCTTCACGCAGGCGATGGTGGTCCGCCGCATGCAGGGCGATCGGGAGGGCGCCCATGCTTGACGGCGCAAACGCGCGCGCCGCCCCCTCGCGGGTCTGGCTGTCCGGTCATCTCGGGCTCGTGCTGCTCTTCCTGTACGGGCCCATCCTGGTGCTGATGGCGCTCAGCTTCAATCAGGCGGGACTGCCCACGGCCTGGACCGGGTTTTCCGTCAAATGGTACGGCGTGCTGCTGGAGAACGAGGCCGTCCTGGCCGCCGCCCGAAACACGCTGATCGTCGCGGTGACGTCGACGCTGCTCGCCACGGCGCTCGGCGCGTTGCTCGCCATCGGCGTCGAGTACCGCCGGCGCGGACCGGCCCTGGAGGCTGTGCTGTTCGCGCCGATGATCATTCCTGACATCGTGTTGGCGATCGCGCTGTTGTCCTTCTTCACCTTACTGGAATTCACGCTGGGCCTGCATTCGATCATCCTGAGCCATGTCGTGTTCAACATCGCCTTCGTCTGTGCGGTCGTCCGCACGCGGCTGCGCGGGTTCGACTGGTCGGTGTTCGAGGCCTCGGTGGATCTCGGCGCCAATGAAGCGACGACCTTCCGCCGGGTCATCCTGCCGGCGATCCTGCCCGGGGTCCTGGCGGGCGCGATGCTCTCCTTCACCCTGTCGGTGGATGAATTCATCATCGCTTTCTTCACCGCAGGCCCGGGTCAGGGATCGACCACGCTGCCGATGCAGATCTACTCGATGATCCGGTTCGGCGTGACGCCGGAAATCAACGCCATGGCGACGATCGTCATGGCGGTCAGCTTCGCGCTGGTCCTTCTCTCGCAACGCATCAACAAAGGGTCCATCACCGGATGAAGGACAAGGCTGAGCGAACCGTCATCGCCATCGAGCGGGTAACCAAGCGTTACGGCGCCCTGAAGGCCGTCGACGCCGTCTCGCTGGATCTGGCGGAGGGAGAGTTCTTCGCGCTGCTGGGCCCGTCCGGCTGCGGCAAGACGACCCTGTTGCGCGCCGTCGCCGGCTTCGTGCGGCCCGACGAGGGGCGCGTGCTGCTCGACGGGCGCGACATGACCCCGCTTCGGCCCAACAAGCGGCCGATCAACATGATGTTTCAATCCTACGCGCTGTTCCCGCATATGAGCGTGGCCGCCAACGTGGCCTACGGGCTGGAGGTCGAAGGGGTCGACCGCCGCGAGACCCAACGCCGCGTGGGCGAAATCCTGGAGATGACTCACCTCTCCGATTTCGCGTCGCGCAAGCCCGATCAACTCTCCGGCGGGCAACGCCAGCGCGTGGCGCTCGCGCGCGCTCTGGTCAAGCGGCCGCGCGTGCTGCTGCTCGACGAACCGCTGGCCGCCCTCGACAAGAAGCTGCGCGAGCAGATGCAGCTCGAACTGAAGCGCATGCAGGAGGAGGTCGGCGTCACCTTCGTGGTTGTGACCCACGATCAGGAGGAGGCGCTCGTCATGGCCGATCGCATGGCGGTGCTGCGCGACGGCGTCGTGCAGCAGGTGGGCGCGCCGCGCACGCTCTATGAAAGGCCCGCAAACCGGTTCGTCGCGGGCTTCATCGGGAAGATGAACGTCTTTCGCGGCGAGGCGGCGGACGGCGGACTGCGCGTCTCGGGCCGCCTGATCCGCGGCGACGGCGACCTCGCGCCCGCCGCCCGGCCGATCGCGGCGGTCAGGCCGGAGCGCCTGCGCCTCGTCGATGCGCCGCCGGCCGACGGAGACGATGCGGAGAACGCGCTTCCCGGACGGATCCTCGACATCGCCTATCACGGCCAGGACATGAATGTGCGCCTGTCTGTCGAGGCGGCGGAGGATCCGGTGATCGTGCGTTTGACGGCCGACGCCGCAGAGGCCGGAGACTGGTCCCCAGGCCGGGAGGTCTGGTGCTGCTGGCGGCGAGAGCACACCCGTCTTCTGGCGGACGGATGACAACGCCAATCCAATGGAACAGGAGGCAAAAAGATGAGCGACAAGAAGGTGATCGCATTCTTCCCCGAGGCCGCCTTCGGCCCCGCCCTCAATTCGGTGGCCATCGCCCAGGCGGTGGAGAAGCAGGGACACAAGGCGGTGTTCCTGACCGACCCCGGCATGGCCGGCCTCTACAAGGGCTACGGCTTCGAGGAGCATGAGGTGAACATGTCGGAGCCGATGCCGCCGGAGGAAATGGCGAAGTACTGGTCCGACTTCATCAACGGCCACATCCCGAACTTCGACCTGACGCCCTACGAACAGCTCGACAACTACGTCAAGGAGTGCTGGGAGGCGATCGTCGAAACCTCGGTCTGGGCGGAGAAAGAGCTGCCCGGCGTGCTCGACCGGGTGAAGCCGGACGTGGTGTGCGTCGACAACGTCATCCTGTTCCCGGCGATCAAGCGCTACGCGCAGGAGAACGGCAAGGCCTGGGTGCGGGTTATCTCTTGTTCGGAGAACGAGATTCCCGATCCCGACATCCCCCCGCACCTGTCCGGCTGCGGCGAGAACGATCGCGACTGCTTCCACAAGTTCGACGCCAAGTTCAAGGAGGTGGTGGCGGACTGCCACGCCCGCTTCAACGCCTTCCTGAAGGAGTGCGGCGAGGAGCCCTATCCGCTGGGCGAGTTCTTCGAGACCTCGCCGCATCTGAATCTGCTGCTCTATCCGGAGCCGGTGAAGTTCCGACGCCGCAACCCGTTGGACCCGAAGCGCTTCCGCTATCTCGAGGGCTGCGTGCGCGAGGAGAAGCCCTACGAGATCCCGCGCTTCGCAGAGAAGAACGACGCGCCGCTGGTCTATGTCAGCTTCGGCAGCCTGGGCTCCGGCGACACGGAGTTGTTGAAACGGATCATCGACGTGCTCGGCGGGATGCAGGTGCGCGCGCTGGTCAATGTGGGCGACTACAAGGACGCCTACGGGACGCTGCCCGGCAATGTCCATATCGACGGCTGGTTCCCGCAGCCCTCCGTCATCGCCCAGGCGGACGCGGTGATCCATCACGGCGGCAACAACAGCTTCACCGAGTGCCTCTATTTCGGAAAGCCCGCCATCGTCATGCCCTATGTCTGGGACGGCCACGACAACGCGACTCGCGTGCAGGAAACCGGCCACGGGCTTTACATGCATCGCAAGGCCTGGACGCCCGACGAACTGCGCGCGAATCTGGAGCGCCTGACGGCCGACCAGACCATGCGTCAGAAGCTCGACGCCACCTCGGCGCACATGCAGTCGCACGGCAGCCCCAACCAGGCCGCCAAGCTGCTGGTCGGCCTGGCGGAGACGGTCTGAGCATGGCGGGCGACGGCGCGCGGGCGTCGGCGGCGGCCCGCCTGGCGGCGAGCGCGCCGTCCCTCGCCCCGGCGACGGGGTGGGAGGCCGATCTGCGCGACTGGGGCCGGCAGCCGGGTGCGCTGCCGGCCGCGAACGCCGCGGAAAGCGCAAGCTCCGGCCGCCTGCTCTTCAAGGGGCCGGAAGGCCGGCCGGAATCCGGCCTGTGGATTTGCACGCCGGGCCGCTGGACCCTGGAGATGCCGGCCGACGAGCTGTGCCACTTCGTCGCCGGCCGCGCCGTCTATCGCCGCGCGGACGGCGGCGAGACGATTGAGGTTCGACCCGGCGCCGTCGTGCATTTCCGGAAGGGCTGGCGCGGCGAGTGCGAGGTGACGGAGACCCTCCGGAACCTTTACATGCTGGTCTGAGGGAGGCTGAGGAGCATTGTGAGCGAGGCAAAGTTCGACAGCAGCGCGCCGCATCTTCATCCGGCCCGCGAATGGGCGGGCCCGATGAGCGATTGGGGCGGCCACCTGGAGCCGATCGACGGGCGATCCGGCAACAGCGGCCGGCTGCTTTGGAAGGGCGAGGACGGAACGCCGGAGGCCGGTCTTTGGATCTGCACGCCCGGCAGTTGGCGCCTGACCCTGCCCCGGGACGAGATGTGCCATTTCCTCGCCGGCCGGGCGGTCTACCGGCGCGACGACGGCGAGGTGATCGAAATCCGCCCCGGGATGGTCGTGCATTTCCGGGAAGATTGGTCCGGCGACGTTGAAGTCTTCGAGACGCTGCGCAGCGTCTACATGCTGCGCTGAGGCGCGGCGCGACATCATGAGGTTCCAACAATGAGCGACGCACAGCTTGACGCGACGCCGGTTCTCTACGATCCGGCCGACATCCCCGACGCGGACCTGGTCGATTGGGGCGTCATCCCGACGATGATCGAGGGGGAATCGCGCGTCTCCGGCGTGCTGCTTTACAAGGGGCCCGGCGGCTCGCCCGAATCCGGCGTCTGGGTTTGCACCCCGGGCTATTGGGCCTGCGAGGTGACGGAGCACGAGTTCTGCCATTTTCTGTCCGGCCGGGCGACCTACACCCACGAGTCCGGCGAGGTGATCGAAATCGAGCCCGACACGGCCGCCTTTTTCCCGAAGGGCTGGAAAGGGACCTGCCGGGTGCATGAGACCGTGCGAAAGGTCTACATGATCCGATGAGTGCGGACGCGGAGGCCGAGCGCGCCGAGGCGCGGCGGGCTTTCGCCGCGTGCGCCGGGCTTGCGGACGCGGACTGGGAGGCGCTCGCGAGCGACGCCTCTCCGCGCCGCTATTTCCGGCTGCGCCGCCCCGGGGCGCCGTCCGTCCTGCTGATGGACGCGCCGCCGGAGGAGGATCTCGCCGCCTATGTCCAGGTCGCGGGCGCCCTGCGCGCGGCCGGGTTGAGCGCGCCCGCCGTCCTGGCGGAGGACCGGGCGAAGGGCTTCCTGCTGATCCAGGATTTCGGCGACGCCACCTACACCCGCCTGCTCGCCCGGGCCGAAGCCGACTCCGACCCCGAGACCGAGCGGCGTCTCTACGCGCTCGCCGTCGATGCGCTGGTCCGTCTGCACAAGGCCGAAGAAGCCGCGCGGCTCGACCGCCCGCGCTACGACGCCGACCTGTTGGTCGAGGAGGCCGCCCTGCTCGCCGACTGGGCGCTGCCGGTGCTGCTCGACCGGCCCTGCGGGGCGGCGGCCGCGGCCGAGTGGCGCACGCTCTGGCGCAGCCTGCTCGACCGGGCGCCGGCGACGCCCGACGCGCTCGTGCTGCGCGACTTCCATGTCGACAATCTGATGCGGCTCGAGGGCGAGCCGGGCGTGCGGGCGTGCGGCCTCTTGGACTTCCAGGACGCGGTGATCGGGCCGCGCGCCTATGACGTGATCTCGCTTCTGGAGGACGCCCGGCGCGACCTTTCCGAGGGGCTGCGCCAAGAGCTTCTCGCGCGGTACCGCGCCGGCATGGGCGCGGCGATGGAGCCGGCCGAAGGCTTCGAGCGCTGGGCCGCGTTGCTCGCCGCCCAGCGGCACGCCAAGGTGATCGGGATCTTCGCGCGCCTCGCCCGCCGCGACGGCAAGCCGGCGTATCTCCGGCATATCCCGCGGGTCGTCGGCTTGCTCCGCCGTCGGCTTGCAGCGCACGGGTTCCTGGCGCCCGTCTCCGACTGGATCGCCGCGCATGCGCCGGACCTCCCCGCTCTAGCCGATGCGCCGCCCCCTTCCCAGCCCCCTTCCCAGCCCCCTTCCCAGCCCGCGTCCCCGGGCCCGACCCAAGAGCCCGCCGTTCAGGAGTAGCCGCCATGGCCCAGTTCAACCCCTTCCAGCCCCAAAGCTTTCTGGCGAACGCCTATCGCCCGCTCGCGAACGCCGCCGCGCGCCAGAGGCTCGATCCGGCGAGCCTGGAGCCGGTCGGCGCGCTCGCCGAGTGCGACCCCGGGACGCTGGCCGAGGCGATCGCGCTCGCCAACAGCGCCCAGGCCGACTGGGCGCGCCTGGACGCCAAGAGCCGCGCGAGCGCGCTCCACCGCATCGCCAACCGGATCGAGGAGAGCGACTTCCACGACGTCGCGCTGCAGATGGTGCGCGAACAGGGCAAGCCCTATCCCGAAGCGGTGGGCGAACTCGCCAATTGCGCCGGGGTCTTCCGCTACTACGCCGAAATGGCGCGGGACGAGGCCGGACGCATCGCCGGGACGACCCAGACCGGCTCCTTTCAGTTCGCGCGCTACGAACCCTATGGCGTGAGCGTTCATATCCTGCCGTTCAATTTCCCGATCCTGCTGATGTGCTGGACCGTCGCGGCCTCGCTGGCCGCGGGCAACGCCTGCCTGGTCAAGCCGGCCGAGGCGACGACGCTGTGCAGCCTGCGCTTCATGCAGCATTTCGACCATCTGCCGGACGGCCTCGTCGGCTGCGTGACGGGCGGGGTCGAGACCGCCCAGGCGCTGATCCGCTCGCCCGACACGCATGTCGTGGCCTTCACCGGCAGCGTCGCGGCCGGCCGCGCCGTCGGCGCCGCCTGCGCCGACCTGATGAAGCCTTGCGTCATCGAAGCCGGCGGCAGCGATCCCCTGATCGTGAGCGAGCATGCGGATCTCGACGTCGCCGTCTCCGGGTCGGTGACGGCGGCCTTCCATCTGACGGGTCAGATCTGCACTTCGGCGGAGCGGTTCTTCGTGCATGAGGCGGTTCACGACGCCTTCGTCGAGCGCTTCGCCGACGCAGCGCGCGCGTTGCGCGTCGGGCCCGGGCTGGAACGCTCGGAGATCGGGCCGCTCGTCAGCGAGGCCGGCCGGGACAAGGTGGCGCGCCTTGTCGACGCGGCGGTCGCCGACGGCGCGCGTCTCGTCTGCGGGGGCGGTGCGCCGCCCGACCGCAATCGGGGCTGGTTCTACGAGCCGACGATCCTGACCGACGTGACGCTCGATATGGCGGTCATGCAGGAGGAAATCTTCGGGCCGGTGGCGGCGGTGTGCAAGGTGTCCTCCTTCGATGAGGCGATGGCGCGGGCCAACGACACGCCGTTCGGATTGGGCGCGTCGCTTTTCACGCGCGACATGCGCGAGGCGATGGCGGCGGCCGAACGCTTCCAGTCCGGCATGGTCTGGGTGAACAACCCGCTGATCGACAATGACGCTTTGCCCTTCGGCGGTTGGAAGATGTCCGGCGTCGGCCGTGAACTCGGCCGCCAGGGGCTCGACGCCTTCCGTCAGTCCAAGATGGTCATCATCGACGCGGACGCGGTTGTGCAGGACTGGTGGTATCCCTACCCCGACGATTGGTTCTACGGCGGTGAAGGACGCAGCTTCGAGTAGCGGCGGCCTTCTTCCGCTGCGTCTCCGGCGCCCGTCGAGACCGGGTCGGAAAGCGCTCTAAGGCCCCCGTCGCCAACGGATCGAGGGCCGTCACCCGATCCGCGGCTCCGGTTGGCCGCACGAACCCGGAGCGTCGCCGAAGCCCGCGTTATGTGTCAGAATGCCAGGGGTGCGCGTCATTTCACATCGGGATCGAACCGGGAACGGCGGCGATGACCGATCTGCATATTCGCTGTGGATCCGATATCCGGGACGGACTCGCGGAAGCGGGCGTCCCGGGGGATTTCCTCGAATGGAGCGATCCGCTCTGCCGGGGACCGGCGCCGGCCGGCCTGGACCGGCGCGCGCTGATCGCCCAGCGGGCGGGCTGGATCGCGTCGGCGTGGGACGAGGATCGAGACGCCGTCGCCGCCCGCCTGACGGCGGCTGACGCGGCCCTTGAAGGGCTCGGCGCCTATGACCGCGTCCTGCTCTGGTTCGAGCACGATCCGTATGACCAGTTGTGCCTGCTGGGGCTGCTGGAGCGGCTGAGAGCGTTGGACGCGCAGCCTGCGGACCCGAGGATCATCCTCGTTGACCGTCACCCGAACCACGCCCGGTTCATCGGTCTGGGTCAGTTGGCGCCGGATGAGCTGTCGGCCCTGCATGCGGCCGGCGGCGAGCCCGTGACCGGTCGGGAGATCGCCGACGCGGCCGCGCTCTACGCGCTGTTTCGCGACGCCGCTCCGCCGGCGCTCGCGGCGGCCGCTTCGGAGACGCGCTCGGGCGCCTTGCGATGCGTCGGACCCGCCCTGACCCGGCATCTTCAGGAGCTTCCGGGCGCCGGCGACGGGCTCTCGCTCACCGAGCGCCTGACGCTCCAGGCGCTGCGGTATGGGGCGGCGACGCCGGCCGCCTGCTTCCGCGCGTTGATGGAACGGCTCGACCCGCTGCCGTTCCTCGGAGACCTCATGTACTGGCCGGACGTCGCGGGGCTGGCCCAGGGCGCGGAGCCCGCGATCGCCCCGGCGCCGGCCTCCTGGCGGGATCCGATCCGCCTCACGCCTTTCGGGGAGCGTCTGCTCGACGGCGGGGCGGATTGGGTGGCCGCGAACGGGATCGCGCGCTGGTGGGGCGGGCTTTTCCTGGACGGCGCGGCGGATTGGCGCTGGGACGAGGCCGCCGGCGCGCCCGTTCTCGGATCCGCCGGCCGGCCCTGACTGTCATATAGACAAAACCTATTTCGGCTATACCGCCTATCGATTGGACGCGGACGTCTGCGCGGGCGTACACCCGGCGTCGATCCCCCCGGGCGCAGTCCCGACCAAGCGATGAGGCGCATGATGGCGGAAGCCGACCTCCGACCGAGCGTCGCGGCGAGCGAGACGGGCGATCCGTTGCTGCTGACGCCGGGACCGCTCACCACCTCGCTGTCCGTGAAGCGGGCGATGCTGCATGACTGGGGCTCGCGTGACGAGGGCTTCCTGGCCATGAACCGCCGGGTGCTGGCCGCGATCGCCGATCTGGCGGAGGCGGGCGACAGCCACGTCGCGGTCCCGATGCAGGGCAGCGGCACCTTCGCGGTGGAGGCGATGATCGCCACGCTGGTCCCGGCGTCCGGGAAGCTTTTGGTCCTGGTGAACGGCGCTTACGGCAAGCGGGCGCTGGCGATCTGCGCCCGGCTGGGCCGCGCGTCGGCCGCGCTGGAGACGCCGGAGGATCGGCCGCCGGACCTCGCCGCGCTGGAGCGGGCGCTGGCCGACGATCCGGCGATCAGCCACGTCCTCGCCGTCCACTGCGAGACGACGAGCGGGATCCTGAACCCGATCGAGGAGATCGCCGCCCGCGTCGCCGCGGCCGGCCGCAAGCTGCTGGTCGATTCCATGAGCGCCTTCGGGGCGCTGCCGATCACGCCCGCCGCCGCGCCGTTCGAGGCGCTGGCCGCCTCCTCGAACAAGTGCCTGGAGGGCGTGCCGGGCCTCGGCTTCGTGCTGTGCGAGAAGGCGGCCCTCGCCGCCGCGGCGGGCCATGCGCCCTCGCTGTCGCTCGATCTGGCGGACCAGCAGGCGGCGCTTGCGAAGACGGGTCAGTACCGCTTCACCCCGCCGATCCACGTCATCGCCGCGCTCGATCAGGCGATCCGGGAGCATGCGGCCGAAGGCGGCGTCGCCGGCCGCGGCGCGCGCTATTACGAGAATTGCCGGGTGCTGGTGGAGGGCATGCGCGCGCGCGGCTTCCAGACCCTGCTGCCGGACGCGCTGCAGGCCCCGATCATCGTCACCTTTCGCACGCCGGTCGACCCGGCCTTCGACTTCCAGCGCTTCTATGACGGGCTGGCTGCGCGCGGCTATCTGATCTATCCGGGCAAGCTCACGGTCGCCGAAAGCTTCCGGATGGGCTGCATCGGCCGCCTCGACCGCGCCGACATGGCCGGCGCGCTCGCCGCCGTCGACGCCGTGATGGCCGAGATGGGCGTCGCCGCCGGCGCGCCCGCCTGATCCCGCCCTAACACCTCGTTTTCCAGGAGCGTCCGATGAGCTATCGCTACACCCGCCGCTACGCCGGGCCGATCCAGGCCGTGCTGTTCGACAACGCGGGCACCATCGTCGATTTCGGCTCGACCGCGCCGGTCATGGCGTTCGTCGAGCTGTTCAAGCGCCGTCAGGTCGCGGTCACGGTGGACGAGGCCCGCGGCCCCATGGGCGCCGCCAAGCGCGACCACATCGCCCAGATGCTGGCCATGCCCGGCGTCGCCGCGCGCTGGGCGCAGGCGACCGGCGCGGCCGCGACGGAGGCGGACATCGACGCGCTGTACGCCGAGTTCCTGCCGCTGCAGGTCGAGTGCCTGCAGAACCATGCGACGGTCATCCCCGGCGCGCTCGATTGCTTCGAGAGCCTGCGCGCGCAGGGGATCAGGATCGGAACCACCACCGGCTATCCGCGCGAGGTGATGGAGGCGCTCACCGCCAAGCTCGCCGAACAGGGGATCGTCCCGGACAGCCTGGTCTGCGCCAGCGACGTGGCGCAAGGCCGGCCCAACCCGGACATGTGCCTCAAGAGCGCCCTCACTCTCGGCGTCTCCGACGTGGCCGCCTGCGTCAATATCGACGACAGCGCGCCGGGGATCGAGGCCGGCCTCGCCGCCGGCATGTGGACGATCGGCCTCTCCTGCTCCGGCAATGAGGTGGGGCTGTCCTACGAGGAGTGGACCGCGCTCACCCCCGCCGAACAGGCTCCCTTGCGCGCCAAAGCCGCCGACAAACTCGCCCGCGCCGGCGCGCATTATGTGGTGGATACGGTGGCGGAGGTCGGGGCGGCGTTGGCGGAGATTACGGAACGGCTTCGGTAAGGCGCGTCAGGTCGGCCGGTCGTCCGCGAACAGGCTTTCAACGCCCCAGCCGAACAGCCGCTCCGCCATTGCGCGATCATTCACCGTGTAGCAGCGGATCGCGGCGCCGGTCGCCGTGACTTCGCGCGCCTGCGCTTCGCTCAGGCGTTTGGCGCTGCAGTGGAGGGCCTGGGCGCTCAGCGCCTGCATGCGCGCCGCCCAGTCTTTCGGGATGCGCTCGAACAGCGGGGCGTAGTCGTGCGCCGGGTGCGCCGCGTGCGCCGCCTTGAGCGCCGTCGGCGAGAAGCTGGAGACCACCGGCGGGGCCAAGCGCGCGGGCCAGCGTTCGGCGAGGAGGCGGGCCGTCGCCGCGCCCGTCTCGGCCTCATGGCCGCGGGCCGGTTTGATCTCCACATTGGCGCCGAGGCCGAGCCGGTCGAGCGCGGCCAGCGCTTCCTCGAGCGTCGGGATGCGTTGGCCGGCGAGTTGGGGCGCGAACCAGCGCCCGGCGTCGAGCGTCTTCAGGGTCGCGAGCGGGGTTTCCGCCACCTTGCCGCGCCCGTCGGTCGTGCGGCCCAGCGTCTCGTCATGGATCACGACCGGGACGCCGTCGCCGGACAGCATCACGTCGAACTCCACCCAGGCGAAGCCCGCCGCCTCGGCGGCTTCGAAGGCGGCGATCGTGTTCTCGGGCGCGGCCGCGCTGAGGCCGCGATGGGCGATCAATCGCGGGACGTCGGTGCGCGGTCGGAAACGCGGCGCCGCTTCGCCGGCCGGCGCGCTCACAACATCCCCTCGAAGCGCGCGTCGGGCCCTTCCTGAACGCCGCGGTCGATGTGCAGACGGCTCAGGCTGCGCTCCTCCGTCTCCATGCGCCAGGTCAGCATGCGCCCGCGCATCTCCGCCAGGCGGTCGCGATAGGCGGGGTCGTCGGCGACGTTGCGGAGCTGGGTCGGATCCGCCTCCAGATCGTAGAGCAGCGGCGGCAGCCCCTGGAAATGGACGTATTTCGTGCGCGCGTCGCGCAGCATCGCCATGCCGCAGCGGTCGGGGCCGAGGCCGAGGGCGCGCGCCGCCTCCGGCTCGATCGGATGGCCGAAGTCGAACTCGACATGCGCGGCCTCGCGCCAGCGCGCGGGCGTCCGCCCCTCGATCCAGGCGCTCAGCGGGACGCCCTGCATCTGATGCGGGATCGGCGCGCCCAGCAGATGCAGCAGGGTCGGGGCGACGTCGACGCTCTCGGTGACGGCCGCGACCCGCCGGCCGCGGCCCGCCTCGGCGTCCGGGCGCGGGTCGCGCACGATCAGGGGCACGCGGTAGCTCTCGTCGAAGAAGCCGGTCTTGGACAGGAGCCAGTGATCGCCGAGCTGCTCGCCATGGTCGGAGGTCAGCACGATCAGCGTCCGGTCATAGACGCCGAGCGCGCGCAGACGCTCGAGCAGGCGTTGGAAATTGTCCTCCACCTCGTTGATCATGCCGTAGTAGGTCGCGCGCAGTTGCGCGAGTTCGGCGTCCGTCATCTCCGCCGGCCGCACGCTCCGGCCGACGAAGGCGCCGAAGCCGGCGTTGGTTCCGCTCTCGCTGCGCCGGATCAGGTGGTCGAGGAAGGGATGCGCGGCCGCCTCCGCATCCGGGGTCGCCGCGCGAACCGGCGGCGGGCACTCGGCCGGATCGTAGCGGTCATGGTAGGGGGCGGGCGCGATGAAGGGCGGATGCGGGCTGATGTAGCTGATATGCGCGAACCAGGGCGCGTCGCCCTTCGCCTCGAGATAGCGCAGCAGCTCGTCGGTCAGGAAGGCGGCGTTCGAATCTTCGGCGGCGTAGCGCGCCGGCGCCGCGCAATAGGCCCGGCCGGCCGCCTGCGCGTCGGCCAGCGCCGCCGGCTCGGGCCGGAAGATGTCCCAGGGCTCGTCGGGGATGGCGTAGCCTTTCGCCTTCAGCGCCGCGAACCAGGTCCCGAAATCCTCGTCCAGCCGGCACAGCCGCGTCATGCCCGGCAGCACGCCTTCGTAGCTGTCGAAGACCGGGTCGCGCGGATTGCGCCCGCGCGGGTCGGGCGAGATGTCGGTGTAGCCGAACAGCACCGGATCGTAACCGAGCCCCCGCGCTTCCAGCGCCAGATTGGTGAAGCGCGAATCGAGCGGCGCGCCGTTGCGCACCGAGCGGTGCCGATGCGGATAGGTCCCGGTGAAGAGCGAGGCGCGGGCCGGCCCGCAGGGACAGGCGACCGACCAATGGTTCGCGAACAGCGTCGCATCGGCCGCGAAGGCGTCGAGCGTCGGCGTCTTCAGCGTCGGGTGGCCGAGGGCGGACAGGCAGTCCCAGCGCCACTGGTCGAAGGTGACGAACAGGATGTTCCGGATGGCGGACATAGGCGGGCGTCTCCGGGCGGGCCAGACGGGGCGGGGAGGCCTTTGGGCGCCGGCGACGCTAGCACCGCGCGGTGACGCTTTCGAGACGGAATCGACGCGCCTGACAGACGTCCAGCCTAAGCGAGCCCGGGGATGCGCTGCGTCATGCTGGCGATGTAGGTGACATAGGCGACGAGCAGCACCCAGCCGGCGAGGCGCCCGATGCGGCTGGCGCGCAGCAGCACCACCATCACCAGGAGCGAGGCGGCCAGCATCACCCAAAGGTCGATCGACTGGATGTCCGGCGCGATGGTCAGCGGGCGCACGATCGCCGTGATGCCGAGGATCGAGAGCACGTTGAAGACGCAGGAGCCCATGACGTTCGCGATCGCCACATCGGTGTGCTTGCGCATGGCGGCGACGATGGTGGCCGCCAGTTCCGGCAGCGACGTGCCGAGCGCGACCAGCGTCAGGCCGATGATGCTCTCCGGCACGCCGAAGTCGGTCGCGATCCCGACCGCGCCGGTGACGAGAAGGTCCGCGCCGGCCACCAGGCCGGCGATGCCGAAGATGGTCAAGGCCGCGATCACCCAAGGGTTCTCGGGGACGGAGCCGACCTCCTCGACCTCCTTTGCGTGGGTGTCGTCGCCGTTCTTCTTCTGTTGCTTGCGATCCTCGAGATAGGACCAGATTAGCAGGGCGAAGAGCGCCGCCAGCATCAGCACGCCCTGCCAGCGCACGATCTCCCCCGTCATGCCGAGGCCGACCAGCAGCAGGCCGGTCGCGACCATCATGCCCGCGTCGCGCTTGGCCGCGCCGGCGTCGCAGGTCAGCGGCCAGATCACGGCGCCGAAGCCGAGGATCAGCAGCAGATTGGAGATGTTGGAGCCGACCACGTTGCCGATCGCGAGGTCGGATTGGCCGAGAAGCGCGGCCTGGACCGTCACCACCAGTTCCGGCGCGGAGGTGCCGAAGCCGATCACGGTCAGGCCGATGACCGCGGGCGACACGCCGAGCTTCTTCGCGAGCCCGATCGCGCCTCTGAGCGTGGCCTCGCCGGCGATGAACAGGAGCGCCAGCCCGACCGCGACAAATATGACATCCATAAGAATAGCGGACCCCGCCTCGGCTCGCCGGTGGACGGCCCCCCGTCAACTGGCCCCCGTCAACTGGCCTCAGATATGCTGGGAGGGCCGAAAATTACAAGGCCTTCCCGGTCACTCCCGCGCCATCGGGTAGGCGTCCGCGTCGGCGTCGGCGCCGGCGAGCCAGAGCCGGGTCAGCAGGCGCGCGACCGCCTCTTCGTCCGACGCGACGGCCGCCAGCGCCGGATCGCGCCGCAGATAGAGTTGCGCCAGGAACTCGTCCACCATCCCGCCCAGCGCATAGGCGGTCTGAAGCGCATCGTCCGGATCGTCGGAGCGGCCGGCGGCGCGCCGGCGCCGCTGGATCGCATGCGCCGCGCGGCCGTTCCAATCGCGGTTCAGCGCGTGGAAGGTCGCGCGGAAGCCGCCCGCGCTAGTCTCGCCCGCGCCTTTCTCTCCGGCCTCACTCTCTGCGGCCTCACTCTCTGCGGCCCCACTCTCTGCGGCCCCACTCTCTCCCGCCTGGGTCAGACAGCGCATCAGGCCGGAGTTCTCCCGGAACAGCGCGACGTAGCGGCGCGTCGTCGCCAGGACGCGGACGGGCTCGCCGGCCGCGCCGTCGCGCACCGCCGCCAGGTGATCGCGGATGAAGTGCGCGAACCCTTCCGCTGTCGCCTCCAACAGCGCGCGCCCGTCGCGGGCGTGCAGATAGACCGTGCCATGGGCGACGCCCGCCTCGGCGGCGACGGCGGAGATGGTGAGGGCGGCCGGGCTCATCCGGCCGAGCAGACGCGCCGTGGCGGCCAGGATGGCGAGGCGCGTGCGCTCCGACCGGCGCAGGCCGGCCTGTCGTCCCGTCGCCTCGAGCGCCGCCGCATAGGACAATCGATCGGTCGGCGCCCGAAAGGGAGAGGGCGGCGGGGTCAGCCCCGGCGGGGCGGGCGCCGACGCGCTGGTTGACGCAGCGGGCGACGAAGCGGGCGACGCAGCGGGCGACGCAGCGGGCGACGCGGCGTTCGACCGGGCTTTGGAAGACGCCATGCGGCGGACTCCTTGCTTGACGGGGGGCGGTCCGTGCTGAAAACTGATACTGATATCACTATCAGTTTTTGACGGATGCGCAACATGACGGACGCGATCGCCCCGCAGCAGGCGTTGGTCGAGGCCGCGGACTTCGAAGCCCTCGACGCGTTGGCGCGCCATCGTCAGGCGCTTTGGGCGCGGCAACGGCGCTGGGTCGCCGGCTCGCCCTTCCTGCGCCGGGTGTGGGCGGCGGCCGGCTGGCCGGGCGCGCCGCCGGACCGGCTTGAAGATCTGCCCGCGCTGCCCTTGACCGACAAGGAGCAGTTGCGCGCCGCCCAGGCGGCGCACCCGCCGTTCGGCGACTATCTGACGGCGGATCCGGCGGCGGTCGCGCGCATCCACCGCACCTCCGGGACCACGGGTCAGGCGATGAACCTCGCGCTCTCCGCCGGGGACGCGCGGCAGACGGCCGTCGTCGGCGCCCGGGCCCAGGCGGCCGCCGGTCTCCGGCCGGGGATGCGCGTCGTGCATTGCCTCAATTACCGGCTTTGGATGGGCGGCTTCACGGACCACACGACGCTGGAGGAGACGGGCGCGACCGTCGTCCCCTTCGGGGTCGGCGAGACGCGCCTGCTGATCCGCACGATCCGCGAGCTCGCGATCGACGCCATCAGCTGCACGCCGTCCTATCCCGCGGTCCTGGAGCGCGTGATCGCCGACGATTTCCCGGATCTCGATCCGTGCGATCTTGGCCTGAAGCTCGCGCTGTTCGGCGGGGAGGCCGGGCTCGACGACCCGGCCTTCCGGGCGCGGCTGGAGACGGTCTGGGGCTTCGCGCCGCGCAACGCGAACTACGGCGTCTCTGACGTGTTCTGCAATTTCGCGGGTCAGACCGAGCAAGACCCAGACCTGCATTTCATGGCGCTCGACGTGCTGCATCCGGAGGTGATCGATCCGGAGACGGCGGCGCCCAAACCCTGGGCCGCGGGGGAGCGGGGCGAGCTGGTGCTGACCCATATGGCGCGCGCCTGCCAGCCGCTGGTCCGCTTCCGCACCGGCGACATCGTCGAGCTGACCGGGACCGAGCGCGCGGCGTGCGGGCGCACCGCGCCGCGCTTCCGCGTGGTGGGGCGCGCCGACGACATGGTGGTGGTGCGCGGGATCAACGTCTTTCCGACCCAGGTCGCCGCCTGCGTCACCGCCGAAGACGGCCTGTCGGGCGAGTACCGCATCCCGCTCGACGGACCGGGCCCCTACGATCGCCTGCCGGTTGCGGCGGAAGCGGCGGAAGGGCGGCCGCCCGGCCCCGATCTCGCCCGGGCGCTGGCCGATCGCATCAAGCGCGACCTCGGCGTCACCGCCGCCGTCGAAATCCTGCCCTACGCCAGCCTGCCGCGCAGCGAGGGCAAGATCCGGCGCGTGCTTCGCCGCGACCAGACCGACGAAAGGGGAGACGCCTCATGAGCACGGTTCTGACCGACGCGCCGGCTGAGGGGGTTCGGCGGATCAGCCTCAACCGGCCGGACCGGCTGAACGCCATCAATCCGGCGCTGCTGGAGGATTTGACCGCCGCGCTGTCGGCGGCGGGCGCCGACCCGGCGGTGCGCGCGATCCTGCTGACGGGGGAGGGGCGGGCCTTCTGCGCCGGCGACGATCTGAAGGAGTTCGAAGAGCAGGCGACCGGCGACGAGACCGCCGTGCGCGCCTATATCGAGCGCATTCAGGACGTCACCCGCGCGATCGTCCTGGGCGATACGCCGGTCGTCGGCGCGGTCCGCGGCTGGGCCGTCGGCGGCGGGTTGGAATGGGTCATCAATTGCGACTTTGCGCTCGCCGCCGAGGGGACGCGCTTCTTCTTTCCGGAGGTCGCGTGGGGCATGTTCGTGACCGGCGGGGTCACCGCGCTGTTGCCGCGCCTGGTGGGCTTGCAGAAGGCCCGGGACCTGATCCTGTTCGGGGAGCGCTTCGACGCCGACCAGGCGCGCGACTGGGGCCTGCTGCGCGCCGTCGTCGCGGACGACGCGCTGGAGGCCGAGGCGCTGGCGCTGGCGGCGCGCATTGCAGGCCTGCCGCCCGGCCCGGTGCGCGACCTGAAGCGCTGCCTCGCCCGCGCGCCGGCTGCGGAGGATCTGGAGGCGGCGATGGCGCGCGAAACCGACGCCACCGTCCGCGGCTTTCTGGACCCGGAAACCGCCCGGCGGGTGGCGGAATTCTGAGTCGCTTGCGGCGAGCCGCTTCCCGCACTTTTCTACAAGAGCGCTCCGGCGGGCCGTGCTAGGCTCCGCCGCGTCATGACGCAGGCCGCTTTGCACCGACCGATCGACCAGGAATCCGCCCTCTCGCGCGAGCTGCTGACGGGGGCGGACCGCACCCGCTTCTGGCGCGACCCGCGCTGGGACGATCTGGAATGCCTGTCGGCCCGTTTCGTGCGGCACGTCTACGCGCCGCATGTTCACGACACCTATGCGCTGGGCGTGATCGAGGCGGGGGTGGAGTATTACCGCTATCGCGGCGTGGAGCATGCGGTGGGGGCGGGGGAACTCGTCATCCTCGACCCGCACGAGCTGCATGACGGCCGGCCGGGCGAGGCCGGCTATCGCTATCGCATGATGTATCCGAGCCCCCGCGTGATGGCGGAGATCGCGGAGGAAATGACGGACCGCCCCGCCGGCGCGCCGCATTTCCGCCACGCCAAGAGCGGCGACCCGGTGGTCGTGCGCGCGATCCAGCGGGTCCATCGCCTGCTGGAGGCGGGGGCGGAGAAGCTGGAGAGCGACGGCGCCTTCCTGGAGGCGATGGCGCTGCTGATCCGCCGACACGGCGCGTCCGGTCCGCCCGCCGATCTGGCGCGCCGGGAGGACAAGGCGGTCGCCCGCGTCTGCGAGGCGATGGAGGAGACGCTGGAGCAGGACTGGTCGCTGGACGAGCTGGCGAAGCTGGTCGATTTCAGCCGCTACCGGCTGATCCGCAGCTTCCGCAAGACGCTGGGCGTGACGCCGCACGCCTATCGCATCTCCCGCCGGGTGATCCGGGCGAAGCGCTGCCTCGCCGCCGGCATGGCCCCGGCGGAGGCCGCGGCGGCGGCCGGCTTCTGCGACCAGGCGCACCTGACCCGCACCTTCAAGTCGGTCGTCGGCGTGACGCCCGCCGCCTTCCGCGCCGCCTGCGTGAACTGACGCGGCGCCCGCACTTTTCTACAAGACCGCGCCCGCCGCGATCTCTAGGTCTTTCCCGCGCCGCCAGCCCTAAGGGAAGGACCATCGCATCGTGACGCAACACCCCGCCAGCTTCGCCGCCGACGCGCGGCAGGGCTTCATCGACATCTTTCCGCTGCTGTTGGGCGCGATCCCCTTCGCGCTGCTGCTGGGCGCGCTCGCCGCCCAGAAGGGGCTGAGCCCGCTGGAGATGGGGCTGATGAGCGCGCTGGTCTTCGCAGGCGGCTCGCAGTTCATCGCGGTCGACATGTGGGCGAGCCCGGTTCCGATCCTCGCCATCGTCGCCGCGACCCTCATGGTCAACGCCCGCCACCTGCTGATGGGGGCGGCCTTGGCCCCGCATCTGGGCGGGCTGCCGCGCGGCGTCCGGCTCGGCTATATCGCGATCCATGCGGACGAGACCTGGGCCGTCGGTCTGAAGCGCGCGACCCGCGGGCCGGGGCTGACGCCCGGTTATCTGGCGGGGATGCTGATCCCCTTCTATCTGCAATGGCCGATCGGCGGGGTGATCGGCTGCGTCTTCGGCGGGCTGGTGACCGACCCGGCGCGTTTCGGCGCCGACTTCGTCTTCACGGCGATGTTCCTGTGCCTCGTCGTCGGGCTGTGGCGCGGGCGGACCTCGGCCCCGCCGGTCGCGGCGGCGGCGGTCGCGGCGACGCTTGGCTATCTCTATCTGCCGGGGGTCTGGTACGTCTTCCTGGGGGCGCTGGCGGGAACGCTGGCGGGCGCCCTCGACCCGGCCGGCGTGAAGGCCGTCGCGGCGCGGGAGGGTCGGGTCCATGCCGGCTGACGTCTTCGCGCTCGACCCGGCCAATCTGGCGACCATCCTCGGTATGGCGGCGGTGACGCTGATCGTGCGCTTCGCGGGCTATCTGACGGTTGGCCGCCTGCAGCCGCGCGGGCGCCTCGCCGCCGCGTTGGAGAGCGTGCCGCCGGCGGTGCTGACCAGCCTGGTCGCGCCGATGGCGCTCGCCACCGGACCGGCGGAGAGCCTGGCGGCCGCGCTTACCGTCTTGGCCGCCTGGCGCCTGCCCGTGCTGGCCGCGGCGGCGATCGGCGTCGGCGCCGTGGTGCTCCTGCGGATGGTTCTCTAGCGATTGAACTCTCGGCTCTCGCCCGTCACTCTACGGCGCGTTCGATCCCCCGCAGCCGTTGGAGAGACCCGCCGTGAGCCCGACCCCCGCCCAGACCGACACGGCCGACGCCCGCGAGGGCTGGCAGTTCTGGATCGACCGCGGCGGGACCTTCACCGATGTCGTTGCGCGCGCGCCGGACGGCCGGCTGCTGACGCACAAGCTCCTGTCGGAGAATCCGGAGGCCTATCGCGACGCGGCGCTGCAGGGAATTCGGGACCTGCTGGGTCTGGCGCCGGACGACGCCATCCCGGAAGCGCAGATCGACGCGGTGAAGATGGGCACGACGGTCGCGACCAACGCGCTGTTGGAGCGCAAGGGCGACCGCACGCTTCTCGTCGTCACCAAGGGCTTCCGGGACGCGCTGCGCATCGGCTATCAGGCGCGCCCGCGGCTGTTCGACCGCCATATCGTGCTGCCTGAGTTGCTGTACGAGCGGGTTGAGGAGGCGATTGAGCGGATCGGGGCCCACGGCGATCCGGTGACGCCTCTCGACCTCGACGATCTGACGCCGCGCCTGCAGGCGGCCTATGACGACGGAATCCGGGCGGTCGCGATCCTGTGTCTTCACGGCTACCGCTACCCCGAACAT
Organism: Alphaproteobacteria bacterium; assembly: GCA_024743195.1. Lineage (GTDB taxonomy): Bacteria > Pseudomonadota > Alphaproteobacteria > UBA8366 > Aestuariispiraceae > Marivibrio. Next base: position 98,617 of record JANSXE010000005.1, on the reverse strand, counting down.
GAGAAGCGGATCGCCGAGCGCGCGCGCGAGATCGGCTTCACGCAGGTCTCGACCAGCCATGAGACGAGCCCGCTCATCAAGCTCGTCGGGCGCGGCGACACGACGGTGGTGGACGCCTATCTTTCCCCCATCCTTAGGCGCTATGTCGACCAGGTGGCCGGCGAGTTGGGCGACGTGCGCCTGCAGTTCATGCAGTCGAACGGCGGGCTGACCGACGCGCGGCTGTTCCAGGGCAAGGACGCCATCCTCTCCGGCCCCGCCGGCGGCATCGTCGGGGCGGTGAAGACCAGCGAACAGGCGGGCTTCGAAAAGCTGATCACCTTCGATATGGGCGGCACTTCCACAGACGTCGCCCACTATGACGGCGAGCTTGAACGCGCCTTCGAGACGCTGGTCGCCGGCGTGCGCATGCGCGCGCCGATGATGCAGATCCACACGGTCGCCGCCGGCGGCGGCTCGATCTGTCATTTCGACGGGGCGCGCTATCGCGTCGGGCCGGACAGCGCGGGCGCCAATCCCGGCCCGGCCTGCTATCGCCGCGGCGGGCCGCTGGCGGTCACCGACTGCAACGTGATGCTGGGCAAGCTGCAGCCGGACTTCTTCCCGGCCGTCTTCGGCCCCGATCAGGACCAGCCGCTCGACGGCGAAGTCGTGCGGCGGAAATTCGAGGCCCTCGCCGCGGAGATCCGCGAGGCGACCGGCGACGACCGCAGCCCGGAGGAGGTGGCCGAAGGCTTCCTCAAGATCGCGGTCGAGAACATGGCGAACGCGATCAAGAAGATCTCCGTGCAGCGCGGCTACGACGTCTCCGACTACACGCTGGTCAGCTTCGGCGGGGCGGGCGGGCAGCACGCCTGTCTGGTGGCCGACGCGCTGGGCATGAAGCGGGTGCTGCTGCACCCCTTCTCCGGCGTGCTGTCGGCCTATGGCATGGGCCTCGCGGACGTGCGCGCGTTGCGCGAGCAGTCGATCGAGGCGGAGCTCGGCTCGGCGCTGGAGAGCGGCGAATTGACCCGCGCGCTCGACGCGATGGCCGAGGACGCGCACCGCGAACTGCGCGCGCAGGAGGTTCCGGAGGCGAAGATCGCGATCCATCGGCGGGTTCATATCCGCTACGAGGGCTCCGACACGCCGCTGGAGGTTCCGTTCGGCGCGAAAGAGGAGATGGCCGCCGCCTTCGAGGCCGCCTACCGCGCGCGCTTCGGCTTCGTCATGGCCGGCAAGGCGATGATCGCCGCCAACGCCGCGGTCGAGGCTGTCGGCAAGACCTTCGATCTGGCCGAGGATGCGGCCGGGGCGTCGGGCGCCGCGCCCGATCCGCTGGCCGCCGTGCGTCTGCACAGCGGCGGCGAAGCCATGCAGGCTCCCGTCTACGATCGCGAAACGCTGCATCCCGGGAACAGGGTGACGGGTCCCGCCGTCATCACGGAGAAGACCGGCACCGTCATCGTGGAGCCCGGCTGGGAGGCCGAGCTGTCCGCCATCGGCAATCTGGTGCTGAGCCGCACGCAAGCGGTCGAGCGCGCCCACGCGATCGGCACGCAGAGCGATCCGGTGATGCTGGAGGTCTTCAACAACCTCTTCATGTCGATTGCCGAGCAGATGGGCTTCACGCTCCAGAACACCGCCTTCTCCGTCAACATCAAGGAGCGGCTCGACTTCTCCTGCGCGATCTTCGACGCCGGCGGCGGACTGGTCGCCAACGCGCCGCACATGCCGGTGCATCTGGGCTCCATGGGCGAGAGCGTGCGCGCGGTGATCCGCAACAACGCCGGCGCGATTCGTCCGGGCGACGTCTTCGTGCTCAACGCCCCCTATAACGGGGGGACGCACCTGCCGGACGTGACGGTGGTGACGCCTGTCTTCGACGAGGCGGGGGCCGAAATCCTGTTCTATGTCGGCAGCCGCGGCCATCAGGCGGACATCGGCGGGATCACGCCCGGCTCCATGCCCTCCAACTCCCGGACGGTCGAGGAGGAGGGCGTGCTGATCGACAATTTCAAGCTGGTCGATCAGGGCGATTTCCGGCGCGAGGCGATGCTGGAGCTCCTCTCCTCCGGCCCCTATCCGGCGCGCAACCCGCAGCAGAACCTCGCCGACCTGGAGGCGCAGATCGCCGCCAACGAGAAGGGGGTCGCCGAACTGCGCCGCATGGTCGCCAGTTTCGGGCTGGCGACGGTGCAGGCCTATATGGGCCATGTGCAGGACAATGCGGAGGAATCGGTCCGCCGCGTGATCGACGTGCTCAAGCCCGGCTCCTTCCGCTACGAGATGGACGACGGCGCGGTGATCGCGGTCGCGGTCTCCATCGACAAGGCGCGCCGTCAGGCGACGGTCGACTTCACCGGCACGAGCCCGCAGCAGGAGAGCAATTTCAACGCGCCCTCCGCCATTTGCCGGGCGGCGGTGCTCTATGTCTTCCGCACGCTGGTCGAGGACGAGATCCCGATGAACGAGGGCTGCCTGAAGCCGATCGACATCGTGATCCCCGAAGGCTCGATGCTGAAGCCGGCCTATCCGGCCGCCGTGGTCGCCGGCAATGTGGAGACCAGCCAGGTGGTGACCGACGCGCTCTATGGCGCGCTCGGCGTCTTGGCGGGCGCCCAGGGCACGATGAACAACACGACCTTCGGCAATGCGGAGCATCAGTACTACGAGACCGTCTGCGGCGGCTCCGGCGCGGGGCCGGATTTCGACGGCACGGCGGGCGTGCACACCCATATGACCAACAGCCGCCTGACCGATCCGGAAGTGCTGGAATGGCGCTTCCCCGTGCGGTTGGAGAGCTTCGAGATCCGCGCGGGCTCCGGCGGCGCGGGCCGCCATTGCGGCGGCGACGGGACGCTGCGGCGCCTGAAGTTCCTGGAGCCGATGGAGGTGGTGATCCTGGCCAACCGCCGGCGCGTGCCGCCCTTCGGTCTGGAAGGCGGCGCGCCGGGCGAATGCGGGCGCAATTGGATCGAGCGGGCCGACGGATCGATCGACGAGATGGGCGGCGCCGACGCCCGCGCGGTCGAGGCCGGCGACGTCTTCGTCCTGCAGACGCCGACGGGCGGCGGGTTCGGCGCGCCGGAGCCGTAAGGAGGGGGGCCGCCGGGGCGCCCGCGCCGCCTACCCCCGGGCGTCCTCCAGCGCGCGGCGGAGCGCCGCGCCCTCGCCGGCGAAGGTTTCGGCCAAGGTCTCGCAGGCCTGAATCCGGTCGATCCGGAAGTGCCGGAAATCCTCCCGCAGGGCGCACCACGCGCCCAGGACGGCGACTTCGATGTAGTAAGTCAGGCTGAGCGGCAGGATCTTGCGCGCGCTCTCCCGCCCGTCCAGCCGCTTGTAGCGAATGAACAGCGCCCGCTCGCCGTGGATCGCGTCGCGCAGCCGGGCGGGCAGGTCGTCCGCCTCCGCCCGAACGCCCCAGCCGGAGGCGTTGAGACTCCCATCCGCGACGCGGCCGGTGTCGATCTTGGCCAGGACCCGCTGCGCGGCGGCCTGAAGGCCCTTGTCGCCGGTCCTGGGCAGGAGGCTCAATCCCACCGTGATCGCTTCGATCTCTTCCCGGGAGAAGTTGAGCGGGGGCAGGTCGTAGCCCGCCCGCATGACGTAGCCCACGCCGGCCTCCCCTTCGATCGGCACGCGCATCGACTGCAGGGTGACGACGTCGCGATAGACCGTTCTCGGCGACACCTCGAGCTGGGCCGCGAGACGCGCCGCGGTCACGGGCTCCCGCGCCGCCCGCAGCAGTTGGATGAGGTCGAAAAGCCGGTCCGTGCGCCGCATCGCATCCTCGCCGTCAGAGACCGACAGTCTCGCACTCCTGACAGACGGTTGTCAGCAGCCGTTCGCTAGGCTTCGCAAACCGCCCGTTCGGAGGGGGCGGCGCGATCAGGAGACGAAACCGGTGCCGAAACGCGCAAGGCTTATCGATACGCTCAGGGCCGCCATCGAGAAACAAGCCGCGCTATGCGCAACGGCGCCGCGCAACGCCGACGCCCTGGCGCGTCTCGACGACCGGCTGCTGCGCGATATCGGGTTGGAGCGACTCGCCGTCGATCCGGCCGCGCCGCAATGGGGTCAGCACCCGCAGGCCCTCGGTGCGTGCACGACCCGTTCCATGATCCGCCGGCGTCGGTAAGCGCCGACCGCAGCGGTCGGATGCGGTCGAAACGCCTTGCCCTTGCGCCGCGGCGCGTCCTCGTCGATCAGCGATCGACGGTCTCCCATTGCTGACAGGCTGTTGTCAGCAGCGGTTCGCTAGGCTTCGCCCGTCGCCCGGTCTGAGCCGGCGCCGCGATCAGGAGACGAGACCCGTGCCGACACGCACCACGCTCACCGGAAAGCTGCGAGACTTCATCGAAAGACAGCGGCTTTTCTTCGTCGCGACGGCCGGCCGCGGCGGTCGCGTCAATCTGTCGCCCAAAGGGATGGACACGCTGCGCGTCGTCGACGACGGAACGATCCGCTGGCTGAACCTGACCGGCAGCGGCAACGAGACCGCCGCCCATGTGGCGGAGACCGGCCGCATGACGCTAATGTTCTGCGCCTTCGAGGGGCCGGCCATGATCCTGCGCGTCTACGGGCGGGCCCGGGTCCTTCATCCCAGGGACGACGGGTGGGGCGAGGCGCTGGCCGCCTTTCCGACGATCGCCGGGAGCCGCCAGATCTTCGACCTCGCCGTCGATCTGGTGCAGACCTCTTGCGGGACCGGCGTGCCCTTGATGGAGTTCAGGGAGAGCCGCGCGGAAACTCAGATGACGCCCTTCTATGCAGCCATGGGCGACGAGGGTCTGAGGGAGTACTGGCGGCGCAAGAATGAAGTTTCGATCGACGGCGCGCCCACGGGGATTTTCGACGATGTATGACATTGGACCGGCGGACTGGGACGGCTTCTCGGCGGTCATGGGCGAAAAGGGCGGCTGCGGCGGATGCTGGTGCATGCTCTGGCGGGTGTCCAAGAAGGAGATGGACGCCGGCATGGGCGCCGGCAACCGCGGTGCCATGAAGCGACTGTTCGACAGCGGCCATGTCCCGGGTCTGGTCGCCCGTCACGACGGCGAGGCGGTGGGCTGGATTCAGCTTGACGAGCGCGCGGCCTTTCCGCGGTTGGAGTCCTCGCGCATCCTCAAGCCCGTCGACGAACAGCCCGTCTGGAGCGTCGCCTGCTTCCTGATCGACAAGCGCCATCGGCGAAAGGGGCTGTCCGTGCGCTTGCTGGAGGCGGCCTGCGACTGGGCGCGCAGCCGGGGCGCGACGATCCTGGAAGGCTATCCGATCGACGCCCCGAAGCGGCGCTATCCGGCCGTCTACGCCTGGACCGGGTTCGTCGGCGCGTTCCGGGACGCAGGTTTCGAGGAAGTCGCCCGGCGCTCCGAAACGCGCCCGATCATGCGCAAGTCGCTGGCGTAGAGCCGGCCCCGACGGTCGCCGCCCCCACGTCGAAAGGCGCGTGAGGCCGGATCGCGCCGGCGCGATCCTGTCGCCCCGGACGCCCATCCAAGGTAGATTAAGCCTATCGCAACACGCCCTGGTCCTCGAGCGGCGCCCATCCTAGATTGAAGGCTTCGGGTGAGTGAACGGAGGCGGGCATGCTCGACCCGCGACAGGCGGAGCTCTATCGACTGTGGGGCGACCTCCGACCGTTGGAGGGCGGGGCGCCGCCGCGCTCGGCCTTCGATCCGCTGGATGCGCCCAAGGCCCTGTCGACGCTCGTGCTGGCCGAGGTGACCGGGCCGGACCTCACCTTCCGCGTCGTCGGCACCGACATGGTGGAGGCCTGGGGCTACGACTACACGGGCCAACGCCTCCGCGACATCATGAGCGGCGAGTATCACGATTTCATCCGCAGCCTGTTCGACCAGACGATCGAAACGCAGCGCTGCGTCTTCTCCCACAGCCGCTTTCAGTGGGACCGCGGGCGGACCCTGGACACGCGGCGCCTGATGCTGCCTTTCGCGCGCGACGCCGCGCCGCGGGAGATCGGTTTCGTCCTGGTAAGCCAAGTCTACGACTACAGCAGGACCGGTCCGGAAAAGCCGCTGATCGCCTCCGGCGAGGCGGTGGAGCGCTTCGAGATCGCCCGCGAGGTGCTGGGCGCGGAGTAGGGGCGCCGACCGCGCTTGCCGACCGCGCTTGCCGCCCGCGCGCAGCCGGCCTAGCATCCGCCCCATGATCGACGACGCGCTGATCGACGACGCGCTGATCGAAGCCTACGCGCGCGATGGGGCCGTGCTGTTGCGCGGGGTGTTCGCGCCCTATGTGGAGACCATCGCGGCCGGCGTCGCCCGCAACATGGCGGAGCCTGGCCCCTATGCGGCCGAAAACCTGAAGCCGGGCGAACCCGGGCGCTTCTTCGACGATTACTGCAATTGGCGGCGCATCCCGGAGTTCGTCGAGCTGGTCGAGGAAAGTCCCGCGGCCGAGATCGCGGCGGCCGTGATGCAAAGCCGCAGCGCGCAGTTCTTCCACGACCATGTGCTGGTGAAGGAGCCGGGCACCGCCAAGCCCACCCCCTGGCATCAGGATATCCCCTATTACTTCGTCGAGGGGCGCCAGACGGTGAGTTTCTGGATCCCCGTCGATCCGGTCGCCGAGGAAACCTGCCCGCAGTTCATCAGGGGCTCCCACCGCTGGGAGAAGATGGTGACGCCGGTGCGCTGGCTCGACGACAGCGATTTCTACGCCGATCCCGCCCTCTATCGGCCGGTTCCCGATCCGGAGCGCGAGCCCTTCGATCTGCTGTCCTGGGCGCTCGCGCCGGGCGACGCCATCCTGTTCGATTTCCGCACTGCGCACGGCGCGCCGGGCAACCTGTCCGCCAACCGCCGCCGCGCCTTCTCGATGCGCTGGGTCGGCGACGACGTGCGCTACGCCGAACGGCCGGGCCGCACCTCGCCGCCGTTCCCCGGTCACGGCATGCGCGCCGGCGAGCGGCTGCGCGAGGATTGGTTTCCCGTGCTCTGGCCGAAGGCGGCGGCTTGAAACGGCTTGAAGAGGATCTGACGTCGCGCCCATGACCGTGATCGACGAGGCGACCCGCGAGCGATTGGACCTGGACGGCGTGGTGCGCCTGCGCGGCGTGATCGGGCCGCGCTGGCTGGATCTCATTGCGGCCGGTATCGCGCGCGATCGCGCGGCGCCGGGTCGCTTCTTCCGTGACCAGACGCCCGACGGCTCGCCCGCGCGCTACCTCTTCAGCTACTGGATGTGGCCGGACAATCCGGAGATCGCCGAGGTCGCACGCACCGGCCCGGTCCCCGCGCTCGTCGCCGACCTGCTGCGGGCGGAGCGGGTCACCCTTCTGATGGACAATTGGTTCCTGCGCGAAGCGGGCGCGCGCAACGGCGCGCCCTGGCACCATGACGAGCCCTATTTCGATTTCGACGGCGGGCGCATGGCGGCGGTCTGGATCCCGCTTGAGGCCGCCTCGCCGGAAGAGGGGCTGACCTTCATCCGCGGCTCGCACCGGGATTTCCCGCTGTTCCAACCGAAGAACTTCAAGCTGGATCAGCCGTTCGAGGGCGTCGGCCCCGACTACGCCGAAGCGCCCGACTTCGACGATCCGCGCTTCGACGACCGACGGCTTTCCTGGGACATGGCGCCCGGCGATTGCCTGGTCTTCGACCTGCGCGCGGTGCACGGCGCCAGCGCCGGCCGGCGGCCCTTGCCGCGGACGATCCGCAGGCTCTCCCTGCGCTACGGCGACCAGGACGTGCGCTTCCGGCCGCGCGGCCCCTGGACGGCGGAGACGGCGGACTATCTGATGGACCAGGGGCAGGCGCCGGACGCGCCTCTGGACTGCCCGATGCTGCCGCAGGTCTGGCCGCCGGCCGCGGGCGACGCGCCCGCATGAAAGCCGGCTCTACAAGCCGCCGCATCGCGCGGCCGGACCGGTCGGACCCGCATCAGCCGCTGCTGGACATCGCCGCCGCCTTCCTGCGCGAGCGCGCCGGCCGTGCGGGCCTGACGGTCGCCGACGAGATCGAGGGGTTGAGCCGCGCGCGTTTGCGCACACTGTCTGCGCGCAAGGAGCCGGCGGTCGCCTTTCTCGACCCGGCGCTGGCCCGCGGCGCGGCGGCGACGGCCGATCTCGTGGGCGCGGTCGCGGCGCTGCGCGGCCGCCTCATCTGGCGCCGGCCGGAGGCGGCGGCGCTTGGCTGGCGGGTCGCGGGCCGCGTCGCCTGGGCGGAGATCGTCGGCCCCGCCGCCCCGGTCCCCAGCGACCGCCTGCGCCTGGGGCTGCATCTGCAGGGGCCGCGCACCCTCTATCCCTGGCACGCCCATGCGGCGGAGGAATTGTACGTCACGCTCGGCGGGATCGCTTGGTGGGGACGGTCCGGAGACTGGGCGGCTAGGCCCGATCCGCCGGGCGCGATCCGCCGCCATGCGGCCGACGAGGCGCACGCGATCGAGACCCGCCCCGACCCGCTGCTGGCGCTCTACGTCTGGTGGGGAGCGGGCGCGGCTGCCGGGGCGGAGGGCTATCGCCTGCACGACCCCGCGACGGAGGGTTTCCCCGAGCGTCCCGCCTGACTATATCGGTCGCGAAGACGCGAAGGTGCAAAGCCGGCGGGTGCGGAAGGGATGTCAGCATGGCGATGACGGTCGAGGAACTGGTGGAGAATTTCTCCCTGCTGGACGATTGGGAGGACCGCTACGCCTATGTCATCGATCTCGGCAAGAAGCTGGAGCCCATGCCGGAGGCCGAGAAGACCGAGGAGGCCAAAGTCAAAGGCTGCATGTCCCAGGTCTGGCTGGCCTATGACGCGGCGGCGCCCTCGAACGGCGGCGGCGAGACGCGCCTGCATTTCCGCGCCGACAGCGACGCTTTCATCGTCAAGGGCCTGATCGCTGTGCTGATGGAGCTCTACAACGACCGCACGCCGAAAGAGATTCTGGAGACCGATGCGGTCGCCGCGCTTGGCGAACTGGGCCTCGCCAGCCACCTCTCGCCCAACCGCCGCAACGGGTTCGTCGCCATGGTGGACCGCATCAAGGCGATCGCGGCGGATCACGCGGCCGCGTAAGGGGGCGCGTCAGCGCTCGCCGAGCGCGACACGCCGCGCCGGACCGATCGACATGGCGCCAATCCGCGCGCCGCGTGCGGACGACCGGCTGGCCGTCGGCGGCATGCCGGCGCGCCTCTGACTCGTCAAAGGAAAACAAGCTGCTACAGTCGCAGAGCCCGTTTCCTTAGACGATTCGGTTTGGGCGGGTCGGCGCGGTGAGATGCGGCGAAGGGGCTCTCTGTTGATCACGGTTTTCGTCAGTTTCGGGGCGCTGTTCCTGTCGCTTGCGATCCTGTCGCTGGGCGCGGGCCTGATGCCGACGCTGATCGCGGTGCGCGCGGCGATCGAAGGGTTCAGCGCCGGCGAGCTGGGTCTTATCGCGGCGGCCTATTTCGCCTGTTTCGGGTTGGGCTGTCTTGCGGCGGCGCCCTTGGTGAGGCGCGTCGGCCACATCCGCTCCTTCGCGGTGCTGGCCGCGACCGCGGCCGCCGCGGCGACGGGACATGCGCTGGCGGTGGACCCCTGGGCCTGGGTCGCCTTCCGGGCGGTGGCTGGCCTCTGCTTCGCCGGCCTCTACGTCGTCATCGAAAGCTGGATCAACGAACTCTCCACCAACGACAATCGCGGGCGCGTGCTGTCGATCTACCGGATCGTCGATCTCGGGGCCGTGACGGCGGCGCAATTTCTGTTGCCGCTGGCCGACCCGGCGGGGTTCGAGCTGTTCTCCATCGTCACCGTACTGATCGCGCTCAGTCTCGTGCCCGTGGGACTGACTCGCGGCGTCCAGCCCGGGCCGGTCGCCTCCAGCCGGGTGCGGCTGATCCACTTCTTTCGGGCCTCGCCGCTCGGCATGGCGGGGTGCGTGATCGTCGGCGTTACGCTGGGCGCGTTCTGGGGGTTGGGCGCGCGGGTGGCGGTCGACGCCGGCCTTGGGACGACCGATGTGGCCGCCTTCATGGCGAGCGCCGTGGTCGGCGGCGCCGTGTTGCAGTTTCCGATCGGACGACTGTCGGATTTCTTCGACCGACGGCGCGTTCTGACCGCGACCGCCGCGGCGGCGGCGCTGGCGAGCGCGGCCCTGGCGGCGGCGCTGCAGGCGGGCGCGACGGGATGGCTGCTCCTCTCGGCGGTCGGTCTCTTCGGCGGGCTCGCGATGCCGCTTTATTCCTTGTGCGTCGCGCATATGAACGACCATTTGGCCGCCGGGGACTTTGTGGAAGCGGGCGCCGCGCTGCTCGCCGCCTACGCCATCGGCGCCGTGGCGGGGCCGCTGGCGGCGGGCGAGTTGTTGCCGCGCTACGGACCCGCGAGCCTCTTTCTCTTGACCGCGGCGGCGCTTCTCGCGCTCGCGCTCTACGGCCTGTTCCGCATGACCCGGCGCCCGCCGGTCCCGGCGGCGGACCAAGCCGCCTTCGTGCCGGTGGAGCAGACCACGCCGCAGGTTTTCGTCCTTGATCCGCGCAGCGAGGAGGATTTGGACCATGCGGCGGCCGACGGTCCCGACGCGCCCGCCCCTGCCCCCAGCCCCGCCCCTGGTCAGCCGGAAGAACCGCCGTCTGAGGGGTCGGCGCCGGCCGTCCGGAGCTGACGGGCGAAGCGCTCCTTCAGCTTGCGGCGGTGGCGGGCGTGCAGCTTCTCCAGCAGCTTCAGCGCCCAGACATAGCCGAGCCAGGCGCCGCCGACCGCCCAGGGGATGCAGCCGATGAACAGCGGCTCCCCCCATTCCTGAAAAATCCCGACGGTGTAGACGTAGAGCGACTCGAAGAAGCCGGCGTCGCCCGCGAGGATCTCACGGATATGGGCGACGAAGTGGTCGAAACCGCCGAACGGATCTTCCGCGCCGAGGATCAGCCGTCCGGTGACCAGGAAAACATAGTAGACGAACGGGATGGTCAGGATGTTGGTGACCCAGATCCAGGCCCCGGCGACGATGATGTTGAAGCGCCATTGCGGCCGGAGCCACCGCATGCCCGCCCAGAACAGGCCGAGCAGCGCCAACTGGACTCCCACCGTCGGCATCAGCGCGAAGAACAGGCCGACCGCCACGCCGCGCGCCGCCGGCCGCGGGTCCTGCCGGTTGCGGTGGATCGGGATCATCAGGCGATAGCGCATCAGTCGGCTGAGGCCGCCGAAGGTCGCTTTCTTCTCTGCCGGGCGCGCCATGGGGAACGAAAAACCGAGACTCCGATGGATGACGTCGCCCTTCTATCCGAAACTTCTGAAGATTGCATGAAGGGCGTGCGGCCGTCCGGATTGGGCGGGCCCCGCTGGGCCGGCCGATCGGTTGGTGTTATAGTCCGAAACTGGTAAGACCAAATAGGCCCCTTCGGAGCTTTTTGGCCGCCAAGCACCCAACGAGAGATCGCCATGACCGCAGACGCCGCCGAAACGCTCCCCGCCCCGGACAAGCCGACGGTCGATCAGGCCGTCGCCATCCTGAAGCAGCGCTTCGGGGAGCGCGCCTCGACCGCCGAGGCGGTGCGCGAGCAGCATGGCCGGGGCGAAGGCTGGTTCCCGACCGCCGCCCCCGATCTGGTCGTCTTCGCGGAGACGACGGAGGAGGTGGCGGAGATCGTGCGCGTATGCGCCGAGCACCGGGTTCCCGTGATTCCCTTCGGGACCGGCACGTCGCTGGAAGGGCACGTGGCGGCGCTCTCCGGCGGAGTGTCGATCGACGTCAGCGGCATGCGGGCCGTCCTGGAGGTCAACGCCGAGGATCTCGACTGCCGCGTCCAGGCCGGCGTTACCCGCAAGGCGTTGAACGAGCATCTGCGCGACACCGGCCTGTTCTTCCCGATCGATCCCGGCGCCGACGCCTCGATCGGCGGCATGGCGGCGACCCGGGCGAGCGGCACCAACGCCGTGCGCTACGGCACCATGCGCGAGAACGTCATGGGGCTGACCGTCGTGCTGGCGGACGGGCGCGTCATCCGCACGGGCGGGCGCGCGAAGAAATCGGCCGCCGGCTACGATCTGACGCGCCTCTTCGTCGGCTCTGAGGGGACGCTGGGCGTGATCACGGAAGTGCAGCTCAAGCTCTACGGCATCCCGGAGGCCGTCTCCAGCGCGGTCTGCCAGTATCCGGACCTGGAAAGCGCGGTGAATACGGTGATCCTGACCATCCAGTCGGGGATTCCTGTCGCGCGGATCGAGCTTCTGGACGAGGTGCAGATGGGCGCCTGCGTCGAGTATTCGGATCTCGACGGCTTCGAGGCGAAGCCGACGCTGTTCTTCGAGTTCCACGGCAGCCAAGCCTCGGTCGAGGAACAGGCCGAGCAGGTGCGCGCCATCTCCGACGACTTCGGCGGCAGCGCCTTCGCCTGGTCGACGCTGCAGGAGGACCGCAACAAGCTCTGGCAGGCGCGGCACGACGCCTATTACGCGGCGATGGCGCTGGCGCCCGGCAAGAAGGGCATGGCGACGGACGTCTGCGTGCCGATCTCAAGGCTTGCGGACTGCATCCTCGACACCAAGCGTGACATCGAGGAGAGCGGCCTCGTCGCCCCGATCGTCGGCCATGTCGGCGACGGCAACTACCATCTGGTGCTGCTGTTCGATCCGGACGATCCGGCGGAGAAGGCGCGGGCCAAGGATCTGGTCGAGCGGATGAACCACCGGGCGATCGCCTATGGCGGGACCTGCACCGGGGAACACGGGATCGGCGCCGGCAAGATGGGCTTCCTCAGCCACGAGCATGGCGAAGCGGTGGCCGTCATGCGCACGCTGAAGCAGGCGATGGACCCGCACAACCTGCTCAATCCGGGCAAGATCGTCAGCCTTTGAGGCGGCCCGTCTGCGCGTCGTAGGAATAGAACGGCCGGTCGGCGGGGGTAATCGCCGACCGGCCGTTCGCGTTCCGGCTGGTCTGATGGGGCGAGGGACGGGGCTTCGGGGGCGTCGCCCTACGGGCGGCCGGGCGGTCCGCGCAGATCGGCCCGGCGCGCCGCGGACGACTGTGTCCCTCTCAGGCCAGCCAGAACGGTTTCGCGGCCTCGCGTTGCGCGCTCTCGTGGCTCACGCCCATGTCCTTGAGCAGGAACTCGGGCATGGCGCGAAGCTGGGCGCGCTCCTCGACACGCGCCTGCCAGGCCCGCAGCAGGCCGAACAGACCGGGGCGCCGCGCGCTGGGGCGGAGGACGGGTTGGGCGAAGCAATTCTTTTCTGCGGACAACATGGTTCGGCTCCTCTCTGACGCTCCGGCGGTCCACTGAGTGCGCCGCTTTTCCTGAGGTCACGATGAAAACCTATGACTTGACCCGCTTCGGAACAAACGCGAATATCTGACGTGAAGAATTAGAGAAACTTGGCCTAAGATATGCGTCGTCGCCTTCCGCCCCTGAACGCCGTGCGCGCTTTCGAAGCCGCCGCGCGGCATGAGAGTTTCGCGCTCGCCGCGGACGAATTGGCGGTGACGGCCTCCGCCGTCAGCCAGCAGGTGAAGGCGCTCGAACAGTTCGTCGGCCAGACGCTGTTCCACCGGCAAGCGCGCGGTCTTCGGCTGAGCGCGGCTGGCCGGCGCTACCTGCCGGCGCTGACCGACGCCTTGGACGCGGTGGCGGAGGCGACGCGGGCGGCCTCGAGCGGTCTCGACGACCGCACGCTGACGATCACGGCGCTCGGCTCGTTCGGCGCGCTCTGGTTGGCGCCGCGGCTGGCGGAGTTCGAAGCCTATGCGCCTGACATCGATATCCGGCTCTCCACTTCGGACCGCCTCACGGACCTGGCGGCCGACGGGGTGGACGCCGGCGTGCGCTACGGCCCCGGTCCCTATCCCGACCTGCACGCAGAGTGGCTGATGGGCGAGACGGTGACGCCGGTGTGCGCGCCGGCCTTGGCGGAGCGTCTGACCCGGCTTGAGGATCTGGCCAACGTAACCCTGCTGCAGGACGCCAGCGCCGGCGCGCGGTCGAGCTATTCCTGGCCGACCTGGCTGCGCCGCTATGGCGTAACGGGCGTCGATGGGACGCGCGGGCCGGGCTTCACGAACAGCGCCTTTCTGGTCCAGGCGGCGATCGCGGAGCGCGGCGTGATGTTGGGCCGCTCGGTCCTTGTCGGCGACGCGCTGGCGAGCGGCGCGCTGGTGAAGCCGTTCGACACCGAGTTGGAGGCGGAGGCGAGCTACTGGTTCATTACGCTGCCGGACGGGCTCGCACAGCGGAAGATCCGGCTGTTCCGGGACTGGCTGTTCGAGGCGGCGGGTCGCTGAGCCGCGCGCGGACGTCCGTGGCGCAGGCTACGCCCCCGGCGGATCGGCGTCGTCCGAGCGGTCGAGCCGCGCGCCGTCCTGTGCGCGCTCTGCACGCTCGCGTTCGCGCTCCGTCTCCAGACGCTCGGCCTTCGGACGGCCGAATTGGCGCCGGTTGGCGGCCGCCTCGGCCTCCTTTCGCGCGCGGACGCGCTGCTTGCGCGTCCGCTTCAGATTGACGATGTCGGCCATGTCGCGCTCCGTCCGCCGGGGCGGTTGATCGCGCGCCGACGCTGACTAAGCTTAGCGCGCCTCAGGGACGATATGAAAGGGGGGCGGCCCCATGCGGGAGGCCGGATGAAACGGCTCTATTGGGCGGGCGGTCTGGCGCTGCTCCTGTTGGTCGCGGCGCTTGCGCTCGCGCCGCGTTTCGTCGATTGGAACGCGTGGCGCGGCGAGATCGAAGCGCAAACGAGCGCCTGGCTCGGGCTGCCCGTCACGATCCGCGGAAATCTCGCGGTCGATCTGCTGCCGACGCCGCGTCTGACCGCGAGCCGGGTCGCCCTCGGCGATCCGCAGGATCCGGCGGCCGAGATCCGGTGGGCGCGCGCGGCGCTCGACCTGCGCGAGTTGATCAAGGGCGCCGTCGTCCTGCAGCGGGTCAGCCTGGTCGAGCCCGTGGCCCATATCAATCGGCTGCTCGCCGCCGCGGCGCCCGCGGCGGCGGCGGCCTCCGGGGCGCCCGCAGACGGCGGCTTCCTCGGCGGTAGGAGCGAGCGGCCGGTCATCCCCTTCGAGATCGAGGACGGCGTGGTTCGCGGCGCCCCGGTCGAGGGGATCGAAATCCGGCTCGACGCCGTGGCGGGCGCGCTTCAGCTCCGACCGGGCGCCCAAGGGCGCATCGCGGAGGCGGCGTTCGACGGCGTCGCGACGCTTGCGGGGCGGCGACTTTCCGGCGGCTTCCGGTTGCAACCGCGCCAGGACAGCCTGCGGCTGGCCATGGAGATCGAAACCGCGGACAGTCGCGGCGGCGACGGAACGCCGTCCGTCCGCCTGACCTTCAGCGGAGCCGGTGACGCGGCGACGCCCGGCCGGCTCGCCGGCGACCTTCGCCTCACGGCGGAGCGCTTGACCCGCCTGCCTTGGTTGCCTGAGGAGGCGCTGGCGGCGGCGGAGAGCTATGCGCCGGGCGCATTGACGCTCGAGGGCCGGTTTGCGGCCGATCGGCGCGAGAAGCGGATCACGCTCGATTCGGCGACGGCGGCGACCGACGACCTGCGCGGCACGGGCGGCCTGTCGCTCGCGCTTGCGGGACGCCCGCGGCTTTCGATGCGGCTCTCGCTCGCGTCTCTCGACCTCACCCGGGGCGCCCCGCCGCCGGATGCTGTGCGCAGCGGCGGGGACGTCCTGGACGCCTCCGACGACGCGCGCACCGGGGCGGGGGCGTCGATGGACGCGGCGGTGCTGGATGACGGCGCCGACGCGCTGGACGCCCTTACGCTCGCCGATCCGAAGAGTTTCGCGCCCGCCCTCTCGCGCAACGCGGAGCGTCTCCACCGCGCGTTGATGCGGCGGGTGGCGGCGACGGCGTCGGCGGCGCGGGCCTTCGAGGGGCTGAGCGCGTCGGTCGACCTCTCCGCCGATACGCTGCGTGTGCCGGGCGGGGTCGTGCGGCAGGCCAGCCTGCGCGCCTCGGCCGATCGCGGCGAGTTGCTGATCGAGCGTGCGGCGGCGCTGCTGCCCGGGGGCTCTGACGTCTCACTTTTCGGGTTCGTGGCCACCGCGCCGGACGATCCCCGTTTCGAGGGCGAACTGGCGCTGCAGTCGGATGACGCGCGACGTCTCCTGGACTGGGCCGGGCTGGCGGACGCCCCCTGGCTCACGCGTTTGCCCGGCGACCGTCTGCGCTCCATGCGGCTGTCGGGCTCGGCGGTGCTGGACCGCACAGGGCTTCGGCTGGGCGATCTGCTCGCCACGATTGATGCGGCGACGCTCGCCGGCTCGGCCGATCTGTCGCTGGAGTCTGGGGCGGCCGCGCTCTCGGTCGATCTGGATGCGGATACGCTCAACATCGACGCCTATCGGGGGCCGGCTCTGATCGATCCGACGGGCGTCGGCGACCCGAGTCGGCCCGTCGACGCCCCGGGCGACCGTCCCGCCGGCGTCGACGCCGGCGCGCCCGCCGCAGGGGCGGCGACCGGGGCGGCGCCCGCCAATCCCGTGTCCCGGCGGCTCGAGGCGGCGAGCGACTGGGCCGCGGCGCTGGCCGCCGCGGCGCTCGATCTGGATCTGGATTTCGGCCGGGTGATCCACGAAGGCCGCGCCTATGAGGGGGTGCGTCTCACGCTCGGCGCGCGCGCCGGGGAGCGCCGGGCGACGCTCTCCATCGATCGCAGCGCCGCCGCCTCCCTGCGCGCGGGCCTTAGGTTTCCGATCGACGAGCCGCGGGTCGATTGGCGTCTCGCGCTGCGGCTCGAGGCGCCGTCCCTGGGCGATGCGGCGGCGGCGCTCGGCGCCGACCCCGATCTGATGCGACGCGCGCGCGGGCTGGAACAGGCCGTGCTGCGCGCAACGGTCGACGGCAACGCCGCCGGACTAGGCTTCCGGGCGGATCTCGGCGCTGGACCGGATGCGCTCGCCGACGCGCCGGACGAGCGCCTGTCGCTCGGCGGCGTTCTCACGGCCGGCGCGTCGGGAGGGCTTCTGCTTCAGATATCTCAGGGCGACGCGGCGTTCGACGGACTGGAGGCGTCGGGTCTGCAACTCGCCGCCCTGATTCCGACGGGCGATGCGTCGCCGCAAACGATCGACATCCAATCCGCGGCGGCCGCCGTCGCCGGCGGCGTTTTCCGCGGCGCGGGGACCGCCACCCTGGGCGGCGGCCGGGCTGCGTTGACGCTCGACGGAACCCTCGACGGGCTCTCGCTCGACAGGACTATCGGGTCGCTCGGCCCCTTGTTGACGGTCGGCGGCGAGGCGGCGCTCATGGGTCGCCTGACGCTGGACGCATCGGGGCTCGGCGCGTCGGGGGCGCGCGCGCCTGTGCAGGCGATCGATGCCGAGGGCCGGCTGACCGGCGCCGTGCGGCTCGGCGTGCGGCCCGACGCGGCCTCGGGCGGCTCCGGCGTCCGCCAGATCGACCGCCTGGCCGCCCGTCTGGCGGAGCATTTCGGCGCCGAGGGCGGGGACCTGAGCGGGCGGGCCCGCTTTAGCGGCGGCCGGCTGACGCTCTCGGACATCGTCATTCGCGGCGAGGGCGCGCGGGCGACCGGCGGCGTGGAGGCCGATTTTGCGGCGGAACGGCTGACGGCGGACTTCGCCGTCCGCGCGGACGGCGAAAGCGCTGCGTATCTGGAGGTGGAGGCGCGGGGGCCGATCGAGCGGCCCGACGTGCGCACGGGCGGCGGCTGGATCTCGGGCCGCTGAGACCGCTCGGCGGTCGCTCAGGCGCTCCGGCTGGCCAGCAGCACGTGGGTGCGGATCGCGCTTGAGAGATTGCCCTGTCGATTTCGGTCGATTTCAGTGACGAGTTGGTTCACCGACAGATTCCGGGCGCTCGCCAGATCGCGCAGCGCCTCCCAGAAGGCGTTCTCGAGGGAGATGCTGGTTCGATGCCCGGCGATCACGACGGAGCGCTTCTTGATTTCGGCGGCTTCGTTCGGCAGATCGATCATACTCGCGCTTTCATGCTCGACCGGAACGACAGCGGTGGGGTGATGTTTGGTCATCGCCTGCAACGTCCTTCGCTCCGGGTCCGCGACGCGTCGCCGCTGAGGCGGCGGCGCGCACCCGTCATCTGACCGTGCGGATCTCTTCGGTCATTTACCTATAGGTCCGCGACGCGTCCGTCACTATGGGCGATGGTCCTTAATGAATGATTACCGAGACGCTATTCAAGGGCGCTCCGGCAACCCGAAGAGGTATTCGGCTACGGTCTGCGCCGCCGCGTCGAGCGTCTCGGCGTGATCGAGGCCCGATCTCTTCCGCGGTTTCAAGTCGTGATCGCCGTCGGGACTCCAGCTCACCGTGACGGTCGGGGCCAAGCGGTAGGTTTCGACTTCTTCGCGCCGGCCGAATGGATCGCGCTCCCCCTGGCGGATCAGCGCGGGGGTTTGCAGCGTCTCCAAACGCCCGGTCCGCAGCCGGTCCGGCTTGCCCGGCGGGTGGAAGGGATAGCCGAGGCAGATCAGCGCATCGACATGCAGGGCGTCGGCGACGAGGCTCGCCATGCGTCCGCCCATGCTCTTGCCGCCGATCGCCAGGCGCTGACCCGCCGGCGCGCACCCGCGCAGCTCGGCGACGGCGGCGCGCCAAGCCGCCAGGAGCTTCGGCTCCCGGTCCGGCGGGCGCCTGCGTCCGTCGAGACGGCGCAGGGCCATGTAGGGGAATTCGAACCGGGCGGTCGCGACGCCGCGCTCGGCGAGCCGGGCGGCGATCCCCTCCATGAAGTCGGAATCCATCGGCGCGCCGGCCCCATGCGCCAGGCACAGGCGCCAAGGCGCGTCTTTCGGGCCCGTGTTCAGGAAGGACAGGGGCTGGGAGGGAGCGTCGCGCACGATCGATCCTGCCGGCGTCGGAGGGAACACGGCGCGCACGGCGCGCGGTGCGTCAATAGGATGTTAACCTTCCTCTGTTTATCGTCGCCCCGTAACCGGCGCAACGCATGACGCGCCGGCGGGCTTCCGCGAGGGCGGGGCCGCCGTAACGGACGAGATGGAGGGACGGGACCATGGCCGAACTGGCGGTGGCGGAGCGCAACGAGTTGACCGCGGGAGACGAGGAGCAGCTCGTCACCATGATGGTGGACGGTCAGATGTTCGGAATCCCGATCCTGCGGGTTCAGGACATCGTGGAGCCGCAGCAGATCACGCCGGTGCCGCTGGCGCCGTCGGCGATCGCCGGCGTTCTGAACCTACGCGGGCGCATTGTGACGGTGATCGATTTGCGCGAATGCCTGGGCGCGCCCACGGTGGACGACGCGGAGCGGCTGATGTCCGTCACCGTGGAGCACAAGGGCGACCTCTTCACCTTGCTGGTCGATTCGATCGGCGATGTGCGCTCGCTGCCGCGCGCGGCGTTCGACAAGCCGCCGGTGACGCTCGATCAGCGCATGCGGCGGCTCTGCACCGGGGTGTTCCGGCTGGAGGGCCAGCTTCTGGCCGTGCTCGACGTCGAGAAGGTGCTCGACGACGAGTTCATCTCGGCCATGCCGACCCGCACGCGCCAGCGCCTCGCGCTTGGCCGCCGGAAGGACGGGCGCGCCAAGTCCGCCCAAGCCGAAGGCGCGGCCCACAAGAGCGCGCCGGCGAACGATTCCGACGACGAGGACGGCCACGCGGCCGCGTCTGCGAAACCCGCCGCCAAATCCGGAACGCCCAAGCAGGCGGCCGAGCCCGCGCTGTTCGAGCGCATGGGCGGCGAGGCGGCGATCGACGGCGCCGTCGAGCTGTTCCTCGAGAAGGCGGGCGCGCACGAACAGCTCGCGCCGGTGATCGGCGACGCCTCGGCCTCCGGGCCGGTTGCGAAGGCGCTTCTGGCGCAAGCGCTGGGCGGGCCGCAGAGTTACGACGCCCGCACGATCAAGAAGGCGGTGAAGTCGCTCGAGACCGCGCACGGCTTCGACCACGGCCATGTGATCGCGGCGGCGGCCGTGCTGTCCGACGTGCTCGCGCAGATGGGGCTGCCGGACGATCTGATCGAGGCGGTCATGACCGCCGTCGAGGAACTGCGCGAAGAGGCGATGGGCGGCTGATCCGGCGGCCCGAGCGCGCCGGGCGGTTCAGTCGCTCGGTCCGATCATCCGCTTGGGGTCGACCCAGCGATCGAAGTCCTCTTCGCTGACGAGCCCGAGGGCGACGGCGGCTTGCTTGAGCGTCGTCCCCTCGGCGTGCGCGTGCTTGGCGATTTTCGCGGCCGCATCGTAGCCGATATGGGGGTTGAGCGCGGTCGCCAGCATCAGCGACTGGCGCATCAACTCGGCGATGCGCGCCTCATTCGCCTCGATCCCGTCGACGCAGCGCTCGGCGAAGCTCTCCGCCCCGTCCGCCAGCAGGCGGATCGACTGCAGAACGTTGTAGACGATCACGGGCTTGAAGACGTTCAGCTCGAAATGCCCGTTTGAGCCCGCGACCGTCACCGCGACGTGGTTCCCCATCACCTGCGCGGCGACCTGGGTCAGCGCCTCCGCCTGGGTGGGATTGACCTTGCCCGGCATGATGGACGAGCCGGGCTCGTTCGCCGGCAGGATCAACTCCCCCAGACCGGAGCGCGGGCCGGAGCCCAGGAAGCGGATGTCGTTGGCGATCTTCATGCAGCTTGCTGCCAGGACGTTGAGCGCGCCGGACATCTCGATCATCGCGTCGTGCGCGGCCAGCGCTTCGAACTTGTTGGGCGCCGGGGTGAAGGGCAGGCCGGTGATCGCCGACACCTCCTCCGCCACGCGCCGGTCGAACCCGGCGCGCGCGTTCAGGCCGGTGCCGACCGCGGTGCCGCCCTGCGCCAGCTCCATGACGCGGGGAAGCGCCGCCTCGATCCGCGCGATCGCGTTGCGCACCTGCTGCGCGTAGCCGGAGAACTCCTGTCCCAGCGTCAGCGGCGTGGCGTCCTGGGTGTGGGTGCGGCCGATCTTCACGACCTCGGCGAAGGCGGCCTGCTTGGTCTCCAGGCTCTTAGCCAGCCGGTCGAGCGCCGGCAGCAGGCGCTTCGTCGCCTCCTGCGCGACCGCGATCGACATCGCCGTCGGCATGGAATCGTTGGAGGACTGGCCGCGATTGACATGATCGTTCGGATGAACCGGCGCCTTCTCGCCCATCCGCCCGCCCAGCCGGACGGAAGCGCGGTTCGCGATCACCTCGTTCAGGTTCATGTTGGTCTGGGTGCCTGAGCCTGTCTGCCACACGACCAGCGGGAAGTGATCGTCGAGGGCGCCGGACGCGATCTCGTCGGCGACCGCGGCGATGGCGTCCGCGATCTCCGCCGGCAGGTCGCCCAACGCCTTGTTGGCGCGCGCGCAGGCCTTCTTCTGGATCGCGAAGGCGTGGATCAGCGCGGTCGGCATCCGCTCCGCGCCGATCCGGAAGTTGCGGCGCGACCGCTCGGTCTGGGCGCCCCAGTAGCGATCGGCCGGAACCTCGATCTCGCCGAGGCTGTCGGATTCGATGCGGGTGTCGGTCATGGGATCGCCTTGAGTTTCCTCTCGGCTCTCATCGTGCGGACGACGCGGCTTCGCCGATTGATATGGGGCCGCCGACGGCCTGCCGCCACCGCTCCGCAGGGGCGGGCGCCGTCGGCCGGCGCGTCCTCCGGTGCGGCCGAGGGGATTTTCTGCTGGCCTGCGAGTCCGCGTTCCCTATTCTGCTACGCATCGAAGGCGGATTGAACAGCGGGGGACTGAGCGGCCGGCATGACTGTTTGGCTTCAAACCGACAGATGGACCTACCGGTACCTGGAGCCGGATGTCGACCCCGCCTCGATCCCGGAGTTCGAGGGCCTGATCCAGGTCTGGCAAAGCAAACGGGGAGATCGCCGGGTTCCCGCCTGGTCGGACTTCGATTTCTACGATTTCGTCGGGTGGCACGGATTGTTCAGCGTCTACGACGTGCGCTACGATCCGTTCGACTACACCACGCGGCTTTCGGGAACCCAACAGGACGCGCTCCTCGGCCGGACGATGACCGGGCTCACCCGCGCGGATTTCAACGAGTACTATCTGCGCGATTCCGAGATCGACGCCTTCAGCGAGTTCATCTGCCGCAACCTCTACATCTCCTACCTGGACGGGCCGCTGAATGTGAAGGGGCGGGAGTTCAAACGCGTGCGCTATCTCGAGCTCCCGCTGTCCGAGGACGGCGTCCGGGCGCACCATACGATCGAATCCATTCTGCCCGTCGACGATGGGTAGCGTCGGCTGGTCGTGAGATCGGGCGGTTGGTATCGTTGCGCCGTCAGCAGGAGAGGCCGACCGCCCGCATGCGCCCCGCCGTGATCCGACGCCTTGAGGCGCGCGCCGTTATGACGCCCTTCGCCCGCCCCCTGGTAACGGGCGGGGGGACGGTCGAGGCGGCGCCGCTGGCGCTGATCGATCTCGAACGCAGCGACGGCGTCTCGGGCGTCGCGTATCTCTATTGCTACACGCCGCCGGCGCTCGCGCCGGTCTGCCGCATGCTGGACGCCTTCGGCGAGGTGATCGCGGGAGAGCCGGCCGAGCCCTTCCGACTCGAAAGGCTGCTGCAGAGCAAGCTCCGCCTGCTGGGCGCGCAGGGGATCGCGGGGATGGCGCTCGCAGGGATCGACATGGCGCTGTGGGACGCCGCGGCCAAGGCGGCGGGCCTGCCGCTCGCCCGGCTGTTGGGGGCGGCGCCGCGTCCGATCCCGGCCTACAATTCGAACGGCTTGGGGCTGAGCGGCCCGGAGCGTCTGGCGGACGAGGCGCGCGCCCTGCTGGACGGTGCGGGTCGGGGGTTCCGGGCGGTCAAGCTACGCCTCGGCTACCCGACGGCGGCGGAGGATCTGGCCGCCGTGCGCGCGGTGCGTGAGGCGGTCGGCGACGCCGAACTGCCCGTCGACTACAATCAGGCGCTGTCGGTCGCGGAGGCCGTGCGCCGGATCGCCGCCTTCGAGGCGACGCCGGAGAGCGCCGCAGGCCGCGGCCTCGCCTGGGTCGAGGAGCCCGTGCGCGCGGACGATTACGCCGGCATGGCCGAGATTCGCCGCCGCACGCGCACGCCGATCCAGCTTGGCGAGAACTGCTGGGGGCCGCATGACGTCGCGCGCGCCATCGACGCCGGGGCGTGCGACCACCTGATGCCGGACGTCATGAAGATCTACGGCGTCACCGGCTGGCTGCGCGCGGCGGCGTTGGCGGAGGCGGCGAACCTGCCGGTTTCCAGCCATCTGTTCCCGGAGATTTCCGCCCATCTCCTGGCCGCGACGCCGACGGCGCACCGGCTGGAATATGTCGATTGGGCGGAGCCGGTCCTGGCAGAGGGCCTATCGATCCGCGACGGGGCTGCTGCGGCCTCGGAGGCGCCCGGGTCCGGGATCGCCTGGGACGAGGCGGCGGTCGCGCGCTATCGGGTCTCATACTAGAGCCTGATGATATCATCCGGACCCACCTGAGATCGGTTTTCCGGGTTTCCGGCTAGGAGAGGTCGTGCAGGCGATGTGGTGCATCGTCAAGCGGCCTCGACGCGGTTCGGAGGCCCGGAAAACCGACCGAAGGCGCCGCTTTCGGCTCCCTGGTCGTCGTCGCGTCGCGCTTGCGATGTCGCGCATCGCCGCGCGCGCCGCTCCTAGCCAGGAAACCGAAAGCGGCGTCTCAGGTGGGTCTGTATGATATCATCAGGCTCTAGCGTGACGCCTTGGCGCGCCGGGCCGCCGCCATCGCCTCGCCCGCCCAATCGGCGAAGGCGTCGGGGTCCTCCAGCGCCTCATCCGGGCACAGCGCATAGGACATCACCACGGCCGGCTTGCCGGCGCGTTGATAGGTGAAGGGCGGCAGGCCCGCCGCCTCGAAGCGCGGGCGGGTCTGTGCGTCGGTCTTGAGATAGAGGGTCTCGTCCGCGATCAACGCGACCATGACGCCGTCTCGGAAGACGCCCGCGCCGCCGAACATGCGGCGCGTCGTAACGGAGCCCAACCCCGCCTGATCGTACAGATCGCGGACGAAAGCGAGGTAGCCGGCGTCGACGCTCACCCGGCGTCCTGAAGCGCCATGTCCCAATAGGTCGCCTCGATCTTGTGGCCGTCCGGGTCGCGCACGAAGCACCCGTAGTAGGGCGCCCCATACTCCGGACGAGGGCCCGGCGGGCCGTCGCCCGCGGCGCCCGCAGCCAGCGCCGCCTCGTAGAAGGCGTCGACTTCCGCCTTGGACCGGGCGAAAAAGGCGACATGCACGCCGTTTGCGGTCTCCACCGGGCCGCCGTCATAGGGGGCGCCGATCCAGAATTCCGGGAACATGCGCCCATAGGCGATGGCCTGATCGCCGTGCTCGAACACGCGCGTCGCGCCGATTGTCGCCATCACGGCGTCGTAGAAGGCGGCGGACCGGGCCAGATCGCTGGCGCCGAGCGAGACGTGGTTCAGGATGCTGGGGTTCTCGGCGTCCATGTTGGGTCTCCTTTGAGGATCCGCATCCTACCCGGCTAGATTTTCAATTCCTTGAAGAAATCGTTCCCCTTGTCGTCGACCACGATGAAGGCGGGGAAGTTCTCGACCTCGATCTTCCAGATCGCCTCCATGCCGAGTTCGGGGTATTCCAGGCACTCCACCTTCTTGATGCAGTCCTGGGCGAGGCGGGCCGCCGGCCCGCCGATCGAACCCAGATAGAAGCCGCCATGCTTGGCGCAGGCCTTGGTCACGGCCGGGCTGCGGTTCCCCTTGGCCAGCATGATCATGGAGCCGCCGGCGGCCTGGAACTCGTCGACGAAGCCGTCCATCCGGCCCGCCGTCGTCGGCCCGAAGGAGCCGGAGGCGTAGCCTGCCGGCGTCTTGGCCGGCCCGGCGTAATAGATCGGATGATCCTTGAAATACTGCGGCAGGTCCTCGCCGCGGGCCAGCCGCTCGCGCAGCTTCCGGTGCGCCGAATCGCGGGCCACGATGATCGGGCCGGTCAGGCTGAGGCGCGTCTTGATCGGGTGCTTCGACAGCGTCTCCAGCTGCTTCGCCATCGGCTGGGTCAGGTCGATCTCGACCACCTGGCCCTCGAACTCGCCCGCGTCGACGTCCGGCAGATAGGCGGCCGGATCGCGCTCAAGCGCCTCAAGGAAGACCCCGTCCCGGGTGATCTTGCCCAGCGCCTGCCGGTCGGCGGAGCAGGAGACGCCGATCCCGATCGGTAGGGAGGCCCCGTGCCGCGGCAGACGGATCACGCGCACGTCGTGGCAGAAATACTTGCCGCCGAACTGCGCGCCGATGCCCATATTCCGGGTCATCTCGTGCACCGCGGCCTCCATCTCCAGGTCGCGGAAGGCCTGGCCGGCGGCGCCGCCCTCGGTCGGCAGCCCGTCGAGATAGCGGCAGGAGGCGAGCTTCACCGTCTTCAGGTTCAGCTCCGCCGAGGTTCCGCCGATCACCACCGCCAGGTGATAGGGCGGACAGGCGGCGGTGCCCAACGTGCGGATCTTCTCATTGAGGAAGGCCAGCATGCGCTCGCGATCCACCAGCGAGGGCGTCGCCTGATGCAGGAAGGTCTTGTTGGCGGAGCCGCCGCCCTTGGCGACGAACAGGAACTTGTAGGCGGCCTCGTCCTGGCCGGCGCCCTGGGCGTAGAGGTCGATCTGCGCCGGCAGGTTGGTCTTGGTGTTCACCTCCTCGAACATCGAGACGGGCGAGACCTGGCTGTAGCGCAGATTGTTCCGATCATAGGCGTCGAACACGCCCTGGCCCAGCGCGGCGGCGTCCGTCCCGTCGGTCCAGACGCGCCGGCCCTTCTTGCCCATGATGATCGCCGTGCCGGTGTCCTGGCACATCGGCAGCACGCCGCCAGCGGCGATGTTGGCGTTCTTCAGGAGATCGAAGGCGACGAACCGGTCGTTGGGAGAGGCCTCCGGGTCCTCCAGGATCGCCGCGAGCTGCTTCAGATGGCCCGGGCGCAGCAGATGGTTGATGTCGCGGAACGCTTCCTCCGACAAGAGCCGCAGCGCCTCGGGCTCGACCTTCAGGATCTCTTCGCCGTCGAATTCCGCGGCCGTCGTGAAATCGCCGTCGAGCTTTCGATAGGGCGTCTCGTCTGGGCCGAGCGGGAACATCTCCATATGGGCGGGCGGGGGCGCGGAATCGGGCATCGCTGGGGCCTCCTGGCGCGGACGGTCTGGACTGCTGGACTGCGCCCCGGTTATCCGCGAAGCGGGGCGGAATCGCAAGGCGGCGCTCCGGCTCGGAGCGGGGCCGGGCGTCGCCGTCGGCCCAGCGACCGCCGGCGGCCGGAGCATGAGAGACGATGTCCCCGTTCTTTCGGATATCCCGACCGGAGCGGAGCGGAGAGCCGGGAGCCAGGGCGGGTCGCTCCCATCGGCGCTCGCCGCTCCTGGGTTCCCGCTCGGCCTTGCGGCCGTCCGGGACGACCGTCAGGGGAGCAACAACCGTTACTCCCGTCGAAGGGCCGTGGGCGGGCCCGCGTCGCGCCCGCCGGCGCCGCCGGCTACTTCTTCCGGAACGCGTCGAGCGTGACGACGTTGTCGCCTTCGCCTTCCTTGGCCGGCTCGGCGGCGTCGGCCGTCTCGTCGTCGCCCGCTCCGGCGTCGGCGCTCATGTCCGGGCCCTTCTCGTCCGAGGCGGCGGGCGGGGATTCGCGGCTCGGCGCGTCCTCCATCTCGACATGAAACTGCAGGCCGAAATTGACCGACGGATCGGCGAAGGTGATCAGGCTGTCGTAGGGGATGCGCAGATGCTCGTGAATCTTGTTGAAGCTGAGCTCCACGTCGAAGCCTTCGTCGTCCGCGATCAGGCCCCAGAACTGATGCTGCAGGACGATGGTCATCTCCTCCGGGTACTGCTCGCGCAGCCGATCGGGGATCAGCACGTCCGGATGCTCGGTGCGGAAGGTGATGTAGAAATGATGGTTGCCCGGAAGGCCGCCTTTGGCGGCGCGCTCCAACGCCTGGCGGACGACCGAGCGCATCGCGGTCTCCACCATTTCGTTATAGCCGAGCAGATCTTCGCTCATCCCGTCCATCCGGTCCCGCCTTGAGGCCCGCCATCCGGCGCGGCGCCCGTAAGCCTAGTCGCAATCCCCCCGGCGCTCCAGAGCAAAGCGCGCCGGGGCCGGGGCAGCCCCCCAACGTCGGGTCAGCGAAACAAATCGCCCGGGGAAAAGCAACCGCATGGCGGGAAGGGATATGCCCGAGGGAAGTGGTCGTGGACGCCGGGTCGGCGGGGAGAAAGTGGGCGCCTTCTGTTGCTAGGCGGCGCCCGGCCCCACCCGGCCGGCGATGAACCGACCGGGGATTGCGAGTCAATGTCGCTTTGACCGCTTACGCGGCGACGGCGACCATCTCATCGTTGTCGTTCGCATTTAAGCGAATGGCCCGATAACGGTGGTGCCATACCGAGCGCCAACACCGCCTTTACCACGCGCGTCGATCCTGGTTCGCCCCCGAAGAGCCGCCGGCGACCCCTGCGGGCCGGCCGAACGGCGGAATTGGTGGAGGCGCCGGGTACTGCCCCCGGGTCCGCTGCGCTTATTCCGCGGCGCCGTCTAGCGCCATAGTCGGTTGCCCGACAGAGGAGATATAGGCGTTCGAAGGGGAGATTTGAAGGGAAAAGAAGCGGTGGAGGGCCCGGCGACTGCGCGCAGCGGCCGGCGTCGCCCTCGCCCTTCGAGACGGCGCGTTCGCGCCTCCTCAGGACGAGGGCTTGAAGGCTGACCCAAGGCAAGTAGGCCTCATCCCGAGGAGGGCGCGCCAGCGCCCGTCTCGAAGGACGAGGCCGACGCCCGATCGCAGCGTCCGCCGTCACGGCGCCTCATTGCGCCGGATGCGGACTCGCACTATGACGGGCCTCATGCGGCAATATCTCGACCTGCTCGCCCATGTGAAGGACCACGGCGTCGAGAAGGGCGACCGGACGGGGACGGGCGTGCGCTCGGTCTTCGGCTGGCAGATGCGCTTCGATCTGGCGGACGGCTTTCCGCTCGTCACGACCAAGAAGCTGCATCTGCGCTCCATCATCCACGAGCTGCTTTGGTTCCTCGCCGGCGACACCAACATCAAGTACCTCAAGGACAACGGCGTCAGCATCTGGGACGATTGGGCCGACGAGAACGGCGATCTCGGCCCCGTCTACGGCTCGCAATGGCGCAGTTGGCCCGCGCCGGACGGCCGGCGCATCGACCAGATATCGCAGGTCGTCGAGCAGATCCGCCGCAATCCCGACAGCCGGCGCCACGTCGTGAGCGCCTGGAACCCGGCGGAGGTGGACGCGATGGCGCTGCCGCCCTGCCACTGCCTGTTCCAGTTCCATGTCGCGGACGGGCGATTGAGCTGCCAGCTCTATCAGCGCTCCGCCGACATCTTCCTGGGCGTGCCGTTCAACATCGCCTCCTACGCGTTGCTGACGATGATGACGGCGCAGGTGACGGGCCTGAAGCCCGGACATTTCATCCACACGCTGGGCGACGCGCATCTCTACCTGAACCATCTGGAGCAGGCCGAACTGCAGCTCGCCCGCGCGCCGCGCCCGCTGCCGACGATGCGTCTCAACCCCGCGGTCACCGATCTGTTCGCCTTCCGCTACGGGGACTTCACGCTGGAGGGCTACGACCCGCACCCGCACATCAAGGCCCCGGTGGCGGTGTGAACGCGATGGGGCAACGGCTCGCGCATCCGATCGCACTGGTGGTGGCGGTCGCGGACAACGGCGTCATCGGCGCCGCCGGCGATCTGCCATGGCGCCTGCCCGACGATCTGAAGCATTTCAAGCGCGTCACGATGGGCAAGCCCCTGGTCATGGGCCGCAAGACCTGGGACTCCTTGCCGAAGCGACCGCTGCCGGGCCGGCCGAACATCGTCGTCACGCGGCAGGCCGATTATCAGGCGGACGGGGCGGAGGTCTTCACCGACCTCGACGCGGCGCTCGCCCGGGCCGAAGCACTCGCTAGCCTGAGCGGCCTGGACGACCCGGAGATCAGCGTCATCGGCGGGGCGGAGATCTTCGCTGCGACGCTTGGCCGCGCGACGCGGCTCTATCTGACGCAGGTGCACGCCGAGCCGGACGGCGACACCCTGTTCCCGCCCTTCGATCGCGCGGCCTGGCGCACGGTCCGGCGCGAGGCGCGCCCGGCGGCCGACGGCGCGCCCGCGCACGATTTCCTGCTGCTGGCGCGCGGCGGCGCATGAGGGCCGGCGCGCGGTCTTGCGCGGCGCGCGGTCGCGGCTATGGTGGGGGCTTCCCTGGCGCCGCCCGCTCCGACATCACGCTCCATCCCGGGAGAGTTTCTCGATGGCCGACGAACTGCACAGCAAGGTCCTGATCATCGGCGCCGGCCCAGCCGGCTACACGGCCGCGATCTACGCGGCGCGCGCCAGTCTGGCCCCGCGCCTCGTCGCCGGCCTGCAGCCGGGCGGCCAGCTCATGATCACGACGGACGTCGAGAACTATCCGGGCTACGAGGACGTGATCCAGGGCCCCTGGCTGATGGAGCAGATGCAGAAGCAGGCGGAGAAGGTCGGGACCGACATCCGCTACGATCTGATCACCGAGGTCGATTTCACGGTCCGCCCCTTCCGCTGCACCGGCGACAGCGGGACCGTCTACACCGCGGAGTCGGTCATCATCGCCACCGGCGCGCAGGCGCGCTGGCTGGGGTTGGAGAGCGAGCAGCGCCTGCAGGGCGCCGGCGTCTCCGCCTGCGCCACCTGCGACGGCTTCTTCTTCCGGGAGAAGCGGGTCGCCGTCGTCGGCGGCGGCAACACGGCGGTCGAGGAGGCGCTCTACCTCACCAACCACGCCAGCAAGGTCACCCTGATCCACCGGCGCGACGCCCTGCGCGCGGAGAAGATCCTGCAGGAGCGCCTCTTCGCCCACCCCAAGATCGAGGTGGTGTGGGACAGCACGGTCGAGGAAATCCTGGCCGACGGCGACCCGCCCGGCGTCTCCGGCGTGCGGCTGAAGAGCGTGAAGACCGGCGAGACCTCGGAAATCGCCGCCGACGGCGTCTTCATCGCCATTGGCCACGACCCGGCGACCGGGATCTTCAAGGGCAAGCTGGAGATGGACGCCAACGGCTACATCCTGACGGCGGCGGATTCCACCGCGACCGACGTGCCCGGCGTCTACGCCGCCGGCGACGTCAGCGATCACGTCTATCGCCAGGCCGTCACCGCGGCCGGGATGGGCTGCATGGCCGCGCTGGAGGCCGAGCGGTTCCTGGCCGCCGGCGGCGCCGAAGCGGCCGAAGCCGCGGAGTGACGGCCCACCGCGCGCACGTTTTGTGCGGCGGACCGCGAAATGTCACACGCTCTTCATTGCCGCTCGCGCGCGCCTGACGTACCATGACCGCCACCGATCACGAGGGGGGCGCTCGCGCGGGCGTCGCCGCGCAGGGACGCCCGTCGTCGGGCCTGGCAGGAAAGAGCACCCATGTTCGGATCGAAAAAGCCCGAGACCGCGCCGCCGCCGGCCCCCATGTCGGCCGAGCCCGCGCGCAAGACCTCCGAGATCGCGGAAGGCCTCACCGTGGTCGGCGAATTGGACGGCGAGGGCGACGTGCGGCTCGACGGGCGCCTTGAAGGCAATGTGCGCTGTCGGGCGCTGGTGATCGGCCGGTCCGGCGAACTGGTCGGGCGCGTCTCCGCGCAGGAAGTCAGCGTCGAGGGAACGGTGCGCGGCGACATCCGCGCCACCCAGGTGACGCTCGCGGCCAGCGCGGTCGTCGTCGGCGACGTCGCGCACGAGGTGTTGGAGGTCGCCGCCGGCGCCAGGATCGAGGGCCGCTACAGCCGCGCGTCCGCTGACGGCGACGCGGCGTCTGAGACCAAACCCGGCGCGAAGGCGGAGCAGAAGCTGGAGAAGCGTCCGGCGGTGGAGGCGCCCAAGGAGCCGCCGCCGCGCGCCCCGCAGCGCCCGCTCGCCAAGCCCGGCAACGGCCAACGCCCGCAGATCGTCGCCGGCGCGTCGGTCACGACCGCAAACCCGCCCGCCAAACCCGACGCGTGACCTGAAGCGGTTCCTCCGGTTCGCAGGTCAGGCGGTTCGCAGGTTGGGCGCGCCGCCCGGTCGTCAGCCCCGCTCCCGCAGCGCCTTGCGCATGATCTTGCCGGTGGCGGTCATGGGCAGGCTGTCGACGAATTCCACGATCCGCGGGTATTCGTGGGCGGCGAGCTTTGTTTTCACGTGACTCTTGATCGTCTCGGCCAGCGCGTCGCTTGGCTCGTGGCCGGCCGCCGGGACGATGAAGGCCTTGATCGTCTGGGTGCGCAGCGGGTCGGGGACGCCGACGACGGCGGCGAGCTGGACGGCCGGGTGCCCCGTCAGGCAATCCTCGATCTCCCCCGGGCCGACGCGGTAGCCGGCCGTCGTGATCACGTCGTCGTCGCGGCCGACATACCAGAAGTAACCGTCTTCGTCCCGTCGGCCCGTGTCGCCGGTCAGGAGCCAGTCGCCCGCGAACTTCGCGCGCGTCGCCGCCTCGTTCTCCCAATAGCCCAGGAACATCACCGGGTCGGGGCGCTTGACCGCGATCGCGCCGACCTCGCCATCGGGTAGCTCGCGGCCCTCGGCGTCGACGATCCCGACCCGGTGGCCGGGAACGGCGCGGCCCATCGAGCCGGGCCGGACCTCGAACAGGCTGGCGCAGTTGGAGAGCACCAGATTGCATTCGGTCTGGCCGTAGAATTCGTTCAGCGTCAGCCCGAAGGTCTCGCGCCCCCAGGCGAGCAGCTCCTCCCCCAGCGTCTCGCCGCCGCTGCCGATGGAGCGCATCCGGACGCGGAAGCGCGCCGGACCCTCGACCTGCCGCATCAGCTTCAGCGCGGTCGGCGGCATGAAGGCGTTGCGCACCTCGAAATCCGCCAGGATGCGGAAGGCGTCCTCGGGGTCGAACTTGCCCATCCGGTAGGCAAGGACGGGGACACCGTGATGCAGGCTCGGCAGCAGCACGTCGATCAGCCCGCCGATCCAGGCCCAGTCCGCCGGCGTCCAGAACAGGTCGCCGGGCTCCGGAAAGAACTCCTGCGGCAGTTCCACCCCGGGCAGATGGCCGAGCAGCACCCGATGCCCGTGCAGCGCCCCCTTCGGCGGCCCCGTGGTGCCGGAGGTGAAGATGATCAGCGCCGGGTCGTCGAGCCCCGTATCGACGGGCGCGAACGCGTCGGAGGCTCGGTCCATCAGGGCGTGCAGGTCCTCCGCCCCCTCGGCCGGACCGTCGATGCACAGCACCAACGCCAGCTCCGGCAGCCGGTCCCGGATCTCGGCGATCTTGGGCAGGCTGGCCGCGTCGGTCACCAGCGCTTTCGCGCCGCAGGCCTTGAGGCGGTATTCCAGCGCCTCCTCCCCGAACAGCGTGAAAAGCGGGACGGAGACCAGACCGGCCTTGAAGGCCGCCAAGTGCGCGAACGCCGTCTCCGGCGCCTGCGGCAGCAGCACGCCGACCCGGTCGCCGCGCGCGAGCCCGCTCGCGGTCAAAAGGTTGGCGAGCCGATTGGACTGTCGGGAGAGATCCCCGAAGGTGAAGCGCGTCACGCAGCCGTCCGCGGCGCGATAGATCAAGGCCAACCGGTCCGGCGGATGCTTGTCCGAGCAGTCGACGCCGATGTTGTAGCGATCCGGGATCGGCCAGCGGAACCCGTCATAGAGGGTGCGATAGTCCGGCGCGCGGGTCAGCATCTGCCAGGTCCTTCCATAGGCCTATCCCGGCCCGGTCGGTCGATTTCCATCGCGCCGGCCGGCGTCCGGGCAAGGCCGCACCCTTCGAGACGCCGCCTGACGGCGGCTCTTCAGGATGCGGGCTTCCTGCGGGAATGCAAGGCTCCGGGCCTCGTTTCGGGGAGGGGACTGTCCGGTGCGGCGAGCAGGCTTCCGTCCGTCGAGACGCGGCCTGCCGGCCGCTCCTCAGGATGAGGGCCGTCTGTCGGACTTTGTCGCTTGCGGGCCTCACCCTGAGGAGGGCGCGTGAGCGCCCGTCTCGAAGGGTGTGGGCGCGCTGCGGCCGCCGGCCCGATCAGTTGTAGGGATGGCGCGGGACGAAGCGTCCTTCGGCCATGCCGTCGAACAGGTCCGCGACCGCCGGATGGAAGGGCCCCTCATCCTCCGGGCTGGCCTCCAGATTCTGTTCGGAGACGTAGGCGACGTAAGGCGACTGGTCCTGCGGATTGACCGCCAGGAGGTGGTAGAAGGGCTGGTCCTTGCGCGGGCGCACCTCTTCCGGGATGGATTGATACCATTCCTCGCTGTTGTCGAACTCCGGATCCACGTCGAAGATCACGCCGTGGAAGCCGAAGCGGCGGTGCCGCACCGGAAGGCCGATGGGGAACTTGGCCTGAACCAGCATCGGGGTCTCGCGCTCCGTCTCCGAGGCGCCGACCACCGGCGGCTGGCCGTCCGCCCCGTCGCCGTTCCCGCGGCCCGCATGGCCTTGCGTGTTGTTGCTCTCATCAATCATGCAGATAGAATCGGGTCGCCGGCCGGCAAAATCAAGCCCGGCGACCGATTCCGCGCACCGGTCAGCAGACCGCCCAGCCCAGCGCCCAGGTTGGAAACAGCGCCACCGCCAGGACCCCGACATACCCGAGCGCCAAGGCGAGGCACGCGCCGGTAAACCAGCGGGGCCGCGAGAAGCTGCTCTCCACCGCGTCGAGGATCGAGCGCATCATCCGAAAGACGTCCCAGGTTCCGAGACGCTCGATCCGGAGCCTCTGAAGCGTGTAGTCGGGGTCGGTCGCCCGCGCTTCCTCCAACGCCGCCCGTTCGGCGTCGCTGGCCGGACTCTCGGTCGACGGCTTTGTCGGCATGGTGTGATAGGCGTCGACGGACTCGATCGCCCCCGACTGGATATCCTGGATGGTGCGGTCCAGGAGACGCGCGCGCTCCCTGAAGGTGCGATGGGCCTGATAGATCGGCGCCGCCGAAATCACGACGGCGGCCAGGGACAGGAGAACGCCCAAGGCGTTGGCGTAGCCCTGGTAGGGCGCTACCGCGAGATCGCAAGCCTCCATAGGCGCCGTGCTCCCTGGCCGACGGTCATGATGCGCGCTGAATCTACCCCGCTCCGGATCGCTGAGACCTCAACCGGGCATGGAACCGGGCATGGAACCTGGCGTGGAACCGGGCGGGGGCGGCCGATCGGCCCCGCGTCAGTAGCTCGCTTCCGTTTCGGCCGGCCCATCGGCGACGGCGCCCGCCTCGGCGGCCTCATCCGGCGCGTCCGCGGCCTCCCTGATGGCGTCGGCCCCGCCGATGGCGTCGGCCTCGCCATTCGGCCAGGCGGGAATGTCGAACGCCTCCTGAAAGGACGTCTCGCCGTCGAGCGCCGCGCGAACGCGCTCCTCCACCCGATCGACCGGCAACCCGGCCTTGGCCAGGGCGCGAACGGCGGCGGCGCCGGTGTATTTCTCGCTGCGCTTCATGGTCGTCACGTTAGCATGTTTTCGGCTTTTTCAATAGTAGGGCGCGCACCGGCAAGATATCGGCGCGTCACAGCAAGGCGTCCTTCAAGTCGTCGGGTCCGACGGCGGCGACCGTCGCCAGCACCCAGTCCCGCCAGTCATACGGCGTTTCAAGGGCGCCGGGCGTGGTGCTGTGAACGCGCAGCATGAACAGGCGCAGCGTGTCCCGTCGGACCGGCAAGCCTTGGAACGCGCCTTCGAGGTACGGCCGATCCGCCGCGCCGCCGGGCCATTGGTTCTGCGGGCGCAGGACCTGGCCGGCCCGGATGAGGACGCCGGTAAAAAGGACGACCGTGCAGATCTTGGCCATCGGATGCGCCAGGACCGGCCAGGCCACGCCCCCGCCCGGCGGTGTGAGCGTGACCATCGCGTGGCTGCGAAGCGACGGCCGGTTCTGCAGGCGGCGCAGGTCGTCGGGTGTGCGCCTCGCCTCCGCCAGGCGCACGAAATAGCTGGCGGCCCCGGTTATGGTCTCTCGGGCCTGGGGGCTCAACAGCGCGGCCGTATCGCGGGTCCTCGCGATCGTTTTGTCGGAGATCACCCCCTCGATATCCGGTCGCCCCTCCGCCGCCATGGTCCCCGTCCGTTCGATCCCCTGATCCAGGCGGGCACTATACGTCAGGCGCATTTTCGGGCAAGAGCGCGCCCAGCGGGCGTGCGCGCCCGGAGCGCGGCGCCGCGCGGCCGCCGAACTGCCGGCTTGAGCGGCTTGAGCCCCTTCGATAGTAAGAAGGCGCTGCGCGCCGACATCCGGCGCGCGCGTTTTTGAGCGTCGATATCCGGCGACAAAGCCCCGTTCGAGAGGAAGAGCCCCATGGCCCAGCAGTACGTCTTCGGCATGCACAAGCTGTCCAAGACCTATCCCGGCGGCAAGGAAGTGCTGAAGGAGATCACGCTTCAGTTCCTGCCCGGCGCCAAGATCGGTGTGCTCGGCTACAACGGCGCCGGCAAGTCGACCCTGCTGCGCATCATGGCGGGGCGGGATACGGAATACACCGGCGAGGCCTGGGCCGCCGATGGGATCAAGGTCGGCTATCTGGAGCAGGAGCCGCATCTGGACGAGGCCAAGACCGTCGCGGAGAACGCGATGGAGGGCATGGCCGAATTGAAGGCGCTGGTCGACCGCTTCAACGAGGTCTCGATGAAGCTGGGCGAGGTCACCGACGACGAGGAGATGATGACCCTCATCGGCGAGCAGTCGGAGCTGCAGGAAAAGATCGACGCCGCCGACGCCTGGGACCTGGAAGGGCAGGTCGAGGTCGCGATGGACGCGCTGCGCTGCCCGCCGGGCGACTGGGCGGTGACCAACCTGTCGGGCGGCGAGCGGCGGCGCGTCGCGCTGTGCCGGCTCTTGCTGTCGAAGCCGGACATGCTGCTGCTCGACGAGCCGACCAACCATCTGGACGCCGAAAGCGTCGCCTGGCTGCAGCGCTTCCTGGCGGACTATCCCGGCACCGTCGTGATGGTCACCCACGACCGTTACTTCCTGGACAACGTCACCGGCTGGATTCTGGAGCTCGACCGCGGCCGCGGCATTCCCTACGAGGGCAATTACTCGAGCTGGCTGGAGCAGAAGGAGAAGCGTCTGCGCCAGGAAGGCCGCGAGCAGGAGGCGCGCCTGCGCACGATCTCCGCCGAGCGCGAATGGGTCAGCGCCTCGGCCCGCGCCCGCCAGACCAAGTCCAAGGCGCGCATCCAGTCCTACGAGAAGCTGGTCCAGGAGGCGCAGGAGGCCGAGCAGGCCAACCAGACCGCCCAGATCGTCATCCCGCCGGGCCCGCGCCTCGGGGATCTGGTGATCGAGGCCGAGGGGGTCTCCAAGGCCTATGAGGACAAGCTGCTGTTCGAGAATCTGAGCTTCAAGCTCCCGCCGGGCGGCATCGTCGGCGTGATCGGCCCGAACGGCGCGGGCAAGACGACGCTGTTCCGCCTGATCACGGGACAGGAGCAGCCGGATCAGGGAACCATGCGCATCGGCGAGACCGTGAAGCTGGGCTATGTCGACCAGTCGCGCGACGCGCTCGCCGCCGACCACACGGTCTGGGAGGAGATCTCCGAGGGCGCCGACGTCCTGGAACTGGGCAAACGCAAGGTGCAGAGCCGCGCCTATGTCGGCTCCTTCAACTTCAAGGGCGGCGACCAGCAGAAGAAGGTCGGCCAGCTCTCCGGCGGCGAGCGCAACCGCGTCCATCTCGCCAAGATGCTGAAATCCGGCGCCAACGTGCTGCTGCTCGACGAGCCGACCAACGATCTCGACGTCGACACCCTGCGCGCGCTGGAGGACTCGCTGACCACCTTCCCCGGCTGCGCGGTGGTGATCAGCCACGATCGCTGGTTCCTGGACCGGCTGGCGACCCACATCCTGGCCTATGAGGGCGACAGCCAGGTGGTCTGGTTCGAAGGCAACTACGAGGACTACGAGGCCGACCGCCACCGCCGCCTCGGCGCCGAGGCCGACCAGCCCCACCGCATCAAGTACCGCCGGATGACGCGGTGACGGCCGCGCCGGAAACGCCGGACGCGGGGGATCGCCTTCTGATCCTCTACCCCGAGGCGGCGGCCTTGCGCGATCTGTTCGACGCGCGGACGCCCGATCTGCCCACCCGCTATGTCGAGCGGGCGGAGGATCTGCCCGCAGCCCTGGCCGACTTCCGGCCAACCGTCGCCTTCGGGACGCCGTCGGGCGCGATCACGAAGCAGGCGCTGAAACAGGCGCTCGATTTCGAGAGCGTCGCCTGGTTTTCGAACGGCGGGGCGGGGGTGGAGCATCTCTTGCCCTGGGACCCGGCCGTAAAGACGGTCACCAACGCCTCGGGCGTCAACGCGGACTTCCTGGGCGAATACGTCGTCGCCTCCCTCCTGATGATGAATATCGGCTTCCCGGCCTATGGCGCGGATCAGCGCGCGCGGCGCTGGGCGGAGCGAACCTGGACGCCGATCGCGGGCAAGCGCCTGTGCGTCGTCGGGCTGGGGCGCGTCGGGCGCGAAGTCGCGCGGCGCGCCGCCGAGTTGGGGATGGAGGTGGTCGGCGTGCGCGCCAATCCGCAGCCGACCGAGCATGTCGCGCAGGTCTTCGGGGCCGACCGGGCGGCCGACGCCGTCGCCGGCTGCGACTTCGTCGCCGTCCATGCGGCGCTGACGCCGCAGAGCGAGGGCCTTGTCGGCGACGCCGTCTTCGCGGCCATGAAGCCGGGCGCGCACTTCCTGAACGCCGCGCGCGGACCCGTGGTGGACGAGGCGGCGCTGATCCGCGCGCTTGAGGCGGGACGGTTGGGGAGCGCCGTCCTCGACGTCTTCGAAACCGAGCCGCTGCCGGCGGCGTCGCCGCTCTGGGATTTCGACACTGTGGTGATCACGCCGCACATCGCCGATCTGGTCGACGACTGGTTCCGTCGCATGGCCGAGGCCTTCTGCGACAATCTGGATCGCCGCCGCGCGGGTGCGGCGCTCGCCAACATCGTCGACCCAACGCGGGGCTACTGATCGCTCGACCGGGCCGTCGCGCGCGCCTCCGCCTTGGTCGGCAACAGGCCGCGGAAGGCGAGGGTCGCGGCGAACAGGACGAGGCAGACCAGGGCGAGCGTCAGCGGCATGGCGTGCGGCCCGGCGGCGCGCATCGCGACGCCGACGCCCCAGGGGCCGATCACGGCGCCGAGCCCCCACATCATGGTCAGAAGCGCGCTCGCGGCCGAGAGCGCCGGGCCCTGGAAGCGGCGGCCGATCAGCATCAGGCTGACGGTGAAGAGCGCGAAACTGGCGCCGCCCCAGACCGCCAGGGTCGCGTAGAAGAGGATTCCGGCGACCGGCAGCAGCGGCAGCAGCAAGCCGCCGCCGGCGCACACGGCCGCGCAGGCCGGCAGCACCTGACGCGGCCCGAAGCGATCGGCCAGCCAGCCGACCGGATACTGGAAGCCGACCGCGCCGACCACCAGCGCGATCAGCGGCAGCGCGGCCGCGTCGCCTTCCAGGCCCAGCCCCAGGGCCCAGATCGGCGTCAGACCCAGCGTGGTCCCGTCCAGCAGGCCGAAGGCGAAGACCGCGCCCAGCATCACCGCGCCGCCGCGCCAGATCGGCCCGAAGCGCGCCTCGCTCGGCTTGCCCAGGCCGGTTTGCCCGCGCAGCGGGTCGATCCGGCGGAAGCCGAGCATCGGCGCGACCGACGCCGCGACGACCGCCATTACCAGATAGAAGGCGGTCATGTCCTCGGTCCCCACGACGGGGGCCAGGGCCGGGCCGGCGGCGAAGGCGGCGCCCATCACGGTGGTGTAGAGCGCGATGGTGCGGCCGCGCTTCTCGTCTCCGGCGATGGCGTTGACCCAGGCCTCGCCGATCACGTAGAGCCCGTTGATGAAGACGCCCAAGAGGAAACGCAGCGCCAGCCAGCGCCAATAGTCGTAGCCGAGGCTCATCGCCCCCAGCACCAGGATCGCGCCGACGGCGCCGACGAACAGCATGGCCCATCCGCCGAAGCGCTCCGTCAGCCTGGGCAGGAAGAAGGCGCTGACGATGACGCCGAGCCCGACCATCGCGGTGTTGAGGCCGATCATGTCCTCCGACACGCCGCGGCGCTCCAGCATCAGCGCGATGGTCGGATAGAGCAGCCCGGCGGAGAAGGCGAAGCCGCACACCGTGGCGATCACGGCCGGCAGTTCGGCGCGGGGACGGAAGGCGGCGGAGGCGGCGTTCTGGCTCATCCTGCAGCCGCTAGCACGGGCCGGCGCGGCCCGCCAGAGCCAGAGGCCGCCGCGTCGAGAGGCCAGGTCGGATTTCGCCTAGCCCGACGGGTCCGGCAGGCGCCGCGGCGCCACGGCGCGCCGGCCGCCGATGGTCGGTTGCGCCAGGGCGAGCCGCACGAGATCGGTCTGACGGTCGACGCCGGTCTTGGCGAAGATGCTGCGCAGATGGCTGCGCGCGGTCTCGTAGGTGATCGACAACTGCTCGGCCGCCGTCGACAGCCGACAGCCCGCGGAAAGCGCCGCGGCGAGCGATCGTTCGGCCGGCGTCAAATGGAATAGGGCGGCGAGCGCGTCGGCCGATCGCGCGTCCGCGTCGGCCGGCCGCGCCAGCACGGCGACGGCGGTCGGCGCGGCGTCCGGATCGTCCGCCGCGGGCGCGATCAATTCCAGACTCAACACCCCGCCGACTCCATCCGCCGCCGGGTCCGGCGCCAGACGGACGAAGGCCGTTTGGCCGTCTTCGCGCCAGGTGGCGACGGCGCGCGCGGCCGCCTGGGACAGCGCGGACGACAGGGCCGCGCCGCGCGCGTCCGCGAGCGCCTGCGCCGCCCGGTTCAAGGCGCGCGCCGGGCTGTGCGGCTCGATCAGGAAGACCGGCCAGGCCAGCAGATCGAGCGCTTGCTGCGGACGCGCCGCTGCGCGGTGGTGCGCCCGATTGAGCGCACGCAGCCGGAAAGCCCGCGCCAGATGCGGCAGGAGGGCCTGATAGCGCTCGACGTCGTCGGCGCCGAAGGGGCCGTCGCGGCTGGACCGGAAGACGCGCAGCCCCACCGTCCGCCCGCTGTCGCGGTACAGGAAGGCGCCCAAGGCGTGCTCGGTGCCGAGCTTGCGGTAGAGTTCCCGATAGGCGCGGCTTTTGCGATAGGCGGCGTAGCGCGGGATCATGGTGTCGGTGCGCACGGTCCCGACCGGATGGCGCACCAGATCGTCCAGTCGCAGGTCGTCCCGCCGCAGGTCCGCCAGATAGGCGCGGCGATAGTCGGCGGCGAGCCCGACTTCGTCGGCGAAGGTCAGACGGCCCGTGGCGTCGTCGTTGATCAGCACGACCGCGCTGCGCGCGCCGCAATGGCGCACCACCGCCGGCATCACGTCCGCCCAGGCCTCCTCCACGACGCCTGCGTCGTAGATGCGTTCGATCAGGCGATCGAGCGGGATGGTCGATGGCTGTTCGATGGCTCCTCTCCCTGAGCAGCCGCTGCGACGCGCAGCACGCAACAGTGCGCCATTCCCGCGCGACGCGCAACGAATGCGCCCCGGCCTCCCCTTTGGGGCATCCCTCATTTGGGGGATGCGCGCGCGCGCCGAAGGCTCCTAAGCTTTCGCGCCGTCGAGCGCCAACGCCGCGCCGGCGCGCCAATACCGACAAGACGAACCCTGCACGACCTGGGAGGAGAGAGACCATGTCCGGTGACAAGACCACCGCCACGCGCCGCGGATTCCTGGCCGCGGGCGCCGCGGCGCCCCTGGCCCTCAGCATGGCGGCGCGGCCTGTGCGCGCGGCCGAAACGGCGTCCTGGCGGTTCCAGACGCTGTGGGCCGCGGGCTCGATCAACATGAAGATTTTCCAGGATTTCTGCGCCAATGTCGGCGCCATGAGCGGCGGCCGGATGGAGATCGAGCCGCTGGCCGGCGGCTCCGTCGTCGGCGCCATGGAGCTCTATGACGCGGTGCAGAACGGAATCCTGGACGGGCAGAACGGCGGCGGCGGCTATGTCGCGCAGAAGGACGTCGCCTTCGTCATGCTGGGCGACCTGGCCGGCGCCTATGAGCGGCCCGACCAGATGCAGGCCTGGTATGAATATGGCGGCGGCAAGGAGCTCGCCCGCGAACTCTACGCCGAGCACGGCACCTACCATGTCGGCCTCGTCTGGCACGGCATGGAATCGATCCCCAGCAAGAAGCCGATCCGGGGGACGGCCGATCTGCAGGGCGTCAAGATGCGCGCGCCGACCGGCGCCGTCAGCAAGATCCTGGAGAAATTCGGCGGGGCCCCGGTGCCCATGCCCGGCGGCGAGGTCTACACCGCGCTGGAGCAGGGCGTGCTCGACGCGACCGATTGGGGCACGCTTTCCATGAATGTCGATCTGGGGTTCGAGAAGGTGGCGCCCTATGCGCTCTATCCTGGCTTCCACTCCATGCCGGCCACCGACATCGTGGTCAATCTCGACCGGTGGAACGCCCTGCCGGACGATCTGAAGGAGATACTGACCGTCGCGACCCGCGACTTCGGGCGCG
Organism: Alphaproteobacteria bacterium; assembly: GCA_024743195.1. GTDB lineage: Bacteria > Pseudomonadota > Alphaproteobacteria > UBA8366 > Aestuariispiraceae > Marivibrio. Next base: position 57,369 of record JANSXE010000005.1, on the reverse strand, counting down.
ACATGTACCAGCGCCTGATGGTCGAGGATCAGCGCGTGGCGCAGACCGCGGGCGAGCGCGGCCTGACCCTGATCGACTGGCCGCAGGCGGAGCGCCGCCGGTTCCGCGAGACGGCGGTCGACGTCTGGCGCGAATTGGCGGCGGAGTCGCCGATGGCCACCCGCATCGTCGACAGCCAGGTCGACTTCCTGCAGCAGATCGGCCTGCTCTGAGATGAGCGGTTCGCCGCTCGGCGGCGCGGGGGACGCTCCTCCCCCGCGCCGCGATCCTATGAGTCGCGTCTCGGCCTGGCTGGGCGATTGGATGGCGCCGCTGTTCCTCGTCGCGGTGGTGATCTCCGTCTACGAGGTCGTCATGCGCTACGGGTTCGACGCCCCGACCATCTGGGCGCACGAACTGACGGTGCTGCTGAGCGCGAGCTGCTTCATCGTCAGCGGCCTCTACGCCCTCGAGCGGCGCGAGCATATCCGGGTGACGGTGCTGCACGAGCGCCTGCCGCCTGCCGTTCGCCGCCTGGTGGACGCGCTGGCCGTCTGCCTGGCGCTGATCTTCCTGAGCGCGATCGTCTGGGGCGGCTGGAAGGCGGGATGGGAGGCGCTGATCAATTGGCACAGCACCCGCACCGCCTTCGATTCCCCGACGCCGGCGATCCTGAAGCCGCTGTTGGTGGCGACGGCCGCGCTGATGGTGGTGCAGATCCTGGTGCATCTGCGCCGCCCCGGTCCGGGACGGTAGCGCGCGCATGGACATCGGAACCATCACCCTCCTGATGGGGGGCGCGATCGCGCTCTTGATGATGCTCGGCGTGCCGTTGGTGTTCGTCACCGGGTCGGTGGCGGTGATCACGCTGCTGCTGACGATCGGCCCGAACGCCTTGCCGCTGATCGCCAGCCGGATCTACTCCACGGTCGACAACTACGCGCTGATCTCCGTGCCCATGTTCGTGCTGATGGCGGCGATCCTGGAGCGCGCGGGCGTCGCGCGCGACCTCTATAACGCGATGCATCTGCTGGCCGGGCGGCTGCCGGGCGGCGTGGCGCTGCAGACCATGGTCGCCGCCGTGGTGATGGCCGCCATGACGGGCATCGTCGGCGGCGAGATCATGCTGCTGGGTCTGGTGGCGCTGCCCCAGATGCTGCGCCTCGACTATGACCGCAAGCTCGCGATCGGGACGATCTGCGCCGGCGGGTCGCTGGGCACCATGCTGCCGCCGTCGCTGGTGCTGATCATCTTCGGGCTGACGGCCAGCGTCTCGATCGGCGATCTGTTCCTGGCGGCGATCGGGCCCGGGCTGCTGCTGGCCGCGCTCTATATGGGCTACATCTTCATACGCTGCTGGCTGAACCCGGCGATGGGGCCGCCGGCGCCGGTGGATCCGACCCAGACCTTCGCCGACAAGGCGGCCGCGATGCGCGGCCTGATCCTGCCCGTCGGCGTCGCGGCGCTGGTGCTCGGCAGCATCTATGGCGGCGTCGCCTCGGTCAGCGAGGCGGCAGCCGTCGGGGTCGCCGGCGCGGCGGTCTGCGCGGCCGCGCGCCGCGCGCTGACGATCGAACTGTTGCGCGACGTGCTGCAGCAGACCATGCGCATCTGCGGCACGATCCTGTGGCTCACCTTCGGGGCGAGCGCGCTGATCGGCGTTTACGGCCTGATCGGGGGCACGCGCTTCGTCGGCGATCTGATGGCCGGCCTGCCGCTCGAGCCGATCCAGATCATCATGGTGATGATGCTGATCATCTTCGTCCTGGGTCTGGTGATGGACTGGATCGGCATCTGCCTGCTGACCATGCCGATCTTCGTGCCGATCGTGAACGAACTGGGCTTCGATCCGGTTTGGTTCGGGGTGCTGTTCTGCCTGAACGTGCAGATCGCCTATCTGAGCCCGCCCTTCGGACCCGCCGCCTTCTTCCTGAAGAGCGTCGCGCCGCCCGACGTCAGCCTGCAGGAGATCTTCGCCGCCATGCTGCCCTTCATCGCGCTGCAGGCCGTCGCGCTTGCGGTGCTGCTGTTCTGGCCGCCGCTGGCGCTCTGGCCGCTCGGAGGCTGATCCGAGCGCCGTCCATTTCGAGAGAGGGAGAGGACCGATGGTTCTGACCGACGCGATGAAGGCCGAATACGAGGACAAGGGGTACGTGCTGGCCCCGAAGCTCTTGTCGGCCGCCGAACTGGAGGTGCTGGAAGGCGCGCTCAGCGACATCGGGCGCCATGACGGACCCGAGGTGAAGCGCGAGCGCAACGGCGCGCCGCACGTCGTCTACGGCATGCACATGCTGGACGAGCGGTTCCGGGCGCTGTCGCGGCACCCGAAGCTCGTCGCCGCCGCGGAGGAACTGCTGGGCGAGCATATCTACGTCCATCAGAGCCGCGTTAACGTGAAGCAGATGGGCGGCGCCGTCGTCGACTGGCACCAGGATTTCGGCACCTATCACCGGGTCGACGGGGTGCCGGAGCCGAAGGGGCTGATGATCTCGATCCTGATGGACGAGGTGACGGCCTGCAACGCGCCCTTGATGCTCGTCCCGCGCACCCAGCACGCCGGGATCGTTCAGGAGGCGCGCGTCAATGACGCCGCCGAGGATCACGACGCCGCGGCCAAGTACCGTTACGACATCCCGATCGAAACCCTGGAGCGGCTGATCGACGAGAACGGCCTCGAGGCGATCACTGGTCCGGCGGGCTCGGTCCTGTTCATGAACATGAACGTGGTGCACGGCTCGACCATCAACATCACGCCGCTGCGCCGGGTGATCCTCTATCTCAACGTCTGCACCGTCGACAATCGCGGCGAGACCTTCGCGCGGCCGGACTATCTGGCGGCGCGCGACTTCTCGCCGATCGAGCCGCTGGGCGAGGATTGTCTGACCCGCTTCGCGGACGCGGACGCCGGCGCCGGCGCCGCGGAATAAGAAGGGAGCCGGCCATGCGCGACAACCCGGTGAAGCGGAAGCTGCTGGCGGGCGAGACCGCCTTCGGGACCATGGTGTTCGAGCTCACGGCGCCGGGGCTGCCGGCCGCCCTCGTCGCCGCGGGCGCGGAGTTCGCGCTCTACGACATGGAGCACAGCGGCCTCTCCATGGAGGAAATGAAGCGTCAGTTCTCCTACGCCCGCGGCCTGGAGCTGGTCCCCATCGTCCGCCCCCCGGGCAAGCAGTACCAGTTCGTCTCGCGGCTCCTCGATCTGGGGGCGATGGGGGTGATGCTGCCGATGGTCGAGTCGCCCGAGGAGGCGGCCGAGATCGTCTCGTGGACCCGCTATCCGCCCGCCGGGGTGCGCGGCGCGATGTTCGGCGGCGCGCATGACGACTACGCGCCCGGCGACATCGCGGAGAAGATGCGCGCGGCCGAGGCGCGCACTCTGGTGCTCGCGATGGTCGAGACCGCGGCCGGCCTGGAGGCGGTGGAGGAGATCGTCGCGGTCGACGGCGTCGACGGCGTGCATCTGGGGCAGTTCGACCTGTCGCTCTCGCTCGGCGTGCCGGGTCAGACGGATCATCCGAAGATCGCGGCCGGGATCGAGCGGATGCTCGCCGCTTGCGCCCGGCGCGGCAAATTCGCCGCCTGCATGGCGCCGAGCGTCGAGATCGGGCGCGCCTGGATGGCGCAAGGCTTCCGGATGGTCTCCTACGGCTATGACGTGGGGCTGCTGACCGGCGCGCTCAGCGACGGGATCGCGCGGCTGAAGGCGTAAGCACCCGGTTCACGGGACCCGGATCGCGATTTTTCCGACGCCCGCCTTCTCGAGGAACGCCTCCTGGGCGGCGCGCAGGTCCTTCAGGTCGTAGACCGCGGCGACCAGCGGCTCGATCTCGCCCGCCTCGATATAGGAGATCACGTCGGGCAGGATGTTCGCCGGCTGATAGGTGGAGCCGAAGAGCGTCAGGTCGCGCAGATAGAGCGTGCGCAGGTCCAGCTCCACGATCGGCCCCGCGATCGCGCCCGAGGTCACGTAGCGTCCGCCGCGGCGCAGCGCGTCCAGGAGCGCGGGCCATCGCGGCCCGCCCACTAGGTCGAGGACGAGGTCGAAGGCGTCCGCCGGGATCGGATCGTCGCGGCCGATCGTCGTCTCAGCGCCGAGCGCCCGAAGCGCCTCCGCCTTGTGCGGCGTCGTCACCGCGGTGATCCGGGCGCCGCGCCGGGCGGCGAGCTGGATCGCCGCGGAGCCGACCCCGCCCGAGGCGCCGGTGATCAGCACCCGCTCCCCGGCGGCCAGACCGCCGCGTTGGATCATCCCCTCCGCCGTCGAATAGGCGCAGGGGATCGTCGCGAGCTCCAGATCGCTCCAGTCGCTCTCGACCGGCAGGGCCTCGGCGGCGAAGGTCTTGGCGTATTGCGCGAAGCCGCCGTCGCAGTCGGCGCCGAAGGTCCAGATCGCCATCGGATCGCCGCTCGCGCCCGTCGCCTGCATCGCGCGGACCAGCACGCGCTCTCCGATGCGGCCGGGATCGACGCCGTCGCCGACCGCGACGATGCGCCCGCAGCAATCGGCCCCCTGGATGCGCGGGAAGTCGAGCGCGGCGCCCGACCAACTGCTGTCGCTGCTGTCCAGATCGTCGAGCCCCGCGCGCGCGCCCTCGGCCGTGTCGCCGCGCACGGACTTGGAGTACCAGCCGATGCGCGTGTTGACGTCGGTGTTGTTGACCGACGCGGCCGCGACCCGGATCAGCACCTCGCCCGCCCCGGGGCGCGGCGTCGGCAGACCCTCCCGCCAGGCCAGCTTGTCCAGTCCGCCGTGCCCGGTCAGCAGGACGCCGGCCATGGTCTCGGGAATCGCGCTCATGCAGCGGCCTCCTTTTCAAGTCGCCTCAACAGCGGGTCCAACAGGGCGCGGGCGTCCGCCTCGGCCTGCGCCGGCCCCAGCGTGGGATAGGCGGCGGTGAAGCCTTCCTGGATCAGGAACAGCGCGCCGGCCGCGGGGTCGCGCGCCGCCGTCGGCAGCGCGGGGAAGGCCGCCGCCAAGAGGCGCGCGAAGGCGGCGCGGTTCTCTTCCTTATGGCGGCGCACCTGCGCGCGGACGGCGTCGCTGTCCGGATGCGCGGCCATCGCATTGCGGAAGAGGCATCCGGTCGGCGCTTCCTCCGCCATCCAGCGCGAGAGCCGGGCGAAGGCCGCGCGGACCGCCTCCGTCCCCCCGCCCGCCGCCGTCCGGTCGACGAGCGTCTCAAGATAGCGCCGATGACGCCGTTCAAGCGCGCCGAGCACCATCGCCTCGCGCGAGGGGAAGTGGCGGTAGAGCGTGCGCAGGCTGACGCCGGCGGCCGCGCGCAACGCGTCGACCCCGGGCGCGGCGAAGCCGTCGGCGGCGAAGCGCCGCTCCAACCCCTCCGCAATGCTGTCCGCCGTCTCTCTCATGCCGCGGAGGGTAGAACGATCGTTTTACCTTGGCAAGGGGTCGGCGTTCGGGCGGATGCGACTCAGCGCCCGCTGCGGCGGTAATGGTCGCGCGTCCAGTCGAGGTGGCGGCGCATGGCGGCTTCGGCGGCGTCCGCATCGCCGCTTTCGATCGCGTCGACGATGTCCGCATGATGCTGCATGACCGTCCGGTCGTCGGACGGCGTCGCGAACAGTTCGGTGCGGTGATAGGTCAGCATCTCCGCCAGCGTGCCGCGCACCACGCGCAACAGATGCTGGTAGACGACGCTGTGCGAGGCCCGCGCCACGGCCAGATGGAAGGCGACGTCGGCCTCCGCCTTGTGCGCCGGGGTCGGGGCGGCGTCCGCCTCCATGGCGGCGAGCGCGGCGCGCAGTGCGGCGCGATCCTGCGGACCGGCGTTCTGGGCCGCGCGCCGCGCCGCCCAGGCCTCCATCTCCGCGCGCAAATCCATCAGATCGACGAGGTTCGACCGGTCGAGGCGCACCAGCTCCGCCAGCGCCGGGTCTGGATCGCAGGTCTTCTTGACCACCCGCGTGCCGCCGCCCTGCACGGCGTCGAGAAAGCCCTGGGCCTTGAGACGTTGCAGGGCCGCGCGCACCGAGACGCGGCTGACGCCCAGCATTTCCGCCAATCGGCGCTCGGACGGCAGACGCTCCCCGGGCGCGATCTCGCCGCTCGCCACCATGCGCAGGACGTCGGCCGCGACCCGGTCCGAAATCGTCTCGCGCGCCGGCGCGCCGGGCTCAACCGCGCCCTTGATCATGAGGTCGTCCATCGCCACGGCCTTTCCCCCCTCTACCGTCGGTCAGGATACGCCTGTCTCGTTTGATTGACAAACGCCGGACGCGACAGGGCCTCGCGCGCTCAGCGGATCAGCAGCCAGATCCGCGCCACCTCGTTCGCCGGCGCGTCGGCCAGATCGGCGGCGCGCCGCAGGCTGACGCCGTCGCGAAGCAGGCCGGCGATCAGACGGAAGCGATCCTCCGCCGTGGGCTTGTAGCCGCTGGGGGCGTAGCGCGCCCGGTAGGCGGCGCGCGCGCGGCGCGGGCGCGGCTCCTCCTCCGGGCGATAGCCGCGGCGCACGGCCTCGCGCTTCGCCTCTTCGAAGCGCTCCTTCTCGGCGCGCTCGTAGGCGGCGTTCATTCGGGTCTGGCGGGCGGCCCAGGCCTCGAAGTCGCGACGTCGCGCGCGCCGCTCCTCGGCGTCGATCCGGCCGTCGTCGCGCTCCGGATGGGCGTCCAGGATCGCCTCGTCCAGCGTCATGCCGTTGAGCGCCGCCAGACGCTCTGCGGCCTGGCGGGCGGCGGCGCGCTCGCCCTCGATCGTCGCGCCTTCCATGACGCCGACGATCTTGCGGAAACGCTCGCGGTCCTTGGGATCGAAACTCTGCATCGCCTGCGCTTCGGAGGATGGCCCGTGCGGTTTGCGCTCAGGCGTAAAGGTAGCGGGCGATTCGCCCGCTCGCCAGCCGAACCGGGAGCGCCGTTGAATGCTCCGGGGCTTTCCATGCCCGCGGCGATCGCTATGATCGCGCCCGCCATGCATCGAACCGCCGAGAAACCTGCGGCTCCGCCGCTTCTGGGCCCCGACGATCCGCCGCCCTTCGAACGCGTCCACCCCGACGGGGCGGCGCGGGCCGTCATCGCGTGCGACCACGCCTCCAACCGCACGCCGAAGGCGCTGGGCGATCTGGGGGCGGTCGCGGCCGCGATGGAGCGGCACATCGCCTATGACATCGGCGCGGCCGGCCTCGCCCGGCGACTGTCGGCGTTGATCGATGCGCCGGCGGTGCTGTCAAACTACTCGCGCCTCGTGATCGACATCAACCGGCCGCCCGACGACTTCACCTCGATCCGGGAGATCTACGACGGGACGGTGATCGCGGGGAACCGCAATTTGACGCCGGCCGAACGCGCCCAGCGGGTGGCGCGGCTGTTCCGTCCCTATCACGACGCGCTGGCCGACATGCTGGCCGCGAAGCGCCGGGAGACGCCGCATCCCGCTGTGATCTCCGTCCACAGCTGCACCGACGTCTACAAGGGCGCGCGCCGACCCTGGCATGTCGGCGTTCTCTCGAACCGCGACCGCCGGATGGCGGAGCGGGTGATGGCGGATCTCGCGCGCGTCGATTCCGGGCTGACGATCGGCGACAACAAGCCCTATTCGGGGCTCGACTCCTTCGGCTACACGATCGAGACGCACGCCCTGCCGGCCGGCCTGCCCAACGTCTTGTTCGAAGTGCGCCAAGACCTGATCCGCACCGAAGAAGGACAGTTCCGCTTCGCCGAGATCCTGGCGGAGGCCCTGCGCCCGGCCCTGGCCGACGATGCGCTCTTCACGCCTTACCGCGGCTGACGCGGGCTCTGAAATCATCCTAGACTGCGCCGGACGGGACTGAGCGGGACGGTCGGGCGGCGGCCCGGACGAGAGGGAGCGCGCAGCGATGACGACGGACGACTTCACCATCGGGATCGAGGAGGAATACCTCCTGGTCGACCCGGCCACGGGCGAGCTCGCCGGGCACACCGAGACCCAGGAGGCGGTGATCGCCGAAGTGCAGGACGCGATCGACGAGACCGTCGGCGCCGTCACGCCGGAGTTCCTGAAGGCGCAGGTCGAGGTCGGCACGGCCGTCTGCCACTCGATCGGCGAGGTGGCGGAGAAGCTCGTCCGGTTGCGCGGCGCCGTCGCCCGCGCCGCGCGCAATCAAGGGCTGGCGGCGATCGCCGCCTCGACCCACCCCAGCGCCCAGTGGGCTTCCGTCCAGCACACGGACAAGGCGCGCTACAACATGCTCGCCAACGATCTGCAGGGGGTGGCGCGGCGCCTGGTGATCTGCGGCATGCACGTCCATGTCGGCTTCGGCAACGACGACCACCGGATGGATCTGCTGGCGCAGATCGCGTACTTCCTGCCGCATCTCTTGGCGCTCAGCACCTCCAGCCCGTTCTGGCAGGGCGCGGATACGGGCCTGAAATGCTACCGCCTGGCGGTCTTCGACGAACTGCCGCGCACCGGCCTGCCGGAGCGATTCGACAGTTGGAGCGATTATGAGCGCCACGTGCAGGTGCTGGTCGACGCGGGCCTGTTGGAGGATGCGTCGAAGATCTGGTGGGACGTGCGGGCGCATTGGAAGTTCCCCACATTGGAGATGCGCATCCCCGACATCTGCACACGCCTGGAGGACGGGATTGCGGTCGCGGCGCTCTACGCCTGTCTGCTCTCCATGCTGCAGCGGTTGCGCCGCTCGAATCAGCGCTGGCGCACCTATTCCAACATGCTGATCCAGGAGAACCGCTGGCGCGCCCAGCGCTACGGTTTCGACGAGGGGCTGGTGGATTTCGGGGTCGGCCGCATCGGCGCCTTCGACGGGTTGTTGGAGGAGATCCTGGAGCTGACCGCGCCGGATCAGGAGCGGCTGGGCTGCGCCGCCGAATGCGCCCACGCCCGCACGATCCTCGAGCGCGGCACGTCGGCCCACAATCAGCTGCGCGTCTATCACGCCGCGCTCGACGCCGGCGCGGACAAGCAGGCGGCCCTCAAATCCGTCGTCGACTGGCTGGTCGAGGAGACGGTTGCAGGGGTTTGACAGTGCGCGCCCCGCGCGGCGTGTAAACGGAATCTTAACCGGCCCCGTCTAGCCTGCAGAACGATGACCGTTAACCCGTTCTGCAAGGAAAACCGTTCCCGATGACCGCTGTCGTGGGTCTCTCGTCGGACGCTCTGATCGACCGCCCGCGGATGGAGGCCGTGCACGCCGAGATGAGCGGCCCCGTCTTCGAGCCGGCCTTGAAGGAAGTCGTGCGTCAGCTCTGGAAACTCGCCCGCGAGGTGCTGGAGGCGGAGCGGGTCGAGGTGCTGCGCCGGCGCCTCAAGCAGATCACGGTGATCGCCGACCGGTTCGGCCTGAAGGCGGTCCGCGCCTGTGCGCAGGCCATCGCCGACGCCTCCGCAGGTCGCGACAAGGACGATTTCCCCGCCCCGCAGACGGAGGAGCTTTGGGAGAGACTTCGCGACGCCTTGTGGGAAACCCAGGCGCTGATCGAATCGGGACAGGTGGCGCAGGAGGTCTCGCAAGCGGCGTGACGCGCGTCAGTCCGCCGGACGCCCCAGACTCAACACGAACTCGTAGAAGGGCTCCAGCTTGGACGCGCTCAGGCGCATGCGGCGGCCCTGGTTGGTGAGGTCGCTCCACGCCTTGCTGGCGTGGCCGAAGCGCCCGATGCTCATTCCCAAGCCTTGGAACAGGCCCGGCGCCGCCATCAGGAAGCGCTGGAACGGCTTGGGGTCCTGTTTGTCTGTCAGCGCCTCATAGGCGTCGTCATAGCGTTTCAGGACGTTGGCGCAGCGCAGATAGCTCTGGCGGATCGCGGTGACCGCGTTCTTGCGCTGCTCGACCATCGTCTCCCATTCGCCGGGACGCATCTGGTGCTTGTCGCGCGGCAGCGAGTCGTCCGCGCCCAGCCAGCGGAAGAAGTCCTTGTGCTCGTTCACGAGGCCGCGGAACAGGAACTCGTAGTAGCTGATCCCCTTCCAGGCGAAGAGCACGCGGGCCATGTCGCCCTCCGCGATGCGGAAGCCGGCGAGCAACTCCTTGCTCTGCTCGTCCATCCGCGTCGTCCAGATCGCCTTGGCCAGCGAGGTCGTGATGCTGCGTTGGCGGGACAGCAGCGCCTCGTCCGGGCCGAAGGGGTTTGGCGTCTGCGCGTCGGCGCCCTCCGCACCGGGCGTGTCGAGATCGACCGCGTCGTCCATGGCGAGCGCCAGCTTGACCAGGCGGGCGGCCCGGCTTTCGATCACCCGCCGCACGCCGTTCGAGGTCGCCTGGTCGACCTCGAAATAGGCGGGATGGATCGTGCGCTGCTGCTCCAGATCGGCGCGATAGGACATCAGGATGAAGGGGTCGAAGGTCGGCGCCCGCGCCAAGACGTCCAGCACCTGCATGTCATGGTCGCTGAGCGTTATCTTGCCCGCCCCGCCGTACCATTTCTCCAACGCCGGGATCAGGATCGACGGTTTGGCGGAGCTGGAGATTCCGCCCTGAAGGGGGTCGTGCTCGTCGAAGGCCAGCATCACGCGGGTGTCGGTGCGGATGTCGCCGTCCTCGTCGGCCGCGGTTTCCTTGAAATAGATCGACTGCTGCAAGAGCGCGAGATCGAACAGCTCCGCCCGCGGCTCCTTCGAGGCGGTTTGCTCGGCCCCGTCCTCGCCGCCCTCGGCCCCCGGCTCGGGGCGGGGCTGCATCATGTTCGGCTTGAAGCAGAGATACTTCCCGGAGGAGATCAGCCGGTTGAGGTCTTCCTTGTCCATCAGTCCCCGAGGTTCCGTTGGCGGGTCCGCGGCGGCGCAGGCCCGCCCGGGGCGCGGCGCCATGGTGCGCCGGCACCTTAACCGATCGGCGCGCGCGCGACAGCCGCTTTCGGCGCCCGAACGCCGAAGACGGGGCTGAAGACCGACGCCGGACGGCGTCGGGGTTGGCGGCGGGCGCTCGGTCGCCTATCTGTGAGGCGCGACGGTTGATGAGACGAGGAGACAGCGCGATGACCGACCCGGCCGGAAAACTCGACGACCAGACCCGCCTTGAGCTCGAGGCGGCCGCCTTCCGCCGTCTGCGCGAGCATCTGCAGGCGCGCACCGACGTCCAGAACATCGACCTGATGAACCTCGCCGGCTTCTGCCGCAACTGCCTGAGCCGCTGGTATGGCGAGGCCGCCGAGGCGCAGGGCGTCGCGCTCTCCAAGGAGGAGGCGCGCGAGATCGTCTACGGCATGCCCTATGACGATTGGAAGACGCAGCACCAGAGCGACGCCACGGACGCGCAGAAGGCGCAGTTCGAAGAAGCCGCCAAGCAGGCGCACTGAACCGGAGTCCCCGGCGTCGGGTGGTTCAATTCAGCCGGCCGTGCAGCCGGCTGGCGATGTGATAGGGTCCCTCGACGAACAGGGCTTGCAGGACCGCGCCGTCCGTTGCGATGTTGAAGAGAAAAGCCGCCGCCAGGACGGCGGTGCCGGTGACCGTCAGCAGGATGGCGACCGCGCCGAGAACGATCCCCTTCTCGAACAGGGCGACCTCCTCCTGCGGCAGGGCTAGGACTTCCAGCACCTTCGCGCGGAGCGGCACGGCGGGCAGGGCGGCGGCGATCAGCCCGAAGGCCAGATGCAGCGCGGACGGGATCATCGTCGTCACGACGATGAGCATGACCGGGAATCCGCCGCCCATCGGGTCGGCGTGGAAGGCGTCGAGCGCGCCGCCCCAATCCAGCGCCGGCCGCGCGCCGGCTGCCGGATCGGGGTGAATCTGCACCGGCCTCAGGACCCCCTCGAAGGCGCCGTTGTATAGGGCGAGCGCGCTCGTCACCGCGCACAGCGTTAGGATCATGCAGCCATAGGCCGCAACCAGATCCGCCGCGATGTAAAGGGCGAGGCGCAGCTTGCGGTGGACGGCCCCGGCCGCGTCGTGCAGCCATCCGGTCATCAGTTCGCGCGTGACCAGGACGGACAACAGGTCGAACAGCGCGTTCACCAAGGGGATCAGCACGTAAACGGCGACGAGGCTGAGCGTGAACGCGAGTTTTCCGAAGAGTATGGAAAATGTTATGTTCAGAGATATTGTTGCGATCCAAAATGTATAAATCATGTACTTTTTTAACCTTATATATTTTAGATAAATAACAAATACAGGAAGAACAATCGATGTGGAAACAATTCCAGATATGATGGTTCTCGTATTTTTGTTTTGCATATTGAGGTAAATTTCCGAAAATAACTGATTTTGTATTAAAATAACAAATTGAACAGAAAAATATTCCAATTCATTTACGAAAATTGTAAAGCAAAACCAGAATCCAAGCAAGCTGATGAGGTCGATGATCCTTAAATCGCCGCCCTTAACGCGATCATCCGCTTTGTTTGTTTGAAGCAAAACAAAGGTCAACCAAATCAAAGCTACGAAAGTACAGAAAATGGCGAAGGAATAAACGATCGGCCGATCCGGAGAGAAGATCAGGAAGGAGTTCATCACCCAGACCCCGAAAGGCGGGGCTTCCGATCCGAGCATGGCCTTGACCGGCGTGGCGAGGACGACATAGCCCAAGGCGATGAGGTAGCTGACCGTAAGCGGGATCAGTACCTTCCTTGCGCCCGGCAACGACAGGCCGTAGGCGCGATCAACGCCGCGGACAATGAGCCCCTCCACGAGGCCTGCATAGGCGCGCGCGGCGTCGGTCGTCCCGGAAATCACGGCGGCGATCTGCCGACGCGACTTCGGATTGCCTAGTTCGCGCGCAACCAGAACGTTGAGGGCGAGGAGCCCCCCGCCCCACATCAGCGATACCAAGGACCCCGGCTCGATCATCGACGGCCCCTCCACCCGATCGGACGCTCGTCCAGACAGCAAGACTGTTTCCGGCTTACGGGATTTCGCCTCCCGGAACAACCAGGGCGGGGACGGGAGGGAGCGGGCGCTACGGAGAGGGGTGAGGCTTCGCGGTCACACTGCCGCGGAGTGCCGGGCTGCGCCTGCGCGGCGCGGGTCGCGGAAATAGTGATCGAAGCAGGCGGCGAGCTGGCGGATGTAGGGGCGGCCGGCCTCGGTCGCCCTGAGCCGCGCGCCGCCCTCGAAGGTCGCCAACCCGTCCGCGACCAGCGGGGCCAGGCGGCTGCGCGCTTCGTCGAACGCGCTGCGTCCTACGCCATGCTCCGCCGACAGCGCGTCGAGGTCGACGGCGAAGTCGCACATCAGCCGCTCGATCGCCGCCCCCATCAACAAATCGTCGCCCTCGAACGCCTTGCCGCGCGCGACCGGCAGGCGGCCGGCCTCGACCATGCGGGCGTATTTGGCGGTCGCGGCCTCGTTCTGCACGAAGCCCTGCGGCAGGCGGCCGATCGAGGACGCGCCGACGCCGATCAGGCTCATCGCGTCGTCGGTGGTGTAGCCCTGGAAATTGCGCTTCAGGGTCCCGGCCTTCAACGCGATCGCCATCGGATCGTCCGGCTTCGCGAAATGGTCGAGCCCGACGCGCACATAGCCGGCGGCGTCGAGCGCGGCCGAGGCCGCCTCGGCCTGCCGGTAGCGCTCTTCCGAATCGGGCAGCGCCGCCTCCGGGATCATCTTCTGGTGCGTCTTCATCCAGGGCACATGGGCGTAGCCGAAAAGCGCGATCCGGTCCGGCGCCAACGCCAGCGCCGCCTCGACCGAGGCCAGCACCCGCTCGACCGTCTGGTGCGGCAGCCCGTACATCAGGTCGAGATTGAGCTGCCGCACGCCGATCGCCCGCAGACGCGCGGCCAGCCGCTCCGTCTCGTCCATCGGCTGGATGCGGTTGATCGCCGCCTGAACCTCAGGATGCACGTCCTGCAGGCCGAGGCTCGCGCGGGTGACGCGCGCGTCCGCCAGCGCCTGGACGTCCGCGTCCGTCATCTCGCGCGGGTCGATCTCGACCGCGAAGACGCAGTCCTCGGTGCGCGCGAAATGCGCGTCGACGGAGGCGGCCAGACGGCGGATGTCGTCCGGCGTCAGCATGGTGGGCGAGCCGCCGCCCCAATGGATGTGGCTGACGGGGAGCGCGCGCCCGCCATGCGCGGCCTGGATCAGCGCCAACTCCTTCTCCAGCACGTCCAGATACTCCGACACCGGCTTGTAGCGCCGCGTGATCTTGGTCTGGCAGCCGCAGAACCAGCACAGCGTGTCGCAGAAGGGAATGTGGGCGTAGACCGAGACCGGCCGATCCGCCGGCAGCGCTTCGAGCCAGCCGGCATAAGTCTCGCCCATGACGCCGGCGTGGAAATGCGGCGCGGTCGGATAGCTGGTGTAGCGGGGGACGGGCCCGCCATACTTGGCGAGGAGCGTCTCGGGGTCGGGCGTCGCGGCGGGCGCTGCGGCGGGCCCGGGGGGCGTCAGGGTCTGGGTCATGGGCGACAGTTTCGGGCCGGCGCGGGCGCTGCGCGTTGATCGAAGTCAAATGGCCTGCACGCGCTCTTGAAGGGGGCGGGGGCGGCGGCTACCTTGCGGACTTCGCGCCGCCGGGCTCGACCGGCGGACGCGCCCCGTTTCCCGAAGCTTGCAGCGAGGCCCGAGCCGATGTCCGAGACCGCCGGATTCCCGAACGCCGACCCCAAAGAGCAGACCGACGAGGAGACGCCCGTCTCCGAGACGCCGACGGGCCAGCGCCTGCGCAGCTTCATCGAGCGGGTCGAGCGCCTGGAGGAGGAGAAGAAGGCGATCGCCGACGATGTGAAGGAGGTCTTCGCCGAGGCCAAAAGCCAGGGCTTCGACGTGAAGACCATGCGCAAGATCATCAGCCTGCGGAAGAAGGACCCGGACGACCGCGCCGAGGAGGACGCGCTCTTGGAGACCTACATGTCCGCGCTGGGCATGCGCTGAGGGGCGCCTCCTCCTAGTCCGCCGCCAGCCAGGCGCGGTAGCGCGCGGCGGGATCCGCCGTCGGCAGGGCGGCCAGCGATCGGTCGATCTCGCGATGGAGCCGGGCCGTCCAGGGGGCGCCGTCGGTCATCGCCTCCAGCGCGGCGTGGTCGAGGGAGGCGGTCCGGAAGTCCCGCGGCGCGATCAGGATGTCGGCCGGCGCCGTATCGCCGCGCCGGGCGGCATCGGCCCGTGCGTCGGCCAGCAGCGTGAAAAGCTCCTCCATCTCCCGATCCGCGAGCGCCAGGCAGCCCTCGGTCCCGGACGGTCCGCCGCCATGCAGCATGATGGCGTCGCCCAGGCTCTCCGGCGCGCGGCCCTCGGCCTCCGCCCGGGCGCGGTCGAAGCGGTTGGGATAGCCGATCCTGATCGAGACGTGCGCGACCGAATTCGGGTTGAGAGTGTGCAGCCGATAGAGCCCCTCCGGAACCCGCCGGTCGCCGGCGCGCCGCTTCGGGCCCTTCGGCGCCTGCGCGACGGGCAGGGGGCCGGCCGTCATCCGATAGCTCTTGATGAAGCGCAGCGCCGCATCGCCCGCGCCGCCCGGGCCGGCGGCGGCGAACAGCTCGAGCCGCCCCTCCGCCTTGAAGGCGGCGAGACGCACCCGCGCCGGCGGATAGGGGACGCCCGCGCGGGAGAAGGGCGCGGCCAGCCGCGCCCGCGCCGACGGGCCGAAGCCGTCGAGCCGGCTTTCCACCGTGTGCGAGGGCGCGCGCGGTTCGATCGGCGTGCGGGCGAGCTCGTGCAGCGCAAGCGGCGCGGCGATCAGCAGCGTCAACAGACAGGTCAGAAGCGTCGGGCGCGTCAACATGGCCCGCACAGGCTCGACGGCCCGCATGGCGCAATCCGGGGCGGCAATCGGGCGTTTCGAGGGCGCGGCGCCCCGGTCCCGCCGCATCGTCTGCCGTCTGGAGGCGGCCCCGCGCCCGGCCCGACGCGGTCATCCCAGACCGTCAGGTCCGGTGGATGATGAGATTGAAGCCTTCGGCCGCGTCGGGCGGTGTGAAGTAGCTGGTGACCAGGTCGAAGTCCGCCTCCGTGGGTTGGAAGGCGTGCCGGCCCGACCTGTTCCTGTCCAGAAGCCGGCGCTTGCACACAGTGTCCGGAACGTCGAGGAAATGAAGCTCGTGAGGGACGTCGGCCGCCTCGAACAGGCCGCGCAGCCAGCGGCGCTGTCGTGGCGTATTCGCGGGAAAATCCATCACCACCGACAAGCCCTCCCGCAGCAGGGCCGTCACGTGCGGTCCGATGGCCTCGCGAAGCCGGGCGGAGCATCGCACATAATCGTCCAAGGAGACGATCTCGTTCGGGAACAGGGCCGCGAGCCACCGGTCCTCGCTCACGCACACCGTCCCGGGCCGCGCCGCCAGTTTGCCGGCGAGCGTCGATTTCCCGGCCGCGATCTTTCCGCATAGGAGAAACAGCGTCGGCGCGCCGTCAGACATCGTTCGTCGCCCTCGGATCAGCCGTCCCGCGGTTTCGGGAGGCCCACAACGTCACGCCCGGATCGTCAGCGAGGGGTCGCGCAGGACGGGGAAGTCGCCGGGGTCGTAGAGGGCGCTCGCGAAAATGCCGACGACGGTCGGGTCGCGCGGCGGCTCCTGGGTCGCGTCCTCGATCCAGCGGCGCACCGGCGGCGCCTCGATCAGGGCGGAGAGATACGCCGCGGCGTCCTCCGCCACGGGCAGGCGGTGGGTGTAGGCGCGCATCGCAATGGGCGCGAAGAAGGCGTCGACGATCCCGAAGCGGCCGAAGAGGAAGGGGCCGCCCGCGCGCGGTTTCGCGAGCTGCGGGCGCCACAGCGCCTCCAGATCGGCGATGTCGCGCTGGACGGCTTCCGACGGCGGACCGGCGTCGAAGCGGTTGCTGAGGTTCATCGGGCATTCCGCGCGCAGCGGCCCGAAACCGACGGCCATGCGGGTCGCCATCATGCGGGCCAGCGCGCGCTCCCGCCGGTCGGCGGGCCAGAGGCCGGCGTCCGGCGCGGCTTCCGCGACGTACTCCGCGATGGCGAGCGTCTCCGACAGCATCAGGTCGCCGTCATGCAGGGCGGGAACGGTGCGGCCCGGCGAGGCCTTGGCGAGGGCCTCTTCGAAGCCCGGCTCGCGCAGGCGGATCATCTCCTCCCCGAAGGACAGGCCGGAGGCTTCCAGAACCAGCCAGGCCCGCATCGACCAGGAGGAATAGGTGCGGTTGCCGAGATAGAGGGTCAGGTCGGTCATCGGTGCGTCCTTGCGATCAGCGGCGCGGGCCGCGGCAGAGTAGGAGCGCCGCGCGCGCCTGTCGACCGGCCGGCTACTCCCGGCGCTTCTTCGCCTTGGGGGGCGCCGGATTCTTCTCGCACAGATCCTCGAGGAAGCAGGCGGCGCAGTGCGGCGTGCGCGATCGGCACAGGCGCTTGCCGTGCTCCAGGAGCCAGACATGGGCGCCGAAGCCGTAGCGCGCCGGGATGCGCGGGGCGAGCGCGGCCGCCGTCTGCGCTTCCGTCTTGCCGTGCGCGAGGCCGAGGCGGTTGCATACCCGGTGCACGTGCGTGTCCACGGCCGTCACCGGCTGCCCGAAGGTGAAGCGCAGCATGATGTCGGCGGACTTGCGCCCGACGCCGGGGAGCGCGGTCAGGCCGGCGCGGTCGGCGGGGATGACGCCGCCCCGCTCCTCAATCAGCGCGCGGCACATTCGGTGCAGGTTGCGGGCCTTCATATTGTAGAGGCCGCAGGGCTTTATGAGGTCCGCCAAGCGCTCTTCGGGCAGCTCCAGGATCGCCTCGGGCGTCTCGGCGACGGCGAACAGTCGGTCCCTGGCCTTGGCGGTCATGGCGTCGCGCGACTGGGCGGAGAGCATCACCGAAACGAGGCTCTTGAAGGGATCGCGCTGAACCTTATCCGGCTGGCGATTGTCGTCGGGAAAGCGCGCCTCGAAGCGCTGAAACAGGGTCTCGACCGCCGCGTCCGTCAACATTCGCTCGCTCCCGCCGGTTTCGCTAGGGCGAGGAAAGTGGCGCACGAAAAACCCGGGTCAAACGCGTGGGGCGCGTTCGATCCCGGGTTTTCCGCGAAGCTGCGCGCGCCGCGGGGCGCGCCGCACCTCTCGCCGGCCGATCAGGCGGCGAGGGACGAATCGTTCCAGGCGCTCGTCTGCTTGCAATTCGAGCACACCCGCTCGCCCGGCCAGGTGCTCTTGAACTCGTTCCGGCACATCAGGCACTTTCGGGTCTTCGCCTCGTACTGGCGGTCCGACTCCGGCTTCTTGTTCTTGCTTGAATCGCTCATCTCTCGGATCCGTCTCCATCGGTTGCCGTCAGGAGGACCCCGCGAGACGGCGAGACCCCACCTGAAATCCAACGGACACATACCGTAAACCCATTCGTCACACCAATTCGGTTTGCGCAAGGCGATCTTGCGGAAAACGCATGGCGGAAGAAAAAGCTACGCGGTCCGTGCATATCTGAACGCCGAACAGCGAAAAACGACCCCGCGCAGACAAATTGCCTGCAGGGCGTTCGCTACAGCATCGGTCTCAATATAGGCGACGGATGCGCCTCTGCCTAGGGCTGACTGTTTCTTGGGCAGGCGAAACCGGCCGATTCGGGACGAAATGGGCGCCCAAGCGGGCTCTCAGCGGCCTTCCGGTCTACCAATAGCGCATCGCGTCGCGGAAGAGCGTCCGGAGTTCCGCCTCGTGGATCGCCTGCGGCGCATTGTCCAGAAGCCGGCGCTGGGGCGCGGATTTCGCGACCAGATCGTCGATATCAGACTCGTCGTAGCCCACGCCCTGCAAGCCGTTCGGCATGCCGGTCTGGCGCATCATGTCGACGATCCGCTCGGCGAGCGCGGCGCCCGCCTCTTCCGGCGCGACGCCCGAGACGTCGGCGCCCATCGCCTTGGCCCCCAGCAGATGGCGCTCGGGGCAGGCGGCCCCGATGAAGCGGAAGACGGCCGGCGCGTTGACGATGACCGAGATCCCGTGCGGGACCATCGGGGCGTTGGTCGCCCAGCCTTCGGGGATGTAGTCCTTCACCAGCCCGGCGACGGCGTAGCTCATCGCGTGCGGGACATGGCAGCCGGCGTTGCCGAAGCCGATGCCGGCCAGCATGCCGGCGAACATCAGCGCCTCGTAATCCTCCGGCTGCGGGTCGTTGACGGCGCGCACCAGATGGTCGCCGACGAGCCGAATCGCCTCTTTGCAGGCGAGATCGGAATAAGGATTGGCGCCTTGACTCAGCGGGCGCCTGGTCGGATCCTCCGGCCGCGGCCGTTGGCTGTAGGGGCGCGCGGTCAGGCTTTCGAAGGCGTGGCTGAACACGTCGAAGCCATTGGCCGCAATGACCGGCGCCGGCAGGCTTTCCAGCACGCCCGGATCCAGCACGCCGAGGCTGGGACGCAGGCGGGCGTTCGCGATGCCGGTCTTGGCCTCCATCTCCAACAGATCGAAGATCGCGATTCCGGTGCATTCCGAGGCCGTGCCGAAGGTCGTGGGGCAGGCGATATGCGGGGCCAGCGGTCCGGGAACCGGCTTCGCCGCGCCGATCGGCGCGTTGACGTAGGCCAGGAAGTCGTCGGGATAGCTGGCGTAGAGGTTCGCCGCCTTGGCCGTGTCCATGGTGGAGCCGCCGCCGAGCGAGATGTAGCCGTCGAAGCCGCCGTCGCGCGCGAAGTCCGCCGCCGCTTTGAAGGAGCGGTCGGTGGGCTCGATCTCCATGTCGGTGTAGAGGGCGACGTCGACGCCGGCGGCCTTGAGGCCGGCCTGGACCGTTTCGGCCGCCGGCAGCTCGGCGATCTTCGGATCGCAGAACAGCGCCGCGCGCGTCACGCCGAGCGCTTTCGCGTCGCCGCCCACTTCGCCCAGGGACCCGTGGCCGAACTTGATCTTCGGCGCCTCCACCGTGAAGGCGTGGTCGCCGTCGGGGCTGGGGGTGAAATAGGGGCTCAAGGCCATGGCGTCGCTCCCGTCCGCTCTGTTCTAAGCTCTCGCAGTCGACTGCCCCGGGCGCCCCGGGCGCCCCGGGCGCCCTGGCCCCCCCCCGGGGGCGCCCGAGCCGACCGGCCGGATCATTCCACGGCGCAGGCGGGCGGGCAATCGGGCGCGCTTGACGATAAATATTTTAAGCTTAAAATGTTTAAGCCTGAAACATCGGATTCCGAATCGGAGCTTGGGAGACGGCCATGAAGATCGTGTGCATCGGCGGCGGGCCCGCGGGTCTCTATTTCGCGATCCTGATGAAGCTTCAGGACGCCTCCCACGACATCACCGTGGTCGAGCGCAACCGCCCCTACGACACCTTCGGCTGGGGCGTCGTCCTGTCCGACGAGACCATGGACAATCTGCGCGACAGCGACCCCGTCAGCGCCGAGACGATCCTGGGCGAGTTCGCCCATTGGGACGACATCGACGTGCATTTCAAGGGCGCCTGCGTCACCTCGGGCGGACACGGCTTTTCCGGCATCGGGCGCAAGCGGCTCTTGAACATCCTGCAGGACCGGGCGCAGGAGCTCGGCGTCACGCTGGCGTTCGAGGTCGAGGTCGAGGGGGTGGAGGCCTACGCGGACGCCGACCTGATCATCGCCTCCGACGGCATCAACTCGAAAATCCGGACCCAGTTCGCGGACGCTTTCGAACCCGATGTCGACACACGCCGGAACAAGTTCATCTGGCTCGGGATCAACAAGGTCTTCGACGCCTTCACCTTCATCTTCGAGAAGACGGAGGCCGGCTGGATCTGGGCCCACGCCTACAAGTTCGACGGCGAGACCTCGACCTTCATCGTCGAGTGCGCGCCGGAGACCTGGGAAGGCTTGGGTCTCGACACGGCGGATCAGGCGGACTCGATCCGCCTGTGCGAGGAGATCTTCGCCGACTATCTCGACGGCCAGCCCCTGATGAGCAATGCGCGTCATCTGCGCGGCTCGGCCTGGCTGAATTTCCCGCGCGTCTCCTGCAAGCGCTGGCGCCACGGGAACGTCGTGCTGATGGGCGACGCGGCGCACACGGCGCATTTCTCGATCGGCTCGGGCACCAAGCTTGCGATGGAGGACGCGATCGACCTCGCCGCCATGCTGAAGGCGGGGGTGATCGAGGGCGGCCGACCGCTCGACGACGTGCTCCAGGAGTATCAGGAGGCGCGCCGGCTGGAGGTGCTGCGAATCCAATCGGCCGCGCGCAACTCCACCGAATGGTTCGAGGAGGTGGAGCGCTATTTTCACCTGGAGCCGATCCAGTTCGCCTACTCGCTGCTCACGCGTTCGCAGCGGGTCAGCCACGAGAATCTGCGCCTGCGCGACAAGGCCTGGCTGGAGGGGGCCGAGCGCTGGTTCGTCGGCCAGGCCCGCGGGCGCGAGACGCAGGAACAGATCCCGCCGATGTTCGCGCCCTTCCGGCTGCGCGGCATGGAGCTCGCCAACCGCATCGCGGTCTCGCCGATGTCGATGTATTCGGCCGAGGACGGCCTGATCGGCGACTTCCATCTGGTGCATTACGGCGCGCGCGCCCAGGGCGGGGCGGGACTCGTCTTCACCGAGATGACGGACGTCAGCGCCGACGGGCGCATCACGCCGGGCTGCGCCGGGATTTACACCGACGCGCACGAGGCCGCCTGGAAGCGGGTCGTCGACGCCGTGCACGGCCTGTCGGAGGCCAAGATCTGCCTGCAACTCGGGCACGCCGGCCCGAAGGGCTCGACCCAGGTCGGCTGGGAGGAGATGGACGCGCCGCTGCCCGAGGGCAATTGGGAGATCATCGCCCCCTCCGCCGTGCCCTGGTCGCCGCGCAACCAGATTCCGCGCGCGATGACCCGGGACGACATGAACCGGGTGACGGCGGACTTCGTCGCCGCCGCCGAACGGGCGGAGCGCGCGGGCTTCGACATGCTGGAGCTGCACTACGCCCACGGCTATCTGATGAGCGCTTTCATCACGCCCCTGATGAACAAGCGGGAGGACGAATACGGCGGACGCCTCGAGAACCGGATGCGCTATCCGCTGGAGGTCTTCCGGGCGGTGCGCGCCGTCTGGCCGGAAGATAAGCCGATTTCGGTCCGCATCTCCTCCAACGATTGGGTTGGCGACCTGGGAATCACGCCGGCGGAATCGGTCGAGATCGCCAAGATGCTGAAACAGGCCGGCGTCGACATCGTCGACGTCTC
The DNA here is from genome assembly GCA_024743195.1 of Alphaproteobacteria bacterium. Classification (GTDB taxonomy): domain Bacteria; phylum Pseudomonadota; class Alphaproteobacteria; order UBA8366; family Aestuariispiraceae; genus Marivibrio. The sequence continues at coordinate 35,440 of JANSXE010000005.1, read as the reverse complement.
CGCCGGCCAGACCTCGACCGACGCGCAGCCGGTCTATGGCCGCATGTTCCAGACGCCCTTTTCCGACCGCATCCGCAACGAGGCGGAGATCCCGACCATGGCGGTCGGCAACATCTATGAGATCGATCACGTCAACTCGATCCTGATGGCGGGCCGCGCCGACATCTGCTGTCTTGCGCGGCCGCATCTCTGGGACCCGTACTGGACGCTGAAGGCGGCCGCCCAGCAGGGCTACGGCGACGTGGCCTGGCCCAACCAGTACCTCACCGGCAAGGGCCAGATCGAGCGCCTGATGGAGAAGCAGGCGCAGCAGGCCGACGCTTCGATCCGGGTCTGACGGGGGAGGGGGAAGCCGCCATGTCCGACCTCGCCGAGCGCCACGCCGTCGTCACCGGCGGCTACAAGGGGATCGGGGCCGCGATCGCCGCACGGCTGGCCGCGCGCGGCGCGCGGGTCTCGGTCCTGGCGCGCGACGGGGCCGCCGCGGCCGTCTTCGCGCAAGGCCTGCCGGCGGCGCAGGGCGTCGCCTGCGACGTGACCGACCCGGCGGCCGTCGTCCGCGCCTTCGATCAGGCGCGGGCCGGTTTCGGTTCGATCTCGATCCTCGTCGCCAACGCCGGCGGGACGGTCGCGCGCCCGATCGAGGAGGAGACCCCGGAGGGCTTTCGCGCCGCGCTGGATCTCAACCTGACCGGCGTCTTCGCGTGCCTGAAGGCCGCGCTGCCGGACATGCGGACCGCCGGCTGGGGGCGCGCCGTCGTCGTCGCCAGCACGGCGGGCCTCAAGGCCTATCCCGGAGTCGCCGCCTATGTCGCCGCCAAGCACGGCGCGGTCGGTCTGGTCCGCGCGGCCGCCCTGGAGACGGCGGGAAGCGGGGTCACGGTCAACGCCGTCTGCCCCGGCTACACCGAGACCGACTTGGCCGCGCAGGCCGTCGAGGCGCTGTCCGCCAAGGGGCTGAGCGCCGAGGAGGCGCGCGCCAAGCTCGCCCGCACCAATCCGATGCGTCGCCTGATCGCGCCGGAGGAGGTGGCCGACGCGGTCGACTGGCTGACCGGACCCGGCGCGACCGCGATCACCGGCCAGGCGATCGCGGTCGCCGGCGGGGAGGTGATGGGATGAGCGCGCCCGCCCCCGATCCGCGCCGGGCGGAAGAGACGGCCGGCGGCGCGGCGGCGGCCGCGGTCGCCGGGCGCGACGTCAGCCGTCTTCGGCTCTGGCTTCGCATGTTGGACGGCTCCAATCTGGTGCAGCGGGCGATCCGCCAGCGCCTGCGCGACGCCTACAACGTCACCCTGCCGCGCTTCGACCTGATGGCCGCCCTCGACCGGGCCGGGCCGGACGGCATGACCATGGGCCAGCTCTCGCGCCGGCTGCGCGTCTCCAACGGCAATGTGACGGCGGTGGTCGATCGGTTGGCGAAGGAAGGGGCGGTGGTACGGCGCAGCCCGCCGGAGGACCGGCGCACCAGCTTCATCGCGCTGACCGAGGAGGGGCGACGGCAGTTCGCGGAGATGGCGGTCGCGCATCTGGGCTGGATCGACGACCTGCTGGCCGGCCTAGACGACGCCGAGGTCGCCGAGCTGACCCGATTGATGGAGAAGGCCCGCACGACGGCGCAAGCGCGCGTCGACGCCGCCGCGGGCGAACAGACAGGAGAACCGCGATGACCGACGGCATGGCCGCCTACCGCCCGTCCCATTTCGAGCTCGAAATGCGCGGGGCCGTCGCGCTCGTGACCCTGAATCGGCCGGAGAAGAAGAACCCGCTCACCTTCGACTCCTACGCCGAACTCAGAGATTACTTCCGCGCGCTGCGCGACGCGGACGACGTGGAGGGCGTCGTGATCCGGGGCGCCGGCGGGAACTTCTGCTCCGGGGGCGACGTGTTCGAGATCATCGAGCCGCTGACCAAACGCGATATGAAAGGCCTCTTGCAGTTCACCCGCATGACCGGGGATCTGGTCCTCGCGATCCGCAATGCGCGTCAGCCGGTGATCGCCGCGGTGGAGGGCGTGTGCGCCGGCGCCGGCGCGATGATCGCGCTCGCCGCCGATCTGCGGCTCGGCGCCCCGGACGCCAAGACCGCCTTCCTCTTCACCCGCGTGGGTCTGGCCGGCTGCGACATGGGCGCCTGCGCCATGCTGCCGCGCATGATCGGACAGGGACGGGCCAGCGAGCTCCTGTTCACCGGTCGCGCCATGACCGCGGAGGAGGGGGAGCGCTGGGGCTTCTTCAACCGCCTGGTGGACAAGCAGGCGCTGACGGACGAGGCCCTGGCCCTGGCCCAGAGCCTCGCGGACGGGCCCAACTTCGCGCACATGATGACCAAGACCATGCTGAACCGCGAATGGGACATGAGCCTGGAGGCCGCCATCGAGGCCGAGGCCCAGGCCCAGGCGATCTGCATGCAGACGGGAGACTTCACCCGCGCCTTCGAGGCCTTCGCGGCCAAACGCAAGCCGGTCTTCGAGGGGGATTGAGCGATGGCGGCGCGCAGCGACCCCGCGCTCAGCAGCCGGAAACGCCCAAAGCCTCACCCTGTGGAGGCGCATGCGCGCGGTCTCGAAAGGCGGGGCCGCGGCTGCGCGACAGTCCGCCTGCCCCGCCCTCGCCCTTCGAGACGCCGCCTGACGGCGGCTCCTCAGGATGAGGGCTGTTCGCCAGTCCTCGCCGCACTGAGGCCTCATCCTGAGGAGGGCGCGCGCGCGCCCGTCTCGAAGGGTGGGGCCGTCGGCGCGTGCAGACGCCGTCTTTCGGCTCCGTCTTCGGGTGAGGGCCGCCGGCGCGGACTTGCGCGGCGTCCGCGGGCGGACGGGAAAGGCGCGCGCCATGCCTGATGCAAGCTTCCTCGCCTGGCCGTTCTTCGAAGACCGCCACCGCGGCCTTGCGCAGGAGATCGCGCGCTTCGCCGACGGCCTTGGCGAGCTGGCCCACGCCCATTGCGACGTCGACGCCGCCTGCCGCGAGATCGTGCGCCGCCTCGGCGCGGCCGGCTGGACCCGCCACAGCGTCGCCGGCGAGGCGTTCGGCGGCGCGGCCGACCGGCTCGACGCGCGCACGCTTTGTCTCGCGCGCGAAACGCTGGCCTATCGCGGCGGGCTCGCCGATTTCGCCTTCGCCATGCAGGGGCTGGGCGCGGGGCCGATCTCGCTTTTTGGAACGGACGATCAGAAACGCGCCTGGCTGCCCAGGGTCGCGGCCGGCGAGGCGGTCGCCGCCTTTGCGCTCAGCGAGCCGGAGGCGGGCTCCGACGTCGCCGCCCTCAAGACCCGCGCGGTGTTGGAGGGCGACGGCTACGCCCTCGACGGCGAAAAGACCTGGATTTCCAACGGCGGGATCGCGGATTTCTACAGCGTCTTCGCGCGCACCGGCGAAGCGCCCGGCGCCAAGGGATTGAGCTGCTTCCTGGTTCCGGCCGACGCGCCGGGCCTCCGCGTCGCGGAGCGGATCGAGACCTCCGCGCCCCATCCCCTGGCGCGACTCCGCTTCGACAACGTCAAGCTCCCGGCCGACGCGCTGATCGGCGCGCGCGGCGAGGGCTTCAAGATCGCGATGTCGGTGCTCGACGTCTTCCGCTCCACCGTGGGGGCGGCGGCGCTCGGCTTTGCGCGCCGGGCCCTGGACGAGGCGACGGCGCGCGCGGCGACGCGGAAGCTGTTCGGCGGGGCGATGGGCGATCTTCAGATGGTGCAGGCGATGCTGGCCGACAGCGCGACCGAGGTCGACGCCGCCGCCCTGATGATCTACCGCGCCGCCTGGGCCAAGGACGCCGGCGCGCCCCGCGTCACGCGCGAATCCTCCATGGCCAAGCTCTATGCGACCGAGGCGGCGCAGCGCGTCGTCGACCGCGCGGTCCAGATCATGGGCGGCCACGGCGTGGTGCGGGAGAGCCCTGTGGAGCGTCTTTATCGTGACGTGCGCGCGCTGCGCATCTACGAGGGCGCCAGCGAGGTTCAGAAAGTGGTGATCGCCCGCCAGCATCTGATGGAATTCCAGAAGGGGGAGGGAACAGGATGAGCGACAGCGCCCATATCGACAGCTTCGCCCGCGACAACCTGCCGCCGAAGGAGGCGTGGCCGACCTTTCTGCTCGATCGGCCGGAGTTCCGTTATCCCGATCGGCTGAACTGCGCGACCGAACTGCTCGACCGGATGGTCGAGGGCGGCCATGACGATCGCCTCTGCTTCCTCGGCGCCAACGGGCAGCGTTGGACCTATCGCGACGTGTTGGAGAAGTCGAACCGCATCGCCCGCGTGCTGACGGAGGATCTGGGCCTCGTTCCCGGCAATCGGGTGATGATCCGCGGCGCCAACAATCCGATGTTCATGGCCTGCTGGTTCGGGATCGCCAAGGCGGGCGGGATCGTGGTCGCGACCATGCCCTTGCTGCGCGGGCGGGAACTGGCCGTGATCGCGGAGAAGGCGCAGATTGCGCTGGCGCTGTGCGATGAGCGGCTGAAGGAGGAGATGGACCTCTGCCAGGACGAGGCCGCGGTCCTGAAGCGCGTCGTGACCTATAACGGCTCCGGCGAGAAGGGTGCGCACGGCGAGCTCGAGGACCGCATGGCCTCGAAGCCTGCGACGTTCGACACCGTCGAGACCGCGGCCGACGACGTGGTGCTGATCGCCTTCACCAGCGGCACCACGGGCCAGCCCAAGGGCACGATGCATTTCCACCGCGACGTGATGGCGATCTGCGACGCCTTCCCGAAGTCGGTGCTGAAGCCGACGGCGGACGACGTCTTCATCGGCAGCCCGCCGCTCGCCTTCACCTTCGGGCTGGGCGGGCTGGCGACCTTTCCGATGCGGGTCGGCGCCGCCTCCGTCCTGCTGGAGCGGCTGCCGCCGGACGAATTGGCCAAGGCGATCGACCGACATCAGGCCACCATCTGCGTCACCGCGCCGACCGCCTATCGCGCGATGTTGAACGCGATCGAGCGCTATTCGCTGAAGAGCTTGCGCAAATGCGTCTCCGCCGGCGAGACGCTGCCGAAGCCGACCTTCGTCGCCTGGCGCGAAGCCACGGGAATCAAGATCATCGACGGCATAGGCGCGACGGAGATGCTGCACATCTTCATCTCCGCGCCGGAGGACGAGATCAAGCCGGGCGCCACCGGCAAGCCGATTCCCGGCTATGAGGCGGTGGTGGTCGACGACGCCATGAACCCGTTGCCGCCCGGGGAGGTCGGCCGGCTCGCCGTGCGCGGTCCGACCGGCTGCCGCTATCTGGCCGATCCGCGGCAGAAGGACTATGTGCGCGATGGATGGAACCTGACCGGCGACGCCTATCTGATGGATGAGGAGGGCTATTTCCACTTCCAGGCGCGCGCCGACGACATGATCGTCTCCGCCGGCTACAACATCTCCGGGCCGGAGGTGGAGGCGGCGTTGATGAGCCATCCGTCGGTCGCCGAATGCGCGGTTATCGGCGCGCCGGACGCCGATCGCGGAACCGTCGTTAAGGCCTTCGTCGTGCTGCGCGAGGACGCCAGCGGCGATCCGGAAACCGCAAAGGCGCTGCAGGAGCATGTGAAGCGCACGATCGCCCCCTATAAATACCCCCGCGCGGTGGAGTTCGTCACCGCGTTGCCGAAGACGGAAACCGGCAAGGTGCAGCGCTTCCGCCTGCGCCGCATGGAAGAGGAGCGCACCGCACAATGAACGCCCACTCGGTAAGCGCGCCCCCGTCGGGCGCGTTCGAAATGCGCCTCACCGTCCTGTTCCAGCATTGCGACCCGGCCGGCATCGTCTTCTTTCCACGCTGGTTCGAGATGCTGAACCAGGTGGTGGAGATCTGGTTCGCCGAAGGGCTCGACTGTCCGTTCCGCGACTTGGTCGGCGAGCGCGGCTACGGCGTCCCGGCGATCCGCACCGAAGGCGTCTATCCCAGCCCGGGCGTTCTCGGCGAGACGCTCGTCTGGCGGCTCTGGATCGCGAAGTTGGGCGGCAGTTCGATCGGGCTGCGGGTCGAGGCGGAGGGTGAGGACGGCCGGCTCAGGGTCGGCTTCGACCATTCGCTCGTCTTCGCCGCGGTGGGCCCGCCGCCCAAGGCGATGCGCATTCCCGACGATCTGCGCGCGCGCATGGCGGGCTTTCTCGCCCCAACCCCGGAAGCAGAGGAGGGCGCGTGATGCCCGTCGATCCGCTCAACCCCGAAGGCTGGCCGCGTCCCAGCGGCTACTCGAACGGAACCGCCGCCGCGGGCCGCATGGTCTTCGTCGCGGGCCAGGTCGGCTGGCACCCGGTGAACGGCTGGGAGAGCGACGATTTCGTCCATCAGGTCCGCCAATGCCTGGAGAACACCCGCGCCGTGCTGGAGGCCGGCGGCGCCGCGCCCGAGCACATCGTGCGCATGACCTGGTACGTGACCGACAAGCAGGAATATCTCGCGAAGCTGCAGGCGGTCGGCGCCGCCTATCGCGAGGTGTTGGGCAAGGTCTACCCCGCCATGGCCCTGGTGCAGGTCGCCGCCCTGGTCGAGGACCGCGCCAAGGTCGAGATCGAAACGACGGCGGTGGTCGGCTGAGCGGCGACGAGCGCGGTCCCCAGTTGCTGGGACCCTCGAGGGGGCGCGCCGGCGTCGAGTTCCCCCTACCCAGTCCGAGCACGTTCACGGACCCGTGCCCTAATCCATCCCCGGCCGCGCACGCCGCCTTCGCCACGGGTCGCCCTCGCCAAGGCGGGGCCGCTCTCGCGCACGCCGCCCGCCCCGTCGGAGGCGCCCCAGACGCGCTTCCCCTAGCGCCGCTGATGACGTTTACGTAAACGTTAGGCGCTCTGGCGCACGCTTTCGCGGACCGTCGCGATCGACGGAGGACGGGCGCCAGGTTCGACGGTTCGTAAAGCCCGGCGGAGCTTCGATTTGCCGTCTTTCCCTTGATCGGCCCTTGCGAAACGCTCGGCCGCTTGGGGCGTTCGATGGCTTTTGCCGGGGCGGGCCGCAATGGTCGGGGGAGACACTGGGGACCAAGGGATCGCTCGACGACGGGCGGCGGCGCCTGCGTACCGGCGCCGCGGGCGGTCCCTAGGTCGCGCATGGACGCCCGCTCGGCGCTGTTGGGGGCGGCGGCCGCTCGCAGCCGCCCATCGACGCCTCCGCGCCGAGGCGGTGACGGGAGCCGGAGTCTGCGGCTACTCCGCGGCCTTGGCCGCCCGGGACGGCATCTGGCCGCGGATCACGTAAGCGAGCGCCTGGACGACCTGCTCCGGCGCGCGCGCCATGGCGAGAGCCGCGGCGTCGACCTCCTTCAGCGCGTGGTCGTGCTCCGGCGGGTGCAGGGTGATGATGGGCTTGCCGAGGGCTGCCGCGTAGCCGGCGTCGAAGGCGGCGTTCCACTGCTTGTACTTTTCGCCGAAGCGCACGACGACCACGTCGGCGTCCCTGATGAGGGTCTGTGTGCGCACCGCGTTGAGTTGCGCCCCCTTGCGGTCGTGCCAGAACTTGTCCGGCTCCGCCCCGAAGATCGCGACGCCGCAATCGTCGGAGTCCTCATGCACCGTGATCGGCGCCGTCACGTCGACCGGCAGGCCGGCGTCGGCGATCCCGGCCTCGATGCGCTCGCGCCAGTCGCTGTGGATCTCGCCCGACAGATAAAGGGTCCAGCGGCGCTCGGTCATGGTCTCGCTCCCGTGTTTGGATCGGCTGTTTGGATCGGCTTATCACCCGACCCTAGAGGTAGGGCGCGCGGTCCGCGCTTTCAAATCACGCGCCGCGCCGCCGCCGGCGCCGCCGGCCGCCCTCGTCCTCGCTCGGCGCGCCGGCCCCGCCGGCGTGAACATGCGCCGGCCGGTCCGTGACCCCGGCGAGCGGGCCCAGCTTCTCCACGATCTGCTCCATGGTCGGGACCGCGCCGGGCGTGTAGCCGTCGAGCGCGTCGCGGATCGCCTTGAGGACCACGCCGTCCGTGCCGCAGCAGCCGCCGATGATGCGCGCGCCGGAATCGCGGGCCAGACGGGCGTAGTCCGCCATCAGCTCCGGCGTGCCGGTGTAGCGGAACTCGCCGTTCTTGAATTCCGGCACGCCGCAATTCGCCTTGGCGACGACCACCGCGTCCGGATCGACGACGCCGTGCATGGCGACGATGGACAGCACGTTCTCCGTCGCGCCCAGCCCGCAGTTGGCGCCGATCGCCGCGGGCGCGATCGGCAGAGCGCTGAGGCTGCGGTAGGCGTCCTCCGGCGAGAGGCCCATCATGGTCTTGCCGACCGTGTCGAAGGTCATCGTGCTGACCACCGGGCGGCCGGTCTTGGCGGCGCCTTCGACGGCGGCGGCGGCCTCCTCCCGGCCCGACATGGTCTCGATCCACAGGATGTCCGCGCCGCCGTCGACCAGGCCGCGCGCCTGCTCGTAGAAGGCGGCGACGCCGTCCTCGTGGCTGACCGGTCCGACCGGCTGGAAGAGCTCGCCGGTCGGGCCGATGGAGCCCGCGACGACGACCGGCCGCTCGACCGCGTCCGCCGCCTCGCGCGCGACCTGCGCCGCCGCCTTGGACAATTCGTAGGCGCGGTCCTGTGCGTCGTGCAGCTTGAGGCGGAAGCTGTTGCCGCCGAAGCTGTTGGTCAGGATGATGTCGGCCCCGGCCTCGATGAACTCCGCATGCACGCTTCTGACGCGGTCGGGATGGTCGAGGTTCCAGAGTTCTGGCGCGTCCCCGCTCTGCAGGCCGCGCTTGAAGAGGTTGGTGCCCATCGCCCCGTCGGCGATCAGGTGGTCGCGCTCGGCGAGCAGCGTGAGGAACAGATTGTCGGCGTCGGTCATGGCCCGTGTCTTTCTTGCAAGCGAAGGGGGGAGGGAGCGTCAGGCGGCGGCTTTGGCGAGGCCGCGGTCGAGATCGTCGATCAGGTCGGCGACGGTCTCCAGCCCGATGGAGAGGCGCACCATTTCCGGGCCGGCGCCAGCGGTGCGCTGCTGGTCCGGCGTGAGCTGGTTATGGGTGGTCGAGGCAGGGTGCAGCACCAGCGATTTGGCGTCGCCGATATTGGCGAGGTGGCTGAACAGCTCCAGGCTCTCGACGAAGCGCTTGGCGGCCTCGAAGCCTCCGGCGAGCTCTATCGTGAAGACCGATCCTGCGCCCTTCGGCAGATATTTCTGCGCCAACGCGTTGTAGGGCGAGCTCTTGAGCCCGGCGTAGTTCACCCGCGCCACCTGGGCGTGGCCCTCCAGGAACTCGGCGACAGTGTGCGCATTGGCGCAATGCCGCTCCATCCGCAGCGGCAGGGTCTCGATCCCGAGCAGCGTCAGGAACGCGTTCATCGGCTGCTGCGTCGGCCCGAGGTCGCGCAGGCCCACCGCCTGTCCGTAGATCGTGTAGGCGAGGTCGCCGAAGGTCTCGCAGAAGATCAGGTCGTGATACTCCGGCGCCGGCTTGGCGAGCGCCGGGAACTTCTCCGGCTTGGCGAAGTCGAAGCGTCCGCTGTCGACCACCGCGCCGCCGAGCGCGACGCCCTGCCCCTGCAGGAACTTGGTGGTGGAGTAGGTGGCGAGCGCCGCGCCCCAGTCGAACGGGCGGCACAGATAGGGCGTCGCCATGGTGTTGTCGACGATCAGCGGAATCTCAGCCTCGTCCGCGACCCGGGCGATCGCCTCCAGATCGACCACCACGCCGCCCGGATTGGCGAGGCACTCGACGAACAGCGCCTTGGTGCGCGGGGTCAGCTTGCGGCGGAAATCCTCCGGGTCGGTCGCGTCGGCGAAATCGACCCGCCAGTCCCACTTGCGGAAGGTGTGGGCCATCTGGTTGATCGAGCCGCCATAGAGCTTGTCGGCCGCCACGATATGGTCGCCCGGCGTCATCAGGGGCAGGAGCGCCAGAATCTGCGCCGCATGGCCGGAGGCCGTCACCACCGCGCCGATCCCGTCGTCCAGCGCCGCCAACCGCTCGGCCAGCGCCGAGACGGTCGGGTTGGTCAGGCGGGAGTAGATGAAGCCCGGCTCCTGCAGATTGAACAGCGCGGCCGCGTGCTCGGCTGAGTCGAAGACGTAGGAGGTGTTCTGATAGATCGGCGTCGCCCGCGCGCCGGTGGCGCTGTCGGGCGCGGCGCCGGCGTGCAGCGCCAGCGTTTCAAAGCCGTATGTCTTGTCGCCCATGGCCTGCAGGCTCCCTCGCCGCTCTCCGCCTCCCTTTAGCGGAGCGCGCGGGGCGGGTCGAGGGGGAATGGGCGGAAGATGGGGATCGGGTCAGCCGCGCACCATCGCCAGAAACTCGCGCCGCGTCTCCGCGTCGTCGCGGAAAGCGCCCAGCATGTGGCTGGTGACGGTCGTGGTGCCGGGCTTGCGGATTCCGCGGGTGGTCATGCACTGATGCTCCGCCTCGATCACGACGGCGACGCCGCGCGGCTTCAGCACCCGCTCCACGGTCTCCGCGATCTGGACGGTCATGGTCTCCTGCGTCTGCAGGCGCTTGGCGAAGACCTCCAGCACGCGGGCGAGCTTGGAAATCCCGACCACGCGATTCGCCGGCAGGTAGGCGATGCTGGCGGTTCCGATGATCGGGGCCATGTGATGCTCGCAATGGCTCTCGAAGGAGATGTTGCGCAGCATCACCATCTCGTCGTAGCCCTCGACCTCTTCGAAGGTGCGGCGCAGTTCCTCTTCCGCATCGGTCGCGTAGCCGGCGTAGAACTCCTCGTAGGAGCGCACCACGCGGCTGGGCGTGTCGAGCAGCCCTTCGCGCGACGGGTCCTCTCCGATGAAGGCGAGGAGCGTGCGCACGGCCTCCTCCGCCGTCTCGCGGTCGGGGCTGTCGGCGACGACGGCCGGCTTCTTGGCGATATCGTGCATCGGGGCTTTCCTGCCTGGGCGTTGCGGTCTTGAGCGCTGCTCGGTCTACTCGGGACATATAGTCGGCGATCGCGTGAGGGCGACCCATTCCGTCCCGGCGGCGCTCCTCCGGGTCGTCTTTCGCCCGGGGCCGCGTATATTGTTGTATGCGCCGGCCAAGTCAACAATATCACGGCCTGAAACGACCCCGTGCTGACGGACATGTGATCGGACCGCCATGAGCGACGCGCTCTACAACGAGAAGATCCTGGCGGCCGCCCGGGGCCTCGACCCGGACGACCGGCTGGAGGACCCGCAGGCGACCGTGCAGCTGACCAGTCCCTTGTGCGGCAGCCGCATCCGGGTTGACCTGCGCGTGGCCGACGGTCGCGTGGCCGCCTATGGGCAGGAGGTGCGGGCCTGCGCGCTCGGGCAGAGCGCGGCGGCGATCATGAAGCGCCATGCCGTCGGTCGGACCCGCGCGGAGCTGATCGCGGTGCGCGATGCGATGGAGGCGATGCTGAAGCAGGACGCCCCGCCGCCGGGGGGCGAGTGGGCGGAGTTGGAGGTGCTGGCGCCCGCCCGCGCCCACAAGTCGCGCCACGCCTCGATCCTGCTGCCCTTCAAGGCGGTGGTGAAAGCCTTCGACGAGGCGGCGGCCGCCGGCGCGTCGCGCGGCGACGCCGCCGGCTCCTCCGCGCAGGCGTGAGCGGCGGCGGCGCCGCGGACCGCCTCAATCCGGCCCAGCGCCTCGCGCTCGGGCTGATCTTCCTCTATCGGGTGACGCTGTCCAGCCTGATGGGGCGGCAGTGCCGTTTCCTGCCCACCTGCTCGGAATACGCCGCCGACGCCGTGCGCGCCCACGGGGCCCTGCGCGGCGCCTGGCTCGCGCTGAAGCGCATCGCCCGTTGCCACCCCTGGGGCGGCTCCGGCTACGACCCGGTCCCGCCGCGGCGGGACTAGCGGCGCAGCGCCGTCGGCTGGAGCAAGCCGCTGGACCGTCGGCGCGGGCTGGGGCATGAAGGCGGCATGGGTGATGCGGGCTCCTCCGTCGGTCGGCCGGCGCTCGGCGACAATGTCGCCGGCGCGCTGTTCATGGTCGGCTCGATGGCCGGCTTCGCGGTCAACGACGCCCTGATCAAGCTGGCCGGCGCCGAGATGGGTCTGTTCCAGGCGATCCTGATACGGGGTCTCGGGGCGAGCCTCCTGATCCTGACCCTCGCCGCCATGCTGGGCGCCTTCCGCTTGGCCCCGGGGCGGCGCGACTGGGCGGTGCTGGGCGTGCGCAGCGCGGCCGAGGTGGGCGCGACGCTGTGCTTCCTGACGGCGCTGTTCAACATGCCGATCGCGAACGCAACCGCGATCCTGCAGGCGTTGCCGCTTGCGGTCACGCTCGCCGGCGCGCTGTTCCTGAAGGAGGCGGTGGGCTGGCGGCGCTATGCGGCGATCGCGGTCGGCTTCGTCGGCGTGCTGATCGTCGTCCGGCCGGGGGCCGAAGGCTTCAACAGCTACGCGCTCTACGCCGTCGCGGCGGTCGGCTTCGTGGTGCTGCGCGACTTGGCCACCAAGCGGCTCTCGCCCGCCGTGCCGTCGATGCTGGCGGCGAGCCTCACCGCCGTCGTCATCACCACGGTCGGCGGGATCGGCGTGCTGGCGAGCGGGGAGTGGGCGCCGGTCACGCCGCGCGCTCTCGGCTTCCTGGGCGGGGCGGCGCTCTTCATCTTCTTCGGCTATCTGTTCTCCATCATGACCATGCGGCGCGGCGAGATCGGCTTCATCGCCCCCTTCCGCTACACCAACCTGATCTGGGCGATCCTGCTCGGCCTCTTCGTCTTCGGGGAGGTCCCGGACGCGGCCATGCTGATCGGCTCGGCGATCGTGGTCGGCACCGGGCTCTACACCTTCCACCGTGAGCGGATGCGCGCACGCACCCTCGCCCTCGCCACCGCGCGGCGCTCCGGGTAAGCTCCCCCTATGCCCGACGACGCCCGCGCCAAACGGCTCGACGCCATCGATCTGAAGATCCTGGCCGCCCTGCAGCGGGACGGCCGGATGACCAAGCTCAAGCTCGCCGACGCGGTGGGCTTGAGCCCGAGCCCCGCGCACGAGCGGGTGAAGCGGCTGGAGGCCGCCGGATACATCACGGGATACCGCGCGCTGATCGACGTCGACCGGTTGGTCGCACTCTCGCTCGTCTTCGTGGAGGTGACGCTGAGCCGTCACGCGGCGGAGGATTTTTCGCGCTTCGAGGCGGCGGTTCGGGCGCGGCCCGAAATCCTGTCCTGCTATGCGCTGGGCGGCGGGGTCGACTACATGCTGCTGATCGCGGCGGGCGACATCGCGGGCTATCAGCGCCTCGTCGACGCTCTCCTGGCAGAGGATCTCGGGATCGAGAGGTACTTCACCTACATCGTCACCAAGCCGGTGAAGGTGCAGGACGGATGGCCGCTGGAGGCCCTGCTGCCGAAGGGCGCGGGCAAGCGCTGACGGCGCGCGCCTTGCATGGCCCGGGTGCGCCTTCTCGATCCAAGAGCGAAAGCCCTTTCCAGTGCCCGATGACGCGCCTGAAACGCCGTTCCGACGCTCCGGCGACCCGGTGACGCTGGCGGTGGTGGTCCCGACGCTGAACGCCGAAGCGGCGATCGGTCGCGCGTTGCAGGCGCTGGCCGCGCCCACCCCGGGGATCGATCTCGACGTGTTGGTCGTCGACGGCGGGTCGACCGACGCGACGCTGGACGAAGCGCAGCGCTACGGGGCGCGCATCCTGAGCGCGGAAGGCGGCCGCGGCCCGCAGCTCGCCGCCGGCGCGGAGGCGGCGCTCGGCGACTGGCTGCTCTTCCTGCATGCGGACACGACGCTTCCGCCGAACTGGCCCGAGATCGTGCGGGACTTCGCGGCCCGACCGGACGCGGCGCGCAAGGCCGGCTATTTCCGCTTCGTCCTCGACGATCCGGCGAGCCCGGCGGCGCGGCGGCTCGAGCGCGCGGTCGCCTGGCGCTGCCGGCGGCTGGGCCTGCCCTATGGCGATCAGGGATTGCTGATCTCGCGCGCGCGCTATCTGGAGGCCGGCGGCTTTCCCGCCGTCCCGCTGATGGAGGACGTGGCCCTCGTGCGGCGGATCGGCCGGTCGGATCTGGTCGAGCTTCCCGGCGCGGCGATCACCAGCGCCGCGCGGTATCGCCGCGACGGCTATCTGCGGCGCAGCCTGCGCAATCTCTGCTGCCTCGCGCTCTATCTGCTCGGCGTGCCGCCGGCCGCGATCGTTAGACTTTACGGCTAGACGGCCCGGCGTCACTGTTCACGCATGCCGCCCGGTCGGACCCAGCATCTCGTCGTCTTCGTCCGCGCGCCGCGCCTGGGGGCCGGCAAACGCCGCTTGGCGCGGGACATCGGGGCGGTGCCGGCTGTGACCTTCTATCGCACGGAGGTGGCGGGGCTGCTGCGGCGCCTGCGCCGGGCGCCGGGCCTCAGCCTGTGGCTTGCGGTCACGCCGGACCGGGCCGCGCGGCCGGCGCGCTGGCCCAAGGGCTTCCGCATCCTTCCGCAAGGCCGCGGCGATCTGGGAGAGCGCATGGCGCGGGCGTTCCGCCGCTTGCCGCCCGGGCCGGCGGTCATCGTCGGAAGCGACATCCCGGATCTCGGTCCGGAGCATGTACGCGCCGCCTTTCGGGCTTTGGGTCGTTCCCAGGCCGTTATCGGACCCGCAGGCGACGGGGGCTACTGGTTGGTCGGTTTGGCGCGTACGCGTCCGCAACCGCGCACGCTGTTCCGGGGCGTGCGCTGGTCAAGTCCGTACGCGTACGAAGATACGCTCGCCTCGCTGCCAAGGGGCTGGCGCGCGGCGCGGGTGATGGAGCTGGCGGATGTCGACGACGGGGGCGACTACGGCCGCTGGCGTGAGAGACGAAGGGGCCGCCGATGAGGATCGACGAGCTATTGCCCGCCCTCGCCGAGGCGCTTCGGACGCGCCCCGGTTACGAGGAAATCGCGCCGGAAGCGCTGGCGCCGTTGCCGACCACCGGCCTTGCTCACGATCACGTGCGGATCGGCGGGACTGGGCGTCTGCTGCGGGTTCCGCGGCAGAGCCAGATGCGGCTCGACGCGCGCGCGAACCTCGCCTATCAGGCCGCCTGTTTCGAGCGCGCCAGCGCGAGCGGCGCCGCGCCGCGCTGTTTCGGCGCGATCGAGCCCGGCGCGGATTTGCCGATGGGCGCGCTGATCGTGGAGGAGATCGCCGGGCCGATGGTGCGCTTTCCCGACGACGCGCCCGCCGTCGCCGACGCCCTGGCGGCGATCCACGCGCTGCCGGTTCCGGCGTCGGCGGATCGTCCGCCGCTCGCCGACCGCGGCGATCCCTATGCGGCGACCTTGGCCGAGGTGCGCGACCAAGGCCGGGCGCTGGCGGCGGTCGACCTCGAGCCGGCGGCCCGCCGCCTGATCGAAGCCGAGATCGCGGCGGCGGAGGCGCATGCGGCCGGGTTGGAGCAGCCAGCGCCGATCACCCTGATTTCTTTCGACGCGCATCCGGGCAATTTCCTGAAGCGTGCGGCCGACGACCGGGCCGTGCTGGTCGATCTGGAGAAGGCGCGTTACGGCGCGGCGGGCTTCGACTTGGCGCACGCCACGCTCTACACCTCCACCACCTGGGACGTCGCGAGCTATTCCGAGCCGACCCACGCCGAGATCGCCGGCTTCTACGAACGCTATCTGGAGGCCTCGCCCGGCGCGCTCGCCGCGGCGCAACGCCCGCATCTGATGGCGCTGCGCCGGCTCATGTGGCTCTGGTCGATCAGCTGGTGCGCGAAATGGCGGGTCGAGAGCGCTTTGGCCGCCCGGACCGACAAGCATAGGGCGGACGATACCGAAGACTGGTCGGCGGACAACACGGACGCCGCACTGATCGCCCACGTGCGCGACCGGGTCGATCATTACCTCGCGCCTGAGACGATCGAGCGGGTGATCGCGGACTGGCGCGGGGATCACGCGCTCACGGACGCGCTCGGGCGGCTTTATACCAATTCTCGGTGATTCCGACCCATGAGGACGACCCTCCCGGTTTCTCGGCTAGGAGCGCGCGCCGCGACGATGCGGGGCATCGTAAGGCGCGGGCGACGCCGTCCGAGGGGCCCCCGTGGGAAGAAGGAGAGGGTCGCCCTCCGGGCCGCGTTCGGGCCGCGTCGGAGGGCGTCAGCGCGGCTTGACGATGCCCCGCATCGCCCGCGCCCCGCTTCCTACCCGACGCGGCCCGAACGCGCTCCTCATGGGTCGGAATCACCGAGAATTGGTATTAGCCCGGGCTTGCGGTCTCCGCCGCCGCCGCGATGCGCGGGCGGCCGTAGGCGGTGGCGCGGATCACGCTTTCGACGAAGAGTTCGTGGCTGCCGGCCACGGTCGCGGTCTTGTCCTCGCGCGCACACTCGATGCGGATGTGGGCGGCGCCGGCGTCGCGGGCCTTTGCTTCGGCGAGGCCGCGCGCCAGCGCGTCGGCGCGTGCTGCGGCCTCTTCGAGGGAGCGGAAGTCCTCCGCCCCCTCCGGCGCGTGCAGCCGGAAGCGGCCTTCCTCGGGTTGGGTGATCAGCAGGGTCTCGCTCTGGCTGACCCCGCCGGCGACGGCCCCGACGGCGTTGCAGACGTCGGCGTTCTCCGGCGCGACGCAGCGGGTGGAGAGCCGCCGCGCGATCTCGGGATAATAGGTGGCCGCCGGCGCCCCGATGCCGATCAGCGGCCGCTCCAGCGCCACGGTGAAGGAGACCAGGCGTCCGCCCGGCGGCGTCTCCGGCGCCGCCAGCGCGACGTCCAGGAAGCGCCGCACGCCGCCGCCGAGCGACGGGCCGCGTCCCGCGCCGCGCACGCCGGCGGTCCGATCCTCCTCGGCCAGCGCGGCGTCCAGGATCGCCTCCGCCGACTGGCGCGTCACCAGATCCACGACGGTCTCCGCAAAGGCGCGGCCGTTCGCCGCCGTGGGCAGGCCGGGCCGGCGCTCGCTGCGCGCCCAAAGCTCGGCCCCCAACTCAGCGGCGCGAACCGTCCAGTCCGCCTGCAGACCCAGCACATGCGCCGCGTCCGACGGGGTGAAGCTGGACAGGATCACGAGCCCGCGATCGACCAGCCGCTGCAGGGGCTGCTCGGACGGCCGTGCGCCCAACAGCCGCTCCAGATCCATCGGACCCGCCTCCAGACGCTCCCAGATCGCCTGCTCGTTGCGCGAGAGCGTCCCGCCGGACAGCGGCCGCAGGCGCAGCGCGAAGCGCCCGTCATGGGTCTTCGGCCAGGGACGCGCCAACTGCGTCTCCAGGATCGGGACGGCCTCGGGCCAGTGGCGCGCCAGGAGGCTCAAGGGCTGCACCCGGCGCGGGCCGGCGACCAGGCGCTTCTCCGCATCCAGCCGGATCTCGCTGTCGCCGCCGAGGCCGACGGTGCGCACCGCCACCGCCTCCACCATGGTGCGGTAGCCGCCGACGGTCGCACCGTCCGGGTCCATCACCGGCCGGCCGCCGGCCAGCACGGCGATGTCCGTCGTCGTGCCGCCGATGTCGGAGACGACGCAGTCCTCTTCGCCGGCCAGGAACTGGGCGCCGACGACGCTCGCCGCCGGCCCGGAGAGGATGGTCTCCACCGGCCGGGTCAGCGCCGTCTCCGCGGCGATCAGCGATCCGTCGCCCTTCACCACCATCAGCGGCGCCTCGAGCCCCAGCGCCTCCAACCGGGCGCGCACCGCCAGGATTAGATGCTGCAGCAGCGGGATCAGCCGGGCGTTCAGGAGCGCCGTCAGCGCCCGGCGCGGCGCGTCGAGCGCGTTCGCCAGCTCATGCCCGCAGGAAACCGGCAGGCCGGTCTCAGCCCGGATCAGATCGCGCGCGCGCGCCTCCTGCACCGGATTGCGCACGGCGAAATAGCCGCTGACGGCGACCGCCGCCGCCTTCTGCTTCAGCATCGGCAGGGCGGCGCGCAAGGCGGCCTCGTCCAGCGGCGCGCGCTCCAGCCCGTCCGGTCCGCAGCCGCCGCCCACCAGCACAACCGGGTCGCCGCCCACGGCCTGCGACAGGCCGGCGCGGTCCAGCGCCTCGCGGCTCTGCCCGATGAGCACGAGGCCGACCGGGAAGCCGTGCTGCTCGACGATCGCATTGGTCGCCAGCGTTGTGGACAGCGAGACGAGCCCGATGCGCCGCACGGCGCCTTCTGGGCCCGCCGCCAGCGCGCGATCGATCGCCTCGCCGACGCACAGCGCCAGATCGTGCTTGGTGGTGAGCGCCTTGGCGGTCGCGATCACCCGCCGGCTCGCGTCGTCGAAGAGGACCGCGTCGGTGTAGGTGCCGCCCGTGTCGATGCCGAGAAGCAGGGTCATGTCGGGAACTCGCAAAAGGCCGGATCGGTTGTCGCCGATCCGCCTTTACGACAGGCCGCGCGCGCCGTCACCGCCAAAAGCGGCGCCCGGCGTCGAAATCGCGCGCAGCGCCCGCCTATTCGGCGGCGGCCCTGAGACCTTCGGGCGGGCGCGGGCCCTCAAGCATGGTCTCCGCCGCCCAGACATGGAAGCAGCGCGTCGGCGGGTCCATCACGGGGGTGAAGACGCCGCCGTCGAAGCCGGGGGAGGCGCGGCCCTTCTGCATGCCTTCGACCGCGAAGACGTCCTCGACGAACACCTGCTCCCAGGTCCGCTGGTTGGTGGCCCGCAGCTCCGCATAGTCGGGATCGCGCACCGCCTCGTCGAAATAGTACAGCGACAGCCGCTCGCGGCAGCGCGTCGGCCCGTCCGGCAGAACCACGATGGCGTAGCAATGGTCGCGATGCACGCCGAGCATGACGTTCGGATAGAGCGAGACGTACTCCGCGCCCGCATCCCACATCGACGAGAGGCCCGACAAGGCCGGGAACTTGCGCCCGTCCGGCGACAGCAGCGGATTGTAGACGGTCGTTCCCTGGCCGGAGAAGTTCCCCGGCTCGACGATGTTGTAGTGATCCTCGATCCGCGAATAGCTGTTCAGCGCGGGGTGGACCCAGGGCAGGTGATAGGCCTCGCAGTAGTTCTCGATGGCGAGCTTCCAGTTCGTGCCGAGCTCGAACTGCAGGCGGCAGTCGTCGCCGGTGTGGGTCAGCGGCGCGCCCGCGAACTCGCGCCAGCGCTCCAGGATCTTGGCGTTCGCCTCCTCGAAGGCGGGGGCGCGGCCGTCCAGATTGATCCAGACGACGCCCAACCATTCATGCGCGCGCACCTCCGCCAGCCCATAGCAATTCGGATCGAAGTCGGGATGCGTGTCCTCGTGCGGGCCGCCGATATAGGGGGTGCGCTTCAGCCTGCCCTCCAGGTCGTAGGCCCAGCTGTGGTAGCGGCAGCGCAGCACGCCTTTGCTGGGTCCCGCCTTCTCGACCAGCAGCATGCCGCGATGGCGGCAAACATTGTGGAAGACCCGGGCGCGGCCCTTCTTGTCCCGCACCATCAGGAGCGGCTGGCCCAGGAAATCGATCGGATGGCAATCGCCCGGTTTCGCGATGTCGGCGGTGAAGCCGAGACCGGCCCAATGCTTGGCGAAGACCGTCTCGCGCTCCAGCATCCAGGCGTCCGCTTCCATGTAGCAGGGGTTCGGAAGCCCGACGCTGGAGCCCTCCGCCGCCACCGCCTGCAACGCCGGCGCGAGTGAGCTGATCTTGTCCGAAAAGCCGGCGGTCCCGCCGTCGTACGACCCCGTCATGACGCCTCTCCCGATCATAGACGCACACCTTCTCACAAAGGGCGCGCCTCGCTGTCAGAGGCGAACTCTCACCCCAAGGCGGCGCTCGCGTAAAGCTGACAAAATCGCATCCGTCGAGTAATCTCAGGTAATGTCAAAGAGCCCGCACGATTTGCCGCCGCTCAGCGCCGTCGCCGCTTTCGAGGCCGCCGCGCGCCGCCTCAGCTTCAAGGAGGCGGCGGGCGAGTTGAACGTCACCCCTGCGGCGATCAGCCGGCAGGTGCGCAATCTGGAGACCTGGTTCGGCCGGCCGCTGTTCCGCCGGCTGCACCGTCGCGTCGTGCTGACCGAGGAGGGGGAGGCCTTCTTCGACGCGGTCGCTTCCGGCTTCGCCGGCATCGCCGGTGCGGCGCGCGCGCTGAAAGGCGCGACGGACGAGCAGGTCACGATCGGCTCGACGGGCGCCGTCGCGCGCTTCTGGCTGGTGCCGCGGCTGCATGATTTCTGGCGACGCTATCCGGATCTCAAGCTGCATCACGTGATCTCCGACTTCGCGATCGACCTGATGCGTCAGCGCGTCGATCTCGCCGTGCGCTTCGGGCAAGGGCAATGGCCGGGGCTGGAAAGCCGGATGCTGTTCGCCGACCGCATCTATCCGGTCGCCGCGCCGGAGTTCGTCTTCGAGCGCGGGCCGTTCCACAGCCTGGACGATCTGGCGGGCGCGCCGCTCCTGGACGTCGGCGCCGTGCGGGAGGAGGGCTGGCTCGGCTGGCCGGAGTGGATGCGCGCAGCGGGCGCGCCGGCGCGTCCTCTGCGGCTCAACCGCATCAACTCCTATGCGATTGCGGTCGAGGCGGCGTTGGACGGGCAGGGGGCGCTGCTCGGTTGGCATTCGCTGATCCGGGGGCTGGTCGCCGAGGGACGCCTGCTGCGGCTGACGGAGATCGAGACGGCGTCGCCCGGGGCTTACTTCCTGGTGCGCCGCGCGGACCGGCCTTTGAGCGCGGAAGGGCGGCTCCTCAAGGACTGGCTCGTCGAGGCGGCGGCCGCGGACGCCGTGGGGTAAGGCGCGGTCAGCCCGAAATCCCCGCAACGCCGTCCCAGCACAGCTTGAGGCCGGTCAGCATCAGGAGCCCATAGGCGATCCGGTAGAACAGCCGCTGGCTCACCAGGCCGTGCAGCCGCACGCCGGCCCAGATCCCGACCGGCGCCAGCGGCAGCAGGACGAGCGACGTCGCCAGGTTCTCGGCCGAGAACAGCCCCAGCAGCGTATAGGGGACCAGCTTCACGTAGTTGACCGCGAAGAAGAACCAGACCGTGGTGCCGACATAGAGCGTTTTGTCGATCTGCTGGGGCAGCAGATAGAACTGCACGGGCGGCCCGCCGGCGTGGGCGACGAAGCTGGTGAAGCCGGCGACGCCGCCCCAGGCGCCGCCCCGCAGATGGCTGGGCCCTGGCGGACCGTCGGCGGGGCGTCGGGGGCCGAAGCCGGTCCAGTGCTGCAGCGTGAACAGCACCGCGATCAGCCCGATCGTCAGCCGAACCGCGTCGGCGTCGAACCAGCGGAAAGTCACGGCCCCGATCAGGATCCCGATCATCGCGCCCGGGACAAGGCGCAGCAGATTGACCCAATCCGCCCGCCGGCGATAGGCGATCAGGCCGAAGACGTCCATTACACAGAGGATCGGCAGCATGATCGCGGCCGCCTGCACCGGGCCGATGGCCAAGGCCAGCATCGGAACCGCGACGATGCCGAGGCCGCCGCCGAAGCCGCCCTTCGAGATTCCGGCGACGAGTACGGCGGGAACGGCGACGAGATAGAACAGCGGGTCCGCGATCATGTCCATCAGGCGACGACCCGCCCGGCGCCGCCGCGTCGCGGGTCGCCGGCGGCGGCCAGCGAACCGTCCGCCAGGCGCTCCACCGCATGCACGCCGCCGAAGAACACGTTGCGGTCGGGCCAGAGCCGATGCGCCGGCCAGCGCGCGGCGAGCGCCGCGGCGGCCTCCCGGTCGGTTCCGCCTTCGATCTCCAGCTGCGCGCCCTCGACATGCAGGCGCGGGGCGGCGATTGCGGCGTCCAGAGGCAAGCCCTCCGCCAGGAGCCGCACCGCCGTGTGGAAGATCGCGGAGCGGATGCGGTTCGAGCCGCCGGTGCCCAGCGCGATGCGTCGCCCGCCCCGAGCGATCAGGGCCGTCGGCGCCATCATGGAGGCGATGCGCGTCCTCTCGCGCCAGGCGAAGAAGCCGCGCGGGTTCAGATCCTCCTCGCCCAGCATGTTGTTCATCATCTGGTCGGTCCCGGGGATGATCTCGCCGTTGCCCTCGCCGTTGGACAGCGAGAGCGCGGCCAGATCGCCCGCCGCATCGACCACCGAGATATGCGTCGTGCCGCCGATCTTGCGCGCGCGCCCGGCGAGCCGATCGAGCGCGGCCGGCGCCAACAGGCGCTCCGCCGCCTCGGCGATGGCGTCGGCGTCCTCCGCCTCGGCGAGCCCGCTGACGCGGCGCCCTTCCGCCGCCGCGCCCATGACGGCGGCGACCGCGGCGAGGCGCCGGATCGGATCGTCGGGCCCGGCCGGCGCCTCCTTCAGGCGCTCCAGCAGGCAAAGCTGCGCGGCGACAAGCGCGCCGCCGGCCGAGGGGGCGGGGTTCGTCAGAATCCGCGCGCCCAGCGCCTCGACCGCCAGCGGCGCCCGCACCGCGACGCGATAGTCCGCGAAGTCCCGCTCGGTCAGCAGGCCGCCGTCGCGATGCCGGGCGGCGATCTCGCGCGCCGGCGGCCCTTCATAGAAGAAGCGCGGCCCGTCCGCGATCAGCGCCTCGAGCGTTTCCGCGAAGCGCGGCAGGCGGCGGATATGGCCTTCGGGCGCCGGGCGCTCGGGATGCGCCGGGTCCGCCATCAGGGCGCGCGCTTCCGCGCTCGCCAGCATGATCGGATGCACGATTTGCATCAGGTGCGCCTGAAAGCGGCCGATCGGCGCGCCCTCGCGGGCGAGCCGCAGCGCCGGCGCCGCGATCTCGGCGAGCGGCAGGCGCCCGCGCGCGCGGTGCACGGCGAACAGGCCGGCGGGCAGGCCGGGCACGGCGGCGGCGGCGCGGCCGATGTGGAAATCCTGCGTCGCCGCGCCGAAATCGACCGTGACCCGGCGGAAATCCAGGTCGGCGACGGGCTTCTTGGCCTGGGGCGTCTGGGCGAAGAAGTCGAACAGCCGCACGTCGTCCCCGTCGGCCGGAACGGACAGAAGAAACCCGCCCCCGCCAAGCGAGCACAGCACCGGTTCGACCACGCAGGCGGCCAGCATGCCGGCCAGCGCCGCGTCGCAGGCCGTGCCGCCCGCGGCCAGCGCCTCCGCGGCGGCGGCGACGGTCGTGGGATCGCCGGCGGCGACCGCGCCTTTCGGCTCCGCTTCGCTCATGCCTCCCGATCGCTCCCCCGGCTCGCCCTGAGACCCCCCGACGCCCCGCCTCGGCGCGACTGCCGGACCTTAGCCGCGCCCCCCTTGCGCGTCCACAGGGGCAAGCGTATTGCTGATCCGCCCGATACTCCCAACGGCTTACGGAGCCCCGCCCGACCATGGCCCGCCGAACCGAGCGCATCGCGCTGAACGCCCCGACCCCCGGGGTCGATCGCCATCTCACCGTCCATCGCTACGGCGCGCCGGGCGCCCGCCCGAAGGCCTATCTCCAGGCGGCGCTGCATGCGGACGAATGGCCGGGCCTGATGGCGCTGCATCACCTGGCGCCGCTCCTCGACGCGGCCGCGGCGGCGGGCGAGGTGGTCGGCGAGGTCGTCGTCGCGCCCTACGCCAACCCGCTCGGCATGGACCACCGGATCGGCGGGGTCGTGTCCGGTCGCTACGCCTATGACGGGTCGGGCAACACGAACCGGAACTGGCCCGATCTGGCGCCGGCGGTCGCGGCGCGCCTCAACGGACCGCTTTCCGGCGACGCGGCGGCGGATGTCGAACGGGTGCGCGGCGTCCTGCGCGAGGCGGCGGCGGATCTGCCCGAGCGCACGCCGATGATGCAACTGCGCAAGATCCTGACGCAGCTTTCGGCCGATGCGGACCATGTGCTGGACCTGCATTGCGACGGCGAGGCGGAGGCGCATCTCTACGCCAACATCACGGGCGAGGAGCGGGCGCGCGCGCTCGCGGAGGAGATGGGGATCGAGATCGTCATGCTGGAGGAGGAAGCCGGCGGCGGCGCCTTCGACACCGCGCCGGTGCAGTTCTGGCGGCGCCTCGCGGAGGTGGGGGTCGAGGGGGCCGAGGCGCTCGGCGCGCCCTGCTTCGGGACCACGGTGGAGTTGCGCGGCAAGGCGGACGTCAGCGACGATCTGGGCGCGGCTGACGCCGCCGGCCTGTTGCGCTACCTCGTGCGCGTTGGTGTGCTGGCGGAGGCCGCGCGCGACCGGGTGGGCCCGGCGCCGGACGCGGCGGTCGAGACCTACCGCCTCGACGCCGTCGATACGGTGAACGCGCCCGCCGCCGGACTGATCGCCTATCAGCGCCCGCTCGGCGCGCGGGTTTCGGCCGGCGACGTCGTCGCGGTCCTGATCGACCCGGCCGCCGAGCCCGGCCAGGACCGCACCGAGGTGCGCACCCAGCAGACCGGCCGCCTCTTCACCTACAACGAACACCGCCTCGTCCAGCCCGGCGACCGCATCGTCAAGGTGGCGGGGACGGAGCCGTTGAGCTATCGCAAACTCGGGGCGCTCCTGGAGGATTGAGGCGCGGAGGGCGGCGATGACGGCGTCAACGGACCGGCCGGACGCGCGGGTCTATTTCCGCGCCCAAGCCTACAACAACGCGTGGGCCAACCATCGCCTGCTCGGCGCCTGCGCCCGGCTTTCGCCGGCCGCTTTGAGCGCGCGTCGGACAAGTTTCTTTCCGACGATCCTGCAGACCCTCAACCACATCGCGACGGTGGATCTTTTTTATATCAGCGCGCTTGAGGGCGCGTGCGTCGGCCCGGCCGCCTTCGAGCCGGAGTTTCCCTACGCCACGATCGCAACGCTCGACGCTGCGCAGCGCGCCCTCGACCGGCGGCTGATCGCGCTGTGCGGCGCGTTGACGCCGGGCGGTCTCGGCGCACGGATCGAATTGCCGCGCGACGGCTGGGTCCAACGGGAGCGCGCCGACCGCACGCTGCTGCATCTCTTCCAGCATCAGATCCACCATCGCGGTCAGGCGCACGCCATGCTGGCCGGAACAGACGTCGCGCCGCCGCAACTGGACGAATTCTTTCCCGGCGACCCACGCGAGCGGGCGCTGCGCGCCGACGACATGGCGGCGCTCGGCCTCGATGAGGAGATGATCTGGCGGGATTTCTGAGAGTATATTTTTGTTTTGTTCTTAATCTAGAACGTTCAAACCTCTAATGAGAGCTTGGATTGGTTCTTCGACGACGCGATCGACCGCGCGCAGTCCCAGGAGGCCCTCGATCCCATGATCGACCGCGTGCGGATGGAACGCGGATGGGGCGACGTCATCCAAAGGGACCCGGACGCTAGAGAAGGGCAAGATGAGCCGATCTTCGCCGTTCCGCAAACCCAGGACGAGATCGAACGCTTCCTGCGCGCCCAGGGGTCAACCCCTACGCCCACTACAAGCCGGAACATCTTCCTCACGGGAGGGCGCGATCGGCGAGGCTACTCCGCCGGGGCGGGGCGCGGAGCGGGGCCGCCCCCTGCGCCGCCGCTTTCGCGCGGACGCAGGTGGGCGTGGTAGCGGCGCTCCAGATACTTGAAGAGCCGGCTGATGGCCCAGACCAGCACCACGTAGAGAACGGCCGCCGAGATGAAGCCCTCATAGGCGACATAGTACTTCGCGTTCACCACCCGGCCGGCGCCGAGGATGTCGATCACGGTCACCGTCGAGGCCACGACGGAGCCGTGCAGCATGAAGATCACCTCGTTCGAATAGGCCGGCAGCGCCCGGCGGAAGGCGCTGGGCAGGATGATCCGACGCACCCGCTGACCGGGCGACATGCCCATGGCCTTGGCCGCCTCCACCTCGCCCCAGGCGGTGGATTCGATGGCGCCGCGCAGGATCTCCGTGGTGTAGGCGGTGGTGTTGAGCACGAAGGCGATCAGCGCGCACCACCAGGCGTCCTTGAGCACCGGCCACAAGACGCTTTCCCGCACCGCTTCGAACTGGCTGAGGCCGTAATAGATCAGATAGAGCTGCACCAGCAGCGGCGTGCCCCGGAAGAAGTAGGTGTAGGCCCAGACGATCGGGTTCCAGAGCGGGTGCTTGTAGGCCCGGGCGAGCGCCAGCGGGATCGACAATGGGCCGCCGATCGCCAACGACAGCGCCACCAAGAGGATGGTGTTCTGGACCCCGATCAGGAAGAAGTCCCAATTGGCGGCGATGAGGGAGAAATCCATGACGGCGCCCCTCCCTCAAGCCCGCCGGACGCCGGCGGAATAGCGCCGGTCCAGCCAGCGCAGCCCAACCTCCGAAACCGCCGTCAGCGCCA
This sequence comes from Alphaproteobacteria bacterium, assembly GCA_024743195.1. GTDB lineage: Bacteria > Pseudomonadota > Alphaproteobacteria > UBA8366 > Aestuariispiraceae > Marivibrio. The sequence continues at coordinate 9,526 of JANSXE010000005.1, read as the reverse complement.
GATAGACCAGCAGCACGGCGAAGAAGAAGCTGAAGGGCTCGCGCGTCGCCTTGCCGCCGGCGTTGGCGTTGTAGACCAGGTCCTGCAGCCCGATGACGCTGACCAGGGCCGTGGTCTTCAGCAGAACCAGCCAGTTGTTGGTGAAGGCGGGCAGGGCGTAGCGAACCAGTTGCGGCCAGATGATCCGCCGGAAGATCAGGGGCTTGGTCATGCCGCAGGCGATCCCGGCCTCGATCTGCCCGCGCGGGATCGACAGGAAGGCGCCGCGGAAGGTCTCCGTCATGTAGGCGCCGAAGATGAAGGCGATCGTGCAGACCCCGGCGGTGAAGGGGTCGATCTCGACATAGTCCCAGAGATTGGTGGCGTAGCCGAAATCGTTGAGGAGCTGTTGGCCGCCGAAGAAGACCAACAGCATGACGACGAGGTCGGGGATGCCGCGGATCAGCGTGGTGTAGAACTCCGCGACCGCGCCGGCGGTCTTGTTGCCGGACAGCTTGGCCCAGGCGCCCAGGAGCCCGAGCAGCACCGACAGCACCATGGAGACGACCGCGATCTCGATCGTCACCAGGGTCCCCTCCAAGAGGTTCCAGCGATATTCCCAGACGGCGTCCATCGGCCGGCCCCCGCGGCTGCGTCGTCAGGTGTGCCCCGCGCCGGTCCGCACGGACCGGCGAAACGAAACCGGGGCCCGGCCCGCCGTCCCGACGGCGGCGCGCACGGGCCCCGGAGCGTCTTCGGCGATCAGCCGCCGTAGATGTCGAAGTCGAAATACTTGTTGTTGATCTGCTCGTAGGTCCCGTTGGCGCGGATCGCCTCGATCGCGGCGTTCAGGGCCTCGCGCAGCTCGTCCTCCCCCTTGCGCACGGCGATGCCCGCGCCCTCGCCGAAATACTTCGGATCGGTGTGATCGACGCCGAAGAACTCATACTCCGCACCGGCGTCGGTGTTCAGGAACCCGTCGGAGATCGCGATCGAGTCCGCCAGGATCGCATCGACGCGGCCGGCCTGCAGGTCCAGATAGGCCTCGTCCTGAGTGCCGTAGCGCTTGATTTCCGAGTCGGGGTAGATGTCGGAAATGTAGTTGTCGTGGATCGTGCCGCGCTGCACGCCGATCACCTTGCCGGCCAGCCCCTCGGGCGTGTCGGTCAGGCCGGCGCCCTTCTTGGCCGCGAACTTGGCCGGGGTCTGATAGTACTTCTTGGTGAAGTCGACGACCTTCTGACGCTCTTCCGTGATCGACATGGAGGCGATGATGGCGTCGTACTTGCGCGCCTGCAGGGCCGGGATGATGCCGTCCCAATCCTGCTCGACCAGGGTGCACTCTTTGCCCATCTCGGCGCAAAGCGCGTTGGCGATGTCGATGTCGAAGCCGACCAGGTCGCCCGACGCCGTCTTCTCGGAGAAGGGCGGGTAGGCGCCTTCGACGCCGATGCGCAGCATGTGGTCGTCGGCCTGGGCGGCGCCGAGGCCAAGCGCGAACAGCCCCGCGGCCGCGGCGGCGGTCAGTTTTCCGAAACGCATGGTTCTTTTCTCCCTGCTGGTTGGGACGGCCGCGGCGGGCGCCGCCTTCGTCCCCGGTTCACCTTCGAACTCCGACCCCGCGAAGCCCGTCCCCGCGCGCCGTCAGTCCCGGGTGCGCGCGAGGAATTGCCGGAAGCGCTCGGAGCGCGGGTTGCCGAACACTTCCTCCGGCGGACCCTCTTCCTCGACCCGCCCTTGATGCAGAAAGACGACCTTGGTGGCGACGTCCCGGGCGAAGCCCATTTCGTGCGTCACCACGATCATCGTTCGTCCTTCTTCCGCCAGATCGCGCATCACCGTCAAGACCTCCCCGACCAGCTCGGGGTCGAGCGCCGAGGTCGGCTCGTCGAACAGAAGCACGTCCGGATTCATGGCCAGGGCCCGCGCGATCGCGGCGCGCTGCTGCTGCCCGCCCGACATGTGGGCGGGATAGGCGTCGCGCTGCTCCCAGATGCCGACCTTGCGCAGCAGCGCTTCCGCGCGCTGATGCGCCTCGGCCTTGGACAGCTTCAGCACGTGGATCGGCGCCTCGACCACATTCTCCAGCGCCGTCATATGGGCCCAGAGATTGAAGCCCTGGAACACCATGGCGAGCCGGGTGCGGATGCGCTCCACCTGGCGCGGATCGGCCGGAACGGGAAGGCCGCGCTTTTCGGCCATGGCGATGGTTTCGCCCTGCACCGTGACGCGGCCGGCGTTCGGCGTCTCCAACAGATTAAGGCAGCGCAGAAAGGTGCTCTTCCCCGAGCCGGACGAGCCGAGCATGGCGATCACGTCGCCGCGTTGCGCCGTCAACGAAACGCCCTTCAGCACTTCGATGTCGCCGAAGCTCTTGTGCAGATCCTCGACAACGAGCACGGCCTCACCCGCCGCGCCGGGCGTTTCGGCCGTCGCAGCGTCCGCGGTCGCGCTCACGCCGCGCGTCGGCCGGCGCGCCCTCGGGCGCCCGCCGCCGGTCGCCCGCGCCGCGTCATCAGCAGAACCGTCATTCGATGCACCCCGAGCCCCCGTGATCCGGCCCCGAACCGCCGTTACCCGCTGCGCGCGCCGCCCCTCGGCCCTTCGCAGGTCATTCACTGTGAAACCGTAGTGTCATGTGAGGCCGCGCGCAAGCGGCTGCGCCGATCTCGCGCCAGAAGCGGCTCGAAAGCGGCAAGGAGCGGAGGAAAAAGGCTCGGGTTTTCCAGGATTTCTCTGGATCATATATGGTGGTTTATACTATATCTTGCTGACGGAGGAAGAGCTCGCACGTTTTGTTGAGGTTATCTGGAGCCCAGGGTCCCAGATCTCGTTGCAGCGTGCGGCCGACGGCGAAGCCGCAAGGATTAGGTCCGTGAGCCTGTGACCGGGGACCGCGATAGGAGCCGCTGCACCGGCCGCCGCGCCGCCGCCATTGCGGCCGGCGCGTCGGCGCTCGTTCTCCTCGCGCCCGGGATCGGGTGGTCGGCGGAGTTGGGCGACGCGGTGCGCAGCGCCCTCCAGACCAACCCGGACGTCGGCATCGTCGCGGAGAACAAGCGGGCCGTCGAATACGAGCTGCAGCAGGCGGAAGGCGGCTATTATCCGAGCGTCGATTTCAGCGCCTCGAGCGGCTACGAGTGGACCGACGACCGCTCCACGCGCGGCCGCGAGAAGGCGGGGGACGACGCCGACCATGTGCGGATGCCGACCTGGCAGTCGAGCCTGACGCTGACGCAGCCCCTGTTCGACGGGTTCGCGACCGACGCCGACGTGTCCCGCCAGGAGAGCCGCGTCGTCTCGGCGGCGCGCCGCGTCCGGGAGACCTCCGAGTTCGTCGGGCTCGACGCGATCGAGGCCTATCTCGAATCGTTGCGCCAGCGCGAACTGGTCTCCATCGCCGAAGACAATGTCCGGACCCATCAACAGACCTTGGAGTTGGTGGAGGCGAAGGCCGCGGGCGGCGCGGCGACCGTGGCCGACATCCAACAGGCCGAGTCGCGATTGGCGGCGGCGGAGTCCACCTTGACGGAGGCCGAGGCGCGGCTGCGCGACGCGGACGCCACCTATGTTCGGGTGATCGGCGAGAGCCCGCGCGAGCTGTTCCGCCCGCAGCCGCCGCTCTGGGCGCTGCCGCGCAGCTTGGAGGGGGCGGTCGAGATCGCGCTGCGCAACAATCCGACCATCGCGGTCACGCGGGCCGATCTGGACACCGCCCGTGAGGAGTACAAGTCCTCGAAATCCGCCTTCCTGCCGACGGTCGATCTGGAACTGACCGGCGACACCAGCCGCAACATCGACGGCAGCCGCGGCGCGGACTACGGGGCGTCGGCGCTGGTGCGGCTGCGGTACAACTTCTTCAACGGGGGGCGGGACCTGAACCGGCGCCAGGAGTTGGTGCATCGCATCGGCGAGGCGCGTCAGCGGCATAATCGGGCGATGCGCCTGACTGAGGAGGAGATGCGCCTGGCCTGGAACGCGCTGACCGCGGCCCGCGACCGGCTGCGCGCCCAGCGCCGGGAGGTCGAGGCCAACGACCGGGTGCGCCAGACCTATCGCCAGCAGTTCGATCTCGGCGGGCGCAACCTGCTGGAGTTGCTGGACTCGGAGAACGAGTTCTTCCTGGCGCGCGGCAATCTGGTCAGTTCCGAGTTCACGGAACTGTTCTCGGTCTATCGCATCCTGGCGACCGGCGGCGTGTTGCTGGCGGCGCTCGACGTGCCGCAGTTGGGCGACGGGCGCACCGGCCTCGATCCGACGCCGCCGGATCAGATCGATCTGGAGCGCTCGCTGGACGCCAGCCCGGAAGAGGGCGGCGTCGGGCAAGAGGGCGATCCGACCATGTCGCCGGGGACCTCCCGTGGCCTGCCGGCGCCGCCGGTCTTCACCGAGCCGGATCTGGGCGCAGGCGCTCTGGACCCGAACGCGCCGCTCGATCCGGGGGCGAGCCTGGGCCCGTCCGCGCCGCTGGACCCGGGAGCGCCGCTTGATCCCGGAGCGCCATTGGACCCGGGCGCGCCGCTGGAGTCCGGGATCGACCGGCCGCTCGACCCGTCGGCTCCGCTTGATCCGTCGGCTCCGCTCGATCCGTCCGCTCCGCTCGACCCGTCCGCTCCCTTGGACTCCCGGGCGCCGTCGCTCGATCCGCTGGCGCCCCTGGACCCGAACGCCCCCCTGGACCCGAACGCCCCCCTGGACCCGAACGCGCAAAACCGCGAGCGGGACGCGTTCCCGGAGGTCGCGCCCATTCGCCGGGTAAGCTCTCGCGCCTCCGTCTCCGGGGCGGCGCCCTCGGCGGCCGCCGCCGCGGGGGGTGCCGGCGTCCCCGACGCGGCGCGCTTTACGGCCTTGGGCGGCGGCGGTGCGCCGTCCGTGTCCGATCCGGCGCGCCCGGGCGAGACGACGGATGCGCCGCGATCGCGCCTCCACGCCGCGGCGCGCGCTTCGCGAGACGGCGACCGTGAAGGTGGGGCGCTTGAGGGTGGGGCGCTTGAGGGTGGGGCCTTTGAAGACCTGGACTGGGACGCGGCGGCGCGTGCGGCCGGAACGGAAACGCGCCGGTCGGCTCCGGTGGTTCCCTACGGGTTCTTTACGGACTGACCAGGCCCGGTCGAGCGAGCGGACCGCTGCGGCCGATTCCGCGCGCCGTTCGATGGGACGGGGCGGGACGGGGCGGGGGGCGGACCGTTTTCTTGCAGGGACCTCGGCCCCGGGTTCTGAGGGGGCGTTGTGCAGCCTCGCGACGCGTTCCGGGCTCGGGGCTCGGGGCCGGGGCCTGGGCCTGGGCGCGGGGCCTGGGCCTGGGCGCGGGGCCGGGGCCTAGGCCTGGGCGCGGGACTGTTCCGCCGCGGCCGCCCATCGCGGCGCCCGCGAAAACGGGTCCGACGGAGAACGGGCCGGCGGTCGGCGCCGCATTCACCCCGGACATAGACCGTGGATCGCGATCGGGTGGAGGCGGACGCCTCCGATAAGAGATTGATTTATCGTTTTGAATCAAGATGTATAGTATTTTAATTAAATATAATTTATATTATATCAATTTTTTCTGGAAATGTCGCCCGCTCCCGCCCTACTGTAAGCGTGCTAAGGGAGGGGCAAGGTGCGCCCTTCTCACGGACACAGTCTCGCGGCGGATGATCGGCCGGACGCCGGTCGCCCGACCCAGATAAGCGAGACGGCACGGAAGGGCGTAAGCCATGGCGGTCGAAGGCCAGATCCCAAGCCTGGGATATCAGAACGGCGCGGACGACGCGTTCGATTTCATCCCGGAGAGCCATGAGGCCGCCGGTTTGGCGATTTCGATCAGCGCGCCGCTCGGCGGCAGCGAAAGCCTGCCGATCGCGCCCGGTCAGCCGTTGCGCCTCGACTTCGATCCGGACGACGTCACCGTCACCGCAACGCCGGATTCGGTGGTGATGACCTTCCCCGACGGCTCCACCATGACGTTGGCCGCCACCGAGCCGGGCGGCTTCGCGGACAACCCGCCGCTGCTGCTGACGCCGGATTCGCGGTTCGAGGACGCCGAGAACCCGGGCGAGAACCCGGGCGAAAACCAGGACGGCGATGAAGGCAACCCCTTCCAGTTCGCCGCCGCCGACGCGGAGCTCGAGGCGCGCGCGATCGACGTGGAAAAGCCTGCGGCCGGCGAAACTTCCGAGATGCTGATCGAGCCCGGCCAGCCGCTGCGGCTCAATTTCGACCTGGAAGAGGTCGAAATCATCCAGACCGACAACGACATCGTCCTCAGCTTCGCCGACGGGGCGCAGATTTCCTTCAGTTCGCTGGTCGACGCCGCCTTCTCGGAGGCGCCGCCGGTGCTGCTGCTGCCGGACGGAAGCCTGATGAGCTCGCAGGAGCTCATCGAGATGGGCTCGAACCTCGACGCGCTGGCGGATGCGTTGGCCGGCGTGGACACCGCGGCCGGCGGTGCGAATGTCGGGCCGGTGACGAATTACGGCGACGGGTCCGGCGAACAGCCCGGCGGCGAGTCCCTGGCCCCGCCGGCTCCGCCGCCCATCGCGGGCGGCGGGCTGCCGGCCCCGCCCGCCGATCCGCCGCCGCTGCCGCCGCCGCCGCGGCTTTCCAGCAACGCCGCGCCGCCGACCCCGACTCCCCCGCCCCCGCCCCCGCCGGAGGAACCGGATCTTCCGGATGCGCCGGACCTGACGCCCTTCGCGCTGGACGATGCGACCCGGACCGTCGCCGAAGGCGGGAACAGCGTCTCCGGCAACGTCATCGCCAACGATACGCCGGGCGACGGGTCGCTTACGCTGACGAGCTTCACCTTCACGGACGAGGCGGGCGCGCAGCAGACCGTCCCCGCCGGCGCCACGGGGAACACGCAGTACGGCACGCTCACCGTCAACGGGGACGGCTCCTGGAGCTACACGTCCGATCCGAGCGAGGATCATTCGGGCGGCGTTCTGACGGATTCCTTCACCTACACCGTGGCCGACAGCGACGGCGACACGTCGAGCGCGACGCAGTCGATCCAGGTCACGGACGGCGTTCCGGTCGCGGTCGACGATCCGCTCGCCTCCGTGCAGGAAGGCGGCGGCCCGGTCACCGGCAACGTCATGGGCAATGACGACGAGGGCCCGGACGGCGCGACGCTGACCTCTTTCGAGTACACGGACGCCACCGGCCAGACGCAGACGGCTTCGGCGGGCGCGACCGTGACGACCCAGAACGGCGCGCTGACGGTGAATTCCGACGGCTCCTGGAGTTTCACGCCGAACGACAGCGTGGACAATTCGGGCGGCGCGGTCAGCGACGGCTTCTCCTACACGATCACCGACAGCGACGGCGACCAGTCGACGGCGGAGCAGCTGATCGAGATCACCGACGGGACCGGTCCGACCGCCGTGGACGACGGCCCGGACGCGGGCGATGGCGGCGCGACGGTGGCCGAAGGAACCAACACGATCAGCGGCAACGTCGTGGCCAACGACGACGCGGGCTCCGACGGCCCGGTGACGGTGACGGGCTTCAGCTACACCGACGAGACGGGCGCGACGCAGACCGCGGCGGCCGGCTCGACGGTCGACACCCAATACGGCCAGTTGACCGTCAATTCCGACGGCTCCTGGACCTATGTGTCCGACCCGACCGAAGACCATTCCGGCGGCGACCTGCCGGACAATTTCACCTACACCATCGCCGACAGCGACGGGGATACGTCCTCCGCGACGCAGTTCATCACCGTCACGGACGGGGTTCCGACGGCGGTCGACGATGCGACCGTCTCGGTCGAAGAGGGTGCGGCGGTCGTCACCGGCAACGTCATGGGCAACGACGACGAGGGCCCGGACGGCGCGACGCTGACCTCGTTCGACTACACCGACGCCAACGGCCAGACGCAGACGGCGGCGGCCGGATCGACGGTGACAACCCAGAACGGCTCGCTGACGGTGAATTCCGACGGCTCCTGGAGCTTCACGCCGAACGACTCGGTCGATAACTCGGCCGGCGCCGTTTCGGACGGTTTTGCCTACACGATCACCGATACGGACGGCGACCAGTCGACGGCGGAGCAGCCGATCGAGATCACCGACGGGACCGGTCCGAACGCCGTCGACGACGGCCCGGACGCCGGCGACGGCGGCGCGACGGTGGCCGAAGGAACCAACACGATCAGCGGCAACGTCGTGGCCAACGACGACGCCGGCTCGGACGGCCCGGTGACGGTGCAGAGCTTCAGCTACACCGACGAGACCGGCGCGACGCAGACGGCCGCGGCCGGCTCGACGGTCGACACGCAATACGGCCAGCTCACCGTCAACGCGGACGGCTCCTGGACCTATGTGTCCGATCCGACCGAAGACCATTCGGGCGGCGACCTGCCGGACAATTTCACCTACACCATCGCGGATTCCGACGGCTCGACCGACAGCGCCACCCAGTTCATCACGGTGACAGACGGCGTTCCGGTCGCGGTCGACGATCCGCTCGCGTCCGTGCAGGAAGGCGGCGGCCCGGTCACCGGCAACGTCATGACCAATGACGATCAGGGTCCGGACGGCGCGACGCTGACGAGCTTCGAGTACACCGACGCCACCGGCCAGACGCAGACGGCGGCGGCGGGCGCCACGGTGACGACGGATCTCGGCCAGTTGACGGTCAATTCCGACGGCTCCTGGAGCTTCACGCCGAACGCCGACGTGGACAATTCCGGCGGCAATCCGACCGCCAGCTTCGCCTACACCATCACCGATACGGACGGCGATCAGTCGAGCGCGACCCAGGCGATCGAAATCACCGACGGCGATGGGCCGCTCGCGGAAGATGACGCGCTTCAGACGGTCGTGGAGGGGGCCAACACCCTCACCGGCAATGTCGTGACCAACGATGACCCAGGCGCCGACGGCTCCGTGACGGTCCAGAGCTTCAGCTACACCGACGAGGCCGGCGCGACGCAGACGGCCGCGGCCGGCGCGACGGTCGACACGCAGTACGGCCAGCTGACCGTCAACGCGGACGGCACCTGGACCTATGTGTCCGATCCGACCGAAGACCATTCGGGCGGCGACCTGCCGGACAATTTCACCTACACCATCGCCGACAGCGACGGCGATACGTCGAGCGCGACGCAGTTCATCACCGTCACCGACGGGGTGCCGACGGCGGTCGATGACGCCACGGTCAGCGTTGAAGAGGGCGCGGCGGCCGTCTCCGGCAACGTCATGGGCAATGACGATGAGGGTCCGGACGGCGCGACGCTGACGAGCTTCGACTACACCGACGCCAACGGTCAGACCCAGACCGCGTCGGCGGGATCGACGGTGACCACCGCGAACGGCTCCCTGACGGTCAACGCCGACGGCTCCTGGATCTTCACGCCGAACGCGAGCGTGGACAACAGCCAGGGCGCGGTCAGCGACGGCTTCTCCTACACGATCACCGACAGCGACGGCGACCAGTCGACGGCCGAGCAGCCGATTGAGATCACCGACGGGACCGGTCCGAACGCCGTGGACGACGGCCCGGACGCCGGCGACGGCGGCGCGAGCGTGGCCGAAGGGACGAACACGATCGCCGGCAACGTCGT
>JANSXE010000010.1 GCA_024743195.1 Alphaproteobacteria bacterium | reverse complement strand
GCCCGCGCGCATCCGGTCCATCACCGCGCTCATCACCCCGATCGGGCGCGAGATCGTCCGGCCCAGAACCACCGCCAGACCCGCGCCGAGCGCCAGGATCGCCGCCAGAACCGCCAGGATCAGCGCCTGCTCGCGCGCCTGCGCCGCCTCGATCTCCCCGCCGATCCGGCCCAGCACCTCCGACAGAAGACCGCGCAGCTCGCCAAGGCTCGCCCGCCCGCTCGCCGCCAGACGATCCTTCGAGACCGCCGCCGCCGAAAAGGCCGCAAACCCGCTCTCGAACGCCGCCATGTTCGCGCGAACACCCTCCGAAATCTCGCGAACCGCGTCGGTGGGCACGAAGACGGCGGCCAGGGCCGCGTTGCGGTCGACCGCCGCGCGCACTTCCTCGACCCGGGCGGCGAGCGCGGCGCCGCCGTCCGTCGCCTCGGCCAGCAGGAAGACGCTGCGCTGCAGCTCCGCCGTCAGCGCGCCGATCCGGTTGGCGGCGGTCATCAGCTCGACGGCCGCGCCGCTTTCCTCGAAGGCGCGCTTCTCCTCCTCTTCCATGCTCTGGAAGGCGCTCTGCTGGCGCCGGATGATCGAGCCGGCGAACATGCGCGATTTGTTGACGGCGCTGGTGAAGGCGTCCTGGTTCTCCGGCGTGACGAAGAGACCGGACGCCTCCTGGAACTTAGCCTCGAGGTTCTCGAAGATCTTGAGCGCCAGATCGGCCGAGCGCTCCTCCTCCGTGCCGGCGGTGATCTCCTTAAGGCGCTCGCCCGCGGCGAACAGCGCGGCGAGCTGCTCTTCCGCGTCGCGCTTCTCGGTCTCGGAGCGATTGTTCCGGTAGACGAGCTGATGGATCTGAATCTGGGTCAGCCGCTGATCGAGCTCCTGGGCCGTGGCGAGCACGGCCTGGCGCGTCTCGCGCTCGGCGCGGATCCGCCCGAGCGTTGCGTCTGCGGTCTGCTTGTTGTCGACGGCGACCTGCTGCAGCCGGCCGACCATTCCCTCGAGATCGGCGGTCTTGGCTTGCAGCGCCTCCCGCTCAGACCGGAAGACCGCGACGCCGGCGCCCATTTCGGCGACCGTGTCCTTGAAGGCCGGCAGCGCGTCCCGCGCGGCGCCCAGCCCGTCGGCGCTGGAGGCGACCAGACCGGAGTCGAGCAGCGCGTCCAACTCGCCGCGCAGCCGGTCGACCTCGCCTTGCGCCGCGTCGAGCGCCGCCGCATCGTTGGCGAGCGTCCCCTTGTCGATCAGCGCGCCGGTGCGCGCCGCCGCCGTCGACACCTCGCCGAGGCGCGCCTGCGCGCCGAGATACCCGGACAAGGTCCCCATCCCCTGCCAACCGAACGCTCCGATGACGCCGGCCATCAGAACGACCGCGCCGAACCCCAAAAAAATCTTATGCGTCAGCTTCATGGACTCCTCCTGCACGTCCGGGCTCGGTTCCGCCGAACCTCAACGCCGCACCGCACACCTGCGGTTGGCGTCCCACGCGGAGCACACTAGGGGGCGTCCGTTAAGGCTTGCTTAATGAGTTGGAGAAGATCGGGGCCCCGGCGCCGGGATCGGCGCCGGGGCTTTGCGCGTCAGGCGCCGCCGAGCATCCGGTCGACGAGACGGTAGAGCAGCATGCCCGCGACCATCGCCGCGGCGAAGAGGAAGACCGGCTGCAGGCCGCTCGACAAGGCCGAGACCGCCGGGCCCGGGCAGAAGCCCACCAGCCCCCAGCCGACGCCGAACAGGGCGGCGCCGACGACCAGCCGCGCGTCGATGTCGCGCCGGGTCGGCCAGGCGAACCGCTCCGCCAGCAGCGGGCGGCCCTCGCGCCGCATCCGCGCGAAGCCCGGCAGCGTCAGCAACAGCGCCCCGCCCATCACGAAGCCCAGCGTCGGATCCCAGACGCCGTCGGTCGCCAGACGGCCGATATCCAGGAACCCGATCACCCGGGCGGGATCCATCATCCCCGAGACCGCGAGTCCCAGGCCGAACAACAGGCCGGCGAAGCCGCCGGCCGCGATGCGTCGCGCGCCCATGGCCTCAGCCCCCCCAACCGAGCATCTGGCGCGTGACGAAGACCGTCACGAGCGCCATCGCGAAGAATACCGCGACCGCCGCTAAGGAGCGCGGGCTGAGCCGCGCGAGGCCGCACACCCCGTGCCCGCTGGTGCAGCCGGAGCCGAGCCGCGTGCCGAAGCCGACCAACAGACCGCCGGCGATCAGGATCGGCCAGCTCTCGACGTCGAGCCGCACCGGAACCGCCTCGCCGCCCCGGATCACGGCGTAGAGCAGCGGCCCCAGGATCAGGCCCGCAACGAAGGCCGCGCGCCAGCCGAAGCCCTCGCGCGCGCCCTCGACCACCGATCCGACCACGCCGCTGATCCCGGCGATCCGGCCCAGCAGCCCCATCAACACCAAGGAAGCGAGGCCGATCAGGCCGCCCCCGATCGCGCCCGCGATCCAATCATCGAAAGGCGTCATGCTGTCTCCATCCCATTCATCTGTTATCGAACGCGAATTCTCGGATGCGTTGGGCGCGCCCGCTCAGGCGGCCGCGTCGCGATCCCGCTTGCCGCAGGTGTTGAGGCCGATCAGCCGGTAGGCCGGGCAGAAGCCGACTGCGGCCGTCAGCAGCGGCACGATTCCGATATAGCCCCAAGGGTCGGCCGGGCCGGCGACCGCGAAGCCGATCAGGGCGAGGCCGGCGACGACGCGGAGCAGGCGGTCGATGGTTCCCATGTTGCGGGTCATGAGGAGTGTCTCCTTGCTGGAGGAATTCGAGCCTCCCGAGAAGACCCCAGCGCCGCGCGCCCGTCTGTGACTATGTCACCGCGGCGGATCGCGGCCGTCTCGCGCCCGTCCCACGCTCGTCTCGAGACGGTCCCTAGGACTCCGCGCCGGCGAGGCGCTCCAGCGCGGCCCGGTCGGTCAGGCGGATCTGGCCGCGCGTCGGATCGACCCACCCGCGGCGCTGGAACTCCTTCAGATGCCGGCTCACCACCTCGCGCGCGGTGCCGAGTTCGACCGCCAGCGCCTGGTGCGTCGCCTCGACCGCGCCGTCGGATCCCGCCCGCTGGATCAGCTTATGGGCGAGGCGCTTGTCGATCCGCTCGAACGCCACCTCCTCCACCACATGCATCAGGTCGGCGATGCGGCTGGAATAGTTCGAGAAGACCATCCGTCGGAACCCGGGCGAGCGGGCGAGCAGCTCGTCGAAAGCCTGCCTGGGAATCGCGATGGCGCGCACCGCGGTCTCGGTCACGCCTTCGGCCGCGTAGTCCTCATGCGAGAGGAGACAGGCGGTGGTCATGATGCAACTGTCGCCGCCGGAGACGCGGTAGAGCACGATCTCCCGCCCGCCGGGCGCGACCTGCTGGACCCGCACGACGCCGTCCAGCAGCAGCATGAAATGCTCCGGCGGGCGGCCGGGGGCGAACACCGTCTTGCCGGCCGGCAGGCCGATTTCCTGCGCGCTGTCGAGGAGCGCGCGCCGCTCCGCCTCGGGCAGCGCCGAAAGCTCGGGGAATTGCTCGATCCAGACGTCCGCCGCCTGCTCCGCCATGCCGGCTCCTGTCCTGTCAGCGCCGGGCTGGTCGCTCCGCCGGCGGCCCGCCATTTCAGGCCTCGCCCCGCCCGGGGTCAAGCGCCGCCGCGTCGCAGGGTGAAGAGGCGGGGCGCCGCCGCAGGCTCGGCGAGCCGGCGGCTGACCCGCCGCGGCGAACGGCGTAGACTGCCGCCCATGAGGGATCGGCGGGCATGAAGGCGGGCAACAAGAGAACCGGGGCGCGGCTGCGCCTGGTGCTGCGGCCGGACGTCGCGATCGGCCCGGGCAAGGCGGACATCCTGGAAGGCATTCGCGAAACCGGGTCGATCGCCGCCGCCGGCCGGCGCCTGCATATGAGCTACAAGCGCGCCTGGCGCCTGGTCGAAGGGTTGAACGCCTGCTTCGACGAGCCGCTGGTGGAGACCCGCCGCGGCGGCAGCGCCAAGGGCGGGGCGGCGCTGACGGCGACCGGCGAGCGCGTGCTCGACGCCTATCGCCGCATGGAGGCGCTGACCGAAGAGGCGATCGCGGACGAGCTGGAGGCGCTGCGCCTCAGCCTGCGCGACGATTCCGCCGGCGCCTGAGCGACGCCGACCTCCTTCCCAGAACCGTCCGGGACGCCGACCCCGCCTCCGCCCGTCGATTCCGGGAAGACAACGCACGGACCCTATGGCAATGTTCATTCGAACGTTCATTTGAAATCAAATCGTCACGGTGCTTTTGCGCGTTTGAAACCGAAGACCGCTATGCACGCGCGTCGGCTGTGAACCGGCGGCGGCGAAGAAAGCGGCGAAGAAAGCGGCGAAGGGGGCGGGAGGATGGCCGGCGGAATCACCGAACGGCAGGCGCAGATCGCGGAGCGCGTGCGTCAGCACGGCGTCCAGACGGTCGCCGAGCTGTCCGAGCATTTCGACGTGACGACCCAGACGATCCGCCGCGACATCAATGAGTTGAGCGATCTGGGCGTGCTCAAACGCCGGCACGGCGGGGTCGAGCTGCCGATCCCCGACTCCAACCTGAATTACGGCGAACGGCGGATCCTGAACCTCGCCGCGAAGGAGCGCATCGCCGACGCCGTCGCGCGCCATGTGCCGGCCGGCGCCAGTCTGGCGGTCAGCATCGGCACCACGCCGGAAATCGCGGTGCGCCGCCTGACCCAGCTTCGCGGGCTCAAGCTTTTCACGAACAATCTGATGGCGGCGCTCAGCGCCTGCGAGGCGCCGGCGGCGGAGGTGCACATCCCGGGCGGTCCGGTGCGGCTGGGCGCGCGGGACGTGGTCGGCCCGCAGGTCGAGGATTTCTTCGCGCGGTTCAAGGTCGATTTCGGCCTCTATGGCGTGGGCGGCGTCGACGCCGACGGCCAGCTTCTGGACTTCCACGAGGAGGAGATCCGCGTGCGCGAGGCGATCCGGCGCAATTGCCGCACCAGCTTCCTGGTGCTGGACGCCACCAAATTCGGCCGGCCCGCCCATGTGCGCGGCGGCCGCATCACCGATGCGGACATGGTGTTCTGCGACCGGCCGCCGCCGGCGGCGATCGCAGAGGCGCTGGCCGCGGCCGACCGGCGACTCGTCGTCTGCGCCGAGGAGGCGGCGGCGTGAGCGGGGCGGAGATCGAAATCCGCGCCCTCGCCAAGCGCTGGGGCGAGACCACGGCGGTCGACGGGATCTCCTTCACCGCGGAGGCCGGCCGCTTCACCGTGCTGCTGGGCCCGTCCGGCTGCGGCAAGTCGACCACCCTGCGCCTGATCGCCGGGCTGGAGGAGGCGAGCGGCGGCCAGGTCCTGATCGACGGTCAGGACGTGACCCGCGCCCCGCCGGACAAACGCCAGATCGCGATGGTCTTCCAATCCTATGCGCTGTTCCCGCATCTGAACGTGGCGGAGAACATCCTGTTCGGCCTGAAGGTGCGCAAGGTTCCGGCGGCGGAGCGCGCGCAGCGCCTCGAGCGGGTCGCCGCCCTGCTCGGCCTCAGCCAGTTGCTCGAGCGCAAACCCTCGCAGCTTTCCGGCGGACAGCAGCAGCGCGTCGCGCTCGGCCGCGCCATCATCGCGGAGAAGCCGATCTGCCTGATGGACGAGCCGCTCTCCAATCTCGACGCCAAGCTGCGGCACGAGATGCGGATCGAGCTGCGCGCGCTGCAGCGCCAACTCGGCCTGACCATGGTCTATGTGACGCACGATCAGGCCGAAGCGCTCAGCATGGCCGACCGCATCGTGGTCATGAACCAGGGACGGATCGAGCAGACGGCCGAGCCCAAGGCGCTCTACGACCGGCCGGCCACCGCCTTCACCGCGCGCTTCATCGGCACGCCGCCGATGAATCTGATGCGGCTCGAGCGCGCCGCCGACGGCTGGCGCGTCGCCGGCGCGGGCGGCCCCGCCCTGTTCGACGCCGCGCCGGCCGACGCGCCGGCGGGCGCGGACGGGCTGCTGATGGGCTTGCGGCCGGAGGACGTGGATCTGGCCGCGCCCGACGCGCCGGGCCAGCCGGCGCTGGTGGACAGCATCGAATATCTCGGCGCCGACAATCTGGTCGAGTGCCGCCTGGGCGCGGAGCGCCTGGTGGCCCGCGTCGCCCATCGCCGCGCGGTGGCCAAGGGCGAGACCATCCGTCTCGCCTGGCCCGCGGCGGCCGAGCATCTCTTCGACCCCGGGAGCGGACGGCGGCTCGATGCGCGCCGCCCGGCCGATCCCGCACCAAGGACGGCGCGGCCGACGGTCGACGGCGCGCCGCAAGACGGATTGTCACCCCGCAAAACCGCCAAGGAGCACGAGAGCCATGACGATGCTTAGGAAACTCGGCGCAGCCGCCGGCGCGGCCGCGCTCAGCGCCGCGCTGGCCGCGCCCGCGTCCGCCGTCGATCTGCAGTTCTTCTTCCCGGTCGCCGTCGGCGGCAAGGCCGCCCAGACGATCGAGGAGCTGACCGCCGACTACGTCGCCCAGAACCCGGGCGTCAACATCGAGGCCGTCTACGCCGGCAGCTATCAGGACACGATCACCAAGACGCTGACCGCCGCGCGCGGCGGCGAGCCCCCGCAGCTCGCCGTGATCCTGTCGGTCGACATGTTCACGCTGATCGAAGAAGACGCGATCATGCCCTTCGACGACCTGATCGAGACCGACGAGGAGCGGGCCTGGCTGGACGCCTTCTACCCGGCCTTCATGGAGAACAGCCAGACCGGGGGCAAGACCTACGGCATCCCGTTCCAGCGCTCCACCCCGGTGCTCTACTGGAACAAGGAGGCCTTCGCCGAGGCCGGCCTCGACCCCGAGACGCCGCCGGCGACCTGGGAGGAGATGGTCGAGTTCGGCAAGACGCTGACCAAGCGCGACGGGGACGGCAACGTCACGCAATGGGGCGTGCGCATCCCGTCCTCCGGCTTCCCCTACTGGCTGTTCCAGGGCCTGACCACGCAGAACGACGTGATCATCGCCAGCGGCGACGGCGACGAGACCTATTTCGACGACCCGCGCGTGGTCGAGGCGCTGCAGTATCTCGTCGATCTGTCCACCGTGCATGAGGTGATGCAGCCCGGCATCATCGAGTGGGGCGCCACGCCCAAGGCCTTCTTCGAGGGCCAGACGGCGATGATGTGGACCACCACCGGCAACCTGACGAACGTGCGCAACAACGCGCCGTTCGACTTCGGCGTCGCCATGCTGCCCGCCAACAAGCGCCGCGGCGCGCCGACCGGCGGCGGCAACTTCTTCATCTTCAAGGACTCGACCGACGAGCAGAAGGAAGCGTCGCTCGACTTCATCAAGTGGATCTCGGCGCCGGCGCAGGCGGCCCGCTGGTCGATCGCGACCGGCTATGTCGCGCCGCGGCCCGACGCCTGGGAGACGCCGGAGATGAAGGCCTATGTCGCCGACTTCCCGCCGGCGCTGGTCGCGCGCGATCAGCTGGAGTTCGCGGTGGCGGAGCTGTCCACCTACCAGAACCAGCGGATCACCACGATCTTCAACGACGCCCTGGAAGCCGCCATCACCGGCCAGAAAGAGCCGGCCGAGGCCCTGGCCGAGGCGCAAGCCCAAGCCGACCGCATCCTGAGAGCCTATCGCTAAGCCGACGGTCGGCGCCGCCGGCGGCCGGATTTTCCCGGTCGCCGGCGGCCTCTTTTCTTCGGATCGCACATAGGCGAAAGAGACGCGTCATGCCGCGCCGCATCGAATGGGTCTATGGCTGGCTGCTGCTGACCCCCGCGCTGTTCCTGCTGTTCGCCTTCACCCACGTTCCGGCGGTGAAGACGGTGGTGGACAGCTTCTTCTCGACCGCGCGCGGCGCGCGGCCGTCCACGTTCGTCGGCCTCGACAATTACCGCCTGCTGATGGAGGACCCGGTCTTCTGGCAGGTCTTTTCGAACAATGTCTGGTACGCGCTGATCACGATCCCGGTTTCGATTGCGCTGGCCATCGTCATGGCCTTGTGGGTCGACGGGAAGTTGACGGGCCGGGGCTTCGTGCGCATGGCCTATTTCGCGCCGACCGTGCTGCCGCTGATCGCGGTCGCCAACATCTGGATGTTCTTCTACACGCCCGGCTTCGGGCTGATCGATCAGATCCGCAGCCTGTTCGGCGGCGCCCAGGTGAACTGGCTTGGCGATCCGGACCTGGTGCTGGGCGCCGTCATCGTGGTGGCGATCTGGAAGGAGGCCGGCTTCTTCATGATCTTCTACCTGGCCGCCCTGCAGTCGATCCCGCCCAGCCTGCGCGAGGCGGCCGCGATCGAGGGGGCGAGCCGCTGGACCTTCTTCCGGCGCGTCACCTTCCCGCTCTTGATGCCGACGACGCTCTTCGTCTCGATCAACGCGGTGATCAATTCGGTGCGCCTCGTCGACCATATCTTCGTGATGACCGAGGGCGGGCCGGACAACCACTCCTCGCTCCTGCTCTTCTACATCTACGAGACCGCCTTCAAGTTCTGGGACACCGCCTATGCGGCGACGCTGACCGTCGTGGTGCTGGCGATCCTGTCGGTGCTGGCGATCGGCCAGTTCTATCTGGTCGACAAGAAGGTGCATTACCGATGAGCGCGCTGGACGCCTCCAACGGGGCCGCCGCCGCGGCGCCCCCCGCCCGCTTCGACGTCGACCGGGCGCTCAACACCGCGGGCGCCTGGGCGCTCGGGATCCTCTGGTTCCTGCCGCTGATCTATGCGGTCTGGACGGCGATCCATCCGGGCGAGTTCGCGACCCGTTTCGAGCTGTTCGCGCCGCTGACGGTCGAGAACTTCGTCAACGCCTGGACCGCCGCGCCCTTCGCGCGCTATTTCCTGAATACGGTGCTGCTGGTCACCTTCATCCTGGCCGGGCAGTTCGTGCTCTGCACGCTGGCGGCCTACGCCTTCGCGCGCTTCCGCTTTCCGGGCTCGTCGGTGCTGTTCACGCTGGTGCTGCTGCAGCTCCTGGTGATGCCCGACATCCTGATCGTCGAGAACTACGCCACCATGCGCATGCTGGGGCTGGTCGACACGATCGTTGCGATCGGCCTGCCCTACGTCGCCTCCGGCTTCGGCATCTTCCTGTTGCGCCAGACCTTCATGACCGTGCCGAAGGAGCTTGAGGAGGCGGCGCGGGTCGAGGGCGCCGGGCCGATCGGCGTCTTGTGGAAGGTCTATGTCCCGCTCGCCAAGCCGACCTATCTGGCCTATGGGCTGGTGTCGGTCAGCCACCATTGGAACAACTTCCTCTGGCCCCTGATCATCACCAACTCGGTGGAGACGCGGCCGGTGACGGTCGGGCTCTCGATCTTCTCCGCCGTCGATCAGGGAATCGACTGGTCGATCATCACGGCGGCGACGCTGATGACGTCCGGCCCGCTGCTGATCGCCTTTCTGCTGTTCCAGCGCCAGTTCGTGCAGAGCTTCATGCGCGCCGGCATCAAGTAGCCCGGGTCCGCCCCACCCCCTCCGATCCGCCTCCTCCAATCCGCCTCCTCCAATCCGCTTGACCCGCGTCAAGGCGCCGCGATCCAGCGTGACTTAGTCACTGTGGAGGACCGCCGGCGCGTGCTACCCCGGCGATCAGCTTCGATGAAACCGAACGCAAACCGGCCTGCGGCGCCCCCTCGGCGCCCGACGCCGGAAGGATCAAGGAGGGCGTCCCCCATGAACCCGACGGTCAAGACCTTCTTCGACGAGGAGACCTTCACCGCCAGCCATGTGGTCTGGGACCCGGAGAGCAAACGGGCGGCGATCATCGATTCGGTGAAGGACTACGACCCCAAGTCCGGCCGCACCGCGACCGCGTCGGCCGACGCGCTGATCGCCTTCGTCAAGGACGAGGGGCTGACGATCGACTGGATTCTCGAGACCCACGTCCACGCCGACCATCTGACCGCCGCGCCCTATCTGAAGGAGACGCTGGGCGGCCGGATCGGCATCGGCGCGCGCATCAATGTGGTGCAGGGCGTCTTCAAGACGGTCTTCAACGTCGAGGAGAGCTTCGCCACGGACGGCCGCCAGTTCGACCGGCTGTTCGAGGACGGCGAGAGCTTCGCGATCGGCGGGCTCGAAGCCAAGGTGATGCACACGCCCGGCCACACCCCGGCCTGCGCGACCTACGTGATCGGCGACGCGGCCTTCGTCGGCGACACGCTGTTCATGCCGGATTTCGGCACGGCGCGCTGCGATTTCCCCGGCGGCGACGCCCGTCAACTCTTCCAGTCGATCCAGAAGATCCTGGCGCTGCCGCCCGAGACGCGGCTCTTCATGTGCCACGACTACGCCCCCGGCGGTCGCGAGTACCGCTGGGAGACGACCGTCGCCGCCGAGAAGGCGGAGAACATCCACGTCCATGACGGCGTCAGCGAGGACGAATTCGTCGCGATGCGCACCGAACGGGACAAGCAGCTTTCCATGCCCGTGCTGATCCTGCCCTCGGTGCAGGTCAACATGCGCGCCGGCGATCTGCCTCCGGCGGAGGACAACGGCGTGCGCTATCTGAAAATCCCGCTCGACGCGCTTTGATCGCGCGGCGAAGACGGAGCAAGGGAGGACAGGCGTCATGGAGGTGAAACAGGTCACGGAGGAGATCGCGGTCTCCCCCCAGATCGCGCCGGCGGACGTCGCCGCGCTGGCGGAGGCCGGGTTCAAGACCATCATCTGCAACCGGCCCGACGGCGAAGGCGCCGACCAGCCGCTGTTCCACGAGATCGAGGAGGCGGCGGGCAAGGCGGGCCTCCAGGCCCATTACCTGCCGGTCGAGACCGGCAAGGTCACCGACGCGAGCGCCGCCGAATTCGGCAAGCTGTTCGCCGCGGCGCCCAAGCCGATCCTGGCCTATTGCCGATCGGGCACGCGCTCGGTCACCCTCTGGTCGCTGAGCCAGGCGGAGAGCCGGGCGCTCCCCGACATCCTGACCAAGGCCAAGGGGGCCGGCTACGATATGGCCGGCGTCGCGCGGCGCATCGCCAACAAGGGCAAGATCCCGGGCGACGTTGTCGACCGCAAGTTCCAGGTGCTGATCGTCGGCGCCGGCGCCGCCGGCGTCTCGGTCGCCGCCTCGCTTCTGGAGCGCGCGCCGGATCTCGACGTCGGGATCATCGATCCGGCCGACATCCACTACTACCAGCCGGGCTGGACCCTGGTCGGCGGCGGCGTGTTCGAGGCGGACGAGACCGTGCGCACGCTCTCTTCGGTGCTGCCGACGAAGGTGCACTGGATCAAGGCGGCCGTCGCCGCCTTCGAGCCGCAGAACAACACCGTCGTGCTCGACGGCTGCCGGGTCGTCGGCTACGACCGGCTGATCGTCTGCCCGGGCCTGAAGCTCGACTGGCACAAGGTGGAGGGGCTGGTCGACACGCTCGGCAAGAACGGCGTGACCTCCAACTACCGCTTCGACCTCGCCCCCTACACCTGGGAGCTGGTGCGCGGCCTGAAGCAGGGGACCGCCCTTTTCACCCAGCCGCCGATGCCGATCAAATGCGCCGGCGCGCCGCAGAAGGCGCTCTATCTCTCCGCCGACCACTGGTTCCGCACCGGCGTGCTGAAGAACATCGACGTCGCCTTCTACAACGCCGGCGGCGTGCTGTTCGGCGTGAAGGACTATGTCCCGGCGCTGATGGATTATGTCGAGAAGTACGGCGCCGATCTGATGTTCAACCATAACCTCACGGCGATCGACGGTCCGGCGCGCACCGCCTGGTTCACCAAGACCGACGCCGACGGCGAGACGGAGACCGTCGAACGGCGCTTCGACATGATCCATGTCTGCCCGCCGCAATGCGCGCCGGACTTCATCCGGGTGAGCCCGCTCGCCGACGCCGCCGGCTGGGTCGACGTCGACCAGAACACGCTGCGCCACAAGAGCTTCGAGAATGTCTGGAGCCTGGGCGACGCGATGAACGCGCCCAACGCCAAGACCGCCGCGGCGGCGCGCAAGCAGGCGCCCATCGTCGCCCAGAACGTGCTCGCCGATATGGGCCGCGGCGCCGGCGTGGCGCATTACGACGGCTACGGCTCCTGCCCGCTGACGGTTGAGCGCGGCAAGATCGTGCTGGCGGAGTTCGGCTATGGCGGCAAGCTGCTGCCCAGCTTCCCGAGCTGGCTGATCGACGGCAAGAAGCCGAGCCGGCTGGCCTGGCTGCTGAAGGAGAAGGTGCTGCCGCCGATCTACTGGAAGGCGATGCTGCGCGGCAAGGAATGGATGGCCAAGCCGGAGACGGTGACGGCTTCCTCCTCCGGCTCCGAGAAGGCGGCGTGACCCGCCGCCCGATCGATCGGCCCAACGGTTCGGAAAGTAGACGCGTTCCATGATCGACCGGTTGCTGCCCTGCACGCGCTGGCTCAGGCGCTATGACGGGGAGGCGTTTCGCGGCGACATGCTGGCGGCGGTGATCGTCACCATCATGCTGATCCCGCAGAGCCTCGCCTACGCGCTGCTGGCGGGCCTGCCGCCGGAAATGGGTCTCTACGCCAGCATGCTGCCGCTGATCGGCTATGCGCTGTTCGGCTCCTCGACCGCGCTGGCGGTCGGGCCGGTCGCCGTGGTCTCGCTGATGACCGCGGCGGCGGTCGGCCAGGTGGCGGCGGCGGGGACGCCGGAATACATCGGCGCAGCGCTGGCGCTGGCCGGGCTGTCGGGGCTCATGCTGGTCGCGCTGGGGCTGTTGCGGCTGGGGTTCCTGGCGAGCCTGTTGAGCCACCCGGTGATCTCCGGCTTCATCACCGCCTCCGGACTCCTGATCGCCGCCAGCCAGTTGAAGCACATCCTGGGCGTGCCGGCGGGCGGGCACAACCTCGTCGACCTGCTGGGCTCGCTGATCCCCAATCTCGACCGGGTGAACCTGCCCACCCTGCTGATCGGAGCGGGCGCGACGGCCTTCCTCTTCTGGGTGCGCACGCATCTGAAGCCGCTGCTGCGGCGGCTCGGGCTCGGCCCCGTGCTGGCGGACAGCCTGGCCAAGGCGGGGCCGGTCGCCGCCGTGCTGGCCACCATCGGACTGACCGAGGCGCTGGCGCTGGATCAGGCGGGGGTCGCGGTCGTCGGCGCCATTCCGCAGGGCATCCCGGCGATCGCCCTGCCGCCGCTCGATCCGGAGCTCTGGGCGACCCTCGTTCCCGCGGCGATCCTGATCTCGGTGATCGGCTTCGTGGAATCGGTCTCGGTCGCTCAGACGCTGGCGGCCAAGCGGCGCGAGCGGATCGAACCGAATCGCGAACTGGTCGGGCTGGGCGCGGCCAATATCGCGGCCAGCCTGGGCGGCGGCTATCCGGTGACGGGCGGCTTCGCGCGCTCGGTCGTGAATTTCGACGCCGGCGCGCGCACGCCGATGGCCGGCGTGCTGACCGCGGGCGGCATCGCGCTCGCCGCCCTGTTGCTGACGCCGCTGTTCCACCAGCTGCCCAAGGCGACGCTGGCGGCGACGATCGTGGTCGCGGTGCTCTCGCTGGTCGACCTCAAGACCCTGAAGCGCACCTGGACCTATTCGAAGGCCGACTTCTCGGCCTCGGCGGCGACCATCCTGCTGACGCTCGGCGTCGGGGTGGAGGCGGGCGTCGTCGCCGGCGTCGCGCTGTCGGTGCTGCTGTTCCTCGGCCGCTCGACCCGGCCGCACATGGCGGTGGTCGGCCAGGTGCCGGGCACCCACCATTTCCGCAACGTCAAGCGGCACACGGTGATGACGAGCCCGCGCGTGCTGAGCGTCCGGGTCGACGAGAGCCTCTATTTCGCCAACGCCCGCTGGCTGGAGGACAAGCTCTACGACATGGCGGTCGCGGACGCGCAGGTGCGCCACGTGGTGCTGATCTGCTCGGCCGTGAACCACATCGACGCCAGCGCGTTGG
This sequence comes from Alphaproteobacteria bacterium, assembly GCA_024743195.1. GTDB lineage: Bacteria > Pseudomonadota > Alphaproteobacteria > UBA8366 > Aestuariispiraceae > Marivibrio. The sequence continues at coordinate 157,154 of JANSXE010000010.1, read as the reverse complement.
AGAGCCTGGAGGCGCTGGCCGACCGGCTGAAGGCGGCCGGCGTCGCCTTCCACCTGTCCGAGGTCAAGGGGCCGGTGATGGACAAGCTGGCCCGCTCCGACTTCCTGGAGCATCTGACGGGCCGCGTCTATCTGAGCCAACACGAGGCCATGACCGCCCTCGATCCCGAGACCACCCGGACCGCCGAAACCGTCTGAGCGCGCGCGATTGCCGCGTCCCGGCCCGTTGCATCCCCGCCTCCGCCCCCTACATAGCGATGAGGCGCGCTGGCGGGCGCAGACGGCGGGCGCAGACGGCGGGCGCAGGCGGCGGGCGCAGGCGGCGGTTACAGGGGATTAGGCGATGGACGTGAACCGGTTGATCGACGGCTTTCTCGGCGGCGGATCGGGCGGCGGATCGGGCGGCGGATCGGGCGGCGGGACTTCGGGCGGCGGGGCTTCGGGCGGCGGCTTGGCGGACGCGGCCGGCAAGGCGCTCGGCTCCTTCCCCGGCGGGCTGGCCGGCGGCGCGGCGGCGGGCGGGCTCGTCGCCCTGATGCTCGGCAACAAGAAGGCGCGCAAGATGGGCGGCAAGGTGCTGACCTATGGCGGCCTCGCGGCCGCGGCGGGCCTCGCCTACAAGGCCTATCGGACCTACCAGGCCGGCGCGCCGGCGCAGCCCGCCGGCAAGACGCCGGCGCAGACGACGGCTCAGACGCCCGCGCCGCACGCCATTCCCGCGCCGCCGGCCGACAGCGGGTTCGACCCCGCGCAGGCCTCGGACGCCCAGGGCGGCGACCTGCGCTTGCTCCTGATCCGCGCCATGATCTCCGCCGCCAAGGCCGACGGCCATATCGACGCGGCCGAGCACGCGCGCATCCAGGAGCAGATCGCGAGCGCCGACCTCGCCGCCGACGAGAAGGCCTTCCTGTTCGACCAGTTGAGCGCGCCGGCCGATCCGATCGCCGTCGCGAGCCTCGCGCGCGACGAGGCGCAGGCGAGCGAGCTCTATCTCGTCTCGCTGCTGGCGATCGACGTGGATACGGCCGAGGAGCGCCGCTATCTCGAGCGCCTCGGCGACGCGCTGCGCCTGCCGGAGGCGTTGCGCGGCGCGCTGGAAAGCGAGGCCGGCGCGGCCCGCGCGCAGCTCGCCGCCGAAGCCTGACGCCGAAGCCTGACGTCAGAGAAACGGGCGCCCCGCCAGCGCCTGCATGAAGGTCCCGGCGACCAGCGCGAGGCCGAGGCCGGCGGCGGCCCAGACGAGCGCCGGCGCGCGGCTGCGCGCCCAGCGGTCGGCCGCCCATCCAGCGAGCGGCAAGGCCTGCATCAGGTGGGTCGCGAAGAAGTGCGGGACGCGCAGATCGCCGCCGTCGCGCGCCCAGCCGAGGACCGGCAGACCGTCGACGTCGCTCGGCGCGCCGCCGATCCAATGGCCGCCGTTATTGCCGAGATATCCCGCGACCGCGAAGGTCGCCGCGGCGCCCAGGATCAAGCCCAGCCCGGCGCCCAACCTTAGACCGGGCCCGACGCCGTCGGCCGGGCGCCGCAGGATCAGAGCGCCGATCCAGGCGGCGCCGGCGATCAGCAGCACCGCGCCGACGCCCATCGCGCTGTAGAGCGCGGACTCGAGCGGCGTCTCGAAGTTGAAGTGCGAGGCCCGACCGCGCGCCGCCTGCAACGTGATGTAGGCGGCCTCGAGCAGCGCGCAGACCGCCAGCACGAGCGCGACCGCCCGCATGGTCGCGGCGTTGCGCGCCGCCGGCTGCACCAGGTGGAGCAGAACGGCGGCCGTCATGAGATGCAGGATCAGCGAGACCTGGAACTTCAGCGGCTTGGCCCACACCGACACGCCGTTCAGCGTGCGCTCGTCGGCGGCGAGCGCGATCAGGCAGAGCGGGATCAGCGCCAGCATCACAAGCGAGGCGTGCGCGAGCGGTCGCTGGCTGGGGCCGAGCGCCGACGGCGCCAGGACGGGCGCGGCGGATGCGGGGGCGGACGCGGCGGATGCGGGGGCGGACGCGAAACGCATGCATCATCCCTCCGGAGCGAGTCGGCGCGCCGCGCCGGCGGTTGCGAGATACAGCACGAGCCCGAGCGGCCCGACCAGGAAGGTCGCGACCAGGATCGGCGCCTGGATCAATCGGCTGAGCGCGATCGCATCGGCGCGCCGCGCAATCCAGGCCCCGACGAACAGGTCGAAGGCGAGGTAGTGCACCCAACCGGCCAGCAGGACCGGCGGGCTTTCGAACAGCCGGGCCACCTCGGCCAGACTGCCGTAGCCGCCCGACGCGTCCGCGAAATAGAGCAGGACCAGCACCGCATAACCGCCGCTCAAGGCGGCCGGCAGGCCGTAGGCCGGGACCGCATTCAAGAGCGGCCAGCGCCGCGGCGCCAGGATCAGGATCGCCCAGCCGGCCATCGCGAGCGTCCCGGCGATCGAGAACCACCCCTCCCACTCCACGCCGAACAGCCCCACCGGCATGACGCCCCCTCCTTGTCTCTCCGCCGCCCAATCTTGACGACGTCAAGATCATCTAGCTTGCGGTCTTGACGCTGTCAAGATAGGAAGAGGCATGAGCGCGAGCGACGCCTCCCCGGGCAAGCGGGACTATCATCACGGCAATCTGCGCGCGGCTCTCTTGAGCGCGGGGATCGCCTTGCTGGACGAGGTCGGCTGGGACGGCCTGTCCTTACGCGCCTGCGCCGCGCGGGCCGGGGTGTCGCACGCCGCGCCGGCGCATCACTTCGGCAACAAGCACGGGCTGCTGACGGCCTTGGCGGCGATCGCCTTCCGGCGCTTCCACGACATGTTGGCCGCCCACCGCGCCGCGGCGCCCGACGAAAAGCTGGCGAAACTGCGCGCCGCCGGGGCCGGCTATGTGCGCTTCGCCAAGCAGAATCCGGGGCTGTTCCGCCTGATGTTCGGCGAGGCGGCGCTGAACCACGCCGACCCGGAGTTCGAGGCGGCGCGCCGTGCGGCCTATCGGCAGTTGGGCGAGATCGTCGCCCCCTTCCTGCCGGTCGGCGCGGACGAGGCGGCGGACCACCGCCTGCGGCTGCTGGTTTGGTCGAGCGTGCACGGCTACGCCCATCTGCTGCTGTCGGGCCAGTTGGACAGGATGCAGCCGTCGGACGACGGGCTGTCGCATTTGCCGGATCTGGCGGCCCTGGTCGCGGGCGACGGCGAGGATTCGGGGTCCGAGGCGGCCGCGTCTCCTGATCCGCTTGCCCTGTCGCCGCACGACTCGTAGTGTCACCAGACAAACTTTGAGGCCATCGGAGAGCGATCCCCCATGCGGTCAGCCAGCGGCATTGCGCCGGTGCGGGCGGTGTCCCGCGCCGTGGCCATCCTCGACGCCTTCGTCGCCCGCGGCCCGCATCTGACCCTGACGGAAATCGCGCAGGCGGCCGGGCTCGACAAGGGCACCACCCGGCGGCTGCTCTACACCCTGATGCGGGACGGCCTCATCGCCTACAGCGCGCAGACCCAGCGCTACAGCCTGGGCCTCGCCATGCTGCGCTACGCCTCGGCCGCGCCCGACCGGGGCGATTTGCGCGACCTGGCCGGGCCGGTGCTGCAGGACCTGTCCAAGGCGACCCAGACCACCACCATCCTGTCGATCTATCACGACGGCTCGGCGATCTGCCTCGACCGCTTCCACGACGAGTTGATGCTGGAGGTGAAGTGGTGGCGGATCGGCGGATCGATCCCGATGAATTGCGGGGCGGCCTCGCGCGTGATGTTGGCCTACAGCCCCGACGCCGAGGCCTCGCGCGCGCTGGCGCAGCCTCTGACCCCGCTGACCCCGCACTCCCAGACCGACCGGGAGGCGCTGCTGGCGGAGCGCACGATCGTCCGCGAGCGCGGCTGGGCGATGGCGATGGACGATGTGGTGGAGGGGCTGTCGGCCGCCGCCTGCCCGATCCTGGACGCCGGCGGCCGGCTGGCGGCGGTGATCAGCATGGCGGGCCTGACGCCGCACGTCCTGCAGGACGGCCGGCCGCGGTTCCTGAACGAACTGCAGGCCGCCCGGCGCGAAATCGAGAAGCGGGTCGGCTGAGCCTCCGCCGTCGTCTGGTCGGGCCGCTCAGCCCATCAGCCCGGGCAGGAACAGCGAGAGCGCCGGGAAGCCGAGCAGCAGGCCGAGCACGATCGCGTCCGCGACCAGGAACAGCGACACGCCCTTGAAGATCGCCTCCAGGCTGACCGTGCGCTCGACGATCGACTTGATGACGAAGACGTTGAGCCCGATCGGCGGCGTCACCAGGCCGATCTCCAGCAGCTTCACCACGATCACGCCGAACCAGATGAAGCTGAGGCCGTAGGTCTCCACGATCGGCAGGGTCAGCGGCAGCGTCAGCAGGATGATGCCGATCGGGTCGAGAAACATCCCCAGCCCGATATAGAGCAGCACGATCATCCCCATCACCACCCACATCTCGACGTCGGAGGTGGAGATGACCTCGATCAGATAGGCGGGGATGCCGGTCAACGCCATGAAGTTGACGAACAGCTTGCCGCCGATCGCGATGGCGAAGATCATCGATGTCTGGAAGGCGCTCTCCTTCAGCGCCGCGACGATCCCCTGAAAGCTCAGCCGGCGCAGGACGAGCCCCAGGATCAGGCAGGCGATGGCGCCGACGCCCGCCGCCTCGGTGGGCGTGAAGACGCCCAGATAGATGCCGCCGATCACGACGGCGAAGAGCAAGAGGATCGCCCAGCAGCGCTTCAAGGCCTCCAGGCGGATCGCGCGGGTCATCTCCTCCTGCGGCGTCGGCGCGTGCTCGGGCCGCAGCTTCGCCCAGAGGAAGATCACGATCACATAACCGGCCAGCGACAGAAGCCCCGGAATCACCGCGGCGATGAACAGCTTCGCGATCGATTCCTCCGCGAAGATGCCGAACAGGATGAACAGGATCGACGGCGGGATCAGCGAGCCGAGCGTGCCGCCGATCGCGACCGAGCCGCTGGCCAGCGCCTTGTTGTAGCCGAAGCGCAGCATCTCCGGGATCGCGATGCGCCCCATCGCCGCCGCGCAGGCGACCGACGAGCCGGTGATGGCCGAGAAACCGCCGCACCCGACCACGGAGGCCATCGCCACCCCGCCCGGCACGCGCGTCAGCCAGACCCGCGCCGCGTGGTAGATGTCGGTCGTGAACCCCGCCTGATAGGCCAGATGCCCCATGAAGATGAAGAGCGGCACCGTGGACAGCGTGTAGGAGGTGATGAAGGCGTAGGGGCTGTTCGCCAGCAGCGAGAAGGTCGGCCGCCAGGCGGCGTCCGGATTGAACGGCATGTAGGGCCGCCAGGCGAAGATCAGGAAGATGCCGACTGTCGCCGTGACGCCGAGCGCCACCGCAATCGGAACGCGGAGAATCAGCAGCGTGAGAACGGCGGCCAGCGCGATGAGGCCGATGGTGACGGGATCCACGGGAGGGTTACTCGCTCGACGCGCCGGCGGCGCGCGCCGGGCGGATGATGGTGAGGATTTCGGCGGCGATGGAGAGCAGCAGCCGCAGCACGAACAGAAGGATCCCGGCCGCGAAAACGGCCTTCATCGGCCAGTAGGGAATGTCGAGCTGGCCGTCGTAGTAGAGGCCCTGCGCGAACTCTCCCGGCACCTTCTGGAACAGGAACCACCCCATTGCCCCGAAGAAGCCGATGCCCAGGATGCAGCCGATCAGGCGCAGGACGGCCTTGGCGCGCTCGGGCAGCCAATCGGTGGTGACGGTGACGCAGATATGGCCGTCGGCGCGCTGGATATAGGCCAGCGGCAGCACGACGACCGGCACGACCAGCAGGCCGGCCATCAGAATGTCGTCGGGAATCGAGTGGTTGAAGACGGCGCGGCCGATCACCGAGCCGGTGACCAGCCCCCCCATCGCCAGGATGCTGAGCGCGCCGAGCGCCATCGCCGCGCGCTCCACCGCCGCCATGGCCCGGTCGATCCCCGCCAGCGTGGGGCTGCGCGCCAGGGCCGCGGTCGCGTCGCTCGCCGGATCGTCGCTATTCGCGCTCATGGACTGGAAGACCCTTGTAGGCGTCCCGCCCGCCGCCTTGAGGCGCGGCGGCCGGGCGGCGCGAGAAAAGACCGGGCGGCCCGGCCGGACGCCGTCGCGCCGCCCGGCCGGAGCCGCCCGTCAGCGGACCTCAGCGGTCCCAGGGGTACCCGTTGGCGTCCCGCTCCTGGCTGTATTTCTCGATCAGCCCGCTGTAGGCGTCGAGCATCGCCTGCCCGTCCATCCCCTTGTCCGAGGCCTTGTCGAGCCAGGAGAGCGCGTCCTTTTCCGCCACCGCGACGAGCTCCGCGCGCATGCCGGCGTCGGGCTCGACGATCTCGACCACATGGCCTTCGATGCCGGCCTGCAGCTCCGCCTTCACGCCCTGGCGCGATTCGAACATCTTCTGCGCCATGTGATCGATGAAGTCGTCGCCCAGCTCCTTCAGCACCGCCTGATGCTCGGGCGACAGGCTCTCGAAGCTCGCCTTGTTCATGGCGATGCCGAAGGCCAGCACCTGGCCCATGTTGAGCTCGGTGAGGTAATCGACCAGTTCGTAGTGCTTATAGGCCTTCATGACGTAGTAGTAGGTGGTGGAGCCGTCGACCGTGCCGTTGGACAGCGCCTCGTAGACCTTCGGCTGACCGACGGCCACCGTGCTGGCGCCCGCCGATTCGAGCGCCGCGACGAAGGGGCCGGTGGCGCGGAAGGTCTTGCCGGACAGGTCGGCGGCGGTGCGGATCGGCTCCTTGCTGAGAAGCTGCGTCGGGCCGGTGGTGTAGTTGGTCAGATAGACCATGTTGGCCTTCGACCACTCGTCCAGCGCGGCCTCATCGGTGTTCATCAGCTCGTGCACCGCGCGCATGCCGACCCACTCGTCGCCGAATTGCGGCACGTCGGCGACCTCGTAGGAGATCAGCTTGCCCGGCGCATAGACCGGCACGATCGAGCCGAGATCGGCCACCCCGTCGGAAATGCCCTGGGCGGCCGTCTTCGCGCCCAGCAGCGCGCCGCCCCAGATGATGTTGAGCCCGAGTTCGTCATTGGTGCGCGTGCGCAGCTCCTGGTCGAGCCACTCGATGGCCGCGGCGCGCGTGCCGCGGTTGGGGCCGAATTCGCCGAAAGTCAATTCGCGCGTCTGCGCCTGCGCGCCGTCGCCCAGCGACGTGACGCCGAGCGCAACCGCCAGGCCGACCGCGGCCAGTTTCATCGTCCGGATCATTGGTTCCTCCCTAGTCCGCACATGGTCGTCCCGGTCGCCGCCGCCGCGTCGCCCCGCACAGGCGCGGCGCGACGGCCCCGTCGGGTCCGGGCCCTCTTCCGTCCGGGCGTCGCCCGCCCGCGGCCGGGCCGTGCGGCCGACCGGCGCGACCGCACGCCCCGTTTGTCCGACAACGGTAGTCGGAAGCTCGCTTCCGTGTCAAATATTAACGCAAGTGTCATCAGATGACATAGATTGAGGTGTGAAACGCTCCTGCATTCAAAGCTAAATTCTTGTTTTTTTGTGTTTTTATCAATAATGTCATTCCTTGACACAGAATTTACATGTTGACGCTCTCCGCCGGTCAGCGTTGTAATCCCGCCCAGGCGGCCGCGGCGCGGCCCGCCGTTCGAATGAAACCGACAAGGCCGAGACCACATCGGGCGGGAAAGGCGGAAGCGATGGGATACACGCTGGCGGAGAAGGTGTTGGCGCGCGCGTCCGGCGGCGCGCCGGTCAAGGCGGGCCAGGACGTCGAAGTGAAGCCGGACTTCGTGCTGGCCTACGACTTCCCCGGCTACACCGACGTGATCTTCAAGCAGATGAAGGAGGAGTTCGGCATCGACAAGGTGGCCGAACCCGAGCGCTATGGCGTCTTCATCGACCATATGGTGCCCGCCAACACGCCGCAGGAGGAGGAGCTTCATATCGGCACCCGCACCTGGTGCGCGGAGAACGGCGTCCCGCTCTATGAGCGCGTCGGCATCGGCCATCAGGTCGCCTCCGAGGTCGGCTATGCGACGCCGGGCGCCTTCGTCGTGCATTTCGACGGGCACATCAGCCAGCTCGGCGCCTTCGGCACGCTGGCGATCGGCGTGCGCCGGCACCTGCTGGAAGCCTTCGTGCGCGAGTACATCTCCTTCAAGGTCCCGCACACCACCCGGGTCAACCTGACCGGCCGGCTGCAGAAGGGCGTGATGGCGCGCGACGTGTTCCATCACGTGGTGCGCACGCTGGGGCCCAGCTCCTGCCGCTTCCAGGTGCTGGAGTTCGGCGGCGAGGGGCTCTCCGACATCTCGATCGCCGGTCGGCAGAGCATGTGCGGGCTGGCCATGTTCACCGGCGCGATCACGGCCGTGTGCAACCCGGACCAGGCGACGCTCGACCGGGCGCTGCCGCTGGCCCGCAAGCGCCTCGACCCGGTCTGCAGCGACGCCGACGCGGAGTACGCGGCCGTGCACGAGATCGACCTTTCCGCCTTGGAGCCGATCGTCGTCGTCCCGCCGAGCCCGGCCAACACCGCCGACCTCGCGGACTATGTCGGGCTGGAGGTGGATACGGGCTATCTCGGCTCCTGCGTCTCCGGCCGGATCGAGGATCTGCGCGCCGCGGCCCAGGTGCTCAAGGGCCGGCGCATCAAGCCCGGCTTCGGCCTGCACGTCATCCCCACCAGCCAGGAAATCATGGCCGAGGCCGCCCGCGAGGGGATCATCGCGACGCTGGTGGAGGCGGGCGCCTTCGTCTCCTCCTCCTCCTGCGACTATTGCTTCGGGCGCATCGCGACCATGTCCAAGGGCCAGCGCGCGGTCTCCACCGGCACGCTGAACGTCCGCGGGCGCATGGGCTCGCCGGATTCGGAGATCTATCTGTGCAACGCCGCCGCGGTCGCGGCCTCCGCCATCGAAGGGCGGATCGCCGACCCGCGCGACTACCTGTAAGCCGAGGAGGCCGCCCCCATGCCGCTCCCCAACCTGCGCGGCCGCGCCGCCTTCCTGTTCGACGAGGTGGATTTCGACGTCGACCAGATCGTCGGCGTCAAGAACATCAAGATCCAGGACATCGAGGAGCTGGCCGCCGCCGCCATGCAGAGCTACGACCCGGACTTCGCCGCCAAGGTGAAGCCGGGCGACCTGCTGATCGGGAACCGCAATTTCGGCTACGGCCACCCGCACTATCCGCCGATGAAGGCGATGCGCCATCTCGGGATCGCCGGGGTGATCGCCGAGAGCTTCGCGCCCGGATACTGGCGCGGCGAGATCGCCATGGGCTTCCCACAGGTCCCCTGCCCCGGGATCCTGGCCGCGACCGAGCGCTGGGACGCGCTGGAGGTCGATTGGACCGCCGGCGAAGTGCGCAACCTGACCCAAGGCGCCAGCCTGCCGTTCGAGCCGCTGGCCCAGGGCGACGTCGAGATGCTGGAGGCCGGCGGCCTCGTCCCCTTCCTGCACGCCAAGGTCGACCGGGCGCCGGCCACCTGATCCCGCAAGAAAGGACCGATTGCGATGACGAGCGAGAACGGGCTGCGCCGCGCGCTGGCCGAAGGACGCACCCTCTGGGCCGCCGGCGCCTATGACGCGCTGACCGCCAAGCTGGCGGAGCAGGCGGGCTTTCCCGCCCTCATGACGACCGGCTTCGGCGTCTCCGCCTCGATGCTGGGCGCGCCCGACGTCGAGCTCTACACCATGACCGAGAACCGCCAGGTGATCCGCAACGTCGTCGCCGCGACGACGATCCCGGTGATCGCCGACGCCGACACCGGCTACGGCAATGCGCTGAACGCCATGCGCACGGTGGTCGAGTTCGAAGCCGCCGGCGTCGCCGGCCTGATCCTGGAGGACCAGGACGCGCCGAAACGCTGCCCGGCGGCCGCCGCCTCGATCCAGATTCTTCCCCTCGACGAGAGCGCGGCCAAGATCCGCGCCGCCGTCGCCGCGCGGCGCGACCCGGCGACCGTCGTCATCGCCCGCACCGACGCTGCGACGGAGGAGGAGGCGATCGCGCGCGCGCGCGCCTATGTCGAGGCGGGCGCCGACATGGTGCAGCCGATCTCGCGCTGCTTCACCGACTTCGCAGGCCTGAGGCGCCTGCGCGAGGCGGTCGGAGTCCCGCTCTCGCTGCAGATCCTGGGCTGGCTCGAAAGCGACCTGGAGCCCGCGCAGATTGAGGAGGTCGCGGGCCTCGCCGTCTTCCCGCTGACCGCCCTGATGACCGCGACCCACGCCGTGCGCGAGAACCTGGCGCAGCTCGCCCGGACCCGCAGCGCCAAGGGCCTGCCGCACGCCATGACCGGCATGGCCGACTTCAAGCGCCTGATCGGCTGGGAGGAGGCGGAGCGGCTGCAATCCGAATTCCTCGTGCGCGAGTTGAAGGATTTCCAGCTTCCGGACTGAGGCGGCTCGGCCCGGCGCGCCGGGGGCGACCCCGCCCGGGGCCGCCCCTTTGCTTTCGCGGACGCCGGCTCAGCCGCAGCAGTTGCCGTCGAGCCGATGCGGCGCGTGGCCGGAATGGCCGCAGCAGCCGCCCTTCCACCAGTCCGCCCCGCGGCCGTGGCAGTATTTCCCGTCGGCCTCCGTCATCTGCATGAAGAGCGGGTGGTAGTTGCGGCATATCTCCAACTCCGCCTTGACCCATTTCAGCGGGTCCCGGGCGTAGTGGTCGCGATAGTCGCCCTTCATGTTGAGGCCCGGCACGGCGGGGTTCCAGCTCTCGTCCAGCCAGAGGTCGGCGTCGCCGTACTTCTCGGCGACCTTGCGGATCTGCGGGTCGTCGAGCGCGAGCAGCCGGCCGTCCTCGATCACCGGCTCGTCCCCGCCCGCATGGCTCGTCATGTAGGTCGGGAAATAGAGATGCAGGTGCCAGTGGCCGACCAGATGGCCCATGCGCGCCGCCCGGCGTTCGTCCATCGAGGAGATGATGGTGCCGAAGCCCATATGGATGACGCCGGAGCGCACCCGCTCATAGAGGCAGTTGACGAAGCCCGAGGGGAAATCCTTGCGCGGCCGATGGATGTGCGGATTGGTGCCGATCGAGGCCTCCCACCAATGCATCAGCCCCTTGCCCGGGAAGCCCGGATACTGGATGTCCTTGGTGCGCTCCATCACGTCGCGCAGCTTGTCGCCGAATTCGCCGCCCGCGTTGATCTGGGTGATCTTGCTCCCCTCGACGACCAGTTGGGTCCAGTCGCAGGGCGCGATGTGGTTGGTGGTGCCGGCGATGATCCCCTCGCCGTCCTCCTTGCCCTTCAGATAGACCCAGGGGCGCCCGGTGATATGGGCCGGAAGGTAGGTGGCGCCGAATTTCTCGTTCCCCGCCCAGGTCTGCGCCACGAGGTCGGGATTGTAGCCCTCGCGCTTCGAATCCCAGTAGCCGTCATGGTTGGTGAAGGAGAGGTCGGTGCCTTCGGGGTCGGTGATCCGCACCCGCTGGGCGGAGCGCACCCGGTCCCAGGTCCATTTGTCGATCGCCGTCAGCAGTTCGGCCGGCATGGTGTGCGCCGGCGAGGCCAGGATTTCCGGCGTGATGAAGGGCATGCGCTGGATCTTGACGTCGGTGTCCTTCAGCACCGGACCGCCATAGCCCATCAGGATTTTCTCGAACTCGTGCGACTTCGAGATGCGGTCCCATTCGTCCATCCATTCCGCCAACTCCTTGGTGCGGAACAGGTAGTACTCGACCTCGTCGGCGCCGACCCAGTCGCGCACCGGACCGCGGTCGATGTACTTGATTTCGTAATCGACGCCGTACTTCTCGAAGATCTTCTTGCAGGCCTCGACGACCATGTCGTCATGCCAGTTGTCGACCCGCAGCAGGACCTTCTCGCCCTTCTTCAGGTCCCAGCAGGCGTTGAGGCCGTGATTGTAGGGACGCTGCGCCACATGCTCGAGATAGGGCAGCAACTGGTCCGAATGCGTCACCTCGACGAAGGGCGGACAGCGCGGCGGCCGGCTCTGCTTCAGCGGCGGGGTTTCGAACTTGGGCATTTCGCCGATCTGCGGTCGCCGCGGGGCGTCGTAAGGCATCGGACGGGTCCTCCGGACATAGGGCGCAAGGGGCTGTGGGGATGGCCGGGTTTCGCAGGGCCCGACTGTTAATTGCATTCAATATTGCGTCGACAAGGGGTGTTTTGGCAAGAGAAACCCGCGTATAATTCCTAGTTGCATGCATTCCTGACCGATCCGAGGCCGCGATGACCCGCCATCTCGACGACGCCAAAGCGAGCCTGCGCCGCATGATCTATGACGGGCTCTACAAGGCGGGCGAGCCGCTGCGCGAGGTGCAGGTGGCGGAGCGGCTCGGCGTCTCGCGCACGCTGGCGCGGCTCGCCATGGCGGAGCTTGAAACCGACGGTCTCTTGCTGCGGGAGCCCAACCGCGGCTGCCGCGTGCGCGCCTTCTCCGCGCGCGAGGTGGCGGACGCCATCCGCGTGCGCGGCGAGCTGGAGGGCATGGCCGCCCGGCTCGCCGCCGAGCGCGGCCTGAGCCGGGCGGAGCGCGCCGACTGGGAGGCGGTGTTGGCCCGCGGCGATGCGCTTTTGGACAGCGGCAGGCAGGACAAGGCGGCGCGGACCGACTGGATCGCCATGAACGCCGACTTCCACGCCGCGGTTCTGGCCGCAGCCGACAATGCGGCGCTGGTCGCCGCCTGCCAGCGGGTCTCCGCGATGCCGCTCGCCTCGCCGGACGCGATTCTGTTCGACGCGCCCACGGTCGACGGCGGCGGGGCGGCGGCGACGCGCCGGGCGCTCGCCGCCGCGCATCGCGACCATCACGAGGTCTTCCGCGCGGTCGCGGCCCGCGAGGGGGAGCGCGCCGCTTGGCTGATGCGCGAACACGCCCGGCGCAGCGCCGAGACCAAGGCCCGCCTGCTCGGCGACCGCACCGGCTACAGCCGCCTGAGCGCCCTGCCCGGCGGCAAGCTGGTGCGTCCCGCCTTCGGATAGCGGCGCCGAGCCGGGGCGCCCGCGCGCGCATGCTTCGAGACGCGGCTGCGCCGCTCCTTAGCATGAGGGATGGGGCCCGTTTCGCCGGCCGTCCCTCGGCAGCAGGCGCCTGCGCATCGCCCCGCATCCTGAGGAAGGCGCGTCAGCGCCCGTCTCGAAGGATGCGCCCGCCCGGGCCCCCGCCGACCGGCGGAGCGCCGGAACGCCCGCCCGACCCGCCGCGTCCTCCGGCGCCACAAAGTGGCTTGGCCTCCAGGGTCGAAATCGAATAAATGAAGGGGCCACTTCGCCGCCGCCGGAGACCCGCCGATGCCCCGCCGCGCCGCCGACGCCGCCCTTCTGCCGATCGCGCTCGACCGCGGCGAGGGCGTCCCGCTGCACCGCCAGCTCTATGACCAATTGCGCGAGCTGATCCTGGCCGGCCGGCTGGCCGCCGGCGCGCGGCTGCCCTCGACGCGCACGCTGGCGCGCGATCTCGGAGTGTCGCGCAACACCATCGCCGGGGCCTTCGACCAGCTTCTGGCGGAAGGCTACGTGGTGGGCCGGGTGGGCGCCGGCTCCTACGTCTCGGAGGAATTGCCGGAGGAGGCCCTGTCCGCCCGCACGACCGCGCCGGCGGCGGATCTGGACCAGCGCCCGCGTCGGCGCGGGCTCTCCGCGCGCGGGGCGCGGCTCGCCAAGCTGCGCCGGGTCGGCGGGGTGAAAAGCGCGGCCTTCACGCCGGGCTTGCCGGACCTCGACGCCTTTCCCTTCGACGTCTGGTCGCGGCTGATGAGCAAGGCCTGGCGCCGGCCGCCGCGGGACCTGCTCGCCAATGCGGAGCCGGCGGGCTATCTGCCGCTGCGGCGCGCCATCGCCGCCTATCTGCGCGCCGTGCGCGGGGTGCGCTGCGAGGCGGAGCAGGTGATCGTCGTCTCCGGCGCGCAGCAGGCGATCGGGCTGGCCGCCCACGTGCTGTTGGACGAGGGCGACCAGGCGCTGGTGGAGGAGCCGGGCTACGCCGGCGTGCGCGGCGCGCTGACCGCGGCGGGCGCGCGCCAGGTGGCGGTTCCCGTCGACGCGGAGGGAATGGACGTCGCCTGGGCCGAGCGCACGGCGCCCGAGGCCAAGCTCGCCTGCGTCGCGCCGTCGCTGCAATATCCGCTGGGCATCACCATGACGCTGGCGCGCCGGCTGATGCTGCTCGACTGGGCGCAGCGCCGCGACGGCTGGATCCTGGAGGACGATTACGACAGCGAGTACCGCTACGCCGGCCGGCCGCTGGCCGCGCTGCAGGGCTTGGACCGGGACGGGCGGGTCGTCTATATCGGCACCTTCTCGAAGGTGATGTTCCCGAGCCTGCGCATCGGCTATCTGGTGGCGCCGGCGGATCTGACGGACAGCTTCCGCTACGCGCGCACGGCGCTCGACGACCACCCCTCGACCGCAGCGCAGCCGGCGCTCGCCGCCTTCATGGAGGAAGGGCACTTCGCCGCCCACGTCCGGCGGATGCGCAAGCGCTACAAGGACCGGCAGGACGCGGTGCTGGCCGCAGCGCAGGCGCGCCTCGGCGACGCCTTCGAGATCGAGCCGGCGGAAGCCGGCATGCATCTGGTGGCCCGCATGACGCCGCGCCTCACCGCGCGGATGGACGACGAGACGGCGCGACGCAAGGCGGCGGAGGCCGGGGTCAACGTCTCCGCGCTCTCCAGCTTCTACGCCGAGAGCGTCGGCCGCCAGGGCCTGCTGCTCGGTTACGCCGCCGTGCCGGAGGCGGAGGCCGCCCCGGCGATAGAGCGGCTCGCCCGGGCGCTGGGGCTGTAGGATAAGGCGCGCGGGAGAGCATGAGTCCTTGCGCGCACTGCGAAATGAACCCCTACATCTTGTGTTGCACAAGGAAAAAAGTCGCGGAATCAAGGTTTTTATTGCCAATTCTCCAGTATTTTCTTAACCTATTCGAAGGAGTCGGCTGAAACGCTACGGCCGCATCCGCGGTTTTGAGAGAAACCGGCGGTCCGCATCCAGAAAGGGCGCGGACGGCCCGCTCGCCGGCAGAAGCGCCGGGCGCGAGAGGGAGAGGGGCGATGACGGGAGACGAGCGGCCGGACCGGCCCGCCACGGTGACGGCCATAAACGGCGCGCCACGCGGCGAGAGCGCCGACCGGGCGGAGGGCGACGGGCCCGGCGGGGCGCTGCGCCACCTGACGGTCGAGGACCTGGCGACCCCCGCCTATCTGGTCAATCACAAGTTCCAGATCGAATGGGCGAACGCGCCCGCCCTGGAGCGGCTGTTCGGCCGGCCGGAGGGCCTGCCGCGCTCGATCGAGGAGTCGAGCCTGTTCAGCCTGCTGCTCGCCAGCCCCGTGGTGCGCAAGGCGGACGGGCTGCCGGAGTTGCTGCAGTTCCATCTGGCGATCGCCAAGAAGCGCGCCTCCAAGACCTACCTCTTCCTCAGCAACCCCAATCTGGAGAGCCGCGAGGCGGAGCTCCTCGGCCAGCTCTACGACCGGGTCGCGCCGATCGGGGCCCACCGCATGACCAGCGAGGTGGAGGTCAATCTCGCCCCGCGCGGCGAGGCGGAGGGCTGGCACAAGCTCTACGCCACCTTCTTCCGCGAAGGGATTTTCTTCACCGTTGCGCCGGAGGAGCGCGATCAGGAGAGCTTCCTCACCTGGCTCAGCCGCCGCGACGTGGTGATCCGCGATCTGTTGCGGGTGCGCCGGCCCTATGTGACGCCGCTCGCCGTGCTGGTCGCCGACCTGCAGAGCAGCATGCGGATCTGCGCCGAACTGCCGCCGGAGCAGTATTTCGAGCTGATCAACTCGATCTGGACCACCATGCAGCCGTATTTGCGCAAGTACTACGCCACCTACGGCAAGCATGCGGGCGACGGCATGCTCTACTACTTCCTGCCGCAGCCGGATTCCAACTATCTGATGAACGCGGTGCGCTGCGCCTTCGAGATGCAGGCGGCGATGCACCAGGTGAACCGCGACTGGCGCCGGCGCAAGAACTGGCTGACCACGCTGCACCTCAATATCGGCCTCGACCAGGGGGAGGAGTGGTTCGGCACCTTCGAGGGGCCGACCTTCATCGAGTTCACGGCGCTGGGCGACAGCATCAACCGCGCGGCGCGGCTCAGCGACTTCGCGCGCGACGGTTCGATCTGGGTCACCAAGCCGATGCTGAGCCGCCTCACCGAGGAGGAGCGCGGCGAGATCCGCTACGGCATCCGCCAGCAGCTCGCCGACGGGACCGAAACCGTGGTGCCGGAGATGTATTCGCGCATCGCCAATCTGGTCGATCTGGAAGACCCCAAGCACCAGAAGCTGAACGACATCGCGACCCTGGCCGCCGCCGAGCTGTTCGACATCGACGGGGTGGAGCGGTAGGGGCCGGGCCCCCGGCGGCTCACCCCGTCGTCCCGGGCGGCCGTCAGGCCGATCCGGGACCCAGGAGCCGGACGCGCCCGTCGGTCATCACCGCTCTGGACCCCGGCTCTCCGCTGGCGCGTCGGCCGGGGTGACAAGGGCGCGCACCGCGCGGGCGGTCCCGAACCAAGCCGTCGTCGGAACGCGCAGTCGCCGGCCGTCCTACTCCTGCAACTCCGGAATACCCTCGTAGAGCGCCAGCGCCTCCGGATTGGCGAGCGCCTCCTTGTTCTTCACGGCGCGCCCGTGCACCACGTCGCGCACGGCGAGTTCGGTGATCTTGCCCGAGCGGGTGCGCGGGATGTCGGCGACCGCGATCACCTTGGCCGGGACGTGGCGCGGGGTGCAGTTGGAGCGGACGCGCTTCTTGATCGCGTCGACCAGCGCGTCGGTCAGCGCATGGCCCGGCTGCAGGCGCACGAAGAGGACGACGCGCACGTCATTGTCCCACTGCTGGCCGATGACGATGGCCTCCAGCACCTCCTCGAAGCTCTCCACCTGGCGATAGATCTCGGCCGTGCCGATGCGCACGCCGCCGGGATTGAGCGTCGCGTCGGAGCGGCCGTAGACGACCATCCCGTCATGCTCGGTCAGCTCCACATAGTCGCCGTGGGTCCAGACATTGGGGAAGGCCTCGAAATAGGCGCTGCGATAGCGCTCCCCCGTCTCGTCGCCCCAGAAGCCGATCGGCATCGAGGGGAAGGGCCTGGTGCAGACCAGTTCCCCCTGCGCGCCGCGCACGGGGTTCCCGTGCTCGTCGAACACGTCGACCGCCATGGCGAGGCAGCGACGCTGGATCTCGCCGCGATAGACCGGACCCGTCGGGTCGCCCGCCATGAAGCAGCCGAGCAGGTCCGTGCCGCCGGCGATCGAGGCGAGCTGCGCGTCCGTCTTGATCGCGTCGTAGACATAGTCGAACCCTTCCGGGGCGAGCGGCGAGCCGGTGGAGCAGAGCGTGCGCAGGCTTGCGAGGTCGTGCGTGTCCTTCGGCCGGTAGCCGCCCTTGGCGAGCGCGTCGAGATACTTGGCCGACGTTCCGAAGAGCGTCCATTTCTCCTCGGCCGCGAAATCGAACAGCACATTGCCGTCCGGCGCGAAGGGCGAGCCGTCATAGAGCATCAGCGTCGCCTCGGCGGCGAGCGCCGTCTGCAGCCAGTTCCACATCATCCAGCCGCAGGTGGTGAAGTAGAAGACCCGGTCGCCCGGCTTCTCGTCGCACTGCAGCAGATGCTCCTTCACCTGGTTCAGCAGCACGCCGCCGGCAGAATGCGTGATGCATTTCGGCGCGCCCGTGGTGCCGGACGAGTACATGATGAAGAGCGGATGGTTGAAGGGCAGCCGCTCATAGGGGACCTCCCCGGCCGGGTGGTCGGCGATGAAGTCCGCGAGCGTCATCGCGTCGCGCACGCCGGAGACGTCGGGCGCGTCCTCGACCAGCGGCAGGATGACGACGCGCTCGACCGACGGCAGCTCGGCCAGGATCGCCGGCAGCTTCGCGAGCGAGGAATGGCTCTTGCCGTTGTAGAAATAGCCGTCGGCGGCGAACAGCACCTTCGGCTTGGACTGGCCGAAGCGGTCGAGCACCCCGCGCTCGCCGAAATCCGGCGAGCAGCTCGTCCAGATCGCGCCGATCGCGCTGGCGGCCAGCATGGCGACCGTGGTCTCCGGCATGTTGGGCACGTAGCCGGCGACGCGGTCGCCGGGCTCGACGCCCGCCGCCTTCAGGGCCTGGGCCAGGCGGCTGACGGCCTCGTGCAGGTCCCGCCAGCTCATGCGGCGGCGCACCTTGTCCTCCGCGCGGAAGACGATGGCGTCGCCGTCGTCGCGCCGGCGCAGCAGGTTCTCCGCGAAATTGAGCCGCGCGTCGGGGAAGAACTGCGCGCCGGGCATCTTGTCGCCGTCGATCAGAACGCGCGCGCCGCGCGTCTCGGAGACGATCCCGGCGAAGTCCCAGAAATCGGTCCAGAAATCCTCCAGATTCTCGACCGACCAGCGCCACAGATCGCCGTAGCCGGACAGCGAAAGCCCGTGCGCCGCATTCACCTCGGCGATGAAACGGGTCAGGTTGGCGGTCGCGACGCGCTCTTCGGACGGGGTCCACAGCGGCTCGGTCATCGTGCTCGTCTCTCCCAGGCGGCGCCCGCCGGTCGGGGCCTCCGACGCGGGCGCGCTTCGCATCCTCGATGGTCTGGGCGCGGCGGGCACAGCAGTTATGCGCGGCCCCCGGCTTGCCCCTTAAGCGCGCTCGGGATAGCACGTGGGCTGGGGCCCGCCAAGCGGCGGCGCCCCGCAAGCGAGGGCCCCCGGCCGCATGACCCCGAAGGACAGCCCAAGGGACGGATCGCCCGCCGCGCCGCGCGACGGCGCCCGCCCCGCCGCGTCGGCGCAGCAGTCGCCGGACGGCGCCGATTCCCCGCCGCCCAACTTCGCCCCGCCGCCGCGCAACCGGCCGATGGTCGGCGCGGCGCTGATGGCGACGGCGGCCCTGCTCTTCTCGCTGATGAACGGCCTGGTGCGCTATCTGGCGGACCTCGGCGTGCCCGCCTTCCAGATCGCCTTCCTGCGCAGCCTGTTCGCCTTCGCCGCCATGCTGCCGCTGATCGCGCCGGTGCTGCGCCGCGAGGGGCTGGTCTGGCTCAAGACCGAGCGGCCGGGCCTGTTCCTGGTGCGCGGGCTGGCGGCGACGACGGGCGTCGTCGGCTGGATGTCGGCGCTCGCCATCATGCCGCTGGTGGAGGCGACGGCGATCACCTTCACCGCGCCGCTGCTCGCCACCGCCGGCAGCGCGCTCTTCCTGCACGAGGTGGTGCGGCTCCGGCGCTGGACCGCGATCGCGGTCGGCTTCATGGGCGTGCTGATCATCCTGCGGCCGGGTATGGCGATGGTCGAGCCGGGCGCGCTCTGGGCGCTGATGGCGGCGGGCGGCATGGCGTCGGCCGTGCTGCTGGTGAAGGCCCTGACCCGCACCGAGCCGGCCCAGCGGATCGTGCTCTACACCTCGGTCATGCTGACGGTGATGACGGCGGTCCCGGCGGCCCTGGTCTGGCGCGAGCTGACGCTGGAGATGTGGCTGCTCGGCGCCGGGATCGGGGCCTTGGGCGCGATCAGCCAGATGTTCATGACCAAGAGCTTCGAGAACGCCGACGCCTCCGTCGTGCTGCCCTTCGACTACGCGCGCCTGCCCTTCACCGCGCTGATCGGCTGGATCGCCTTCGGACAGATCAGCGATCCGATCACCTGGGCGGGCGCCCTCCTGATCGCGGGGGCCGCCTTCTACGTCGCCCGGCGCGAGCATCAGGTGGCGAAGGGCGGGCGCTGAGGCGCCGTCAGCCCGCCGGCTTCAGCGCCGAGCGGATCTCCTCGGCCGACGCCAACCGGCCGCCGGCCGCCGCGATCCGGCGCGCCGCCTCCTCGACGAGCGAGAGGTTCGACCGCTCGAGGCCCAGGGCCGCGTCCTCCAGCCCGACGCGCACATGGCCGCCGGCCGCGACCGCGGCCGGGATCAGCGCCGCCAGGTCGACCTGCAATCCGGCGATCATCCAGGGCGCGCCGGGCGCGCATTCCGCCAGAAGCGCCCGGTAGGCGTCGAGCGCATAGGCGCGCGGCGGGAAGCCGAAGCTGAAGTGGTCCGAGAACATGAACCGGTAGACGGCCTGCGGCGCCGACGGATAGCGCGCCGCCAGCGCCGCGCCGAAGCGCAGGAAGCCCGGCTCGTAGATCGCATAGCCCGGGTGGAAGCCGTGCGCGCCTGCGAGCCGCAGCCCCTCGCGCACATGCTCTTCGGGATTGGAATAGGTGAAGCCCGGCTCGTCCCGGGCCAAGGCGTCCAGGTCGGCGATATGCACCGTCCCCGGATCGACCACCGACCATTCGACCAGCCCGCGCTCGGCCAGCGCGACGATGTGGCGATAGCGGTCCGCGAGGCTCAGCCCCGCGCCGTGGCCGGCGGCGCCGTTGAAGGGCAGGGTCGGATAGACGATGGCGTCGACGCGCGCGCGCACGCCCTCGATGATCCGGGCGTAGGTTTCCCAATCGTCGGTCTGCCGGCCGCTCTCCGGATCGTAGGCGTGAACGTGGATCACGGCCGCGCCCGCCTCGGCGCAGGCGATCCCCTCCTCGATGCAGGCCGCGGCCGAGACCGGGGCGCGCGGCTGGCGGCGCGGGCCCCAGGGCCCGTTCAGGGCCGCCTCCAGCCAGACCCCGCCCATCTTGATCGGCCTAATAGGTTCGCCCCGCGTCGACCGCCGCCCAGAGCGCGACGAAGAGCGAGGCCAGCACGCCGATGCTGAGGATTTTGCGCAGGCTTCCGTACCAGGCGGGGAACATCCCCGCCCGCACAGCCTTGAGATCGACGAAGAAGGCGATCGTGTAGGAGACGATGTAGAGCACCAGCACCGCGTAGATCGCCCCGGTGAACATCGCCCCCCAGGCCAACAGCGACGGCGTCACCGACCAGAGCATCAAGGGCCAGGGCGGGCGCGCCGCCAGATCCGGGGCCAGCGCCCGGCCCCAATGCACGCCCCCCAGGAAGCTCAGGATCACCGCGCCGTAGCCCAGCATGGCGTTGAGCGCGAACCCGGCGCGGGCCGGATCGGCCAGCCAACCGCCGAGCGCGCCCAGGATGAAGGGAAGCAGCCCCGCCAGTCCGAGGATCAGGGCGGGCTTCGGGATCGCCGCCGCCGCTGCGGGCGACCCGGTCGGCGTCGGGCCGCTCATCCGCCGACCCGCACGCGATAGGCCAGCGCGGCCTCGCCGCCGGCGGGGACCTCGAGCCGAAACAGCGCCGCCTCGGCGTCCGCGCGCACCGGCTCGCGACTGGCCTCCAGGATCCGCCATTCCCCGCCGAAGCGCTCCATGATCTCGACCGTCACCGGGGTCTCCTTCGCGTTCAGAAGACGGATTTCATGCGCCGCCTCATAGGCGCGGCGGCCCGTGCGGGGGTCCGGCGCGCCGATCTCCCGATAGTCCGTCAACCGCCGCCGGGCGGAGACGTCGAACGCCGCGCCGAGATCGAGGACGACCCGCTCCCCCACCGGCGTCGCCGGCAGCGGCGCCTCCGCCAGCAGCAGCATGGCCGGCGCGTCCGCGCCGCCCGGCGCCGGCGCGCGCACGGCGACGACGCCCGCCGGCAGGGGCGCGCCAAGGGGGCCGTCGGCCGCATTCACGAACGCGACTTCCACGCGCGGCCGCAGGCGCTCGGGGGCGAGACCGGCGCGGCCGGGCCAGGCCTCGCCGCGCCCCTCCAGGACATAGCGCCGGTCCGCCGGAATCTCGCTCGGCGCGATCAGCACGCGGCGCTGCGTCGAGGCCGCCGGCAGATCGATCGCCCCCTGCAGGCGATAGACCTGCCGGTCGCCGGTCGCGGCGGCCTGCGGCGGACCCGCGTCCGCCGCCAGGGCTAGGCCGCGCGCTTGCGTCGCCTCCGCCCGCATCGGCCGCGGGCCGGGGACGCCGACGCGCGGAACGTCGCCGGCGACCAGCGTCACCGCCGCATTGCGTATGGCGTCGGGGCCGGCGTTGCGCAGAAGATAGGCGCCCTCCAGGCGCAGGCTGCGGCCGTCTTCGGCCAACACCGCCTCGTAGCGCGCGTCCCAGCTCACCCCCGCGAGCCGATAGCGCAGCAGCAGCCGCGACGCGCCCGCCGGCGCCGTGGCCTCGACCGCCGCCGTGCGGGTCAGCGTCAAATCCGCCGGCGCCGGGTCGAGCCGAAGCCGCCCAGGCGGCAAGACTTCCAGCGCGCCGCCGCGCTCCACCACAGGGCTACCGCCGGACGCCGCGCGCAGCACCCCGGTCAGAACCTCCTCGGCCCCGGTCGCCGGATTGCGCACCAGCCAGGCGATCTCGCGCCCGATCAGGCGGCGCAGCAGATCGGATTCCGAGGCTGCGGCCTCCTGCACCGCGACCGCGCGGGCCGGGAGCGCGCGGGCCGGGAGCGGGGCGTCGCCGTCGGGCGCGATCCAGGCGCTCAGGCTTTCCGAGTCCGCGCCGGCCGGCAGGTCGCGCGCCAGGAGCCGCTGCGCCGGGGCGGGGAGCGCGAGCGGGCGGCTCTCCAACAGCTCCGCCGGGCCCGCGCGATAGAGCGCGATCTCCACCGCGTCCGCCGGCGGCGCGGGAACCGCCGCGTCCTGCCCCCAGACCGGCGTCGCCAAGGCGAACGCGGCCTTCATTACGATCATCGCGGAATAGAGACGTCTCATGCGGACAGAACCCCCGTCCCTTCCAGGAAGTTTCGGAAAATCCGCGGGGTCTGCGGGACCGGGCGGTAGTTCACCATGTATTCCGGGTGGGTGTGGCGCCAGCCGCGGGCGAAACTCTCGGCCTCCGCTTCCGGGTGGAACTGCACCGACAGCCAGCCGCCGCCGAAGTCGAGCGCAGCCGCCGGCAGCTCAGGGCGCACCGCCAGCACGGTCGCGCCGTCGGGCGGGTGCGCCACATGCTCCTCATTGCCGAAATGGAAGGAAGGCGGATCGCCCAATCCATCGAACAGGTAATGGGTACGCCCCGCCTCCGTCAGCTCGACCGGAAGGGTGGCCGCCATCTCGCCGTCCGGCAGCCTCTCCACCGGCGCGCCGAGCGCGCGGGCCATGATCTGATGGCCGCCGCAGATGCCGAACACGGGCGGGCCGCCGTCGGCGCGCGCGCGCAGGCGCCGGAGCCACGCGACCAGGGCGCGCTGCCAGGGCAGATCGTCATGCACGGAATGGAAGGAGCCGCCGATCACCACCGCATCCGGGGCGTCCGCCCCCTCCGCCGGCGGCAGCGGCGCGCCGCGGCAGATGCGGCGGCCTTCATAGGCGACGCGGTCGGCAAGGCCGGCCCGCTCCAGCGTCAGGCGGAACCAATGCACCTCGTCGTCGCCGCCCGGCTCCTCCGCGAACAGATCGGGCGCATAGCGGCCCGGCGCGCCGAGCTGGCCCAGGAAGACGAGACGGATCGGCGGCGCGGTCATGGCTCAGCTCCCCGGCAGCGCCTGGCGCGCCTTGAGCGCCGCGCTCAAGGTGCCGTCGTCGAGATAGTCCAGTTCGCCGCCCACCGGCACCCCGTGGGCGAGGCGCGTGACCGTGACGCCGGACCCCTCCAACCGCTCGGTGATGTAATGCGCGGTGGTCTGGCCGTCGACGGTCAGGTTGGTGGCGAGGATGACCTCCTCCACCGGCTTTCCCGGCCCGACCCGGTCGATCAGCCGGCCGATCGTCAGATCCTCCGGCCCGACCCCGTCGAGCGCCGAGAGCACGCCGCCCAGCACATGATAGCGCCCGGTAAAGCCCGCCGCGCGCTCCAGCGCCCAGAGGTCGCCCACCTGCTCCACCACGCAGATCGCGCGATCGTCACGCCGCGGGTCGGCGCAGATGGGACAGGGGTCGCTCACGTCCAGATTGCCGCAGGTCGAGCAGGTGCGGATCGCGTCCGCCGCCTCGGCCATCGCCTGGGCGAGCGGTCGCATCAGGCTCTCACGCTTGCGGATCAGCTCCAGCGCCGCGCGCCGGGCGGAGCGCGGGCCGAGGCCCGGCAGCCGGGCCAGGAGCTGGATCAGACGCTCGATCTCCTGCATGGGGCGGAGGCTTTCGCTTGGGGCCCGACGCGGCCCGTCAGAAGGGCAGCTTCATGCCCGGCGGCAGCGGCAGGCCGCCCATCAGCTTCTGGGTCTCCTCCTGGAGCCGCGCCTCGGCCTTGCCCTGGGCGTCGTTGACGGCGGCGACGACGAGGTCCTCCAGCACCTCCTTCTCGTCCGCGACGAGCAGCGCGGGATCGACCGTCACCCGGCGCAGCTTGCCCTTGCCGGTGACCGTCGCGGAGACCATGCCGCCGCCGGCGGTCCCCATGACCTCCATCTCCTCCATCTCCTCCTGCATGCGCTGGAGCTTTTCCTGCATCTCCTGCGCCTGCTTCAGCATGTTCGCCATGTTCTTCATGATGGGGTGCTCACCTCACTGCGGATGGAAAAAAGGGGGGGCGCGCCGGCGCCGGGCGCCGGGTCACGGCGCGAAGGGGCCGGGATCGCCGTCCTCCCACGGGGGCGGCGCATCCTCGTCCCAGGGCGGATCGTCACCGACCGCAGCGTCCGCGCCCGGCGGCTCGCCCGAGTCCGCAAATGGGGACGCGCCCCCCGCCGCGCCAGCGGCGGCGTCCGGCGCCGGGCCTCCTTCAGGCAGCGCGGCCCCGGCCGACCCGGGCGCGTCGCGCCCGCTGACGCGCACGATCTCGGCCCCCGGAAAGGCGGACTTGACCGCTTGGACCAGCGGGTCGCGCTCGGCCCGGCCGAGGCGCGCGCGCTCGTCGGCCTGCTCCTGCTCGACCAACGTCGGCTCGCCCGGCGCGCCGGAGAGCGTGACCACCCAGCGCTCGCCCGTCCACTCGGTCAGCTTGCGGCCGAGCCGGCCGGGCATGTCGCGATGCTCGCGCGGGGCGCTGTCGGACAGGCGAAACTCGATCCGGCCGCGCTCGAAGGCCACCGGGTGGACGTGGCGGCGCAGCGCGCTGGCCATGCGCAATTCCTTGCGCCGCTCCAGCAACGCGACCAGCGCCCGGAAATCCTCCGGCGGCGGGACGGTGGGCTGGGGCGCGGCCTCGGGCGCGCTCTGGGCGTCGGCCTCCGGTTCGGCCGCGGGCGCCGGCGCCGCCGCGCGCGCGGGCTCCTGCCCGGCAGAGGGGCCGCGAGAGCCTTGGGAAGAGAGGGGCGCGGCGGTGCGCGCCGCATCGGCGGGCGTCGGGCTCGACGCCGGGGCGGCCGCGGGCGGGGCGCTCGCCTGTTCGGCGGGCGACGGGGCCGGCGAGGCGGCGGCGCCGGGCGAGGCGGCGCCGGGTGGGGCGCCGCTCGCTTGCGTCTCGCGCAGTCGCTTCACCAGATCGCCGGGCGGCGGCATGTCGGCCGCGTGGATCAGCCGGATCAGCACCATCTCGGCCGCCTGGATCGGCGAGGGGGCGGCGCGCACCTCCGAGAGCCCCTTCATCAGCATCTGCCAGGCGCGGCTCAGCACCGGCAGGCCCAGGGCCTCGGCCATCTCCCGCCCCCGGGTGCGCTCCAGCTCCGGCGTCGTCGGGCGGTCGAGCAGGTCGGGCGCGATCTTGGCCCGGGTGAGCCAATGGGTGACGTCAAGCAGGTCCTGGATCACGACGGCCGGGTCGGCGCCGACGTCGTAGAGATCCTCCAACAGCGCGAGCGCGCCGGGCGCGTCGCCCTTCATCGCGGCGTCGAACAATTCGTAGATGCGCGCCCGGTCGGCGAGGCCCAGCATGTCGCGCACGCGCTCGGCCTCCACCGTCCCGGCCGAGAGCGCGATCGCCTGATCCAGGATCGACAGCCCGTCGCGCACCGAGCCGTCGGCGGCGCGCGCGATCATGGCGAGCGCCTCGTCCTCGACGCCCATCCCCTCCGCTTCCGCGACGCGGCGGAAATGGGCGGAAAGCTGCTCCACCGGCACGCGGCGCAGATCGAAGCGCTGGCAGCGGCTCAGCACCGTGACCGGGACCTTGCGGATTTCGGTGGTGGCGAAGATGAACTTCACATGCTCAGGCGGCTCCTCCAGCGTCTTCAACAGCGCGTTGAAGGCCGCGGTCGAGAGCATGTGCACCTCGTCCAGGATATAGACCTTGTAGCGGGCCGAGGTCGGCCGGTAGCGCACCCCGTCGATCAGCTCGCGGATGTCGTTGACGCCGGTGCGGCTGGCGGCGTCCATCTCGATCACGTCGACATGCCGGTCGGCGGCGATGCCCGTGCAGTGCTCGCAGACGCCGCACGGCGTGACCGTCGGCCCGCCGGTCCCGTCCGGGCCGATGCAGTTCAGCGCCTTGGCGATGATGCGCGCGGTCGTGGTCTTGCCCACCCCGCGCACGCCGGTCAGCACGAAGGCCTGGGCGATGCGGTTCGCCTGGATCGCGTTGGTCAGCGTGCGGACCAGCGGCTCCTGGCCGATCAGCTCGTCGAAATTGGTCGGCCGGTACTTGCGCGCCAGCACCCGATAGGCGTCGGATTTCTTTCCATTGCCCGGCGCAGCATCGGCCGGGGCCGGCGCGCTCTCCGGCTCCTGCGCGGACTCGGGCGCGGACTCGGGCGCGGACTCGGGCGCGGCCTCGGGCGCGGCCTCGGGCGCGCGCTCCGGCTCGGGCTCGGGCTCGGCGGGGGGCGGCGGCTCCTCCCCGAACAGGTTGGGGCCGGCTTGGAAATCGGGCGGCGGCTCGGGCGCGTCGTCGCGCCCGGCTTCGGCGTCGTCGCGCTCGGTGTCGTCGGAGGCGCTCATCTCGGGGGACCGGCTCGCTCATGGACAAGGCTGGGACGTCGACGGGAGACAATAGCGCTCCCGGTCGGCGAACCCAACCGCTTGTTCGGCGGCGCCGGCTTGCTGACGGCTTGTCGGATGAAAGAGAGCGGGAAAAGCGGCGGAAGACCGGAGCGACGACCCGGGCGGAAACTCGTTACGGCTGCTTCCTTCCGGACCTGACCGGGTTGGCGAGGCGCCCGCCCGCCGTCCGGCCTTCCACCGCGCCTTATATCAGGACCGCCCCGGGGGGATGCAACCGGATTCCGTGCGGGCGGCTTCACAGTCGGTCGGCGGTCGTATGCGCGCGCAACCAGGCCGCGATCGCCGCATGGTCCTCCTGGCCGGCCGCCGCCGACAGCACCAGATCGGCGATCGCCATGTCCTCCGCCTCGAGCCGCAGACCGTTCGCCGCCAACGTCATGACGACGGCGCCCCAGGCGGTTCGTTTGTTGCCGTCAACGAAGGGATGGTTGCGCAGGATCGCGTGGGCCAGCAGCGCCGCCGCCTCGACGGCGTCCATCTCCCGATAGCCGAGCGCGCTGTGCACGCGGCCGACCGCGGCCTCGAGTCGGCCGGCGTCCCGAATCCCCGGCGCCCCGCCGAACCGACGAAGCTGCGCCTCGTGGAGGATGCGCAGCGTCTGGACGTCGGGCAGGATCACTCCGCCAGCTTGCGATAGAGATCAGGCCTGCGGTCCATATCGTCCAAAGCGGCCTGCAGCATCCGGCCCTGCGCGCTGGCCGCCGCGGCGATGAACACCCCGTCCTGCACGGGCGCGACGACGACCTCGTCGCCGAGGGAGAGGTTAGCCGCGGCGAGCGTCTCCCGCGTCAGGGTGACGGCGATCGAGTTTCCGGTTCGCGCAATGCGCGGCATGGCCTGTCCTTTCAGTCGTATGACGAAACGTAATACGACTCCGGGCGGTCGACAAGCGGCCGCGCAAGAGCGTTGCCGCGCCTGCGTCGCCGTGCGACGGTTCGGCCGTTATGCAGCCGCTTCCCCCGCGGGCCGTCCCGCATCACGCCCATCCTGCAAACCCCTACGCCGCCGGTCCGCTGGACCGGGCGGACCGGCTGCGCGGCGACCATGAAGGCGTGCGGGCGCTGATGACGCGCCCGGACGCGCGCTTCGCGCCGATCTGGAAACAGGCCAATCTGGTCGCCTATGCGGCCGAGGGCGTGACGCCGCAGTACCCGCCCGGCCGGATGCAGATGCTGGAGGCGGCGGCGGCCTGGGTCTTCCTCGGCCTGGACGCCGAGAACCGCCCCCATTTCGCGCTCGATATGGGCCAGGCGGAGGAGCCGCCGCTCGCCGAGGAAGGCGTGTTCGAGGATCTGCGCAAGATCGGCCCGCTGTTGGATCACGAGGCCGGGGCGGTGCTGGCCTACGCCCGCGGCATGGTGCATTGGGACCGCCGGCACCGCTTCTGCGGCGTCTGCGGCGCGCCGGCCGCGCCCGGCAAGGGCGGGCACGAGAGGCGCTGCACCAACGCCGCCTGCGGCGCGGTGCATTTCCCGCGCACCGATCCGGCCGTGATCATGCTGGTTCACGACGGCGGCGAGCGCATAGTGCTGGGCCGCCAGCCGGTCTGGCCCAAGGGCATGCATTCGGTGCTGGCCGGCTTTGTGGAGCCGGGCGAGAGCCTGGAGGACGCGGTCGCCCGCGAGGTGATGGAGGAGGCGGGCCTGCCCGTCGCCGACGTGCGCTATCATTCGAGCCAACCCTGGCCCTTCCCCTCCTCGATCATGCTGGGCTTCACGGCGCGGGCGACGGCCGAGGCGCTGATCCCGGCCGACGACGAGATCGAGAACCTGCGCTGGATGAGCCGCGCCGAGCTTCTCGCCAGTCCGGAGGACGAGGACTTCCGCCTGCCGCGCGTCGACAGCATCGCCCGCCGACTGATCGAGGACTGGCTCGCACAGGGCTGATCGGGACGGGCGGATCGGGGCGGGCGGATCGGGGCGGGCGTCGGGGCGGGCGTCGGGGCCGCGAAAGCCCCTTGCCAAGCGCGCCCCCCTCGCGCATTCATCGGCCCCGAAATCCAGGGGATTCACCAGTCAGGAAAGCGAGCGTCATGGCCAAGAACGCGTTGCCGGTCACCCGCGCGGAGAACTTCGCCACCTGGTATCAGGAGGTGGTGCGCGCCGCCGACATGGCGGAGCATTCCGGCGTGCGCGGCTGCATGGTCATCAAGCCCTGGGGCTATAAGATCTGGGAGCGCATCCAGCGCCTTCTGGACAAGCGCATCCAGGAGACCGGCCACGACAACTGCTATTTCCCGCTCTTCATCCCGCTCTCCCTGATCCAGAAGGAAGCGAGCCACGTCGAAGGCTTCGCCAAGGAGATGGCGGTCGTCACCCACCACCGGCTGGTGATGGAGGACGGTCAGTTGAAGCCGGCCGCCCCGCTGGAGGAGCCGCTGGTCGTGCGCCCGACCTCCGAGACCATGATCGGCGAGGCCTTCGCGCGTTGGATCGAGAGCTATCGCGACCTGCCGATGAAGCTGAACCAGTGGGCCAACGTGGTGCGCTGGGAGATGCGCCCGCGCCTGTTCCTGCGCACCAGCGAGTTCCTCTGGCAGGAGGGCCACACCGCCCACGCGACCGCCGACGACGCGCTGGACGAGACCCGCACCATGCTGGAGGTCTATCGCGAGGTGGCCGAGGACATGATGCGCATCCCGCTGATCCCCGGCCAGAAATCGGCCGGCGAGCGCTTCCCCGGCGCGGTCGAGACGCACACGATCGAGGCCATGATGCAGGACGGTCGCGCGCTGCAGGCGGGCACGTCGCACTATCTCGGCCAGAACTTCGCCAAGGCGGCGAACATCGCCTTCCAGGACGAGAACGGCCAACAGCAGCTCGTCCACACCACGAGTTGGGGCGTCTCCACGCGCCTCGTCGGCGGGCTGATCATGACGCACGGCGACGATGACGGGCTGCGCCTGCCGCCGATCATCGCGCCGCATCAGGTGGTGATCCTGCCCATCATCCGCGACGAGAGCGCGCGCGGCCCCGTGATGGAGGCCTGCCATGCGCTGGCCAAGCGGCTGGCGGCGCAGCATTACGCCGGCGAGCCGGTGCGCGCCTTCGTCGACGCCCGCGACGACAGCGCCGCCAACAAGCGCTGGGGCTGGATCAAGAAGGGCGTCCCGCTGATCTGCGAGATCGGCCCGCGCGATCTGGAGAAAGGCGCGCTGGCGCTCTACAAGCGCACCCTGCCGGCAAACGAGAAGAGCTTCCCCGAGCAGGAGGTCTTCGTCTCGCACGTCGCCCACCATCTGGAGGAGACCGACACCGCGCTGTTCGAGCAGGCCAAGGCCTACCGCGCCGAGCAGACCCGCGACGACGTCCCGGACTTCGACGCCTTGAAGGCCCATTTCGACGGCGAGCACAAAACCGGCTTCGTGCGCGCCAAATGGTCCGGCAAGCCCGAGACCGAGGACGCCTTCGGCGCGTTCGGCGTCACCATCCGCTGCATCCCCTACGAGCAGACGGGGACGACGGGCCCATGCATCGTCACCGGCGAAGAGGCGGCGACAGACGTGATCCTGGCCAAGGCCTACTGAGCGAGACCGGCCGCCCGATCCAGTCGCTCGAACGCGCCGCCGAGGCGCCGGGCGAGCGCGTCGAGGTTCGCCGGCAGGAAGCCCAGGAAGGCGTCCGCCGCCGCCGGCAGGCTCTCGCCGCGCCGGGTCAGCAGGCCGACGGTGCGCGGCGGCGCCGCGTCGGGCGCCATCTCGACGAAGGCCAACTCCACCTCCTCCGCCGGCAGCGTCAGGCGCGGCAGGATGGTCAGGCCCAGCCCGGCGCGCACCAGCGCCAGCGCCGAGATCACCGTGCGCGCCGTCACCGCGCCGCCGGGCGCCGGATGGTCGGGGCGCGCCGCATGGTCGGGGGGCGCCGCATGGTCGGGGGGCGCTGCGGGGCTGAGCGCATGGCTGAGCAGCGTGCGTCCGGCCAGATCCTCCCAGCCGATCGGGCCCGGATGCGCCGCCAGCGGGTCGTCCCGCCGGCAGACCAGCCCCAAGGCGTCGCGGAACAGCGGCCGGAAGGCGATCCCGGCTTGCGCGCCCGGCGCGCCGGCAATCCCCAGATCCACGCGCCCGGCGGCGACCTCCTCGGCCACGCGGGCGCTGTCGGCGTCGTGCAAATCGATCTCGACCGCCGGAAAGCGCGCGCGGAAATCCGCCAGCGCAGGCGGCAGCAGATGCGCCGCCGCCGAGGGCGCGGCGGCCAGCGCGAGACGCCCGGCCGCGCCCGCCGCATGGGCGCGGATCGCCGCCTCGGCGCGCGCGAACCGGTCGAGCGCGGCCTGCGCCTCGGCCAGGACGGCGCGGCCCGTCGGGGTCAGCGTCCCCTTGCGCTCGCCTTCGAACAGGGGACGGCCGATCTCCGCCTCCAACTGCTTCAGCAGCATCGAGACGGCCGACGGCGTGCGGCCAAGGGCGGCGGCCGCCCCGGTGAGGGAGCCGGCCGCCGCGGTCGCGGCGAGAGCCCGCAGGGTGTGGAGCGAGAGGGTCATCCGTCAGATTATTCAGAATTACTGAAAGAAAGTGAAGTTTTTCGCGTTTGACTGAAATGCAGGACGCCTTGCAGGCTCACCGCCTTCGCAGATCCTTCGCGACATGCGACAACCGGGAGCCGAGCGCGGCATGGCCGACCTCTTCAAGAACTACATCGCCGGCGCGTGGGTCGCGGGCGCGGACGCGGTCGAGAACCGCAATCCCTCCGACCTGAGCGACAGCCTGGGCCTCTTCGCCCAGGCGGATGCGGCGCAGACCGCGCGCGCCGTGGAGGCGGCCCGCGCCGCCCAGATCAAATGGGCCGCGACCGGGTTGGAGGATCGCTACACGGCGCTGATGGCGATCGGCGAGGAATTGAAGGCGCGGGCCGAGGAGCTGGGCCGCCAGCTCTCGCGCGAAGAGGGCAAACCCTTCGCCGAAGGCAAGGGCGAGGTCTACCGGGCCGGCCAGTTCTTCACCTATTACGCCGCCGAGGTTCTGCGCCAGATCGGCGATACGGCCGACAGCGTGCGCCCGGGCGTGGAGATCGACGTGCGGCGCGAGCCGGTGGGCGTCGTCGCGGTGATCAGCCCCTGGAACTTCCCGATGGCGACGGCGGTCTGGAAGATCGCGCCGGCGCTGGCCTTCGGCAACGCGGTGGTCTGGAAGCCGGCGAACCTGACGCCGGCCAGCGCCTGGTCGCTGGCCGAGATCGTCTCGCGCCAGCCGCAAATCCCGGCGGGGTTGTTCAATCTGGTGATGGGGCCCGGCGGCTCCGTCGGCCAGACCCTGATCGAGAGCGAGGGCGTCGACGCCGTCAGCTTCACCGGCTCGGTCGAGGTGGGGCGGACGATTGCGGCCGCCGCGGCGGTCAACCGCACCAAGCTGCAGATGGAGATGGGCTCCAAGAACCCGCTCGTGGTGATGGACGACGCGGATCTGGATCTGGCCGTCAGCCTCGCCGTCGGCGGGGCCTATGGCGGGACCGGGCAGAAATGCACGGCCTCGTCGCGCCTGATCGTGCATGAGGCGGTGCATGACGCCTTCGTCGAGAAGACCGCGGCGGCCGCGCAGGCGCTCAAGGTCGGTCCCGCGCTGGCGGAGGGGGTTCAGATGGGCCCGGTCGTGAGCGAGGGGCAACTGGCCTCCAACCTCGCCTATATCGAGCTGGCGAAGCAGGAGGGCGCCGAGCACATCTGCGGCGGCGAGCGGCTCGCCCTCGCCCAGGAGGGTTACTATCAGGCGCCGGCGCTGTTCGCGAACACCACCAACGCCATGCGCGTCAACCGCGAGGAGATGTTCGGCCCCATCGCCTGCGTGATCAAGATCGGCTCCTACGAGGAGGCGCTGGCGGCCGCGAACGACACCCGCTTCGGTCTGACCGCGGGGATCGTGACCCGCTCGCTCGCCCGCGCGACGCACTTCCGGCGCAACGCCAGGACCGGCTGCGTGATGGTGAACCTGCCCACGGCCGGCACCGACTATCACGTGCCCTTCGGCGGGCGCGGCGACAGCTCCTTCGGTCCGCGCGAGCAGGGCCGCTACGCGCAAGAGTTCTACACCAGCGTCAAGACGGCCTATATCGCGGCCGGAACGCCGGCGTGAGCGCGATGCAACGCCCGATCCGCATCGACGGCCTGCAATACGCCAACTGGTCGGAGAAGATCTTCCGCCAGATGCGCAAGGGCGGCGTCGACGCGGTGCACGTCACCATCGCCTATCACGAGCTGTTCCGCGAGACCGTCGCGCGCTTCGAGGAATGGAACCGCCGCTTCGAGCGGCACGCCGACCTGATCATGCCCGGCTATTGGGCCGAGGATGTGCGCGAGGCCTATAGGACCGACCGCACCGCGATCTTCTTCGGGTTCCAGAACTGCAGCCCGATCGAGGACGACATCGGGCTGGTCGAAATCCTGCATCGGCTGGGCGCGCGCTTCATGCAGCTCAGCTACAACAACCAGTCGCTGCTGGCGACCGGCTGCTACGAGGCGGAAGATCCGGGGATCACGCGCATGGGCCGCGAGGTGATCCGCGAGATGAACCGGGTCGGGCTGGTGATCGACATGTCGCATTCGGCCGAGCGGTCGACGCTGGAGGCGATCGAGCTGTCCGAGCGGCCGATCGCGATCACCCACGCCAACCCGGCCTTCTGGCGCCCGGCGCTGCGCAACAAGTCGGACGACGTGCTGCGCGAGCTGGGCCGGTCCGGCGGGATGCTCGGCTTCTCGCTCTATCCGCATCATCTGCAGGACGGAAGCGGCTGCACGCTGCAGAGCTTCTGCGACATGGCGGCCCGGACGGCCGACCTGATGGGGCCGAAGCATATCGGGATCGGCAGCGACCTGGTCCAGGACCAGCCGGACAGCGTGGTGGAGTGGATGCGCTCCGGCCGCTGGACCAAGGGCGTGGACTACGGCGAAGGCTCGAAGGCGAACCCGGGCTTCCCCAAACAGCCGGACTGGTTCCGCGACAACCGCGATTTCCCGACCCTCGAGAAGGGCCTGCGCGTCGCCGGCTTCTCGGCCGAGGACGTGGCCGGCGTGATCGGCGGCAACTGGCTCGCCTTCTTCGAGAACAGCTTCCCGCCCGTCCCCCCGTTAGGCGCCAGCCGCTAGGGCGCGTCCCGCACGGACCGGCCGGGCCAAAAGACACGCCGCCCCGAACCGAAAGATCGGCGGGGCCTTCGGAATCCGGGACGGCCGACGCGACGGCGCGGCGTCCCGACGCGGGGAGAGGACCCATCATGTCCGAGAAATCCACCGGCAAAGGCCTCGATGTCGGCCACATCAATGCGCCGCTGTTCATCCTGACCGGCGGCTTCATCCTGGCCTTCTGCACGACCGCGCTGATCGATCTGGAGTTGCTGAGCGGCCTGGTCGACGCGGCCTTCGGCTGGGCGGCGCGCTACTTCGGCCTCTATTGGCAGGCGCTGCTGCTGGCGACCTTCCTGATCGGGATCGCGATCTGCGTGCTGCCCGGCGCCAAGGCGCGCCTCGGCGGGCGGGAGACGCCCGAATTCACGCATTTCCAGTGGGGCTCGATGATCATGTGCACGCTGCTCGCAGGCGGCGGCGTGTTCTGGGCGGCCGGGGAGCCGATGGCGCATTTCCTCTCGCCGCCGCCGCTCTACGGGGTCGAAGGCAAGACGCCGGCCGCCGCCTTCCCCGCGATGGCGCAGAGCTTCATGCATTGGGGCTTCCTGGCCTGGGCGATCCTCGGGTCGCTGACGGCGGTGATGCTGATGCACTACCACTACGACAAGGGTCTGCCGCTCGCGCCGCGCACGCTGCTCTATCCGATCTTCGGCCGCCATGCGATCGAGGGGCCGATCGGCTGGATCGCCGACGCCGCCTGCATCGTCGCGGTCGTCGCCGGCACGGTGGGGCCGATCGGCTTCCTGGGGCTGCAGGTCGCCTACGGGCTGGACGCGCTGTTCGGAATCCCGAACGGCTTCGCGACGCAGGCCGCGGTGATTGCGGGACTGGTCGCGCTCTACACGATCTCGGCCGTCACCGGAATCTCGCGCGGCATCCAGTTCCTGAGCCGCGTCAACGTCGTTCTGGCCTTCCTGCTGCTGGCCTTCATGCTGATCGCGGGGCCGACCCTCTTCATCCTGGAGGCCTTCTTCGGCGGGCTCGCCACCTATGTCGCGAACTTCTTCCCGATGGCGCTGTTCCGCGGCGAGGCGGGGCTGTTCGGCGATCCGGGCTGGCTCGGCTGGTGGACCGTATTCTTCTGGGGCTGGTTCCTGGGCTACGGGCCGCTGATGGCGATGTTCATCGCCCGGGTGTCCCGCGGACGCTCGGTGCGGGCCATCATCATCATGCTCTCGATCGTCGCGCCGCTGGTCACCAATTTCTGGTTCAGCATCGTCGGCGGGACCGGCGTCTCCTTCGAACTGGCGGCCCCCGGCGCGGTCTCGACCGCTTTCGAGGGCTTCAACCTGCCGGCGGCGCTGCTGGCGATCACCCAGAACCTGCCGCTCGGCTTCCTGGTCTCGGTGCTGTTCCTGATCCTGACGACGATCTTCGTCGCCACGACCGGCGATTCGATGACCTACGTCATCTCGGTCGCCATGTCGGAGGAGGATCGCAGTTCCACCCCGGTGCGCGTCTTCTGGGGCGTGGCGATGGGCGCCATGGCGCTGATCCTGATATCGCTCGGCGCGGGCGGGATCTCCAAGCTGCAGAGCTTTATCGTGGTGACGGCCGTTCCGGTCTCGCTGGTGCTGCTTCCCAGCCTCTGGGACGCCGCCCGGATCGTCCTGGCGCTCGGCCGCGAGCGGCGCCTGGCGGCCGAGGCGGCGGAGTAGCCGCACGGTTTCTGCGGTTGCCAGGGGCGCGCGCGTCGGGCCACCATCGGGCTCTGGGAGCCCCCGCCATCGGGGAGGATGAGGGCATGAGAACGGATAGGGATCTACCGCCACGCGACGCGAGCGCCGGACCCGTTGCGCTCAGGTCTCCGGATCAGGTGATGCGGCTCGCCCGGCTGGGCGCCTTCCATCAGACGCGGCTCAGCTTCATGCGCGCGCTGCTGCGCCGGCTGAAGCGCGACGCCTGGCGCTTCGACCGGCCGGTCTGGCGGATCGACGCCAAGGGGGTCGGCGTCGCGGTCTACCGCGCCCGCGCGCCCGAGGGTCGCGCCTACAGCCTTGTCTGCTTCGCGCACGATCTGCCGGCGGAGGCGCGCTCCGACCGGGTGATCGCGGAAGCCTGGGACGCCACGTTCGCGCTGGTCGACGGAGAGCCGACGGAGGCGGACGTCGCCCGCCTCGCCGCCAACGTGCCCAAGCAGGAGGCCGGCCGCGTCAGCGCCCGGGAGCTGGTGCTGAGCCGCGCCAACCGTTCGGTCCGATTGTTCGAGCATGTGGTCGGGCGTCTCGCCGAGGGCCGCCAACCGGACGCGGCTGAGATCGAGTCGGTCGGCTATCTGATGCGCACCACGGCCGTCTACGGCAACGGCAAGTTCGGCCTGGCCGACCGGGAGCGGGTGGCGGACCGGGACGAGCTGTCCGGGCCCTTCCGGGCGGAGATGCTGGCGGTCTGGCTGATCCGCGCCTTCACCGCCGATCTGGCCGAGCATCTGGCCCGCGCCCGGGCGCCGGAGACCGCGGTCGACCTCGACCCCGTGCTGCGCCGGCGCCTGGGCGTCGGCAATTCGACCGGGCTCGGCATGGCGCCTTTTCTGGTGACGCACCCATTGTTGCTGCATCGCTGGATCGCGGCGCGGGAGACGGCGCTCGCCCGCGTGCGCGCGCTGCCGACGGCCGAGCCGGCGGCGCAGGCGCTGTTCCGCACGATGCTGGCGCGCGCCCGGCGCGGCGCGCAGGAATGGCGCACCGTCGACGCCCGCCAGCAGGCGCGGATCGAGGCGCTGCGCGCCGATCTGGACCGGCTGAGCGCGCGGATCGACGACGGCGCGCTCGACGCCGACGCGCCCTGGGACGCGCTGATCCGCTGGAGCGAGGACGCCCTGACGCTCGAGGGCCAGGAGCTTCTGGTCAGCCTTGCGATCGAGCCGCATGGGTCGCTGGTCGACGACCTGACCCGAGAGATGGCGGCCGATGAAGAGGCGGTCTTCCGGATCGACGGCGCGCAATCCTGCGGCGCGCTGCGCGCCGATCTGGCGGCGCGCTACGCCTGGGCGCTCAAGGCCGATTACGATGCGCCAGAAGGCTCGGCCCATTTCTGGTACGTCTCGGAGGAGAAGCTGGAGCCGCGCCTCGGCCGGCGGGCGGAGGAGCCGGGGGCGGAGCTGGAGCAGCCGCTCGCCGTCGGCCGCGACGTCGCCGCGCTGCACGCCGCGCTGGCCGACCGGCCCGAGGACGAGCCGGTCGCCCGCTTCCTGTTGGAGCGGCCGGAGCATCGCCACGCGGTGCGCCGGGCGCAGCTGACGGCCGCGCACGCCTACGCCGAGATCCGGGACAATCTGATCGGCGCGGCGCTGCTGCCGATCGACCTCCTGCGCTGCAAGCTGAGCTTCTTCGGCGCGACGCGCTTCGACCCGCGCTCCGACCGCTGGGTGCGCATCACCATGTTCCAGGACGCGCCCTATCCGCACGAGCTGACGGCGGCGCCGGCCGACGACTGGGCCTATCCGCTGCTCGGGTGAGGGAGCGCCGCCGATGCCGACCGCATCGCTGAACGAGATCGAGGCGCTGGCGCGCATGGCGGCGCGCGGCGCCGGGATGAGCTGGGGGTTGGCGGAGGAGGCGGGCAAGGCCGCCCGCTGGCTCGCCGCGCGCGGCCTGCCGGCCCTGCCGTCCCTGGCCGCGCTGCTCGACGCCCAGGACGGCCTTCCCTATCAGGTTGTGCGCCCGCAGGAGGAGACGGCGGCGGACGGCGCGCTGCGCTGGCGCGCGGCGGGCGAACGGCTGTGCCCCATCGCCTGCGGCGCCGCGTTGGCCGATCGCGCCGGCGATCCGGCGGCCGGGCTCTCCCTGACGCTGGAGCGGGTCGCCCAGCCGCTGCTCCTGCTTCCCTTCCTGGCGCGCGCGGCCGACCAGCGGAGCGGCGCGATCGCGCTCTCGCTGGACGGCTGGGAAATCCGGGTCGGGCCCGACGGCCCGGACGACGCGGCCGCGCTCGCCGCGGCGCCGGCGGAGGCGAGCGCGCGCCTCCGTCCGCTCGACCGGCCTGTCGCGGCGGCGCGTGCGGCGCCGGGCGCCGCGGGCTTCGAGGCGCCGGACGACGCGTGGGAGACGCTCGCCCGTTTCGCGCATCGCACCTATGTGCCGGCCAGCGACGAATCGCGCCTCGCCGGCGCCGGCGCGGGCCTCAGCGACAACGACTGAGGCGGCCCCGCCCTTCGAGACGGGCGCTGACGCGCCCTCCTCACGGCGAGGCCTCACGGTGTAGACGAACGTGCAGAACAGACGAAAGCACGGAGCCCTCGTCCTGAGGAGCCGCCGTCAGGCGGCGTCTCGAAGGACGCGGCCGCGGCGCGCCGCGGCGCGCCGCCTCAGCCCTCCCTGGGCTCCGGCTTGCCCGGTTCAGCCGGCGGCGTGAAGGGCTCCGGACGATCCTCCGGCAGGCTTTCGACATAGAGCGAGGTCGAGGGGAAGGCGAAGCCGGCGCCCTCGCCTTCGACGATCTCCTTCACGGCGAGCGCGAGGCGCTCCTTGATCGCCAGCCACTCGCCCCAGTTGGTGGTCTTGGTGAAGCAGTAGAGCATGATGTCGATCGAGCTGTCGGAGAACTTGTCGATGCGCACGAAGGTGGCGGCCAGCGCCGGATCGACGTACTCGTCGTTCTCGCGGATATAGGCTTCGATCCGGTCGCGGATGCGGCGCAGCTGCTCGATGCTGGTGCGGTATTCGACCCCGATCATCCAATAGATCCGCCGATAGGTCATGCGGCTGAAATTGGTGATCGCGCTGTCGGAGAGCTGGGCGTTCGGCACGAAGACCGGGGCCTTGTCGAACCGCCGGATGAAGGTCGAGCGGAAGCCGATCGATTCGACCGTCCCCTCGACCACCCCGTCGACCCGGATCCAGTCGCCGATGGCGAAGCGCCGCTCCACCAGGATCAGGATGCCGGCGATCAGATTCTTGAACAGATCCTGCGCGCCGAGCGCGACCGCCACGCCGAACAGGCCGAGACCGGCCAGGATCGGCCCGATCTCGATGCCCCAGACCTCCAGCACGGTGGCGGCGCCGAGGAAGGCGATCAGCGCCTTGATCGCCTTCACCAGCCAGTCGACCATGGCGCTGGTGAAGATGCGCTCCAGCCGTCCCAGCAGGAAGGACAGCGGATCGACAAGCCGGAAGAAGCTCCAGAACAGCGTGAAGATGACCAGCGAGCGGACCAGATTGTCCGCAAAGGCCGCCGCCCCGCCGGTCAGGTTCAGATAGCCGAGCGCGAAGAAGGCGCCCATGACCACCGGCACGAAACGCACCGGCGGCCGCAGCGCCTGCACCGTCTTGTCGTCGAGCCGCGTGTCGCTGCGCGCCGCGTAGCGCTCGAGCCGGCCCAGGACCGCCCAGGTGAAGAGCCGCCGCAGCAGCAGGAACAGGAAAAAGATCCCGACCGCGATCAGGATGCGGCCGAGATCGATCCCGAAGAGCCCGTGGTTCCAGACGTCGACGACCAGCGCCAGGAAGTCGGCGAAGGACCCCACCTCGTCCAGGCGCTCGAGCGGCTGCGTCACGGTCTCGTCGTTCTGTTCCATATCGGCGTCCTTCGCCTTCGCAGCGTGCGGCCTAATCGAACGCGCCCAACGCGCGCTCCGCCACCTTGCGCATCACGGTGGGCAGCGCGACGCCGTCCAGCCGGTCCGGCGCCACCCAGCGGCAGGCGTCCGGCGGCGCGTCGGCGGCTTCGTGCTCCGCCCCTATCTGGGCGCGCAGCACCGTCAGTTCGAGGTGGAAATGCGTGAAGGTGTGGCGCACCAGCCCGACCTCGACCGCACGGTCGAGCCGCACCGGCGCGTCGGCCAGCGCGGCGGCCAGCTCGGCGGCCAGGTCGGCGGGCCCCGCGGGCGGCGGCCCTTCGCGCCAGTCGGTGGAGGGCGCCTCCATCATCCCGCCGAGCAGCCCGGACTCCGGCCGGCGGCGCAGAAGGACCGCGCCGTCCGGCCGCTCGATCCAGAAGGCGGCGCCGCGGCGGGTGGGCTTCCGCTTTTTCGGCGCCTTCGCCGGCAGCCGCTCCGCGACCGCCCGGCCGGCGCACAGATCGACCAAAGGGCACAGCATGCAGCGCGGCTTGCGCGGCGTGCAGACGCCGGCGCCCAGATCCATCGCGGCCTGCGCGAAATCGCCCGCCCGCGCGGCCGGCGTGATCCTGTCGGTCAGCGCATAGAGCAGCGCCTTCGCTTCGGGCAGCGGCGTCTCCACCGCGAAGAGGCGGGCCGTCACGCGCTCGATATTGCCGTCCAGGACGACGGCCCGGCGGTCGAAGGCGATCGCGGCGATCGCGGCGGCCGTATAGGCGCCGACCCCCGGCAGGGCGCGCAGCGCCGCCTCGTCGGCCGGGAAGCGCCCGCCCTGCGTCTCGACCACCGCGCGGGCGCAGGCGTGCAGATTGCGCGCGCGGGCGTAGTAGCCGAGGCCGGCCCATTCGGTCAGCACCGCGTCGAGATCCGCCGCCGCCAGATCCGCCACCGTGGGCCAGCGCGCCAGGAAGCGCTGGAAATAGTCCGCCACCGTGGCGACCGTGGTCTGCTGCAGCATGATCTCGGAAAGCCAGACGCGGTAGGGGTCGGCCGCCTCCCCCGGCGCGGCGCGCCAGGGCAGGCGGCGGCGGTGCCGGTCGTACCAGGCGAGCAGAGACGGCCCGACGGCCGCGGGCTCCGCGCCGTCCTTGAGCGGGAGCGCCGCCGCCTGCTCGGCGGCGCGCTCGGCCTTGGTCGGTTTGCTGGGCATGGGCGGCGTGGCTGCGGTCGCTTCGCTGCTTTCGGGGAGCGCTCGGGCGTGAGATGCTGTCGAGACTATAGCGCCGCACCCCCGCTTGGCGAGAGGGCGCTGCCGCCGTCAATCCGAGCGAGAGCATGGCGAGAGTATGAACGACGCCCGCCCTCCCAGAAAATCCGCCGCTGCGTCGCGCCGCAAGGACGCCCGCAAGGACGCCCGCAAGGGCGGCGTGCGCGCGATCGGGGCCCTGACCCCGGAACTGACGCGCAAGGCGCTCGGCAAGCGCGGCTTCACCGGCGCCAAGATCGTCACCGACTGGGCGCTGATCGTCGGCGAAGACCTCGCCCGCCAATCGCAGCCGGACAGCCTGCGCTTCCCGCGCGGCCAGCGCGACCAGGGGGTGCTGACCGTGCGCGTCGACGGCCCGCTGGCGACCGAACTGATGCATCTGGAGCCGCTGGTGGTGGAGCGGATCAACGGCCATTTCGGCTACAAGGCGGTGGCGCGCCTGAAGCTGGTCCAGGCGCCGGTGCGCCGGTCGCCGGCGGGCGCCAAGCGCGCCGCCTCGGCCCAACCCGCCCCGCCCCGCCCCGCCCCGCGCGCGATCGCGCGCGGCGAGGCGGACGCGCTGGAGGCCCGACTGGCCGCGATCGAGGACCCGGCCCTGCGCGAAAGCCTGCGGCGGCTTGGCCGCACGGTCCTCGGCCGCACTCTCGCCACAAAGCCTGACGAAGAAGGGTGAGGCCGGACGGGCGCCGCATGCGCCCGCGCGGGGCCGCCCATCCGGTTGTTCCGGGCTTCGGGGGCCCATATACTCCGCGCCGCCGCGCGCGCCCGGGAGGCCGAGCGCGACGCCGAGATCTTAAGAGAGGAGCCGCCATGACCGCACCGACCGCCCTGACCCGCCGCCGGTTCCACCGCCTCGCGCTCGCGGGCGCGGCGGCGGCCGCAGCGGGCGCCTCGGCCGCCTCCTGGCTCGGCGCCGCGCCGGCCTTTGCGCAGGACGCCGACGTCGCGGCCATGATGCAGGACCGCGTGCTGGGCGATCCGGACGCGCCGGTGACGATCTACGAGTATTCCTCGCTCACCTGCCCGCATTGCCGCAGCTTCCACCAGGACACGCTGCCGCAATTGAAGGCGGAGTATATCGACACCGGCAAGGCCAAGCTGATCTATCGCGACTTCCCGCTGGACGGCGCGGCGGCGGCGGCCTCGATGATGGTGCGCTGCGCGCCGGAGGCCCGCTTCTATCCGCTGCTCGAGGCGCTGTTCGCCCAGCAGAACGAGTGGAGCCGGGCCGACGACGTGCTGGGGGCCCTGACCCAGATCGGGCGCTTCGCGGGGATGAGCGCGGAGACGATCAACGCCTGCTTCGCCGACGAGGCGTTGTTCAACGCGATCCGCGACGCCCGCACGCAGTATTCCGAGGAGTTCGAGATCCGCTCCACGCCGACCTTCATCATCGGCGACGAGCGGATTTCGGGCGCCCAGCCCTTCGAGACCTTCGTGCAGGCGATCGACGGGCAGTCGAGTTGATCGCTTCGCCGGCGGCGCGGGTTGCGAGCCGGGGAGAATCGGGCCTGACTCCCGCGTAAGCATGACGGAATCGGGGGGATTCCGGCCCGCCGCGCGGTGTCGCGGCCGGCTTGAGGGGTTTGGCGCAAGGGGTTGGGCGTCGGGTGGATTTCAAGAAGCTCAGACTGCATGGCTTCAAGTCCTTCGTGGACCAGACCGAGCTCCTGATCGAGCCCGGCGTGACCGGAGTCGTCGGCCCCAACGGCTGCGGCAAGTCCAACGTCATCGAAAGCTTGCGCTGGGTGATGGGCGAGACCTCGGCCAAGCGCATGCGCGGCGGCGAGATGGACGACGTCATCTTCGGCGGCTCCTCGAGCCGCGCCCAGCGCAACTCGGCCGAAGTCTCGGTGGTGCTGGACAACGCCTCGCGCGCCGCGCCGGCCGCCTTCAACGACGGCGACGAGATCGAGATCACCCGGCGCATCGACCGCGGCCAGGGCTCGACCTACCGGATCAACGGCAAGGAGGTGCGCGCGCGCGACGTGCAGCTCCTGTTCGCCGATCTGGCCAGCGGCGCCAACTCCACCGCCATCGTCAGCCAGGGCCGCGTCGGCGCCCTGATCGGCGCCAAGCCGACCGAGCGGCGCACGCTCTTGGAGGAGGCGGCCGGCATCCGCGGCCTGCATTCCCGCCGGCACGAGGCGGAGCTGCGCCTGCGCGCCGCGGAGAGCAATCTGGAGCGGCTGGAGGATGTGATCCAGGCGCTGGAGAGCCAGAGCACCGGCCTGCAGCGCCAGGCCCGTCAG
Source organism: Alphaproteobacteria bacterium (assembly GCA_024743195.1). Lineage (GTDB taxonomy): Bacteria > Pseudomonadota > Alphaproteobacteria > UBA8366 > Aestuariispiraceae > Marivibrio. The sequence goes on along the minus strand of JANSXE010000010.1, from coordinate 114,413 downwards.
GCCAACCGCTATCGCCGCATCTCCGAACAGTTGCGCGCGCAGGAGGCGATCCAGCTTCATCTGCGCTGGAGCGCGGCCGAAAGCGCCGTCGAGGCCGCCAAGCAGCGCCTGCAGGAGGCCGAAGCCGCCGTCTACGAGCGCACCGAGGCCGCCGCCGCCGAGGCGAAGCGTCAGGCGGACGCCCAGACCGCGCTGCCCGAATTGCGCAAGCGCGAGGCGGAGGCGTCCGCGGAGCTGCAGCGCCTGAAGCTGGCCGAACGCGAGCTCGACCAGGAGGAGGACCGCCTGCTGGCCCAGCAGGCGGCGCTGAAGACCCGGCTCGAGCAGCTGGCCGCGGACATCGAGCGCGAGGGCGCGCTCGGCGCCGACGCGGCGGCCGCGCTGGAGCGGCTCGGACGCGAGCGCGGCGAGATCGAGGCCGCCCGCGCCGGCGAGGAGGAGACCGCCGCCGCCGCCCGCGAGGCCCGCGACGTCGCCGACGCCGCCGTCGCCGAGGCCGAGGCGGAGCTGCAGGAGTTGACCGAGCACGCCGCTGGCGTGGAGGCGCAACGCGCCGGCCTGATCCGTCGCATCGAGGAGGCGCGCGCGCGGCTCGAGCGGATCGCCGACCGGGCGAGCGCCCTCGACGCCGAGCGCAGCGGGCTCGAGGCCGCGTTGGCGGAAGCCGGCGATCTGGTGGGCGCGCGCGCCGAGGCCGAGGCGGCGGAAGCTCTCCTCGCCGACGCGCAGGCGGCGAGCGAACGCGCCGATCTGGAAAGCGCCGAGCGCGCCGAGGCCGCGAGCCGGCTGCGCGACAGCGCCGCCGAGGCCGAACGCGAAAGCCGCGCGCGCATCGAGGCGGCCGTGGCCGCGGCCCGCCGCACGCTGGAGCAGACGGAGGCGCAGGCCCGCGAGCAGGTGCAGGCCGCCGACAAGGCCTTCAGCGCCCTGGCGACGGAGGAGGCGACGCTGGCCCGGCTGGTCGAGCGGGCGGAGGACGACCTCTATCCCCCCGCGATCGACAGCGTCTCGGTGTCGGAAGGCTTCGAGGCCGCGCTGGGCGCGGCCTTGGGCGAGGATCTGGACGCCGCGCTGGACGATGCGGCGGCGAGTCATTGGCGCGACCTGCCGCCGCTTTCCGGCGCGCCGGCGCTGCCGCCGGGCGCGACGCCGCTGTCGGCGCATGTGCGCGCGCCCGGCGCGCTGGCGCGGCGGCTCTCGCAGATCGGCGTGGTGGAAAGCGCGGAAGACGGCGCGCGGCTGCACGCCGACCTCGCGCCCGGTCAGCGGCTGGTCAGCCGCGACGGCGGCTTCTGGCGCTGGGACGGGCTGACCGTCCGGCCGGGAACCGAAACGCCGGCCGCCAAGCGGCTGGAGCAGCGCAATCGCCTGACCGGCCTGCGCGAACGCAAGGCGAAGGCCGAGCGCGCGTTGGAGACGGCGCGCGCCGACGCCGAAGCCGAGAGCGCGGCCGCGCGCGCGGACGCCGAGCAGGCGACCCAGACGGCCCGCGACGCCGCCGAGCGCGCCGTCCGCGAGACCCTCGACGCCCGCGACGCCGCGATCGCGGCGGAATCCGAGGCGCTGGAGGCCGCGCGCGCCGCCCGCAGCGCCTACAGCCAGGCCTTCCAGGCGGTCAACGACGCCCGTCAGCGCGTCGCGGCGCTGGAGAACCGGTCGGCGGCCGCGCGCTCGCGCCTCGCCTCGATCGCCGAGGAGACGGAGCGCCTGACCGCCGAGCGCGCGGAGCAGGAGGAGGCGATCCAGGCGGCGGAGAGCGCGCTTTCCGTCCTCGAGGACCCGCTCGCCGCACGCGAGCGGATCGCGGGCCTGCGCGCGCGCCTCGCCGAACTGCGCGCCGATCAGGTGGAGAAGCGCGGCGCCTATGAGAGCCTGCGCCGGGAGGCGGAGGCGCGCGGCCGGCGCCTGCAGGCGATCGACGAGGAAGAGGCCTCCTGGCGCGAGCGCGCCGGCGGCGCGGAGCGGCGGATCGCCGACCTCGCCCAGCGCAAGACGCAGGCCGAGGAGGAGCTCGCCGCCATTGAGGCGAGGCCCGAGGCGATCGCCGCCCAGCGCGACGGGCTCCTGACCCAGATCGCCGAGAGCGAGACCCGCCGCAGCGCCGCCGCCGAGGCGTTGGCCAAGGCGGAGGCCGAGCAGGTCGAGGCCGACCGCGCGCTGCGCACGGCCGAAGCCGCGCTCGCCGAGGCGCGCGAGCGTCGCGTGCGCCGCGAGGCGGAGATCGAGGGCGCGCAGCAGGCCGCCGCCGCGGTCGCCGAGCAGATCGCGGAGAAGCTGGAGGTTCCGCCCGACGGGGCGCTGGCGCTGGCCGAGGTGGAGGATGCGCGCGAGCTGCCGCCGCTCGATCAGGTCGAGGCGAAGATCGAACGGCTCAAGCGCGAGCGCGACACTATCGGCCCGGTCAATCTGCGCGCCGAGCAGGAGGCCGAGGAGCTCGCCCAACAGATCGAGAGCATGACGACCGAGCGGGAGGACCTGCTCGCCGCCATCGCCCGCCTGCGCCAGGGCATCAACGCGCTGAACCGCGAGGGGCGCGAACGTCTGCTGGCCGCCTTCGAGAAGGTGGACGCGCATTTCCAGGAGCTGTTCGTGCGGCTGTTCGGCGGCGGCGAGGCGAAGCTGACGCTGACCGAATCCGACGATCCGCTGGAGGCGGGTCTGGAGATCATGGCGAGCCCGCCGGGCAAGAAGATGCAGATCCTCTCGCTTCTGTCGGGCGGAGAGCAGGCGCTGACGGCGCTGGCGTTGCTGTTCGGGGTGTTCCTGACCAACCCGGCGCCGATCTGCGTGCTGGACGAGGTGGACGCGCCGTTGGACGATTCCAACGTCGATCGGTTCTGCACGCTTCTGGACGAGATCGCCCACAGCGGAACGACGCGCTTCCTGATCGTGACCCACCACCGGCTGACCATGGCGCGGGTCGATCGGCTGTTCGGCGTGACCATGGGCGAACGCGGCGTCTCGCAGCTCGTTTCCGTCGATCTGACCCAGGCCGTCCGACTGCGCGAAAGCGCCTGATTTCGGGCGGTTCGCGCCTTGACGGGCGGGGGCGGCCTGCCTATTGTGCCGCCGCGCTCGGGAGGGGGTGCTTCTCCAGGCGCATTGAAGGGTGAAAATGGGCCGCCATGCGCGACCGGAAGGGCGACGAGAGCGGCGCGGACAAGACCGGTTCCGGCGACGATTTCGACCGACGGCTCAAGGCGGCGCGCCAGCAACATGACGCGGCGCGCGGCGAGGGTCCGGACGGGCCGGACTCCCCGCGCAGCGCCTGGCAGGGCGCGGCCTACGCCATGCGGATCGGCAGCGAGCTCGTCGCCTCGCTGATCGTCGGCGTCGGCGTCGGGTGGCTGCTGGATCGCTGGCTGGGAACCGGGCCTTGGCTGATGGCCCTGTTCCTCTTCCTCGGGGCCGGGGCGGGCGTGATGAACGTCTACCGCCTGATCGAGGGGAAGGACGCCGGAATCGGCTGGAAGCGCCCCGGTCAGGACCGGTTGCGCGGCGGCCCGAAGGACGCGGCGGACGGCGGACGGGATCGCGAAGGCGACGACGGGCCGTCCGACAGGGGTTGAGAGCGCGGCCGAGGCCGCGGCCGACGGGTTAACGGCTTCGGGACGGGGTTTGATCCGCCGCCCGAAGCGCCAGACAGATGGGGTGAGCAGTGGCCAGTCCGCTTGAGCAGTTCACGATCAAGACCATCGCCGAGGTTCCCGGCGGCTTCGACTTCACCAACTCCTCGCTGTGGATGACCCTCGCGGTGGCGACCGCGACGATCTTCCTGGTCGGCGGCATGCGCAAGCGCGAGATGGTGCCGGGTCCCTGGCAGTCGATGGCCGAGTCGGTCTACGTCTTCATCGGCGACATGATCCGCGACAATGTCGGCGCCCAGGGCCGGAAGTTCTTCCCGCTCGTCTTCACGATCTTCATGTTCGTGCTGCTGGGCAACGCGCTGGGCATGATCCCGGGCTCCTTCACCTTCACCAGCCACATCGTCGTCACCGGCGTGCTGGCGATCTTCGTCTTCCTGTTCGTGACGCTGGTCGGGCTGGTCAAGCACGGCCTGCACTTCTTCAGCTTCTTCGTGCCGGAGGGCGCGCCCAAGGCGCTCTATCCGCTGATCATCCCGATCGAGGTCATCAGCTACCTCTCGCGGCCGGTCAGCCTGTCGGTGCGTCTGTTCGCGAACATGGTCGCGGGCCACACCATGCTGAAGGTCTTCGCCGGCTTCGTGATCAGCCTGGGCGCGGTCACCTTCGGGATCGGCGGCATCGCGCCGATCATCCTGAACGTGCTGCTGATCGGCTTCGAATTCATGATCGCCTTCATCCAGGCGTACGTCTTCACGCTCCTGACCTGCCTCTATCTCAACGACGCGCTGCATCTGCACTGAGGCGGACGCGCGCGGGAGGCGGCGCCGGCGAGCGCGCACCCGTTCCACCCATCCGACGGCCGAGGCCATAAACAGACTCCCCTTGGCCGCCGGATCAAACCCAGGAAGGAAGGAAAAGTCAGATGGACGTTGAAGCTGCAAAGATGATCGGCGCCGGTCTCGCCGTGATCGCCCTGTTCGGTGTCGGCATCGGCATCGGCAACATCTTCTCCTCGCTGATTTCGGCGGTCGCCCGCAACCCGGCCTCGCGCAACCAGGTCTTCGGTCTCTCGATCCTGGGCTTCGCGCTGGTCGAGGCCATCGGCCTCTTCGCGCTGCTGATCGCGTTCCTGATCCTGTTCGCGTGACCCGGACGCGCGCGGGCCGGCGGACGCGCGGCGTCCCCGGCCCGCGCGCCCGCGCCGACGGATCGACCCAGTTAGGGACCAACCGAGTTAGGAACGGCTTCATGACCAGCATCCTGACGCACAGCATCGAGCGCGCCGCGCCGGCCGTCCTGGCCGCTGCGGGGACGTTCGCGACCGCCGGCGGGGCGCTGGCGGCCGAGGCGGAGGGCGGCGGCATGCCGCAACTCGACCCCTCCACCTACCCGACCCAGATTTTCTGGCTGGTGGTCAGCTTCACGGTGCTCTTCCTGCTGATGTGGAAGGTCGCCCTGCCGCGCGTCGGCGAGGTGATCGAGCAGCGCGAGCAGAAGATTTCCGCCGACCTCGAGCGCGCCGAGAAACTGCGCGAGGAGGTCGAGCAGGTCACCGCCGAGTACGAGAAGCTGCTCGCCGACGCGCGCGGCGACGCGCAGGAGCAGTTCCGCAAGGCGCAGGACAAGGTCAAGGCCGACCAGGACAAGAAGCTGGCCAAGTCCGAGGACGAGATCGCCGCCCGCATCGCCGAGGCCGAAGAGCGCATCGAAGAGGCCCGCAAGGCGGCGCTTGGCGAGCTGCGCTCGGTGGCGGAGGACGCGGCCGGCGCGGCCGTCGCCAAGCTGACCGGCGAGACGCCCGACCCGGCCGCCATCAAGAAGGCCGTCGAGGCCGCGGCCAAGGAGGCCTGACGCGATGGAAGAGCAGTCCCTGCTTTTGAATACGACCTTCTGGGTCGCCGTCTCCTTCGTCGGCTTCGTCGCCCTGGTCTATTGGAAGGGCCGGCCGGCGATCCGCGGCGCGGTCTACGGGCGCATCGAGCGGATCCGCTCCGAGATCGAACAGGCCGAGGAGTTGAAGGACGAGGCCAACAAGCGCCTCGCCGACGCCAAAAAGCTGCAGCGCGACGCCCAGGAGCAGGCCGAGCAGATCGTCGAGAACGCCAAGAAAGAGGCGGACGCGATGAAGAAGGAGGCTCAGAGCCGCTTGAAGGAGCAGATCAAGCGCCGCGAGCAGCAGGCCGAGGACAAGATCGCCCAGGCCGAGGGCAACGCCATCCGCGAGGTGCGCGCCAAGGCCGTCGATCTGGCGGTCGAGGCGGCCCGCGGCGTGATCGCCGAGCACATGAAGGGCCCGGCCGGGGCCAAGGCGATGGACGAGGCGGTGCAGTCGGTTTCGAGCCGGCTCAACTGATCCGTCTCTCCCGAGGGGAGACGCGCAAGGCCGGCCGCCTCAGGGGCGCGCCGGCCTTTATCTTGCCGCGACGCCGACGGTCAGCCGCTCGGCTCGCAGAAGCGGAGGCGGTTGCCGAAGGGATCGGTCGCCGTCATCACGCGGCCCCACGGCAGATCCTCTATTCCAGGCCGGAGATAGCGATAGCCGCGGCTTGACGCCTCCCGGTGCAGGGCGTCAACGCCCCTCATCGCCACGAAGACGGTCGAGCCGGGACAGGCGTCGCCGTGATGCTCGCTCAGATGCAGCGTCAGGCCGTCCCGGCTGACCTGACAGTAGAGCGGCGCATCCTCCTCGAATCGATGCTCCCAATCGAGCGTGAAGCCGAGGAAGTCGAGATAGAAGGCCCGCGCCTTCTCCTCGTCGAAGATCCGCAGGATCGGGATCGTCCGGTGGAAGACGACGGCGCCCTTATCCGGGTCCGACGCGGCGGGCTCGCTCATGCTCTTTCTCCTCCTGCAGCCCCCATCGCGCGGCGGCCAAGAGCCGCAAGCTTAACCGATCGGCGCGAGACGCGCCCCCATTGCGCGCGGCCGCGAACTCCCGCAGACTCCGGCCCATGCCCTATGTGTCGCGCGACGAGAAAGGCCAGATCACCGGGATCGCCGACAAGAGCGCCCCGCATGCGCGGGAGTTCCTGCCGCGCGACCATCCCGAGGTCGTCCGCTATCTGCGCGGCGCCAGCCCCCAGGCGATGCGCGACACGCTCTCCGAGAGCGATCTGGAGATGGCGCGCATCACGGAGGATCTGATCGACGTGCTGATCGGCCGCAACATGCTGAACTTCACCGACCTGCCGATCGAGGCGCAGCGCAAGCTGATGGCGCGCCAGCGGCTGCGCCGCAATCTGACGGCGCTGACCAACCTCGTCACGGACGAAGACGATGTCATCTGACGGGCCCGCGGCGGGCGCCTTGGCGCTTCGCCCCGCGCGGCCGGAGGAGGCGACGCGCCTCGCCGCGATCGCCGAGGCCGCCTACGCCCGCTATCTCGCGCGCATGGACCGCCGTCCCGCCCCGATGGACGCCGACTACGCCGGCGCGATCGCGGCCGGCCACGCCGCCGTGCTGGCCGACGCCGACGATCGGGCGGTGGGCTTCCTGATCCAGTTCCCGCGCGCCGAGGACTGGTTCGTGGAAAATGTGGCCGTCGACCCCGCCCTGCAGGGCGGCGGCCTTGGGCGCCGCCTGATGGCGGAGGCGGAGCGCGCCGCCCGCGCCGCCGGCCGCACCCGCGTCCGGCTCTACACCAATGTCGCGATGACGGAAAACATCCCCTTCTACGAGGCGCTCGGCTATCGCGTCGCCGGGCGCGTCCGCGAGGACGGGTTCGAGCGGATCTATTTCGAGAAGGACCTGCCGGAGGCGGCGGAGCGGAACGGGGCCGGGGATGCGTCAGGCGACGGATGAGCTCCGCGTCGAGACGCGCGGACCGGGCCTGCGGGAGATCACCCGGCCCGTCGCGGGCTTCGTGGAGGGCGCGGGCGTGCGGGACGGGCTGCTGACGCTGTTCTGCCGCCACACCTCCGCCTCGCTGACCGTGCAGGAGAACGCGGACCCGGACGTGCAGCGCGATCTGGAGGATTTCTTCCGGCGGCTGGTGAGCCGCGATCCCGCGCTCTACCGCCACGGCGCCGAGGGGCCGGACGACATGCCGGCCCACATCCGCAGCGCACTGACCCAGACCCAGCTCTCGATCCCGGTCGCGGACGGGCGGATGCGGCTCGGGACCTGGCAGGGGATCTATCTGTTCGAGCATCGCGACCGCCCGCACGCGCGCCGCATCGCGCTGCATCTGATCGGCGCGTGAGGGTCGGAAAACGCCGTCCCGGCGATGGGAGACGGTTGGATGCGGGTCGGCGGTTCTGGAAGGACCGCCCCTGCGCCGGGCGCCGGAACTTTTCGGCGGGCGCTCAAGGCGGAGCGGGCGGTTCGAAAGACTACCCGCCGTTTCTCGGCTTTCCCATCGACGTCACCCCGGCCGGCGCGACAGCGACGAGCCGGGGTCCAGAGCGACGTGCGCCGCACGGCGCCGACGGCGTTCGACGGTCCGGACCCCACGCGATCGCGCTGACCATCTAGAGCCTGATGATATCATCAGGCTCTAGGAGGAGGGAAAAAGCGAAGCGCGCGGGCGGGCGGATCAGGCGGGCAGGGCGAGCTCGGCCAGGCGGGCGCGCAGGTCCGCGATCCCGGCGCCCTTGAGCGCGCTGGTGCGGATCGGACGCGGGGCGGCGGCCGGGCGCTTGGCGACGGCGCGGGTCAGGGCCGCGTCGATCTTGTCGACCTCCGCGGTCTTCGGCTTGTCGCACTTGGTGAGCACGCACTGATAGGCGACGCCCGCCTTGTCCATCAGCGCCATCAGCGCCTCGTCGGAGGGCTTCAGGCCGTGGCGCGCGTCGATCAAGACGCAGACGAGCCGCAGCACCGTGCGCCCGCGGATATAGTCGCGGACCAGCTCGGTCCAGCCCTCGACGGCCGTCTTCGGCGCCTTGGCGAAGCCGTAGCCCGGCATGTCGACGAGCCGGAGCCGGTCGTCGAGATCGAAGAAGTTGATCTCGCGCGTGCGGCCCGGCGTGTTGGAGGTGCGCGCCAGCGTCTTGCGCCCCGTGAGCGCATTGACGAGGCTCGACTTGCCGACGTTGGAGCGGCCGGCGAAGGCGACTTCGGGAACCACCGGCTCGGGCAGCTGGGCGACGGAGACGCAGCCCAGCATGAAGCGCGCCTCCTTGGCGAACAGCAGGCGGCCGGCCTCGAGCGCCTCGGCGTCCGGCTCGTAGGCGCCCGGCAGGGCGCCGGGCGGGCGGGTGGAGGAGCCGGAGCCGTCGGCGGTCATGATCGGGTCACGTCGCGGCTTTGCCGCCGCCGATCGCCACGCCCATGCGGCGCATGATCACATATTGCTGAGCGATGGACAGCGAGTTGTTCCAGGCCCAGTAGATCACCAGACCCGCCGGGAACTGCGCCAGCAGGAAGGTGAACATGATCGGCATCAGCATGAAGACCTTCTGCTGGATCGGATCGGTCGGCGCCGGGTTCAGCTTCTGCTGCAGATACATGCTGAGGCCCATGATGATCGGCCAGAGCCCGATATTGACCACCGCCAGCAGCGCGGGCACCTGCCAGTCGACCAGCCCGAACAGGGTCAAGACGCCCAGCGGGTCGGGCGCGGACAGGTCGTGAATCCAGCCGAAGAATGGCGCATGGCGCATTTCGATGGTGACGAACAGCACCTTGTAGAGCGCGAAGAAGACCGGAATCTGAACCAGGATCGGCAGGCAGCCGGAGAGAGGGTTCACCTTCTCCTTCTTGTAGAGCTCCATGAGCTCCTGGTTCATCTTCACCCGGTCGTCGCCGTGGCGCTCCTTCAGCTCCATCATCTTGGGCTGCAGGAGCTTCATCTTGCTCATCGACTTGTAGGATTTGTTGGCGAGCGGGAAGAACAGGATCTTGATGGCCAGCGTCAGCGCCAGGATCGCCAGCCCGAAATTGCCCAGGATTCCGTTCAGCCAGTGGATCGCCAGGAAGATCGGCTTGGTCAGGAAGTAGAACCAGCCGAAATCGACCGCCAGGTCGAAATTGACGATGCCGTGCTCCGCGCTGTAGCGATCCAGCAGGGTCGTCTCCTTGGCCCCGGCGAACAGGCGGCTGGTGCGCTCCACGGACGCGCCCGCGGGCACGGCCTGGGCGCCGGTCAGGAAATCGACCTGATAGAGATCCTCGTCGCCGCGCTTGGCCGCGATGTAGCGGGCGTCGACCGGCAGCGACTGATCCGGCACCAGGGTGACGAGCCAGTACTTGTCGGTGATGCCCATCCAGCCGCCGGTGGTCTCGAAGGTCTCGCGGCGGTTCGGGGCGTCGCGGAGATCGTCATAATCGATCTCCTCCAACCCCTCCTGCAGCACGCCGATCAGCCCCTCGTGCAGGATGTAGAAGCCGAGCACGTCCGGCGTGCCGGTGCGCGAGATCAACCCGTAGGGGGAGACGCTGACCGGCGCGTCCGACCGGTTGACGACCCGCTGGGTGACGGTGATCAGGTAGTTGCGGTCGATCTGCAGCACCTGCTCGAAGGTCTGGCCGGTGGAATTGGTCCAGCTCAGCGTCACCGGCGTCTCGGGCGTCAGCCGGCTGCGGTCGGCCTCCCACACGGTCTGCGGCGTCGGCGCCTCGATCCCGGCGCCGGCGGCCCAGCCGAACTCCGCATAGTACGGCTTGGCCCCATTGGCCGGATGCAGCAGGTCGATCAGCGCCGAATCCTCCTCCACCGTCTCGCGGTAGTTCTTCAGCGTCAGATCGTCGAAGCGCGCGCCGCGCAGATTGATCGAGCCGGTGAGCGCCGGCGTCTCGATCGCCACACGCGGGGCCGCCTCCAGCGCCGCCTCGCGGCTGACGCCCGCCGCGCCGGGAATCACGGCGCCGCCCGGCGGCGCGATCGCCGCGCCGTCCGCGCTGGGCGCCGCGGCGCCGTCGGCGCCCGGCGCGGGCTGCTGCGCCTGCTGGGTCTCCTCCGGCGGGGGCGGGATGAACCCGGAGTCCGGAAAGACGAACTGCCAGCCGATCAGGATGGCGACCGACAGGACGATCGCGAGCCAGAGGTTCCGGTTATCCTGTTGCATCGGGGTCCTTCGCGCCTCGCCCTTCGTCCTCACGCCGCGCCGTCGGCGCGCCCTCCATCGTCCCGGAAGCGCGCAGCCGGCCCAGCCGCTTCAAGGCGGAGATCAGATCCCGCCTCAGTTTGTCGAAGGCCCGCTCGGCCGTCGCCGCACGGGCGATCAGCACGTAGTCGGCCCCCGGAAGCGCCCGCGCGCGCAGGACCTCCTCGGCCAGCGCGCGCAGTCTGCGTTTCGCCCGGTTCCGGTCCACCGCCCCGCCGACCTTTCGGCTGGCCGTGAAGCCGACCCGGATGATCTCGTCATCGGCCGTCCGTCCGGCGGCCCGCCGGTCGGCCGCGGCGCGATCGGCGGCGTCATGGACGCGCGCCTGCAGGACCAGTCCCGGCGCCGCGGCGCTGTTGCGCGCCCGCGTCGCCTTCAGAAAGTCCGCGCGACGTTTCAGGCGTTCGAGCCGCGGCGGCGCTCCGGAAGGGGCCGAACCGGGGGTCATCGCAACGCCCGCCCTTTCGCCGTCGCCCAAGCGACCCGGCCGCCCTCTCGCCGACGGCGTCCGGCCCGTCCTTATGCGGACAGGGACTTGCGGCCCTTGGCGCGGCGGCGGTTGATGACCTGACGGCCCGCCTTGGTCGCCATGCGCGCGCGGAAGCCGTGGCGGCGCTTGCGAACCAGACGGCTCGGCTGGAAAGTGCGTTTCACGTGTCGTCTCCTGCGGGAAATGCCCGAAATTTCGCCGGCGCTGTATAGGGGCTGGCGGCGCCCAAGTCAACGAATCCCGGCCCGCCCGAAAGCCGCCGTTCCCAAGGCCGCTCGCGCCCCCTTCACGCAGGCTTGATTGGCGCGCCGCGCGGCCCCGGCCTATCTCGCGAAGAGGCGCTGGATGCACGTGGGGATCGGGTGCGCAAACGGCCCGCTCGACAGCCGGCGCGCCAACTGTGCAGCATAGGGAGCCGCGCCGCGCGCGGCTGCGGCGGACGGCATGGGGCGAGTGCGGATGAAGGACGAACCGGCGCCGCGGCGCGAGACGGACGATCCGGCGGAGCGGGGACGCGCCGGCGGGGTCGGAGAAGACGGCGCGCCGCGCCGCTTCCAATGGCGCCGGCTCTGGCCGATCGCGCTGCTGCTCGCCGGGCTGGCGGCCGCCAAGCTGGTCGGCCTCGACGCCTATCTCAGCTTCGACCAGCTGCAGGACAACCGCGAGGCCCTGCTGGGCTGGGTCGAGCGCTACGGGATCGGCGCCGTGCTGGCCTTCTGCCTCGTCTATATCGCGGTGGTCGCCTTCTCGCTGCCCGGCGGGGCGGTGATGACGATCGCGGGCGGGTTTCTCTTCGGCCAGATTCTGGCGACGGCCTATGTCGTGGTCGCCGCAACGATCGGGGCGACGCTGGTCTTCCTGGCGGCCAAGAGCTCGCTCGGCGACCAACTCGCCGCGCGCGCCGGCCCGTGGCTCGCCAAGATGCGCGCGGGCTTCAACGCGAATGCGCTCAGCTACATGCTGTTCCTGCGCCTGATCCCCGCCTTCCCCTTCTTCGTGGTCAATCTGGCGCCGGCCTTCCTGGGCGTCGGCCTCAAGCCCTATGTCGTCGGCACGGCGGTCGGCATCGTCCCCGGCACCTTCGTCTTCGCCAGCTTCGGGGCGGGCGTCGGCGCGATCTTCGATCGCGGCGAGAGCTTCTCCGTCGGCTCGATCCTGACGCCAGAGATCGTCACCGCGCTGGTCGGTCTCGGCGTCATTGCGCTGCTGCCGGTGCTCTACAAGAAGCTGAAGGGCGGCAAGTCGCTGGCCCCGTGACCGCGGGCGCCGATCCGGCCTAGACTGGCGTCCCGTTCACGAGCAAAGACCGGAGCTTCCGTGCGGCGCAGCCTGTCGGCCAGATTGCTGGTCCTCACCATCGTCTTCGTACTGGTGGCGGAAGTGCTGATCTTCCTGCCGTCGGTCGCACGCTTCCGCGAGACCTGGTTCGCGGAGAAGCTGGGCGCCGCCCATGTCGCCATCCTGGCGCTGGAGGCGGCGCCGGAGGCGATGGTCTCCGAGACCCTGCAGGACCAGCTGCTCGATTTCGTCGGGGTCCGCGCCATCGCGCTGAAGCGGGACCGCGTCCGCATCGCCTTCCTGAACGACATGCCGCCGGCGGTCGACGTCAGCTACGACCTGACCCGGGAGGGCCCGCTCGACATGATCGGGCATGCGCTGGCCGCGCTGTGGAGCGACGGCGAGGGCGTGATGCGCGTCACCGGACGCTCGCCCAAGGACCCGAGCGTCGAGTTGGAGCTGGTGATGGACGAGCAGCCGCTGTGCGCGGCCATCATCGCCTTCGCCGGGCGGATCGCGCTTCTCAGTCTCGTGATCTCCGTCGTGACGGCCGGGCTGGTCTTCCTGGTGCTGCGCTGGCAGTTCGTGCGCCCGATGCGCCGGCTGACCGGCCGCATGATCCGCTTCCGCGAGGCCCCGGACGACGCCAGCCGGATCGTCACCCCCTCCGCCCGCGCGGACGAATTGGGCGTGGCGGAGCGCGAGCTGGCGGTGATGCAACAGGCGGTGCACGACGCGCTGACCCAACGCCGGCACCTCGCCGCCCTCGGCGCGGCGGTCGCCAAGATCCAGCACGATCTGCGCGGCGTGCTGTCCAGCGCGCTGGTCGTCTCGGACCGGCTGGAAAGCTCGGCCGATCCGGAGGTGCGCCGGGTGACGCCCACCCTGGTCTCCTCGATCGAGCGGGCGGCGAAGCTGTGCGGCGAGACGCTGCACTATGTCGGCCGCGACCAGCCGCCGCGCGCGCCGGAGCGGATCGCGCTCGCCGAGCTGATCGCCGAGGCGGCGCAGGGTCTGCCGAACGGGACGGCGGTGGCGGCCGAGGTCGGGCCCGACGTCGCGGTCTTCGCGGACCGCGACCAGCTCTACCGCATCCTGACCAACCTGTTCCGCAACGCCGCCCAGGCCGGCGCCGAGACCGTGACCGCCGCGGCCGGCGCTGAGGGCGACGCGACGATCCTGGAGGTGCGCGACGACGGGCCCGGCCTGCCGCCGAGGGCGCAGGAAAAGCTGTTCCAGCCCTTCGAAGGCTCGGCCCGGGCCGGCGGAACCGGGCTCGGCCTCGCCATCGCGCGGGAGCTCGCGCGCAGCAACGGCGGCGATCTGACCCTGGTCTCGACGGGGGCGGAGGGAACCGCCTTCCGGCTCGCCCTGCCGCGCCGGCCGGAGACCGCCTAGCAATCGCGCTTTCCGGGCTTGAGCGCGGGCGCGCGCCCTCTAGACTGGCCGGACCCTGCATCGCCGCCCCACTGATCGGGAGACCCCGCCGCCCATGCGGATCCTCTGCGCCACCTTCAAGCACGAGACCAACACTTTCTCGCCCATCGTCACCGACCTGAAGCGGTTCGAGGAGTGGGGTCTGCATTTCGGCGAGGACGCGCGGCGCGCCATGGCGGGCACGCGCATGCCGCAGGCGGCCTTCATGGCGCTGGCGGAAGCGCGCGGCGCGGAGCTCGTCACCCCCCTTGCGGCCGAGGCGATGCCGGCCGGCCCGGTGACGGCCGACGCTTACGAACGCCTGGCGGATTCCATCCAGGAGGCGGCGGAGGGCTGCGACGCCGCGCTGCTCGACCTGCACGGCGCGATGGTGAGCGAGATGGCCGACGACGGCGAGGGGGAGTTGCTGGCGCGGCTGCGGGCGGCCCAACCGGAGCTGCCGATCGCCGTCAGCCTCGACCTGCACTGCAACCTGACCCAGCGCATGGTCGACAACTGCACGGCGCTGATCGGCTACAAGACCTATCCCCATGTCGACATGTACGAGGTGGCGGAGCAGATCGGGCGCGTCGTGCTCGACAGCCTGGACGGCGCGGTCGATCCGGTGATGCGCTGGGCGCGGCCGCCGCTGCTGTCGCAGACGCTGCGGCAGGGGACGGACGACGCGCCGATGAAGGATCTGATCGCCGAGGCGCGCCGGCTGGAGGCCGAGGCGCCCGGCGTCCTGGCCGCCACCGTCTTCGGCGGCTTCCCGCTGGCGGATGTCGCCGACGCCGGAACGTCTGCGATCCTGGTGGCCGACGCCAGGACCGACGGCGCGGTCGAGGCGGCGGCGCGCGGGGCGGAGGACCTCGCCCAACGCGCCTGGGACGCGCGGGCCGAGTTCGTCTATCGCGGCCGGCCGCTGGGCGAGGCGGTCGCGGCGGCGGCCCGGCTCAATCACGGGCCGATCCTGCTGCTCGACCATGCGGACAATTGCGGCTCCGGCGCGACGCAGGACGTGATGACCGCGATCGACGCCGTCCTCCGGGCGGGGCTCGAGGATGTTGCGGTCGCGACCGTCTGGGACCCCGCGGCCGTGGCCGACATGCAGGCGGCGGGCGAGGGCGCGCAGGTGACGCTCGACCTCGGCGGGCGCACCGACATGCCCGCGATCGGGCTGCAGGGCCGGCCGCTGCGTGTCGAGGGCGTGGTGGAGAAGCTGGCCGCCGGGACCTTCACGGTCGAAGGGCCGATGTACACCGGCGTCACCGTGGCGTGCGGGCCGTCCGCGCTGCTGCGGGTCGGCGGGGTGCGGATCATCGTCACCTCGCACCATCACGAGCCGTGGGATCTCGGCGTCTTCCGCATGCTGGGGCTGGAGCCGGAGCGGATGCGCTATCTGATGCTGAAGTCGCGCATCCACTATCGCGCCGGCTTCGGCGATCTGGCGCGCCATACCCTGACGCTCGACGGGGAGGGGGTGACGACCTCCGACAACAGCCTGCTGACCTATGAGACGCTGAGGCGGCCGATCTACCCGCTCGACCCGGAGGCCGCCTACGACGAGTCACGGGGCGGGGCATGAAGGACCGCGCCGCCAACCGTCATCCCGGCCGACGCGGAGCGGAGAGCCGGGATCCAGAGCCTTTGCGCCGGGCGACGCGTTTCGCCCCGGATCCCGGACCGGCCGTTCGGCCGTCCGGGATGACGCCGACGGGACGGCGGAGGGCCGACCCATGACCGTCCGACCGGGCCCGCGGAACCTCATCACCGACGTCGCCGGCCTGCGCGTCGGCCAGGCGGTGGACGAGGCCGCGCAGAGCGGCGTCACGGTCCTGCTGGCGGAGCCCGCCTGCATCGCGGCCGTCGACGTGCGCGGCGGCGGCCCCGGCACGCGTGAGACCGACGCGCTGCAGCCGGGCAATCTGGTGCAGCATATCGACGCGCTGGTCTTCTCCGGCGGCTCGGCTTTCGGGCTGGCGGCGGCGGACGGGGCGATGCATTGGCTGGCCGGCCGCCGGCGCGGCTTCGACGCCGGCGCGGCGCGGGTGCCGATCGTGCCGGCCGCGATCCTCTACGATCTGGCGAATGGCGGCGACAAGGGCTGGGCCAACGGGGCCGGCGGGGAGCCGCCCTATCGCATCCTCGCCCGGGCAGCCTGCGAGGCGGCGGGCGAGGCGTTCGCGCTCGGCCGCGCCGGGGCGGGCTACGGCGCGCGCGCGGGCGCGGAGGCGGGCGGGATCGGCTCCGCCTCGGCCTGCGATCCGGAGACCGGCGCGACCGTCGGCGCGCTCGCCGCCGTCAACAGTTTCGGCTCGGTGCGCATGGCGGACGGCTGCTTCCTCGCCTGGGCGCAGGAGGTCGACGGGGAGTTCGGCGGCGCGCGCCCGAGCGGCGCGCCCGATCCGGCCGACCCGATCTTCCCCAAGCGTCCGAAGGCGCGGCGCAACACGACGCTGGTCGCGGTGGCGACCGACGCCGCGCTCGACCGGGCGCAGGCGCTGCGGCTCGCGATCATGGCGCAGGACGGGCTGGCGCGCGCCATCCGACCCGCCCACACGCCGTTCGACGGCGATCTGGTCTATGGGCTGGCGACCGGGCGCGCCGGGCCTGTGGACGCGATGGGGCTGGCGCGTCTGGGGGCGATCGCCGCCGACTGTGCGGCGCGCGCCATCGCCCGCGGCGTTTACGAAGCGTCGCGCGACTTGTTAAGCTCACGCGATACGTAACCGGTGCGGGCCCCGCCCCGGCGTCGCCCGACGCCCGTCGGCCCGGCCGTCCTGGAGGGACGAACCGCCATGATGAATCGCCCCGGCGCCCTGCTGGCCGCCGCGCTCTGCGCCGCCGTCCCCTTGGTCGGCGGCCTCGCCGCGACCGACGCGGCCGCGCAGGCCAAAACGTCCGTCGTGATCGGCATGACGCTGGAGCCGCCGCATCTCGACCCGACGGCCGGGGCCGCCGCCGCGATCGACGAGGTGGTCTACGCCAACCTGTTCGAGGGGCTGACCCGCATCGACGAAAGCGGCGCGGTCCGGCCCGCGCTGGCGGAGAGCTGGGAGATCAGCGAGGACGGAACCACCTACCGCTTCACGCTGCGCGAGGGCGTGACCTTCCACGACGGCGCCAGCTTCGAGGCGGAGGACGTCGTCTTCAGCCTGGAGCGCATCCGAGCCGAGGGAACGGAGAACGCGCAGAAGGATCTCTACGCGGCGATCGAATCGGTGGAGGCCGAGGACGCGCGCACCGTGGTGGTCGAGCTGTCCCAGCCGCAGGGCGATTTGCTTTGGCGGTTGGGCTGGGGCGATGCGGTGATCGTCGATCCCGCCAGCGCGGAGACCAACAAGACCGACCCGGTCGGCACCGGCCCCTTCGCCTTCGACGGCCGGGTGCAGGGCGACCTGATCCGGCTCACACGCTTCGAGGACTATTGGGGCGAGCCGGCGGCGCTGGAGCGGGCGACCTTTCGCTTCATTCCCGACGCCGCCGCCCAGGTGGCCGCGCTGCTGGCCGGCGACATCGACGCCTTCCCGAACATCGGCGCGCCGGAGACGGTCGCCCGCTTCGAGGCCGATCCGCGCTTCGAGGTCGCGGTCGGAACGACCGAGGGCGAGACCATCCTGTCGATGAACCATCGCCGCGCGCCGTGGAACGACGTGCGGGTGCGCCGCGCGATCCAGCACGCGATCGACCGGCGGGCCTTGATCGACCTCGCCATGATCGGGTTCGGAACCCCGATCGGCAGCCATTTCGCGCCGCATCACCCGGCCTATATCGACCTGACCGACACCGCGCCCTATGACCCGGAGAAGGCGCGCGAGCTGTTGGCCGCGGCCGGCGTCGAAACGCCGATCAAGGCGGTCATCAAGCTGCCGCCGCCGACCTACGCCCGGCGCGGCGGCGAGGTGCTCGCGGCCCAACTGAAGGCCGTCGGGATCGAACTGGAGCTGGTCCCGGTCGAATGGGGCCAGTGGCTGGCGGAGGTGTTTCGGGACCCCTGGGACTTCGACTTCACCATCGTCTCCCACACCGAGCCGCTGGACATCGGGATCTACGCCCGGGCCGACTATTATTTCGGCTATGACGATCCGGACTTTCAGGCGCATATCGCGGAGCTGGAGGTCGAAGCCGAGCCCGAGCGCCGCCAGGAACTGCTGGTCGAGGCGCAGGAGATGATCGCCGACTCCCAAGTCAACGGCTTCCTGTTCCAGCTCGCCAAGGTCGGCGTGCAGGCGGCCGGACTCGAGGGGCTGTGGCGCAACGCGCCGATCCAGGCGAACGATCTGACGGCGGTGCGCTGGGAGTGACCGGACGCCGCCGCCGCGGCGCGGAGCGCAGCCGATGCTGGCCTTCACCGTCCGACGGCTGGGGCAATTCCTGGCCACGCTGATCGCGGCCTCGCTGGTGGTCTTCCTGGCGCTGGAGGTGTTGCCGGGCGACGCCGCCCAAATCCTGCTCGGCGTCGAGGCGACGGAGGAGACCCTGGCGGCGCTGCGCCGCCAGCTCGGCCTCGACGAGCCGGCGATGAGCCGCTACGTCGCCTGGATCGCGGGCCTGGCGACCGGCGAGCTCGGAACCAGCCACATCTATGGAACCCCGATCGCGGAGATGCTGGGCGACCGGCTGGCGATCTCCCTGCCGCTGGCCGCGCTCGCCTTCGCGATCTCCACCGCGATCGCGCTGCCGCTCGGCGTCTTCGCGGCGACGCGCCGCGGGCGGCTGGGCGACTGGCTGGTGATCGGCTTCGCGCAGATCGGCCTCGCGGCGCCGAACTTCTGGTTCGGCGTGCTCTTGATCCTGATCTTTGCGGTGACCCTCGGCTGGTTCGCCTCCGGCGGCTTCCCGGGGTGGGAGGCGGGGTTTTGGCCGGCGCTGCAGGCGCTTCTGCTGCCGGCGTTGGCGCTGGCGCTGTCGGAGGCCGCCATCCTGGCCCGCGTGGTGCGCTCCGCCATGCTGGAGACCTTGGGGGAGGACTACATCCGCACCGCCCGTGCGAAAGGCCTGTCGGGACGCCGCGTTCTGTTCGGCCACGCGCTGCGCAACGCGATGATCCCGGTCGCGACCATCCTGGGCCTGCAGTTCGCCTTTCTGGTGATGGGCGCGGTGATCGTCGAGAACGTCTTCTATCTGCCGGGGGTCGGGCGGCTTCTGCTGCAGGCGATCTTCCAGCGCGATCTGGTGGTGGTGCGCGATCTGGTGCTGCTGCTGTCCGGCTTCGTCATCCTGGTCAATCTGCTGGTCGATCTCGCCTATGGGGCGATCGACCCGCGGCCGCGGCCGGCGGCCTGAGCGCGCGGAGGAAGGCGATGCGTCCCCTGCTGCGCCCGCCGACCCGCGCCCGCCTCGCCCGCGGCCGGCGCCATCCGAGCTTCGCGATCGGCGGCGCGCTGACGATCCTCATGCTCGGCGCGGCGGCCTTGGCCGCCGTCTGGACGCCGCATCCGATCGACGGGGTCGATCCGCTGGCCCGCCTGGCGGCGCCCTCGCTCGCCCATCCGTTGGGGGCGGACCATTTCGGACGCGACGTGCTCAGCCTGATCCTCGCGGGCGCGCAGACTTCCGTGACCGTCGGGCTGATCGCGGTCGGGCTCGGGCTGGGCGTGGGGGCGCCGCTCGGTCTCGCCGCCGCCATGCGCCGCGGCCGGCCGCTCGACGCCGCGATCGGGCGCACGACGGACCTGATCTTCGCCTTTCCGGCGGTGCTGACGGCGGTGCTGATCGCCGCGGTCTACGGGCCGGGCGCGATCAACGCCATCGTCGCCATCGGAATCTTCAATATCGCGGTCTTCGCCCGCGTCGCCCGCGGCGCGGCGATCGGCGTCGCCGCGCGGCCCTTCGTCGCGGCGGCGGCCGCGATCGGTCGCACGCGGGCCCAGATCGCCGTGATCCATGTCGCCCCCAACATCGCCGGCGTGCTGATCGTACAGGCGACGATCCAGTTCGCGGTTGCGATCCTGGCGGAGGCGGGATTGAGCTATCTCGGCCTGGGCGTGCAGCCGCCGCAGCCGAGCTGGGGCAAGATGCTGGCCGACGCCCAGACCTACATGTTCTCGCACCCGCTGCAGGCGGTCTTTCCGGGCCTCGCGATCATGCTCGCCGTCCTCGGGCTGAACCTGTTCGGCGACGGGCTGCGCGACGCGCTGGACCCGCGGCTGAAGACCCTGCGGCTGGGTTGACCGGCCGCGCCCTCCCCACTCAGGCCTGCTGCTGGCACGGGTGCACCGCCAGGGGAGCCGGGGTGGCGGCCGCCGTGGCGCGACTGAGCCAGAAACCCGCGCCGAGGAGCAGCGCCCCGCCGAAGAGCAGCCGCGTCGACGGCGTCTCCGACAGGATCAGGAAGCCCAGCAGCGAGGCGACCACCGGCGAGACGATGATGTCCACCAAGGCGTAGAGGTTGGCGCTGAGCCGCTTCAGCACGATTGAGATTCCGAAATAGGCGAAGCCGGTCGAGACGATCCCCAACCCCGCGGCCCACAGCAGCACCGGCAGTTCCAGCCCCAAGGCCGGATAGGCGATCCGCGCCAACGGCGCGCCGGGGCCGGCCAGCAGCAGGGCCGGCGCCGCGAACAGCGCCGCCGCCAGCATCGACCAGGCAATGTCGTTGCCCGGCTCCGTTTTCCCCTCATGGCGCATGTAGGTGATCATCGCCGCATAGATCGCGCCGTCGCCGAGGGCGACCAGATTGCCGACCATGTAGCCGCCTTCAAGCGGGTTGGCGACGGCTAGTCCGACGAGCGCAAGCCCGAAGATCCAGACATAGCTCCGCTTTGCCCGTTCGCCCAGGAACAGGGCGGAGAAGATGAAGGTGAAGAAGGGCGCGACGCTCCAGAAGATCACCGCGTTGGCGATCGGCGTGAGCGTCATGGCGAGGTTGAAGACGCTGATCTGGGTCGCGATCAGAGCGCCGATCAGGAGCGTATCCCGCAGGTTCCCGCGCGGCCAGGCGAGCCGCCGCCCCGTCGCCGCCGGCATGACGGCCAGCAGGAAGAGGGCGGCGAAGGCGAGCGCGTAGAAGCTCAGCGTCTGGACCGGGATGCGCCCGTCGGTCAGCTTGACGAACACGCCGATCGTGGCTTCCGAGACCGTGATCAGGGCCAACAGGAGGAGGGTTCTCATCGCCCGCCGCCCTCCTCCGCGCCGCCGCGGTTCCGGTCCCGAGTGACGTCGATCGCCTCGGCCCCCGCCTCGTCCGGGCGGCGGCGCTCGATCTGCACCGTGGTGAAGTAGAAGCCGAAGCGCTGTTTGAGGAGCGAGGTCGCGCGCTCCAGAAGGTCCTGCGGGTCCGCCCCGTCCTCGACGCGCAGATGGCCGGAGAAGACGTTGCGCCCGCTGGTCAGCGCCCAGGCGTGGACGTGATGCGCGCCGGCCGCGCCGTCGAGCCCCTCCAGCGCCGCGGCGATCTCCTCCAGATCCAGCTCCGCGGGCGCGCCCTCCATCAGCAGATGCGCCGCATCGCGCAGGATTCCCCAGCTCGCCCAGAGCAGGACGAAGCCGAAGGCGATCCCCAGGATCGGATCGATCAGCAGAAAGCCGGTGAACTCGATCACCACCGCCGTGACGATGATCAGGAGACTGCCGACGAAGGTCTGGATGATGTGCCAGAGCGCGCCGCGCACGTTCAGATCGCTGCGGCTCTGTTTCCAGATCAGGCCGAGCGAGATGACCTCCGTCACCAGCCCGCCGAAGGCGGCGGCCAGCATCGGCCCGGTCGGCAGATCGATCGGCGCGCCGAGGCGGCGCGCGCCCATCACGATCACCACCAGCGCCATGGCGAGCAGGAACCCGCCATTGACCAGCGCGCCGATGATCTCGGCCCGGGCCCAGCCGAAGCTGCGCGCGGGATCCGCCGGCCGACGCGCCAGCCGCGCCGCGATCAGCGCGACCAGGACGCCGCCGACGGCTGAGAAGGTGTGGAACGCGTCGGAGATCACCGCGATCGAGCCTGTCCAGAGCCCGATCGCCATCTCGATCACGAAATAGACCCCGGTCAGCCAGGCGGAGATCACCATGCCGCGGCCGCTGGACGGCATGTGGCCGGCGTGTCCCCCGTGACCGCCCCCGTGACCGCCCCCGCGCCCGCCCCCGCGCCCGAGACCGCCATGCCCGGGGCCCGGGTCCTTGGGCGACGGGGTCATGGCCGCTCTCCCGATGCGGGGTCTGAGGCCGGCGGCGCCGCCGGCCGCTTGCGCGGCGCGGCGATCGAGACGAGCCGCGGCGTGAACCGCGGGGTTCGCCGCGCGTAGGCTTCGTAGTCTGGTCCGAAGGCTTCCGTCGCCGTGCGCTCCTCCGCGAGCGCGAGGCGCCGGTACATCACGATCAGCACCGGATACATCGCGACCGTCAGCAGCGTCGGCCATTGCAGCAGAAAGCCGCTCAGGATCAGCATGAAGCCGGCGTATTGCGGATGGCGGACATGCGCGTAGGGACCGGTCGTCGCCAGCCGACCCTCGCGCTGGGCCGCGTGCAGCACCGGCCAGGCCGCGGCCAGCAGCATGAAGCCGCCGCCGATCAGCACGAAGCTCGCCAGATGGAACGGTCCGATATGAGGCGCCGCGGAGAGGCCGAGCGTCATCTCCAACAGATGGCCGGATTCATGCGAGAACCAGGCGACCTCCGGGAATCGGGTTTGCAGCCAACCGGACAGAAGATAGAGCGTCAGCGGAAAGCCGTACATCTCCGTGAAGAGCGCGACCAGGAAGGCGCTGAACGCCCCCAGCGTGCGCCAGTCGCGGCGCGTTCGCGGCTTGAAGAAGCTGAAGGCGAACGCGATGAACAGCAGCGAGTTGACCGCGACGAGCGGCCAGAGGCCGTAATCCGAGGATGCTTCAGGCATCGCGCGCCTCCTCGCCGGATCGTCCGGCCGGGTCGGGGGGCCGCACGGCGTCGGCGGTCGCATCCGCGCCGCCTTCGCGGCCGGGGTCGGCGCCGTGGCCGCGATGCAGGAAGAGATGGATCAGCGGGCAGAGCGCCAGCAGCAGCCAGGGGAGCGCCGGGCCGACGGCGGCCAGATGCGCGCGATGCTCGGTCCAGAGCAGATAGCCGGCGAGCGCCAGGAAAGCGACGAGCGCAAGGCCCGTCTTCGAGAGCAGAAACCGCATGGAGACGCCTCCGTAGCAGGACGGCGACGGCCGACGGCCGCGCGCGCCCGATCGTTTCGGTCGAGATGAGAGGTCGGCGCCGGCGGGACCCGAAGATCCGCGGCCGCGCGCCGCAAGGCGTCAGAGAACGGGAGGGCGATCGTTGGGCGGCCCCAGCCAGCCGGCCGGAGCGTCCGGCCCGTCGGCGCCCGGCCGCCAAGCCGCATGGGGCGCAAGCGGGCCAAGCCCCTCGACCGTCGCGAAGGACGCGCAGGCGGCCGAGACGTGGCACGCCGGACCGCCCGCATGATGGGCGCCGCCGCCTTGATCGTCCGCCGGATCGTCGGCGGGAGTGTCGACGACAGCTCCGAAGACGGGGCCGGCGACGGGAACGGAGCCGTGCGCCTCGGCCGGGCCGGCCGAGGCGAGCAGGGTCAGGGCGACAAGCAGCGCCCAGAGCGTCCTAGTCATCGGGACTGTCCCGCCCGTTCGCACCGGATCGGTTCTCCTGCATCGGCGCCGTCCACGCGCGCGCGGCGCAGGCGCCCCCCTAGGCGAACAGTCTGCAGGCGCCCTTGACGAAGATCAATCATCCACCCACCGGAACCCTGGCGCCGGTCGGCCGCGGCGGCTGCGGCGGCGGGGACTCAGCGGCGCTCGCCGCTGCGCTCCTTGATCGGGCGGGCGTAGGCGAGCTCCACGTCCCAGGGGAACAGGATCCAGGTGTCCTGGCTGACCTCGGTGACGAAGCTGTCGACCAGAGGGCGGCCGGCGGGCTTGGCGTAGACGGTGGCGAAATGGGCCTTGGGCAGCATCTCGCGCACGATCTTCGCCGTCTTGCCGGTGTCGACCAGATCGTCGACGATCAGCCAGCCGGCGCCGTCGCCCTCCACCCCCTTGAGGATCTTGGCCTCGCCCTGGTTCTTGTGGTCGTAGGAGGCGACGCACACGGTGTCGACCAGCCGCACGTCCAGCTCGCGCGCGACGATCGCCGCCGGCACGAGGCCGCCGCGGGTCACCGCGACGACGCCCTGGAACGGGCCGAGCGCATAGAGCCGCCACGCGAGCGCGCGCGCGGTGCGATGCAATTCGTCCCAGGAAACGGGGAAGTCCAGCCCGGCGGGCGGGCCGGCGGCGGGTTGGGTCTCGTCGGGCATCGGCGGGCCTCGTCGCGCGGTGTCGAAGCGGAAGCCCGCCTCCTTCGGAAGCCCTTCCTTTAGCCGATGCGCGGCCGGCCGGGCAAGCGCCCGGCGTCGGGCCGGAGGCTAGACGCCCGCGTCCGGATTGCGCGCCAGACGGCAGCCCGCGATCTTCCAGCCGCCGTCGGCCTGCGGCTCCATGGTGTAGAAGGCGGTCCAGCCCTGCCCCTCGGCGTCGATCAGCGCCATCGGCTGCAGCACCCGCCCGCCCGACAAGGCCTCGGGGGCGAGGAAGGTCGTCGCCTTCGGCCCGATCAGCGCGCCGTAGCCGGTCGTGACCATCCGCATGAAGATGTCCGGATCGGGGAATCGCGCCTGGATCGCGGGGGCCGCCTGGGCGAAGGCGGCCTGCCGGTCGCCGGCGGCGAAGGCGGCGAGCTGGCGGTCGATCACGGCGGTGAGCGCCGGATCGGCCGACCCTTCGGCGGCGGCCGGGGCGGGCGCGGCGACGGCCGCACCGGCCGCCAGGGCGGCGAGGAGAAAGGCGGCGAAAATCTGTCGCATAGGGAAGCCTCCCGACTGTCGCGTCGTGAGGCTATACGGCCGCGCGCCCGAAAAGGATCAGGCGGAGGGGATAAGGCCGCCCGGGCGCCGCGGGTCAGCGGACGTAGAGATGGACCTCGTTGTTGACCGCCTCCGCGGCGGTCTGGGCCAGCAACTGCACCCGGCTGGCCGGCACGCCCATGTCGGTGAGCGTGCGCAGCACGCCT
Source organism: Alphaproteobacteria bacterium (assembly GCA_024743195.1). Classification (GTDB taxonomy): domain Bacteria; phylum Pseudomonadota; class Alphaproteobacteria; order UBA8366; family Aestuariispiraceae; genus Marivibrio. The sequence goes on along the minus strand of JANSXE010000010.1, from coordinate 89,610 downwards.
TCGGCGTTGCGTCGCGCGGCCGCGCTGTTCAGCGCGACCTGGGCGGCGCTGCCCGCCTGCGGGCTGACCGCGACGAGATCGAAGGTCGCGGTCGGCTTGCGCTCCAGCGCCTGGCTGACGGCGGTGTAGAGCGCCTGCTGATAGGTCACGTTCGGGCGGTCGAACTTGATGATGACCAGCGGCCGCTCGCCCGGCTGCGGCTGCGCCTGACGCGAGGCCTGGCGGGCCAGATTCTCCGTCTGCTGAAAGGAGCGCGTGGCGAGGCTGGCGCCGTAGAGATCGCCGTTCTTGATGGCGAGCGACAGGGTGGTCATGTTCTGCCGCTCGTTGTTGACGTAGGTGTTCTGGCGGTTCACGTCCTGGCTGAGGTCGGTCAGCAGCCGATCGATCTCGACCACCTGCTGGTGCACGCTGTCCTCAAGCCGGCGCAGGCGGATATGGTCCGCATCCACCGCGCCGGACAACCCGTAGGTCGCCTGCACGGCGTTCAGCAGATACTGGCCGAAGGCGGCCTCGTCGGCCGCGTCGCGCGACAGCGTCGTCATCTGGGGCACGGTCTCGGCGACCTGCTCGAGCTCGCCCTGCGCGCGGTTCCAATAATCGACCAGCACCGGGTTGCCCGGCGTCGTGCCGCGCTGCAGGCGAGACGTGATTTCGGCCAGCAGGGCGTGATACTGATCCGCGCTCGCCGCCGTCTCCTGCAACAGGGCGGTCTGGCGCTGACGCAGCTCGGAGACGGCGCCGCCCAGCCGGTTCAGATCGCCCTCCATCTGGCTGACCTTGTTGCCGACGAAGGTCTCGCGCACGGCGGCGGCGGATTCGACCGCGGTCGGCCGGCTGACCGCCGCGCCCGTCGCGGCGGCGGAGGAACCGGCGGAGGAGGAGGCGGCCGGGGCCGGCGCTTCGCTCACCTGGACCGGCTGCGCCGCGGGCGCGGCCGGGTCGCCGGCCTCGAGCGACGGCCAGGCGTCGGCGCAGGCCGCAAGCGCGAGGCCCAGGGCCGCGAGCGCGACCCCCCGGGCCGTCCCCCGGGCCGTCCCCAGGGCCGTCCCCAGGGCCGTCCCCAGGGCCGTCCTGCCGGCCATGCGGGCCGCGCCGCCGAAGTCGTCGCCCGCCGGACGAACGCTGCGATTGCCAGAAAAGAAGGAAGCCATACCCGAACTTTCCGCTGTGCCTCAGACCGGACGGAAGGACGTCGCCACTGCCGGCGACGGGCCCCCTCGCCCCCGAAATCCCCACGCCGTCCTCTGCCCGTCCTCTGCCCGTCCCCCGCCCGTGCTCTGCGCTCCGCCGTGATCCGCGCCCCCGCACGGCCGGCGCAGACGCAACGCTCCGGTTCGACCAGACGAGATCGGATACTACTTGACCCCCGTCACGGCGACAACCCGGATAATGCCCCGGGAAAGGCTTGATAATCCGCCGCTTTCCGGCCTGCCGCGCGCGCCGCCAGGTCGCCTGCGACGGCCCCTCCCAGGCCCCGGGCATTTCCCGCTTGCCAAGCCGGACGCCATCAAGTACGAACCCGCCCGCACCAAGGCAAGCGCCCGTAGCTCAACTGGATAGAGCGTCTGACTACGGATCAGGAGGTTGGGAGTTCGAATCTTCCCGGGCGCGCCACGCTTTCCACACAGCTTTTGGATGTAGATTTTTCGGCAAGGAATGGATTGCCGAGGGGCAAATTGCGCAATCGGTCGCAATTCTCTGCGCTTTTGGTTCGGCGAATTCGGTCGCTTGGCTCCCCTTCAACAAGGTTCCAACGCTGTATGTATTGCATTTTTGTTCTTTCTGATTGACAAAATGGGATTCTTCGTTCAGGTGGGTTTGGGTCCCGATGGGATACCCCCGATCCGATGACCGCGCCGTCACGCGGATCGTTAAGATGTGCCCGATAGGCCGGGGCCTCACCTCAACGCCCCGATAACCTGACGGACAACACGTCACTCCAGCGCAAATCGAGCGTCCGTTTCACTGTGTATTCAGGGCAAGCGGGCACGGACTTTCGGCACGTCTGTCGAATTCAATAGTCGACGGCGCGCGTTCGATATGGAGTGAGCTATGGCTACCCGCTATTGGCTGAAGAAAACGCTAGGCTCGAGCTATCCGGCAGACCCCAGCGACGTTTTGAACACCAAACGCCGTTTGCAGTCGCAGGGCTACTACGACGAGCCCGAATACGGGATCACCGAATACCCCGACACGCCGATGTTCGAGGGAATCAAACGGTTCCAGAAGGACAACGGTCTCCGTGTCGACGGTTTGATGCGTCCGAGAGGACCGACGGAGTCCCAACTTGCAGCGAAATCGCCGCGCTACACGTGCACGATATGCGGTGCGAAGCATGGCGGCGTCTATTCGCCAAGAGTTTGCGCCGACTGCTATCTGAAGTAGTCGGGTCAGGCTTGCGTGTGCGGCGGGGGCCAATCCCCGTCGCGCATCGCCTTCTTGATGGCCGCGCGCCATGCAATGTAAACGTCAATTTCATGATCGGCGTAGCCGAGCAAAGCGCCCATTTCCCTCGAATCGAACTCTGTTTCCTGACCATTCTCATTGCCGCGCATTCGGTTCGCATAGGCCTTCTCGATCCGCCATTCCTCCCCCGGCAACGCGTAAAAGAGCAAGCGGATCTCCTCATCGACACCGAGAATAGTCTCGGTATGAAGAACCTCCCTTTTAAGTATCCGGCCGCTTTGCACGTGCGGCTCGAATTCCCCGTCCGGCCAGTCGAAGTCGGCGCGGGTCAGTTCAGAGAAGTAGGCGAGCGGTTTGACGCCGGATAGCATCAGCTCCAGTTCGCGGTCTTCGTGCGGGCCGATTTCCGGCGGTGGATTATCAAAATCCAATTTGGGACCCTTTCAACGAAACTCGAATAGTCCGGCGACAATAGCAAACCGGCCACAATCTGACGAGCGCGCCCCCTGTATAGCAATCACGGGTCCAGAGCGTCCGCAGGCGCTGTCGTCGCATTAGTTTCAGGCGGTAGATCGCCGGGTTCGATATCCCGCAAGATCTCGCCCCAATCAGCCAAAGCGTTGAAGAAATTTTTCGAACAAACTTCGTCTAGGCGCGCCATTCTTTTCCTTGATTGAACATCGCCGCCGGCTGTGAGTGGGGTCGGGCGTCCTGCAGCGGGGCGCGGCGGGCGTCCTTCGGTCGAACAGGTCCCCCTCTCTCATTGATGTCGGATGCCGCGCGCGGAGGCGCGGCGGGCCGGTGTCCGGTCAATCTCCTTGAGACGGCGGGGGGGGGGCGCTCCCTCACGGGTCCGGGGCGCAGAGCGCTGCAGGCGGCTTGTCGGCGCCGCCGAACGCCCTAGGACTCGCCCTGCAAGCGGACCCTTGTGTCGTAAACCGTCGCGCAGGCGGCGCTGAGACGACGGCGGGTTCGCCTGCGCCCTTTAGAAGGCGCGGCGCGGCGGTGTTTCGAGGGAGGGCGTCTCATGATCAAGGTTTTGTCGGGCGTTTGGGCGCTCCTCCTCGGCATCGTGCTGATCATGCTCGGCAACGGCATGCATTTCACCCTGATCGGCCTGCGCGGCGGGATCGAGGGTTTTTCGGCCTGGGCGCTGGCCGTCGTCACCTCGGGCTATTTCATCGGGTTCCTGTCCGGCGCGCGGCTGACGCCGGCGCTGATCCGGCGGGTCGGTCATGTGCGGGTCTTCGCCGCCCTGGGCAGTTTCATGTCCGCGGGCCTCGTCGCCTTTCCGCTGCTGGCGGAGCCCTGGGCGTGGACCGTGCTGCGGGTGCTCGTTGGGTTCTGCATGTCGGGCGTCTACGTCACCGCCGAGAGCTGGCTGAACGACGCCTCCACCAACGAGACGCGCGGATCCGTGCTCTCCGCCTACATGATCGCCCAGACATTGGGCGTCATCGGGGCGCAGGGGCTGCTGACGCTCGGCGATGCGGGGACCGCCGCGCTTTTCATCGGCGCCTCGATCCTCGTATCGGTCTCCTTCGCGCCGATCCTTCTGTCCGTCGCCTCCGTCCCCGCGGTCGAGGTCGCACGGCCGATGTCGCTGCGCGCACTGTTTACGGGGTCGCCGCTGGGCACCGTCGGGATCTTCCTGTTGGGCGCCGTCTATGCGACGCAATCGGGCATGGGCGCGGTCTTCGGCACGCAGATCGGCCTGACGGCGTCCCAGATCGCGCTGTTCGTCGCGATGCTGTTCGCCGGCGCCCTCTTGCTCCAATACCCCATCGGCTGGCTGTCGGACCGGATGGACCGGCGGAAGCTCATCTTCGGGGCGGCCGCGCTCGGCGCGGCCTCCTGCGCCGTGGGCTGGCTGACGGACGGCGGTCTGGCGCCGCTGATGGCGGCCGCCTTCTTCGCCGGCGGGGTGACGACGCCGCTCTACGCGCTGTTTCTGGCCTACACCAACGACTACCTGTCGGCCGAAGACATGCCGGCCGCGTCGGGCGGGCTCGTCTTCACCTTCGGGCTGGGGGCCATCGCCGGCCCTCTGCTCACGGGCTGGGCGATGCAGCAGCTTGGACCGTTCGCCTTCTGGCTGGCGCTCGGCGCGACCTTCGCCGCTATCGCGCTCTATGCGCTCTATCGCATGACCCAGCGCGCGGTCACGCCGGTCGACGAGACCGAGAGCTATCTGGGCGTCTTGCCCACCGCGTCGCCCATAGCGGTCGAGGCGGCGGGCGCCTGGGCCGCCGACCAGGCCGACGCGGATCGCGAGGGCGACCAGCAATCCTGACCGGCGTCGGGGCGGGCCCGCCGGCGGCCGCAAAGGAAGGGGGGCCGCGCCTCAAACCGTCTCCTCGGTCAGGCCGAACAGCATGTCGACGCGCCGCCCGTCGGCCGACAGCGGGGTCACCAACCGCCGATAGCGGATAAAGGAGCGGTCGGCCCAGAACACCGTGCGCGCGGCGGCGTGCGGCCGCCAGCTTTCGACCACGCCGCGATACTCCGCGAAGATCTCGGCGCTGTCCGGCCCGGTGAAGATTTCGGCGAAGCGCTTGCCGGTGACGTCGCGGCCGATCAGCTGGGCCGTCGCCGTGCCGGCGAGGCGGTTGCGGAAGTCGAGCGGATCGGCTTCGACGTCCATCAGCCAGAGATTGGGCAGCAGGTCCGGCAGGTCCAGCGGGTCGATGTCGGCGCGCGCCGGCGCGCGCCGGCCGTCGCAGCGCGCCCGCCAGTAGCGATAGAGCCGCAACAGCCGCGGCGCGGCGCCGAGCGCCTCCTCGGCCTCCGCCGGATCCTGGATCCAGCCCATCCCTGTCCCTTCCTGAAGCGCCGCTCGGTTTGGCGGATCAAATCCGCCCCGGCCTGACGGGCAACCGTGGCGCGCTTCCCGGCGTCACGGCGCGGGCGCCCCGTCGCCCGTCCCGAGAGGCGCTTCTTCGGCGAGACCGAGCAGCATATCGACCCGCGCGCCGTCCGACGACAAGGGAAGCGCCAGGCGGCGATAGCGCACATGCTCCCGATTGGCCCAATGGACCGTATGCACCGTGTAGTGCGGCGTCCAGCGGGCGACCACCCCGCAATACTCCTCGAAGATGGCCGCGCCTTCGGGTCCGAGAAACAGCTCGCGGAACCGCGCCCCGGTGATGTCCCGGCCGACGATCCGGGAGATGGCGGTGCCGGCGAGCCGGATGCGGAAATCCATCGGCTCCGTCTCGACGTCGATCAGCCAGAGATTCGCCAACAGCTCAGGCAGGTCCAGCGGGTCGATATCCGCCCGCGCGGGCGTGCGCCGGCCGCCCCGCCGCTGGTCCCAATAGTCGTACAGCCGCCGGTGGCGGGGAGCCTCGGCGAGATGCGCCGCCGCCGCTTCCGGACCCTCAATCCAGGTCATGCACAGTCCCAACCATCTTGGGTTCGCCGATCGCGGCGCCTATTGCGGAAAGGCGATCGTCTCGACCGCCGCGGCGATCCGCCGCTCGCCCCATCGCTGGGGCGTCGCGGGCAGGGGCGCCGCCGGATCGGTGATCGTGACGCCGTCGCGCGGCTCGTCCAGCACGATGCGTCCGCCCGCGGTCTCGATCTCCACCCGTCCGTCGTCCAGCAGCACGACGGAGAGCGATCCGCCCTCCTGATAGCCCCAGAAATCGGTGCCGCGCACCCCGATCGTCGCGATCGGGGTCTCGACCCGCACGCGGCCCTTGGCGCCGAGTTCGCCGCTGACCATGCGGAACGCGCCGTGCAGCACCGTCAGCGCGGCGAGGCCGTCGCGCGCCGACGGGTCCCAGACCATCCGGTCGATCGCCACCACGGCGTCTTCGCCCAATGTCAGCACGGCGCCGTCGTCCAGTTCGATGACCGCCCTGCCGTCCGCCCCCGTCTTCAGGATTTCCCGGGCGAAGACCGGCTCCGCCGCCGACACGCTGCGCCGCGCCGTCAAGGTCTCGGCCGTGAGCGCGCGGTGCACCCGCCGCGCCGCGCCGGCCCGCTCGCCGCGCAGCGGCTCGACGGCCGCAGTGTGCGTCCCATCCTGCGCCGCCGCCGGCGCGCCGAACCCGCCGGTGCCGACGGCGCCGACGGCGCCGGCAACCAACGCGGCCAAGGCGCTGGCGACGGCGCTCGCGCGCAGCCGCGCTTTCCAACGCGTGTCTCGCATCACTCTTCCCAAGGCGCGTCTCCCGACAAGACGCCCCGTCCCATGGGGTCCCTAGAATACCACATGACCCGCCGCGTCAAGGCGGCCGACGCGCCCGCCGATGTGACCGGCGTCACTGCGCAGGCCGCGGTATCGGGATCAGATGGGGGAACGCGTTGGGCTGCGGGCAGTCTCCCGACCCGACAAAGGCAAACCGCCGGAAACGGCGGGACGCAAAGCGACCGGCCTAAAGCCGCCCGGTCTCGACGCTTCGGCGTCGGACCCGGCGGCCAAGGCGGCGGCGCCGCCGAAGGACAGGAGAACGCCCTTGTTGCGGGCCGAGTACTGGCTTGCCGCCAGCATGATGGGCGCGGGCGTCGCGTTGCCCGCCGCTTTGTTTGTCGCCCTCGGAGACGCCGGCCCGGCGCCCGGCGCGCGCCAGGAGGCGCCGCCCGCGGAGGGCCCAGCCACCCTGACGACCCCGGTCTTCCAGGCGCCGCCGGGCCTCGGCCCCCGGGCGGTCGTGATCGCGATCGAGCTGTCGGACGGCGCCGCCGCCAACGCCTTGTGCGACGATTATCCGCGGTTGGCCGACCGCATCCACCTGTATCTGCACGAGGCGGCGGACGCGGGCCGCGACGGCGCGACGGCGCTCGGCCCGGCGCTGGCGGCGGCCCTCGCCCGGCCCGAGATCGAGGCCGCGCGCATCGTCCCGGCCGCGCGCGCGGACGCGGCGTCGGCCGGCCGCACGCACTATCGGTGCCGCGGCGCCGGTCAACTCAGTCGCCCGTAAGGCCCTTCAGGGCGCCGCCGATCCCCTCCTGCAGGGCCTTTCCGGCGTCCTCGGCGGCCTTGCCGGCCTCCGCGCCGCCCTGCTCCAGGGCCTTCTGCGCCTCCTCGCGAACCGCGCCGGCCGCCCCCTCGGCCATGCCGCGCAGATCGAGCTGTCCGACGGCGCCGATCACCCGCTCGGCGATCGCGTCGAGCGTCACCGCGGCGACCTGCGCCGGGCTGGTCCCGCCGGACCGCTCGCCGATTCCGGTCAGATGGATTTCGGGGATCGCGGTCGACACTTCCTTGCCCTGCAGGAAGGGCGCGCTGACGCCGACCTGCGCGTTGCGGACATAGAGGTTCTCGACGATCAACTGCTTGCCGCCGGCCTCCTCCGCCGACGCATCCCCGGAGGCGGCGCCCGCTTGGCCGCCGCCCGCGCGCGCCGCGAAATCCTCCGCGTTCTTCTGAATCCGCTGGAAGTTGCTCAGGCCGTCGCGCAATTCATAGGTCATCTGCGGCGCGTCGATCACCACCTCATGGATGCGGATCACGTCGCCGGTCACGCTGTTCGTATCCAGACGGACGCTGACGAGCCCCAGATCCATCGCGCGCGGCGTCTGGAAGCCCGCCGGATTGCCGACATGCAGGCCGCGGATCGCCGCCGCGCCGTCCGCAATCTCGAGGCTGACGCCGTCGACCGTGACGTCGGTCTGGGTGACGCGCGGCCCGACGCGCTCGATCGCCTCCTTGACCACCGAATCCAGGTTCGACACCAGCAGGAACACGGCGACGGCTGCGACGACGACCAATGCGCCGACGCCAATCAGGATTTTCTTCACGGCTCTCGGCCCCTCTTCCGTTCGGCCCGCCGACCGCTGCGCGACCTGCGACGGGCGGCCTGACAGGCGCTCCCTCCGCGGTTAGCTTAAGACAAGATCCCATCGCGGCGAAACCGCCGATCGACCGCCTGGAGTCCCCGATGAAGCGGAACGCCGCCCCGCCCGACCCGCCGCCGTTCGACGGCCGGCCCGCCGCGACCGGGGCGGTGACCCGCGGCGCCGTGCGGCTGTTCCGCGAAATGGGGGCGGCCTGCCTTCTGGAGGTCACGCTGAAGACCGGGCGGCGGGCCGACGTCATGGCCCTCGACCGGGACGGCGCGATCACGATCCTGGAGGTGAAATCCTCGGTCGAGGATTTCCGAACCGACGCCAAATGGGAGGAGTACCTGCCCTTCTGCGACCGCTTCTATTTCGCGGTGCCGGTCGATTTTCCGGTGGAGATTCTGCCCGACGCGGTCGGGCTGGTGGTGGCGGACGCCTACGGCGCCGCGATCGAGCGGCCCGCCGCCCAAGGCGCCATGAACGCCAGCCGGCGCAAGGCGCTCACCCTGCGCTACGCCCGCCAGGCGGCGGAGCGGCTGATGCGCGGCCTCGATCCCGGCGTTTGAACGCGCGGACCTACCGGCCGTTCAGGCGCTTCAGGGTGGCGCTCGTCGAATGGCCGTCGAGCAGATCGGCCAGCAGCACGCGCCCGCCCCAGCTCTCGACCTCCCGGGCCCCGACGACAGCGTCCTTCGCGTAGTCCGCGCCCTTGACCAGCAGGTCCGGGGTCAGCGCGCGGATCACCTCGAGCGGCGTATCGTCCGCGAAGATCACCACCAGATCGACCGCCGCCAGCGACGCCAGGACGGCGGCGCGCGCCGCCTCGGACTGCACCGGCCGCTCCGGCCCCTTGAGGCGTCGGACCGAGGCGTCGCTGTTCAACCCCACCACCAGCCGGTCGCACGCCGCCCGCGCCTGACGGATCAGCGCCAGGTGGCCCGGATGCAGGAGGTCGAAGCAGCCATTGGTGAAGCCGACGCGCTGACCCTGCCGGCGCCAGGCCGCCACCCGGTCGCAGGCGGCGGCCAGCGGCGCGACCTTGGCCTCGTCGCCGATCCAGGCGGCCTCATGCGCGGCGGCCAGGATCTCCTCGGGATAGGCGACGGCGGTGCCGACCTTGCCGACGACCACGCCGGCGGCCTGGTTGGCGAGCTGGGCCGCCGCATCCGGCGCCGCCCCGCCGGCGAGCCCCGCCGCCAGCGCCGCCACCACCGTGTCGCCGGCGCCGGCGACGTCGAACACGGCCCGCGCCCGGGTCGGCAGATGGCTCGCGCCCCCCGGCCCGAACAGCGTCATGCCCTGTTCCGAGCGGGTGGCGAGCAGGCCGTCGACGCCGGCCGTGCGGACGATGTGGGCGCAGGCGGCGACGACCTGATCGCCGTCCGCGACCGGAAGGCCGCTGGCGAGCGCCAGTTCAGCCCGGTTCGGCGTCAGCCACTGCGCGCCGCGGTACTTCGTGAAATCGCGACCCTTGGGGTCGCAGACCACGGGAACGCCGGCCGCGCGGGCCGCGGCGATCAGGCGGGCCGCGACGTCCTCGCACACCACGCCCTTGCCGTAATCGGACAGGACCAGCGCGCCGGCGCCGTCCAGCGCCGCGGACGCCGCCTCGACCAAGCGGTCGCGCGCCTCGGCGTCGAGCGGGCCGACGCCCTCGTCGTCGGTGCGCAGAAGCTGCTGCGTCCCGGCCATGAAGCGGGTCTTCACCGTGGTCGGCCGGCCCTCCAGGACCGTGAGCTCCGCACTCAGGCGCGGCAGACCGCGCAGCACGCCGCGGACCTCGTCGGCTTCCGCGTCGCGCCCGACGGCGCCGAACAGGCGCGTCGTCGCGCCCAGCGCCGCCAGGTTGCGCGCCACATTGCCGACGCCGCCGAGATCGGTCCGCCGGCGCGCGATCTGCAGGATGGGGATCGGGGCCTCGGGCGAGATGCGGGAGACCTTGCCCTCGACGAAACGGTCGAGCATCAGATCTCCGACGCAGACCACCACCGCGTCGGTCAGCCGGTCGATCACGCCCGCGATGTCCGCGCCGCCCATGCCTGCGCCGCCCCTTTCGGCCTCGTGCGCTTCGTCCGCGCCGGCCGAGCCGCCGGCCGCGTCAGAAGCTTACGTCCAGATAGCGGCGCTCGGTACCCCAGAAGCAGGCGGCCGTCAAACGCCCGCCATAGACCGCCCCGGTGTCGAGACCGATGCGGTTGGCGCGCTCTTCGACCCGTTCCACCGGCGTGTGGCCGTGCACCACGACGGCGCCGAAGTCCGCCGCGCTCTCCAGGAACGGTTTGCGGATCCACATCAGATCTTCCGCCTCCTGGCGGTCGAGCGGAACCCCGGGCCGCACGCCCGCATGGGCGAAGAAATAGCCGCCGGCGCGATGGCTGACCGTCAACCCCTCCAGGAAACGCCGGTGCGCGTCCGGCAGGGCGGCGTTGAGCGCCGCCCGCGCCCGCGCCGCGTCCGCGGGGTCCAGATCGAGCCCCGGCGGCTCGACGTCGTAGCTCTCCAGGGTCTGCGCCCCGCCGCCGTTGAAGAGCCAACTCGCCGTGACCGCCTCGTCGCCGGCCAGGAAGCGCAGCATGAAGTCCTCGTGATTGCCCTTGAGCGTCACCAATTCGACCGGCCCGACGCCGGGCAGACCGTCCTGCGCCAGCCGCAGAACGTCGTCGAGAACGCCGGCCGAATCCGGGCCGCGGTCGACATAATCGCCCAGAAAAATCAGCCGCACCCGCGCCCCGCCGGCGCACGCCGCATCCTCCGCGATGCGCGCCAGCAGCCGGCGCAGATGCGCCCGGCAGCCATGCACGTCGCCGACGGCGTAAAGCCGCAGGCCGGGCGGGGCCGCGCCGGGGAGCGGGAGGCTCGCGGGTCGATCCGTCATGGGCCCTATGTGGCCGCGCAGGCGACACGGGTAAAGCCCGGCCCCGTACGCCCCCCGCCGCTCACTCCGCGCCGGCGGGCGTGTCGGCGGGCTTCTCGTCGGGCGGTTCGCCGAAATCGGCCCAGTGCTCGCGGCCGCCGCGGTTGTCGAGCACGTTGGCCAGCGCCACGACGACCGCGCGGTCGAACTTCTTGTTCGCCTCCTGCAGGAGGATGTCGACCGCCTTGTCGAAATCCATGCCCGAGCGCCAGGCGCGCGCCGAGACCATACCGACGAAGGCGTTGGCGGCGGCCGCGATGCGCGCGGTCACCTCGATCTCGTCGCCCTTCAGGCCCTGGGGCTGGCCGCTGCCGTCGAAATTCTCCTGCAGCTGCGCCAGCGTCTCGTAGACCGGGCCGTCGAAATCGATGCGCTTGACCATCTCGGCGCTGGTCAGCACCGACTGCTGGATCATCCGGATCTCCTCGTCGGTGAGCTGGCCCTGCTTGGTCAGCACCTCCGAGGGCACGGCGATCTTGCCGAGATTCATCAGATTGCCGGCGATGGCCGCGGATTCGATCAGGCTGCGGTCGAGCTCCATCTCCTCCGCGACCGCGCGGGCGACGCGCCCGACGCGCGCCGAATGATGCGCCGAATAGGGGTCGCGCTGATCGACGACGGAGACCAGCGTCTCGACCAGTTGGCGCATGGCGAGCTCGCGCCGCTCGCGCTCCTTGACGCTTTCGGTGATGTCCTGGGCGACCATCAGGACGCCGGGCGGGAAATCCTCGCGCGCCGGCAGCGGGATGAAGTCGGAGCGGTAGACCTTGGCCCCGGCCTCGCCCAACGTCATCTCGTGGGTGTGGCTGGTCGGTTCGCCTTCGGCCAGGGTTTCCTTCACCCAGCCGGCGATGCGCTTGCCCTCGACCGGGCCGAGCACGGCGGAGACATGCTTGTCGAACATGTCGCCGCGCTCCATCCGGGCGAGTTTGAGGGCCTTCTGGTTGAACCAGCGGAAATGCCCGGTCTCGTCCATGATGACGATGACGTTCGGCTGGCTGTCGGTCACCAGATGCATGAAGTTGCGCTGGCCCTGGAAGCGCTTGGCCAGGGTCTCGAAGCGGGTCGCGGCCTCGTTCGCGCGCTTCGAGGTGCCGTAGTACCAGAGCGCCACCATGCCGCCGAGAACCAGGAGGATGATCAGCCCGAAGACGATCATCAACGCGTTCAGCCGCTCCTCGCTCTCGGAGAGCGCCTCGGCCCGGTCGATCTTGTAGATCAGCGTCCAGGGGACCGGCTCGAAGGCGCGGCTGATCGCCAGCACCTCGGTCCCGTCATAGTCGGTCCTGAGCGCGAAGCCCCCCGGCGTGCGGATCGCCCAGACGGCGGCGAGGTCGGGCGTGTCGAGGGCGAGCTTGGTCTTCAAGGGCTCCGAGCCGTCGGCCAGCGGCGAGAGATACTCCACCGTCTGGCCGCTCTGGCGGACGATCAGCGTCTCGGCCGTCTCCTCGGTCGCGCCCGGCTGCTCGAGCAGCGGATAGAGCTCGTCCGCCACCTCCTTGACGCCGATGACGGTGGCGATCTGGCTCGCCGCGCTCTCCTCCGCCTGCAGCGCGAAGACGGGCGTCGCGAAGGCCATGGCGGGGTTGCCCGAGGCGTTGAGATAAAGATCCGAGACCCCGGCGGACCCCGGTTCGAGCCCCGCCAGGAAAGCCTGCAACCGGCCCTGCAGCGGCGGAAAGCCCGGGCTCGCGGCCACGATCAGCCCGTCGGAGGCGACCAGCGCCAACCCCGCGACGCCGACCCGCTGGACGTTGGCGTTGACGGCCGGGCCGGAAATCTCGCCTTCGAAGCCGGCGCGGTCGGCGACCACCGTCAGCAGGTTCTGCAGATAGCCGAGTTCGGCGGGCGCATCCTCGTCCTGGGCGGTCGCGCCGTCGCTGTGCAGGAGCGTCATGTAGAGCTGGACCGATTGGTTGTCGGCGACGCCGCGCAACTCGTCGAACTGCGCGTCGAGCCAGCGGTCCACATCGGCGAAACGGCTGTCCGCGACGATCGCCATGCGCGACTGCCAGTCGCGCAGCTCGCGCGCGCGCTCGGCCTGGGTGAACTGATAGACGAGATAGAAGCCGACGGCGGCCGCCGCGGCCAGCGCCGCGCCGGTCGCGATCATGCGCACGGCGGCGCTCCTGCCCCCCTGGTCGGCTCCGGCCGCCTTGGCGACCGCGGCGTCGCTGCTGCTCACGGGCTCTCACCCTCCCCCGATATGGCGCCGGGCCCGATCCGCCGGCCGGCTGTGACGGCGGGCACAGCCTAACGCAAGCCCGCGCGGCAAACTATAGTCAACCGGTCCGCCGCGTGATTGACTGGCGCGGCCTGACGAGAGGGAGCGACAGAGCCGCCATGAGGACGCCCGCGACGACGCCCGCCAAGCGACCGACGCGCCGCGCCCCCGCGGCGCGCGCCGCGCTGCTTGCGCTGGCCGCCGCGCTGATCGCGGCCGCTGTCGCCGCAGGGGCGCCCGGTCCGGCGCAGGCGGCGGGCTACAAGCTCTTCGGCACCAACGAGATCCAATCCAAGACGCTCGACAAGTTCACCAAATGGACGGAGCTTCTGACCCGCTACGACGGCGAGGCGCCGAACGAGTTGAACGTCTGCCAGCCGACCGCCGCCGAGAAGTGTCACATCGCCCGCTGGCGGATCTTCCTGAAGCAGATCGCGGCCCTGCCCCCGATGGAGCAGTTGCAGCGCGTGAACCAGTATGTGAACGACTGGCTCTATGTGCTCGACCCGGTGAACTACAACCAGAAGGACTACTGGGCGACGCCGCGGGAGTTCATGTACCGCAACGGCGATTGCGAGGACTACGCCTTCGCCAAGTACGTCTCGCTGGTCCATCTGGGATTCCCGAAGGAGCAGATGCGGCTCGTCGTGCTGCAGGACCTCAATCTGCAGATCCCGCACGCCGTGCTCGTCGTCTATGTCGAGGGCGTGGGCTGGCTGCTCGACAATCAGATCGGCCAGGTGATCGAGGCCAATCGCGTGCAGCACTACAAGCCGATCTTTTCGATCAACGAACAGGCCTGGTGGCTGCATCGCGGCTGAGCGCGCACCGCCAAGCGACGTCCGAACGGTCGGCGCCGGGGCTTGGCGGCGAGCGCCTTTCCCTGCGCGCGGTTACCGGGTAGGCTCGACAACGCCCGGTCGGGAGGGGGAGCGGCGCGCCGCGGCGCGTCGGATCGAGCACACCAAAGGCGACGAACGGACATGGCGCGCGACGCATCGACGCTACCCAGTCAGGAATACCTGCTGCTGGACTATGTCCAACGGCTCGAGCGGCACCGCGAGGGGCGGCGCGGCGTGCACGTCCATCTCTCGCGCCTGAAGCCGCAGAACCGGCGCGATCATCATATCCGCATCGCGATCAATACGATCGAGGAGTTCGTCAACACCTATGAAGGGCAGATCTTCCTGCTCGGCAACGCAGACATGGTCTTCGTGACCAAGGGGGCGACGCTGCCGCAGCTCGACGAGGCGGTCATGCGCCTCAAATACCTGTTCAGCGAAGACCCGCTCACCATGCACGACCCGGACGACGACGCCGGACACGGCCGCTTCGCCACGCTCTACAACATCGAAGGTCAATTCCACCGCTTTCAGGAGCTGGCGGAAAGCGTCTTCGAGGAGGAGCGCCAGCGCCAGAAGCGCCTGCAGAAGATGGCGGAGCAGACCGGCGACACCTTCGAGGACAGCCGCAAGCCGCTCAGCCCGCAGCAGCTCGCCAAGCTGGAGGAGTTCCTGCAGCGCGCCGACCTCTCGTCGGTCTTCCGCCGCCAGGCGGTCTGCGCGGTGGCCGAGAAGGCGCCGCCGAAACCGATCTTCAACGAGCTGTTCATCTCCATCATCGACCTGGCGACGACGGTGCTGCCGGAAGTCAATCTGGCGGCCAACCGGTGGCTGTTCCAGCACCTGACCCAGACCCTGGACCGGCGGGTCCTGAAGATGCTGACGCGCGCCGACGACACGACGCTGCACAGCTCCTTCTCGATCAACGTCAATGTGGCGACGCTGCTGGCGCCGGAGTTCCTGGACTTCGACAACAGCCTGCGCATGGGCAGCCGCGGCACGCTGGTGGTCGAGCTGCAGATGCTCGACATCCTCGCCGACTATCAGGCCTTCGTCTTCGCCCGCGACTTCGTGCGCGAGAAGGGCTACCGCATCTGCCTCGACGGCGTCTCGCCCGACCTGCTGCCTTTCGTGGACCGCCAGCGCATGGGGGTCGATCTGGTGAAGCTGAACGCCAGCCCGATGTTCGACGAAGGCGGCGATCCCGACCGGCGCGAGGACGCAGCCCGCCAGATCGAGCGCTGCGGCAAGGGACGGGTGATCCTGGCCCGCTGCGACAACGAGGCGATGGTGCGCACCGGCCAGTCGATGGGCGTCACCATGTTCCAGGGGCGCTTCCTGGACGCGGTGCTGCAGCAACTCTCGCGCAGCCGCAACCCGCCGCCGCCGAAGGTGCAGCGCGCCCGGCGCTGAATCGGCGCGCGCGCTTTCGATCTCCGCACCGCTCGGACCGCGCATGCCCCCAAGCGATCTGGTCTCCATCCTGAACGGCGTCCCCGGCGCGCTCGACCCGGCGCTCCTGCTGCTGGTCGCGCTCGCGCTCGACGCGCTGATCGGCGATCCGCCCTGGCTGTGGCGGGTCCTGCCGCATCCGGTGGCGCTGATCGGCGCGCCGATCGGCTGGCTCGAGCGCAAGCTGAACCGGGCCGGGCGCAGCGCGATCAACCGCACCATCCGCGGGGCGCTGGCGACCGCCGCGATCGTCGGGGCCGCCGCGGCGGTCGGCTGGGGCCTGCACGGGCTGTTGGCGGATCTATCCTACGGCATGGCGGGCGAGGCGCTGATCGTCGCGGTGCTGCTGGCCGGGCGCAGCCTCTACGGCCATGTCCGCGCGGTGGCGCGCGCCCTCGAGACGCAGGGGCTGGAGGGCGGCCGCGACGCGGTCCGCCACATCGTGGGCCGCGATCCGGACGGCCTGGACCGGCACGGGGTCGCCCGCGCCGCGGTCGAATCGCTGGCGGAGAATTTCGCCGACGGGCTGGTCGCGCCGGCCTTCTGGTACCTGCTGCTCGGGCTGCCGGGCCTCTTCGCCTACAAGGCGATCAACACGGCCGACAGCATGATCGGCCACAGGTCCGCGCGCTACAAGGCGTACGGGCTGGTCGCGGCGCGGCTCGACGATGCGGCCAACTATCTGCCGGCGCGCCTGTCGGGGCTGCTGATCGGCCTCGCCGCCGCCTTCGCGCCGGGCGCGCGGGCGGGCCGCGCGCTCAACATCATGGTGAAGCATTCGGGCGCCCACGCCTCGCCCAACGCCGGCTGGCCGGAAGCGGCCATGGCGGGCGCGCTCGACCTCGCGCTCGGCGGTCCGCGGCGCTATCCCGGCGGCGTCAGCGAGGTCGCCTGGATCGGCGTCGGCCGCGCGCGCCTCGTCGGGCGCGACATCCGGGCGGCCCTGCGGCTCTATCTGATCGCCTGGCTGCTGTGCTGGCTCGCCGCAGCGGGGGTCGCGCTGACGGTCCTCTGAGGTCAAGGCGGGCGTCGTCGGGGCGCGCGCCCTACCGGGCCTGCGCGATCTCGATCATCCGGTTGACGGCGAGATGCGCCTCCAGATGATCGGCGAGCGCGTCGAGGGTTTCTTCGATCAGGCATTCGAAGGCCGGGCCGGCCTCGAACTGCGGGGACAGGCCGGCCAGATAGGCGCGCCGGAAGCCGTCGGCGGCGAACAGCCCGTGCAGATAGGCCCCCGCAACGCGCCCGTCGGCGCTGACCGCGCCGTCGCCGGCGCCGGCCTGCGGCCCGTCGGCGTAACGCAGGAACGGCCGCGCGCGGTCCGGCCCCTCGGTGGCGCCCATGTGGATCTCGTAGCCCGCGACCGGCTCCCGGGTGGCGCGCTCAACCGCGCGGCGCGCCGCCACCGTCTTGGGCCCCCGAAGCACGGTCTCGACGTCGAGCAGGCCGAGCCCCGCCGCCTCGCCGGGCGGGCCTTCAAGTCCCTCCGGATCGGCGATGCGCCGGCCCAGCATCTGATAGCCGCCGCACAGCCCCAGGACCCGCCCGCCGCGCCGGCGATGGGCTGCGATGTCGACGTCCCAGCCGGCGGCCCGCAGCGTCGCCAGATCGGCCAGCGTCGCCTTGGAGCCGGGCAACAGCACCAGATCCGCGTCGCCCGGCAGCGCCTCGCCCTCGCGCACGACGGTCAGCCGCACCGACGGCTCCGCGCGCAACGGATCGAGATCGTCGAAATTGGCGATCAGCGGCAGGCGCGGGACGGCGATATGAACCGGCCGCGCCGGCCCGTCGGTTCCGATGACGCCCCGATCCGGAGCCGCGGCGTCCTCCGCCGGCAGACGGCCGGCCGCCGCGAAGTAGGGCGCAACGCCCAGGCTCTCCAGCCCGGTGCGCGCGGTAATGATCTCCAGCCCGCCTTGGAACAGCGAGACGTCGCCGTGGAACTTGTTGACGATGTAGCCCTTGAGCCGCACGCGCTCGGCCGGCTCCAGCACAGCCTGCACGCCGACAAGGCTGGCGATCGCCCCGCCGCGCTCGATGTCCGCGATCAGCACGACCGGCAGGTCGGCGGCTTCCGCGAAGCCCATATTGGCGATGTCGCCGGCGCGCAGATTGACCTCGGCCGGACTGCCCGCGCCTTCGACCAGAACGATGTCGGCGTCGGCGGACAGCCGCTCGAAGCTCTCGAGAACCTTGGGCAGCAGCTCGGTCTTCAGGTCGATGGCGTCGCGCGCTCCGACGGCGCCGAAGACCCGGCCCTGCACCACGAGCTGCGCGCCGCACTCGGATTGCGGCTTCAGCAGCACCGGATTCATGTGCCGGCTGGGGGGACGGCGCGCGGCGCGCGCCTGCAGCGCCTGGGCGCGGCCGATCTCGCCGCCGTCGGCGGCGACGGCGGCGTTGGTGGACAGGGTCTGCGGCTTGAAGGGCGCGACCTTGAAGCCCCGCCGGACGAGCGCCCGGGCGAGCCCCGCCGTCAGCAGGCTCTTGCCGACGTCCGAGCCCGTGCCCTGCAGCATCAAGGCGGGCCGCGTCATGATCGCCTGTTCCCGCCCTGCGCGGCGGCGATCCGGCGGCGCGCTCAGCGAACCGCTTCGCTGAGCGCCTGGCGCAAGGCGTCCGCCTGGGCGTTCGCCGCTTCGCCGCGCAGCACGATCGCTTCGGGAGCGAGGCGCCGGCCGTAATAGGCCTCGTTCAGGCTCTCGCGCGGGACGATGACCGAGCCCTCCAGGTTGGCGCCGATATAGGCGCCTTTCGCGACGGAGTAGGACAGAATGTCCGCATTGAGATTGGTCGTCGTCGCCGCGTCCACGCCGGCCCCGTAGGGACCCGCGGCGGCGTCCAACTCGCCGCCGATCTTCACCATGTCGTCGATCACCGCCTGCAGTCCCTGGCCGGTCATGATCAGCAGCAGAACCTCGGAGGCCTGGCCGCCGATCTGCAGGCCGAACGAGGCCGCGCCCATGGAGTAGAAGGCCGGATAGCTCCACTGACCGCCGTCGCCGCGGGCCAGCAGCACGCCGGTGCCCCCCTCGCCGCCGACGATGAAGCCGCCCTTCAGAAGCTGCGGGACGATCAGCACCGCCTTGGCCTGCTTGAGATAGCGGGCCACGTAGGGGCCGAGATCGGGGTGCGCCTGAAGCTTCTTCAGCGTGAACTGGGCTTCGCTCACAAGCTCCTCCGCGTCGACCGCATCGGCGTGGGCCGGGCGGGCGGCGGCGAGGAGGAGCGCGAGCGCAAGCGTGAGGGCGGCGGCGGCGAGCAGCGCTCGAAGCGGCGCGCCGAGCGCCGGACGGAACGTGGGAACAGCGGTCATGGGGCCCTCCTTGGGATTCCCGGAATGCAGGCGTCTCGGAACGAGGCCCCGACCGGCGCCGGTTACGCCGAGACGCCGTCGCGGAGGACCCGCGCATAGCCGGCCCCTGCTGCGTTCGTTCCGGATCGCCCTGAAGACGCTCTCCTCGGTCCTCTGCGCGGGCGTCCTCTCAGGGAATGCCCCCGATTCTGGGCGAAAGCAAGGCGGGGATGGCCCGCCGGCCGATCGCGTGCGCGACACGTCGCGCATGCGAAACGGGGGCCCCTCTCCAGAGCCCCCGTTCGCCCGGGCGCGCCTTCCGCGCCGCCCGTGTTCCAGTCTGTCTGAGGCCTGGCCCCACCGGCCGTAATGAAGCCGCCTCGCTCCCCCGCATCGGATCTGCGGAAGATAAAGCGCCGCCGGGATCGCCGACCGCGTGAGGAAATCGTGACTCCGATCGGGCGTCGCGGTCAACGGGGTCGTCTCGCACTGCAGCGGCTGCACTGCAGCGCACCGCGTCGGCTCGAGAGGGCCCCGGAGGGCCGAAGGAAAGCGCCCGGCGCCGGGAGCCCGGGGAGGGTCGCCGGTGACCCCACGCCGCCTGGACGGGGCGCGCGCCGGGCTTTCAGTCCTCAGGCCGGGCTGCGGGGGCGTGCGCGACGGGCGGCTCGTCCTCCCAGACCGCGTGGCGCGGCAGGCGGTCGGTGGTGTCGAACCAGGCCAGGCGCTCGCCGTAATGGATGTGGCGGGCGGGCGCGAAGCGCTCGGGCGCGTCCATCGTCCCCACCAGGAATTCGATCAGCGGGCCCTCATCCTCGCCGTCCCCCTCCCAGGTGAGCGGCGTGCCGCAGTCGGCGCAGAAGGCCCGCCCCACGCCGGGCGAGGAGGCGTAGACCGCCGGCGCGCCCTTGGTGTAGCGCACCCGGTCCCGGCGATAGCCGACCAGCGCGACGGCGGCCGCGCCCGTGTGCTTGCGGCAGCTCGTGCAGTGGCAGTAGAGGGTGGCGAGCGGCGGGCCGTGCGCCTCGTAGCGCACCGCCCCGCACAGGCAGCCGCCCGTCGCGCGCTCCGCGCCGGCGGTCCCGTCTCCGGCGGCCTCGGCGCCTGTCGCGCCAACCGTCTCGCTGTCCTCGCCCATCGCGCTTTCCCCTGATCGGTTCGCTCACTAGGCTTCAGCTTGGCACAAGGCGCAGCCGGCGCGAAAGACGCGCGGCCGCGTCCGGGGACAGGGAGGCGTGGATGGCGAAGCCGGAGAGAACGGTGCGGGCGCTCGACTGGCGGCGCGCCCCGGCGGGCGCGACGATCCGCTACGCCGACTCGGCCTTCGGGCTGACGGTGGGCCTCTGGGCGGTCGACGCGCGTGCGGTCGAGGCGCGTGCGGTCGAGGCGCGCGCTGTGGAGGGCGCGCTGACTGCGCTCAAGGCGCTTGGGCCGGGAGCCGGCTGCCTGCTGCTCGGCGACGGCGCGGCGGAACTCCGGGACGGGTCCGGGCGGCGGCTCGCGGCCGGCGCCGGCGTCGCCTGGGACGGGGCCGGGCCGCCCGGCCTCTGGGCGACGGCGGATGCGCGCGGGGTCTTCCTGCACCGGGCCGGGCCCGCGCCCGAGGCCGCGGCCTGCGCCGTGATCGACGCCGCCGCGATCGGCCGCGCGCAGTTGCGGACGGGCGCGCTCAAGAGCGCCGCCGCGCCCGACGCCCCGTCGGACCGCGATCACGGCCTCTTCGGCGCGCAGGGGGACGCCGTCGCCGCCGGTCTGTGGGAGAGCGCACCCTTCGAGACCGCGCTCAAACCCTTCTCCTATCACGAGCTGGCCCTGGTGCTGGACGGGACGGCCGTGATCGAAACGCCCGACGCCCCGCCGTGGCGCTTCGCCCCGGGCGACGCCTTCTTCATCGCCCAGGGCGCGCGCTGCCGCTGGCGCGTCGCCGCCCCGATCCTCAAGGCCTACGCGACGGCGGACGAGCCGGTCGCATGAGGCGCCGCCCGGCCAAGAACGCGGCGCCCCCGCTTCTTGTCCCCACTCTTTGCAAAGACAGTTCGAGACCATTCCGACACATGTTGCGATTATAGAGGGGCTGCACGGTCGGCGTCGTCACGATCCGGCGCCGATCGCCTGGCGGATCGACGGGGGGTCCGAGACCGAAGGAAGCGGCCGATCGCACCGCCACCCGAACCCTTGAGAGGTCTCCATGCTGCGTTGGCTCATTCTGTCCGGAACGCACGCCGTAACGCTCGCGTTCGGGGTCGCGCTCGGCGTTTATCTTCTGCCGATCCTGACCGCGCCCGAGAGCCTGGACCAGGCGATGCTGCAGGAGACGGCGCAGACCGCCTTGTTCCAGGCGAGCTTCACACGCGACCTGAAAGGCAGCGACTTCCTGCATTGGGGCGAGGGCGCCGTTGGCGTCGGCGCGGACAGGATCGTTCACGTGGGGGCGTTGTCTCCTGGGCCGGATTACAAACTCTACCTCCTGAACGAATTCGTCGAGGACGAGGCGCAGTTCCTGCGCGTCAAGGACCAGGCCCAGCTGATCGGCGACGTGAAAACCTTCGACGGCTTCCTCGTCCCGGTGCCGGCGGGCGTCGACGTCGCCGCCTTTTCGACGGTCCTGGTCTGGTGCGAGGCGTTCGGCGAGTTCATCACCGCCGCCAGATACCGGTAGGTCTCGGCCATCGCAGACGCCCGCGCGGTCGGGGTCGGGGCCGGGGCCGGGGCCGAGGCAGAGGCGGGACGGCGCCGGAGCGCCGCCGCCGCGTTCTGCAAGGCGCACGCGACGCTCGACGGGCCGATCGGGTAAGAGCCGGCGTGAAAAAAATATTCTGTCCCCGAATTTCGGCGTGAAAAAAGTATTGTGTCCCCGAATTTTGTGCCGAATTTGAAAAAAGTATTGTGTCCCCGAATTTGTGCCCCGAATTTGCCGGATTTCATGGGCGTGGCGCGGCGGGTCACTCTGCAGCCGATGGGCTTTCGGGCTCGGAGCCCGAGTCCGAGGGGGGCGCAGGCGTGTCCCCCATGACGTAACGCGGTCCCGGGCCGAGCAGCGCCGCTCTGTCCTTCGGGTTGTAGAGCGCGCAACTCGTCAGGGACAGGCAGCCGCATCCGATGCAGCCGTCGAGCCGATCCCGCATCGCCGAGAGGGCGTCTATGCGGGCGTCGAGGGCCTCGCGAAAACCCCGACTGATGCGCGTCCAGTCGCGCTTGGTCGGCGTCCGGCCCGCGGGGAGCGAGTCCAGCATCGCGGCGATGTCGGAAATCGCGTATCCGAACTGCTGGGCCATGATGATGAACGACAGTCTTCGGATGTCGGATCGCGGGAAGCGCCGATTGCCGCCCGGGCTGCGCCGCGGCGTCACGAGGCCCTTCGTTTCGTAGAAGCGGATCGCCGAGACGGAGAGCCCCGTCCGCTCGGCCAGCTGTCCGATCGAGAGCCAATCGCTCGCCCGCATGGCCCGCCTCCCAGGACACAGGAAAGAAAATCCTTGATCTCAAGTTAGGTTGAGGTTGTAGCGTGCCCCCCATCTCGGATCAATGCAGGATGCGCATGATGCAGAAAAGGAGGCGCCCGATGGGTGATGCGGAGACTTCTCGATTGGCCGGTGTGAGGGGGGAGTCGGAGGCCCCGGGCGACCCGACCTTGGCGCGGATCGCGGGCGGGAGGTCCTGCCGATGACCTTCGACATCAATCGCCTCGTCCCGGAACTCTGGTGCTCGGATTTTCAGGCGAGCCTGGCCTTCTATACCGAAAAGCTGGGGTTCGAGATCGCACAGCAGCGCGGCGCCGACCCGCACGCCTATCTGGCGTTTCAGGGCGCCCAGATCATGGTGGCGCACTGGACCTTCGACGGCAGCTTCGAACCCTGGTCCCCCGACGAGATGGAGCGGCCGTTCGGACGCGGCGTCAACCTCCAATTCATGGTCGACGACGTGCAAGGCGTCCACGACCGGATCGTCAGTCGGGGCGTCGAGCCCTTTCGGGATCTGTACATCTCGACGATCTGGCGCACCGATCGCATGGACGCGCGCAAGCAGTTCATGGTCCTCGATCCCGACGGCTATCTCCTCCGCTTCTCCGAGACGATTTCACACCGTCCCGTCGAACCGGCCGATGTCGAGCGGCTGAACGCCTTCTACGGAACGTCCGGCTGAACCGAGGCGATCCCGCCTGCTTGAACGGGTCGGCGGCTGACTCAGGCTGTTCCCTGATCCAGGATCGCGCCGCCAAGTCGGTCGCGGCCGATCGCTCGCCGCGGCCCCATCCCCAGGGGAGAGGGAGGGCCGCCCGATCCGGGAGGCGCCCGCTCGCCCGGATGACAATCGGGGCCCATGCCCGCGCGGCGGCGGCGAAGCCCTTGGGGCCGAGGGGGCGGGAACGGCGCGTCCCGCCGCCCGCTTTCCCGCCGCCTGCGCGCAGGCATGAGTCCCGACTTTCGTCAGGGCGCGGGAAACTCCGCACACGGCAGGGCTTTGGAATCCCTCAGCGCCCGGACGACGAGCCGCCGACGTCGGACTTGCCGTGAAACTCGGCGACAACCAGGATGTGGCTTACCGACTTGCCGTCTTCGGAGAACGGCAGCAAGAGGTCGAACACCGCGTCCACCTCGGTGAGCGGCCCCTCGTAGGGCGCTCGGCCGTAGCGCGGGATTCCCGTCTCGACGACCTTTTTCAACCCTTTGAAGACGGCCGAGTCCGGCCCCTTTCCGGGCAGGTTTCGCATGGTCCCGCCCTTGAGGCCGCGGCGCACATTCGCCTGCACCGAATCGCCGATCAACCGATAGCGGAAATCGAGCGGCTCCCGCAGGACGTCGAGGATGATGACATGGTCGAGCAGCGCCGGGATCTCGCCTGGATCGATGTTTTTGCGCAACGGAACGCCGCCGCCTTCCCGTTTGCTCATCCAATAGGTGAACGCCTCCTCATGGAGCGCGGACTCGATGCGCGGAAGATTGCTGGACAGAAGGCCCGCCTGATAGTGTCCCTGGACGCTCTGCGTCGTCGGGCTTTCCAAGCCATGCACGCAAATCGCCGCGAGCATGTAGGCGACGTTCCCCGCATCGTCATGCAACGGCAAGACGCAGACGCTGAAGCTCTTATAGTCGAACTTGCCCCAGGTGAGCGGGTCGGTCGACATGTAAGGCAGGTCGTGCTCGAGGCACAACGCCATGCGGGCCTGACTGCGTTCGGCCCCGGGAATCTCGTCGATGTATCGGCCGCTGGCGTTGAGTCCGGTGAGTTTTACGACCTGTTCACCCGCAATCCGAACCTTGAACCGCTTAGCCTCTCGGTCGACCTTGATAAGGTACAGGAAGGGAAGCAGGGAGCGCGGCATCTCCGTGACGTCGAATTGGGCGAAGTGGAAATGGCCGCGTTGGTCGCGCCGCGCGAGCCAGAACTCGTAGAGGTCTGCGAGGGACCTGTCCTGCGCCTGCGAGGGATCGGCCATCCCAAGGTCGCGCATGCGGGCAAGCAGATTATCGTCCGACACGCCGACCACCCCCCGAGACCGCGTAAGGCGCGCCGCCCGCGCGCCGTAGACCCATACCGCCCCACTGTAGCGTCTTCGGCGGCGAAGGGTAGCCGAACCGGGCGGATACGGATCGAAAACGCGATCGGACTGCGATCTTGCGACGAAATGGGGGGCGAGGCGCCCTGATACGGTGCGCCCGAACTCTTCGCCGCGGCCCGCAGGCGCTGCGGACCGCGACGCCCTGCACGCTTCGCGGGCCCTGGCGCGGCCGGCGTCTTCGCGCGCCGCCCCCGGGGCGACGCCTGCTGCGCGTCCCGAACCCCCTGCCGTCGGCGCATCGACGCCCCGATCCTCAAAGCGATAGTGTCCCAGGACGTGGTGTCTGAGGCGGTCTGACGCCTGTCTCCGGCGGTTGGTGTCGCCGGTCTACTCCGCGGCCAGCGGCAGCGGGTCGATTTGGTCAGGTTGGCACAGATCGGCGACGCTCTCCATGCTCATGTAGCGGCGGGTTACGGCCCACTCGTCGTTCTGCTCCAGCATCAACGCGCCGACGAGGCGGGTGACGGCGTCTTCATTGGGGAAGATGCCCACGACGTTGGTGCGGCGCTTGATCTCCTTGTTCAGGCGTTCCAGTGGGTTCGTGCTGTGTAACTTAGTTCGCAGCTCCTTGGGATAGGCCATGTGCGCGAGGACGTCGTCCTCGGCGGCGTCCATGAGATCGGCGAGCTTCGGCGCCTTTGGTCTGAGGCCGTCGGCGACCTTGCGCCATTGAGCGCGGGCGGCCTCTTCGGTTTCCTGGGAGAAGGCGGTGCGGATATAGCTGGCGACCATGGTCTGCTGGGCCTTGCCGACATGGGCGAGCGCATTGCGCATGAAGTGAACGCGGCAGCGCTGCCAGGTCGCGCCCAGCACCTTCGCCGCGGCGGCCTTCAGGCCCTGATGGGCGTCCGAGACGACCAGCTTCACCCCGCGCAGGCCGCGCCGCGTCAGGGAGCGCAGGAAGTCGGTCCAGAAGGTCTCGGCTTCGCTGACGCCGACGGCCATGCCGAGCACTTCGCGGCGGCCTTCGGTGTTCACGCCCACGGCGATTATCGCGGCGACCGATACGATGCGCCCGGCGCGGCGCACCTTGATGTAGGTGGCGTCGAGCCACACGAAGGGCCAGTCGCCCTCCAGCGGGCGATCGAGGAAGGCGTGGACGCGCTCATCGATCTCGGCGCACAGCCGCGAGACCTCGCTCTTCGAGACGCCGCTCATGCCCATGGCCTTGACCAGGTCGTCCACGGAGCGCGTTGATATCCCCTGGATGTAGGCCTCCTGGATCACGGAGACCAACGCCTTCTCGGCGGTGCGGCGCGGCTCCAGGAAGCCGGGGAAGTAGCTGCCCTTGCGCAGCTTCGGGATCTGCAGCGGAACGGCCCCGGCGCGCGTCTCCCAGACGCGCTCGCGATGGCCGTTGCGCTTGTTGCTGCGGGTCTCGCTTCGCTCGCCGTATCCGGCGCCGCAAAGGGCTTCGACCTCCAGATCCATGATCCGCTGCGCGGCGAACTGGATCATCTCCCGCAGAAAGTCTGCGTCCGGGGTCTTCTCAAGCAGGCTCTTCAGCGCGATGCTGTCGTCGGTCATCGTGTTCGTCTCCTCGGTCAGGTTGCTGTGTTGCAACGCCAACCTACCGGAGACACGCGATGACCACCTCTCTTCCGTCACGCCCTCGGGGCCTCAGGCTGCGGTCGCTACGCTCCCTGCGCCTGAGCCCCCGAGGACCCTTCGGACACCACTTCCCGGGACACAACTCTCAAAGCCTGCGCGACGCGTGATGCGCCGGCCGCGCGACGGAGCGCCGAGAAGAATACTTTGGGCGCGAGTTCCGAACCTCCCGATATTCAGAGAAGTACTGTGTCTCCTATATCCTCCGACACTCCTTAAAAAAGTACTATGTCCCCGATATTCAAAAAGTACTATGCCCCCGATATTCCCGCTTTTTGAATAACGGGGACAATAACGGGGACACGACAATAACGGGGACAGACAATAACGGGGACACAATACTATTTCCAAATCCGTCGCGGGCGCAGCGGCTTGGGCGGCGGCTGTCGGTCGGGGCGCGGCGCCGGGCGGGCTATTTGAGGAGCGCGGCGCCCTGGGCGGCGGCGTGCTGCAGGCCCTTGGGGTGCTTGGGCAGGGCGTCGTCGAAGCGGACCCAGGGGAGGCGTTCGGACCAGAAGATGTGGGCGGTCGGGCGGTAGGCGCCGACATCGTCGAGCGTGGCGGCGTAGAGGTGGGTCTCGTCCGGAAAGATGTCCGTCTCGAACGAGAGCGGCGCGCCGCAGGCGCCGCAGAAACTGCGCACGACCTTCGGCGACGATTTGTAGAAGGCGCGCGGGCCGGACCAGAGCGTCTCGGCCCGCGGGACGCCGAACCAGCTGACATAGTCCGACGAGGCCGCGCGCCGGCAGTCGCCGCAATGGCACAACGCGGCCCAGAGCATCGGGGCGGGCGCGCGCCAGGCGACCGCCCCGCACTGGCAGCGGCCGGTCAGGGCCGCCGCCTCAGACATCCAGGTTCGCCACCTTCAGCGCGTTTTCCTGGATGAATTCGCGGCGCGGCTCGACGACGTCGCCCATCAGGGTCGAGAAGACGGTCTCCGCATCGTCGCCATGGGCGATCTTGACCTGCAGCATGGTGCGGGCCTCGGGGTCGAGCGTCGTCTCCCAGAGCTGGTCGGGATTCATCTCGCCCAGGCCCTTGTAGCGCTGGATCGCGAGGCCCTTGCGGCCGTTCGCCATCACCGCGTTGACGAGGTCGCTGGGGCCGGTGACGCGGCTTTCCTGCTCCTTCACCTGGAAGGCGCCGTTGCGGGGGCCGTAGGCGTCCTGCAGCTCGCCGGCCATGGCGTCGAGGCGGCGCGCCTCGGCCGTGCGCAGCAACTCGCCGTCGAGCCGGACCGCCTCCTTCACGCCGCGGTTCATGCGGCTGAAGAGGTAGCCGCCGTCCTCGGTCACGGCGCCCTCCCAGCCGCGGGCGTGCTCCTCCGACAGGCGGTCGAGCACCTTGGCGATGAAGTCGACGGCGGCCTGCGCCTTCTCCTGATCCTGAGTCACGGCGGGGCTGAGCGCGCCGAAGATGGCGAGCTGCTCCACCACCTGGCGCGAGCCGCAGCGCCGCGCCAGCGGGTCGATCAGATGGACGGCGCGGCGCGCGCTCTCGACCAGCGCGGTCAGGTCGGCGCCGGCGCGCTGGGCGCCCTGGGCGTCGGTGAAGACGGCGTCCTTCACCCCCTCGCCGATCAGGAAGGCCTCCATGTCGCGCTCGTTCTTGATGTATTGCGGCTTCTTCTCCTGGCCGCGCTTGACCATGTAGAGCGGCGGCTGGGCGATGTAGAGATAGCCGCGCTCCACCAGCTCGCGCATCTGGCGATAGAAGAAGGTGAGCAGGAGCGTGCGGATGTGGCTGCCGTCCACGTCCGCGTCGGTCATGATGATGATCTTGTGGTAGCGCGCCTTGTCGGGATTGAACTCCTCCGGCCCGACGCCGGTGCCGAGCGCGGTGATGATGGTGCCGATCTCGGCCGAGGAGAGCATCTTGTCGAAGCGGGCGCGCTCGACATTCAGGATCTTGCCCTTGAGCGGCAGGATCGCCTGGAACTTGCGGTCGCGGCCCTGCTTGGCGGAGCCGCCGGCGCTGTCGCCCTCGACGATGAAGAGCTCGGCCTTCGAGGGGTCGCGCTCCTGACAATCGGCGAGCTTGCCGGGCAGCGAGGAGACGTCGAGCACGCCCTTGCGCCGGGTCAGTTCGCGCGCCTTGCGGGCGGCCTCGCGGGCGGCCGCCGCTTCGACCACCTTCTGGACCACGCGCCGGGCCTCGGCCGGGTGCTCCTCGAACCAGTCGGAGAGCTTCTCGTTGACGACCGCCTCGACCACCGGGCGGACCTCGGAGGAGACCAGCTTGTCCTTGGTCTGGCTGGAGAATTTCGGGTCCGGCACCTTGACCGACAGGACGCAGGAGAGGCCCTCGCGCGCGTCGTCGCCGCTGATCGCCACCTTCTCCTTCTTGGCCAGCCCGGTGGCGTTGGCGTAGGCGTTGATCTGGCGCGTCAGCGCGCCGCGGAAGCCGGCGAGATGGGTGCCGCCGTCGCGCTGCGGGATGTTGTTGGTGAAACACAGCATGGTCTCGTGATAGCTGTCGTTCCACTGCATCGCGCATTCGACGGTCACCCCGTCGCGCTCGCCGGCGATCATCACCGGCTCGGGCTGGAGCGCGGTCTTGGAGCGGTCGATCCACTCGACGAAGGCCTTGATGCCGCCCTCGTAATGCAGGTTGGCGTGGCGAGGCTCGGCGCTGCGCTTGTCGGTCAGCTCGATCGCCACGCCGGAATTGAGGAAGGCGAGCTCGCGCAGCCGGTGCTCCAGCGTGCCGAAGTCGAACTCGGTCCGGGTGAAGGTGTCGGTGGAGGGCAGGAAGGTGATCTCCGTCCCGGTCTCCGCGCCGGCGTCGCCGACGACCTCCAGATCCGCGTCGGGTTCGCCGTGGGTGAAGGTCATGCGGTGCAGCTTGCCGGCGCGCTTGATCTTCAGCTCCAGCTTGGACGACAGCGCATTCACCACCGACACGCCGACCCCGTGCAGCCCGCCGGAGACCTTGTAGCTGTTCTGGTCGAACTTCCCGCCGGCGTGCAGCTGGGTCATGATGACCTGCGCGGCCGAGACGCCCTCCTCCTGATGCATCTCGGTCGGGACGCCGCGGCCGTTGTCGGTGATGGTCACGGAGCCGTCGCCGTTCAGCGTCACGGTCACCTTGTCGCACCAGCCGGCCAGCGCCTCGTCGATCGCGTTGTCGACGACCTCGTAGACCATGTGATGCAGGCCGGTGCCGTCGTCGGTGTCGCCGATATACATGCCGGGCCGTTTGCGCACGGCCTCCAGCCCCTTCAGCACCTTGATCGACTCGGCGCCGTACTCCGCCGCCGCGCCGTTCTCGCCGCCCTCGCCGGTCCCGCCGTCCGGTCCGTTCGTCCCGTTCGTCCCGTCGTCACTCATATCCGCTGCTTTCGACCTGTCGTCTCAATCCGAAGCGCGCGCGAAGGCCCGCGTGCGCCCTCACGCCTGGGGGGAGACCGTCGCGGCCTCCACCCGAAAGAAATCCGCCCGGCCCTCCAGGCCCTCGAAGGCGCCGCGGTCCGTGCCCGTCGCCCAGAGCTGCAGGCCCAGATCGAGCAGCCGCGCGAACAGCGCCGCGCGCCGCTCCGCGTCCAGATGGGCCGCCACCTCGTCCAGCAGCAGGATCGGGGCCGCGCCCCGCTCCGCCGCCTGCAGGCGCGCATGCGCCAGCACGATGGCGATGAGAAGCGCCTTCTGCTCGCCGGTCGAGCATTGCTCCGCCGCCACGCCCTTGGCCGCATGGGCGACGGCGAGGTCGGAGCGGTGCGGCCCGACCGACGCGCCGCCCGCTTCCGCATCGCGCGCGCGGCCCGTTCGCAGGGCGTCGGCGAAGCGCTCCTCCGCCGCCAGCGCCGCCCCCTCCGCCAACCAATCGTCCAGCGCGCCGGCGAGCGCGACGCGGGCCGCCGGAAACGGCCCCTCCGCCTGCCGGCAGGCGCGGTCGAGCCGGTCGGCCATGTCGCGCCGGGCGGCGGCGACGGCGACGCCGCGCTCGATCATCTGCGCCTCCAAGGCGTCGAGCCAGCGCCCGTCGGCGCCGCCCTCCTTCAACAGCCGCGCGCGCTGGCGCAGCGCCTGCTCATAGGCCGAGACGCGGCCCGCATGAGCCGGATCGAAGCCGTAGATCAGCCGGTCCAGAAAGCGTCGCCGCGCCCCCGACCCGTCCAGGAACAGCCGATCCATCTGCGGCGTCAGCCAGACGACGGAGACGTGCGCGCCCAGCGCCTGCTGGCTCTTCGCCGGCTGCCCGTCGATCCGCACGAGGCGCCGCTCCCCCTTGCCGGCGGGGGCCGGATCGCGGCCGGTGCCCAGATCGACCGCGCCCGCCGGGCCGACGACCCGCGCCGCGACCGCCCAGGCGGCGCGCGCCGTCTCCTGCGGAGCGGCGATCCGGTCCAGCTCGCCGATCTGCGCGCCGCGCAGGCCGCGTCCGGGCGCGAGCAGCGAGACCGCCTCCAGCAGATTGGTCTTGCCCGCGCCGTTCGGTCCGGTCAGCACCACCGGCCGCGGCGCGGGATCGAGCGCGGCCGAGCGGTAGTTGCGGAATCCGGTCAGCCGGAGGCGCGTCACGGCGCAGAAGGGAGCGCGATCCGGTCCGACCAGCTTGTCCGCCGCCGCCGCCAACGCCCCCTTACACCCGCATCGGCATGAGGACGTAGAGCGCGCCCGGATCCTTCGGATCGCGCACGATGGTCGGCGAGGCGGCGTCTGACATCACGAACTCCGCCACGCCGCCGTCGATCTGGCCGGCGATGTCGAGCAGGTAGCGCGCGTTGAAGCCGATCTCGATAGCGTCGCGGCCGTAATCGATGGCGACCTCCTCGACCGCCTGGCCGTTCTCCTGGCTGGAGGCGGAGAGCTCCATCTGGTCGCCGTCCAGCTTCATCTTCACCGCGCGCATCTTTTCGGTCGCGATGGTGGAGACGCGATCGACCGCTTCGGCGAAATCGTCGCAATCGACGGACATGACCTTGTCGTTTCCGGCGGGGATGACGCGCTCATAATCCGGGAAGGCGCCGTCGATCAGCTTCGAGGTCAGGATCGCGTCGCCGAAGGCGAAGCGGATCTTGGTGTCGGACAGCGCGATCGAGACGCCGCTGTCGGTCTCCTCGATCAGCTTGCGCAACTCGCCCACCGTCTTGCGCGGCACGATCACGCCCGGCATGCCGGCCGCGCCCTCGGGCAGCGGGATCTCGACCCGCGCCAGCCTGTGGCCGTCGGTCGCCACCGCGCGCA
The DNA here is from genome assembly GCA_024743195.1 of Alphaproteobacteria bacterium. Classification (GTDB taxonomy): domain Bacteria; phylum Pseudomonadota; class Alphaproteobacteria; order UBA8366; family Aestuariispiraceae; genus Marivibrio. The sequence goes on along the minus strand of JANSXE010000010.1, from coordinate 58,330 downwards.
TCATCGGATGCTGGCCGTCGGCCGCATGCAGATAGATGCCGTTCAGATAGTAGCGCGTCTCCTCGGTCGAGATGGCGAAGCGCGTGCGGTCGATCAGCGCGCGCAGCGCCTCGGCGTCGAGCTCGAAGGCGTGCGGCATGTCGCCCCCGGTCATCACCGGGAAATCGTCGGTCGGCAGCGTCGAGAGCGTGAAGCGCGAGCGGCCGGACTTCAGCGTCAGCCGGTCGCCCTCGCCGGTCGCGTCGAGATCGACCTGCGCGCCGTCGGGCAGCTTGCGCACGATGTCGTAGAGCGTGTGCGCGGGCGCAGTGGTCGCGCCCGTCGTCGCCACGTCGGCGGCGACGCGCTCGACGATGGCGATGTCCATGTCGGTCGCCGTCAGGCTGAGCGCGCCGTCCTTGGCCTCGACCAGCACGTTCGACAGGATGGGAATGGTGTTGCGGCGCTCGACCACGCTCTGGACATGGTTGAGCGCGCGGAGCAGCGCGGCGCGTTCGATGGTGAGTTTCATGGATCTGTCTTATCGTTTCCGTTCGAACAAACAGGCTGGGCTGGCGCGCCTCGGACCGCGGCCGTCGGGCGAGCGGCCGCGAACGCTTCCGATGCGCCGGGCGCGCCGCCGGTCGAGACCCGGCGAAACGCCCTGTTTTCTCCCCGTTACGAGACGAAAACTGCCCGATTCCCGGCGCTTCGGAAAGCGCGAATCCGGACGCGAATCAAGGCCTGACCCGCACGGGAGCGTCTTATAGCACAGCGCCCCCGCGCACGCAGCACTTTTCCCGGCCGGAACGGTCCGGAATCCCGCCCGTTAAGCGCCTGAAATCTCTTTGGAAACCCCGCACGGCGCGGGGCCGCCGTCAGCCCTCCAGCATGCGCCGGAGCAGCTCCACGTCCTCGGCGAAATTGGCGTCGGTCTGGCGCAGCTCCTCGACCTTCTTGACCGCATGCATGACGGTCGTGTGATCGCGCCCGCCGAACTTGCGGCCGATCTCCGGCAGCGAGCGGGTGGTGAGCTGCTTGGCGAGATACATCGCCACCTGTCGCGGCCGCGCCACGCCGCGGCTGCGGCGGGGCGAGTGCATGTCCGACAGCTTCATGGTGAAGTGCTCGGCCACGCGCTTCTGGATCTCGTCGATGGTGACGCGCCGGTCCTGGGCGCGCAGCACGTCGTGCAGCACGTCCTGGGCGGTCTCCAGCGTCACCGGGCGGCCGACCAGATTGGCGTAGGCGACCAGCCGGTTCAGCGCGCCTTCCAGCTCGCGCACATTGGTGGTGATCTTGTGCGCCAGAAACTCCAGCACCCGCTGCGGCGCGTCGATCTGCATGCGCTCCGCCTTGGACTGCAGGATGCCGAGACGCAGCTCGTAATTGGTCGCGTGGATCTCGGCCACGAGGCCCCAGCCGAGGCGGGACTTCATGCGGTCCTCGATGCCGTCCAGCTCGGCCGGCGACTTGTCGGCGGAGATCACCACCTGGCGATTCTGGTCGACCAGCGTGTTGAAGGTGTGGAAGAACTCCTCCTGGGTGTTCTCCTTGCCGGCGATGAACTGCACATCGTCGATCATCAGCACGTCGACGGAGCGGAACTGCTCCTTGAAGGCCATCGTGTCGCGATAGCGCAGCGCGCGGATGAACTGGTACATGAACTTCTCGGCCGAGAGGTAGAGCACCTTCTTGTGCGGCGCGTTCTCGCGCATGTGCTGGGCGATCGCGTGCATAAGATGCGTCTTGCCCAGCCCGCTGCCGCCGAACAGGAAGAGCGGGTTGAAGGGCACGTTGGAGGCGTCCGCCACGCGCCGCGCGGCGGCGAAGGCCAACTCGTTCGGCTTGCCGACGATGAAGCTCTCGAAGGTGAGTTGCTGATTCAACGGCGCGCACAGGTCGGACTGCGACTCCGCGCCGGCGCCGAAGGCTTCCAGGGCCGCCGCCCCGTCGGCGCGCGCGCCCGCCGCGTCCCGCGGCGCCGCATCGGCCGCCGGATCGGTCGCCGCATCGGTCGCCGCACCGGCATGGGCCCGCCCCCCGGCGCGCCGCGCGGCCCCTTGCGGCGCGTGCAGGATCACCAGATCGCGCACGCTCGCATTCTCGCCGCGCCACATGCGCAGAAGGCGTTCGCCATATTGGGATTCGATCCAGTTCCGCATGAAGCGGTTCGGCGCGTTCAATCGAACCACGCCCTCATCCAGCCCGTCCAGGACCAGCGGCTTCAGCCAATTCTTGAACGCCGTCTCGCCGAACTCCGCGCGCAGCCGCGCCCTGATGCGCGCCCATTGCGCCGCCGTCCTGGCGTCGGCGCCGCCCGCCGGCGCCCCCCCGGCGGCGCCGCGCGCCTCCGAACTCTCCGACTTCGCGCTTCCCGCTCTCGCGGTGTCCGCCGCTGCGTTTTCCGCCTTTGCGTTTCCCGGCCCGACCGCTCGCGCCGCCTCGCCCATCTCCTGCGTCATGCCGACCAACCCGCCTTTCGGATTCCCGCCGACGCCTTCCGGCCGCCGACGGCTCGCCGTGACCCGCCTGTCACCTTCGCCCGCACCATCCCGTCCGACCGCACCCGATGCGCCGCCCTCGGCGCGCGCCCCGATTGCGGCCGCCAAACCGCCTCGAAATCGGCGGCGGCCCATGGCTCATACGCGCATTGGCTCATACGCGCCTTGGCTCATACGCGCATTCATCCGCGCCGCCCCGCCGCCCAGTTCTCCGCCGCCCAGTTACTCCGCCGCCCAGTTCTCCGCCGCCCAGTTACTCCGCCGCCCAGTTCTCCGCCGCCCAGTTCTCCGCCGCCCAGTTCTCCACCGCACGCCGCCGCCAGCGCAAAACGGACCCTGCCGGACCGCGCCCACCCCGGGCGCCCGCCATTGTCCGACGCTTTCGCGCCGCCCATCCACCCCAGGGCGCCTCAAATGAAGGCCCAAGAAGGGAAAACAAAAAAGCCGTTGGGAGAAGTAATTGACGCCTATTTTACTAAAATTCTTGCGTCCGGAACTCCTCGCCCCCCGATGGCTTACGTCGAACTGGCGTTCGACACCTTTTTCATTATTTGTCGGCGGCGTTCTTGACCAACCGCGACGCCCATGACTGTACCCAAGCCGCGCGACGTGAATCAAGCGCGCAAACCGACGGCTCGGAAAATAAAGCGGTTGACATTCGCGCCCCGGAGCGAACGGCCGGGCGGGGCGCTGAACGGAGCGGAAACGTGCGGAAATCGCGCCTCTCGCGATCCAACGGCGGCGCCTTGATCGACCCGCGGGAGGCGTTTGACTCCACGCGCCGATTCCGGGTTTAGTTAGTCGGTTGACTGAGTTTCGGTCTGACGATTCCGTCCGACGAAGGAACATCTGTCGAATGCGCGGCAAGAAAAAGTCCGACCGGGCGGAGCAACTCGTCCTCGCCGCCCAGCGCCTCTTCCATCGGCGCGGCGCGGCGGCGGTCAGCCTGCGCGACGTGGCCGCCGCCGCGCGCGTTCCGCCGGGCGGCGTCTTCTATCATTTCCCGACCAAGGGCGCGCTGCTGCAAGCGGCGGCCGAGCGGCGCCGGAGCGCGATGCAGACTCTGCTCGACGGGCTGGAGGCGGCGCATCCGGACGATCCGCGCGCGCGCCTCGACGCGCTGTGCGCCGCGTTGGCGGAGGCGGCGGCGGCGACGGCGCGTCATGGCTGTCCGCATGCGCGATTGATCGCGGATCTGAGCGCCGCCCGCGGCGGCGGAGCCGAAGCCGACGCGCGCGCCGTCGCGGCGGCGACGCTTGCGGCGGTCGAGGACTTCGTCGCGCGCGCCGTGCGCCAGGCGACGCGTTCCGAAGAGGCTGCGCAGCGCGCCGGCGAGCGCTTTCTGATCCTGTGGCAGGGGGCGGGCGGGATCAGCCTGGCCCGCGGCGACCCGGCGCCGCTGCGGCGCGCGCTGGCGGAGGCGGCGGAGGACCTGCTGGCGCCCCTTCCGGCGACCGGCGCCGCCGGGACGCGCAAAAACCGCCCGAACAAAGGCTCGGGCGGTTGATCGGGAGCCGAGGCTCCGGCCCCGAGACCTCCGTCCCGGGGCGCCGGCGGCCGGAGCCGCCGGGGCGAGGCCTCAGCCGAGCGCCTTGAGGCGCTTGGCCAGGCGGCTCAGCTTGCGGGCGGCGGTCTTCTTGTGAACGACGCCCTTGGTGACGCCGCGATGCATCTCGGGCATCGCGCTCGCGAAGGCCGCCTCGGCCGCCGCCTTGTCGCCCGCCTTCATCGCGTCCTCGAACTTGCGGACCGAGGTGCGGATGCGGCTGCGGCGCGCCATGTTGCGCGCCCGGCGCTTGGCGGTCTGACGGATGCGCTTCTCTGCCGACTTGTGGTTCGCCATATCGTCGAAATCCGATCTCTCTTGACCTGGGCCGGACGGACGGCGCGACGCGCCGGCTCGGCGCGCCTCAGCGCCCTTCCCCCTCCGGGACGCGGGCTTATATCGGCGGGCGTCCGGCCCGTCAAGCCCAGCCCGTCAAGTTCAGCCCGTCAAGTTCAGCCCGTCAAGTCCGGCCCACTAAAGCCGGCCCATCAAAGCCGGCCCATCAAAGCCGAGGGGGCCGGCGGCGCCGGCGGCGCCCGGTACGTCCGCGTCAGCGGCGCGTCCTCACCGGTTCTTCCAGTGCGGGGTGCGCTTCTCGCCGAAGGCCGCCATGCCTTCCTTCTGGTCTTCGGTGGCGAAGGTGGCGTGGAACAGGCGCCGCTCGAACTTCACCCCTTCGGCCAGGGTGGTCTCGTACGCCTTGTTCACGGCCTCCTTGGCCATGAAGACGGCGGGGCGGGAGAGCTCGGCGATCTTGGTCGCGGTCTTGATCGCGTCGTCGAGCAGCTCGTCCGCCGGGACGATGCGGCTCACCAGGCCGGCGCGCTCCGCCTCCTCGGCCGGCATCAGCCGGCCGGTCAGGCACATCTCCATCGCCTTCGACTTGCCGACGAAGCGGGTCAGGCGCTGGGTGCCGCCCGAGCCGGGGATGGTGCCGATGGTGATTTCCGGCTGGCCGAACTTGGCCGTGTCGGCGGCGATGATGAAGTCGCACATCATGGCGACCTCGCAGCCGCCGCCCAGCGCATAGCCCGCAACGGCCGCCACGATCGGCTTGCGGCAGGTGGTGATGCGCTCCCAGCCTTGCGTGATGAAGTCCTGGAGATAGACGTCCATGAAGCTCTTGGACGCCATCTCCTTGATGTCGGCGCCGGCGGCGAAGGCCTTTTCGGAGCCGGTCAGCACGATGGCCCCGATCTCCTCGTCCGCCTCCATGTCGTCGAGCGCCCGGCCCAACTCCTCGATGAGCTGCGCGCACAGCGCGTTCAGCGCCTTCGGGCGGTTCAGCGTGATCAGGCCGACGGGCCCGCGCGTCTCGGTCAGGATCATTTCGTAGGACATGGTCTCACAGGGGCTCCCGTTCGCGTTGAGGGGGACGACGCGCCGCCGTCGCACAGGCGTCACGCCGGCCGCGGCGCCCGTCGTTCGGGCTGCGGGATATTTGACGCCCCGGCGCACGGCGTCAATGCACTGCACACAAAGCGCGGATTCCGCTTCCAGATTTCGGGCGGGGTCGGCTCACGGATCGGCGGGCGCCAGCGTGAAGCGGACCGTCAGGGCGCCGTCCGGTCCGAAGAAATCGAGGCTCAGCCCCTCGCCCTCGCGCAGGAATCGCACCCGGCTCGCCGGGGCCCAGCCCAGCGGCGGCAGGCTTTCGCCGTAGAAATCGAGCACCGCCTCGCGGCTGACCGCGCCGCCGGCGAAGGCCTCGACGATGCGGCCGGCCGGGCTGTCGAAAACGATCCCGGCCTCCGGCGCCGGCGTCAGACCCGGCATCAGGGGAATGTCCTCCGAGCCTTCGAGGAAGGCGGTCTCGCCCGCTTGCGCTCCGGATTGGGCGCCGGATTGGGCGGCGGATTGGGCGGCGGCGGGCGGCGCCGACGCCCAAGCCGCCAGCATGAGGGCGAGCGCGGCGATGGGGAGCGTCAGGCTCGACAGGACGGCGCGGCCGGTCATCATGCGGGCAGGGTTACCTATCTTTGATGCGCCGGACAATAGAAACTGGATCGGCCGGACTGCACCAGTCGGCGCACCGATCCGGTGCAGCCGGGGGCGCGGCAGGGCTCCCCCTCCCGGTCGTAGACGTCCCAGGCGTGTTGGAAATAGCCCAACTCGCCCGTGGTCTGGCGATAGTCGCGCAGCGAACTGCCGCCGGCGGCGATCGCGGCCGCCAGCACCGCCTTGATCGCGGCGACGAGGCGCGCCGCGCGGGCGCCGGGGATCGTGCGGGCGGTCCGCTTCGGGCTGATCCCGGCGCGCCACAGGGCCTCGCACACATAGATGTTGCCGAGGCCGGCGACGACGCGCTGGTCCAGGAGCGCCGCCTTGATCGGCGTGCGCTTGCCAGCGAGCGCGGCCGAGAGACAGAGCGCGTCGAAGGCGTCCGACAGCGGCTCCGGGCCAAGGCCCGCGAGATGCCGGCTGCTCTCCGCCCCGCCCGGCGGCAGCAAATCCATATAGCCGAAGCGCCGCGCGTCGTTATAGGTGACGCGCGCGCCCGCGTCGGTCTCGATCACCAGATGATCGTGCGGCGCGATGAGCGCCCAGCCGCTGTTGTGCCCCGCCTGGCCGGCGCTGGCCCGCGCGTCCGGCGCGGCGTCGACCGTGAAGCGCCCGGTCATGCCGAGATGGGTGAGCCAGGCCGTCCCGTCGTCGAGCGCGGCCAGGATGTACTTCGCGCGCCGGCGCAGGTCCGTGATCGTGCGGCCCTCCAACCGGTCCGCGAAACGCTCGGGCAGGGGAAAGCGCAGGTCCGGCCGACGCAGTTCGGCGCGCCGGATCGTCCGGCCGACGAGCGCCGGCCGCAGGCCGCGCACCACGGTTTCGACTTCGGGCAGTTCAGGCATGGCTCGGCTATAGCAAAGCCGGGGGGCGGGCGCTATGTTCCTGCGCGCCGCAACCAGCGCTCACGCGCCGCGTAGATGAGGCCGAGCGAGCCGCCATGATCGAAAAAACCGCCGATTTCGGGTACCGCACCGTCGATGCGGAGGAGAAGCCGGGCCTTGTGCGCGGGGTCTTCACCTCCGTCGCGGCGCGCTACGACCTGATGAACGACCTGATGTCGGGCGGCGTCCACCGGCTGTGGAAGGCGAGCCTGATCGACGAGTTGAAGCCGCACGGGCGCATGCGTCTTCTGGACGTCGCGGGCGGCACCGGCGACGTCGCCTTCCGTTTCCTGGAGGCCGGCGGCGGCCATGTCGCCGTGTGCGATCTGACCGAAAGCATGGTGCGGGTCGGCCGCGACCGGGCGATCGATCAGGGGGTGCTCTCGGGCGTCGACTGGACGGTGGGCGACGCGCAGGCGCTGCCGGTCGCGGACGCCAGCGTCGACGCCTACACGATCGCCTTCGGCCTGCGCAACGTGACCGACATCGACCAGGCGCTGCGCGAGGCGCGCCGCGTCTTGAAACCGGGCGGGCTGTTCCTGTGCCTGGAGTTCAGCCGCGTGATCCTGCCGGTCCTCGACCGGCTGTATGACGCGTACAGTTTCAACATGCTGCCGGCGCTCGGCCGCTGGGTCGCGCGGGACGAAGAGAGCTATCGCTACCTGGCCGAATCGATCCGTCGCTTCCCCGACCAGGAGGCCTTGGTCCGCCGCATGGCGGACGCCGGCTTCGCGCGCATCGGATACCGCAACCTGACCGGCGGCGTCGCCGCCATCCACCACGGCCGGCGCGTCTAGCCCGCGCCGGCGCCGCCCGCTCCGCAAGCCTGAGAGCCCGCCCCGCGTGTTCACCCTGATCGCCCATATCGCCCGGCTGACCGGCATCGTGCGCACCCTGGCGCGGCACGACGCGCTGTGGCCGCTGGATCCGGTGGCCGAGCGTTCGCGCGCCGCGCGCGTCGGCCGCGCGGTCGTGAAGGCGCTCTGGGGTCGGCCGAACCCGGGGCGCAAGGGAGAGCGGCTGGCCGACGCGTTGACGGCGCTGGGGCCCACCTATGTGAAGCTGGGCCAAGCGCTGAGCGTGCGCGCCGATCTGGTGGGCGAGGAGGTGGCGCACGACCTCTCGCGCCTGCAGGACGGGCTCGCCCCCTTCCCCTTCGCCGACGCCAAGCGCGCGATCGAGACGGAGTTGGCCGCGCCCCTCGACGTTCTCTTCACCGAGTTCGACGAGACGCCGGTCGCCGCCGCCTCCATCGCGCAGGTGCATTTCGCGCGGCTGCCGGCGGCGGACGCCGGCGCCTTCGGCGGCGAGGCGGGCGACGAGGTGGCGGTGAAGGTCCTGCGCCCCGGCGTGGAGCGCCAGTTCGAGCGCGACGTCGAGCTGTTCCGCTGGCTCGCGCGCTTGGTGGAGCGGCTGGCGCCGGCGCTGCGCCGGCTGCGGCCCGTCGCCGTGGTCGACACCTTCCAGACCTGGATCGAGACGGAGATGGATCTGCGCCTGGAGGGCGCCGCCGCCTCCGAACTGCGTGAGAACTGCGAGGGCGACGAGGGCTTCCACGTGGTGCGCGTCGATTGGGAGCGCACCGGCCAGCGCGTGCTGACCATCGAACGGCTGGAGGGCTGCCGGATCGACGATCTGGAGGCGCTCGCGGAGGCGGGGCACGCGGTGGATGCGATCCTGGAGCGCTCCGCCAAGGTTTTCTTCCTGCAGGTGTTCCGCGACGGCTTCTTCCATGCGGACATGCATCCGGGGAACATGTTCGTGGCCCCGGACGGGCGGCTGTGCCCCGTCGATTTCGGGATCATGGGGCGCGTCGACCGACGCACGCGCTTCTTCCTGGCGGACATTCTGGTCGGGTTCCTGAACCGGGATTACCGCCGCGTCGCGGACACGCATTTCGACCATGGCGTGGTGCCGCCGACCAAGTCGCGCGAGGAGTTCACCCAGGCGCTGCGCGCGATCGGCGAGCCGCTCCTCGACAAGCCGCTGTCCGATATCTCGGTCGCGCGGCTGCTCTCGCATCTGTTCCGCACCACCGAACGCTTCGACATGGAAACCCAGCCCGACCTGTTGCTGCTGCAGAAGACGATGCTGGTGGCGGAAGGCGTGGGCCGGCGGCTCAATCCCGACGTCAATATGTGGCTGATGGCCCGGCCGCTGATCGAGGACTGGGTGATCGCCAACCGCGGCCCCGAGGCCCGCGTCGTCGAAACCGTGCGCGAAGCGGTCGGCGCGCTGGAGCGGCTGCCCAACACCCTGCGCCGCGCCGAGGAGACGCTGGAGCGCCTGTCGCGCGAGGGCGCGCGCGGCGGCCTGTCGACGGGGAACGAGAAAAACTCCGTGAATTCAATGGCGTGGATCGCAGCGCTCGTCGCGGTGATGGCCGTCTTCCTGGCCGCGGAGCTGTTCTGAGGCTGCATCGCGCGCCATCTACCTACATATGCAGCCCACAAAAACTGCGCTTGCAGGCGAAAAAGCGTTAGGCTTTTGTTAACCATTTCGTGGGCGGATTCATTTCTTGGGCGCGCGGTGTCTGCGGATGCGTCGGCGCCCCCGCCCTCTCCGCTTGTCCCGCCGGCCGATTCTATTTACATAGTCAGGACGTGAATACGCTGGCTTCCCGCGCTGTTGCGGCCTGCCGGCGGGCGCGAGGTGCAGCATGAGCGAGGAGTCGGCGGCCCGCGGCCGCGTCCTGTTGATCGTCTCCGGCGGGATCGCCGCCTACAAGGTTTTGGAGACGATTCGACGCCTGAAGCAGGCCGGCGTCGCCGTGCGCTGCGTGCTGACGCGCGGCGGGGCGGAGTTCGTGACCCCGCTGTCGCTGCAGGCGCTGAGCGAGGACAGGGTCTATACCGACCTGTTCTCGCTGACCGACGAATCCGAAATGGGGCATATCGAGCTGTCGCGGCAGGCGGACCTTGTCGTGGTCGCGCCGGCGAGCGCGGACCTGCTGGCCAAGATGGCCGCCGGCCTGGCGGACGATCTCGCCGCCACGGTGCTGCTGGCGACCGACAAGCCGGTGCTGGTCGCGCCCGCGATGAATGTGCGGATGTGGGAGCATCCCGCCACCCAGGACAATCTGGCGACCCTGATCCGGCGCGGCGTCTCGCTGATCGGGCCGAACGAGGGGCCGATGGCCTGCGGCGAATACGGGCCGGGCCGACTGGTGGAGCCGGCGGACCTCGCCGCCGCGATCCTGCGCCGGCTGGGCGCAGGCGCGGGCGAGGCTGAGGAGAGGGCGCAGCCGGCCGCCGGGCCGCTTGCCGGACGCAAGGCGCTGGTCACCAGCGGCCCGACGCACGAGCCGATCGATCCCGTCCGCTACATCGCCAACCGCTCCTCCGGCCGGCAGGGCCATGCCATCGCCGAGGCGCTGGCGGCCCTGGGCGCGGAGGTGACGCTGGTCTCCGGCCCGACGCACCTGCCCGACCCGCCCGGCCTCGCGACCGTCCGCATCGAGAGCGCGGAGGAGATGCTGGCCGCCTGCCGCGCCGCGCTGCCCGTCGACATCGCCGTCTGCGCGGCCGCCGTCGCCGATTGGACGGTGAAGGCGCGCGGCGCCGCGAAGATCAAGAAGCAGGCCGGCGGACCGCCGCCGGCGCTGGAGCTGGCCGAAAACCCGGACATCCTGAAGACGCTTTCCGCGCCCGGAGCGGAGCGGCCGGCGCTGGTCGTCGGTTTCGCCGCCGAAACGGAAGAGGTGGCCCAGCTCGGCGCGAAGAAGCGCGCGCGCAAGGGCTGCGACTGGATCCTGGCCAACGACGTCTCGGAGGGGACGGGAACCTTCGGCGGCGACGAGAATACGGTGACGCTGATCACCGCGGAGGGCGCGGAGCCCTGGCCGACCCAGACCAAGCGGGCCGTCGCGGCCCGGCTGGCGGAGCGGATCGCGGCGCATTTCGAAGACCCGAGCCGCACCGGCGCCGCCGGGAAGGCGGCGGAATGAGGGACGGTTCGCTCGGCGGCGCCGAGACGGAGGGAGCGGGGATGGAGACGATCTCGGTCAGGCTGGAGCGCCTGCCGCACGGGGCGGACCTGGAGCCGCCGGCCTATGGCAGCGCGGAAGCCGCGGGCTGCGACCTGCTGGCGGCGGTCGAGGCGCCGCTGACGCTGGCGCCGGGCGGCCGCGCGCTCGTCCCGACGGGGATCCGCATCGCGCTGCCGCCCGGCTACGAGGCGCAGGTGCGCCCGCGCTCCGGCCTCGCCGCGAAGCATGGGGTGACGGTGCTGAACACGCCGGGCACGGTGGATTCCGACTATCGCGGCGAGGTGAAGGTGATCCTCGTCAATCTCGGCGACGCGCCCTTCCTGGTCGAGCGCGGCCAGCGCATCGCCCAGATGGTGGTCGCGCCCGTGACCCGCGTCGCCTGGGACGAGACGGCGGATCTGGACGAGACCGACCGCGGCGCCGGCGGCTTCGGCTCGACCGGGCTGTAGCGGCGGTTTAGGGGCGGCTTTAGGGGGCGGAGCATGCGGCTGACCAAGAAACTGATGTTCGCGATCGAGGCGGTGCTCGACATCGCCTATCACGCCAGCGACCAGCCGGTGCAGTCGAAGGAGATCGCCGAGCGTCAGGGCATCCCGCGCCGCTATCTGGAGCAGGTGCTGCAGGGCCTGGTCCACGCCGGAATCCTGCGCGGCGTGCGCGGTCCGCGCGGCGGCTACCGGCTGGCCCGCGAGCGCCGGCGCATCACCATCGCCGACATCGCAACGGTGGTGGCCGAGATGGAGGGCGGGCGCGACCCGCTGACCGACCCCGCCGGCTCCGAACTGGGCCATGTGGTGCTGCGCCCGATCTGGCAGGAGATCGAGGACTACGCCATGAACCGGCTGAGCGAGACCACGATCGAGCATCTGTGCATCGCCGCCCAGAAAGCCGGCATCGAAAGCCAGTCCCAGACCCAGTTCGACTTCATGATCTGAGCCCGGCGGCCCGCAGCGCCGGCGGTCGCTTGCCGCGCCGGTGAAAGCCGCTACAGTCGCGGCCGACGAGAAACGGCTTTCGGAACGCGGAACGAGCGATGACGGATTTCAAGGCGGCCCCGCCGCGCGGACGGATCTACGACACGGTGCTGGAAACCATCGGCGGCACGCCGCTGGTGCGGCTCGACCGGCTGGCGGCGGACGCCGGCGTCGAGGCGGAGATTCTCGCCAAGCTGGAATACTTCAATCCGCTGGCCAGCGTGAAGGATCGAATCGGTCTCGCGATGATCGAGGGGCTGGAGGCCTTGGGCCGCGCCAAACCCGGCGAGACGACGCTGGTCGAGCCGACCAGCGGCAATACCGGCATCGCGCTCGCCTTCGTCGCGGCGGCCAAGGGCTATCGGCTGATCCTGACCATGCCGGAGAGCATGTCGCTGGAGCGCCAGAAGATGCTGAAGCTTCTCGGCGCCGAATTGGAGCTGACCCCGGCGGAGAAGGGCATGAAGGGCGCGATCGCCCGCGCCGAGGCGCTCTTGGGGGAGATCCCGGGCGCCGTCATGCCGCAGCAGTTCGTCAATCCCGCCAATCCCGAGATCCACCGCAAGACGACGGCGGAGGAGATCTGGGCGGACACGGGCGGCAAGCTCGACATGCTGGTCGCCGGCGTCGGCACCGGCGGCACCGTCACGGGCGTCGGCGAGGTGATCAAGGCGCGCAATCCCGGCTTCCGCGTCGTCGCGGTCGAGCCGGAGGACAGCCCCGTCCTGTCCGGCGGTCAGCCGGGCCCGCACAAGATCCAGGGCATCGGCGCCGGCTTCGTGCCGGAGATCCTGAACACGGACGTGATCGACGAGGTGGTTCGAATCGCGAACGAAACCGCTTTCTCCACCGCGCGCCGCGCAGCGCGGTTGGAGGGCGTGGCCTGCGGCATCTCCTCCGGCGCGGCGCTGGCCGCGGCGCTGGAGGTGGCGGAGCGGCCGGAGATGAAGGGCAAGCGCATCGTCGTCATCCTGGCGAGCTTCGCCGAGCGCTATCTCTCCACGCCGCTGTTCGAGGGACTGTGAGGGCGACGGTCGGCCTGCGCCCCGGCGTCATCCCGGCCGGAGCGCAGCGCAGAGCCGGGATCCAGAGCCGTCTGCTCCGGTCATGCGCGACGCCCTGGATCCCGGATCGGCCCTATGGCCGTCCGGGATGACGGCAGCCGCGAAGCAGGCCATCCGGGATGCGCGACAGGCAGGGACCAAGCCGACCATGACCGACCGAGACCTCACCGACCGACAGCTCGAACGCTACGCCCGGCACGTCATCCTCGACGAGGTCGGCGAGGAAGGGCAGCTCAAGCTGCTCGACAGCCGGGTGCTGGTCGTCGGCGCGGGCGGGCTCGGCTCGCCGGCGCTGCTCTATCTCGCCGCGGCCGGGGTCGGAACGCTGGGCGTGGTCGATCACGACGTGGTCGATCTCACCAACCTGCAGCGCCAGATCATCCACAGCGACGACACCGTCGGCGAGGCCAAGGTGACGAGCGCCGCCGAGCGGCTGGAGGAGCTCAATCCCGAGATCGAGGTCGTCCCGCATCGCGCCCGGGTGACGGCGGAGAACGCGCTGGAGCTGGTCTCGCAGTACGATCTGGTGATCGACGGGTCGGACAATTTCGCCGCCCGCTATCTGATGAACGACGCCTGCTTTCTGGCGAAGCGGCCGCTGGTCAGCGCGGCGCTGCTGCGCTTCGAAGGCCAGCTCGCCACCTTCAAGCCCTATCTGCCGGACGGCGGCCCCTGCTATCGCTGCCTGTTCCCGAAGCCGACCGATCCGAGCCTGGTGCCGCGCTGCGACACGGTCGGCATCTTCGGCGCGGTGGCCGGCGTGATGGGGACCCTGCAGGCGGTTGAGGCGCTGAAGGAGCTGCTCGGCCTCGGGACCGGCATGGCGGGGCGGCTGTTGCTGTTCGATGCGCTCGACCAGACCTTTCGCACGGTGAAGACAAACCGCGATCCGGACTGCCCGCTGTGCGGCGACGCGCCGACGATCGCCGAGCCGCGCGCCGATTGATCCTCAACCTCATTCGGCCGGCGCGCCCTCGCGCAGGCCCTGCAGGCAGCGCCAGCCCCAACGCAGACTGAGAATCGCGACATTGATCACGCTGGCGATCAGGATGCCCTCATAGAGGCCGATCACCCCGCGGCCCAGATGGATCGCCAGCCACCAGCCGAGCGGGATCATCACCACGAGATAGCTGAAGAAGGCCATCGCGGTCGGGACCCAGGGATCGGCCGCGGCGCGCAGGGCGTTGGCCATCACCACCTGCCCGCCGTCCGCGAACAGGAGCCAGCCGACCATCAGGATGGCCGGGACGCTGGCGATCGCCAGCACCGGCTCGTCGGTGTAGAGGCCCGCGACCTCGTTCGGCGCGAGATGCAGCAGCACCCCGAACAGGCCCATGATCAGCAGGCACCAGAAGAACCCGGTCCAGCCGGCGAGCGCGCGGTCCGGCCCGTCGCCGCGGCCGTGCGCCACGCCGACCCGCACCCCGGTCGCGGTCGCCAGCCCCAGCGCCACCATGAACAGCATCGCCAGCAGCGCGTTGGCCACGCCGTAGACCGCGAGCGCCTGCGGGCCCAGCCAGCCGGCGAAGATCGCCATCACCCCGAAGGCTCCGGTCTCGAAGCCGAGCGACAGCCCCGCCGCATAGCCGTAGCGCCGGTCGGCGCGGCCGCCCGACAGCCAGCCCGGCCGCGGGCGCGCCCGCACGCCGAGCGCCGCATGGTCGGCCAGACGCCAGACATAGACCATCAGCGCCCCCGCCATGGCGAAACGCGCGATGGTGGTGGCGATCGCCGCGCCCTCCGCCCCCAGCGGCGGGACGCCGAAGCCGCCGTAGATCAACCACCAATTGAGCGGCAGGTTGACCAGGTTCGCGGCCCAGATGACGGCCCAGACCGGGCCGGGGCGGCCGATCCCCTCCAGGAAGAAGGCGGTCGCGATGTAGAGCATCATCGGGACCAGCCCGACCCCCTGCCAGAAGGTGACGGCGGCGCTGGGCGCGATCAGATCGTCCGACTGGCCGGTCAGCGCGAAATAGGCGGACCCTTGCGTGCAGAGCAGCGCGCCGACGACCCCGCAGAGCACGGCGTAGGGCAGGCCGCGGCGCCAGACCTGACCGGTCTCGCCCCAGCGCTCCGCGCCGCGATGGTGGCTGGTCGCCACCAACACCCCCTGCTGCAGGCCGATGCCGATGACGAGCAGGATGATGAAGGGCGAGGTCCCGAGCGTGTAATAGCCCACCGCCTCCGCCGAGACGCGGCCCAGCATGGCGATGTCGACGGTCGTGAGCATGAGCACGCCGGCGCGGCTGAAGGCGACGGGGCTCGCCAGCCGAAACAGCTCATGCGTGTGCCGCGCGACGCGGGAGAGGAGCCAACGGGACATGCCGCCTGCTTAGGCCCGCACGGTCGCTCGCGCAACCTTCGCGCAAGGGTGGGCCGCCGCCCGCGCGAGTTTCGTTGAGGCCGGGCGGCGAATTTGTTTCAATCACCGATAACAAGCCGGTCATCGCCCGCCCCCATCCCTTGCATCGCGTGCGAGGGCGGCGTCAGCGGGGGTCAGAAACCGGCGCCATCCCGCGGGTTGGCTCTCCGTCAGGCGTTCGGTCGGCGGTAGAAGAACCATATCGAGGAGGACTCCATGGGTAGAGTTGCACTGGTCACGGGCGGAACGCGCGGCATCGGGGCCGCCATCGCCGTCGGGCTGAAGGACGCGGGCTATACGGTCGCGGCCAATTACGGCGGCAACGACGAGGCCGCGAACGCCTTCAAGGATCAGACCGGCATCGCCGTCTACAAGTTCGACGTCTCCGACTACGACGCCGTCTCCGGGGCCGTGCAGGCGATCGAAAGCGACCTCGGGCCGGTCGAGGTGCTGGTGAACAATGCGGGCATCACCCGCGACGGCACCATGCACAAGATGTCGCCCGAGCAGTGGCAGGCGGTGATCGACACCAATCTGGGGTCCTGCTTCAACTGCAGCCGCGCCGTCATCGAGGGGATGCGCGCGCGGAAGTTCGGGCGCATCGTCAATATCGGCTCGATCAACGGCCAGGCGGGCCAGTACGGCCAGGTGAACTACGCCGCCGCCAAGTCCGGCATCCACGGATTCACCAAGGCGCTGGCGCAGGAAGGCGCCCGCGCCGGCATCACCGTCAACGCCATCGCGCCCGGCTACGTCAACACCGACATGGTCCGCGCCGTGCCCGAAGACGTGCTGGAAAAGATCAAGGCGCGCATCCCGGTCGGCCGTCTCGGCGAGGCCGAGGAAATCGCCCGCGGGGTGCTGTTCCTGGTGGCGGACGACGCCGGCTTCATCACCGGCTCCACCCTCTCGATCAACGGCGGCCAGCATATGTATTGAGGGCGCGGGCCAAGCCGCTACCATTGGCGGGACGCCGGGGGCCGCCCCCGGCGTCCCGTTTCGTTTCGGCGCCGGCTGCGCGATCCTTCGAGACAGGCGCCGACGCGGCCTTCTCAGGATGAGGCCGTCGGCGCGATGCGCGGGACATCCTCATGCCGAGGCGCCGCCGGGCCGGCCGCGTCTCGACCCAGGAGGGCGGCGCTCGACGGAGTAAGGAGACCGACCGCGATGACCCAGACCCAACCGCTCGCCCGGATGGTGGAGTATGAGGAGGCGGACGCGCGGGTGCGCGCCGTCTATGACGACATCCTCGCGACCAAGGGGATCAAGGCGGTGCCCAACTTCTGGAAGACGCTCGGCTCGCATCCGCCGCTGCTGGAGGACGTTTGGGCCAACATCAAGCGCACCATGACGCCGGGCCGACTCGACGCGCTCACCAAGGAGATGATCGCGATCGCGGTTTCCGCCGCGCATGGCTGCGACTATTGCCTGAACAGCCACACGGCGGCGGCGCGCAAGCTGGGCCTCGACGACACGATGCTGGGGGAGCTTCTGGACGTGGTCGGCGCCTTCAGCCGCACCAACAAGCTGGCCGACGCCTATCAGGTGCCGGTCGACGAGCCGCTCGCCCGCATCGCGCGCGGCGAGAGCTGACAGGCGCGCCATGACCGACCGCCCCGCCCATCCGCAGATCGGCGTCGGCGTCGTGGTCCTGAAGGACACCGACGCCGGCCCGCGCGTGCTGCTGGTCAAACGCGGCAAGCCGCCCCAACAGGGCGCCTGGTCGCTGCCCGGCGGCCGGCAGGAGTTGGGCGAGGCCGTGCGCGAGACGGCCCGGCGCGAGGTGCTGGAGGAGGCCGGCGTCGAGGTCGAGATCGTCCGCCTGCTCGACGTGATCGACGCCATCACGCCGCACCCCGACGACCCGGACGGCGCGCCGGCCTTCCACTACACCCTGGTCGATTTCGAGGCGCGCTGGCTGAGCGGCGCGCTCAAGCCCGGCGACGACGCGCTCGACGCGATCTGGGCCGATCCGTTCGATCTGGACGGCTACGCGCTGTGGGCCGAAACGGCGCGGATGATCCGCGTCGTCTGCGGGTCCGCCATGCGGTGAATGCAGGTCTGGCGCCGCTGAAACGTCACGGCTTTTTCCCATCTTTCCTCTTGCGCGCGGGAGGCGATCTATTGCATATCGCGCGCTCACGTAATTTTGCGTGTCATCTACTGGATGGAGGATGCGATGCCGAGAGACGACATCGCTCTTTCCGATCTGGGGACGGCAGCGGACGGGGTCCAAAGCGCAGCCCATAAGGACGAGAGCGTAACCGAGAGCTTCCCCCTGCCCGAGGGCCTTTTCGGCCAGGACAGGCTGGATCACTTCATCAAGCGCGACGGCGAGGCCTTCGCCGGGACCCATCTGATCGTCGACCTCTGGGACGCCAGCGGCATCGACGACATCGGGCGCATCGAAAGCGTCCTCAAGCGCTGCATCGAGGTGGCCGGCGCCACGCTCCTGCATTTCCACCTGCACCGCTTCTCGCCGGAGGGCGTCTCCGGGGTCGCCGTGCTGGCGGAGAGCCACATCTCGATCCACACCTGGCCGGAGGCCGGCTACGCCGCGCTCGACATCTTCATGTGCGGCGACGCCAAGCCGCATGAGGCGATCGAGGTGCTGCGCGAGGGCTTCGCGGCCGGCCGCGTCGAGATCAACGATCTGAAGCGCGGGCGGGTGGCGGAGTCGTGACCGGCTGGTACGACGAGGAACTGCATCCCGAAATCCGCCAAGGCCTGAAGATCGATCGGGTCCTGTACCAGTCGTCCGACGGGCTCCAGGATCTGATCGTCTTCGAGAACCCGCGCTTCGGCCGGGTGCTCTGCCTCGACGGCGTCGTGCAGACCACCGAAGGCGACGAATTCGTCTATCACGAGATGATGACCCATGTGCCGATCCTGGCGCACGGGGCGGCCGAGGACGTGCTGATCGTCGGCGGCGGCGACGGCGGCATGGCCCGCGAGGTCCTCAAGCACAAGGCCGTCCGCCCGACCATGGTGGAGATCGACCCGGACGTGATCGACTTCTCCCGGGAGCACCTGCCGTCGCTCTCGGCCGGGGCCTTCGACGACCCGCGGCTCGAGTTGGTGATCGCCGACGGCTGCCGCTTCATGAAGGAGACGGCGAAGCGTTTCGACGTGATCATCGTCGATTCGACCGATCCGATCGGCCCGGGCGAGGTGCTGTTCACCGCCGAGTTCTACGCCGACTGCAAGCGCCGCCTGAAGCAAGGCGGCGTGATCGTGACCCAGAACGGCGTGCCCTTCGTGCAGCCGGAAGAGGTCACCAACAGCTTCCGGCGCCTCGGCGAGAGCTTCGCGGACGTGCATTTCTACCTGGCCGCCGTGCCGACCTATCAGGGCGGCGACATGGCCTTCGGCTGGGCCAGCGACGACGCCGGCCTGCGCCGCCAGCCGGCGGAGACGATCGCGGAACGCTTCGCGGCGGCGGGGATCGAAACCCGCTACTACACGCCCGACCTGCACGCCGCCAGCTTCGCCCTGCCCAGGACCGTCCTCGACCTGATGCGCTGACGGGCCGGCGCCCGCCACTCGCGCACCCTCAGACGTAACCCGGGTCGAGGTCGGCCCCGTACTCCCCCAGCCAGGCGAGCGCCGCCTGGATGTCGGCTTCGCCCGAATCGTAAAGGTCGGTCATCAGGGCGATGCGGCCGTCGGCGCGGAACCACCAGCTCCCATAGGCCGCGAAGCGCAGGACCGGCTGGCCCGCGCGCTCGTACTCGCCGAGCGGCCGGGCGGTCACGAGGTTGGGGTCCCAATGCCGGACCCCGACGCCGGTCCAGCCGCGCCGATCGAAGCGCCGGTCGAAGCCGCGCACCGACTTGGCGAAGCCCGCGATCACCGCGTCGCGCCCGCGCAGCTCGCAGGCGAAGGGAACGCCGGTGACGGCGTAGACGACGTCCTCGGCCAGATGGTCGGCCAGGCCGTCCCAGGAATCGCTCTCGCAGGCCGCGTCGAACGCGGCGATCCAGGCGCGCCAGGGGTCGAGCATGTCGGGGTCCTCCTCTTGATCCGATGGTGGGAGCGACCTTGACGTCGTAAGATAATCATAACAATTACCTCTCGGTTCTAATCGCGACGGCAAGCGGCGCTTTTCCGCATTCCCGTCGGCCCCCTCGGCGTCGCCCCGGCCGGCGCGACAGCGGCGCGCCGAGGTCCAGAGCGGCGCGCGCCACGCGGCGCCGACGGCGTCTGGATCCCGGATCGGCCCGATGGCCGTCCGGGAGGACGCCGAAAGGGGAGATGTCCGGGACGGCGCTCACCCTGCGCCGCCACCCCGCCCCCTGACGGCGCAGGAAGATAAGGGGAGATCGCGCATGGACTTCGGATCGCTGTTGGCCGGACTGCGGCGCGGCGCGGGCTGGTCGCAGGCGACGCTGGGGGCGCGCGCGGACCTCTCGCAACGCCATGTCAGTTTTCTGGAGAGCGGGCGATCCCGGCCGGGCCGCGCGGCCTTGGACAAGCTGGCCCGCGCCTTCGCGCCGGATCACGCCGCCGGCGCGGCGCTGTTCGAGGCCGCGGGCCTCGCCGCGCCGCGCGGCGCCGTGGGCTGGGCCGACCCGGCCTTCGCGCCGGCGCGGGCGGCGGTGGCGCGCGCGCTCGCCCGCCACGCGCCCTATCCGGCGCTGGCGCTCGACGCAGGCGGAACCGTGCTGGCCGCGAATGCGGGCGCGGAGGCCGCGCTCGCCTGGGCCTTCGACGGCCGCGACCCCTGGACGGCGGTCGCGCCGCCCGGGGTCGGGGCCGGGGCCGGGGTCGGGGCGGGGGCCGGGGCGGGGGCGGGGGCGGTGGCGGGGGCCGGGGCCGCGCCCACCCTCTACGATCTGAGCCTGCATCCGGACGGGCTCGCCCGCCTGCTGGTCAATCCGGCCGAGGTTCTGCCGCACGCCATCCGTCGCCTGAAGGCGGCGGCGCGGCGGGAAGCGGCTCTGGGCGAGGCCGGCCCCGCGGCCGACGCGTTGCGCCGGGTGCGCCGTCATCCCGCCTTCCGCGCCTTCGAGCACGCGCCGGAGCCGCCGGCCGCCCGCACGGCGAGCGTCGTCGTCGAGCGCTACCGCAAGGGCGGCGAGACGCTCGCCCTCGTCGCGCTGACCGCGCGCTTCGGCGCGCCGGAGGACGCCGCGGCGCAGGCGGTCGAGCTCGAGCTGTTCTATCCGGAAGACGACGCCTCGGCGGCGCTGCTGGCCCGGCTCGCCGCCGCTCCGTGACGCGGACGCCTCAGCCCGGCGGCCCCTCGGCATAGGGCTTGAGGAGCGCGTAGCAGGCCGCGTGCATCGGCGCCGGGACGTCGAGCGCCCGCGCCTGCTGCAAGAGCCAGCCGATCGAGCTGTCGAGCTCGAGAGGCTTGCCGCGCTCGAGATCGTCGAGCATCGAGGCGCGGGTGCCCGGGTCCGCGGTCTCCAGCGTGAAGGCCATGTTGCGCGCGATCAGCCCGTCCGGCAGGGCGACGCCCTTGGCGGCGGCCACGGCCGCGACCTCCTCCATGCCCGTGCGGAAGAGCGCCAGCGTCTCCGGGCAGGCGCGCCAGGCGCCGAGCGCCAGCCGCGTCGTCGCCGCCACGCAATGGAAGGGCGCCAGCATCACGAACTTGGCCCAGATCTCCGGCGTCGGATCGTCGAGCAGGGCGATGTCCAGGCCCGCCTGCTGCGCCAGCGCGGCGAAGCGGTTCGCCGCCTCATCGGACCCGCCGCCGGCGCTCGGGCCGAAGACGCAGCGCGTCACGGGGCCGGTGTGGCGCACCAGCCCCGGCCGCTCCACCGTCGCCGGCACATAGGTCACCCCGCCCAGCACGCGCTCCGCCCCGAAGCGCCGCGTCAGAACCTCCAGCCCGAAGAGCCCGTTCTGGAAGCTGAGCACCCGGGTGGCGGGGCCGACCGCCGGGGCGATCGCGTCGGCCGCCGCCTCGCTGTCCTGGCCCTTGACCGTGAAGAGCCAGAGATCGACGGGGCCGAGGTCGGCGGCGGCGTCGCTGACGGCGGCGAGCCGCACCGAAACGTCGCCCGTCCGGGAAATCAGCGTGAGCCCGTCCGCGCGCAACGCCTCCAGCGTCGCGCCGCGGGCCAGCGCCGCCACCTCCGCGCCCTGGGCGGCCAGCTTCGCCGCCAGAAATCCGCCGATGGCGCCCATCCCCACAACCCCGATCCGCATTCTCGCCCTCCGTTTCCTTCAGCCCCGGCCGCGCCGACGCGGCGCGCGCCGTCTTGCCAGCGGGGGAGGCCTCAGTATATAACCAACCAAACGATTGTTTGGTAAACTTTCGCCGCCCGCCGCAAGAAGGCGCGCCGCGGCGACGGCCTTCGAAAGCGAGACGCGCCCATGGCAGACGCCGCCGACGCCGCCCCCCGGACCGATCCGCCGCAGAGGGATCTGCACACGGACCGGCGCACGGATCTGACCTACGATCCCCGCGACCCCGCGACGATGGCGAATCCTTACCCCATCTACGCCCGTCTGCGCGAGGAGGATCCGGTGCATTGGAGCCCGGTGCTCAAATCCTGGGTCGTCACGCGATACGACGACGTGAAGGCGGTGCTGATGGACGAGGCGATGAGCGTCGACCGCCTGACCGGATTTTACCGCACCCTGCCGTCGGAGCAGGCGGAGACGCTGCAGGAGATCGTCAAATACCTCAATCTCTGGCTCGCCTTCCGCGACCCGCCCGATCACACCCGCCTGCGGCGCATCATGCGCCAGGCCTTCACCGCGCCGGCGGTGAACGACATGAAGACGTCGATCCGGGAGATCGTCGGGATGCTGCTCGACCGGCTGGAGGGCCGGGGCGAAATCGACCTGATCCGCGAATACGCGCTGCTGGTGCCGGCCTACGTCATCATGGATCTGCTCGGCGTGCCGCGCGACATGCTCGACCGGGTCAAGGAGTGGTCCGACGACATGGCGGTCTTCATCGGCGGCGCGCGCAATGTCGACGACAAATACGCCCGCGCCGCGCATGGCTGCCAGGAGATGTCGACCTACTTCAAGACGCTGATCGCCGAGCGCCGGGCGGCGCCGCAGCCCGGCTTCCTGATGGATCTGATCAACGCCAGCGACGAGGCGGACGCGCTCACCGACGACGAGCTGGTGGCTGCCTGCATGCTGGTGCTGTTCGCCGGGCACGAGACGACGACCAACCTGATCGCCAACTCGATCCACACCCTGCTGACGCATCCGGACCAGCTCGCCCGCTTCCGCGCCGAACCGGAGGCGAACCGCACGGCGGTCGAGGAGTTCCTGCGCTATGACGGGCCGACCAACGCGCTGGTGCGCGTCGTCGCGACGGACCATGAGCTGCACGGCCGCGCCCTGAAGAAGGGCGATCGCGTCTTCGCCGTCGTCGCCTCGGCGAACCGCGACCCCCGCATGTTCGACGATCCCGACGCGGTGGATGTCGCGCGCACGCCGAACCGGCATCTGACCTTCGGGCTGGGGATCCACACCTGCCTCGGCGCGCAGCTCGCGCGCGAGGAGGGGCGGATCGCCGTGCGCGCCTTCATCGAGCGCTTCCCCGATCTGGCCCTGGCGGAGGGCGAGCGTCCGGACTGGCTCGACGCCATGGTGCCGCGCGGCATCAGCCGGCTGCCTGTCCGGCTCGGCGGCTGAGCCGCCCCCGCCTCTCCCCCCGCATAAGCGCGAAAGGACGCCCGATGCGCGACGTCTACGTTCTGGCGACGAGCTGCACCGCCTTCGGCAAGCGCCCGGAGGACGGCTTCAAGGAGCTGACCCGGGAGGTCTATCTCGACCTGCTGGCCGACGCCGGGATGGAGACCGGCGCCGGGATCGAGCAGGCCTGGTTCGGCAATTGCGGCATGGGGACCTTCGGCCAGCGCAACATCCGCGGCCAGGTCTGCCTGACGCCGCTGGTGCGCGAGGGGCTGTTCCCGGAGCGCGTCGCGACGATCAATGTCGAGGGCGGCTGCGCGACGGCCTCGATGGCCTTCCACGGCGCCTGGAAGGACGTGGCCTCGGGCGACGCCGAGCTCTCGCTGGCGATCGGGGTGGAGAAGACCTTCTTCCCCGACGATCCCGCGCGCACGCTGGAAATCTTCGAGGGCGGCATCGACCAGCTCGACCCCGACGAGTGGAAGACCTACTACGCCCGCATCGGCGAGGAGGCCGGCAAGCCCTTCGATCCGAACGCCGGCGGCGGCACCGTCTTCATGGACACCTACGCCATGCAGGCCGCCTGGCACATGAAGCGCTTCGGCACGACGCAGGAGATGATCGCCGCCGCGGCCTCCAAGAACCACCGTCACGGCTCGCTCAACCCCAAGGCGCAGTACCGTTTCGAGGTGTCGATCGAGGAGGCGCTCGCCGATCGCGCGGTCTCCTATCCGCTGACCCGCGCCATGTGCGCGCCGATCGGCGACGGCGCGGCGGCGGCGCTCCTGTGCTCGGCCGAGCATCTGGCGCAACAGCCCGAGGCGGTGCGCCGGCGCGCGGTCACGGTGCGCGCGAGCGCGCTGTCCGGCGGCAAGTACCGCGACCCGGCCGAGCCCGGCCTGTCGCGCGTCGCCGCCGAAAAGGCCTACCGCCAGGCCGGTCTCGGGCCCGCGGACGTCGACCTCCTGGAGGTGCACGACGCCTCCTCCTTCTGCGAGATCTATCAGCTCGAGATGCTGGGCTTCGCCGAGGCGGGGAAAGGCGGCCCGATGGTCGCCGAGGGCGCGACCGCGCTCGGCGGGCGCCTCCCGGTCAATCTCTCCGGCGGGCTGGTCTCCAAGGGTCATCCGGTGGGCGCGACCGGGCTGTCGATGATCCACGAACTGGCGCTGCAGCTGCGCGGCGAGGCCGGCGCCCGCCAGGCCGAGCGCGCCCGCATCGCGCTGGCGGAGAACGGCGGCGGCGTGATCGGCTTCGACGAGGCCGCCTGCTCGGTCATCCTGCTGGAGGCGCCCGGCGCCTGACGCCCCCCATGAAGAGAGACGGGAAAGGGGGGCCGCGCTACGCCAGCCGCAGCGCGCCGTCGAGCCGGTAGGTCGCGCCGTTGGCCATCGGATTCTCGGCGATGAAGCGGACCATGCGGGCGAATTCCTCAGGCGAGCCTTCGCGCTTCGGGAAGGGGACGCCGTCGGTGATGGTCTTCCGCCAGTCCGGCTCGACCGTATGGAACATCGGCGTGCCGAAGACGCCCGGCGCGACGGTCGCGACCCGCACGCCGTGGCGCGACAGCTCGCGCGCCGCCGGCAGGGTCAGCCCGACGATCCCCGCCTTGGAGGCGGCGTAGGCCGCCTGGCCGATCTGACCCTCGAAGGCCGCGATGGAGGCGGTGTTGACGATCGCGCCGCGCTCCCCGTCGGCCAGCGGCGCCGCCGCGGTCATGCGCTCGGCGGCGAGGCGCAGCGCGTTGAAGCTGCCGATCAGATTGACCTCGACCACCTGGCGGAAGGCGTCGAGCGGCGCCGCCCCCTCCTTCGAGGAGACGATCTTGCGCGAGGGCCCGATCCCGGCGCAGTTGACCAGAAGCCGCAAGGGCGGCCAGCCGCGCGCCGCGATCTCTTGGTCGAGGCGCGCGAAGGCGGCCTCCATCGCCTCGGCGTCGGACACGTCGGCGGCGAGCGCCAGCCCGCCGATCGCGCCGGCGACCGCCTCCGCGGCCTCGGCCGCGCGGTCGAGAACGGCGACCCGGGCGCCCGCCGCGGCCAGAAGCCGCGCCGTCCCCTCGCCCAATCCGGAGCCGGCGCCGGTGACCAGCGCGCTCGCCTGATTCAGATCCATCTTTTCCTCATTCGCAGGATTACAGGTCCGGTCAGTCGGCCTCGGCCCAGTAGGGATCGCGCAACAGGCGCTTCAGCACCTTGCCCAGCGCGTTGCGCGGGAAGTCCTCGCGCAGCTCGACCGCCGTCAGACGCTGGTGCTTCGCCAGCCGCTCGTTCGCCCAGTCGCGGATCGCCGCCGGGTCGGGCGTGCGGCCGGCCGCGGGGATCACGAGCGCCAGGCAGCTCTCGCCCCACTTCTCGTGCGGCACGCCGATGACGGTCACGTCGCCGACCTCCTCGTGCTGGCCGACGACGGCCTCCACGTCGGTCGGGAAGACGTTGAAGCCGCCGGAGATGATCATGTCCTTCTTGCGGTCCAGGATGGAGAGGAAGCCGTCCTCGTCGATCACGCCGACGTCGCCGGAGCGGATGAAGCTGCGCCCGCGCTCGTCGCGCCAGATCAGCTCCGCCGTCTGCTCCGGGCGCTTGTAGTATTCCTTCATGATTCCGGCGCCGTAGCCGGCGATCTCGCCCGGCGTCCCGCGCGGCTGCTCGACCCCGGCGTCGTCCAGGATGCGGACTTCGAAGCCCAGCACCGGCGTGCCGACCGTGTCGAACTTCTCGGCGTGCTGATGCGGCTTCAGCAGGCTGGCGAAGCCTTCGGAATAGCCGTAGAGCTCGTAGAGTCCGGGCGAGAGGCGCTCGATGATGCGCCGCTTGACGTCGCGCCGCAGCGGCGAGCCGGCCGAGAGCACGGTCTTCAGCGAGGAGAGGTCCGTCGTCTCGAGCTCCGGCCGGTCGAGCACCATCAGATATTGCGCGGGCACCATGAAGGTGTGGGTGATGCGCTCGCGCGCGACCGTCGCCAGGAACTCGGCCGGCTCGAAGCTCGGCATGGCGACCAGCGTGCCGCCCGCGAACAGGATCGGCAGCATCATCAACCAGGTGCCGTTGGAGTAGAGCGCGGTCGTGGTCAGCGCCCGGGAGTCCGAGCCGAAGCCCATCTCCACCGCGTTGGAGAAGGCCCAATGCAGGCGCGCCCGGTGGGTCTGGACGATCCCCTTCGGCAACCCTGTGGTTCCGGAGGAGTAGATGATGTTGAAATCGTCGCTCAGCGCGTAGCGGACGGGCGGCTGCGTCGTCGGCCGATCGGCGATGTAGGCGTCGAACGGCCGCCAGCCCGCGCCCTCGAAGCCGGCGCTGATCCAGCCGTCGGACCGCACCTTGGGCAGCGCGTCGCGCAGCGGCTCGACCCGCTCGCGGAACTCGGCCGACACGAAGGCGGCGACCGCGTCGCAGTCGTCGATCAGACCCTTGAGCTGATCGCCGGTCAGCAGGCCGGACAGCGGCGCCACGCAGGCCCCCGCGCGCACCACGCCGAACAGCGCCTCCAGCATCTCGACCGAGTTGCCCATCAGCACGGCCACCTTGTCGCCCTTGCCGATGCCGTCGGCGACGAGGGCGTTGGCGACCCGGCTGATGTTGGCGTCGAAATCGCCCCATGTGCGCCGCACCGGACCGCAGACCACCGCTTCCTTGCTCGGATAGAAGCGGGCGTGGGTCGCGAACAGGTCGGGCAGATAGACCTGCGGATCGTCCAACTGGTCGGTCATGGCGGGGGCTCCCTATCGGTCTTCTTGCGCGGCCGGATCGGCGTCCGGTTCGTCGGTGATGCGGCGGCCGCCCTGGGCGGCTTCGCGCATCAGGCGGCGCGCGTCCTCGCGCACCATCAGATCGCAGAACAGCGTGCGCTCGACCCCCAGGCCGGCGTCGAGCGGCAGGTCCTGGGCGGCGAGCAGCAGCCGCTTGATATGGGCGAGCGCCGCCGGCGGCTTGGCCGCGAGCCGCGCGGCGGCGGCGCGCGCGGCCTCCGGCAACGCCTCCGGCGCGACCCGCCGCGCGAGGCCGAGCGCCTCCAGCCCGGCGGCGTCCAGCGTCTCGCCCAGCAGCATCAGCTCGCGCGCCTTGGCGGCGCCGATCAGCCGCGGCAGGCGCTGGGTCCCCCCGGCGCCCGGCAGGATGCCCAGATTGATCTCCGGCAGGCCGTACTCGCCCGGCGCGTCGGCGACGAGGCGCAGATCGCAGGCGAGCGCCAGTTCGAAGCCGCCGCCCATCGCGGTCCCGTTGAGCGCGGCGATATAGGCGGTCCCGCCCGCCTGCATGCGCCGCATCGCCTGATGGATCGGCCCCTCCGGCACGGGCCGGCCCGGGTCGAAGGCGAGGCCGCGGGCGGCCAGCGCGTCGCCGCGGTCGGCGACGACGCCGACGTCGTAATGGCGGATAAAGACGCCCTCTTCGGCGCCGGTCAGGATGCAGGCGCGGATCGCGTCGTCGGCCTCCACCGCCTCGACGGCGGCGAGCAGATCGCGCTCCATCGCCTCGTCCATGAAGCCGTCGGGCGGGTTGTCGAAGCGCAGCACGGCGAGCGCGCCCTCGCGGGTCAGGTCGGCGCGCCCGGTTTCGGCAGGCGTCGGCACGGGGGCGGTCCTCCCATCGGTTGTCCGGCCGTCTGGAGACGTCGGGCCCGGGTCCGGGCGCGCGACAGCGGCCGTTGGCGGCGCCGCACAGCCCATCGGCGGCGCGGCGTCGAAACGATAACCAAACAACCGTTTGTTTGGAAAGTCCGAAAATCCCGATCGGCGGTCAGCCGGTTCCGTAGGCCCGGCGGATGGTCTCCACATAGACCGTCGCGATGCGCCGCGGATCGTAGCGCCCGCCGTCGCGATACCAGACCGGCGTCCAGTTCAGCGCGCCGAACAGTTCGAGCCGCAAGAGCGTCCGGTCCGCCTCGGGCGCGAGCGGCAGGGCCTCGAACAGATCGCGGAAGGTCTGCTCGTAGTCGCGGCGCTGGCGGCGCAGCTCCTCGTTCAAATCCTCATGCCCCTTGGGGAAGTCGGGGGAGACGATGGCGACCAGGCTGCCGGTTTCGAACAGGCCCGCGAGATGGGCCTCCGCCGCCGCTTCGAGACGCCCCCAAGGCGACTCGACGCCCTCCAGCGCCTGCTCGACGCGCGCCGCCATGCCGCTGACGACCCGGCCGTGGATCTCGCGCAGCAGGTCCTCCTTGGAGGGGAAATGGTAGTAGAGCGAGCCGGGCAGCATCCCCACCGCGGCGGCGATGTCGCGCATCGAGGCGCCGTCGAAGCCCTTGGCGGCGATCAGTTCGGCCGCGCGGTCCATCAACTCCTCGCGCCGATTGCCGCTGCGGCGGCGGCGCGGTCCGTCCGGATCGGGCGCGGCGGGCGCGGTCTTGGCTTTCTTCACGGCTTGCGCTCTCCTCTGTCGCGTATTCTGGATAGACGCTAAGCGGCGCCCTCCGCAACGCTCTTGACGGGCGCACGCCCCTGCGACAGTTTTGAACAAACGATTGTTTGGTGCAATCGAAACGACAGGGCGCACCGCGCGCCGCCCGAGCCAATCCGGCCGCCGCCGGACAGGAGGACCCGCCATGCCCCGCAGCCAGACGCCCGAGATCGCCTTCGCCGCCGGCGTGCGCACGCCGCTGGGCGATTTCGGCGGGTCGCTGAAGGGGCTGGCGCTGACCGACGTCGCGGCGCACGCCGCCAAGGCCTGCGTCGCCCGCGCCGGGCTGCCGGCGGAGAAAATCGACCATATGGTCTTCACCACCACCGTGCCGACCGATCGGGACACGCTGTTCGCCGCGCGCGTGGTCGGGGTGAAGAGCGGGATTCCGCAGGAGGCGGGCGCGCTCGGAGTCGTGCGCGCCTGCGCCTCGGGCTTGCAGGCGATCCTGTCGGCCGGCCAGCAGGTGGACAGCGGCCACAGCCGGATCGCGCTCGCCGGCGGGGCGGAGGCCTACAGCCGCGCCCCCTACGCCGTCGCCGAAACCCGCTGGGGCAAGGGCCGCGGCCCCCAGGTGATGCAGGACATGCTGGATTGGGCCTATCGCTGCCCCTTCAGCCAGGAATACATGGGCGAGACGGCGGAGAACCTCGCCGCGGCCTATCAGTACGAGCGCGAGGCGATGGACGAATGGGGCGCGATGAGCCAGGCCCGCGCGCTGGCGGGGATCGCCAGCGGCTTCCTTGGCCGCCAGACCGCGCCGATCGAGGTTCCCGAAGGCCGCAAGGGAACCCGGCTCTTCGAGACGGACGAGAGCCCGCGGGCGGACGCGACGCCGGAAAAGCTCGCCCGCCTGAAGCCCGCCTTCCGCGACGGCGGCAAGGTCACGGCCGGCAATTCCAGCGGCGTGACCGACGGCGCGGCCTTCGTGCTGGTCGGCGCGCGCGACGCCCTGGAGGCGGAGGGCGTCGCCCCCGACGCCCGGCTGGTCGACTGGCATGTGGTCGGGGTGCCGCCGGAGATCATGGGCCATGGGCCCGTCCCGGCCATTTCCGGGCTGCTGGACAAGACCGGCCTCACGATCTCCGACATCGACTATTTCGAAATCAACGAGGCCTTCGCGGTCGTCAATCTGCACGCCGAGCGCCAATTGGGGATTCCGCGCGACCGGCACAATCTCTATGGCGGCGGGATCTCGCTCGGCCATCCGCCAGGCGTGACGGGGGTGCGCATGGCGATCACCGCCGCCCAGCACCTGAGCGAGGCGGGCGGGCGCTAC
Organism: Alphaproteobacteria bacterium; assembly: GCA_024743195.1. Lineage (GTDB taxonomy): Bacteria > Pseudomonadota > Alphaproteobacteria > UBA8366 > Aestuariispiraceae > Marivibrio. The sequence continues at coordinate 28,739 of JANSXE010000010.1, read as the reverse complement.
GCCATTCTGTCGATGTGCCTGGGCGCCGGCCAGGGCATGGCGATGCTGATCGAAAACCTGCGGCGCTGAGGGAGGCGCTGAGGATGTCCAGCCCGGTTGCGACCGCCCCCTTCGCGACGGTCTACGAGGCCTTCCGCCACACCGCCGCCGCGCATCCGGAGAACGCCTTCCTGGCGGTCCCGCGCGACGCCAAGCGGGATTATCACCCGGACGGCTTCGAGACGACCTACGGCGCGGCCGCCGAGGAGGTGGAGCGGTTGATCGCGCAGTACCGCGCCGCCGGCTACGGGATCGGGCACCGGGTCGCGCTGATGCTGGACAATCGGCCGGAGCATTTCCTGCACATGCTGGCGCTCAATGCGCTGGGCGTCAGCCAGGTTCCGGTCAATCCCTACTATCTGCATCACGAACTCAGCTACCAGCTGACCCATTCGGAGGTCGATCTGGCGATCGGGCTGGCGTCCAACCGCGTGCGGCTTGAGGCCGTCGCGGCGGAGCGCGCGGCGCCCCTGCCGATCGCGACGCTGGAGGACTGGCCGGAGGCGCTTCCCGCCCCCGCCCGCCCGGCTATGGCGGGGACGCGCGGCCGGAAGACCGAGACGGCGGTGATCTACACCTCCGGCACGACCGGCCGGCCCAAGGGCTGCCTGATCGACAACGACTACATGATCGCCGTCGGCCAATGGTACGCCGAGATCGGCGGCCGGCTGACCTTGGAGCATGGGCGGGAGCGGCTGTTCGTCCCCCTGCCGGTGTTCCACGTCAACGCCGGGATCAACACGCCGACCGCGCTGATCCTCACCGCCAACTGCCTGATCATGCCGGACCGCTTCCACCCGTCCACCTGGTGGCGCGACCTGGCGGAGACTCGCGCCACCGGCCTGCATTATCTGGGCGTCGTGCCGACGATCCTGCTGAAGGCCGCGCCCTGCCCCGAGGAGACGCAGCACCGGGTCAAGTTCGGTCTGGGCGCCGGCGTCGATCCGGACCTGCACGCCAAGTTCGAGGAGCGCTTCGGCATCCCCATGGTCGAGGTCTGGGGGATGAGCGAGACCGGCCGCTTCTTCGCCGACTGCCACGAGCCGCGACAGATCCACACCCGCGCCTTCGGCCGCCCGACCCCCGACTTCGAGGCCAAGGTGGTGGACGACGCGGGCCGCGAGGTCCCGCGCGGGACGCCGGGGGAGCTGGTCGTGCGCTCGCCGGAGCCGGAGCCGCGCAAGGGCTTCTTCGCCGGCTATCTGAAGGACCCGGCCGCGACCGAGGAGGTCTGGCGCGGCGGCTGGTTCCACACCGGCGACGTGGTGACGCAGGCCGAGGACGGCATGCTCCATTTCGTCGAGCGCAAGAAGAACATCATCCGCCGCTCGGGCGAGAACATCTCCGCCGCGGAGGTGGAGAACGCGCTGATCGACCATGCGGCCGTCGGCCAGATCGCCGTCATGCCGGTCGCGGACGAGCTGCGCGACGAGGAGGTGCTGGCCTGCGTCGTCCCGGCCGCGGGCTGGGCCGCCGGCGCGGAGACGGCGCGCGCGATCCTGGAGTTCGGGCGCACGCGCTGCGCCTACTATAAACTGCCGGGCTGGATCGTCTTCCTGGACGATCTGCCCCGCACCGGCACCGAGAAGATCCAGAAGCACCTGATCTTCCCCGGCGGCCAGGATCCCAGAGCCCACGCGGGCGCGGTCGATCTGCGCGCCCTGAAGAAACGCCAACCGGCCTGACCGCAGCGCCGGCATCCAGGAGCGACCCCCGATGAAAGCCATCCGCCACGCCGCCTTCGGCGCGCCCGACGAGGTTCTGGTCTGCGAGACCCTGGACGACCCGCCGCCGCCGGGACCGGGCGAGATCGCGCTGGAGATGCTGTTCGCGCCGATCAATCCGGCCGACCTGCTGCGGGCCGAGAACCGCTATGGCGAGACGCCGGAGCTGCCGGCGATTCCCGGCTTCGAAGGGGTCGGCCGCGTCGCGGCCGTTGGTGAGGGGGTGGACGGCGTCGCGGTCGGCGCGCTGGCCTGCCCGCTGGCGGCGTCGACCTGGCGCCAGCGCATCACCTGCCCGGCCAAACGCGCCATGATCCTGCCGCCCGACGTCGATCTGCATCAGGCCGCGATGATCAAGGCGAACCCGGCGACCGCCTGGGCGATGCTGCAGGTCGCCGACCTGAAGCCCGGCGAGCGGTTGATCCAGAACGCCGCCAACTCCGCCGTCGGGCGCCTGGTCGCGCGCTTCGCGGGCGCGCGCGGGATCGAGACCGTCAACCTCGTCCGCCGCGAGGAGTCGGCGGCGCTGTTCGAGGGCGTCCCGCACGCGACCGCGCTGGTCTGCGATCCGGCCGACGCCGACGCCGTGAGGCGCGCCGGGCCGGCGCAGGCCGCCTTCGACGCCGTCGGCGGCGCGGCGAGCGAGGCGCTCACCGGCGCGCTCGACGAGAGCGGGCTGCTGCTGGTCTATGGCCTCTTGTCGGGCGCGCCGAGCCGGATCGGCCCGATCGACCTCGTCTTCCGCGACATCCGGGTGCAGGGCTTCTGGCTGAAGCGCTGGGCCGAGGCGGCGGAGCCCGCCACGCTTAAGGGCCTCTACGGCGAGCTGATCGGGCTGCTGCAGGCGGGCGCGCTCGACACCCCGGTGGAGCGGGTCTACCCGATGGACGAGATCGCGGCCGCGGCCGCCCACGCCGCCCGGCCGGGCCGCAGCGGCAAGATCCTGCTGGATTTGCGCTAGGCCCCCAGTCGCGCCGGGAGGATCGGAGGCTAGGCCTTCTTCTCGGTCCCGGGCGGCGGGGTTTCGGGCTCGTCGGGGATCGCCATGCCGATCAGGTGATAGCCGCTGTCGACGTAATGCACCTCGCCCGTGACCCCGGCCGAGAGGTCGGAGAGCAGGTAGAGCCCGGCGTTCCCCACCTCGCCATGCGTCACGTTGCGGCGCAGCGGCGAACTCTTGCCCTGCCAGCCGTAGGTGAAGCGCGCCCCGGCGATCGCCGAGCCGGCCAGCGTGCGCATCGGCCCGGCCGAGAGCGCGTTGACCCGAACGCCCTTCTCGCCGAGATCGGAGGCGAGGTAGCGCACGCTCGCCTCCAGCGCCGCCTTGGCGACGCCCATCACGTTGTAGGAGGGCATCACGCGCCGGGCGCCTTCGTAGCTCAGCGTCAAGAGGCTGCCGCCGTCGGTCATCAGCGGCTCCGCATAGCGCGCCACCGCCGTGAAGCTGTAGCAGGAGATGTCGAGCGAATGGCGGAAATTGTCCCGCGTCGTGTCGACATAGCGGCCCTTGAGCTGCTCCTTGTCGGAATAGGCGATGGCGTGGACCACGAAGTCGAGCCGATCCCACACGTCGCCCACCGCCGCGAAGGCGGCTTCGATGCTGGAATCCTCGTCGACGCTGCAGGGCGTCGCCAGCGGCGAGCCGACGCTTTCGGCCAGCGGGCGCACCCGGCGCTCGAAGCCGCCGCCCGGCTGGAAGGTGAAGGCGAGCTCGGCCCCGTGCTCAGCGCAGGCTTTCGCTATTCCCCAGGCGATGGAATGGTCGTTGGCGACCCCCATGATCAGGCCGCGTTTGCCGGCCATCAGCCCCGATGCGTTGGTCATGACGGTCAATCCGCGACTTTCCTGAAGGCCAGCGTCGCGTTGGTGCCGCCGAAGCCGAAGCTGTTGGAGATCACGAGATTGAGGTCGACGTCGTCGATCCGCTCGCGTGCGATGGGCAGTCCCTCGGCCGCCTCGTCCAGCTCCTCGATATTGATCGAGGGCGCGACGAAGCGGTTCTGCATCATCAGCAGGCAATAGATCGCCTCCTGAACCCCGGTCGCGCCCAGCGAATGGCCGGTCATCGACTTGGTGGAGCTGATATAGGGCACGGTGTCGCCGAACACCTCGCGGATCGCCTCGAGCTCGCGCGTGTCGCCGATCGGGGTCGAGGTGCCGTGGGCGTTGATGTAGCCGACCGGCTCGTTCAGGCCGGCGAGCGCCAGCTTCATGCAGCGCACCGCGCCCTCGCCCGACGGCTGCACCATGTCGAAGCCGTCGGAATTGGCGCCGTAGCCGACCAGTTCGCCGTAGATCTTGGCGCCGCGGGCCTTGGCGCGCTCGTACTCCTCCAGCACCACGACGCCGCCGCCGCCCGCGATGACGAAGCCGTCGCGGTTCTTGTCATAGGCGCGGCTCGCCTTCTCCGGCTGGTCATTATAGCCGCTGGAGAGCGCGGGCATGGCGTCGAACAGCACGCTCAGCGTCCAGTCCAGCTCCTCGCCGCCGCCGGCGAAGACGATGTCCTGCTTGCCCCACTGGATCAGTTCGGCGCCATTGCCGATGCAATGCGCGCTGGTCGAACAGGCGGAGCTGATCGAGTAGTTGACGCCCCTGATGTGGTAGGGCGTGGCCAGCGTCGCGGAGTTGGTGGACGACATGGTGCGCGGCACCATGAAGGGCCCGACCCGCTTCGGCGATTTCTCGCGCGCGGTGTCGAAGGCGATCAGCATGTTCTTGGTCGACGGCCCGCCCGAGCCCATGATGAGGCCGGTGCGCTCATGGCTCACCTCGTCCTCGCTGAGGCCGGCGTCCTCGATCGCCTGATGCATGGCGATGTAATTGTAGGCCGCGCCGTCGCCCATGAAGCGCAGCAGCTTCTTGTCGATATGGTCCGCGACGTCGAGCTTCACGGCGCCATGCACGTGGCTGCGGAAGCCGCGGTCGGCGTAATCCTGACTGTGGGAGACGCCGGAGCGGCCGGCGCGCAGCGACTCCAGCACTTCATTCTGATCGTTGCCGATGCTGGAGACGATGCCCAGCCCGGTCACTACGACGCGTCGCATGCAAACACCCCGTCGCCCGTTTTCCGTCCTGTGAGCCCGGCGCGCGCCGGCGGGCCGTCCCGGTTCGGGAGGCCGCTCAGCCGTTCGCGGCCGGCTTGAAGAGCCCGACCTTCATGTCGCTGGCGGTCGCCGCGATCTTGCCGTCGATCTTCATGATGCCGTCGGCCACGCCCATCACCAGCTTGCGCATGATGACGCGCTTCAGCGTGATCTCGTAGGTGACGCGCTTCGCGCTCGGCAGCACCTGATCCATCAGCTTCACCTCGCCGACGCCCAGCGCCCGGCCCTTGCCCGGCGCGCCGAGCCAGCCGAGGAAGAAGCCGACCAGCTGCCACATGGCGTCCAGCCCCAGGCAGCCCGGCATCACCGGATCGCCCCGGAAGTGGCAGTCGAAGAACCACAGGTCCGGCTTGATGTCGAGCTCCGCCACGATCTTGCCCTTGCCGTGCTCGCCGCCGGACTCCGTGATCTGCACGATCCGGTCGACCATCAGCATCGGCGGCAGCGGGAGCTGCGCGTTGCCCGGCCCGAAGAGCCGGCCCTCCGCGCACTCGATCAGGTCTTCATAGCTGAAGCTGGTCTGCCTGTCGGAACCGTCCGGCGGCGCCGCAGCCGCTTGGCCCGCGCCTTGATGCTCGCCTGACAAATCGCCGTCCCCTTGTCGTGGCTTGTCCTGCCGCCCCGACGCGCCGCCGCTGGCGGCCGGCGAGTCCGGGCCTTCGCGCGTACCAATAACGGAGAACGCGGGCGAAAACAATCCGCCGCGGGCGCGCCGCCGCGATCCGCCGCAAGCCTTGTCTCGACGTCGAGCGGCGGTCATGCTCGCAGTCTGGCGGGCGCCGCCGGCGCCCGAAACCGCTTACGCGAGAGGACCCAGATGTCGAGCGAATCCCTTCACGCCCCGCGCGACCGCCTGAGCAAGGACACCCTGGCCATGCACCAGGCCATTTCCTCCCTGATGGAGGAGTTGGAGGCCGTCGACTGGTACCGCCAGCGGGCCGACGATTGCGAGGACGCCGCGCTCAAGGAAATCCTGCTGCACAATATGCGCGAGGAGATGGAGCACGCCTGCATGGTGATCGAGTGGATGCGGCGCAACAACAAGGACTTCGCCGGCTATCTCGACGCCTTCGTCTATACCGAGGGCGAGATCGCGCACCATCACGACGACGACGACGAGAGCTGACGGGGCCTGACGGGGGCCGCCTGACGGCTTCAAGGAAGCGCCAGAGTTCCCGCGACGTCCGGCGCGCGCGTCCCGTCGAGCCGCAGCGCCCGGCCTTCGCCCGAGCGCACGAAATCGCCGGTGATCCCGGTCACCGTCACCTGATGGGTGACGAGGATGATCGGCGGGCCGTCGGTGGGTTGCGCGGCCAGGAAGTCGCGCAGCGCCTCCAGGCGCATCGCGCGCTCGGCGGGCCTCCCGAAGAAGCTGTTCAACGCCGGCAAGTCGGCGACCGGCCCGAGCGCCAGCAGCTCCGCCGTCTCGCGACAGCGGTCCCACTGGCTGGTGAAGACCCGCGCCCGCTGGACCCCGGCCGCGCGCAGCATGGCGCCGAGCGCCCGGGCCTGGGCGCGCCCCGTCTCGCTGAGCCGACGCTGGGTCGTCGGGTCGTTCAGGTCGAAACTGGCCGGATCGCCGGTCCCGGGCGCCAAGGCGTGGCGCAGCAGCAGCGCATAGCCGCCCTCGGCCAGCCGCTCCGGCGGGAACGGCTCGAGCGCCCGCGCCGGCGCCGCCGCCAGGGCCAGCAGCAGGGCCAGCAGCAGCGCGAGCGCCGCGACCAAGCCGATGCGGCTCATTCCGCCCCCGTCCGCTCCACCGGGACCGCGACCTCGTTGCGCTTCACGAAGGGCAGGGTCCAGGGCGGATCGTAGAAATAGGCCGTCGGCGCCCCGGCCGCGCGCCAGTCGGCCGCCGCCTCCACCGCGCGCATCAGGTCGCGCTTCCTGGCCGCGACCCGGCTCTCGCGGGTCGAGCCCGAGAAGCGCAGCACCGCCATCGTCTGCGGCGCCAGCCGCCCGATGCGCACGGCCGGGTCCGTCGGCTGCGGCGCCGTCTCAAGCGTCATGTCGGCCGGCAGGAAGAAGCGCATGCTCATGGCGCCGTCGCCTTGCGCCGTCTCGACCGGCGCGGTCATGGCGATCTCCTCTCCGGCGGCCGCGGGGTCGTCGGTCTCGACCGGGATCGTCATCGCGATCTCCGCCTGCGTCCGATTGGCGCCGGTGATGTAGCGGAACAGCTTGCGGAAGGCCGCGTTGCGCGGGCTCGACGCGTCCGCCGGCGCCGTCGCCTCGGCGTAGAGGCGCGGTTCGTACGCGCGCACCTCCACCCCGCCGGCGAGCCGCGCCAGCTCCCGATAAGGCGGCTCTTCCGTGCCTGAGCGGATCCCGAACACCGTGCACCCCGCCAGCAAGGCCGCCGCGGCGGCAAGTCCGATCGCGCGCAGCATGCTTCCCGTTCCCTTCGCGCTGTTTTCCCGGCGCGCCGCCCGGTCGCGCATTCCGGCAAGATATACGCGGCCGGCGCCGCATCGGATGGGCGCGGGCGCGCTTGTCTCCAATGATGTAAGCGCCTACCTCGCGCAGGAGAAGGTCATTCGCATCGCTGACGGGGGAAAGATGACGGACAAGCTGCTCTTGATAACCGGCGCATCCACGGGCATCGGCGCGGCGACGGCCCGCGCGGCCGCGGCGGCGGGCTGGAAGGTCGCGCTCGCCGCGCGCTCGGCCGACAAGCTCGACGCGCTGGTCGCGGAGATCGGCGAGGAGATCGGCGAGGAGCTGGTCCCCGGGCGCGCCCGGGCGATCGTCTGCGACGTCGCCGACGAGGCCTCGGTCGCCCGCGCGGTCGAGGAGGCCGCCTCCTTCGGCCCGCTGACGGCGGTTTTCGCGAACGCCGGCCTCGGCTCGACCCGGCCCGGGATCGAAGGCGGCGACCCCGCCAACTGGCGGGCCATGCTGGACGTCAACATCTGGGGGCTGATGCTGACGGTGCATCACGCGCTGCCGCATCTGCGCGAGACCAAGGGCCAGGTGCTCCTGACCGGCTCGCGGGCCGGGCGGGCGACGATCAAGGGGTCGATCTACGGCGCGACCAAATGGTTCGTGCGCGGCTTCGCGGAGAACCTGGCGGAGGAGATGAAGCAATGGGGCGGGCGCTGCACGCTGATCGCGCCCGGCATGGTCGACACGCCCTTCTTCGAGACGCCGAAGCCGGACGCGCTCCGGCCCGACGATGTCGCCCGCGCGGTCCTGTTCGCGCTGGAGCAGCCGCCGCATGTCGCGGTCGGCGAGCTTTTCGTGACCCCGGCGTGAGCGGGTCCGGCGACGCCGTCGCTCCGCGGGCGGACGGTCTGATCGACGACATGAGCGCCGCCGAGCCGGTCGCCGCGACCGGCGCCCGCTGGGAAGCGCTGAGCGACCGGGTGATGGGCGGGATCTCGACCCCCGCCATGACCCGGGAGACGATCGCCGGCCGGCCGGCCCAGCGGCTCACCGGTCGGGTGCGGCTGGAGAACAACGGCGGCTTCCTGCAGATGGCGCTCGATCTCGACCCCGAGCGCCGGCCGGTCGACGCCTCCGATTGGCGCGGGCTCAGGCTGAGCGTGATCGGAAACGACGAGAGCTACGGGCTGCACCTGCGCACCACCGACGTCGCCCGCCCCTGGCAGTCCTACCGCGCATCCTTCGCGGCGGGGCCGGAGTGGCGGACCCTCTATCTCCCGTTCGAGAGCTTCGCCCCGCACCGGATCGAGGCGCCGCTGGCCGTCGACCGGCTGACGCGCCTCGGCCTCGTGGCGATCGGCCGGGCGTTCGACGCCGATCTCGCGGTCTCCCGGATCGGCTTCTATCGATAGGCGGACGTCGCGCCGGCCGCGTCACCACCCCATCGTGCCGGGGCCGCCCTTGAACGGTCCCGTGATCCAGCTCGTGATCCACCCGCCGTAGAAGTCGCCCTCCTGCGCCGCCGCGGTTTCGCCGGCGACGCGGCAGGCGTCCATCTTGGAGGGATAGACTGCGATATGGTCTCTCAGCGCCTCGAAACCGCGGGTGGGCTCCGGATAGCGCCAGGCGGCGCGCGCGATTCGGCGGCCGTCGACCACCAGATCGAAATACTCCGCCCGGCCCTTGAACTCGCAATAGCTGGTCGCGCCGCGCGCCGGCTGCAGCACGCCGTCTGCGAAGGCGGCGCGCGGCAGGTAGTAGACCGGCGGGTGGCTGGTCTCCAGGCAGCGGACGGCCTCGTCGGTGCGCGCGATCAGCCGGCCGCCCGCCTCGATCTCCACCCTGTCGGGCGCCGCCTCAAGCCGCGGCGGTCGGGGATAGTCCCAGACCGATTCGGTCGCGCGCGCGCTCATTGCAACCCCGCGGGCCCGTCGGCGGCCAGCGCCTGTTCGCCGCCCGCCATGCGCCGGCCGCGGCCGAGATCGAAGGCGTCGCGCAGGCAACGCATCAGGAACCCGACCGCGTCGCGCGCGCCCTCGTCCGCCGCGCACGCCATCAGCCGCGCCTCCGAGCGCGCCAGACAGTCGAAATAGGCCGGATCGGTCATCGGCGGGCGTTCGTCGCCGCGCGCCATGCTCGCGCCCATCAGGGCGTAACCGCGTTCGGCGGCCAGCGCCTCCAGCGCCTCCTCCGTCGCGGCCATCATGTCGGGCGCCCGACCGGCGGCGAGGCGCGCCTCAATCGCGGCAAACAGCGCGCCCTCCGCCTGCGGTCCGCCCCCGGTGAGGGAGGTCCAGAATCCGTGGCTTTCGCTCTCGCCGTCGCTCATCCGCCCGCTCCCTGCTCCCTGCTCCCTGCTGCGCTGCTGCGCTGCTGCGCCGCTCCGGCGCGCCTGTCGATAGGCGACTATAGCGCAGCGCGACGCGAAAACGACATGGCGGCGCCATGCGCGTTTCATCAAATCGGCGTAAGCGCTCGCCGCAAGGCCCTGGCGCCCGCCGCCGCCCGATCCGCAGGAAAGGCCCGCCGCATGCAGGAGACAGGGGTTGCGCCCGTCGCGCTGAAGACCGCCGTGCGTTCCGCGCTCGCGCAGGCCGCCCACTTGCCGATCCTGGAGGCGCGCCGCGCTGCGGTGGAGGCGCTGATCGCGCTGCGCCCCAATCTCGCCCCGCCGGTCGCCTTGGCCCTGGTCAAGCGGATCGAGGCGGAGGCGGCGGCGGAGCCGCTCCCGGGGCCGGCGCTCGCCCTGATCGGCTGACGGCGGCCGGCTTCGCCCTTGCCGGAAGGCGGCTTCGGCCCCAGCTAACAGGGCCGATCCTCCCCAGCCGAGAGGCCCCGCCCGCATGCCCGATTCCGCCTCCCCCTCCACCTGTTATCGCCCGGACGTGCGCCACACCGCCTTGGGCGACGCCCACTACGACCCGGTCGAGGCCGCCGCCTTTCCCCAGCATGTGTTGCGCTTCCGCAACGACCGCTGGGCGGCGCGGGTCGGCCTGGACGGGCTGAAGGACCGGGCCTGGCTCGACCATTTCGGCGGCTTCGAACCGCTGCCGGACAATCTGAAGCGGCCGCTGGCGCTGCGCTATCACGGCCATCAGTTCCGGGTCTACAACCCGGACCTGGGCGACGGGCGCGGCTTCCTCTTCGCGCAGATGCGCGATGCGGCGGACGGCCGGCTGCTGGATCTCGGGACCAAGGGCTCGGGCCAGACGCCGTGGTCGCGCTCGGGCGACGGGCGGCTGACGCTGAAGGGCGGCGTGCGCGAGATCCTGGCGACCGAGACGCTGGAGGCCCGCGGCGTCTACACCTCCAAGACCTTCAGCCTGATCGAGACGGGCGAAAAACTCTGGCGCAACGACGAGCCCTCGCCGACGCGCTCGGCGGTGATGGTGCGCCTGAGTCATGGGCACATCCGGCTCGGCAGTTTCCAGCGCCTGCGCGCCCTGGAGCAGGAGGCGGAGCTGAAGCGCCTCGTCGAGCACAGCATCGAGCATTACTGGCCCGCGGCGGCCGAGGCGGCCGATCCCGTCGCCGCCTTCTACGAAGCGGTCGTCCAGGCGGTCGCCGAGCTGGGCGCGAGCTGGTTCGCCGCCGGCTTCGTGCACGGCGTGCTCAACACCGACAACATCGCCATCACGGGCGAGAGCTTCGACTACGGCCCCTGGCGCTTTCTCGAGCGCTACGACCCCGGCTTCACCGCCGCCTATTTCGACCAGGGCGGGCTCTACGCCTTCGGTCGGCAGGCGGAGGCGCTGCATTGGAACCTCGCGCGCTTTGCCGAGGCGCTCCTGCCGCTCGCGTCGCTCGAGACGCTGGAGCCGCTCTTCAAGAGCTTCGGGGACCGTTTCGACCGCGCGTTGGCGGACAAGACGCTCCACCGGCTGGGCGTCGCGCCGGAAGACGCGGCGGAGCGCGAGGCGCTGGCGCAGGGAGTGTGGCGCGGCCTGCATGAAAGCGAGCCGCCCTTCGAGCGCGTCTTCTTCGACCTGATCGGCGGGGCGGCGCCGGAGCGGCTGGCGGCGAGCCCGCTGGCCGAGCTCTACGCCGCGGACCCCTGGCGGGACGTGGTCGCCGCCTTGCGCGACGCGCCGGTGCGGGACGGGCTCCACGGCCCCGGGACCGAGGCCTTCTGGGCGCAGGAGGCGCCGGAGGACATGCTGATCGAGGAGGTCGAGGCGATCTGGGACGCGATCGACAAAGCCGACTATTGGGCGCCGCTCCACGCCAAGGTCGCCCGTCTGCGCGCCGCCGGCGCCGTCGCCCCGCCGCCCGAAGGCCGGCCCGACTGACGGTTGCCCATGTAACGACCGGCCCGAAAGGCGGCCCAGCCACGCGGCCCGGCGCCTCAGCGCCCGGCGAGGGCCTTCGGGCGCTCGCCCTTCGGGGCTTCCAGGGCGCGGGCGGCGTTGCGCTCGGCGGTCGATTTCAGGCGCTCGACCTCATTCGCGGCGCGGCGGGCGGCGATCTCGTTCTCGCGCGCGCGATGGCGCAGCCGGCCGGCGCCGAACCAGGCGATCACCGCCCCGGCGACGAAGCCGGCCACCAGCGCGACATAGACCACGAGCGCGATCGAGACCTCCGCCTCGAACGGCAGCGGAAACAGCGTCAGCGTCACGCTTTGCAGGTTGGAGCCCGCGAAGGAGGCGGCGATCACCAGGATCGGCAATCCGATCAAAAGCCCGATGAGGCGGCGCATCGTCTCTCCTCGTCGCAGCGCGCGGGTCGGGGCGCCCCCGGCCCGGCGGCTCGGCCGCGTCAGGCCTCAGCGCCCTCTCGGCCGTTCAACTCGCGGCCGTTCAGGCGGTCGCGCAGTTGCTTGCCGGTCTTGAAGAAGGGCACGGCCTTGGCGTCGACATGCACCGGATCGCCGGTGCGCGGATTGCGGCCGGTGCGGGCGTCGCGCCGCTTCACGGAGAAGGCGCCGAAACCGCGCAGCTCCACCTGGTCGCCGCGGGCCAGCGCGGCGGCGATCTCGTTGAAGATGGTGGTGACGACGCGCTCCACCTCCCGCTGATAGAGCTCGGGATAGCGTTGCGCGACACGGGAGATCAACTCGGACCGCGTCATCGTGAATGGCTCCCCTCGGCGCCTTGAGCCGGCCCCTCGACGCGACGGCCGCCAGCGGCCCCGCACCCGGGATCGGTCCCGTTCCGCCCGATCGATCGCGCGCCGCCCCCTCATGGCCCGACGCGCCGATCCGGCGTCTGTATCGCGGAGCCGCGCGCGAAGCGTCGCGCGTCGGCGCCCCCTGTCCCCTCGTTCGCGCCACCCGACCGCAGATCGGCCGCAGATCGGCCGCAGATCGGGCGGATCGCGGCGCGCTTCTTGACGGCGCGCCCCTGTTCGACCCTCCACCCTCCCACATGCGGCGACGCGGCGGAACCCGTTGCGCCGGCGCGGCCGAAGGGTGCATTGCTAGAACCTTGAAAAGCCTGCCAAAGGCCTGTGTCACCGTCAAGGTGAAACTCCCGCGAGGGGATGGTTCCGCCGGACGCCCGGCCCAAAAAGACCGCGGCCCGGAGCGGGATCGCTCCGGGCCGCAGCCCCTAAAGTCGGCGCGGCCGGGGCCCGGAGCGGGATCGCTCCGGGCCCCGGCGCCTATAGTCGGGACAGTCGGGGCTCAGCCCTCGTCGGACTCGCCCTCCGCCTCATCGGCCGACCCATCGGCCGCCCCATCGGCTGCGTCGTCCGCCTTCTTGCCCTTGGCGGCCTTCTTCTGGGTCTTCTCCAGATCCTGCTTCTTCTGCTGCAGGGCGGCGCCTAGGATGTCGCCGAGCGAGGCGCCCGAGTCGGAGGAGCCGAAGGCGGCCATCGCCTGCTTCTCCTCGGCCGTCTCATGCGCCTTGATGGAGAGCGTCAGCTTGCGGCTCGCCTTGTCGAGCGCGGTCACCTTGGCGTCGACCTTCTCGCCTTCGGCGAAGCGGTCGGGACGCTGCTCGGAGCGGTCGCGGCTGAGCTCCGCCTTGCGGATGAAGCCCGGCACGCCGTCGCCGACGGTGACCTCGAGGCCGTTGTCCAGCACCTTGACGACCGTGCAGGTGACGACCTGGCCCTTCTTGACGTCGCCCAGCGCTTCCTCGAACGGGTCGCTCTCGAGCTGCTTGATGCCGAGCGAGATGCGCTCCTTGTTGACGTCGACGTCGAGCACCTTCGCCTTCACCATCTCGCCCTTCTTGTATTGGGCGAGCGCCTCTTCCGGCGGGGTGTTCCAGTCGATGTCCGACATGTGGACCATGCCGTCGATCTCCTCGGTGAGGCCGACGAACAGACCGAACTCGGTGATGTTCTTGATCTCGCCCTCGATCTCGGAGCCGATCGGGAAGCGGTCCAGGAAGTCGTCCCACGGATTGGCCTGCACCTGCTTGATGCCGAGCGAGATGCGGCGCTTCTGCGGATCGACGTCGAGCACCATCACCTCGACCTCCTGGGAGGTGGAGACGATCTTGCCCGGATGGACGTTCTTCTTGGTCCAGCTCATCTCGGAGACGTGCACCAGGCCCTCGATCCCCGGCTCCAGCTCCACGAAGGCGCCGTAGTCGGTGATGTTGGTGACGCGGCCGGTGAAGGTGGCGTTGACCGGATACTTGGCCTCGACGCCCTCCCACGGATCGGCCTCGAGCTGCTTCATGCCGAGGCTGATGCGCTGGGTCTCCGGGTTGAAGCGGATGACCTGCACCTTGACGGTCTGGCCGATCGACAGCGCTTCCGACGGGTGGTTGATGCGCCGCCAGGAGACGTCGGTGACGTGCAGCAGCCCGTCGACGCCGCCCAGATCGACGAAGGCGCCGTAGTCGGTGATGTTCTTCACCACGCCTTCCAGCACCTGGCCTTCCTTCAGATTCTCGATCAGCTCGCTGCGCTGCTCGGCCCGGGTCTCCTCCAGCACGGAGCGGCGCGAGACCACGATGTTGCCGCGGCTGCGGTCCATCTTGAGGATCTGGAAGGGCTGCGGGGTGTTCATCAGGGGCGTGATGTCGCGCACCGGACGGATGTCCACCTGGCTGCCCGGCAGGAAGGCGACGGCGCCGTTCAGGTCGACCGTGAAGCCGCCCTTGACCCGGCCGAAGATCACGCCGGTCACGCGCTCGTTCGCGTTGAACTGCTTCTCGAGCTGGATCCAGGACTCTTCGCGCTTGGCCTTGTCGCGGCTCAGCATCGCCTCGCCGTTCTTGTCCTCGAGGCGCTCGACGAAGACTTCGACCTCGTCGCCCGGCGCCAATTCGGCGGGCTGGCCCGGCTGGCCGAATTCCTTCAGCGCCACGCGGCCCTCGGCCTTCAGACCCACGTCGATCAGGGCCATGTCGTTGTCGACCGAAATCACCGTGCCTTTGACCACGGTGCCTTCGAGATGCTCGCGGTCGCCAAGCGACTCCTCGAGCAGCTCGGCGAAACTCTCTTTACCTGCGGCTTGCGCCATGTCGGTTCGTCCTTTCGTTTCTCGATCGTATTCCGGCCGACCGGTTGGCTCCGGCGGTCTCACCCCAAAGTGCATGGAAGCGCGGGGCCGGCGTCGTGGGGCTCGGACGCTGGCGGGCGCCGGCAGGCCGGTCGGGCTTGCCTGAAAACGTAACCGGTCGGAGGGACCGTGCGCTCACGCGCAGGGCGCGGCGCTCAGCCCTCCTCGGACGCGGCGGCGAGCGCCGGCTCGACCAGATCGAGCGCGGCGCGGAACGCCTCGTCCGGGTCCATCGCGCTGGTGTCCAGCACGTGGGCGTCGTCGGCGGGCCGCATCGGCGCCGCCTCGCGGGCGGCGTCGCGGGCGTCCCGCTCCTGCAACGCCTCCAGAACGCGCGCGTATATACTGGGTGCGCCGCGATTCAGCAACTCCTTGTGTCGCCGCTGGGCGCGGACCTCGACGTCGGCGGTGACGTAGAGCTTCACCGGCGCGTCCGGGCAGATCACGGCGCCGATGTCGCGGCCGTCCAGCACCGCGCCCGCCGCGCCGTCGGGCGGATGGGCGGCGAAGCTGCGCTGGAACTGGAGGAGCGCCTCGCGCACGGCCGGCAGGGCGGCCACCTGGCTCGCCGCCTGCGCCGCCTCGTCGCCGGCCAGCGCGGGGTCGTCCAGATCCGCAGGGTCGAGCGCGCGGGCCGCGTCGGCGGCCGCATCCTCATCCTCCGGATCGCCGCCGAAGCGCAGCACGGCCAAGCCCACCGCGCGGTAGAGCTTGCCGGTGTCCAGATGGGCGAAGCCGAACTGCCGGGCGAGGCGCCGCGCCAGCGTCCCCTTGCCCGAGGCCGCCGGCCCGTCGATGGCGATGATGGTCATGCGGTCCTCGCGCTCCTTATCCGTCAGCCCGGACGGTCCGGGTGCGCGCCCGGGCGCGCGATCCTCTTCCGCGCGCCTTGTCGCCGATCTCGCCGGACGGGGCAACCGCCAGCAGCCCGGCGATCACACCAGCCGCGGGGACAGGCTTTCCCGCCGGACGGCGTGGGCCGCCGCCCGGGCGGCCAGCGCGCGGCCCTCGCCCGTCAGCCGCACCGCGCGACGGCGGCGGGCGAACGGCGGACAGCCGAGCGAGGCCTCGAGATTGCGACCGGGCCGGGAGGACGTCCGGGGACGTCTTCGGTCCCATCGGTCAGGCGCCGCGCTTGATCGCGGCGCCGGCGCTCCGCAGCCGCAAGACCGCGTCCGCGGCCATCCGCGTCAGGATCTCGCCGGCGGGGTCGATGCTGCGGATGAGGCCAATCGCCTCGCCGCAGATCGGGGCGGATTCTTCGGCGTCGCCGCGGGCCGCGGCGGCGGCGTAGCGCGGGATTTCGCGCGCCAGCGCGTCGGCCAGGGCGTCTTCCCGGCCGGCCCACCGGTCGGTAAAGGCGTTGCGGCGGACGCGCAGCGAGAAATCGTCGGGCCAGCGCTTTTCGCGGATCATGTCGACCGCCTTCGACTTCACCGTATCGTCGCCGCCGGCGCTCAGCGCGGCGGTGCGGTGGCCTTCGGGCGCAAGGCTTTCCGCCGCCGCCCAGAAGCGCGTGCCGACCAGAACGCCGTCCGCGCCCAGGGTCAGCGCCGCGGCCAGGCCGCGCCCGTCGGCGACGCCGCCCGCGGCCAGCAGCAGAACGTCCGGCGCCGCTCCGGCCAGATGATCCGCGACCTCCGGCACGAAGTTCAGGGAGCCGCGCACGGCGCCGTGGCCGCCGGCCTCCCCGCCCTGGGCGACGATAATCTCCGCCCCGGCGTCCAGCGCCTGACGGACGTGGTCGAGGGTCTGGCACTGGCAGATCAGGACGCCGCCCGCCGCCCGGATTGCCGGCGCGAAGGGCGCCGGGTCGCCGAAGGACAGCATCACCGCCGCCGGATCGTGCGCCAGCACCCGGTCCAGCAGCGCCGGGTTCTGCGCCAGCGACCAGGTGATGAAGCCGCAGCCGACCCGCGTGTTCCCGGCGTCCCGAAAAGCCGCGTCGAGAAAATCCGCATCGCCGTAGCCGCCGCCGATCAGGCCGAGACCGCCCGCTTCCGTCACCGCCTTGGCCAACGCCCCGCCGGACACGCCGGCCATCGGGGCCAAGACGATCGGATGATCGATGGCGAGCCGTTCGGTCAGACGGGTTGCAAGACGCGCCTCAGTCATCGATCGCTTCGCCCGAGAACTCCGCCCCGAGGCCCCGCATCAGGGGCTCGAAATCCGGGAAGCTGGTGGCGATGGCGGCCGCGTCGTCGATCGCGGCGGCCTTCTGCGCAGCCAGGCCGAGACAGAGAAAGCTCATCGCGATGCGGTGGTCGAGATGGGTTTCGACCGTCCCGCCGCCGGGGACGCCGTCCGGCCCCTTGCCGGTTACGCTGAACCAGTCTTCGCCGCTGCGGGTGGACACGCCGTTCGCGGCCAGCCCCGCCTCCGTCGCGGCGATGCGGTCGCTCTCCTTGACGCGCAATTCGCCGACGCCGCGCATCACGGTCTCGCCCTCGGCGAAGGCGGCGGCGACGGCGAGGATCGGATACTCGTCGATCATCGAGGGCGCGCGCGCCGGCGGGACCTCGACGCCCGTCAGCGCCGAATGACGCGCGACCAGATCGCCGACCGGCTCGCCGCCCTCGACCCGCTCGTTCTCGATCGTCAGGTCGGCGCCCATCTCCTTGAGAGTCGCGAAAAGCCCTGTGCGCGTCGGGTTGAGGCCGATCCCGGGCAGACGCACCTCGGAGCCGGGCGTGATGAGCGCGGCGACCAGCGGGAAGGCGGCGCTCGACGGGTCGGCGGGCACGGCGACGTCGGCCGCGCGCAGCTCCGGCTCGCCGACGAGCGTGACCGCGGGGCCGAGATCGCCGGGCCGGTCCTCGACGCGCAGCTCGGCGCCGAAATGGCGCAGCATGCGCTCGCTGTGGTCGCGGGTCGCCGCCGGCTCCAAGACCGTGGTCGCGCCGCGCGCCATGAGGCCGGCCAGCAGCACCGCCGACTTCACCTGCGCGGAGGCGACCGGCAGGTCGTATTCGATCGGCAGCACCGCCTCCGCCCCCTCGATCATCAAGGGCAGGCGCCCGCCGGAGCGGGTCTCGATCCGCGCGCCCATCTGTCGGAGCGGGTCGGCGACCCGGCCCATGGGGCGCGCGCGCAGGCTCGAGTCGCCGCTCAGGAAACAGCGGATCGGATGGCCCGCCAGCACGCCCATCAGAAGCCGCGCCGCCGTGCCGCTGTTGCCCATGTCGAGCAGGTCGTCGGGCTCCGAAAGCCCGCCCAGCCCGACGCCCGCGACGCTCCAGACCCCGTCCGGGCCGCGCGCGATCTCCGCCCCCATGGCGCGGAAGGCCGCCGCGGTGGCGAGCACGTCCTCGCCCTCCAGCAGACCGGAAATGCGGGTCTCCCCCACCGCCAGCGCGCCGAACATCAGCGCGCGGTGACTGATCGACTTGTCGCCCGGGACGCGCGCGCCGCCGCGGAGCGGCCGGCCGGGATGCGCGCGCAGCGGTCGGGCAGCCTGGGGTCGGGCGCCCTGGGGTTGGGCGGCCTGGGGTTGAGGAGCGTGGGACGGGGCGGACATGGCGGCGGGGTGGACCTCGTAGGGCCCCTTTCGGGACGGGTGGTCGGGACGGCCCCTCTCGGGACGGCCCCTCTCGGGACAGGTGGTCAGGACGGCCGGTCGGGACGGCCGGCTGGACGCGGTGATGGGCCGCCGGGCGGGCCGATGAAATTAGGTTTTGACAGCCCCCGCGCTTTTTGGCAATTCGCCGCGCACCGTCAAGGAGGCGCGGATCGTCCGCGCCGCCTCGCGCGCTTGGCAGCGGAGCCCGTCCGCGGCGCTTCGACGGCGGCCGGAACCAATCGGGAGGGTGTGACCCGTGTCGAAACCGGAGTGGGGACTTAAGCGCACCTGCCTGTCCTGCGGCGCGAAGTTCTACGATATGAAGCGCGATCCCATCGTCTGCCCCAAGTGCGGGACGGCGTTCGATCCCGAGGCCGCGACGAAGCTGAAGCGCGGCCGCCCGGCGCCCGAGGAGAAGGCGAAGCCGAAGCCGGCGGCGGATCTTGTCGAGGACGAGTCGCTCGACGACGACGAGAAGGACGCCGACGACACGGTGCTCGAGGACACGAGCGACCTGGACGACGACGGCGACGTCCCGGGCGTCGCCGCCGCCGAGGAGGACGACGAGAGCTGAGCGCCCGCCCGACAGGGCGCCGCCGCCCGCCGGTTTTTGCGCTTGCGCGAGCCGGGGCGGGATGAGTATAGAGCGACGCGCGCCGGCCCAGCGGCGTGCGCGGGCCGACAAGGTTCGGCAAAGGGGCCGTAGCTCAGCTGGGAGAGCGCTACACTGGCAGTGTAGAGGTCAGGGGTTCGATTCCCCTCGGCTCCACCACCGAAACCCCCGGGGAAACCCGGGGGTTTCGTCGTTTCGGAATGGGTCGTCCGCCCGCCCGACGGCGCATTCGGAACGCGATCGATCTCCATACAGCGTACAGCGTAAGCGGCGTATAGAACGCCTTACGTCAGGCGTTTCGGATCGGTCCTGCGGGTTTCGCGCCGCGGGCGGTGAACGACCGGTCGGGTGCGGCGGATTACAGGTCGGCGTCGACCGCTGCAATCCCCGGTGCGGCGACCGGTGCGGCGACCGGTGCGGCGACCGGTGCGGCGCCCCAGCGCTACAGCCACTCCGCCGCGGCGCCGGCGACCAGGATGTAGCGGGCGCCCTTGCCGATCGCGACGTAGATCAGGAAGGGCCAGAAGGGCGCGCGCAGCACCCCGGCCACGAAGGTCAGGGGGTCGCCGAGGAACGGCGTCCAGGCGAGCAGCAGCGAGGGCAGGCCCCATTTGTTGAAGACCCGGCTGGCGTGATCCAGGCTCTTGCCCTTGATCGGGAACCACTTGCGGTCGCGCCAATGCACGAACCATCGCCCCAGCGCCCAGTTCACCACCGATCCCAGCGTGTTACCGATGGTGGCGACCACGACCAGCAGCACGAGATCCGCGCCGTCGAGCCGCGAGAAGCCGGCCAGCACCGCCTCCGACACCACCGGCAAGAGCGTCGCCGCCAGGAAGGCGGAGGCGAACATCAGCGCCAGGTCGGCGAGCTCGATCACCGACCAGAGGGGCCCCGACCAGAGGGGCCCCGACCAGAAGGGCCCCGCCGCCGCGCCGGCGATGGCCGCGGCGGCGGTGAGGAGACCGGCGCCGTCGCTCACTGGGCCGGGGCCAGGATCAGGCTGGGCGTGGGATCGGCCGGCGACTGGAAGCGCCAGCTGTAGAGCGGCGGGGCGCCGGGGGTTACGCTGTCCGCGTTGTGGTCCAGCACCTCGCCGCTGACCCAGACGCGCAAGCTCCCGCGGGTCTGGAAGCCGCGGGCGATCAGCTCGTCGCGATGCTCCTTGGGCAGCTTGTCGCCGAACAGCTCGATCAGCCCGTCCTCGCGGATGCGCACGCCCAGGAAGGCGGCGTTGCGCCGCGGGAAGCTGAATTGCCGGCTGCGGCGCAGGTCGCCCGCCCGTTCGAACCGCACCCGATAGCGCGCCTGGCTCTCGTATTCGACCTGCTTGAAGCCGCTGTCGCGGCGCAGGTCGCGCTCGTAGATCCCGACATACTCGGCCAGCCGCTCGCCCTCCAGCTCGCCCGAGGCGATGCGCTGCAGGAACGGAAGCTGGGTCAGATCACCGTCATAGACGAAGGCGAAGCGCCCGTCCTCGGCCATCTGCATGTCGACCGTGAAGTCGTCCGGCAGATAGCAGCCCGCCAGCAGCGCCGCCGCGGCCGCAAGCATCGGCAGCCGGCGCAGTCCGGCCAGACAGGCGGCCAGACGGGCGGCCAGACGGGCGGCCAGACGGGTGGCCAGGCGGGCGGCCAGGCGGGCGGCCAGGCGGGTGCCCAGACGGGTGGCCAGGCGGATGGGCGGACGGGTGGCCAGGCGCGCGATCATGCGGCCGATCCTATCGAGGCCCGACCGGGTGCGCCAGATCATCCGGGGCCAGATCATCCGGGGCCCGCTCACGCCCCGTCCGGGCGATAGAAGGGGTCGAGCAGCGCCGCCATCAGCGCCTCCCCCTCGCCGGGGGCGAGGCCGCCCTCGCGCGTCGCCGCCTCGAGCCAGAGGCCGTCGAGGGCGAGGGCCGCCTCCTCGGCCCGCGCCGCCGCCTCCGCCCGGTCGCTCAGCAGCGGGACCAGCGCCGCGCGCAGATTGGCCGCCTGCCGGCAGCGCTGGGCGGCGCGCACCCGGGCGTAGGCCGGGACGTGCGGCGCGCGGGCCGCGAACCCCGCCCAGGCGGCGGCGCGCACCGGCGTCAGGACCGACGGCGCCAGATGCGCCTCGACCGCGGCGACGAGCCGCAGCGCGGGCGGAACGGCGCCCGTGCGGGCGACCCCCAGCGCGCGGGCGTAGGCCGCCGCGACGGGCCGGCGCGTCGCCCGGAAGGCCGCGGCGAGCAGCGTCTGCTTGTCCGGGAAATAGTGATGCACGAGGCCCGGCGACATGTCGGCGGCGCGCGCGATCGCCGCCGTGGTCGCGCCGTCGACGCCGGCCCGGCCCGCGGTCTCCACCGCGGCCGCGATCAGCTCCGCCCGCCGGATGTCGTCGAGCGCGGCGCGCCCCATCGGGTGCTCCTCCGAAGGATTGGTGGGCGACCATACAATAAATTGGTCGGACGCCCAAACAATTTTGACGGCCCGGACGCGCTACGCGGCCGGCAGGCGCGCCAGCCGGCGGATCAGCAACCCCGCGACGACGGCGCTGGCGAGCGTCGACGCGGCCACCGCGGCGGCCGCGGCGCCCCACCCGCCGTCCCACTGGGCGAACAGCGCGCCTTGGATCAGGGCCGCGGCCATCAGCGGCCCGCTCAACACCCCCATGTTGCGGCCCGTCATCAGCACGCCGAAGGCCCCGGCGCCGGTGCGCGCGCCGCCCAGGATCGCCGCCGGCAGGCCGTAGAGGCAGGTCGGCGTCACGCCCGCCAACGCGCCGTAGAGCGCCAGCAGGGCGATCCCAACCACGGCGTCCTCGGCGATCGGCGTCGCCGCGACCAGCGCGAACAGCGCGGCCTGCCCGACCAGCGCGACGGCGAGCAGCCGCGCCAGCCCCCAGCCCCACTTGAGAAGCGGGATCGCGACCAGATTGAACAGCGCGACCATGGCGATCGGCAGGGCGTAGAGCGCGGCCGCGTCGCCGCCGTCCAGGCCCCAGCGCTCCGCCAGATAGGCCGGCAGCCAGGTCAGCACCGCCATGTTCTGCGTCGCCCAGAAGAAGAAGCACAGGCCGGCCAGGATCAAGGCCGTGCGCCGCGCCGGATCGGGCGCCAACGCCGCCTGCTGCGGCACCGGGGCCTTCAGGTCGATCGCCGAGCCCGGCCGCGACAGCCGCCAGGCGCCGAGCGCCACCAGCGCCGAAAACCCGATCCCCGCCCAGAACACCGCCGGCCACAGGGCCGAGCCCGGCACGAGCGCGTCGGTCGTCCGCGCGACCGCGCTCGCCAGCAGCCCGCCGAGCGG
This sequence comes from Alphaproteobacteria bacterium, assembly GCA_024743195.1. GTDB lineage: Bacteria > Pseudomonadota > Alphaproteobacteria > UBA8366 > Aestuariispiraceae > Marivibrio. The sequence goes on along the minus strand of JANSXE010000010.1, from coordinate 6,584 downwards.
GATCCAGGTCGCCGCCAGCGCGGCCGCGACCGGCAGATGATGCGGGCCCACATTGCGGGTCATGATGGTCGGCCCGGCGACGGCCAGCACCGCCATCGCCGTCCCTTCCAGCGCCCGCCCGGCCAGCACCGTCCAGCCCGAGCCCGGCGCCGCCAGGATCAGGAGCGAGCCCAGGATCGCCAGTCCCGCCGCCGCGCCGAGGAAGCGCGGGGTCCCCTGCAGCTGCATCAGCCGCCCGACCTTGAGCGACAGCGCCAGCCCGGCGACCGCGAAGACCGACATGAAGGCGCCGGCGAGCAGTTTCGGATAGCCGAAGACGTCCAGCATCTCCGGCAGGACGGGCGGCAGCTTGAGCTGCTGATAGGCGCCGAGCACGGCGACGGCGAGGCCGAAGAGAACCCCGCCCCATTGGGTGCGGCCGGAAGGATGCGCCATAGGTCCTGCGAATCCGAAAAAGGGCTGTGGGAAGCGCCCGGCGGAGATCCGCGCCGGGACGCGCGCGGCGATTGGCAGGCCGCGCTGCGCCCTATAGCATTCGCCCGCGCCCTTGTCGCCCGCGGCCTTGGCCGCGCGCGCCCATGCGGCGAGGCGCGGACGGGAGCGGCCGGGACAGGCGGGCGCGCGGACCCGGGCGGAAGAGCGGGGCGGCGATGGCGGATGAAGGGATGCAGGACGGCGGGTCTACCGCCTTCACCGTGCGCTTCTGGGGCACGCGCGGCAGCATCGCCTGCGCCGGGCCGGAGACGCTGCGCTATGGCGGCAACACCTCCTGCCTGGAGGTGATGTGCGGCGACCGGCGGCTGATCTTCGACGCCGGCACCGGCCTGCGCAAGCTGGGCCAGGCGATGGCGCAGGAGGGCCCGCAGGAGGTCGACCTCTATCTGACGCACACGCATCTGGACCACATCATCGGCCTGCCCTTCTTCGCGCCCTTTCACATTCCGGGCTTCACCTCGCGGCTGCACGCCGGCCATCTGCTGCCGGACCGGACGCTGCACGGGGTCCTGAAGGACATGATGCAGGCGCCGCTCTTTCCCGTGCCGCCGGAGACCTTCCGCGCCAATGTCAGCTTCACCGACTTCGAGGCGGGGGATGTCCTCAACCCGGCGCCGGGGGTCACGCTGCGCACCGCGCCCTTGAACCACCCGAACTCGGCCGTCGGCTACCGGATCGAGTTCGACGGCCGCGCCATCTGCTACATCACCGACACCGAGCATTTCGAGGGGCGCCGCGACGAGACCGTGGTCGAGCTGGTGCGCGACGCCGAGCTGATGGTTTACGACGCCACCTACACCGATGCGGAGTATCCGCGCTATCGCGGCTTCGGCCACAGCACCTGGGAGGAGGGCTGCCGCGTCGCCGACGCCGCCGGCGTGAAGACCCTGGTGCTGTTCCATCACGAGCCGAGCCACAATGACGAGCGCATGGACGAGATCGCCGAGGCCGCGGCCGAGGCGCGCCCGGGCACGGTGACCGCCCGCGAAGGCATGGTGCTGGAGGCGTGAGCGCCGCCGCCCCGACCCGGGACGCGCCCGGTCCGCGGCTCGGCAAGCGGCTGCGGCGGCTCGCGATGGGGCTCGCCACGCTGACCGGCGCGAAGCCGCGCGGTTGGTTCATCCCCTATCGATACGCCGGCGAAACGACGGGCGGCGCGGCGCACGCCGCCGGCTATCCCGCCCTCGCCCCGCTGTTCGAGGCGGCGGAGCCGGCGATGCGCGCCCTGTTGGACGCGGCCGACGCGGAGGCGGAGGCGCTGCTGGCCTTCCGCGGCGCCGCGCCGCCCGCGCCCCGGTGGGAGCAGGGCTGGTACCCGCGGCTCGACGGTCTCGCGGCCTTCTGCCTGACCCGGCGGCTCGCGCCGGCGCGCATCCTCGAGGTCGGCTCCGGCCATTCGACGCGCTTCTTCGCGGCCGCCGCCGATCCGGCGCGCACGCGGATCGACGCCGTCGATCCGGCCCCGCGCGCGGATCTGAGCGCCCTGCCGGGCGTGACGCTGCACCGCCGCGTGGTGCAGGACGCCGATCCGGCGCTGTTCGCGAACCTCGCGCCGGGCGACGTGCTGGCGATCGATTCCAGCCATGTCGCGATGCCGGGCTCCGACGTCGACTGGCTGGTCGGGCGCGCGATCCCGGCGCTGCCGGCGGGCGCCTTTCTGGCGATCCACGACATCTTCCTGCCGGACCCCTATCCGGCGGGCTGGGCGTGGCGCGGCTACAACGAGCAGACGGTCGCCGCCGCGCTGCTGGCCGGCGGCGGCTGGCGCGTGGCGTGGAGCTCGCACTGGGCGGCGACGCGGCTCTCCGGGCGGGTGGCGGCGGGCGTCGCGGGCCGGCTGCCGCACGCCCCGGGCGCGGCCGAGGGCGCGCTATGGCTCGAACGCCTGCCGCCTGCGACGGCCGCCGCCCCGACGTCCACCGCCCCGACGTCCACCGACGCGCTCCCCGAAACGTGATGGCCGGCCCGCCCGATGTGAGGAGACGCGGGGCCGCCGGCGCCCCATATGGCGGGGCGATGCGAAACGCGCTCCGCCTGCTGGTCACGACCGAGGACGACGCCGCCCGGATGCCGGAGCGCGCGCGCGCGGCGATCCGCGCCCAGGAGGACGAGAGCGAGCGGCTGATCTCCTGGATCCAGCTCGGCGTGGTGACGACCTTCGGGGCGCTCTATCTGATCGCGCCGACCACCGACATCATGAGCGACTTCGCCTCGCTGGTCCCGGTCGCGCTCGGCCTCTATCTGCTCTTCACGCTCGTGCGGCTCGCGCTCAGCTACCGGATTTCCTTGCCGGACTGGTATCTGGGGCTGTCGGGCTTCGTCGATCTGGCCCTGCTGCTAACGCTCATCTGGTCGTTCCACCTGCAATACGAGCAGCCGCCGCCCTTCTATCTGAAAGCGCCGACGATGCTCTATCTCTTTATCTTCATCGCGCTCAGGGCCTTGCGCTTCGAGCCCCGCTACGTGCTGCGCACCGGGCTGGCCGCGGCGGTCGGATGGGGCTGTCTCGTCGCCTATGCGCTGATCGTCGATGCGGGCGAAATGCCGCTGACCCGCGACTATGTCGAATACTTGACCTCCAACACGGTGCTGCTGGGGGGCGAGTTCGACAAGATCATCACCATCCTCGTCGTGACGCTCATCCTGACCCTGGCGCTGATGCGCGGCCGGGCGCTGCTGCATCGGGCGATGGCGGAGGAGAGCGCGAAGTACGAGCTCTCGCGCTATTTCCCGGCCGAGGTGGCGGCGCGCATCACCGCCGCCGACGGGACCGTGGCCGCCGGCGCGGCCGATCAGGTGCGCTGCACCGTGCTGACGGTCGACATCCGCGGCTTCACGCCGCTGTCGGACGCGCTCTCGGCGGGCGAGCTGATCGGGCTCCTGAACGACTATCAGGACCGCATGGCGGCGGTGATCGAGGGCCATGGCGGCACCGTCGACCGGGTCTTCGGCGACGGCGTGCTGGCGACCTTCGGCGCCTCCAAGACGGTGGACGCCTACGCCGCCCGGGCGCTCGACGCGGCCTGCGCCATCCTCGCCGCCATCGACGGCTGGAACGCCGAGCGCGCGGCCGAGGGCCGGGACCCGGTGCGCGTCGGCGTGGCGCTGGCGACGGGCGATCTCACCGTCGGCGCCATCGGCCGCGGGGAGCGGCTCGACTACACCCTCGTCGGCGAGGCGGTGAACCTGACCGCGAAGCTGGAGAAACACACCAAGGTCGAGGCCTGCCGGGCCCTGTGCGACGCCGAGACGCTTGCGACCGCCCGCGCCCAGGGCTGGACCGGCGCGCCGGTGCGCGCCTGCCCGGCGTCCCGCGTCGCCGGCGTCGACCGACCGCTCGACCTCGCCGTGATCGCCTGAGGCGGCGCTTCGCACGCCTGTGACATGTAGCGCCAGCACAGAAAAAAGTATTGTGTCCCCGGTTTTGACTGTCCCCGGTTTTGACGCCTGTGACATGTAGAAAAAAGTATTGTGTCCCCGTTTTGTCCCAAAGTATTGTGTCCCCGTTTTGTCCCCCGTTTTGTCAAAAAACGGGGACACAATACTATTTTCGAACAGGCAGCAACCAAAAAACGGGGACACAATACTATTTTCAAAAACGGGGACACAATACTATTTTCGAACAGGCAGCAACCGCTCAAGCATGAACGGCGGTTGGCGACTGGTGCTCCTGGGTCCCGGATCGGCCTAGCGGCCGTCCGGGACGACGGGAGACGCGGTGAAAGAAGGACCTACGACTAGCGACGAATACGGCGACATAGCACTTTTTCTCAGGGCGCCGTGGCCCGGAAGCGGCGCGGCCGCCTCAGCCGCCGTCCGCGGTTTCCGACCCCGCCTTTCCCCGCGCCTTGGTCCCCGCCTTGAGGGGCCAGAGCAGCACCAGCCCCGCGATCAGGAAGATCAGGATGGTCGCCATGCCGGCGCGCTGGCTGGCCGCCATCGCCGTCACCCAGCCGAGCAGCAAGGGCCCGAGGAAGGCCGTCGCCTTGCCGGAGAGCGCGTAGAGGCCGAAGAACTCGGTGCGCAGCTCGGCCGGCGCCAGATGCGCCATCAGCGAGCGGCTGGCCGCCTGCGCCGGGCCCAGGAAGGCGCCGAGCCCCAGGCCGAGCGCCCAGAAGACCGCCTTGTCCTCCACCACCAGCATGCCGGCGCCCAGAAGCGTGATCGCGCCGACCGAGATCAGGATCACCGGCTTCGGCCCCCAGCGGTCGTCCAGGAAGGCGAACAGCACCGCGCCCAGCCCGGCGGTGACGTTCAGGCTGGCGCCGAAGATCAGCACCTCCTCCTGCGCCATGCCGAAGGTCCCGGCGGCGTAGATGCCGCCGAAGGCGAACAGCGTGTTCAGCCCGTCGGTATAGAGCATGCGCGCCAGCAGGAAGCGCGCGATGGTGCGGTACTCCCGGATGCGTTTCAGCGTGGTCCAGAGCGCCTTGAGGCCCGCCCCCACCGCCCGGCGCATCGGCAGCCCCGCCGCGGCCGGCCGGTCCGGGGTCAGGAAGAAGATCGGCAGGCAGAAGAGGGCGATCCAGACCGCGGCCACCACCGGCACCGCGCGGACATGCGCCGCCTCCTCCCGGCCGACGCCGAACCAGGGCTCCTCCGCGCCGACGAAGCCGACGAAGCAGACCCCCAGCGCCGCCAGCCCGCCGGCGTAGCCCAGCCCCCAGCCCCAGCCCGAGACCCGTCCCATCATCGCCTTGGGCGCGACGCTGGGCAGCATGGCGTTGTAGAAGACCATGCCGAGCTCGAACCCGATGGTGGCGAGGCCGGCGAAAAGGAGCGCGTAGAGCGTCCAGTCCGCCGACGGCTTGGCGAACCACAGGAGCCCGGTCGCGAGCGCCGTCAGCGCGGTCAGCCAGGCGAGCCACGGCTTGCGCCGCCCGCCGAAATCCGCAATCGCGCCAAGCGCCGGGGCGAGCAGCGCGACGGCGAAGGCGGAGAGCCCCGTCATCAGGCCCCACAGCGCCGTGCCCTGCTCCGGCGTCTCGGCGATGGCCTGGGTGAAATAGGCGGCGAAGACGAAGGTGGCGATCAGCGTCGGGAAGGCGGAGTTGGCCCAGTCATAGAGGCACCAGCCGATCACGGCGGCCGGCCGCGCGCGCGCCGGCCCGTCGGGGTCGCCGGGGCGGGGCGGGTCGCCGGGGTGGGGCGGATCGCCGGGGCGGGGCGGATCGCCGGAGCGCGGCGGGTCGCCAGTCCGGGGCGCATCGCCAGTCCGGGGCGGGGTCGCGGGCTCGCTCGAAGGGTCCGTCATGCTCTCTCCCGCGCGCGGCGGCGCCAGCCCGTTGGGCCGCTGGCCTTTCGCTTCGGCTTTCGCCACACTATCGCCCGGGCCGCGCGCCCGCCAGCATCGAGGGACCGCATTCGGGGAGACAGCGCATCATGATCCTGACCACCACCGACGGCGTCGAGGGACGGCGCATTCTGGACTACAAGGGCATCGTCAGCGGCGAGACCATCCTGGGCGCCAACGTGTTCAAGGATTTCTTCGCCGGCATCCGGGACATCGTCGGCGGCCGGTCCGGCTCCTACGAGAAGGTGCTGGCCGACGCCAAGGAGATGGCGCTCGACCAGCTGCGCGAGAAGGCGGAGGACCTGGGCGCCAACGCCGTCGTGGCGGTCGATCTCGACTATGAGGTGATGGGCGAGACCAACGGCATGCTGATGGTCGTCGCCAACGGCACGGCCGTGCTGCTGGAATAGCGCCGCCCCCGCGTCCGGCGCCCGGACCCCAAGCGCCCTTCGACCGTCGCTTGCCGCCCGCACGCGATGCGCGCTATCGTTGCAGGATGAGACGCCGCGGTCGCCCGCTCCTCGCCGCTTTCGCCGCTTTCGCCGCATGCGCGACCGCGCTCGGTCTCGGGGTCGGGGTCGCAGCGGCCCCGGCCATGGCCGGGCCGGGCTGTTACGAGCGCTCGGCCGGTCAGGTCGAGGCGGGCGTCGTGGATGACGGGTACGACTATTTCGCCGCCCGGCATTTCGCGAACCCCGCCTGCGGCGCCTACGACCCGGAGCGCGCCGAGGCCCTCTACCGCCGGGCGTTGATCCATGCGGGCGGGCCCAACATCGCCGCCGGCTATTGGGCGCTC
>JANSXE010000029.1 GCA_024743195.1 Alphaproteobacteria bacterium | reverse complement strand
TCTTCGAAAATAGAGAGATGGCCGCTTGTTTTGTAAAAAAGGGATAAAACGCGAATGCTGTGAACATTGGCTACCCGACAAGCCCGGTAAAATCCTGAAAATGAAAAAAGAGAAAGAGAGTCCGCGCAGACAGCAAAAGCCGGGCTTCGGCAGTTTTGCCTTTTGCTGCCTGCGCTATTTTGGTGAAATGGGATGAAAAGATTAATTTCAAGAATCCGGGCCTGCGGGTAGCCCGGGCCGTTCTGCCCAATTAAGAAAAAAGAAATCAAAAGCATGAAAAAGATTGGAGGTTTATACTTGGATTATTACAAAAATCCCGATTGGATGACAAATATGATTCAAGCTATAATCTTTCCCCAAAAAGTAAATCGAATCGAAGAAGGATTATTTAACTTTAGTTATCAAGGAGATATTTATAAGATTCAGATAACTTCAAAAAATGAGGAAAACTTTACTCATATTTGGATTTATTCAAATTCAGAAGAGTTAATTAAATGTGGATATAAAGATACAAGAGGTGAATTTGTTAGTACAGCCCAAACGACTGGGTTTATATTCTTACTCAGAAATTTAATCTGCCAAGTTGAAAATATTGACTTTATAGAATGTGAAGCCTTTAATTCTGATGAATTCAATTTAATACAGAATAGAATTGAGGCAAGAATGACAAATAATTTTCGGATTAGAAAAAATTACAATTCTAATTTCGATATCAACAAGCTTTTGAAAGAATCAGACTTAAAATTAAATTCATATGAAATTATAGAATTAAAAAAGATAATTGCTCAACCCTGCAATTTTTATTTTTATACTTCAATAGATAAAGAAAAGACAATTGAAGAATTTCTTCTAAAAGTCGGAATAGAATTAGATTGGGACAATACTTTTCTTTTTGAAACATTATTTTTACCTTTTACTTATGGTGGAATGATGAACAGGTTTAGAACTGATTGGGCTAAAAACAGTATCCAAGAATTGGAAATGGAAGGTGATAAAAATCTTGAAATAAATTTAGTCTTTAGGGAAGATGAACTTTCTTTCCTGATAAAAACAACAACCAAATACTTTTATATTTCAGAAGTATTTTGGTGGAGTTAAATAAAAAAGAAAACTGGGCAGAACAATGGCTAAAACGTCCATGCCCAGCAAAAGCTGGTCACGGCGTTTAGCCGAGACCGTTAGGCACAATTATAATTCTCTAAAGAAGAATAAATAGAAATGATAAAAATTAGATCGCAGTATGAAAGAGCGATATCTGAGCTGAAGAGTCTCTTATCAGAAGATTCGAATAACGAAGATAAATATCAAAAATGGTTTGAAGAGCATCCGGTTGCTTTAAAGTCAATGAATTATATCCAAAGTATTTCTCAACCTAAGCTGACGGATTTTGACGGGAAAAATTATTTTCCAGATTTTATAGTGAAAAAATTATCGGGAATATGGGAGATTTTTGAATTGAAACTTCCATATGAAAGAATATTGAAAAATAAGGAACGCAGAAATACTTTTTATTCAAAGGTATACGAATATTTAGAACAGTGTACTGAATATTCTGAATTTTTTAATGATAATAAAAATCGAAAGAATTTTTCTAGCGATTATAATATCTATATTCCTTCTGCAATTGATTATAAATTAGTGATAGGAAGAGACTTAGGTCTAGATCGATACGAATTAGAAAGGATATTAGGTCGACTTTCTAAAAAAGCATCAATACTTACGTATGACGATGTATTGAGGCAATTGGAATTTGATAAACTGAAAGCTTTAGGGGAGTACGAAGGTTTACCGGGGATAACAATCCATATAGTTGCAAATATAAAAAATACGCAAAATAGTAATTACATTCTATCCCTTGGAAAAGACGATGAGACCAACAATATATCGATTTATATCAATTCAAAGGGAGACCTGCGCTATAAGCTAGTTGATAAACATAGAATGTTCAGCGAAAATAGTGTAAATAAAGAGATATCTGGTTTTGAATTTGGAGAAACATCGTACTTTATTTTTGAATTTGGATTTAGCGATAATTATACTATTTGCAGTACTGAAATTAATGGAAAGTATGGATCTGTTGTAAGGCTAGGAGAGTTTGATTTTGATTCAAATGACTTGATGAGAAATATGGTCTTAGGTTCAGATCATACCGGACAACTGGAAAGTGATTTTGATTTATATAGCTTCATAGTTTGGGAACACACACAAACCATAGATGATAGAGTCAACATCAGAAAGAAGATAACAAATAGTATCCTAAGCAAGAAAGAAGTCCCCAATGCTTATTTAACATTTTTTGATGGTCGATTCCTATACAAAAATGGTAATGTGAATTTTGAAGAAAGAAATGATTATGACTGCAAGAATTTAATCCAACCAGAAAATGAAAAACAGCCTGGTTTGATTTCGAAGGGAATAAAGAGAGGTCAATTATTTGTCCCAGCTTTAAATAATCAAGTAAAATGAATGATGATCAAACTGTGCCTAACAATGGCTACATGCCATGCCGGTAAAATTCTTCGAGAGGAAAATAGAGATTGGAAAACCCGCGCAGGCAGCAAAAGCCAGGCTTCGCCAAGATCGTCTTTTGCTGCCTGCGCTAGCATTTGTGAATTAAGACGAAAATTGTAAATTTAGAGTCCGGCACGGCACGTAGCCGGGCCGTTATGGGGTACCGCATGAGAATTGGTATTCTATGGAATTGAAAATATGAATTGTCCCGCCTCAAAAATGAAAATTCAGAATCGGGAAATTGTCCGGAAATCAAGAACTTGAGTTCCAAATCGAGTAATTGAAGTTTTGAAACGGCGGGTAAAGGTCCTGTCGAGTTTCGTATTCTTTACGGTTAATCGGACAAAAAACGAAAAATTTGGATGCTTAAGATTAACCGGGCCCATCTTGAAAAATGAGATTGGTTTTTTCAGAAGGAGTTTGAGTTTAGGCGGCTTTTGAAATAGAAATCAGGAATTTGAATCTCGTCCAAGAACAGAATTTGGAAATTGGGAATCTGTAAATTTTGAACAGGAAACCGTTGATTGAATCAATTTGAGATCAAAAACTCAGGATTTGAAGAACCTGAAACTGATTTTGATAAATCTGGGAAATCGAATTGATTAAATCAGAGATCAAAAATCAGGTTGAATCTTCTGGAAATTGAGATCAGAATCCTGAAATAGGTTGATTGTCGTCCGATTTTTGGTTGATTTGGGATTTGAAACCATCAAATTGAAGAATCAAGATTTTGAATTTGAATCAATTGAAAATCAGTAAATTAAGATCGCTTGAAAAGATTGAACAGCCGCCTTTTGGATGGTCCAGAATTTGAAATGGGCCCTTTTTTGAAACGGGTAAAAGAATAAAGCGGCAACCCATAACAATGGCTACACACAAGCTGGGTAAAAATCTACGATTGAAAATGAGGAATGAAATCCCGCTGCAGGCATCAAAAGCCAGGCTTCGCCATCATCGCCTTTTGCTGCCTGCGCTAGTA
>JANSXE010000009.1 GCA_024743195.1 Alphaproteobacteria bacterium | reverse complement strand
GACGGGGGGCCACGCGATGCAACGGCGCACCAGGACCACCAGGCGAGCCGCCGCGGCGGCGCTGGGCGCCGCCCTGGTGCTGGACGTGCTCGCTGCGGCGGCGGGCGCGGCGCGGGCGGAGGGGGCCGAGCCGCTGACGCCCGGGGATCGGTTCCGGGACTGCCCGGTCTGTCCGGAGATGGTCGTCATTCCCGCCGGGCGCTTCGTCATGGGCCGCGACGACGGGCGCGCGGACGAGGCGCCGGCGACGGCGGTGACCATCGCGGCGCCCTTCGCACTCGGCCGGTTGGAGGTCACGATCGGCGAGTACGAGGCCTGCGTCGCCGCCGGCGCCTGCATGGCCCGGCGCGACCGCGCCTGGTTCGACGCCCGCGCGGATCGGGAGCGCTTCCCGATCACTCTGATCTCGGTCAACAATTTCCGGCTCTATCTCGCCTGGCTGACCGGCAAGACCGGCCGCGCCTACCGGCTGCCCAGCGAGGCGGAGTGGGAATGGGCCGCCTCCGGCGGCGTCCCGGGCCCGCGCTGGTGGGGCGCGGCCGACGCGGCGGCGCCCGGCGGCGGGCGGGCCCGGGCGCGCCCCGGGGCTCGGGACGGCCCGCCCATCCCGCCGGGCGCGGTCAACTGCCGCGGCTGCCCGGGGGAGGACTGGCGCGGCCTGGCGCCGACCGGCTCCTTCCCGCCCAATCCTTTCGGCCTGCACGACATGCTGGGCAATGTCGCACAGTCCGCCGCCGATTGCTGGCGCGACAGCCACGCCGGCCGCCCCGCCACGGGCGCGATCTATTCGCCCTGCGAGACCTATTTGCGCAGCCTGCGCGGCGCCTGACGCCGGCGGAGCGCGGAGCGGCAGCGGACGAGTGACGCGCCGGCGCCGTCTGGACAGAGACGCCGACCGGCGCCCGCTGTGCGCCGTCCCGTAGCCGATCGCGTCCGCGCTCCGCGTCCGCCGGTCCCGAAAAAGAAAAGGCCCCGAACCGAGAGGTCGGGGCCGTCCTGCCTGCCGCACGCGCTGAATGACGCCTGCTTGTCTTCGAGCGCCTGATTTCAGGCGAACCTGTGGTGTATTGGAAACACCAAGTTCGGGCGTACAGTCGAGTTCGTCAAGAACAAAAAACGTCTGGGCAGACCTGCTCCCGAGAAATCAGAACATTTATAGCTGATCCAGCTTCATTTCGATCCGCCGGTTGCGCTGGTAGGCCTCGGGGACGTTGCGGGCGTCGAGGGGCTGCTGATCGGCGAAGCCGGTGGCGGCGAGGCGGTCGGCGGGCACGCCTTGCTCGATCAGGAACTTCACCACCGAGATGGCGCGCGCGGTCGAGAGCTCCCAATTGCTGGGGAAGCGCGCGGTGGCGATCGGCACCCGGTCGGTGTGGCCGTCGACGCGCAGGATCCAGTTGATCTCGCCGGGGATCTCGCCGGCGATCTCGTTCAGCGTGCGGGCGAACTGCAGGAGTTGGAACTTGCCGGCCACGCCCAGGTCGGCCGAGCCCTGATCGAACAGCACCTCGGACTGGAAGACGAAGCGGTCGCCGACGATCTGGATGTTCTGCCGGTCGCCCAGAATCTCGCGCAGCCGGCCGAAGAATTCGGAGCGATAGCGCGCCAGCTCCTGCACCTTGGAGGCCAGCGCCACATTGAGCCGGCGGCCGAGATCCGCGATCTGCGCCTGGGCGGCGGCGTCGCGCGCCTCCGAGGCTTCGAGCGCCTGGTTCAGGCTGGCGATCTGGCGGTTCAGCTCGCGCAGGCGGCGGTTGAGGAGCGCGACCTCCGCCTGGCTTTCGATCAGCTTCTCGCGCTCCTCGTCGAGCGTGAGGTCCTTCTGCGCCAGATCCTGCTTCAGCTCCTCCTCCAGCGCGCGCAGCGCCTCGACCCGGTCCTCCAGCGCGGCGATCTCGCGCAGTTGCAGGCCGATCTTCTCCTGGCTCGCCTCGATCACCTTGTAGGCGTCCTCCAGATCGGCGGCGACCTTGTCGATCTCGCCCTGCGCGCCGGCCACGTCCGCGCGCAGAGCCGCGTTCTCGCCCTCCAGCCCCGAGAGCCGCGCCTGCATCGCGTCGCGGCTCGCCACCGAGGCGCGCAGATCCGCCGACAGCCGCTCGATCGTGCTGCGCAGATCGTCGTTCGCCTCGCGCTCCAGCGCGAGCGTGTTGGAGAGTTCGGTGATCCGGTCGTTCAGCCGGTCGAGCGCCCGGTCGCGTCCGACCAGCGCCTCGTTCAGATAGAGCTGCGAGACGACGAAGATCATCAACAGGAAGATGATGACCATGAGCAACGTCGCCAGCGCGTCGACGAAGCCGGGCCAGATGTCCTGATTGCCCCTGTCTCTGCGCGCGAGCGCCATGGCCTAGCGCCCCCGCCCGGTGACGATCGCGCCGCAGGCCATCGTCAGCCGTCCCGCGGCGCGCCGCCGCCGGCCCCGCCCCCGCCCGCACCGTCCGGCGCGCGCCCCTGGGCGATCGCGGCGAGCGTGCGGGCCAGCAGTCGGATTTCGCCGCGCACCTCCTGCACCATCTCGTTGCGGCCGCGCGGCAGCTCCTCAAGCAGGCGCGCCAGATGGGCGTCGACATTGCGGATGTGCTGGCGCATCTGGCCGTCGTCCGTGCCGCCGGCGTGCTCCGTCGCCTTGGCCAGACGCTCCAGCACGCCTTTCAGCTCCATCTGGCCTTCGGCGAGGCGCAGCATCAGATCCTGCTCGGTCTTCATCGCGTCGGTCAGCGCCGAGAGCTTGTCGCCGAGCTGGCGCATGTCGCCCTGGCTGGAGGCGCGGTTCTCCTCCGCCCGCGCCATGGTGCGCTGCAGGTTCTCCAGGCTGTCGGCCGTCTGCTCCAGCAGCGCCTGGATGTAGGCGGGCACCGACTGATCCCCGTCGCCGGAGATGGCGCCGGACGAAAGCCGGGTCAGGCTGGACAGCCATTCCTCCAGATCGTTGTAGAAGCGGTTCTGCGCCTGCCCCGCCTGAAGCGTCAGGAAGCCCAGCACCAGTGAGCCGGCGAGACCGAAGAGCGAGGAGCTGAAGGCCGTGCCCATGCCGGCGAGCGGGCTCTGCAGCCCCTGCTTCAACTCGCCGAAGGCGCCGGCCGCCTCGCCGCCGGCGAGGTCGAGGCCGCCGATCACGTCGCCGACGCTTTTGACCGTATCCAGCAATCCCCAGAAGGTGCCGAGCAGGCCCAGGAAGACCAGCAGCCCCACCATGTAGCGGCCGATCTCGCGGCTTTCGTCCAGCCGGGTCGCAATGCCGTCGAGCAGGGTTTTCATGGCCCCGGCGGAGAGCTGAAGCTGGCCGGTCCGGCTCGACCGGCTGGAGAGCAGCGTCGCGGCGGACGCCATCAGGCGCGGCGGCGCGCTCGACGAGGGGGCGACCCCGCTGGGGCCGAGCTTGAACCGCTCGATCCAGTTCACCTCCTGATTGAGCAGCGCCACCGTGCGGAAGGCGTGGACGACGCCGACCAGCAGCACGCCCAGGATCACGCCGTTGATGAAGACATTGGCGAAGAAGGCCTGTTCGAGCTGCGGGTAGATCAGAAAGACGCCGATCGCCACCAACAGGACGAAGACGGCCATGCGGATCAGAAAGGTGGTGGGACGGCTCATGGACGCTCCTTCAGGCGCGCGGGGCCGGGCTCCGCGCGCCGTTGCTTCACCCGAGCGAAGGGCCACCGGACCGGCGCTCAGCGCTGCAGCAGGACGTCGACCCGGTTGGCGGACCCGCCGTCGCCGGGCAGGTTCGCCCCCAGGGCCTGGACGTCCATGCGACGGCTGCTGACGTCGCGTTTCATCAGATAGGTGCGCACCGCCAGCGCCCGGAACAGCGAGACCCGGCGCGACTGGTTGGCGGTGTCGCCTTCGGCCTGCGCATAGCCGCGCAGACGCAGCCGCAGATCCGGATCGGCCTGCATGCGCTCGGCGATGGCGTCGAGCGCCGGCTCGGCGCCGGCCGGCAGATCCTGGGCGCTCTCGGCGAACAGGACGGAGAGACCCTCCTCCCGCTCGACCACGATGGAGGGGTCCACGGCCGCCACCTGCGTCGGCGCATCCTCGGCCCCCGCCGTCTCGGACGGTGCGGCGGTCGGCTCTTCCATGGCGGGGAGCGGCACGTCGACCGACGGCGCGCCCGGCGCCGCCTCCGGCGCGGGCGCCGCCGCCTGTGCGGGCTCCGGCTCCGGCTCCGGCTCCGCGGCCGGCTCGGGAGCGGGTTCGGGCGCGGCCGCGGGCGCGGGTGCGGCGGCCACGTCTTCCGGCCCAGCGGATTCGGGCGCGGCCGCAGGCTCCGGGGCCGCCTCAGGCGCAGGCTCCGGGGCCTCCGCAGCGGGGGGCGCGGCAGGGGGCGCGGCGGGGGGCGCAGCGGGGGGCGTAGCGGGGGGCGCGGCGGGGGATTCAGCAGCGGTCGGAGCCGGCGGGGCGGCCTCGATCTCGGGCTTGGGCGGCGGCGCGGCCGGACGCGGCGCAGCGGCGGCGTCCGTCGCAGGCGCCGGGGCGCTCGGCTCCCCGACCGCCGGCGCATTGAGACGCGAGACGGGCGCGCTGGCCGGCGGCGGCTGCAGCGCCACGGCCTCGCCGCCGGCGGCGTCGGCCGGAGCCGGTTGGGGGGGAGCCGGTTGGGGGGGCGCCGGTTGGGGCGAAACCGATTGCGGCGTCGCAGGTTGAGGACGCGCCGGCTCCGGCGCAGCAGGCTGCGGCGCGGCGGGCTGCGGCGTGGCGGGCTGGGGACGCAAGGAAAGCGGCGCAGGCGGCGCCGTCCCTTCCCCGGACGGACGCAGCATGCCCGGCAGGGTCGGCGGCTCGCCGAGCTTGTCGAGCACCGACAGGTCGATGATCACCGTCTGATCGGTCTCCGCACGGCCCTGATAATAGGCCTTCTGCGCGGAAGCCGGCGATGCGGCGAAGCCGGCGACGCTCAGCGCGGCCGTGGCCAAGAGCAGACGCCTTGCCGACGCAAGGCCGCGCGCCGCGGCCGCCGCCTCCGTTGCGATTTCTCGTATCACCCTAATGACCATGCCTCGCCCGTCCGATGCGCGCCAGAGACGCTGTCCGCGCTCGCGTCCCGACGCCTCGCCCCGGCGCACACCATAGCCCCGAGGCGCGCCGCCCCTCAACCGCCGTTGCAGAGCCGATGTCTCACCGGCCCCGAACCCTCCTGCGATTCGCCCGGAGCGCAAAGGGTTATGCGACGGCGGCGACAGCACCGACAGCGCCGACTGCGCCGACAGCGCCGACAGCGGTCAGCCGGCGGCGCGCAGCATGTCGACCAGCGGCTTCTGCAGTGAATCGTTCACCGCCAGGATGTCCGGCGCGTCGAGTTTGAACGTCTTGCCCTTGGAATCGAGCGCGAAGCCGCCCGCCTCGCGCACGATGACGACGCCCGCGGCCACGTCCCAGGCGCTGAGCCCACGCTCCCAGAAGGCGTCGTAGCGGCCCGCCGCCACATAGGCGAGGTCGAGCGAGGCCGTCCCCCAGCGCCGCACGCCGGCGCAGGAGGCCATCGCCTTCTCAAGCCGGCGCAGGAACTGGGCCTGGCCCTCTCCCTCCTGGATGCCCAGATGGGGAATGCCGGTCGCCACCACGGCGTCCGAAAGGCGCCGGCGACCCGAAACGCGGATGCGGCGATCGTTGAGATAGGCGCCCTTGCCACGCTCGGCCCAGAAGAGCTCGTCCTTGATCGGATCGAAAATCACGCCGGCGACCAGCTCGCCGCGCTCCTCATACCCGACCGAAACGGCCCAGTGCGGCAGCCCATGCAGGAAGTTCGTGGTGCCGTCGAGCGGATCGACGATGAACCGCCGGTCCGGGTCCTTGCCCTCATGACCGCCGCTCTCCTCCATCAGGAGGCTGTAATCGGGGCGACCCTTGAGGAGTTCGTCGCGCAGGATCTTCTCCGCCTTCTTGTCGGCGGTCGAGACGAAGTCCGCCGGCCCCTTGCGGGAGACCTGAAGCTGTTCGACCTCCCCGAAGTCGCGCACCAGCGCGCGTCCCGCCTTCTGGGCGGCGCGGGTCATGACGTTCATGGTGGCGGAGCGAATGATCATGGGGCCGTCCCGGCGGTGGCTTGAGAAATGGGCGGAAGCGAAGACGGCCGGCGGCGGCCTGGCGACGCGGCGTCAGTCCTTGGCGCGCTCGACGTAGGAGCCGTCCTCGGTCATCACGACGATGCGGGTGCCGGATTCGATGTGCGGGGGCACCAGGGTCGAGCGACCGTTCTCGAGCTTCGCGGGCTTGTAGGAAGACGACTGGGTCTGGCCCTTCACCACCGGGTCCGCCTCCACCACCTCCATCGTCACCTTCTGCGGCAGGCTGACGGAGAGGGGCGCGCCCTCGTGCGTCGAGATCTGCACGATCATGTTCTCCTGCAGGAAGTCCTTCGGATCGCCGATCACGTCGGCCGCCACTTCGAGCTGGTCGAAGGTCTCCTGGTTCATGAAGTGATAGACGCCGTCCATCTCGTAGAGATATTGGTAATCCGTCTCGAACAGCTCGGCCCGCTCGACCTGCTCCTGGGTGCGGAAGCGGAAATTGCTCTTCACGCCGGTGCGCGCGTCGCGCGCCTCGACCTGGGCGACCGCGGCCCCCTTGCCGGGCTGGTTGATCTCGTTCTTGACGACGACCAGGAGCTTGCCGTCTACCTCGATGGCGTTGCCGGGACGCAGGTTGATCGCGTTGACCTTCATGATCCACTCGCTCGATAAAGGGGGCGCCGCAGAAGCGCGAAGCAAGGCGGCGCGGGCCGCCCCGAAAGCGGCGCTTCTCTAACACCGCCGAGGTCCCCGGACAAGCCGCGGGCGCGCCGGCGCCGGGCGGGCCGGGACAGCAAGGAGCCGACGGTGACGCCTCCTCCCTCCTCTGCCCGCTTCTGGGACCCGGCCGCGCTGGCCCGCCGGGCGCCGGCGCTGCGCGCGCGCGGCCGGCTGCTGCGCGCGGTGCGCGGCTGGTTCGAGGCGAAAGACTTCACCGAGGTCGAGACGCCGGCGCTGCAACTCAGCCCAGGGATGGAGCCGCACCTGGCCGCCTTCGCAACCCGCCTTCTGCCGCCCGGCGCGCACGGCGCGGCGGCCGAGCCGGACGCGGGCGCCGAGCGCTATCTGCACACCAGCCCGGAATTCGCGATGAAGAAGCTGCTCGCCGGCGGGCGCGGCCTGCCGGGCTTCGAGCGGCTCTGGCAACTCGCGCCGGTGTTCCGCAACGCGGAGGGGTCGCCGACGCACCATCCCGAGTTCCGGATGCTGGAGTGGTACCGGGCGGACGCGCCGCTGGACGCCCTGATCGCGGATTGTCAGGGTCTCGTGCGCGCCGCCGCGGACGCCGCAGACGCCCGACGCCTGACCCACCGCGGCGTCGAATGCGACCCCTTCGCGGACTGGGAGGTCATGCGCGTCGCGGACGCCTTCGCGCGCTGGGCCGACATCGACCTGCCGGCCGCGACGGCGGGCGACCCGCTCGACCCTGACCCGGGGCCGTTGGCGGCCGAGGCGCAGCGCCTGGGCGTCCGCACCGCGAAAGACGACCGCTGGGAGGATCTCTTCTTCCGCCTCTTCGAGGCGCGCATCGAGCCGCATCTGGGGCGCGCCGTCCCGACCGTGCTGACCGACTGGCCGATCGCCATGGCGGCCTTGAGCCGCGCCAAGCCCGACGACCCGCGCCTGGCCGAGCGGTTCGAGCTCTATATCGCCGGCCTCGAGCTCGCCAACGCCTTCGGAGAGCTGGCCGACGCGACCGTGCAACGCCGCCGCTTCGAGGCCGACATGGCGCTCAGAGAAAGGCTCTACGGAACCCGCCTGCCGATCGACGAGGATTTTCTGGCGGCCGTCGACGCCCTGCCGCCGAACGCCGCCGGCATCGCGCTCGGCTTCGACCGCCTCGTCATGCTCGCCGCCGGCGCCGACGACATCCGCGACGCGCTCTGGGCGTGGGTGGAGTGAGGCGCCCCCGCCCGTCCCGCCGGCGGCTTTTCGGTTGCGCCGGGGCCCGCGGTTCTGTAGACACCGCGGCTGGAAATCGATGAACCCCATGCGATAGGAGGCTCTGCGCCGACGGCGGCCTCCGTCCATGAAGGAGTAAGAGACATGAAGGCCGACATTCATCCCGACTATCACCGCATCACGGTGCAGCTCACCGACGGGACGACCTACGAGACCCATTCGACCTGGGGCAAGGAAGGCGACGTCATGAAGCTCGACATCGACCCCTCGACCCATCCGGCCTGGACCGGCGGGCCGGCGCGCCTGATGGAGAGCGGTCAGCTCGCGCGCTTCAACAAGCGCTTCGCCAGTTTCGGCCTGAAGACCTGAGGGCGTCCGCGCGCGCCCCGCGCGGCGGACCCGGAAAGAGGCGGCTTCGGCCGCCTTTTTTCATGCGCGCCGCCCGCCTCGTTTTCACGTCCGGCGCCCGCCCGGTCGCCCTCTTGAAAGGCGCGCCGCCTTTTCCCACATCCCTCCCGTCCGACGGACTTCGGGACGCCCATCAGCGGGTCCCCTTGCCGCGGACAGACCAACGGGCCGCCGCCGGGTGATCCGGGGCGGCCGCTTGAGACGGTTATCGCTTCTGAAAGGAGGGTAGCTCATGCGCACCTACGATCTGTCTCCGCTGTTCCGAACCTCGGTCGGCTTCGACCGGCTGGCCCGCATGCTCGACGGCATGCAGCAGGATGCGGCCCCGTCCTATCCGCCCTACAATATCGAGAAGCTGGACGACGACGCCTACCGCATCACCATGGCGGTGGCCGGCTTCGGCGAGGACGACCTCGACGTCACGGTCCAGGAGAACACGCTGACCATCGCCGGCCGGATCACCGAGACGGTGGACGAGGCGGGCGAGCGGGCCGAGCGTCAGTTCCTGCATCGCGGCATCGCGTCCCGCGCCTTCGAGCGTCGCTTCAGCCTCGCCGATCACATCCGGATCGACGGCGCGACGCTGGAGAACGGGTTGCTGCACGTGACCCTGAAACGCGAAGTGCCGGAAGCGGCCAAGCCGCGCCAGGTCGCCATCAACGGCAAGACCGCCCGCAAGGCGATCGAAGGCGAGACCGAGACGGCGTAGCCGCCGGCTCCTCGAACGCATTGGGAAGGGCGGCGCCGCGGCGCCGCCCTTTTCGCATCGGTTCTCGCGGCGCCGGCCGCGCCTGCGCGCTGGACGCAGGCGGGGCGCAGGCGCGGCGTCACTCGGCGACGGCGGACACTTCGGACGGGCCCGGTCGCACGCGATCAACCGGGAAGAGGACGGTGACGCGAACGCCGCGCCCCTCCTCGCTCTCGAGCGCCAAGGCGCCGCCGTGCCGCGCGGCCAGTTCGGCGCTGATCGGAAGGCCGAGGCCGGCCCCGTCCGGATAGCGAATCCGCGCTGCATCGCTGCGCCCGAAGCGGCTGAGCGCAAGCTCGCGCTCCTCAGCCGTCATGCCAGGGCCGTCGTCCTCGACCCGGAAGAAGGCGCGGCCGTCGCGCGCCAGCCCGGCCGCGACGCGCACCTCCGCACCGGAGGGGCTATAGCGCACGGCGTTGCTCATGACATTGAGCAGTATCTGCAGCACCCGGCGTTCGTCCGCGACCAGCATGAACGGGGGGTCCGGGGCGGCAAGGGTCAGGTCGACGCCATGCTCCGCCGCCAGCGTCTGGAGCACCGAGGACGCCTGACGCATCACGTGGACCGGGTCGAACGCGCTCTCCTCCAGAACCACGGCGCCGCTGTCCAGTTGGTTCAACTCCAGGACGTCGTTGACCAGGTGAAGCAGGTGGGCGGCGGCCGCATGCACGTCGTCGAGCCGCGCTCGCTGAAGCTCGGAGCCCAGCCGGCCGTAGACGCCCTGCTGCAAGGCTTCCGTGAAGCCGAGGATCGCGTTCAGCGGGGTGCGCAGCTCATGGCTTATGTTCGACAGGAAGCGGCTCTTCGCCCGGTTCGCATGTTCGGCGGCGATGCGCGCCTCTTCCAGGTCCCGGTTCTTGTCGCCCAGCGCCTCGAAGGCCTCCCGAACCTTCCGCTCCAACGGGCGAAAGATGGTGAACGCCTCGATCAGCAAGAGCAGCAACGCGGCGGCGACGGCGATCTTCTGATAGCGCTTCAGGCGCTGCATCTCCGTGCGGGCGAAGCGTTCGTACTCGTCGACGGCGGCGTTGAGCAGGGTCTCGAGGACGTAGGGGCCGTAGGTGCGCAGATAGACGAGGGACGCCGTGTTGTCCTGCAACGTTCCGAATTCATGCGCGTAGACGGCGCGTGCATGCTCAAGAAAGCGTCGCGTCGCCTTGTCCAGACCGAAGCCCGGATCGTAGTAGAGCGTCCGCAGCAGCGGCGTCTCCACCCGGGGCAGGTCGCTCGCCGGATCGCCCGACACCAGCATCTCGTGGCGCTTCGCCATGAGGCTGATGGCGCGGCCGATCTGTTGCCGCGCGACGCGGTGCTCCTCGGGGACGTTCGCTCGCTGCATCTCGCTCGCGAACAAGGTGATGCGGTTCATCAGGCCGGTCTGATCGCCGGCCATCTGGATCAGGCGCCCGTACTCTTCCTGCCGTTCAGCGGTCGTGCGCACCAGAATCAGATGGGCGCCCACGATCAGCACGGCGAGCGCGCTGAGCCCGATGATGTAGCGTATCCGGATGCTCTTGACCGGATCCCTGACCGCCCTCATGGCGCGCCTTCGGCTTGTGGAAAGAGCCTATGACCTACCGGGCGCGGCTTAAACTTTTGTGACGGGAGCCCGCCCGCCCCTCACCCGAACAGCAGCTGCAGCGGGTAGGCGCCGGCCGGCGCCGGCGGGGCGGAATAGCGATCGCCCCAGGGCGCGAAGGGCGAGACGCCATAGACGAACTGCAGCACCCAACGATCCTTGGAGACCGGCGGCGCGCCGCGATGGATTCCTTCGGTGTTCACCATCAGCCGCGCGCCCGCGGGGCCGGTCAGCTCGACCGGCTCTATCCCCAACCAGCGCACCACGTCGGCCTGGTCCTTGCGCAGGGTCTTGAAGTACCAGGCGTCGAAGGCGTCCCGCTCCGCCGTCCCCTCCGGCGGGCGGCGCGCGGCGATCACGTCCGGGCGGTGGGTGGTGGGAACGAAGACGTGCGGCCCCGCCTCCTCGTCCACGTCCGTCAGATAGACGAACAGTTTGCAGAAGCGATAGTCGTCCAGATCGAAATGGAAGTTCTGGGCGCCGCGCGCCTCCTTCGCCCCGCCCTCGCCGGCGAAGGAGCGCCAGGCGGTGATGTTGATCAGCAGAGGCGGCGCGCCCAGATGCCGCCGCGCGGCCTGCAGGCAGGTCGGGTCGGCGGCCAGATCCAGGAGATGCGGCGTCTCGAAGAGCCGCGCCCGGGGCACGTTGCCGAGATTGGCGCGTTTGCGCAGCGACTCCGCCGGCTCCGGCGGATCGTCGGGGCCGCCGCCTTCATCGTGATGGGCGGTCAGCCCGCCCGCCTCGAACCAGTCGCGCACGGCCTGAACCGCGCCGGGATCGACCGGCGGCAGGCGCGTCCACCCCTGATCGTCGAGCGCCGCGCCCGCGTCGGCCGCCGCCGCCTCGTCGGCCCCGGCGGGCGGTCGGGCGCCCAGCGCCTCGCGGGCGTAGCGGTCGATCGCGCCGATGAAGGCGCGGCGCAAATCGCCGTTGAGCCGCCAATGCAGATACCCGATCCCCTTGCCGTGCAGCGTGCGCAAGGCGGACGGATCGAGCGCCAGCGCGTCGCGTCCGCCCAGCAGTTGCGCGAAGGGCGCGTAGTCCGGCCGGCTCAGCAGGAAGCGCTGGAAGCCCCGGTACCACCGTCCCGCCGCCTCCAAGGGGGCGGCGGTGGGGGCGTCTGTTTCCGGGTCAGTCGCGGGCGTCGTCGGCTCGGTCATTCGGGAACGCTAGCCGATTCCGTAGGATCGGCGAAGGCCTTCGCACAAGATGCGCTTGGCCTAAGCCTCGGAAATTCTGACTTGTCGAACGGCGGCGGCGCGCCGCAGGCTGCGGCCGTCCTCGCCCCGCCGGGAGCCCTGATGATGCTGACCCTCTACGACTGCCTGGAAAGCGGCAACGGCCACAAGGTGCGCCACCTGCTCAGCCTGCTCGGCCGGGACTTCAAGCTCGTCCTGAAGGACATCCACAAAGGCGAGACGCGCACGCCGGCGTTCCTGGCCCTCAATCCCGACGGCCGCATCCCGCTTCTGCAGCTCGAAGACGGCCGCTGTCTCGCGGAATCGAACGCGATCCTGTGCTATCTCGCCGAGGGAACGCCCTTCCTGCCGACCGAGCCCTTCGCGCGCGCCCAGACCCTCTCCTGGCTGTTCTGGGAGCAGTACAATCACGAGCCCACCATCGCCGTCGCCCGCTTCTGGGTGCACCATCTCGAGATGACGGAGGCGCGCAAAACCCAGTTGGAGGAGCTGCACGAGAAGGGCCGCGCGGCGCTCGCCCTGATGGACCGCCATCTGCAGGCGCAGGATTGGCTGGTCGGAGACGGCCCGACGATCGCCGACCTGTCGCTCTATTCCTACAGCTCGGTGAGCGAGGAGGGCGGGATCGACCGCGCGCCCTATCCGGCTTTGCAGGCCTGGCTGACCCGGATCGAGGCGCAGCCGGGCTTCATCGCGATGGAGCCCTGGAGCGGCTGAACGCCCCGACTCTCCCAAAGCTGGCGCCTCACAACCGCATGGTTTAGAGTGCCTCTTGCGTGTGGGACGCGACCGGAGGCTGTGCGGCGATTCGGCGTCGCGCCGGGCTTGGGGAGGCCCGGGGCTTCGAAGCGCGTCCCACGACAGGAGGGGAGAGGGGATATGCTGCATCGCCATGTGCGGTCCGGGCCGGCGGCTCGGACCGGTTTTCGCTTTCGCGCGCTCGTCCTGTGCGCGGCCTTCGCGCTGGGCGGCTGCGTGACGGTCAATCCGAAACCCAGCCCGCCGTCCCTGCGCGCCGCCGAGGCGGCGAAGGACGCGGGCACGGTCATGCAGCCGGCCGACTACACCTTCGACATGGCCATGGCCTATATCGACGTGGCGCGCACGCGGATGCGCGGCTACGCGGACCAGCCGACGCAGATCCGCAATTTGGCCGGCGTCGGGGCCGTCGGCGCCGCCGTCGGGGCCGCCGCCTCCGCGCTCTTCGACGCGCACGAGGACTACATCCTGGGCTTCGGTCTGGCCGGCGGCTCCCTGCTCGGCGCCGCCAATCTGTACGGCAACCCGGCCTTCGAGCAGATCTACGAACAGGGCGACGCCGCCTTGAGCTGCATCCAGACCCGGGTTCTGGCGCCGCTCAACACCGGGCACCGGATCAAGAGCGCCGGCGCGGACCTTGCCGGCGGGATCGCAACCCTGCGCAATACTATGGATCCCGTGCAAACGGCCCGCCTGAAGACGGCGCGCAGCCTCGCCGCGCTCGCGACCTTCAAGAAAGAGCTCGCCGCCGAGGCGGCGCGCCTCACCACGGCCAAGGCGGCCAGCGACGCCGCGCTGTCCGAGGCGTCGGGAGCCGTCGCCGCGCGGGCCGCCGACCTGTCGGCGCTGCTCCCGCCGGACCAGCGCGAGGACGATCCGGCCGGCCTGGTCCAAAGGGCGCGGACACATGCGCAGAACCTGCGCACGAGCGCAGAGAAGAAGATCGCGGAAGCCAACGAACGCGCCACGGAGCTGAGGGTCCTTGAGGAGGAGGAGGTTCGGCAGCAGACCGTTCTCTCGACCGCCGCCGAAGGAAGCGCCGAGGCCCGAGGCGCACAGGAGGCGATCGCCGATCTTCAACCGAAGATCGAGGCGGCGCGCAAAGCGTCGCAACAGGCCGACGCCGCCGCGAACGCCGCGAAGGCGGCGCGCGACGCCAGCAACGACGGGGCGCAAGCGATCGACGCGGCCGCCAATGCGCTGGAGATGGCGATCGCCGGTCGCGGGACGGCGGAGGGAACCGCCGCTGCGACCGACGGGGAGCGCGCGGCTGTCGCGGCCTATCGGGCCTACGCGACCGACCTCGAGGCGGCGCAGAACGCGCTGGCGCAGAATTACGCGCAACTTCTCGACGAAGCGGGCACAGCGATCACGGAGGCCAACGCCTTGCGCCGCGCGGTCGCGCGCGTCGAGAACGCGGAATCCGACGTCGCCTCGCAGGTCGTCGCCGCGGTCGACCGCGTCTTCGTTCAGGTCCGCAACAAGATCATGGACGCCGATCCCGGCACGCAGGGCGTCGCCAACACGGTGGCGCTGTTCCGCGGCTTCGGCGGCTTGGGCGAGATCGCGCCGCCCGATCGCCTCAAGGCGGGAGAAGAGCTGCAATTGGCCGAGCCCGCGGCGGCGCCGTCCGATCCGAACGCGGTTGGCGACAAAGAGGCCGTATTGGCCCTTGCACCTGAGGACCGCGACAGCAGACTGACGCTGAATCAACGCCGCGTGGAACTGGGGGTGGCCGACCTGTCCGACCTGCAGGTGAGCGTGGAGCAGCAGAAGGCGTTGATCGACGCCGCCGAAACCCTCAATCAGTCGACGATCGACGCCGCACTGCGCGCCGAAGGCGCGAGCGATTTCGATCCGGCGGTCGATCTGACCCCGTGCAACGTCGAAGGCGCCACGATCCCCGCCTTCGAACTGGTGAACCGCCCGGATGCGCCGCCGCCCGGCGACGGCGAGGAAGCGCCGCAGACGCCGGCCGAAAACCGGTTCCAGATCACGCCCGGGGAGGCCGCAAGCGTCTTCACCCTCTCGGTCAGGGGCGGGCAGATGAACTACGGCTATCGCATCCTCGGCCAGACGCCGGCGGGGATGAGCGTGACCTATGGCGGCGGCGCCTCCTTCGCGGTGACGATCCCGGCCAAGCCGGCCGAGGGCGCGCTGCCGGACGTGACGCTGGAGCTGTTCGATTCGCGCGGCCAGTCGATCGTCGTCGTGCTCGACCTCTCCCCCGAACAGGAGACGCAGCAGCAGGCGAACGCAGGAGGCGAGGGAGCGCCTCCCGCCCCGGCCCCAGCCGGCGCCGTGCTGCAATTGAGCGCCGCCGACCTGACCCTGCAGCCGACGGACGACGCGCCGGCGGCGGCGTCGGTCGAGATCACCGGCGGTCAGCCGCCCTTCACGTTGAGCCACGCGCCGACGGGTCAGGGAATCACGACCGCCGGCGGGGGCGACGCCCGGGTCTTCCATGTCGTCGCGGCGGCCGGCGCTCAGACGGACGGTGCGGTGACCGTCACGGTCACCGATGCGGCCGGCGCAACCATCGACCTGCCGGTGACGGCCGCAGCGCCGCAATAGTCGACCAGTCGTGCGCCCTTGATCTGGGCGATTCGCGCGCGTAGCATGGCATGGATACTGCATGGATTTTGTGCAGTACTTGCGCCGCGACTGGACGAGTCCTTGGGGTGAGACGGGGACGGTCGATCCGGACGCGCGGCGCGGCCTAGGAGCCGGCCCGCGGCGGGGCGAATGCGCGGCCCGCCGGCGGCGGCTTCGAGACGGCGCCGACGAGGCGGAGACGCGCGATGACCCTGGCGTTCGGCGACGGCGGTCTGCCGGAATTCGTCGACAATCCCGAGAACCGCTGCCCGGTGGTGCTGCTGCTGGACGCGTCGGCGTCGATGCGCGGCGCGGCGATCGAGGAGTTGAACGCCGGCGTCGCCGCCTTCCGCGAACAGATCCTGGCGGACGAGACGGCGAGCCTTCGGGTCGAGCTCTGCGTCATCGCCTTCGGCGGCGAGGTGCGCCTCGTGCGCGATTTCGCCACCGTCGACGATCTGATCGCCCCGCAACTCGACGCCTACGGCAAGACGCCGATGGGCGGCGCGCTCGACCTCGGCCTCAAGATGCTGGACGCCCGCAAGCGGGTCTATCGCCGGGCCGGCGTCCACTATTATCGGCCCTGGATGTTCCTCATCACCGACGGCGCGCCGACCGACGGGATCGCCTGGCAGCAGGCGGCGATGGACGCCCAGGCCGCCGATCTGATGGGGCGCCTCTCCTTCTTCACGGTCGGGGTGCGCGACGCGGACATGAGCATTCTGTCCGAGATCGCCTCGCCCAACCGGCCGCCCCTGATGCTGCAGGGGCTGAAGTTCCGCGACCTGTTCCAGTGGCTCTCCGCCAGCGTGCGGCGGGTCTCCGTCAGCCGGGTCGATGCGGAGCGCGTGGCGCTGCCGCCCGTCGACGGCTGGGCGATGGTGGGGGTGTAGGGCGATGGCCTGGACCGCCGCCGTCGATTCCAGCCAGGGCCCCCGGCATCGCGCGCTCGGCGCGCCGTGCCAGGATTTCGGACGCCTCGCCAAGCCAAGCAACGATGTGCTGGTCGGCGCGCTGGCCGACGGCGCGGGCGGCGCGGCGTTCAGCCATCTCGGCGCGCAGGCCGCGGTGTCGGCGGCGCTCGACCTGCTGGAGGCGCGGCTCGCGGAGGATTCCGGGCTGCGCGGCGATCCGGCCGGCGGGCCGGGCGGTGCGGACGCGCTGTTCGACGGCGTGCTCGACGCCGCGCGCGAGGCGCTCGCGCGCCAGGCTGAGAGCGTCGGCCAGCCGGTCGACGCCTTCGCGACGACGCTGCTCGTCTTCGCCGCCGGCCCGCGCGGCGTGGCCGCCTTCCAGGTGGGGGACGGCTGGCTGGTCGGCCGGACGGCGGAGGGCGTCTATCGCCTGCTGAGCCGGCCGCAGCGCGGCGAATACGCGAACGAGACCGTCTTCGTCACCAGCCCGGACGCCGAAGACGCCGCGACGGTGACGCACAGCACCGGTCCGGCCGGCTTCCTGTGCGCCTCGACCGACGGGCTGACCGCGGTGTCGATCGAGAATCGCGCGGAAGCGCCGCACGCGCCGTTCTTCCAGCCGCTCGACCGCTTCATGGCGGAGACGGCGGACGACGCCGAAGCGCATCACGCCATTCGCAGCTTCCTGCGCTCGGAGCGGCTGCAGGCGCGGGTCGAGGACGACGTGACCCTGCTGCTGGGCGGCTGGCGGCCGCTCGGCCGCGCGTGACCGGCGGGTCCGGCCCGGTGCGGCTCACCCTCTACAAATCCGGCGAGACCGTGCGGCTGGGCGACCGGCTGGCCGAAGGCGGCGAGGCCGCGATCCACCGGCTGGAAGACCGGCCGGGGCTGCTCGCCAAGCTCTATCATCCGGACCGGCTGGACGCGGAGCGGATCGCGAAGATCGCCGCGCTCGTCGCCGCGGCCCCGGCGGACCCGTCGCTCGGCGGATTCCACCGCGCCTACGCCTGGCCAGAGGACGCGCTGCTGGACGAAACGGGACGGGCCGTCGGCGTCGCCGCTCCGGAGGCGCCCGGCGCGCGCAGTCTGACCGCGCTCTCCTCGCCCAAACTGCGACGGCGCAAGGCGGCGGAGATCAACTGGAGCTACCTGCACGCGGTGGCGGCCAACCTCGCCTTCTGCGTCGGCCGGCTGCACGAGCAGGGGCTGGTGATCGGCGACCTCAAGCCGGACAACGTGCTGGTGGACGATCGGGCGCTGGTGACGCTGATCGACTGCGATTCCTGGCAGATCCCGGACCCGCGTTCAGACGGGCGCGCGGTCTTCGCCTGCCCCGTCGGCAGCGAGGGCTTCACCGCGCCCGAACTGATCGGCAAGCCGCTCGGGCGCACGCCGCGCACCGCGGCGAGCGACCGCTTCGCGCTGGCGGCGCTGATCTTCCAACTGCTGCTCGGCCGGCACCCCTGGAGCGGCGTGTGGATCGGGGGCGGCGAACCGCCGAGCCGCGACGCGCTGATCCGCTCCGGCGACTGGCCGCACCGGCACGGCGCGCGGCTGATCCCGCCGGAGAACGGGGCCCCGTTGGAGGCGCTGGACCCCCGGCTGGTCGCCCTCTTCCGCCGCGCCTTCGAGGACGGCTGCGCCGACCCCGCCGCCCGGCCCGACGCCGCTGACTGGCAGGAGGCGCTGTGCCTCGCCCTGGCCGACCTCGCCCCCTGCACCGCGGCGCCGTCCCATTACTTTCTGCCCGAAACGGGCCCCTGCCCCTGGTGCCGGCAAGCGGCGGCGACGGGCGTCGACCCCTTTCCCGAGCCGCCGGGCGGGAGCGATCCGCTGGGACCGCTGGCGCTCGCCTTCGAGCGCGCGCTCGCGCGCGGCGACGCGCGCATGGCGCTGGAGCTCTGGCGCGACAACGACATGCTGGCCGCGCATCGCGCGCTGCGGCGCTATGCGCCGCGCATGGCGGAGATCGGCGCGGCGCTCGACGCCTTCGACGGCTGGCGCGCGCTCTATCTCGCGGGACTGCGGGCCGAGACCGGGCCGGACTGGCTGCGCCTGGCGCGGCTCTGGGAATCGGCGCCGGCGCTCGCCGACGCGCGCCTGATCGCCGGCGAAGACGTCGCCGGCCGTCCGGCGTCCGCGGTCGCCGCCGAGGTCGCGGAGCGCGCGCTGGCCATCCCGCTGGCCCCGCCGGAGCGGCTGCTCGTCACCCCGCCGGAGATCCTGCGCGCCGCCGAGGCGCGGCGCGAGACGACCGCCGCCGACGCCGTCCAGTTGGACGCGCGCGACCTCGACATCCCGCCGCCGCCGACATCCCTGGCGGAGACCGCGCGGGGCGCACGTCCGGCCGCGCCGCCCCTCGCGCTGCGCTACTCGATCGACGCCGGCTGGGCGGGTCTGCGGCCGGCGACGCTGACGCTCGAGCTGCCGCGCACCGGGCGGCTGCCCGCCCTGGCGCTGGTTTGCGAGGAGACGGGCGCGGTCGCGCTGTCGCTGCCGGCGGGACGGTGGCCGGCCGGCGCGGAGCGCGTCACCTTCGAGCAGCCGGAGCGCCGCACGCAACTGATCCTGCGAACGGTGGGCGCGGGCGAGGCGGCGTGCGTCGCAATCGACCATCCGCCCGCATCGCGCCGCCGCGTCGGCGCGGCCCGCCCGCCGGTGCGCCGGCTCCGCCCGGCCCCAGCCTGACGGCAAACTCCAGCGATCACTTGCCGCGCGCGCCCGCCTCGCGGTCCGGCGCGGCGGACGCGGCCTGATCGCGCGCGACCAGCCGCTTGGCCTGCTCCAACAGCCGGTCGCGCTGGCGCTTCGGCAGGCGGCGGGCCTGACTGGGCGAAAGGCCGTAGGCGCGCCGAAAAAGCGTCGCGAAATGGGACTGGCCGTTGAAGCCGCAAGCGACCGTGATGTCGAGCACCGAGCGCTCCGTCGTGAGCACCAACCAAAGCCCGTAGTCCAGACGCAGCCGGCGCGAGAATTCGCCGAAGCTCATGCCCAGTTCGCGCCGGAAGCCGCGTTCGAGCTGCCGGCGGGAGATATGCACCGCCCCCGCCAGATCGTCGATCGACGGCGGGTCGGCGAGGCTCTGCTCCAGC
This sequence comes from Alphaproteobacteria bacterium, assembly GCA_024743195.1. GTDB lineage: Bacteria > Pseudomonadota > Alphaproteobacteria > UBA8366 > Aestuariispiraceae > Marivibrio. The sequence goes on along the minus strand of JANSXE010000009.1, from coordinate 151,926 downwards.
AGCGAGATGGCGCGCGCCACGCGCGGATTGCCGACGCGCAACCCGAGCGGCGGCTGCGGCTGGTGGCCGGCCGGCCCATGCGCGCCGTCGACCATCATGATGCTGAGCGCCTTCTGCGCCCAGTCGCGCCCGACATGCCGCTCGATCAATCGCGCGGCGACACGGGCCGACCCGACGCCGCCGGCGCAGGTGATCCGGTTGCCGTCGACGACATAGAGCTGGCTCGCCTCCGGCGTCACCTCGTCGGTCGCCTGCAGGAGGTCCTGATAATGCAGCCAGGACACGCAGCAGCGCCGGCCTTTCATCAATCCGGCGCGCACCATGGTGAAGACGCCCGTGCACAGGCCGATGATCGGCACGCCGGCTTCGTCGGCGCGCCGCAGATACGCCGCCACCGCGGCGTCGGCCGTCATGTCGTGGTCCAACAGACCGCCGACGACCATCACATAGTCGAACTCGGCCGGATCGCGGAAGCGGTCGTGCGCGCTGACCTCGACGCCGCAGCTCGCCGGCGCCGGTTGGCCGGTCTCGCTCATCACCATCCAGGAGCACTGGATCGGGCGCGAGCGGTCGCGTTCGTCCGCCGCCAGGCGCAAAGCGTCGACGAAGGAGGCGAAGGCGTTCAGCGTAAAGCGCGGAAGCGGGACGATGCCGACGGCGAGCGCCGCACGCGCCGGCGGCTGCCCTGCATGAGGAGCCGCCGCCTCGCCTCCGCCCCGGCCGGTGTGTGAGTCCATGTCTCGATCCAGTCTGCGCATGCGCCATCATAGCGGAACCGCGCCGGCGCGCGATTGCGTTTGCGCCGCCGAGCGCCTACATAACGACCCGGGGTCAGACGGTCGGATGGCCGCGCCGGCGCATCGGGGAAACCCGCGTCGGTGAGGAAAGTCCGGGCTCCACGGGAACACGGTGCCGGATAACGTCCGGCGGGGGCGACCTCCGGGAAAGCGCCACAGAGAGCAGACCGCCCGCCCGGCTCAGGCCGGGCGCGGCAAGGGTGAAAGGGTGCGGTAAGAGCGCACCGCGGCCCCGGCAACGGGGACGGCATGGCAAGCCCCACCGGGAGCAAGACCGAATAGGGACGGCGGCGCCGCTCTTCGGAGCGGAAGGCCAAGGCGGGTTCCCGCGCCCCGTCCGGGTGGGTCGCGTGAGGCGTCCGGCGACGGACGTCCCAGACGAATGGCCATCCAACGCCGGGTCGTCGAGACCCGGTGTGGACAGAACCCGGCTTACAGACTGTCTGACCCCAATATTTCCCGTCAGGGCCGAAGATTTGATTCTTCGTCTCTCCACCCAATATTTCGGCCGCGAAGACAACGGATAGGCGATCATTGTCGTGACGGCGCCCCTTGACGCGAGCGAGATTTCAGAAGCGACGCTTCACCGCTTGTTCGACTGGTGGAACGAGGCGCGCGGCGCGGAGCGCTATCCGGCCCGCAGCGCCTTCGACCCGATGGCCGAGCCGTCTCTGCTCGCAAGCCTCTTGATGGTCGAGACCGCCGACGCGTTGGAGGCCTTCCGATATCGCGTCTTCGGCACGGACGCCGCGGACGCCTTCGGCGAAGAGCGCACCGGCAAGCGTTTCGATCACATCCGCCTGCCCGACCGGAACGAAGGCGACGTCTTGACGGGCTACTGGTCCGTCTATCGCGACGGCGTCCCGCACTATTTCCCGAACCGCCCGATCGCGCAGAGCCGCGCCTACGCGGGTTATTCGCGGCTGCTGCTGCCGCTCGGCCCGGATCGCCCGTCTGGCGGGCCGTCCCGGATTCTCGGCGCCTTCGCCTTCTTCCCGCGCCGGTGAGTTGGTCACGATTTATGTTCCGTCAACGTTCTCTTTAGAATAAAGAGAACGAAAGAAGATCACAAGAAATACTCCCGCGTGTTGGTGCGACCGTCGCCGCCCCGAATTTTGTCGGCGGCGGCGCGAGGACGCTGTTGCCCGCACGAACTACTTCGCTCCCCCGCGCAAAGACTGAGATTTTGACTATCGAATACCTGTATGATCGTTGACGGATAGGTCTTTCCCATGATATCCCATAATTGCCCATAAAGCAGGCTCCCGTTATCGGGCCCGACCTCCCATGGGGCGTTGGGAACGGGCCGGCCGCCTTGGCGCGGCCGCGAAGCGGTGCGGGAGCGGGCTCACGGGCGGCGCCGACGGCCGACAGGTCGGGACGGCGCACCAGGCGAACCGCCGCAGGTCCGCGGCAGTGGGGACGGACGCGAAAGCGATGGCGCTGTTCACCGGCACCTTCGAGAACAAGGTCGACAGGAAGGGGCGCGTTTCCCTTCCGGCCGATTTCCGCGCCGAACTCCCGGAGGGCGGCGAGCGCATCGTCTATATCTATCCCTCGCCCCGCGACGACGCCCTGGAGGCCTGCGACAAGGCCTTCATGCAGCGCATCGTCGACTCGATCGAAGACGCCCCGCTCTATTCCGACGAGGAGGACGATCTCGGCGCGACCATCGTCGCCAGCGCGCGGCGCGCCCACTTGGACGAGACGGGCCGCCTCGTCCTGCCGCCGGACTTCGCCCATCTTGCCGGCGTCGCCGACAAGGCCGTCTTCGTCGGCCGCGGCTCGCGCTTCCAAATCTGGTCGCCCGAGCGCTTTGCCGAGCATGCGGAGCGCGCGCGCCAGCGCGTCAAGGGCCGCACCCTGCCCCTGCGCCCGAAGCGCGGCGACGGGGAGGGCTGACATGACGCCCCACGCCGCCTCCACCGAAACTGAAAGCGCCGCCGTCCATCTGCCCGTGATGCTGTCGGAGGTCCTGGACCGCCTCGCCCCGGCGGCCGGCGAGACCCATCTGGACGGCACCTTCGGCGCCGGCGGCTACAGCCGCGCGATCCTGGAGGCCGCCGACTGCACCCTCTACGCGATCGACCGGGACCCCGAGGCGCGCCCGCGCGCCGAGGCGTTGACGGAGCGCTTCGCCGGCCGCTTCACCCTGCTTGCCGGGCGCTTCGGCGATATGGAGCGGCTGCTGGCAGAAGTCGGCGTCGACCGGCTGGACGGCGTGGTTCTGGACCTCGGCGTCTCCTCGCCGCAGATCGACGACGCCGCGCGCGGCTTCTCCTTCCGCTTCGACGGGCCGCTGGACATGCGCATGTCGCGCGACGGGCCGACCGCCGCCGACGTGGTCAACGGCTTGGCCGAGGCCGATCTGGCGCGGATCATCCGCGAATATGGCGAAGAGCGCTTCGCCCGGCGCATCGCCAAGGCGATCGTCGCCGCCCGCGCCGACGGCCCGATCGAGACCACCAAGCGCCTGGCCGACATCGTGCGCGCCGTGACGCCGAAGGCGAAGGACGGCGTCGACCCCGCCACCCGCACCTTCCAGGCGCTGCGCATCGAGGTGAATGACGAACTGGGCGAGCTGGACCGGGCGCTGGCCGCGGCCGAGCGGCTGCTCGCCCCCGGCGGCCGGCTCGTCGTCGTCTCCTTCCACAGCCTGGAGGACCGGCGGGTCAAGACCTTCCTGAAGGCGCGCAGCGGCCGCGCCAGCGGCGGCAGCCGCCACCTGCCGGAGCATCCGGACCGCGCCATCGCCCCCTCCTTTCACCTGCCCGTCGGCGGCGCCGAGAAGCCGGGCGCCGACGAGACCGCGCGCAACCCGCGCGCCCGCTCCGCGCGGCTGCGCCATGCGGTGCGCACCGACGCGCCGGTCTGGGCCGGCGGCGCCGACCGGAAGAAGAAGGGGGGCGCGCGATGAGGGCCTTCGTCCTGTTCGTCTGGGTGATGCTGTTCAGCGCCACCGGCTACACGCTCTTCCACATCACCTTTCAGGTGCAGGAGTTGGAGGACGAGCTGAGCCAGCTCAACCGACAGATCGTGAAGGAGCAGGAAGCCGTCCACGTGCTGGAGGCCGAATGGTCCTATCTGAACCGCCCGCAGCGCATCGAGCAGTTGAGCGAAACGCTGCTGCCGATGCTGGGGCGCGTGCAGCCGGCGCAGGTGATGCGCCTCGAAGACCTGCCGATGCGGCGCGACGAGACGGAGGACGGCGAGCCGCCGCCCGCCGTCGGCGCCCTCGACGGGGTCGGCCGGGCAGAAGCCCTGCCGGCGAGCCTGAGATCCTCAGAAGGGGAGACGTCGCGATGATCGGGCCGTTCAAGAACCGCCGCCGGCCCACGCCGGCCCACCCGCCGGAGACCCGCGAGCGCGCGGGCGCCGGCGATTTCCGTCCCGAGCGCCAGGGCGCGTTCGAGGGCGAGCGCAAAACCGCCTTCGACGCGGCGCCGCCGCGCACCGACGGCGTCTTCCGCCAGGCGATCGAGACCGGCCGCACGCGCCTTCTGATCACCGGCGCGGTGATGGCGCTGGCTTTCGCGGTGGTGGGCGGCCGGCTGGTCGAGGTCTCCGCCCTCGCAGACCCGCGCGAGACGCGCAGCCCGCAGGCCGTGCGCAGCGCCCAGGTCGACACCGAACGCGCCGACATCGTCGACCGCAACGGCGATTTGCTGGCGACGAGCCTGCAGACCGTCGCGCTCAGCGCCAACCCGCGCAGACTGATCGACCCGGTCGAGGCGGCGCAGAAGATCGCCGGCGTCCTGCCCGAGCTAGACGCCAATCGCCTCGCCGCACGGCTCGCCAAAGACGCCGGGTTCGTCTGGATTCACCGCAATCTGACGCCGGCGCAGCAATACGCCGTCAACCGGCTGGGCCTTCCCGGCGTCGAGTTCCATCGGCGCGAGACCCGCGTCTATCCGCAGGGCCCGCTTTTGAGCCATGTGCTCGGCTACACCGATGTGGACAACAACGGTCTGTCGGGCGTGGAGAAGAGCTTCGACGAGCGGCTGCGCGCCGCCGACGCGCCGCTGCAGCTTTCGATCGATCTGCGCATGCAGCACGCGCTGCAGCAGGAGTTGCAGGCCGCCATCGACGAATTCCAGGCGATCGGCGGCGCCGGCGTCATCCTGGACGTGAAGACGGGCGAGCTGATGGCCCTCGTCTCGCTGCCGGACTTCGATCCGAACCATCCGACCGCGACGCCGGCGGAGGCGCGCTTCAACCGCACGACGCTGGGCGTTTACGAACTCGGCTCCACCTTCAAGATCTTCAATACGGCGATGGCGCTGGAAGCGGGCACCGTCGACCTCTTCGGCGGCTACGACGCGAGCGAGCCGATCCGGGTTTCCCGCTTCCAGATCAACGACTTCCATCCGGAGAACCGGTGGCTCTCGGTGCCGGAAATCTTCATCCACTCCTCCAACATCGGCTCCGCCAAGATGGCGTTGGAAGTCGGTCCGGCGGGCCAGAAAGCCTTCATGCGGAAGCTCGGATTCCTGGAGCGCCTCTCCTTCGAGCTGAACGAGACCGGCGCGCCGCAGTATCCGGAGACCTGGCGGCCGATCAACACGATGACGATCAGCTTCGGTCACGGGCTGGCCGTGACGCCGCTGCATCTGGCGAACGGCGTCGCGACGATGCTGAACGGCGGCGTTCGGATCGAGCCGACCCTGGTCAAACGCGTCGGCGCGCCCCGAGGCGAGCGGGTGATCGAGCCCTGGGTCAGCGACGTGATCCGCAAGCTGCTGCGCCTCAACGCGACCGACGGCTCCGGCGGCAAGGCCGACGTGCCCGGCTATCTGGTCGGCGGCAAGACCGGCACGGCGGAGAAAGTCGGCGCGACCGGCGGCTACAAGCGCAAGGCGCTGATCTCCTCCTTCGTGGCGGGCTTCCCGATGACCGATCCGCGCTTTGTGGTCTACGCGGTGCTCGACGAACCGAAAGGCAACGAGAGCACCTTCGGCTACGCCACCGGCGGCTGGGTGGCCGCGCCGGTGGTCGGCCGGGTGATCGAGCGCATCGCGCCGATGGCCGGGATCAGGCCGGTCGATCCGGATGCGCCCGACATCCGCCAAGCCTTGGCCATCCAACCGCCGAAAACCGAACAGAAGCAGCTGGCCTCCTTCACCGCGACGATGGCGGCCGCTATCGCCAACGAATGAGCGACGCAAACGACAAGGAAGATGATGACGCCATGAAGGGCGACGGCGTGCTCCCCGACCTCCCGATCACGGGCCTGACGGCCGACAGCCGTCAGGTCCGTCCGGGCTTTCTGTTCGCGGCGATCCCCGGGACCGCCGTGGACGGCGCGCGCTTCGCCGCCGAGGCGGTCGCTTCGGGCGCGATCGCCGTGCTCGCACCGCCCGGCGTCCTGGACGCGAACATCCTCGGACCCGACGTCACGCTGATCACCGACAGCAATCCCCGCCGGCGCCTCGCCAAGATGGCCGCCCGCTTCCACCGCCCGCAGCCGAATGTCTGCGTCGGGGTCACCGGCACCAACGGCAAGACCTCGGTGGCGAGCTTCACGCGCCAGATCTGGACCCATATGGGCGCCCCGGCGGCGAGCGTCGGCACGCTCGGCGTCCAGGGACCCGGCTATCCGGGCGGCCCCGGCCTGACCACGCCCGACCCGGTCGATCTGCACCGCATGCTGTGCGAGATGGCCGGGGGCGGGATCGACCATGTGGCGATGGAGGCCTCGTCCCACGGGCTCGATCAGTACCGGCTGGACGGCGTGGCGTTCGCGGCGGCCGCCTTCACCAACCTGACGCGCGATCATCTCGACTATCACGGCACGATGGAGGCCTATCGCGCCGCCAAGCTGCGGCTCTTCGAGGAGCTTTTGCCGCGGGGCGCGTCGGCCGTGGTGAACACCCGGGCGGCCGAATACGACGCGATCGCCAACATCGCGCACGAGCGCGGGCTGGAGCTGATCGGCTACGGACTGGAGAACGGCCGCATCCGATGCCTCGACATGGCGCCGCGCGGCGGCGGGTTCGACCTCACGCTCGACGTGATGGGCGAGCGCTACGCGGTCGACTTCCCCCTGCCCGGCCGGTTCCAGGTGGAGAACGCGCTGGCGGCGCTCGGCCTCGCGCTGGCGACCGGTTCGTCGGCGCGGCTCGCCGTCCCGCTGCTGTCGCGGCTCGAAGGCGTGCGCGGCCGGTTGGAGATGGCGGGTCGGACGCCGGCGGGCGCGCGCGTCTATGTCGACTACGCGCACACACCGGATGCGCTCGAGACCGTGCTGAAGACGCTGCGCCCGCATGTCGAGGGGCGCCTGCACCTCGTCTTCGGCTGCGGCGGCGACCGCGACCGCGGCAAGCGCCCGATGATGGGACGCATCGCCCGGGAGCACGCCGACGTGCAGATCGTCACCGACGACAATCCCCGCAGCGAACCCCCGGCCGCGATCCGCGCGGAGGTGCTCGCCGCCTGCCCCGACGCCGCCGACATCGGCGACCGGCGCGAAGCGATCTATCGCGGCCTGCGCGGGCTCTCGGCCGGCGACGTGCTTTTGGTCGCCGGCAAGGGCCACGAGCAGGGCCAGACCGTCGGCGACAAGGTCCTGCCGTTCGACGACGCGACGGCGGTGCGCGACGCGATCCAACGCTTGTGCGAGGGGGGCGGGAAATGAGCGACCGACGCCGCACCCCGTCGCGCAGCGCCCATCCGCTGGGCCGCGAGGCCGAGACGGTCGACCAGGCGATCAGCCTGCGCGACGGCTTCGCCGCCCCCGTCGTCGCGATCGCGGGCGACCGCGCCGGCGGCGCCTCGACGGCGCTTGTCGCGGCCCTCGCTGCGGCCCTCGGCGTCGGCGCCCCGGTTCCCCGGATCGATTGGACCGACGGCGCGCCGGACGCGTTCCTCCAAGGGATGCGCGATGCGCCGGGTACGGCGGCGGCCCTCCTGCTCGCCATCGACGCCGAGCGCCTGCGCCGGGCCGGCGCGCACACGCGCGCGGCGCGTCCCGATGCGGTGCTGTTCGTCGGCGGGATCGATCCCGCGCCGGCGCTCGAAGCCGTCGACGCGCTGGGCGGCGCCCGCGCCGTCGTCCTGGACCAGGAAGATCCGCGCACCCCGGACTGCATCCAGGCGCTCGCCGGGGTGAAGGGCCTGCGGGTGCTGCAGGTGGGGCGCGGCCGCGAGGCGGCCGTGCGGCTGGTCGAAGCGCAGCTCTACACCACCTGCTCCGCCGTCACCGTCTCGGTCGGCCGGGAGACCCTGGATTTCTGCATCGGGACGCCGGGCCTCGACGCCATCGAGGCGGCGGTGAGCGCGCTCGCCGTCGTCAAGGCGGTCGGCGGCGATCCGGCCGCATCGACCACGCGCTTCGCGCGCGCGGCGGACGCGTGAGGAGGCGGCGGAACGCTCATGCTCTACCTCCTCTTCTCCCCGCTGGCGGACGACTTCCAGGCCTTCAACCTGTTCCGCTACCTGACCTTTCGCACGGGCGGCGCGATCATGACCGCGCTGTTCCTCTCCTTCGTCCTGGGGCCGCCGGTGATCCGTTGGCTGCGCGCGCGCCAGCGCGGCGCGAGCAACGTGCGCGAGGACACGCCCGAAGGCCATCTGAAGAAGGCCGGAACGCCGACCATGGGCGGCGTCCTGATCCTGCTGGCGCTGGCCTTCTCGATCCTGCTTTGGGGCGACCTGACGCAGGCCTATGTCTGGATCGTGCTGCTGGTCACGATCGGCTTCGGGCTGATCGGCTTCGCCGACGACTTCCTGAAGCTGACCAAGCGCAACTCCAAGGGCCTGCCGGGCAAGCTGAAGCTCGCCTTCCAGATCGGGATCGGGACCGCGGCGACCCTCTGGTTCATGGCCTCGACGCCCGAGCCGCTGGCCGCGAGCTTGGCCGTCCCCTTCTTCAAGGACGTGCTGATCGGGCTCGGCTGGTTCTTCGTGCCTTTCGCGCTGTTCGTCGTGGTCGGCGCCTCGAACGCGGTCAATCTGACCGACGGGTTGGACGGGCTGGCGATCGTGCCGGTCATGATCGCGGCCGCCTGCTTCGGCTTCATCGCCTATCTGGTCGGCAATGTGGTCTATTCCGACTATCTGCAGATCCACTATGTCGCGGGCGCCGGCGAATTGGCCGTCCTGTGCGGGGCGATCATCGGGGCGGGGCTCGGCTTCCTCTGGTACAACGCGCCGCCGGCGATGGTCTTCATGGGCGATACGGGCTCGCTCTCGCTCGGCGGCGCGCTGGGCGCGATGTCGGTCGTCACCAAGCACGAGATCGTACTCGCCATCATCGGCGGGCTGTTCGTGCTGGAGACCGTGTCGGTCATCGTCCAGGTCGTCTCCTACAAGCTGACGGGCAAGCGCGTCTTCGCCATGGCGCCGCTGCACCATCACTTCGAGAAGAAGGGCTGGCACGAGCCCACGATCGTCATCCGCTTCTGGATCATCGCCGCGGTGCTGGCCCTCATCGGGTTGGCGACGCTGAAGCTGCGCTGAGCGAAGGAAAGGGTCGAAAGGGCGCGCCTCCCATGACGGTTCCGGTCGAGATCTTCCGCGGCGAACGCACCCAGGTCCTGGGCATGGCCCGCTCCGGTCTGGCGGCGGCGCGCGCGCTCGCGGCGGGCGGGGCGGCGGTGCGCTGCTGGGACGACTCGGAGACGGGCCGAAACGCCGCGCAGGCAGCCGGCTTCACGCTCGCGGACCCGACCGCGCCCGGCGCGCTCGACGGCGCCGCCGCGCTGGTGATGGCGCCCGGCGTGCCGCTGACGCACCCCAAGCCGCATCCCGCCGTCGCCGCCGCACGCGCCGCCGGCGCGCCGATCCTGGGCGACGTCGAACTGCTGGTTCGCGCAAGGCCCGCCGCCCGCTTCGTCGCCGTCACCGGAACCAACGGCAAATCCACCACCACGGCGCTGATCGGTTGGATGCTGAAATCCGCGGGCCGGCGGGTGGAGGTCGGCGGCAATCTGGGCGTGCCGGCGCTGGCGCTGGAACCGTTGGAGGAGGACGGGATCTACGTGCTGGAGACCTCCTCCTACCAACTCGATCTGATCGACGAGGCGGCCTTCGATGTCGGCGTTTTCCTCAACATCACGCCGGACCATCTCGACCGGCACGGCTCGATTGAGGGCTATGTCGCGGCCAAGGCGCGGATCTTCAAGAACGCGAAACCCGGCGCCGCCGCGGTGATCGCGGTCGACGACGCGCACACGCGGCGCATCGCGGATGCGCTGGCCGCGCGCGCGGACCGGCGGCTGGTGCGGGTCTCGGCCGAGACGCCCTGCCCCGGCGGGGTCTACGCGGCGTCCGGCGCGGATGGCGCGCCCGTGCTGATCGACGATCTCGACGGCGCGGCGACGGAGGCGGCGGCGCTGGCGGACTGCCCGGCGCTGCGCGGCCGTCATAATTGGCAGAACGCCGCGGCCGCCTATGCGGTCTGCCGGCTGATGGGTCTGTCCACCCGCGACGCGGCCGAGGGCCTCGCGCGCTTTCCCGGCCTCGCCCATCGGCAGGAGCGGGTGGCGGAAATCGACGGCGTCGTCTTCGTCAACGATTCCAAGGCGACCAATGCGGAGGCGGCGGCGAAGGCGCTGTCCGCCTACGGCTCGATTTACTGGATCGCCGGCGGACGCGGCAAGGCGGGCGGCTACGCCGCGCTCGAGCCGCATCTCGGTCCTGTGCGGGCGGCCTTCCTGATCGGCGAGGCCGCCGACGAGATGGGCCGCGCCCTCGCCGCCAGCGTCCCGGTCGTGCAGTGCGGCGACCTGGAGACGGCGGTCGAACGAGCTTCCACCCTGGCAAGGAAGGAAGGAGGCGCAGGCGCGACGGTGTTGTTGTCGCCGGCCTGCGCCTCCTTCGATCAATTCAAGGATTTCGAGGCGCGCGGGGACGCGTTCCGAGCGCTCGTCGCGCAGCGCGCGGCGGAGGGGGCGGCGTGATGGCGATCGCCCGCAACGACACCTCCGTCCTGGGCCGCTGGTGGTGGACCGTCGATCGCTGGACGCTGGCCGCCTTGGTGGTGCTGGCCGGGCTGGGTCTGGTGCTCACCGCCACGGCCAGCCCCCCGGTCGCGGAGCGGATCGGCGCCGATCCGCTCTACTTCGTGCGCAAGCAGGGCGTCCTTCTCTTGCCGGCGTTGGCGGTGCTGGTCTTCGTGTCGCTGGCGGACCTGCGCCAAGTGCGGCGCGTCGCGGTCGGGCTGATGCTGGTGAGCATTCTGTTGCTGGCGGGAACGCTTCTGCTCGGGCCGGAGATCAAGGGGGCGACCCGCTGGATTTCCATCGCCGGATTCAGCCTGCAGCCGAGCGAGTTCGCCAAGCCCGCCTTCGCGGTCGTCGCGGCCTGGATGTTCTCCGCCCAGCGGCTGGGCGAGGAGATTCCCGGCTATCTGATCGCGACCGCGCTGTTTCTCTTGGTGCTCGCGCTGCTGCTGATGCAGCCGGATGTCGGGCAGGCGGCGGTGCTGACGGCGATCTGGTTCACCCAGTTTTTCCTGGCCGGCATGCCGATGGCGGCGGTGATCGCGATGGCCGCGCTCGGCGCGGCGGGCATGGTGGCGGCCTACTTCATCTTCCCGCACGTGCAGAGCCGGATCGACCGCTTCCTGGATCCCGCCTCCGGCGACAGCTATCAGGTCGACCGCGCGATGGAGGCCTTCTCGAACGGCGGCCTGTTCGGCCGGGGCCCCGGCGAGGGCGTGGTGAAGAGCGTGCTGCCGGACGGCCACGCCGACTTCATCTTCGCGGTCGCCGGCGAGGAGTTCGGCCTGATCGCCTGTCTCCTGATCGTTGCGATCTTCGCCTTCGTGGTGCTGCGCGGCGTCGCGCGGGTGTTGCACGACAACGATCTCTTCGTGGTGTTGGCGGCGACGGGTTTGCTGGTCCAATTCGGCCTGCAGGCGCTGATCAACATGGCCTCCACGCTCAGCCTGATCCCCACCAAGGGGATGACGCTGCCGTTCATCTCCTATGGCGGCTCCTCGCTGCTCGCGCTCGCGATCGGCATGGGCATGCTGTTGGCGCTGACCCGAAAGCGCCCCGGGGTGACGGGATGAGGGGGGCGGCGCGATGAGCGACAGACGGATGAACGGCGCAAGCGGCGGCCCGGCGATCGCGCTCGCCACGGGCGGCACCGGCGGGCACGTCTTCCCGGCCCAGGCTCTGGCGGAGGAGCTGGGCGCACGCGGCTATCGGCTGATCCTGGTCACGGATCGGCGCGGCGACCTGTTCGGCGGCCCGCTCGGGACGCTCGAGACCCATACGATCCGCGCCGCCGGCGTGTCCGGCAAGGGGCTGGCGGCCCGGCTGGCGGCGGCGGGGCAGTTGACGTTGGGATACTTCCAGGCGCGCGGCCTGTTGCAGCGCCTCGCGCCGGCGGCGGTGATCGGCTTCGGCGGCTATCCGTCCGTGCCCACGATGCTGGCGGCGAGCCATCTGAAGCTGCGCACTGCGATCCACGAGCAGAACGCGCTTCTGGGGCGCGCCAACCGCCTGCTGGCCCCGCGCGTCGACCGCATAGCGCTCAGCTTCGAGCGCACCGCGGAACTGCGCGAGCAGGACGCGGAGCGCGCGATCTGGACCGGCAACCCCGTCCGCCCCGAGATCGCCGCCGTCGCCGACGCGCCCTATCCGGAGTGTGCGGAGGGTCAGCCGATCCGGCTGCTGATCACGGGCGGCAGCCAGGGCGCCCGGGTCCTGGGCGAGACGGCGCCTGCGGCGCTGGCCGCGCTGCCCGAGGGCGTTCGCAAGCGTCTGCGCGTCGCCCAGCAGGTTCGGCCGGAGCAACTCGAAGCGGTCGTCGGCGCCTATCGAAGCGCCGGACTCGCCGCCGACGTCCGCGCCTTCTTCGACGACATGCCGAAGCGGTTGAGCGAGGCGCATCTGGTGATCGCCCGCGCCGGCGCCTCCACCATGGCGGAGCTGACCTGCGTCGGCCGGCCGGCGATCCTGGTCCCCTACCCCTTCGCGGTGGACGACCATCAGACCGCCAATGCGGCGCGGCTGTGCGACGACGCCGGCGCCTGGATGATCCCGCAGGTGGACCTGACCGCGGACGTGCTCTCGGAGCGGCTTGCGCAACTTCTGGAGAACCCGGCGGTCCTGAAGAGCGCCGCCGCCGCCGCCGCCCGCATCGGCATGCCGCAGGCGACGCGCAAGCTCGCCGACATGGCGGCCGCGCTGGCCGACGGGTCGACCGAGACGGCGGCGGCCGGGGAGACGCGGCCATGATGCGCATGCCGCTCACCATCGGCCGGCTGCACTTCGTCGGGATCGGCGGCATCGGCATGTCGGGGATCGCCGAGGTCATGAAGAACCTCGGCTACGACGTCTCCGGGTCCGACGTCGCGGAGACCGCGAACGTGCAGCGCCTGCGCAAGCTGGGCGTCGGCGTTGCGATCGGCCACGACGCCGCGAACGTGGCGAACGCGGCGGTCGTCGTCGTCTCCACTGCGGTCAAGCGCGACAATCCGGAGGTTGCGGCCGCGCGCGAGCAGATGATCCCCGTCGTCCGCCGGGCGGAGATGCTGGCCGAACTGATGCGCCTGAAATGGTCGATCGCGATCGCGGGCACCCACGGCAAGACGACGACCACCTCGCTGGTCGCCCAGATGCTGGAGACGGCCGGCATGGACCCGACCGTCATCAACGGCGGCATCATCAACGCCTACGGGACCAACGCGCGGCTCGGCAAGGGCGACTGGCTGGTGGCCGAAGCCGACGAGAGCGACGGCACCTTCATCAAGCTGCCCGCCACGCTTGCTGTCGTCACCAACATCGACCCCGAACATATGGACTTTTACGGCGACTTCGACACGCTGCGCGCCGCCTTCCGGACTTTCGTGGAGAACCTGCCCTTCTACGGCTTCGCCATGGCCTGCATCGACCATCCGGAGGTGCAGGCGCTGATCGGGCGGGTCGAGGACCGCCGCCTGATCACCTACGGCTTCAGCAAGCAGGCCGAGGTTCGCGGCGAGGCGCTGCGCGCCGGCCCGGACGGCCTGACCTTCGACGTGAGGCTGGCGATCCGCGGCGCGCCGCCGCGCCGGATCGAGGGGCTGCATCTGCCGATGCATGGCGACCACAACGTCCAGAACGCGTTGGCGGCCGTCGGGCTGGCGGTCGAACTCGCCATCGACGACGACACCATTCGTCGCGCGCTCGCCGGCTTCGGCGGGGTGAAGCGCCGCTTCACCAAAACAGGCGCGTGGCGCGGCGTCACGGTGATCGACGATTACGGCCACCATCCGGTCGAGATCGCAGCCGTTCTGAAGGCCGCGCGCCAGGCGACCGGACGCGAGGTCGTCGCCGTCGTGCAGCCGCATCGCTACACGCGTCTGCAAAGCCTGTTCGAGGATTTCTGCACCTGCTTCAACGACGCCGACCAGGTGATCGTGGCCCCGGTCTACGCGGCCGGCGAAGCGCCGATCGCGGGGGCCGACCGCGACGCGCTGGCAGCCGGGCTGAAGGCGCGCGGCCACCGCCGCGTCTCCACCATCGACGGACCCGAGGATCTGGCCCCGCTGATCGCGCGGAGCGTCCAGCCCGGCGACCTCGTCGTCTGCCTGGGCGCCGGGTCGATCACGCAGTGGGCCAATGCGCTCCCCGCCGCGTTGGCGGCGCAAGACGAGGCGCAGACGGAGAAGACGGGAGGCGCGGCGTGATGGGGCTCGGAAAAGCGGCGCCGCCGCGCCTGATCGAACGGATGCCGCCGGTGCGCGGACGCTTGAGCGAAGCCGCGCCGTTGAGCCGCGTCACCTGGTTCCGCGTCGGCGGCCCGGCCGAGGTGCTGTTCAAGCCGGCCGATCTGGACGATCTGCGCGCCTTCCTGCGCGATCTGCCCGAGGACGTGCCCGTTCTGCCGATCGGCGTCGGCTCGAACCTGCTGGTGCGCGACGGCGGGGTGAAGGGCGTGGTCCTGCGCCTGGGCGGCGATTTCGCCCGCATCACGGTCGAGGGGAGCGAAATCGTCGCGGGCGCCGCGGCGCTCGACGCCAATGTCGCCAAGACGGCGGCCAATCACGGGCTCTCGGGGCTGGAATTCTTCGCCGGCGTGCCGGGCACGGTCGGCGGGGCGCTGCGGATGAACGCCGGCGCCTACGGGCTGGAGACCCGCGACGTGTTGGTCGAAGCGACCGCCGTCGACCGCAGCGGCGCGCTTCACAGGGTCACCGCCGACGAGATGGGCATGCGCTACCGCGCGAGCGACGCGCCGGCGGACTGGATCTTCGTCGAGGCCCGCTTCCGGGCGGAGCCGGGCGACCGCGCCGAGATCTTCCACCGCATCGAAGAGATTCAGCGCGCGCGCTCCGAGAGTCAGCCGATCCGCAGCCGCACCGGCGGCTCCACCTTCAAGAACCCGGTCGGCGGCAAGGCGTGGCGCGCGATCGACGCCGCCGGCTGCCGGGGCCTGACGCACGGGGCCGCGCAGGTCTCGGAGCAGCACTGCAACTTCCTGATCAACACCGGCGGCGCGACGGCCGCGGACTTGGAGGACCTGGGCGAAGAGGTGCGACGCCGGGTCAAGCAAGCGGCCGGCCTCGATCTGGAGTGGGAGATCAAACGCGTAGGGGAGCGCGAACAATGAGCGGCGGAAGCAAGCGCAGCGCGCGCAGGCCCTCCCTCTGGACCCGCCTGTCGGGTCAGGGCGGCCGCGGACGCCGCGGGCGCGCGCGGCGCCTCGACCAGCCTTGGGTGAAGCGCGCGCTCCTCGGCGGGGCCGGCCTGCTCGGCCTGGCCGCGCTTTTGGGTGCGGGCGCCTGGACGGTCCAGTCCGGCGCGCTGGCGCGCGCGGTCGCCGCGACGCAGACCGCGGCGCTCGACGCCACGGCGGACGCCGGGCTGGCGCTGCGCGAAGTCTATGTCGCAGGCCGCAAGGAGACAGACCGCGCGCAGTTGCTGGAGGCGTTGGAGGTCGAGATCGGCGCGCCGATCCTCGCGCTCGACCCGGAGATCCTGCGCGCCAAGGTGGAGGCGCTGGGTTGGGTCGCGACCGCGCAGGTGGAGCGGCGTCTTCCAGACACGTTGGTCGTGCGCATCGCCGAACGCGAGGCCGCCGCCATCTGGCAGCGCGACGGCGAGTTCGTGCTGATCGATCGAGCCGGCGCCGTGATCGGTTCGCAGGACGTCGATCGGCGCCGACACCTGAAGGTCCTGGTCGGCCCGGGCGCCCATAAGAAGGCCGCCGAACTGCTCGACATCCTGGACAGCGAGCCGGCGCTGAAGGCGCGCCTTCTGGCGGCGGTCTGGATGAGCGAGCGGCGCTGGAACCTGCGGTTCGACCATGGCGTCGACGTGCGCCTGCCGGAAGACGACCCGGCGGGCGGTTGGCGGCGTCTGGCGCAACTCGAGCGCGATCACGCGGTGTTGAGCCGCGCGGTGACGGCGGTCGATCTGCGCCAGCCGGACCGCGTGATCGCGCGGCTGACGCGCGACGGCGCGCTGCAGCTTCGCGCGCGAACGACTGGCGAGGAAACGTGATCGGCCGGGTTCGTCCGGCGGATGTGGAAGAGGATTACGGGATCGTGGCGACGGAACGCACCATAGCGGCGCTCGATATCGGGTCGACCAAGATCTGCTGCTTCATCGCGAAGGTGACGGAGGCCGGCCGCATCCGCGTGGCCGGCATGAGCCACCACGCGTCGGCCGGCGTGCGCGGCGGCGTGCTGGTCGATATGGAAAGCGCCTATCGCGCAATCCTCGCCGCCGTCCACGCGGCCGAACAGATGGCCGGCGCCACGATCGAGGAGGTGATCGTCTCCGTCTCGGGCCCGCATTTGAAGTCCACCCAACTCCTGCGCGAGATGGTGATCGGCGGCGGCGCGATCCGCGATCTGGACCTGCGTCGGCTGCTGCAGGACGCCCGCAACTCCGTCGATTTGCAGGACCGGATGCTGCTGCACGCCGTGCCGGTCGGCTATTCGGTCGACGGCGGCCCGCTGCTGCACGAACCGCGCGGCATGCACGGTCAGACGCTGGGCGTGAAGATGCATCTGGTGACCGCCAACCGGGCCGCAGTCCAGAACATCGCGACCTGCGTGTCGCGTTGTCACCTGTCGATCCGCGATCTGGCGGTCGCCCCCTACGCCGCCGGCCTCGCCGCGCTGGTCGAGGACGAGAAGGATCTCGGCGCCGTCTTGATCGACATGGGCGGCGGCGCCACCAGCTTCTGCGTCTTCTACGAAGGGGCGGCGGTGCACGCCGACTGCGTGCCGGTCGGCGGACAGCACGTCACCTCCGACATCGCGCGCGGTCTCTCGACCCCGATCGCGCATGCGGAACGGCTCAAGACGCTCTACGGCAGCGCGGTGCCGGCGGCCTCGGACGACCGCGAACTGCTCGACGCGCCGCAGGTCGGCGAAGAGGACGACGCGTCGTCCAACCGCGTGCCGAAGAGCTTCCTGGTCTCGATCATCCAGGCCCGCATCGAGGAGACCTTCGAACTGGTGAAGCGCCGCCTCGACGCGTCCGGCGCCGCCGGCGCGGCCGGGCACCGCGTGGTGCTGACCGGCGGGGCGAGCCAGCTTCCCGGCGTGCGCGACGCGGCCGGACGCATCCTGGGCAAACAGGTGCGTCACGGCCGGCCGCTCGGCGTCGCCGGGCTCGCCGAAGCGACCGGCGGCCCCGCCTTCGCGACCGCCGCCGGTCTGTTGCATTTCGCGGTCGACGACCGGGGCGAGGCGCGCACAGCCGCCGTTCCGCAGACGGCCGGTCAGGGCGGCTTCTTCGCCCGCATGGGAGGGTGGTTCCGTGACAACTTCTGACCGCGCCCGCCGCCCGATCCGAAACGACGCCGCCGGCGCGCCTCGCGCCGCGGCCCCCGAGGCGCCGCGCGCGCATCCCGCGCCGCGGTTCGCACCGGCCCATCCGCCCGTCCAGCGGCTGGCGCCGGTCTTCCTGGCTCTGATAGATTAGAAAGGAGGTCGGTCATGACCATCACCATCCAAGCCCCGACCGTGGAGGGCGACTTGAAGCCGAGAATCGTAGTCGTCGGCGTCGGCGGCGCCGGCGGCAACGCCGTCAACAACATGATCCGCTCCAACCTCGAAGGGGTGGAGTTCGTGGTCGCCAACACCGACGCCCAGGCGTTGAAGCAGTCCGAGGCGGACCGCAAGATCCAGCTCGGCGCGACAGTGACCAAAGGTCTCGGCGCCGGCGCCCGGCCGGAGCTCGGCCGCGACGCGGCCCTCGAATCCATGGAGGAGGTGCTCGACCATCTCCAGGGCGCCAACATGGTCTTCATCACCGCCGGCATGGGCGGCGGCACCGGCACCGGCGCGGCGCCCGTGATCGCGGAGGCCGCGCGCGACGCCGGTCTCCTGACCGTCGGCGTCGTCACCCGCCCCTTCCACTTCGAAGGCGTGCACCGGATGAAGGCGGCCGAGCACGGCATCGGCGAACTGCAGCAGTTCGTCGACACGCTGATCATCATCCCGAACCAGAACCTGTTCCGCGTCGCCAACGAGAAGACGACCTTCGCGGACGCCTTCAAGATGGCCGACGACGTGCTCTATTCCGGCGTGCGCGGGGTCACCGACCTGATGATCATGCCCGGTCTGATCAATCTCGATTTCGCCGACATCCGCACGGTGATGGGCGAGATGGGCAAGGCCATGATGGGCACCGGCGAGGCGGAGGGCGAGAGCCGCGCCATCGTCGCCGCGGAAAGCGCGATCTCGAACCCGCTGCTCGAGGACGTGTCGATGAAGGGCGCGCGGGGCGTGCTGATCAACATCACCGGCGGGCCCGACATGACCCTGTTCGAGGTCGACGAGGCGGCCAACCGCATCCGCGAGGAAGTCGACGCGGAGGCCAACATCATCTTCGGCTCCACCTTCGACGAGAGCCTTGAGGGCCTGATGCGGGTCTCCGTCGTGGCGACCGGCATCGACGGCGAGGCCTACGCCGCCGCGCCGCGCCGCCCGGCGGCCGCCACCCCGCTGCGCGGGCGCGAGCGTCCGGCCGCCGAGGTCTCGGAGACCGCGGACGTCGAGCCGATCGTCGCCGAAGAGGCGGCGCCGGCCGAGGCTGTCGCGGAGGCGCCGGCGATCGATCCGACCGGCGGCGTCGCCGACGCCCCGATTCCCGCGGAGGCGGGCGAGCCGGCCGAGCCGGCGGCGTCCGACGCCGAGGCGGTCGAGGACGCCCCCGCCGACGCGGCCGCCGCGCCGCAGGAGGCCGAACTGTTCCCGGTCGAGGAGCCGGCCCCGAAAGCGGAAGCCGAAGCCCCCGCCCCGGCCCCCGCCACGGCGCCGGCCTCTGCCCCTGCCTCTGCCTCTGCCCCTGCCTCTGCCACGGCCGCTGCGAAGGCGGACGAGGCGCCGGCCCCGGTGCGTCCGCGCGACGCCTTCATTCCGCCGCAGCCGGCCCGCCCGGAGGACGCTCAAAAGGCCCGCGAAGCGGGTCGGGCCGACGCCTTCGCCGAGGCGGCCCTGGCCAACGCCGGCGGACGCGAGGCGGGCAAGACGAAGCCGAAGCCGAGCCTGTTCAGCCGGATGACCGGCCTCGGCCTCGGCCCGGCGCGCGACGAGCCGCCCCGGCCGCAGAAGCCGGCGGAGCCGACGCTGCTGAAGCGTCCGGACGGAAAGACCCCGGAGGAGGCGGTGCGCGAGGAGCGTACGGCGGAGCCCGCCGCCGGCGCCCAACAGGCCGCCCCCGCGGAGGACCTCGCCCCGACGCGGGCGGAGGAGGAGATGCTGGAGATCCCGGCGTTTCTGCGCCGTCAGGCGAACTGACCGGCGCACGGGCCGACCGCCCGTACGGTCCGCCCGCGAGGGCGTAAATCATCGGAGCCAGGACCGGTGCGGCCGCCCCCCGTCATGGGGGGCGGCCGAACTGGATCGGGCCGCAGTTTCCTCAAGGGCCCGCGTGTTGATGAGCCCTTCGTTCGACAATGCGCCGCGCGGGCGACGCCCCCGCAGTGCAACATTCCGAAACACTTATTGATTTGAGAGCTTGCGGGGCCGCTGTTAGACAACGGACAGCCCGCTAAAGGCGCGCGTTAAGCGTCTGGCTCCTGCGGCTTTCCGCACGAACCGGGCGACAGGTTGAGAGGATGGGTTTGTGGCGTTTCGAGAGTTCGGGGAAGGTCTGGGGACAGCGATGCTGGATGGGATGAGCGAAGCCAACGGATTCGGCGCGCGCTGGTCGGCGACGGGAAATGCGGCGACGGGCAATGCGGCGACGGGCGGCGCCCCGCGGTCGGACGCGCCGCGGCTCCTGCAGCGCACCCTGAAATCCCCGATCCAGTGCCGCGGCGTGGGCCTGCACAGCGGCGAGACCGTTTCCATGACTCTCGTTCCGGCGGGGCCGGATCACGGGGTGCTGTTCCGCCGCACCGACCTCAAGAACGGCGCCCGTGACGTGCCCGCCCGGTACGACGCGGTGGTGGACACCCGCCTGTGCACCGTGCTCAGCAACGATCACGGAACGCGCGTCGGGACGGTCGAGCATCTGATGGCCGCGCTCGCCGGCTGCGGCGTCGACAATGCGCTGGTCGAGATCGACGGCCCGGAAGTCCCCATCATGGACGGCAGCAGCGAGCCCTTCGTCTTTCTGATCGATTGCGCCGGCGTCGTCGAACAGCCGGCCGCGCGCCGCACGCTGGTCGTGCGCCGCCCGGTCGCGGTCGAGGAGGGCGCGGCCCGCGCCGAGCTGGAGCCCGGCGAGGGCTTCTCCATCACGCTCGGCATCGATTTCGACTCGGCCGCCATCGGCCGCCAGGAAATGGCGATCGAATTCTCCGGCGCCGCCTTCAAGCGGGAGATCTGTCAGGCCCGCACCTTCGGCTTCCTGCATGAGGTCGAGGCGCTGCGCGCCGCCGGCCTCGCCCGCGGCGGCAGCCTGGAGAACGCGGTCGTCGTCGACGGCGACCGGATCATGAACGAGGACGGCCTGCGCTTCGAGGATGAGTTCGTCCGGCACAAGGCGCTCGACTGCATCGGCGACATGGCGCTCGCCGGGCATGAGCTGACGGGCCGGCTGCGCGGCCGGCGCACCGGCCACGGGCTCAACAACAAGCTCCTGCGGGCGCTGTTCGCCGACGCCGACAACTGGGCGCTCGTCCCGGTGCAGGATCTTCAGGCGCTCGCCGTCTGAGACGACGTCGGAGCCGCCGCGGCTCGTCCATCCTCCCCTTCGGACCGGCAACGCGCGGACCGGCCGTCGGCTTCCCTGACGGCCGGCGCCGGGTCCGATCCCCCCTTTTCGGGACGCCCGGCACGCACTATGACAGAGGGACGATCGGTCCATCCGTTAAGGGGCTCCTCTGTGACGCGTTCGACGACGACCGCATCCCCTAACGCCTCCGGCTCGAATCGCCGGGGGCGCGGCCTGCGTGCGGGGCTCATCGGCCTGCTCGCGCTCGGGCTCGTCGCGTGCTCCGGCGACGAGGAGCCGGAATATGTCGAGCGCCCCGTGGAAGAACTCTACAACGAGGCGATGGACCAGCTAGAAGTCGACAATTTCGAAGCGGCGGTCCTCGCCTTCGAAGAGGTGGACCGTCAGCACCCCTACTCGGTCTGGGCCACCAAGGCGCAACTCATGACCGCCTACGCCAACTATCTTGCGGACAATTACGACGAAGCGATCATCTCTCTCGACCGCTTCATCAATCTCCATCCCGGCAACCGCGACATCGCCTACGCCTATTATCTGCGCGCCATCAGCTACTACGAGCAGATCGTCGACGTGCAGCGCGACCAGCGGGTGACGGAGCTGGCGCTGAACGCGCTGCAACAGGTGGTGCAGCGCTTCCCGACCTCGGAGTTCGCGCGCGACGCCGCCCTGAAGATCGATCTGACCAAGGACCATCTGGCCGGCAAGGAGATGGAGATCGGGCGTTTCTATCAGGCGCGCGACGAGCATTTCGCCTCGATCAATCGCTTCAAGACGGTGATCGAACAATACCAGACCACGACGCACGTGCCCGAGGCGCTGCACCGTCTGGTGGAGAGCTATCTGGCGCTGGGCGTCACGCAGGAGGCGCAGATGGCCGCCGCCGTGCTCGGCCACAACTTCCCGGGCAGCGATTGGTATCGCGATTCCTACGCGCTGCTGGAGGGCCGGGATCTCGCCGAGGAACGCGACGACCGCTCCTGGCTCGGCGCGGCCTGGAACTGGATCTTCTGACGCGCGAGGCGCTCTGGCCCCCATGCTGACCGATCTCTCCATCCGCGACGTGGTGCTGATCGACCGGCTCGATCTCGATTTCGCGCCCGGGCTCGCGGTGCTCACCGGCGAAACGGGCGCGGGCAAGTCCATCCTGCTGGACGCGCTGGGCCTCGCCCTCGGCCGCCGGGCGGAGGCGAAGCTGGTTCGGCCGGGGGCCGACAAGGCCACCGTCGCCGCCGGGTTCCACCCGCCGGAGGATCATCCGGTCTGGGCGCTTCTGGCCGAG
Organism: Alphaproteobacteria bacterium; assembly: GCA_024743195.1. Classification (GTDB taxonomy): domain Bacteria; phylum Pseudomonadota; class Alphaproteobacteria; order UBA8366; family Aestuariispiraceae; genus Marivibrio. The sequence goes on along the minus strand of JANSXE010000009.1, from coordinate 129,775 downwards.
CATGAAATCGATCCCGAAGAGCGCCTGACGCTCAAGCGCGTGCTCTCCGCCGACGGGCGCAGCAAGGCCTTCGTCAACGACGCGCCCTGCGGCGTCGGTCTCCTCAAGCAACTCGGCGAGACGCTGGTCGAAATCCAGGGGCAGTTCGATCAACAGGGCCTGATGGACGCCGGCACGCACCGCCGGCTGCTCGATTCCTTCGGCCGGCTGGATCGCGAGCGCGGCGCCGTCGAGCGGGCCTATGCGGCCTGGCGAACCGCTGACGGCGCGCTCGAAGCCGCCCGGCGCGACGCGGAGGCGGCGCGAGCGGAAGAGGCGTTCCTGCGCTTCTCGGCGGAGGAGCTCGACCGCCTGGCGCCAAAGCCGGGCGAGGAGCAGGATCTGGCCGACCGCCGGCAGTTCCTGCAGAGCGCCGAGCAGATCGCAGAAGCCGTCACCACCGCCCTCGACCAGATCGGCGGACAGGACGGCGCGGAGAGCCGCATCGCCGCCGCCCAGCGCGCGCTCGACCGCGCGGCCGCAAAGGCCGGCGGTCGGCTCGACGAGGCGACGGCCGCGCTGGCCCGTGCGGCGGTCGAGGCGGAGGAGGCCGTCGCGGCCCTCAACCGCGCCGGCGCCGACCTCGACGGCGGCGGCGAGGATGTGGAGGCCGTGGAGGAGCGGCTCTTCGCCCTGCGCGACGCCGCGCGCAAGCATGGGGTGGACGTCGACGAGCTCCCGGCCGTCCGCGAGCGGTTGGGCGAGCGCCTGACGCTGATCGACGCGGGCGAGGAGAAGCTCGCCGAGTTGGAGGCGGCGGCCGGGGCCGCGCGGAAGGCCTATCTCAGCGCCGCCGAGTCCCTGTCCCAAAAGCGCCGGGCGGCGGCCGCACGGCTCGACACGGCGGTCAACGCGGAGCTGCCGCCCCTGAAGCTGGAGAAGGCGCGGTTCGAGACGGCCGTCGAGCCCCTGGAAGAACGCGACTGGGGGCCGCGCGGGATCGACCGCGTCGCCTTCCGGGTGCAGACGAACCCCGGCATGCCGGCGGGGCCCTTGGACAAGATCGCCTCCGGCGGGGAGTTGAGCCGGTTTCTGCTGGCCGTAAAAGTCTGTCTGGCGGAGGTCGGGACGGTGCCCACCCTGGTCTTCGACGAGGTCGACAGCGGCGTCGGCGGCGCCACCGCCGCGGCGGTGGGCGAGCGGCTGGACCGGCTGGCGACGCGGCTGCAGCTCCTCGTCGTCACGCACAGCCCGCAGGTCGCCGCCCGCGGCGCGGACCATTGGCGCGTCGCCAAGGCGGAGCGCAACGGCCACATGTCCACCGCCGTCGAGCGTCTGGCCGACGATCATCGCCGCGAGGAGATCGCCCGCATGCTCTCCGGCGCCGAAATCACCGAAGAAGCCCGCGCCGCCGCCGACCGGCTGCGCGAAGGCGCCAAGGCCTGAGGGAGCCGTCCGTCCGTGAGCGAGGATGCGAGCCGCAAATCCGTCGACGCGCTGAGCGAGGCCGAGGCGCGCCGGGAGTTGGCGCGCCTCGCCATGGAGATCGGGCATCACGATGCGCTCTATTTCCGCGAGGACGCGCCGGAGATCAGCGACGCCGCCTATGACGCGCTGCGCCGGCGCAACGAGGAGATCGAGGCGCGCTTCCCCGCCCTCAAGCGCTCCGACAGCCCGAGCGAGCGGGTCGGCGTGCAGGCCAAGAGCGGTTTCGGCAAGATCCGCCATGCGATCCCGATGCTGTCGCTCGGCAACGCCTTCTCGGACGAGGAGGTGGGCGAGTTCCTGGCCCGGGTGAAGCGCTTCCTCGGCCTCGGCGCCGAGGACGCGGTCGCCGTCTTCGCCGAACCGAAGATCGACGGTCTTTCCGCCTCCTTGCGCTATGAGAACGGCCGGCTGGTCCACGCCGCGACCCGCGGCGACGGGACAGAGGGCGAGGACGTCACCCGCAACATGCTGACCCTCGACGACGTGCCCGAAAGCCTGCCCGGCCGCGACTGGCCCGACGTGCTGGAGGTGCGCGGCGAGGTCTATATGCGCAAGGCCGACTTCTTCGATCTGAACGCGCGCCAGGAGGCGCGCGGGGCCAAGAGCTTCGCCAATCCGCGCAACGCCGCCGCCGGCAGTCTGCGCCAGATCGACCCCAAGGTCACCGCCGACCGGCCGCTGCGCTTCTTCGGCTACGCCTGGGGCGAGGTCTCTCGGCCGCTCGGCGAGACACAGGAGGCGACCCGCGCCGCGCTGGCCGATCTCGGCTTCCGTTTGAACGAGCCGGCGGCCTGCTGCCGGTCGCTCGACGCGATGCTGGACTACTACGCCCGGATCGAACGGGAGCGCGCCGATCTCGACTTCGACATCGACGGCGTCGTCTACAAGGTGAACCGGCTGGACTGGCAGCAGCGCCTGGGCCAGGTCAGCCGCGCGCCGCGCTGGGCCATCGCCCACAAGTTCGCCGCCGAGAAGGCGGAAACCCGCGTCAACGAGATCAAGGTCCAGGTCGGCCGAACCGGGGCGCTGACCCCGGTGGCGGAGTTGGAGCCCGTGACCGTCGGCGGCGTGGTGGTCAGCCGCGCGACCCTGCACAACGCCGACGAGATCGAGCGTCTGGGCGTCAAGGCGGGCGACCGGGTGCGCATCCAGCGCGCCGGCGACGTGATCCCCCAGGTGCTGGAGGTGACGGAGGACGGCGGCGGCGATCCCTTCGACTTCCCGAGCGCCTGCCCGGTCTGCGGCAGCGACGTGGAGCGCGAGGAGGGCGAGGTCGTCTGGCGCTGCACCGGCGGGCTGATCTGCGACGCCCAGGCGGTGGAGCGCCTCAAGCATTTCGTCAGCCGCGACGCCTTCGACATCGAGGGCATGGGAACCAAGGTGATCGAGGAGTTCTGGACCGACCGCCTGATCCGACAGCCGGCGGACATCTTCCGGCTCGACGAACAGGCCGACGCGATCCAGGCGCGCGACGGCTGGGCGGCGCAGAAGGTCCGCAACCTCCTGGCCGCCATCGACGCGCGCAAGACGATCCCGCTGGACCGCTTCATCTACGCGCTGGGCGTCCGCCATGTCGGGCAGGCGACCGCGAAACTGCTGGCGCGCAGCTACGGCGCGTACGAGGCGTGGCGCGCGGCGATGGAGCGCGTGTCTGCGGAGCGCAAGGCCGCCCCGGACGAGACCAAGAAGCCGGAGCGCGTCGGCGAGGCCTATGCGGAGCTGACCGACATAGACACGGTCGGCATGGCGGCGGCGGACAGCCTGGCCGCCTTCTTCGGCGAACCGCACAATCTCGACGTCCTGGACGCGCTCGCCGAGGAGTTGACGATCGAGGACGCAGCAGCGCCGGCGGCCGAGGGCTCGCCGGTCGCCGGCAAGACGGTGGTCTTCACCGGCTCCCTGGAGCGCATGACGCGCAGCGAGGCCAAGGCCCGCGCGGAATCCATGGGGGCCAAGGTCTCCGGTTCCGTCTCCAAGAAGACCGACTATGTGGTGGTCGGCGCGGACGCCGGATCGAAAGCGCGCAAGGCGGAGGAGCTTGGTGTCGCCATCCTGAGCGAGGACGACTGGCTCGCCCTGCTGGATGGGACCGCCCCGCAAGACGCCGCAGGAAATGCGGACGGGGATCAGGAGCGGGCGCAAGGCTCGCTCCTCTGAGGAGACGACTATGGCGCGGCGCATGGGCGCGACAGGCGGCGCATCCGGGACCTTGGGCGGCGCGATCGGCCGCGCCGCGGCGCTGGCGGGCGTTCTGGCCGTTCTCGCGCTTTCCACCGCCCCCGCCTTGGCGCAGCAAGAGACGGGCTCGAGTTGGACGATCCTCGAATATGACGAGCAGGGCCGCGTCATCGGCTCGCAGAGCGGCAGCGGCGTTCCGGAGGTCGAGGAAGAGCCCGACGCCTTCCAGAAGGAGGTGGAGCCCGGCGAACTGCTGATCGCCGACCCTCCGCCGGACGCCGAAGGGACGCTCTCCGGTCTCGGCTTCCAGGTGCTCGAGCGCAGCAGCCTCGGCGCGCTGGAGATCGAGATGTGGCGCGTTCAGGCGCCGGCCTCGATGAGCCTGCCCGACGCGATCGAGCGCGTCCGCGAGGCGTTGCCCGACGCGATCGTCGACAGCAACGATCTGCTCGACCTGTCGGCGGGCCGCGCGGCCTCAGCGCCGGCGCGTCCGCAGCTCGCCCAGGCGCGGCGGGACTTCGCGCGCGATACGGTCGGCTGGGGGGCTGTGCCGGAAAGCTGCGGGGCGGGCGTCCGGCTCGGCCAGATCGACGGGGCGGTGGACCTGGGCCATCCCGCGCTGGCCGACCGGGACGTGGTCTACAAGAGCCTGATCAAACCGGGGCGCCGGGAGGCGGAGGAGGATCACGGCACCGCCATTGCGGTGTTGCTTGTCGGCAAACCGCGGCCCGGGCGCTTCGGCGGCCTGCTGCCGGGCGCCACGCTCTACGCGGCCAACATCTTCGAGGAATGGGGCGGGCGCACCCGCGGCAATCTGGCCGCCATGATCCGCGCCGTCGACTGGCTGGTCGCGAACGGGGTTCAGGTGGCCAACTTCTCCGTCGCCGGCGGCGACAACAAGCTGATGCGCCTCGCCGTCGCGCGGGCGAGCGCCAAGGGGCTGCTGATCGTCGCCGCCGCCGGCAACAAGGGCGCCGGCGCCCCGCCCGCCTGGCCGGCCGCCGATCCGAAGAGCCTGGCCGTCACCGCCATCGACCGCGGGCTCGACCTCTACCCCCACGCCAACCGAGGATCCTATATCGATTTCGCGGCCCCGGGCGTCGGGCTTCTGACCGAGACGCCGCGCGGCCTGCGCGAACAGTCCGGCACCTCCATGGCGACGCCCTTCGTCACGGCGGTGGTGGCGCTGCATCTGCAGGCCGGCTTTCCCGCCGATCCCGACCGCATCCGGGAGAGCATGAAAGGCTACGCCCACGATCTGGGCGACGCCGGGCGCGACCGAAACTACGGCTGGGGCCTGGTGCGGCTGCGCCCGCAGTGCAAGTAGCAGGGACGCCGCCTCAAAGCGGCGCGCAGACCGCTTCCAGCCACTCGCGGACTTCGGGCTCGACCTGGGGACCGATCTCGGCCAGCACGCGGGCGTGGTAGGCGTCCAGCCAGCGCCGTTCGGCCGCGCTCAACATCGCCGGATCGATCAGCGTCCGGTCGATCGGCGCCAGCGTCAGCGTTTCGAATTCGAGAAGCGCCTTCTCGGCCCCCTCCGGCGGCTCCTCGACGGCGGCGACGGCCACCAGATTCTCGATCCGGATGCCGAAAGCGCCGGTCTTGTAGTAGCCGGGCTCGTTGGAGACGATCATTCCCGGCTGCAAGGCGACCGCGCTGTGGGCCTTGGCGATGCGCTGCGGCCCTTCATGGACGTTCAGGTAGCTGCCGACGCCATGGCCGGTGCCGTGATCGTAATCCACCCCGTCGGCCCAGAGCGCCGCGCGCGCCAGCGGATCGAGTTGGCTGCCCGTGACGCCCTTGGGAAACCGGGCCGTCGCGACCGCGATATGCCCCTTGAGGACCTGGGTGAAGCGCCGGCGCATCTCGGCGCTCGGCGCGCCGACGGCGATGGTGCGGGTGACGTCGGTGGTGCCGTCGTCGTACTGACCGCCGGAATCCACCAGCAGCAGATTGTCCGGCTCGATCCGCCGATTGGTCGCAGGGCTTGCCCGGTAGTGCACGATGGCCCCGTTCGGCCCTGCGCCGGCGATGGTGTCGAAGCTGGGGCCGTGATAGCGATCGCCGCGCGCGCGCAACGCCGCCAGATGGGCGATGGCGTCCAACTCGGTCAGCCGCCCCGACGGCGCCTCGACCGACAGCCAGTGCAGGAACCGCGCGAGCGCCGCCGCGTCCCGGCGGTGCGCCGCCCGGGCGCCCTCCAGCTCCGCCGCATTCTTGCAGGCCTTGGGCAGGAGGCAGGGATCCTCGCCCTCCACCACCTCCGCCCCGCCGGCGGCGAGCCGCTCGAGCGCCGCGACGGGCCCGCCGGCGGCGTCGGCCAGCACTGTCGCGCCGCCGGCGCCCAGCGCCTCGAGCGCCTGGGGGAAGCTCTCGAACGGCTGGACGGCGACGCTGTTGTCCAGGGCGGCGCGCGCCGCATCGGTCAGCTTGCTGGCGTCGATGAACCAATCGACCGCGCCGTCCTGCTTGAGGATCGCGTAGCTGAGCGCCACCGGGCAGTTCGGCACGTCGCCGCCGCGGATATTCAAAAGCCAGGCGATGCTGTCGCTCGCCGTCAACACGGCGGCGGCGAGGCCGCGCTTTTCCAGCTCCGCGCCGATCCGCGCGCGCTTGTCCCGGCTGCTCTCGCCGGCGAAGGCGACGGCGTGCGGCAGGACGGGCGCGTCCGGCGGCGCGGGCTGATCCGCCCAGACCGCGTCGATCGGATTGTCGGAGACGGCGACGAGCGCCGCGCCGACATCGGCGGCCGCGCGTTTCAGGCGCGCCAACCCCGCCTTGGTGTGCAGCCACGGGTCATAGCCGATGCGGGCGCCCGTCGCGAAGGTCTCCCGGATCCAGGCGCCCGGCGGCGCTTCCGTCACGTGGCGCGGCGTGAAGACCTCGGGATCGACCTGATCCATGACCTGCAGGGTGTAGCGCCCGTCGACGAAGATCGCGGCGGTCTCGGCCGCCACGCCGACGAAGCCGGCAGAGCCCGAGAAACCCGTCAGCCACTGCACCCGCTCGGCGCGCGCCGACATGTACTCGCCCATGAATTCGTCCGTGCGAGGGGCCAGAAAACCGTCGAGGCCGAGGCGCGCCAACTCGGCGCGCAAGGCCGCCAGGCGCTCCGCCGGCGCCGGCGAGGCGTCCAGCCCGCCGGGGGCGGTCTCCGTCGTCTCATCGGGCTTCGACGCGTCAGGGGCGGTCATCGCAGGAACCCTTCCGGACCGGTGAAAACGGACGGCGACGCGCAGAGGCCGCCGCCTGCGGCAAAGCTAGGAACCGAGGCGCGGCTTGGCAAGGCGCGCGCGCAACGCCGGTGGGCCCGGCGCGCGATCACTCGCGCATGAGGCGGCGCATAAGCCATGCAACAACCGCAAGGGGGGCATGCAAAACCGGCAATGCTCGATCGCCCCGCGCGAGATCATATGGCGAATAACAGGGTGGGATCGCCGCTTCCCCCTCCTCCCCCCAGCGGCGGTTCCATCCAATGCGACGGCGGATGCCGGGCCGTGAGGCCCCATCCGTCCACCCGTTCCGACGGGTAAGCGGCCGGTCCCCCCTCCCCCGGGCCCGGCCGCTTCGCATGAGAAGGGGGCGTCAGCGCGCCAGCAGCAGGGTGGACCATCCGTCGAGGCGCCGCCGCCCGCGGATCGAGAGCCCTTGCGCGCGATAGGCGGAGAGCGCCATCGCCTCCTGCTCGACCAACAGTCCCGACAGCACGACGAGGCCGCCGCGCCCCAGGGCCTGCGCGATCGAGGGCGCCAGCCGCATCAGCGGGCGGGCCAAAATGTTGGCGACGATCAGGTCATAGGGCGCGCCGCGTTTGAGTTGCGGATGCTCCAGGCCGGCGGCCGTCACCGGACGCAGATAGGGGTGCAGGCGATTGAGCCGCGCGTTCTCCGCGGCGACGCGCACCGCCTCCGCATCGATGTCGCCGGCGGCGACCGGCCGGCGCGTCGCGGCGGCCAGCCCCATCGCCAGGATCGCCGTGCCGCAGCCGAGATCAAGCGCCCGCGCGGGCCGCCGCCGCTTCAAAATGGCGTCCAGCATGAGCAAGCAGCCGCGGGTCGTGGCGTGCGTGCCCGTTCCGAAGGCCGTGCCGGCGTTGACGACCAGTTCGATCGTCCCGGGCGGCGGACGTTCGGTCGAGAATTCCTGATGCACGTAGAAGCGCCCGGCGCGGATCGGGGCGAAGCTCTTCTGATTCTCCGCGACCCAATCCACCTCCGGCAGGGGCGCGGCGCGCGGCTCGGGCTCAGCGATCCCGCACTCGACCGCCGCAAGCGCAAGGCGCGGCCCCAGCACGCCCCAGTCCGGCATGCCGTCGGTGTAGAACTCCAACGACCACCGTTTGGCGGCGCCCGGCCCCGACCCGTCCGGCAGCTCGAAGGTCGCCTGCCCCAGCACGAAGCCGTCGACCGCCGCGCCCAGGGCCTCGGCCGACGCCTCGTCGGGCAGATGAAGTTCGGTCTTCCAGACTTGCGAGGCCATGCCCTCTCTTCCCCACAAAGGCGTCCGCCGGGCCGCCGAGACGGCCGTCCTCATCCGGCGAGAGACTGCAAGAAGGCTCTAGCCCGGCCGCTCCACGAAGGCGGCGACGACGGTCTTGGTTCCGGCCTTGTCGAAGTCGATGGTGAGCCGGTCGCCGGCCACCTTGATGACGGTGCCGGGGCCGAATTTCTGGTGGAAGCAGCGCTCGCCTTCGCCCCAGTCGCTCTCCTGGGCGCCGCCGATGTATTCCGCCTGCGCGTCGATCACGGGCGGGCGCGTCGGCCCGGCGCCGCCGCGCGCCTGCAGGCGTCGCCAGCCGGGTCCGCCGCCCTGGCTGAAGCCGCCGTCGCGCTCGGGCACGCCGGGCCGCAGACCGCCCCGCCCGCCGCCGAAGCTCCCGCCGTAGCCGCCGCCGTACATGAAGCCCTGGCGCTCCTCCGCCACGCCGCCGCCGGAGCCGGCGTAGACGCCGCGGTCGGCCTCGATCTCGACATGATCGCTCGGCAGTTCGTCGATGAAGCGCGACGGCAGCGCCGCCTGCCAGGAGCCGTGGACGCGGCGGTTCGCGGCGAAGCTGATCTCGCAGCGCGCCCGCGCCCGGGTGATCCCGACATAGGCCAGCCGGCGCTCCTCCTCCAGCCCGGCGAGCCCGCTTTCGTCCATCGCGCGCTGGTGGGGGAACAATCCCTCCTCCCAGCCGGGCAGGAAGACGGTCCCGAACTCCAGCCCCTTCGCGGAATGCAGCGTCATCAGGCTGACCTGCGGGCCGGCGCCGCGCTCCTCCGCGTCCATCACGAGGCTGACATGCTCCAGGAACTGGGCGAGGTCGTCATACTCCTCCATCGCGACGAGGAGTTCTTTCAGATTGTCGAGCTTGCCCGGCGCCTCGGGCTTCTTGCTCTCCTTCCACATGGCGGTGTAGCCGCTCTCGTCCAGGACGGTCTCGGTCAGCTCCAGATGGTCGACGCCTTCCGCCAGCCGACGCCAGCGGTCGAAATCGTCCAGGATCGCGGTCAGCGCCCGGCGCGCGGCCGGCTTCAGCTCGTCGGTCTCGACGAGACGCCGCGCCGCGATGGAAAGCGGCAGACGCTCCAGCCGCGCCGCCTGATGCACACTCTGCAGCGTGGTTTTGCCAACGCCGCGGGTGGGTTTGTTCACGATGCGCTCGAAAGCGAGGTCGTCGGCCGGCTGGGCGACGACGCGCAGATAGGCGATGGCGTCGCGGATCTCCTCGCGCTCGTAGAAGCGCGGGCCGCCGACCACGCGGTACGGCACGCCGAGGGTCAGGAGCCGCTCCTCGAACTCGCGGGTCTGGAAGCCGGCGCGCACCAGGACCGCGATCTCGTCGAGCGGATAACCCTTGAGCTGCAGCGCCTCAATCTCCTCGCCGACGAGGCGGGCCTCCTCCTCCCCGTCCCAGACGCCGCGCACGCGCACCTTGGCGCCGTCTTCCTCATGGTCGGTCCACAGCGTCTTGCCAAGCCGACCCTGATTGTGCGCGATCAACCCGGAGGCCGCGCCGAGAATGTGCGGGGTGGAGCGGTAGTTCCGCTCCAGGCGGATCACGCGGGCGCCGGGGAAATCCTTTTCGAAGCGCAGGATGTTGCCGACCTCGGCGCCGCGCCAGCCATAGATGGACTGATCGTCGTCGCCGACGCAGCAGATGTTCGAAGCGCGCTCGGGATCGTCGCTCTTGGCCAGCAGGCGCAGCCAGAGATATTGCGAGATGTTGGTGTCCTGATACTCGTCCACCAGGATATAGCGGAACAGATTTCGGTACTGGGCCAGCACGTCCGGATGCTCGGTGAAGAGCGTCAGATTGTGCAGCAGCAGGTCGCCGAAATCGCAGGCGTTCAGCGTCTCGAGCCGCTCCTGATAGGCGCGGTAGATCGCGATCGCCCGGCCGTTCGCGATCTCGCCGGCGTCGCCGGCCTCCACCTTCTCCGGCTTCAGCCCCTTGTCCTTCCAGCGCTGGATCACGTGGATCAGCATGCGCGCGGGCCAGCGCTTCTCGTCGATGCGCTCGGCCTCCAGGATCTGCTTCAGGAGACGGATCTGATCATCCGTATCGAGGATGGTGAAATTGCTCTTCAGCCCGACCAGTTCCGCATGGCGGCGCAGGATGCGCGTCGCCAGGGCGTGGAAGGTGCCGAGCCACATCCCCTCCGTCGCCGGACCGATCAGGTCGGCGACGCGCTCGCGCATCTCGCGCGCGGCCTTGTTGGTGAAGGTGACGCACAGGATCTGATAGGGCCGCGCCCGCCCCTCGTGCAGGATCTGGGCAAGGCGCGTCGTCAGCACGCGGGTCTTGCCGGTGCCCGCGCCGGCCAGGACCAGCACGGGGCCGTCGACGGCCATCACCGCCTCGCGCTGGGCGTCGTTGAGGCGGTCGAGCCAGGGCGGGGGCGCGGCGGCGCCCGCGGCGCCCGGCCCGGGATAGGCCGGCGCCGGGCCAGTGGGCGCGAGACCCCAGCCCTCATCGTCATAGTCGAGCGGATCGGACATGGCGTCAGAGACTATAGGGCGCGGCCCGATCAAACCAGCCGGCCGCGAAAACCCGCGCCCGCGGCCTGTTGCGCCGAGCGTCGGTCGCGGGCGTTCCGCGCGCGGCGGCGAATCGGCCGATCCGCGCGCCCGCTTCAGACGCTGGGCGCGTCGACCTCCACCCGCTCAAGATAGGCGGTGACGAGCAACAACATGTCGATGGCCCGCCCGTCCCCCGCCAAGGGCAGGATCAGGCGCGCGTATTGGAGGTACTCGCGACCCTCGATCAGAGGGAACGCGCGCCGCGAGAAATGGGGCTCTCCCGCCTTCAGGATGGCCCAATAGGTTTCGAGCGCCTGTTCCAGATAGGGGCCGCGATAGAGCTCGTCGAAGCGCTTGCCGGTAGGGTCGCGCCCGGCGCGGTTGCCGATTTCGGTGCCGGCGAGGCGATAGCGGAAATGCACGGGCGATTCGTCGCGCAGCACGTCGATCAGGGCGACCCGGGGCATATGGCGCGGGAAATCCAACGGATCGATATCCCGACGCCCCGGCAGGAGGTCGCCGCGCCGCTTCGCCCGCCAATAGCTGTACATGGCGCGGAGATCGTCCATCTCCGGCTCGTCCAGCAGGATGCGATCCCCGTCGCTCCGCACTGCGCGCCCCCTGTGTCCGACGCCCCCAACAAGAGCGCACCTTAGCGCGGCGGCGGGCTGCGTCAAATGCGTTCCTCCTTTCGCGTCTCCAATATCGCGTGATGGTAGGCGGCCAGAACGTCGCGCTCGTGCAGGACGCCGACCAGCTTTCCGCCATCGGAAGAATCCACGACCGCGACATGTTCCTCGCCGCAGCTCTCGATGAAGGAGATCGCCTCTTCGAGATCGTCGTCCTCCTCCGCCGTCGGCGGATTGCGGCGACAGACGTCGATCGCGCGGACCTCATGGTCGTGGCTGCGGTCGAAGGCGTCGTCGGCCAGGTCGAGCAGCGTCACCGTGCCGACCAGGATTCCCTCCTCGTCGACCACGAACACCTCCGCATAGGTGGTGAGCTGCAGCTTCTGGCGCAGGTCCGGAAGCGGGGCCGAGGGCTGGACGGTGACATAGTCCTGTTTCATCACGCTGCGCACGCGGGTCTGGCGCAGCACCCGGCTTTCCCGCCCGCCGGCCAGATTGACGCCGCGTCCGGCGAGCTGCCAGCCGAAGAAACTGTTCCCGAAAACCTGCTGCATGATCTGGGAGGCGATCACGGTGGCGATCATCACCGCGATGGTGAGCGCATAGTCGCCCGTCATCTCGAACACGATCAGGATGGTCGAGATCGGCGCGCCCAGGACGGCGCCGGCCACGGCCCCCATGCCGACCAGCGTATAGGCGCCGTGCCCGGAGGAAAGGTGCGGGAAGAACTGCGTCGCCACCACGCCAAACGCCCCGCCCAGCATCGCGCCGAGGAACAGCGAGGGCGAGAAGACGCCCCCGCCCATCCCCGAGCCGAGCGTGATCGCCGTCGCCGCCGTCTTCAGCACGATCAGCACGATCAGCATGTGCAACGCCAGATCTTCCTTCAGCGCCTCGTCCGTCGCCTCATAGCCGACGCCCATGATCTGCGGGAAGGCGACGCCGATCGCCCCGACCAGCAGCCCGCCGAGACAGGGCCTGAGCCAGATCGGCAGATCGAGGCGCTGATGGGTTCGCTGCACCATATCGATCGACCAGACGAAGGCCATCGCCACCACGGCGCTGACGCCGCCCAACATGGCGAAGGCCGGAAACTCCCAGAAGCTCTCGATCGCGTGCGGCGGCAGCACGAAGGCGGGGTAGTCGCCGAAATAGGCGCGGCTGACGATGGTCCCGGTCACCGAGGCGATCACCACCGGGGCGAAGGCGCCGAGCGCGTAATTGCCGGTCACCACCTCGAGCGCGAAAAAGACCCCCGCGATCGGCGCGTTGAAGCTGGCCGCCACGCCGGCCGCCACCCCGCAGCCGAGCAGCGTCTGGCCGAGCGAGCGGTCGAGCTTCAGCAGTCGCGCGACGCGCGCGGCGAGGGCGGCCGCGAAATGGACGACGGGCCCCTCGCGGCCGGACGAGCCGCCGGAGCCGATGGTGATCGCAGAGATCAGGAATCCGCGCAGACCCTGGTTGAGGCTCATCCGCCCGCCATACAGCGCGCTCGCCTCGATCACGTCCGCGACGCCGAGCGGTCGCCGCTCGGGCGAGAAGAAGCGCAGGATCAGTCCGACCAGCAACCCGCCCGCCGCCGGCGCCAGCAGGATCCACCACCAGGGGTGATCCCGCACCATGGAGTGGAACCGCTCCCCGTCGAAGCCGTAGAGCAGCAGTTGGACGGCCTCGATCGCCTCGCGGAAGGCGATCGCTGCGCCGCCCCCCAACGCGCCCACCGCAACGGCGAGCGCGGACAGGATGATCTGCTTGTTGCGGACCAACTGGCGGAGCTGTTCGGTCAGGTCGCGAGGCGATAGCGCCGCCACGTGGTCTCTCCCCGGGCGCAGGCGAAGCACTGGTCGGTCGCCGCGACCGAAACCTCCGGAAACTCAACAGGTTAAGAACAGAATAGCCCGGACCCGAGCGTCCGCCAAGGACCGCGCGCGCTTTCCGGCGCCGCACTCAGTCGGCGGCGACCGCATCCAGCGCCGCTTCCGCAATCGTCACGTTTCGCCCGCTGCGTTTGGCGTGATACAGGCACTCGTCGGCGCGGTGGATCAGTTCCGACAGCGGCTCCCCCTGGCGGAACTGCGCGATTCCGAGGGATAGGGTGATCGCGCCCATCTCCTCTCCGGTCTGGCGACTGCGGATGCGCTTGCCGGCGACCGAGGTGCGGATCTGCTCGCAGACGGTCTCCGCGTCTCCGATATCCGTCTGCGGCAGGATCACGCCGAATTCCTCGCCGCCGTAGCGCGCCGCCAGATCGCGCCCCTTCACATTGTCCTGCATGATCCGGGCGACGAGCTTGAGCACCTGATCGCCGGTCTGGTGGCCGTAGGTGTCGTTGAACTGCTTGAAGTGGTCGATGTCGGTCAAGGCGAGACACAGCGGCTGTCCGGTCTCATCGGCTTCCAGCGCGGCGCGGCGCAGCACGGCGTCGAACATCTTGCGGTTCGCGATCCCGGTCAGCGCATCCGTCATCGCCTCGCGCTGAACCTCTTCGAGATTCTGCCGCAGCGAGGCGATCTCGCTTGATGAGGTCTCAAGCTGCTCCTGCAGGACCCGGTTGGAGCTCTGCATCTTCTGGGTTTCGAGAACGAGCTGCTGAACCGCCGCCTTGATGCCGTTGAGGCCGTCCGACCCAGCCATCGCGCCCAGCCCGTTCTTCAGCGACGCTTCGAAACCGTCGACCTCCTCGGAGGCCACGCCCAGCATCTTGAGCAGTCCGCTCAACCGATCCTCGATGCGCCGCCCGGTTTCCTGAACCGCCAGGCCTTCGTCGGAGTCGCTGAAGAACCGCTCGAACAGTGCGGCGTTCACGGCCGGCGTAAAGCCGTCGTTGCGCTCGATCGCCTCATCGACGGCCTTGCGCAGGTCGGGGAACTTCTCCCCGGCGTAAGCGTACCAGATGGTGAAGTTCTTGGGCGTCGGCGGCACCGCGTGGGCCTGCATCAACTCCAGCGCCCGTCGCGCAAAGACGTTCGCCTGGTCGAGCCCGTCGCCGAATTCCACGATACCCCCCTACCCCAGTCGCCCGCCGCAGTTGGCTCGCCGCACATCGCCGGCCGCACATCGCCGGCCGCACATCGCCCGCCGCACTCCGCGCACCGGGGCGTCCGCCCGACGCAGCCGATCGGCGCCCCCCGCGCCGGCACGGGGCATGCTAGCAAATCATTCGCGACCCACAAGCAGTTTGCCTCGTCCCGCCTTCACCGGCGGATCCCGAGCACCCGTCCCGCCTCCGGAGGCGGCGGCAAGTGCTTCTGGCGCGCGCTCAGCGCCTCGAGCGCGCGCAGCACCGACTCGGCCATCGGCGAACTGCGCCGCGCGGTCATGTCCACATGCACGGTCAGGATTTCGTTCGTCGCGGCGACGAATCGCTCCTCCGCGTGCAGCATGGTGTGGAAAAAGCGCATGCGCTTGCGATCGAAGTCCAAGAGTTGCGTCGTGAACAACAGCGGCGCGCCAGCCCCCAACTCCCGGCGATAACCGACATTCATATCGACCACGAAAAACGAGGCGTTCGCACTCTCGCGATACGCCGCGTCGAGCCCGACGCGATCGGTGAAGAAATCCGTGGCCTGGTCGAAAGCCAGCACGTAGTAGGCCACATTCATGTGGCCGTTATAGTCGATCCACGCCTCCTGCACGGTGGATCGGTGGCCTTGCACCAAAGCCTCGTCGATCGGCGCGGCGGTCATGGGCGCGTCTTCCTCCTTGTCTCAGGTGACGTCTCAGACGGCGTCTGGTCGGCTCTTATCCGATTCGCCGGGCTGCGCCTTGCGTCGCGCACCCGACGCATAGCGGCATAAATGCAACAGTCGCCGCGCGATCGCCGCCCCCCCAAGCGCCAGCCGATGACGAGTCCATCGACCCTATGGTACCCAGACCGCATGCAGGGATGGTGCGTCCGCTCGCCACTCGAAGGGCGTGCGCGAATCGGACGCCTCCGTTAACCGGCCATTAGGCGCTGTAAGGCATCCTCGATGCGATCGGCGCTTCGGATCGAAGCGCGGGCTTGCCTCGTCGCACCGGTCCGGCGTAAAGCGTGTGCGGTTGGTTGTCGGGTTTGACGACAGTGCGGTGGGGACTAGGTATGATGATACGGGCGCTGTGGAGCCGAACGTGACGGGTAATCGGGCATTTTTCGAGGAAGTCGGCAGGGTGCGGAACAGGGCGCGCAGGCTCCTGAGGCCCATGGCGGCCGCTGTGCTCGTGCTCGGCCTCGCCGGATGCGCCACGCCGCCGGACGACCCGGAAGCGCGCGCAGCCTTCCAGGAAACCAACGATCCGATCGAGCCCGTGAACCGGGCGATCTTCGAATTCAACCTGTTCGTCGACAAGACGATCCTGCGTCCGGTCGCTCAGGTGTACGAACTCGTCCTGCCTGACTTGGTGCGCGACGGCGTGCGCAACTTCCTGCGCCATCTGAAGACGCCGGTCATCCTCGCCAACGATCTGATGCAGGGCGAGATGGAGCGCGCCGGAACCACGATGGGCCGCTTCATCTTCAACACCGTCGCCGGGATCGGTTTCTTCGACCCGGCCGGCGAAGCCGGACATCCGTACCATCCCGAGGATTTCGGTCAGACCCTCGCGGTCTGGGGCGTCGGCGACGGCCCGTATCTGATGCTGCCTTTCCTCGGTCCCTCCAATCTGCGCGATGCGGGCGGTTTCGTCGCCGATCGCTATCTGAACCCGCTCACCTACTGGGCGGACAATTCGGAGCGCTGGGTGATCGAGAACAACGCGATCATCCTCGGCGTGACCGAGGCGGTGGACATGCGCTCGCGCAACTACAGGCAACTGCAGGATCTGGAAGAGACCTCTCTGGACTTCTACGCGACCGTCCGCAGCCTCTACCGCCAGACCCGCCAAAGCCTGATCGAGAACCGGGACCCCGGGTCTGACGAGACGTCGCCGGTGCCGTCCATGAGCCTCGACGAGCTGGATTACGAGTTTTACGCGACCGACGACGAACTGGTCGCCAGCCAGGCCGTCCCGGCCGAATAACGCGCAACGGAGGCGTCGGCATGCTGCGTACGCTCCGAGGGTTCACTCTGGCCGCGATCGCGGCGATCTGCATGGCGAGCGCCCCGGGCGCTTCCGGAACGGGGACGGCTTTCGCGCAGGACGCGGAGGCCGGGGCCTTCATCCTCGATCTCGGCGAGCGCGCCGTGACGGCGCTCACCGACCGGGAGATTCCACAGGAGGAACGGCAGGAGCGCTTCCGCACCCTGCTGAACACCGGCCTCGACCTGGAATTCGTCGGCGGCTACGTGCTGGGCGTCTACCGCCGGCAGACGGACGCGGAGCAAATGGGGACGTTCCTCGAACTGCTCGAGGAGAACATCGTCCAGAACTACGCCTGGCGGTTCCGCAACTATACGGGCGAGGAGCTCCATCTCCTGCGGACCCGCGAAGGCGGCCGCGACAGCACCATCGTGGAAACCGAACTTGAGCAGCTCGGCGACGCCCCCCCGGTTCGGGTCGCGTGGCGCGTTCACCGCAAGGACGGGGAGTTGAAGATCATCGACATCGTCGTCGAAGGCATTTCCATGATGGTCACGCAGCGCGACGAATATGTCGGCTTCATGCGCGCCAATGGGGGCGTCGATGCGCTGATCGACGCGCTGCGCAAGCAGAACGCCGCCCTGGCCGAGCGTCGCCAGCAAGGCTGAGCCGCTTCGACTACGCGTCGTTCGCGTCGCCCTCCGCGCTTTCTCCACGCTCGGGCGCCGGCTTCAGAACCGTTTCCACCGCGCCGAGAACGAGCGTTTCCAGATACGGCCGCGCGGCTGCGCGGTCCGCGACGCCCGCCTGTTCGACATATAGCGACAGATTGACCCGCATCACCCCGGCGCGCTCCGCCTCGCGCGCATCCCGGCCGGGCAGCCGCTCGAGCGTGCGGAACAGCGTATCGAGCGCCAGACGCTCCGCCTCCAACTCCAGCGCTTTCACGCGCTCCCGGAACGGGGCCGCGCTCTCCGCCGAGACCGCGCCGACGTCCCGCTTCAAGCGCCGGCGCAGGGTGCGCAGCGGTTCGACCGCCACCGCACGCCAAGCCCGCGCATGCTGGTCCAGCGCCGCGATGGTCTCACGGCGCGCCCGAACCCCGTGCCGTCCCAGGAAGCAACAGAGCAGCAGCATGGTCACGTCGAGCCCGTGATCGTCCTGCAGCGCCAAGGCCGCGTCCTCGACACCGTCTCGCCCGTACAGATCGACCGCGAACCGCCAGAGCCGCGCCGAGTCGGGCGCCGTCTCAGGCGCCGTCTCGGGCGTCGGCGCAGGCTCGGGCGGGTCTTGCGGCGTCTCGCTCATCGCGCGAGTCTCGCAGGGGCGGCGCACGGGCGCAAATCTCTTCTTTCCCACGGGCGGGGCTGCTATAAGGCGTCGCGATCGCGCGGCCGTCCCGACGGTCGGCGTACGCACGACCAGCGCCTCACAACCGGCGCCCTACAACCAGCGCCCTACAACCAGCGCCTCACGACCGACGAGACCAGATGGACGAGCAGCAGGAACGCGAAATCCGCGCGCGCATCGACGCCCTGCTGTCCGAGCACCGCGATCTCGACGACATGATCGCGCGCGTCTCGGAGCGCGCGCCCTTCGATCAGCTTCAGATGCAGCGCATGAAGAAACGCAAACTCGCGATCAAGGATCAGATTGCGCGTCTTGAGACGATGCTGATCGACGACATCATCGCCTAGCTTTCCCGGCGCCCCGCCCCGGATGCGCGACGCAGATCCACGTCCGCAGCGGCGAGGACCGCGTCGGCGTCGCTCCCTGCGCCTGCAGCCGCCAGCCCGGCCGCGGCCGACAGGCGATAATCCCGACCCTCCGCGCGGAAGGGCCTCTCGAACGCGGCGGAGAGGATCTCGGACAGCCGCCCGCGCGCCTGATCCGACGCCCGCCCCGGCAGGATCACGGCGTATTCACCTTCCCCGAGATGCGCCAGCGCTTCGCCCGGCTGGCAGGCCTCCGCCAACGCCTCGGCGGTCTCGCGCAACAGCCGCTCCATCGCGGGCCGGCCGCACCGGCGGCGCACCTCCGGGGCCGGCTCCAGATCGATGAGCGCCACCGTGCTGCCGGGGCCGTTGCGCTCCTGCGCGTCGAGCGCGCGGACATGCGCGATCTCGTGCAGCAGCCCGCCGCGGTCCAGCAACCCGGTCAGGTCGTCCCGATCAATCTCCGCCTCCAATCGGTCGATACGGGCGGCGGCCGCTGTCAGCGCTTCGTTCAGGTGCGCGATCTCCTCGCCCATCTCGCCCAACGCCGCGAGCACCGGCGCCGGCAGCGCGGCCGGGTCAAGCCCGTGGATCGACGTCGCATCCTTCAGATCGCCATGCGGCCCGGTCGCAGACCCGCCCCCCGGGGCGCGCCGATAGGCGTCGGCCGCGCCGCCGCGCCCCCTGTCTTCGCGCCCCCTGTCTTCGCGCTGCATGCGCCAACGCTCGAAGGGATCGAGCTCGTCGATCGTCGGATCCTCGCCGTGCACCGGCTCCGCTGGCTCGAGCACCGGGGTCCCGCGCTGGCGCGGCGCGGGCAGGACGTTGCGCACGAAGTTGGTCTCATCCGTCTTCATATCCCTAAGATAGGCGCTTTTGCGCCCGCTTGCACGGATCAGGCGGATTCCTATACTCCCCCCTTTCCCGATCGCCGCGCCCACGCGAGCGCGGCGGCGTCGAAAGAGAGAGGGGCCATGCCCGACGTCGGCATCATCATGGGCAGCCAGTCCGACTGGCCGACCATGCGCCATGCGGCGGAGACGCTTCAGTCCCTGGGCGTCTCCTTCGAGCGCAAGATCGTCTCGGCGCACCGGACGCCGAAGCGCCTGGTCGCCTACGCGGAAGGCGCGCGCGCACGCGGCCTGAAGGTCATCATCGCGGGGGCCGGCGGGGCGGCGCACCTGCCGGGCATGGCCGCGGCCATGACGCCCCTGCCGGTGTTCGGCGTGCCGATCCAGTCGCAGGCGTTGAGCGGCAAGGACAGCCTCCTTTCGATCGTCCAGATGCCGGCGGGCGTGCCGGTCGGAACGCTGGCGATCGGGCGGTCGGGGGCGATCAACGCGGCCCTTCTCGCCGCCTCGGTCCTGGCCCTCAGCGATCCGGACACGGCGGCGGCGCTCGACGCCTATCGCGCCCGCCAGACCGACGCCGTCGCCGAGGAGCCGGTCGACGACCCGGCCGACGGCTGACCCCATGACGGCTGGGCCCGCGCCCCAAGACCGGCTTCATCTTCCGCCCGGGTCGGTGATCGGCGTTCTGGGCGGCGGCCAGCTCGGCCGCATGCTGGCCTTGGCGGCCGCCCGCCTCGGCTATCGCTGTCATGTCTACGAGCCGGCGGCGGAGTGCCCGGCCGCGCACGTGGCCCGGCACACGGCCGCCGCCTGGGACGATGCGGCGGCGCTGGACGTCTTCGCCGCCTCGGTCGACGTGATCACCCTAGAATTCGAGAATGTGCCGGTCGAGACGGTCGAGCGGCTGGCCGCCAGCAAGCCCGTGCGCCCCGGCGCGGCGGCGCTGCGCGTCGCACAGGACAGGGCGGCGGAGAAGACCTTCCTCAACAAAGCCGGGATCGAGACCGCGCCCTGGGCCGACATCCCGGATGCGGCGGCGCTCGACGCCGCGCTCGAGCGGATCGGGCGCCCGTCGGTCTTGAAGACCGCGCGCTTCGGTTATGACGGCAAGGGCCAGGCCGTGATCCGCGACGGCGATGCGGCCGCGGACGCCTGGGCGGCGGTCGGGGCCCAGCGCTCGGTGCTGGAGGGCTTCGTCGACTTCTCGCTGGAAGTCTCCGTCCTGGCGGCGCGGACGGAGGATGGCGAGATCCGCTGCTTCGAACCGGTCGAGAACCGCCACCGCGACGGCGTCCTGCACAAGACGCTGGCGCCGGCGCCGATTGCAGCCGACGTCGCGGATCGCGCGGTTGAGATCGCCTGCAAGGCGCTCTCTGCGCTGGACTATGTCGGGCTCCTGGCGGTGGAGATGTTCGTCATGCCGGACGGCCGCGTACTCGCCAACGAGATCGCGCCCAGGCCCCATAATTCAGGCCATTGGACCATCGACGGCGCCGCGACCAGCCAGTTCGAGCAGACGGTGCGCGCGATCTGCGGCCTGCCGTTGGGGGAGGTCTCCCGTCTGGGCGCGGTGGAGATGGAAAACCTGATCGGCGAGGAGGTCGACGCCTGGCCGGACCTGCTGGCCGAGCCCGGCGCCCGGCTGCATCTCTACGGCAAGCGCGAGACGCGCCCCGGGCGCAAGATGGGGCACGTCACGCGGCTGCGGCGTGACGAAGCGTAACGCTCAGGCAATGGCCCAGCGCACCGCCGCGCCGAGATAGGCGAGGACCGCCAGCAGCGGCGCCGCGGCGATCAGGCCCGCACTGAAATAGCGCCCACGCTTGTGCAGCGGCATGGCCAGCATCGCGCCCGCGACCGACAGGACGGGGTAAAGCAGCGCCGCATCCGTCATCAGCCCCGGCGGATCGCCCACATGGTCCCATAAGAGCAGGATCGCGATCCACATCAGCGCCGTCAGCGGCGCGATGGCGGCCGCCGACGCCAGAATCACGTTGCGCGCGCGCAACGCTTCCTCGCGTTTCGGGTCTGCGCGCCGGGCGTCCCGAAGCTCTTCCCGGAAATGCTCGAACATGCACCGCGCCCCCTCGCTCGGCGCCGCGGTCTCAGCCGCGCCCGGCCCCGGCGGGACGGAAGGTGCGGAAGGCCTTGATGCGGCGCGGGATGAAACCGGCGATCTCGCCCAGCTTCGCCGCCCGGCCCTTGATCTTCGGGATCGCCATGACGTTCGCGATTCGTCGGTCGAGGAAGCCGCGGGTGGTCTCGAAATCCTCCGAGTCGTCATTGAGCCAGACCAGCAGCGTCGAGGAATAGACCCCCGCCAGCAGCCCGCGCTTGGAGTAGAAGTTCCAGTCCGTCGACCGGTCGCCGCAGGCGAACCAGATGTCGTCGACCGTGCGGTAGAGCAGTTCCGCCGCCAAGGGCGCGTTCTGCGGCAGGGCCAGGAAGCCGAGCGCGGCGCGGATCGCCTCCCGATCCAGCGCGTTCTGCTCCAGGCGGGTCATCACGGCGAAGGCGATGCGCTCGCGGATGCGCATCTCAGCCATCGGGCTCTCGGCCAGCGCCGCCGACATGCGCCGATCGGCCCAGCGGCTGTGCCAGTTCACCAGATCGCGCGCGCCGGCCGGGAACAGCGCCTCCGCCGTCGCATGCGGGATATCGCACTCCTCGGCGGCGCGCATCAGCGCGGTCTTGCTCCAGCCGTCGAAAGGCACGTGCAGCAGGACCGCCTCGATCAGGCGGTCGCGCGTCTCGTTCAGGTCAAGCTCCGGCGGGACCGCGCCCGCCTGGTCATGCGGCATCTTCTTCCTCCACCTCGTCGGCGTCCGAGCCGCTCTCGGAACGCGGGGCCAGCCCCATCAGCCGGCGCGCCTTCTCCGGCGGGCCGTGGCGCATCTCGTCCGCGAACAGCAGGAGCGACAGATCGTCCATCCGCTGCGGATAGAGAATCCCGTCCAGATGATCGCATTCATGCTGCAGCACCCGAGCGTGAAACCCCTCCACCTCCCGCTTGATCCGCTCACCTTCAGGCGTTTCGGCTTCCAGCCGGATGCGCGTAACCCGGGGCACGAGCCCGACCAGCCCCGGGACCGACAGGCAGCCCTCCCAATCATAGGCGATCTCGTCGGTCAGCGGCGTCAGCACCGGATTGACCAGCGCGGTCAAGGGGACGCCCTCGCTCACGCCGCGGCGTTCCGACGGGTCGACGCGGTAGACGACGACGCGGGCCGGCACGTGCACCTGCGGCGCGGCGAGGCCGGTTCCGTCCGCGTCCTCCATGGTGTCGACCATGCTCTGCACCAGGACGGCGACGCCGGCGCTCGTCGGATCCGGAACCGGATCCGCGACGCGGCGCAGGATAGGGTGGCCCATTCGGGCGATCTTCAATATCGACATGGCCTCAATATGGGTCGCACGGCGCTTGGCGTCAAAACGCGCGGCGTCAAAACACGCGGCGTCAAAACACGCGGCGGCGAAAGACCCGCGGCCCCGCGTGCGCTTCCCCCTTCACAAAGAGGGGCGGCGGTGTTATAAGCCGACGCTGTTGTCGAGGGGCGGCCTGTCTCTCGACCATGAGTCGTGGGGTCCGTCCCACGCACCGTCAATCGCTAGCCGAAAGGTCGGGTGAAGAAACGTGCAAGTCATCGTTCGTGACAACAATGTCGACCAGGCGCTCCGCGCGCTGAAGAAGAAAATGCAGCGCGAAGGCGTATTCCGCGAGATGAAGCTCCGTCGGCATTTCGAGAAGCCTTCCGAAAAGAAGGCGCGCGAACGGGCCGAGGCCGTGCGCCGGCACCGCAAGCTGCTGCGCAAGCGCATGGAGCGCGAGGGCTTCTAGGCCTCGCCGCCGCTCGGACAAACCGGCCGCCTCGTCGTTTGACGACTTGGCGGCGCGGTCCGCGAGGACGCTCTCGAACCCAGGGTTCGGGGGCGTTTTTGCGTTGGGGAGAAAGGCGCGCCGGCGGCGGTGCGCGCAGCGCGAAAATGGCGCTGTCGCGCGGCGGACGGCGGCGCCATGCTTCATCATCGGTCCGCGCCGCGAACGCCTGGGAAAGCGCCCCATGAAGAAAAGCACCAAGACCCCCTGGATGGACGCCATGGCCTTCGGCCGCAGCCTGCCAAACGGGCTGGGCGTCAATCTGCTTGTGAAGCATGTCGAGGCCTCGGTCGGCTTCGCCGAGCACGTCTTCCAAGCGGAGACGGTCTACGCCGACGAGGATTTCGCCTATCTGGCTTTGCCGGCCATCGGCGCCGCCTGGATGCTGCACGCCGACCACAGCTACTCGGACCATCGGATGAGCGGCCTCGTCCGGTCGGTGCAGGGGCGCGGCGTGGGCGTCGAATTGCGGCTTTACGGCCTCGACCCCGACGCCTGCGAGGCGCGGGCGCGCGAGTGGGGCTATCAGGTCTTCGACGGGACGGTCGACAAGCCGCACGGCCTGCGCGAGTGCTACCTGTTCGATCCGGACTGGTATCTCTGGGTTCCGTCGATCGCGCTCCCCGCCGACGCGGGGTGACGCGGCGGGGCGCTCTACTCCGCCGGCAGGGCGCGGTCCCGCCGATCGAGCCGCACGCGGTTGGTCACCATCCGGTCGTAGAGCGCCGTGATGCGCCGGCTGCCCGTCGTCTCGCACAGGAAGGGCAGAAAGGCGTGCGCCAGACAGGCGAAGCCGGCCGCGAAGCAGCCGCCGGCGAAGCCGAGCGCCTGGCCCATATGCTCGCCATAGCTCTCGCCGACGCTCGCCGGATGCTCCGTGAACAGACGCTTCAGATCGGCCATGGCGCGGCGGCTCCCAGTCCCTGATGTATTACAGGAGAAAGAATATCGAACGAGTCGCGGAAAGTGTTTGCGTTCTTGGCGGTCATGCACCGATTTGATAGAATGGTTTTCTATCTGATAGGCGTATTCAGTATTTTCATTCTAAGGCTTGATGATGGACGCAATCGATCGCCGCATCCTGGCCGCCTTGCAGCGCGACGCCGGCCTGTCGATGGCGGAACTCGCCGCGGAGGTCGGTCTTTCCACCACGCCGTGCTGGCGCCGCGTCAAGGCGCTGGAGGAGAAGGGGGTGATCCGCGCACGGGTCGCCCTTCTGGACCCGGCGCAGATCGGGCTGGGCGCGACGGTCTTCGTCGCGGTGCGCACGGCCCATCACAATGCGGACTGGCTGCAGCGCTTCGCGGACGCCGTGCGCCAGTTCCCGGAGGTGGTCGAGTTCTACCGCATGTCGGGGGAGATCGACTACCTGCTGAAGGTCGTCATCCCGGACATCCCGGCCTTCGACCGCTTCTACAAGCGCCTGATCGCCTCGGTCGACATGACGGACGTCTCCTCCTCCTTCGCGATGGAGGAGATCAAGAACACGACCGAGCTGCCGCTCGACTATCTCTAAGCGTCCAGGCCCTGGCTTCACAGACCCGTCGCCGGCGACTATGTGTGGGGTCGGGAAGCCAATGAACACGCCATCCAACAGGGAGGACAGCCCCATGGGCGAGATGATCAAGATCGACTGCCCGGACGGCCATCAGGCCGACGGCTATCTGGCGGAGGCCGCGGACCCGAAGGGCGCCGTGGTCGTGATCCAGGAATGGTGGGGCCTGAACGATCAGATCAAGGGCGTCGCGGACCGCTTCGCGGCCGCCGGCTACACGGCCCTGGCGCCGGATCTCTACGCGGGCCGCGTCACCGGCGACCCGGACGAGGCCAACCACATCATGACCAATCTCGACTGGGTCGGCGCCGTCGAGCAGGACGTGCGCGGCGCAGCCCAGCTGTTGAAATCCAAGGCCGGCAAGGTCTGCGTGATGGGCTTCTGCATGGGCGGGGCCCTGACCATCATCGCCGGCGTGAAGCTCGCCGAGTGCGACGTCGCCGTCTGCTATTACGGCATCCCGCCCAAGGAGCAGGCGGACCCGGCGCAGATGAAGGTCCCCTTCCTGGGGCATTTCGCGACGCAGGACGATTGGTGCACGCCGGAGGCGGTGGGCCAACTCGAAGCCGCCCTGAAGGACTCGCCCGCCCCGGCGGTCGAACTGCACCGCTACGAGGCGCAGCACGCCTTCTTCAACGAAACCGTCGATCCCTACGACAAGAACGCCGCTGAGATGAGTTGGGAGCGCACCATCGCCTTCCTGGACAAGCACATGGCTGGCTGAGGGCGCGCGGCGCCTCCTTCTCCCCGCGGGAGAGGGCCGGGGTGAGGAGACGTTCCGGCAGGCGCAGACCTGAAAGGAGGGCGCGCCCTCACCCGCCTGCGCTGCGCTCCAGCACGCGCAGCCGCGACCAGGCGTCGTCGCAATCGACGTAGCAGCCCTCCAGCTTGCGCAGGCCCGCATTGGGGTCGAAGGCGCCGCGGCCGTGCAGGACGCGTCGGTTCTGGAAGGCGATCAGATCGCCGGGCTGAAGCTTCAAGCGCAGTTCCATCTGCGGCTCCCGCAGGATCGCCGTGAAGCGCCGCAGCGCGTCGTAGAGCGGACCCATCTCCTCGAACGGGACGTCCAGCGGCGCCGTCAGGGCGTCGTGATACCGCACCTCCTCGAAATCGCCGTCCGCGTCGAGGCGGATCGTCGGCGCGCGCCAGCGGATGTCCCAATCCGCGTCGACGAAGCGGAAGGGAAGCGCCGTGCGCGTCAGGCGCGCGAAGGCCTCCGGCGCCTCGTCGCGCAGCCGCTCGGCGGCGCGGAAGCCGTCGACCAGCAGGCTCTCCCCGCCGGCCGCGTCGGCGCGATGGCAGTGCAGGAACTGGATCCCCGGCGGGCTTTCGCGGTTCGGCAGGTCGGTGTGGGCCTTCAGCTCAAGCGCGGTATAGGCGACGTTGTTCGGGTCCGGCTTGTTCTCGACCCGGAAGCCGACGCCGAAATTGGTCTCGCGCAGGAAGGCGATGCGGCGCGCCACGCGCTCGACCTCGCCGTCCTGGGGCGGGACGCCGCGCACGATCGCCAGGCCCCGCTCGCGCAGGTCGGTCAGCATCAGGCGCAGATCGGCGTCCCCGGTCGTCACCGCCTCCCAGCGATGCTCCGGCGGATCGGCCAGCAGCGCGGCCGCGTCCCAGCTGCGGACCGCGCGCATGTCCGCACGCCGCGCGCCGCCGTCGTAATCCCGCGCGGCGAGCCAGCCGGCGGCGAGCCGGGTCTCGTGCCCGTCCGGCCAGCGCAGGGCGAGCGCCCGCCCCTCCTCCGCCGCCGCGATCTCCGCCGGGCGGATCGCGGGATCGAGGGCGTAGCTGTCGATCGTGCGCTCCCAGGTGTGCGGATGCAGGCATTCGGCGCAGCGGCAGTTGGCGCGCAGCCAGACGAAATGGAACCGGCTCGCGGCCAAGCCGCGCGGATGCGCCGCCCAATGCAGCGCCACATGATCCGCCGCCGGCGCCGCCGCGGCGATCCGCACGGACTCGCCCGCCGCGCCCTCGGGCGCCCCCTCGGCTGCAGCCTCGACCCGCTCCGCTCCGATGCTCCGCTGCTCCGCCATCGCGCCGCCGCTCCTCTCTCGATCGCCTGCAAGAGCCCGAGACGTAGAAGGCTCGCCCCGCTTCTGACAAGCCGGAAAAACATCACCCGCCGGTGACGCGCGTTCACCGTCGCCGCCGCCCCCTTCGCGCATGACAGGCGCCGCCCGAGCGCCTATAGAGGCGCGCATGACGATCTATCGCTTGCATGAGGGCCAGGGGCCGGTGCTGGTCAGCATCCCGCACGCCGGAACCGAGATTCCCGAGGAGATCTCGGCGCGCCTGACGCCCGAGGCGCTGCAACGTCCCGATACGGATTGGCGGGTCGACCGGCTCTACGGCTTCGCGGGCGCGCTCGGCTGCTCGGTCCTGGCGGCGGACTATTCGCGCTATGTGGTCGATCTCAACCGGCCGCCGGACGACGCCCCGCTCTATCCGGGTCAGGCGGGCACGGGGCTCGTCCCGATCGACGACTTCCGCGGCCGTCCGCTCTACGTCAACGATATGACGCCCGACATGGCGGAGACCTTCGCGCGGGTGGAGGGCTATTGGAAGCCCTATCACGCGGCGCTGCAGGCGGCGCTGGCGCGCATCCAGGCGCGCTTCGGCTTCGCGGTGCTGTGGGAGGCGCATTCGATCCGCTCCCGCGTCCCCCGCCTGTTCGAGGGGCGCCTGCCCGACCTCAATCTCGGGACCGCCGACGGGGCGAGCTGCGCGCCGGCGCTGGCGGACGCCGTCCTTCAGGCGGCCGAGCAGGCGATCGCCGAAACCGGCGCCGGCTATTCCCTGGTGCGCGACGGGCGCTTCAAGGGCGGCTACTCCACCCGCCATTACGGCCAGCCCGCCGAGGCGCGCCACGCGCTCCAACTCGAGATCGCGCAGGCGAGCTATATGGACGAGGCGCCGCCTTACGCCTATGACGCGGCGAAGGCGGAGACGCTGCAAGCCGTTCTGCGCCCGATGCTGCAGGCGGCGCAGGCTTGGCGGCCGATTTAGAGCCGCCGCGCCTTCCCCGCCCTCCCGCCGCCCCGTCCTGACGAAAGTCAGGACCCACGCCTGAGAGCCGGCGGCCCGCTCGGAAAATAGTATTGTGTCCCCGAAAAATACGCTCGGAAAATAGTGTTGTGTCCCCGAAAAATAAAACGGGGACACAATACGTTTTCGGGCGCTGTGCGCTCCGGCCCGGGCGCGGCTTCGCGTCGTCGCCGGGGAGGCGACGGCGCGACCGGACGGCGCGGCCCGCCCGCGCTTAGCGCACGACCTGTCCGCCGCGCACCACGCCGGCGCAGGGATTCCAGCCGAGGCGGTAGGCGAGTTCCGCCGGCTGGTCGATGTCCCACAGCGCGAAGTCGGCGCGCTTGCCGACGCGCAGGGTCCCGGCCTCCTGCGCCATGCCGAGCGCAGCCGCGCCGTTGCGCGTGACGCCGGCCAGCGCCTCCTCCGGCGTCAGGCGGAACAGGGTGCAGGCCATGTTGAGGATCAGCAGCAGCGAGGTGATGGGCGAGGAGCCGGGGTTGGCGTCGCTCGCCAGCGCCATCGGGACCTTGTGCGCCCGGAACGCCTCGATCGGCGGCAGTTTGGTCTCGCGCAGCGTGTAGAAGGCGCCGGGCAATATCACCGCGACCGTTCCGGCCTCCGCCATCGCGGCGACGCCGGCCTCGCTCGTATATTCCAGATGATCGGCGCTGAGCGCCCCGTACTCGGCCGCCAGCGCCGCCCCGCCCAGGTCGGAAAGCTGGTCGGCGTGCAGCTTCACCGGCAGCCGGGCCGCCTTGGCGGCGTCGAAGACCCGGCGCACCTGATCGGGCGAGAAGGCGATCCCCTCGCAGAAGGCGTCGACCGCGTCCGCCAGCCCTTCCTCCATCACCCCGGGCAACTGCTCCCCGATCACTTGGTCGATATAGCCGTCGCGGTCGCCCCCGGCCTCCGGCGGGGCGGCGTGCGCGCCGAGGAAGCTGGTCTTCACCGTCACCGCCCGGCTGCGGCCGAGCGCGCGGGCGACGCGCAGCATCTTGACTTCGGTCTCCGCGTCGAGCCCGTAGCCCGACTTGATCTCGACCGTCGTCACGCCCTCCTTCAGCAGATCGTCGAGGCGGCGGCCGGCGCTCTCAAGAAGCGCCGCCTCGTCGGCGGCGCGGGTCGCGGCGACGGTGGAGACGATGCCGCCGCCGGCCTCGGCGATCTCCGCATAGCTCGCCCCTTCGAGACGCAGTTCGAACTCGCGCGCCCGGTCGCCGCCATGGACGAGGTGCGTGTGGCAATCGACCAGACCCGGGGTGATCCAGCGTCCGCCCGCATCGCGCACCTGATGCGCCAGGGCGGCGGGCGCGTCCGGCAAGTTCGCGCGCGGGCCGACCCAGGCGATGCGACCGTCCTCGACGCCCAGCGCGCCGTCCTCGATCGCGCCATAGGGCGTACGAGCCGGCTCCATCGTCGCAAGCCGCGCGTTGATCCAAAGCTGCTCCCACATGACCTGTCCGATCTCCCATCCCGCCGCGTCGAAAGACTTGCCGCCGCCGCTCGGTCGCGTCACGCTTGTGGTTTGCGGCGCCGGGGGACGACGCTGCAAGCCTAACCGGACGGGGGGCATGACGGAACTCTTCGCCGATATGGCGCTGTTGCCCGACGGCTGGGCGGCCGACGTCATGCTGCGCTGGGACGGGGCCGGCCGCCTGATCGAGGTGACGCCGGACGCCGGCGCGGTCGCGAACGGGACCCCGCGCGCGCCGGGCCCGGTGGTTCCCGGCATGACCAACCTGCACAGCCACAGCTTCCAGCGCGCCATGGCCGGACGGGCGGAGACGCGCGGCGACCCGGCCGTAACCGGCGGCGACGAGAGCTTCTGGACCTGGCGGGAGGCGATGTACCGCCTCGCGCTGATGCTGGAGCCGGAGGACGCGACCGTGATCGCGCGGCATCTGGCGGTCGAGTGCCTGATGCGCGGCTACACCGGGATCTGCGAGTTCCATTATCTGCACCGCGACCCGAATGGCGCCGCCTATGAAGATCCGGCGGAGATGAGCCTCGCCGTCGTCTCCGGCCTGCGCGAGGCC
The DNA here is from genome assembly GCA_024743195.1 of Alphaproteobacteria bacterium. GTDB lineage: Bacteria > Pseudomonadota > Alphaproteobacteria > UBA8366 > Aestuariispiraceae > Marivibrio. The sequence goes on along the minus strand of JANSXE010000009.1, from coordinate 100,431 downwards.
GGGATCGCGGTCACGCACCTTCCGGTCCTCTACAGCCGCGGCGGCTTCGACGATGCGCCGCTGAATCCGAGGCAGAAGCGCTTCAAGGGCTCTGCGAAATCCATGCTGGCGATCGTGGAGCGGGTGCGGGCCGCCTTCGCCGGCGACCCCTGCGTGCGGGTCGGCCTGGCGCCGCATTCGGTGCGCGCGGCGCCGCCGAAGGCGATCGCGGACGCGGTGCGCGCGCTCGCCAAGCTCGATGAGACGGCGCCGATCCATATCCACATCGCGGAGCAGGAGAAGGAGGTCGCCGACTGCCTTGCGGCGACCGGCCATCGCCCGGTCACCCTGCTGTCGGAGACGGTGGGGATCGACGCCCGCTGGTGCCTGGTTCACGCGACGCATCTGGATGTGGCCGAGATCGCGCTGCTGGCGCAGAGCGGCGCGGTCGCCGGCCTCTGCCCGATAACGGAAGCGAATCTGGGCGACGGGCTGTTTCCGATCACGGCCTATCTGGCGGCCGGCGGGCGGCTCGGGATCGGCTCCGACAGCCATGTCAGCCGCGACCCGACGCGGGAGTTGGCGCTGCTGGAGTACGGCGCGCGGCTGACCGCGAAACGCCGCAACCGGCTGGCTGGCCCGGAGAGCCCGTCGGTCGGTGGGACCCTGTGGCCGCTGGCGGCCGCCGGCGGCGGTCAGGCTGCAGGCCGCAAGACGGGACGGATCGAAATCGGCGCCTCGGCGGACCTCGTCGCCCTCGACAGGGAGCATCCCGACATCGCCGAACGCCAGGGCGACCAGGTGCTGGACGGCTGGCTCTTCGCCGCGGATTCGAACCCGGTGGAGGACGTCTATGTCGGCGGCGACCGCGTCGTCGCCGACAGCCACCATCCGCATCAGGTGGAGGCGCGCACCGCCTATCGCAGGCTGCTGGCGCGTCTGTTCCACGAGTGACGGCGCCGGTCAGTCCACCATCACCAGCCGCGGCCGCCCCCAGGCGGGCTCCGGCTCGGCGGTGGCGCGCTTCAGCCACTCCCGGAACAGTCTGACGACCGGACGGTCCTGCTGCCCCGGCAGGGTGACGATCCGGTACTGCGCCCTCACCCCGAGCGCCAGATCGAACGGCGCGGCGAGCGCGCCGTCGCGCAGCGCACGCCGCACCATGGAATAGCGGCCGAGCACCACGCCCCCGCCCTGCAAGGCCATGTCGACCGCGTGGTCGGCCTGACTGAAGGACGGACCCGACGGCGGTCGCGCCGCCACCCCGGCCTCTTGGAGCCAGCGCGCCCAATTCGGGGGATTCGGCAGGAAGTCGAGGCTGGCGTCGTGGATCAGGGTCTGGTCGAGCAGATCGGCCGGCGCGGCGAGCCGGGCGGCGATCTCCGGCCGCGCCACCGGGGTGAGGGCCTCGTCGGCGAGCGCTTCCGAGAACAGACCCGCATCGTCGCTCAACCCGAACCGCACCGCGATGTCGATCCCGTCGCGCGCGAGATCGAGCAGCGCCAGCGTCGTGTGCAGGCTGAGTTCGACCTCCGGATGCTCGCGCGCGAAGTCCCCCAGCAAGGGCGCCAGCCACTTTGCGGTGAAAGCGGGGCCGGCGGTGACCGTCAGACGGTTCGTCGCCACGGCCCGTTGCGCGGACTGCCAGCCGATCCGAAGCGTCTGGAAGGCCGCCGCCGCGCCGGGGGCCAGCGCGCGACCCGCGTCGGTCAGCTCGAGCGTGCGCGCCCGGCGAATGAAGAGCGCGGCGCCCAAATGCTCCTCAAGACGTTTGATCTGAAAACTCAGCGCCGCGGGCGTCACCGAGAGCTCCTCCGCCGCCTCGGTGAAGCTCAAACGCCGGGCCGCGGCGTCGAACGCGCGCAGCGCCGTCAGCGAGGGAAGAGCGCCCATGTTTCAAACTTTTCTTTAAACACTGTCGAAGGAAACTCGTTTGTGAAGCGGTCAATGTCAAGGAATAGTGTGGGTGAAGGCAATCGAGCCCCTCAACACCGAACAAGGATACTTGATTATGTAACCCAATCGGAACGCCATTCTGAGCCAAGAGACCATCGCCGACGGCGTCGCGACCGGCCGCGCGCTGCGCAGCCGGGCCTTTCACGCCGCCTTGCAGAGGGTCTTCAAAACCGTGCGCTGTGGACTGGCCGCCGCCGCCGTGCGTGGGCCGCGGCGCGTCGAGGACCTCCGGACGATCCCGGGCGGGCTGGCGTCAGCCGCCCGGTGAGGCGGGCCGGTCAGCTCTTGGGCGTTCCGTCCTGGGGTCGGCCCATTTCGTCGAGGCCGAGCAGGCGCAGGACCCGCTGGTGGTCGCCGCCGTTCTCCATCAGCTCCACCAGCAGTTCGCCGAAGCTCATCTCGCCCCAGACCACGGCGCGCCGGATCAGATAGGGCACGGGGCTGTGCGGCTCGGTGCGCATCAGGTAATCGGCCGCCTCCGCGAGGCGCCGATAGGCTTCCGCCCGACTGTCGATCGGACCCGACGCGCCCGCGCCGGCGTTCGTTTTCTCCGCCATCTCCGCCTCCTTCGACGCGGCTTCGACTGGGGCGGCCTGCGATGCGCCGCTCTCCCCCGTCTCGTCGCCCGTCTCGTCGCCCGTCTCGGGGGCCGTCTCTTCGCTGGGCAGTTCGCCGCCCTTGTCGGCCAGATAGCGGCGCGCCAGTTCGTCGATCTCCTGCAGCGTCCGGCGCATCTGGCCGAGGCTCGGCGCCTCCTTGCCCGCTCGCTGCTCCAGGATCGCGTCGAGGCGCGCAACCTCGCCCAACGCCGCCTCGACCATCAGCACCAGATCCACATAGAAATCGACCGGCGTCAGGCTGACGCTGGCTTCGAAGGCGCCGCGGCTGGGCTTGCGCCGCCCCTCCCTTTCGGCCGACTTCGCGTCGCGTTCGCGCAGATTCTCGATCCGCAGGACGTCGCGCCAGGCGTGCAGGTCGTAGGGACGCGCGTCCCCCACCGGGGCGGTGATCGGCGCGAGCTGCAGCAGCCGGCCGAACTGCGTGTTCGCCCATTGCACGGGCCCCAGCCGAAAGTCGAGGTCGCCGTCCTCCGAAATCGCCGGATGAAGATCCTCCCAGTAGTCCTCGCAAAGCGAACAGGCGAGATCGATCCCGCGCCGGAAGCCGCGCACCCCCTCCAGATGGGTCCAGGCCTCGGTCAGCCAGAACACCAGATGCAGGTCCTTCGAGCGCTCCGACAGCGCCTCCATACACAGGTCGCGGACATGCCCCCAGTCGGCGCGCTTCACCTCGCGCTCCCACACGCCCTGCGGCAGGTCCGCCTCCTCGCGCCGCGCCTCGCGGATCTCGTCGAACAACGGGTCATAGCGCAGCGAGGCGCCGCATGGACCCTCCGGGCCCGGCAGCTCCGCCAGGAGCGCTTCGGGCGGGCCGTCCTCCGCCACCGGCGGCGGCTGGACCGGGGCGGCGTCGGCCGCGGCCTCTTGGCTCTGGTCGGGCTCGCTCATAGGGCTTCTCACTCCAGGACTTCGGGCGCGCGCGCCGGGAAGGTCGGAACCACGACGGGCTGGGCGCCCTCCGCCGTCTCCGCCGTCAGTTCGACGCGCAGGAACAGCCGCGCGAGCGCCACCGGCCCGCCGCCGGCCGGACGGGTCGGCGCGTCGACCCGCAAGGTGTGCGGCCGTGGATCGACGAACTGCTCGAAATCGTCGGACCCGGCCCGGAACCGCCGGATCAGTTCGAACAGCGACCAGGCGTTGGCGTAGCCGACGGTCAGCGTGCGCCCGCTGACCGACAGTTCCGGACGGTCGGGGTCGAGCGCGGGCGTCATGGTGGAGTTCTCGGCCCAGCGCAAGGTGAGCGTCACCGGCTCGCCCAGGCCCCAGCGCGCCGTGGCGTCGGGCGTGCGTTGGTCGAGCCGCTGCGGTCCGATCTGGAGCGCCCATTCGATCACCTGATTGGCCCCGGCCTCGCGCGGCCGGTTGACGCGGAAGGTCGCGCTGACGTCGAAGACCGGCGCGTCGTCGGCGCCCGGCGCCGCCAGCCACGGCCCGAACAGCGCCCGCACCTGATCCATTCGGTCTAGGAAGTCGAGCGCCCGGTCGCGGGCGAAGCCGAGATCCACGGCCTCCGTCAGCGCCTGCCGGGCCGGCCCCGCCTCGCGGTCGTAGACGGCGAAGAAGGCGGCCAGATCGCGCGGGCTCGCCTCCGGCGCGTCCTGCCGATATCCGGCGGGTACGAAGGGGTAGCGCCCCGCCAGCGTATCGCCAAAGGCGTCATGGATCGCGCGGTAGGAGGTCTGCGCCTGCACGCCGGCGAGATCGGCGCAGCGCTGGCGAATGCCGCGCGCCAAGCGGTCGATCCGCTGCAGGAAGAAATCGCCCCCGCGGGCGCCCTCGCCGCTCAACCCGACGCTGTCCAGCGTCTCCCGGCAGGTCGCGAAGGTCACGACGGTCATCGGCCCGGTGATGAAGCTCTCAAGCTCGGAGACGGAGTTGTCGGCCCGGCGCAGCGCGTACTTCTCCAACTCGTCCCCGATGCGCCGCCACTTGCCGACCAGGGTCTCGGCGGCGGAGGCCAATCGGACCTCGCGCGCATCCAGGAAGCCGACCAGGGGGCGCACATATTCCTGCGAGAGGAGTTGGATGCGCTCGCGTTGCCGGGCCAGCACGTCCGTCAACTCGAAGCGATCGCGCGCCCGGAACGCCTCCAGCGCCATCCCGGCGGAGCCGTCCCACCAGGTGAAATCCCCGCCCTGCGGCTCGTAGAAGGCCTCGCCCGCGAAGAGCGCGTCCGCCTGTTCGATCAGCCCCACCGCATGGCCGATCATCAGATCGCTGAGATCGAGATAGCTGTCTTCGAGCGCGAGTTCGTCATAGGTCGCCAAGATGCGGCTGAGCGGCGGCGCCGCTTCGCTGAGGCTGCGAACCTCCCGGCGCAAAGCCTCCTCGACCCGCAAGCCGGCGCCGGCGCCGCCGCGGCCGATTTCCAGCGCCCGGGCGATCTGATCGTTGACGGCGCGCCCGAGGCGTTCCGCCGCAGAGGCACGGATCATGCCGTGCAACGCGCTCGGCGCGCGCTGCAACTCGGCGCGCATGAAATCGTCATAGTCGTCGATCAGCGCCAGCCCCTCGTCGAGCCGATCGCCGTTCCACAGCGCGACAACCCCGCTCGGCGGCGCGCCGGGCAGACGTTGCGCCGGCCCGTCGCGCATGAAGGGCCGCTCGAAAAGTTGCGCCAGCAGATCGTCGAGCGCCGCCACCGGCTCGGAGAACGCCAGCACGGGGCGCGCCCCCTCCTCCGCCAGCAGCGGGCCGACCGCGAAGGACCGCAGGTCCGGCATCTCGTTGCGCACGTCCTCGACCCCGCGGCGCGCCGCGCGTTCGAATTCCGCCGCCAGCGTCGGGCCCAGCAGTGCCGATCCGCCGACCCTCTCCAGCAGGCCCGCGAAACCGACCGCCGCGTCGAAGGTCGCATCCTCCATCCAGGCGTAGCGCGGTTGATCGAACATCCCCCGCAGCTCCGCGATTCTGTCGCGCAGCGCCTGCATCTCCTGCACGCCGCCCGCGCGCCGATTGGCCGCGTCGTCGAGTTGGACCCCCAGACGCCGCAACCCCGCCAACAGCGGGTTTTCCGCGAACAGCGCCGGCAGCGCCTCGTTCGCGAAGCGCCGGTGTCGGCTGACGGCCGGGTCGCGAAACTCCTCGAGCGCGATCGGCCGGTACTCGATGGTGTCGAGCGCCGCCTCGTAAAAGCCGGCGTTCTCGAGGAACTCATCCGGCAGGGAGACGCCGAAGAGATAGTCGACCAGCGCCTTGACGTCGCCAAGTTGCCGGCGGGCGCGCAACGCATTGAAGCGGTCGACAGCGTCCTCGAAGCGCCGCAGCGCCTCGACGTAACGCCGCAATTGGGCGTATTCCGGCCCGTAGTCGACCGCCGCCCCGGGAAGGGCGGCCGCAAGGGCTTCGACACCGGACGTTCTCTCGGGCCCCGCGTCCGCTTCGGCGCCGGCCGCCGCCAGCCGCCCCTCGACGATCGCTGCGCCCCGGTCGACCAGGGCCGCGCGCATGGTCTGCAGAATGAAATGATTGAAGGCCTCGGTGGTGACGCGGACGATCCGCTCGTCGACCGACGTCGCCCAGCTGGTCGGCATGAAGAGCTTGGCGAAGCTGTCCGCCTCGACCCGAGACATGCCGTCGAGCAGGGTGAGCGCCTTCTCCCGGTCGAAACTGCCGCGCCCGGCCGGCGCCTCGCCGCGGGCGAGCGCCGCGCGCCGCAAGGCCTCCACCTCAGCCATGTCGCTTTGGACGGTGCGCACCAAGGGCTCGACCGAGGCGACGCCGCGCTGCAGCGCGCCATAGTCGACGGCGAGGCCGAGACCGCCGCCCACAACCAGCGCCGCGAGCGCCGCCTGCGCGGCGAGCGCCGTGCGGTTGCGCGACAGCAGCGCGCGCCGCGCCGGCCGCGCCAAACCGTTCTCGGGGAAGATCTTGTCCTCGAAGAGGTCGTGCAGGAAAGCGGGCCGCACCTCCTCCTTCGGGCCGGCGTAGACCCCGGGCAGCACCGGCAGGGGCCGCAGGCCCTGCGGTGGCGGCGCGCCGCCGTCGCCGGTCAGATAGACGCCGCGCAGCGAGAAGGCCTCGTGATAGGCGCTCGCCTTGAAGAGATGGCGCAGCGCCTCGGCCAGCGGTTCGCGCAGTCTCTCGATCGCCCCCGGGAACAGGAAGAGCGCCTCGGCCTCGGGAAGGTCGGCGCGCTCGGCGAACAGCTCCATCTGGGCGGCGCGCACGGCGCCGTCGATCTGATCGACCGCCTCGTCGACCCACTCGCGCCGGAACTCCGTCTCGACGCTGTAGGGGCTGGACCAGCCCAGCATGTCGGCGTGCGCGCTGTCGGGCAGTTCCTGCACGAAGGGTTTGAAGCCGGTCAGCCGGTCGCATTTGGTGACGATCACATAGACCGGGAAGGCGAGGCCGAGCACGCTCTGCGCCTGCCAGAGCTTCTTGTAGAGGGCCTCGGCGCGCTCGGCGACCTGCTCCGTCGGCAAGGGGGCGCCGTCGGGCCCCAGCAGATCGTCGATCGGCAGCGTCAGGATCACGCCGTCGACCGGACGGCGCGGCCGGTGATGGTCGAGCAGACGCAGCAGCAGGCTCCAGGCCTTGCGGTCCGAGTTCAGGCTGCGCCGGGCGCGCACGAGCTGGCCGGCCACGTCCAGCACCACGCCGCGGTCGAAGAACCACCATTTGCAGGCCGGGCGGACGTCCTCCCAATCGTCGGCGGGCGCGCCGACGGGCAGGCTCATGTCCGTATTGCGGATCAGCGTGGACTTGCCGGCCCCTTCCGGACCGATCAGCAGATACCAGGGGATGGCGTAGCGCCAGTCCCGCCCGGATACATGCATCTTCAGCAGCTTCAGCGCATGCCGGAAGCTCTTGCGCATCGGCAGCAGCGGCAGATCGTCCGGCTCGACCTGGAAGGGCTCGGCCGCGTCCAGGGCCTCGGCCTCGCGCTCCTCGTCGGCGGCGGCGTCGGCCGCCGCCTTGCGCGAGCGCCGCACCAGGAGCCACACCGCGGTCAGGATCGACAACGCCGACACCACCAGCATGCCGATGATGCTCGGCAGATAGGGGGTGAGGCGGAACAGCAGGTCCCGGATGGCGTCGAACCAGCTCATGACGACCCGTCCGGCGGCGGAGCGCCGGCGCGATCCAGCACCTCGAGCAAGGGGCCGACTGCATCGCCCCACAGCAGATGGCCGACGACGATGTAGGCGACGACCGCGGCGCCCAGGACCCAGAACCACCGCGCCGGAGACGGCAGCATCCGCGGGACCGCGTCCATCTGCGTGTGGTCGTACGCCTGGGCCGCAAGGCGCCGAGTCTGGTCGGCGAGGTCGGGCCGGCGCTGATAGATGTAGGCGTAGAGTTGCTTGCGATAGTCGGCCAGACGCTGGTCGTGCTTGCCGCCGCGATACTTGCCGCGGAAGCCGAGCGACAGCGCGAGCAGATAGATCAGCGCGATCTCCGCCTGCACTCGATCGCCGCCGGCGAGCAGCTTGTCCAAGTCGCGAAAAAACGTCTCGCCCGCCGAATAAGTGCCAAAGAGCCGCGTTTCCAGCAGGTCGTCCTTCCAACGCCCCCGACCCGGCCAGTCGAGATGCAGGAAGATCTCGTCGGCGAGCGCCGCCATCACATATTGCGCTTCACGGTAATAGAGGACGCCGTATTCGCCGCCGCGACGTCCGGCTTCCAGCGCCTGCATCTCCAACAGCGACTGCAGCTGCTGCACCGCCTCCTCGGGCGTGATCAGCGGCTTGGCCTCGCCGGCGGCCGCGTCGTCGACGGGCGCGGCGTCGTCCGGCGCCGCCTCCGGCTCCGGCGCGTCCTTGGGCTTCGCCTTGCCGGGCAGAGGCGGCGGCGCCGGCCGCAGGACGCCTTCGGGCGGCGGATCGGGCGTCCGGGCGGCGGCCTTGGCGCGGGCGCGCGCCCGGCCGCTCTTCAGCGCCAGCCCGCGCAGCCGCATCACCTCGGCGTAGAACTCCCGGAACTGATCCAGAACGTACAGGCCGGCGCTGCCGGTTGCGGGGGAGGCGGCGGCGGGTGCGGCCATGGATCGGGCCTTCCGTTCAGCCCGCATCCTCGCCCGCGGGATTGCGGACGTAGAGGACGATTTCCTGCGGCGGCTCGCGCCCGCGGTCGCCGGAGAGCGCCAGGAGCGGCTCCCCCGGCTCGATGAATTCCGGATCGATCTCGATGCGGAACAGCACCACGCCGCGGGTCGGGGTCAGGTCCAGCGCGTCGTCGCGGTCGATGCGCCGGCGCCCGGCGCCGAGCACGCGGCGCTCCTGCATCGAGGTGAGCGCGCCCTCAGAGCCGATCAACGCGCCTTCGATCCAGGCGATGACGTCGGACTCGGTCATCTCCGGTCGGGCGCGCACGCCGATGGTCAGGGCCTCGTCGCACCAGGCGGGGTCGAGCGTCAGGCGGAAAACGCCCTCCTCCTCCAAGAAGGGCAAAGCGACGTAAGCTTCCGACACCCGGTCGAGCATCTGGACGGCGAATTGGATCGCCTGTTCGAAGGACGCGCGCATGTCGTCATGGTCGTAGGCCGAGAGCGCCGGCGGCGCCAGCGCGCCGCCGACGACCGTCATGTGCCCGACGATGTTGGTGAGCGCGAGATAGAGCGGAAACGGGTGACAGCGGTCGGTCTTCAGGATCGCCTCGAACTGCGGCAGCCCCGCCACGAGGCCGTGCAGCAGGGTCTGGGTCTGATGCAGCATCGGCCGATCGCTCTGGCTGAGCGGGGTCTTGGCCCGCTCGGCCAGGAACACCGCCTTCTCGCGCAGCCGCGCCGCAAGCGCCGTGCAGGCCTCCCCGATCGGCGACGCGCGGGCGACGGCGAGCGCCGGCGGGACGAAGCGGGTCTGGGTGAAGGCCTCTTCCTCCAGCGCGATCTCGGCGATCGGGAAGCCGACATACTTCTCGGCGAGCGCGTCCGCCGCGATCAGCGACAGGCGCGGCGCAAGGCGCGGGATCGACAGCGCGTTCTCGCCCGAGGTCTCGTCGCCGACCGGCGCGCCCTCGACGCTGCGATAGCGCGGCAGGTCGCCCCCCGTCGGCCGGCCGCCGGGGCGGCGGACCGGCACGGCCAGATGAAGCCGGAGCGGGCCGCGGGCCAGCCGGTCGGCCTGGGCCGTCAGGTCGATCTCCAGCGGCTCGCCCTCGCCCTGGACGTGGCGGACGATCAGCCCGTCGGGCAGCACCGCCTCCAACTCCAGCACGCGAAAGACGCCCGAGACCAGCAGCACCGGGTCGGTCTTCAGATGCCGCACGCCCCAATGGAAGGGCTGCGCGGCCAGCGTATGATAGGCGGTGAGCGTCTCCGCGCGCAGCGCCAGTTGCTGGAAATGCTGCGGGGCGAGCAGCATGCCCTCATGCCACTCGATCGCCTCCGGTACGTCCTGCGCCGACTTCGGCATGGCGAGAGATCCCCTTCGCGTCCGCGTCCCCGCGTCCCCACACTCCGTCGGCCTGCCCCGTGACGCGGCCGCCGGAGCTCAAGTCTATCCGATGCGGACCCGAAGCCACAAGAAAACGCAGTCGGAGCCTACAATAAAGGCGAGCGGCTGTCCCGGCTTCCCTTTAGCCGGTAAAGAAATCCGCCAGTCGTCAATTCGGCGGATCAAAGGATTCGAGGGTGAAATCGTCCGACCCCAGGCGAATGCGCACGGCGCGCTGCGCCTCCAGGCGCGCGCGATGGTCGCCGGGCGTGAAGAAGTCCGCATAGACGAAGGCGGCCCGGGGAGCGTCGCCGTCGGCGTTCTCCAGATCCTCGTCCTCCAGTTCGCGCGGGGCGATCACCTGATCCGGCACGACCTCCCAGCCGATGACCTTCACGCCGCGCGGGAAATCGCGCAGCACCTGCGGCTTGCGGCGGAACCAATCGGCCGCGGTCAGGCCGGCGAGTTGATCGGACGCCGCCGGATCGTACACCAGCACCAGATCGACCGGCGTCGGGTTGTTGCGGTTCGACGCCGGCTCCGACGCCAGCGACACCCACTGCATGGAGAAAACGGGCGCCGAGTCGCCGACGAGCCCGCAGCCGGCCAGGAGAAGGAGCCCGCTCAGCGCCGCCGCAAGAGGCCGCGCCGTCCGCGCGCCAAGACGCCGACCGGCCATCGTCTAGCTCGCCCCCGCATCGCGCCGCACGAAGCTCTTGAGGCCGGCCTCTCGCTCGATCCGCGCGGAGGCGGCGCGCGCCTCGGCCGCTGTTTCAAAGCCGCCGGCCCGGATGAAATACAAGGGCCGGCCGGCCGCATCGCGGCTTTCCACCAGCCGGGCGCCCAGACTTTCCGGGGCCCCGGCCAGCAAGGCGTCCGCATTGGCGCGCTCCCGAAAAGCGCCGAATTGAAGCTCGTACGCGGCCCCGGCGCCGACGTCCGACGCTTCGGAAGAGGTCCCAGGCGCCGTGAAACCGCTCGACGCAGCCGCAGGCGGCTCGGGCGGGCTAGCGCTCATATCCTCAACCGGCATTGGCTCGCGGGCCACACCGCCGCCGGCCGCGTCGCCGAGCACCGGTTTGAGGCGCGCCCGAGGGGCCGACGGGACGGTCACGGGCGCGGTTCGCGCCGCGGGCGCTTCCGTCGCCGGCGCCGCGGGCGCTTCCGTCATCGGCGCCGCGGGCGCTTCCGTCGCCGGCGCCACGGCGGTCGGCAAGGCCGCCAGTTGCGGCGTCTCGACCCGCGGCGCCATGGCGCGCTCCGCCGCCGCGATCTCGGGCGCGGGCGGGGCGCGCGTCTCCGGCGCATCGCCCGCAGTCGCGCGCGGGATCAACCCGCCGGCCGCCGCGCCCGCCTCCGGCGCTGCGACGGCGGGCGCCGGCGCGCGCTCCGCGACCGGCGCCCCGTCCGGCGCGACCAGCCAGAAGGCGGCGAGGAATCCGGCGAGGAACAGCAGAAAGGCCGCAGCCGTCGCGCCGCCGAAGACGCCGTAGGCCGCCGCCGGCGACAGCGCCACGCGCAGCGGCGCGCCGCCCTGGCGGATGCGCGGCGCCGCCTCGTAGGCCGTACGGGAATAGGGCCGGCCGCGCGGCCGGGACCGGAGGCGCCCTTCCGCGGCAAGCCCCAACAGGCCCAGCAGCGAGCCGCCGCCGCGCCCCTCGGACGCCCGGAACCCGCCGAACCCGCTTCCGTCGTCGCCGCCCATGCTCGCCGCCGCCATACCGGCCGCCGCTCCTGTTCCGGAAACCGAAAACACAACATCTGGCGGAGGATAGGATCCTGACCGCCAAATATAGATCACCTTAACCGCATGATATCACTGGAGGAATCCGACGCACAAGAAAGCATTCATAAGAAAAACATATTTTTCCGCGCGCCACATATTGTGGTGGATAGAAGAGAAAACGCAGCATCTATGAAACGGGAAAACCAAGAGCAAAGGATTCGGCAGGACTCGGGATCAAGAAATCGGCCACCGCACAACGAACGCCGTGCTCAATATTTGCGAGTCCTTGGGCCCGGCGTTCAGGCCAGCAGCACGGTCGGTTGCGGGACCACGATGGTTCCGCCATGGGCGCAGCTGTCCGCCACCCGCGCCATCGGCAGGCTTCCCGCCAGGCAGGTGGGCGAGCCCATGACGACGCTGTCCGGCGGGCCGACGCAGACGCCCGTGGAGCCCGGGCCGATCGCCGGCAGCACGCCGACCAGAACGGTCGCCATGGAGGGCGAGGCGATCGGGCCGCCCACATGCGGCACCACGCCGGTCACCATCGGACAGACATGCATCGCGGTCAGGGCGGCGGCGGGCATGGCCATGGGCGCGTCTCCTCAAGCGGCCGCAGGATCGGACGGCATGATCGAGTCTATCGCAAAGCGGGGGCTCAGTCTTCCTCCGCCTCGCCGTCGCCGGCCTCGCGGCGGCCGAAGCGGGTCTTCTCCAGCTTCGGTCCGACGGGCTCGCCCCCCTTGAACTCCTGCCGGAAGGTCTCCTTGCCCTTGGGCGAGTATTCGACCACCCAACCGTCCAGCTTGCCCGCGGCGTAGGGGCTCTCCTTCAGGCAGGGGCCGCCGGGCAGGTACTCGCGCGTCGGGCCGTCGAGCTTGTCGGCGGCGTAGCTCTCCGTCTTCACCAGCCGGCCGTCCAGGTCGAAATAGCGCGCCTCGCCCTCTTTCAGCCCGTCGCGATAGGGAATCCGCGCCATCGGCTTGTCGGTGGGGCCATAGGTGACGAGCCAACCCGTCATGCGGTCCTCGACAAAGTCGATCTCGACCAGCCGGCGGCCCTGGTCGTAGAGCACGCCCTTCCCCTCCTTCAGGCCGTCGCGATAGGGCAGGCGCTGCGCCACCTCGCCCTGGGCGTCGTAGAAGACGGTCTCTCCCTCCAGATAGCCTTGGTCGAAGGTGGAGTGCTGGGTGAGCGCGCCGGCCTCGTAGAAGTCGGCGGCGCCGTGCGGCCGGCCGTCGCGATAGGTGAAGCGGCTGGCCGGCGCGCCGTCCACATAGTTGACCGCCTCGCCGTCGATCACGCCGTCGACGAAATGGGCCTCTTGCAGCAGCACGCCCTCCTCGTAGACCTGGCAGGGCCCGTGCAGCAGACCGGCGCGGAAGGCGCAGCGCTGGGTGACCGCGCCGTCGCGATAGAATTCCGCCGGGCCGTCCAGCTTGCCGTCGCGGATCGTATAGCGCGCGCGGGGCCGGCCCTTGGCGTCCAGATCCTCGTAGTCGCCGTCCGGCGGGCCGTCGCCGCCCGGCTCGTCCATCGCCGCGAAGAAGGCGTCGAACGCCGGGTCCGCCGGATCGAGAGGCTTTGCATCGTCGTCGGCCGCGTCCGCCATCGCCCTCAGCCCAGCTTGTTGATCGCACCCTTGAGGGCCGCCATGACGCCGCCCTTGAGCGTGCCCATCATGCCGCCTTCATAGGTGCCCTGCATGCCGCCCTTGACGCTGGCCTGCATGCCGCCCTCGGCCTTGAGCTGCATGCCGCCCTTGGCTTCGTGGTTCATGGCGCCCTCGGCCTTGTAGTTCATGCCCCCCTTCTCCTCGAGGTTCATGCCGGCCTCGTTCTTCATGTTCATGCCGGCCTTGGTGGTCATGTTCATGCCGGCTTCGTTGGTCGTGTCCATGGCCGAGGAGATGTCGAGGTTCTTGCCCGACTTCTGGGTGAAATCCATGCCGGACTGGACGGTCAGGTTCTGCCCGGCTTTCAGCGTGCCGTCGGAGCCGGCCTGGAGGACCATCGCGTCGCCGGCCTTGATCGTGACCTTTCCGGTCGCGTTGATCGTCAGGTCGCCGGAGACTTTCAGCGTGTAGTCGCCGGTCACCTTGTGGGTGAAGCCGTCGCCGGTGGTGTGGTCCTGGGCGCCGTCGACGCTGAGCGTGCGCGAGCCGGCGATCGTGTGCGTCTCGTCGCCGGACTGGACCTCCAGCGTGCGGTCGCCCTGCTCCAGGGTCAGCGTGTCGTCGCCTTCCTTGATCGTCGTGGTCCGCGCGTTCTCGACCTCGCTGTTCCAGTCTTTCTGGGCGTGCAGATAGACCTCCTCCTCGCCCGCCTTGTCCTCGAAGCGCAGCTCGTTCGAGCCCTCGCCGCCCTTGGAGCTGTTGGTCTTGATCCAGCTCTTGGTCTGGTCGTCGGGCAGCGTGTAGGACTGCCGATTGTCGCCGTTGTAGACGCAGCCCGTGACCAGCGGCCGATCCGGGTCCCCCTCCAGGAAGCTGACCACCACCTCCATCCCGATGCGGGGCAGGAACCAGCTTCCCCAGCTCTTGCCGGCCCAGCCCTGGGCGACGCGCACGAAGCAGCTCGACGTCTCGTCCTGCGCGTCCTCCCGGTCCCAAGGAAACTGGACCTTGATGCGGCCGTACTCGTCGGTCCAGATCTCCTCTCCCGACTTGCCGACGACCAGCGCCGTCTGGCCGCCGTGGATGCGCGGGACGCGGGTCAGCCGCGCCGGGCGGAACGGGTGGGTCGCCGGCTGGGCCGTAAAGCGGTTCTCATAGCGGTCCGCGTCCGCGCTGATCGTCAGTTCGCGGATCATGTAGGCGGCGTTGAGGCTCGGCCGCTCGTGCCAGTCGAGCGTGAAATTGTAGCCTGCGATGAAGGATTTCACGGTGGAGCGGCCGGACAGCTCCTTGGTCGGGGTCTCGAAGGCCTGCAGGCGCAGATCGGCCAGCGCGTCGCCCGCATCCTTCGTCAGATAGCCGCCCGGATACTCATAGACCTCCATGTCCGAGCCGGAGGCGCCGCCTTCGGCCGTCGTCGTCAGGTCGGTCGTCGGCTGCTCGAAATTGTAGTCGCGCGCCGCGAAGGAATCGGTCGCCACCCGTTCGGTGTAGGCGAGTTGGAAGATCGCGTCCTCGTCCTCCCGCGCGCCGCTCCGGTCCGGCCGGTAGAAGACGCTCGCCGCGCCCGGGCACTCCTCATGCACGTCGGAATCGTCGGCCAGCACCAGCGTGTGCTTCCCGTTCTCATGGCGGAAGAAGTAGAAGATCCCCTCCGCCTCCATCAGCCGGCTCAGGAAGTCGAAGCTGGTCTCGTTGTACTGCACGCAGTACTCCCGCGCCTCGTAGGAACTGGCGGTCTCAAGCGAATAGTCGGTGACGCCGAGTTCCCCCAGCACCGTCTCGATGATGTCGGTGACCGACTGGTCCTGGAAGATGCGGCAATCGGCCTTGCGCGTCCCCAACCAGAAGGTCGGCTCCACCACCGCGCGGTAGAACCACAGCCGCGGGTCGCTGTCATGCTGGGTGAAATGGGTGACGATCCCGTTCACATAGCGGACCGTCTCCCCGTCGCCGAGCGCGATGCTGGCGGTGACGCTCTGCCCGACGATCTGGGAGAAGTCGATCTCCGCCTCCTCGGAGGCGAGCGTGAATTCGTAGCGGAAGAGCTGCGAGAGCGCTTCCGTCCCGCGCAGCCCCTTCAGCAAAAAAGCGTCGTCGCCCAACGGCGTGTCGACGGAGAGCGTCAGGTTCTGTTGCGTGAAACCGACGGGGTCAGCCATGGCGCGCAGGCTCCGCCCTGGCCTCGCCCTTCGGGACGGCCGTTCGGGCCTCCCCAGGGTGAGGCCTGAGCGCGTGCGATCTGCGTCGGGCCCTCATCCTGAGGAGGCCTCGCGAGAGGCCGTCTCGAAGGGCGAGGACGGCGCCGCCGCTCGGCGCTCTCATTCCAACGCCACCGCGAAATGCCCGCCGGCGTCGAGCGTCACCGTCGCGCGCGCGAACGCGCCGCCGTCGGCCATGCGGGCCAGCACGGCGTCGGAGACGGCCGGCAGCAGGTTGTGGGTCAGGATCGCGTCGATGGCGCGCGCGCCGCTCTCCACCTCGGTCGAGCGGGCGGCGACCGCGTCGGCGACCTCGGGCGCAAGCGCGAGCTCGGCCCCGTTGTTCTCCGCGAAGCGACCGGCGATGCGGGCGAGCTTGAGGTCGACCACGGCGCGGATCTGCGCCTCGCCCAGCGGCAGATAGGGGACGACCGACAGGCGGCCCAGGAAGGCCGGTTTGAACCGCTCCAGCAGCGCCGGGCGGACCTTGGCGGCAAGCTCCTCGACGCTCATCTCCGCGCCGGAGAAGGCGGCCTCCTGGATGATCCGGTCGCCCAGGTTCGAGGTCAGGATCAGCACCGTGTTCTTGAAATCGACCTCGACGCCCTCCCCGTCCTCCATCATCCCCTTGTCGAAGACCTGGAAGAACAGCTCCATCACGTCCGGATGCGCCTTCTCCACCTCGTCCAGCAGCACGACGGAATAGGGGGCGCGGCGCACCGCCTCGGTCAGCACGCCGCCCTGGCCGAAGCCGACATAGCCGGGCGGCGCGCCCTTCAGCGCCGAGACCGTGTGCGCCTCCTGGAACTCCGACATGTTGACGGTGATCAGGTTGCGCTCCCCGCCATAGAGCAATTCGGCGAGGCCGAGCGCCGTCTCCGTCTTGCCCACGCCGGAGGGGCCCACGAACAGGAAGACGCCCACCGGCTTGCCCGGGTCGTCGAGGCCGGCGCGGTAGGTGCGGATGCGCCGGGCGACGGCGGCGAGCGCATGGTCCTGGCCCACGATGCGCGCGCGCAGCCGATCCTCCAGCGCCAGCACGCCCGCGATCTCGTCGCGCATCACCCGGCCGACCGGAATGCCGGTCCAGCCGGCGATCACCTGGGCGACGACGGCGCCGTCGACGGCGGCCGCAACCATGGGCTCGTCGCCCTGCGCCGCGGCGAGTTTTTCCTGAAGCGCGGCGTACCCCTCGCCCGGCGGCTCCTCCGGATCGAGGCGGCGGTCGAGCAGCGCCCGCATCTCCTCGACCAGATCGCGCTCGGCGTCCCAGCGCTCGGCCAGCGCGTCGCGCTCCGCCTCCGCCTCCGTGCGCTCGCCCTCCAGCCGCGCGATGCGCGCGGCGTGGTCGTCGGCGCGCACCCGCTCGGCCTTCAGGATGTCGATCTCGACGGTCAGCCGCTCGACCAGCCGCCGCGCGGCCTCCAGCGCCGGCGGCTCGCCGGCTTGCGAGACCGCGACGCGCGCGCAGGCCGTGTCCAGGACCGCGATCGCCTTGTCCGGCAACTGCCGGCCGGCGATGTAGCGGGCGGAGAGATGCACCGCCTCCCCGATCGCCTCGTCCAGGATGCGCACGCCGTGATGGTCCGCCAAGCGCCGGGCGAGGCCGCGCACCATGGCGACCGCGCGCTCCGCCTCCGGCTCCCCCACCTTGACCACCTGGAAGCGCCGGGCGAGCGCCGGGTCCTTCTCGATATAGCGTTTGTATTCGGCCCAGGTGGTGGCCGCGACGGTGCGCAATTCGCCGCGCGCGAGGGCCGGCTTGAGGAGGTTCGCCGCATCGCCCTGCCCGGCCGCGCCGCCGGCGCCGATCAAGGTGTGCGCCTCGTCGACGAACAGCACGATCGGCTTGGCCGACGCCTTCACCGCCTCCACCACGGACTTCAGGCGCTCCTCGAACTCCCCTTTCATCGAGGCGCCGGCCTGCAGCAGCGCGAGGTCGAGGAGGCGGACGTCCACCTCCTTCAAGGGCGGCGGGACGTCGCCGTCGGCGATGCGCTGGGCGAAGCCCTCGACCACCGCGGTCTTCCCCACGCCCGCCTCGCCGGTCAGGATCGGATTGTTCTGGCGCCGGCGCATCAGGATGTCGATGACCTGACGGATCTCCGCATCGCGCCCGACGATCGGGTCAATCGCGCCGACCAGCGCCTGATCGGTGAGCGAGACGGTGTAGAGGTCGAGCACCGCCAGCGGGTCCTCGCCCGCCGCCCCGTCCTGCGCAGGATCCGCGGCGGCCGGCTCCTGCTTCGCGGCCCGCGCGGCGCGGGCGTCGCGCCGCGCCTCGCGCGCGGCCTCCGCGTCCGCCTTGGCGGCCTGATGCGCGGTGGGGGTCGCCTCGGGGGAGTGCTTGACGATCTCCGGCCAGGCGGCGCGCAGGGTCTCGACCGGCAGGTCCGCGAAGGCGGGCGCCGCCTCTAGGAGCGGCCCGGCGATCGCCGGCGTCTCCAAGGCCGCCTGCAACAGCGCGGCCGAGCGCGTGGCGGTCTGCCCCAGCGTGGCCGAGCTGTAGATCCAGGCCGCCTGCAACAGCTCCGCGATCTCCGGCCCCAAGGCCGGCGTGCGGGTGTTGCCGCGGCGCAGGCCGTCCACCGCCGCCTGCAGATCGGCCGCGAGCGCGCCCGCGTCCACATCCTGCGGCGCCAGCCCTACGGCGAGATCCGTCTCCGGCTGCTCCAGCAGCTTGAGCAGGAAATGCTCGGCCGTGACGTGGAAATGGGTCTGCTGCACGCAAAGCTGCGCCGCCTGCTCCAACGCCTTGCGGCAGGCCGGGTCGAGCTTCCCGACCAGCACCTTCATGTCGAGCTGCATGGGCTTTCAGCCTTCGACCCCGGTTGCGGGATCGAGTCCGACGCGATTCGGGGCCCTCGCGCAAGGAAGCTCAGCGCCTCGGCACCACCCCGCCCCCAAGAACGGCAGAGAGGTCCACGGCCCCGGCCGACGCCGCAAGCAGCCGGCGCGGCGTCCCGCGCCGCCTCTATGACCCCGCCCCACCCCCGCGCTGACGAAAGTCAGCGCCCATGCCTGAGCGTTCACGTCGGGCAGGAAAAAAATTGTGTCCCCGCTTTTTAGGAAAAACGTATAGTGTCCCCGTTTTTTCCTTGGAAAAACATATTGTGTCCCCGTTTTTTCCAAGGATGTCCGCAAACGCCTGAGCCAGATCGGGTTCGACGCAAACAACTCCATTATGTTCCTGCTTGAAAACAGTCCTGCGGACTGGTCGTTCAGCCCTGAGGGATCGGTAAAAACCGTGTTGGGACTATAGAGCGATGAAGGCGTAGTCGTACAATCGTTCCAACCATCCTTTCGGAGCAACTTTGCAGCTGCGGAACTGGTCTGCTTGAACGACGGAGAATCTGGTCGCTCCCTCATTGCGTGCAGCGAAACCACGAGTCCATTCTCCGGCCCAGGCCAGAACCCGCGTCTGTACTTGAATGCGGTCTTGGGGCAGCGCTCATCGCGACATTTTCAGCATCATGGTTCCGATCAAGGTCGTGCCGATCGATGCCAGACGAGCGAGGTCGAGACGTTCCCTGAGGATGAAGACACCAAAGAGCACGGCGAACACCATGCTCGTTTCCCGGACAGCAGAGACGAGCGCCATGGGCGCCTGCGTCATCGCCCATATGACGATCCAATAAGCCACCAGCGATATCATGCCACCGAGGACGCCCACCTTCCAGCACATACGCACCGATGAAAGAACACGGCCCCTGCGCAGATAGAGCGCCAGAAGGGTGATCGGAAGGCCGTTCACCAGTTGGATCCAGAAGGTGTAGCTGTGAGCGTTGCCGGCCAAGCGGGCGCCCAAGCCATCGACGATTGTGTATCCGGCAATCAAAACGCCCGTCCCAAGCGCGTAGAGTATTGCTTTGGGTTCTCTGAAGGCGTCCGTGCCACGGGTTAGGGTCAGGCTCATGATCCCCAACCCGATCACGACCACTGCCAGGCCGGCCTGGCGAGTCAATGTCTCGCCAACAATAGCAACCGATACAATCGCGACGATCAATGGTGCCGAACCTCGGGCAATGGGATAGACGTGGCTGAGATCACCATAGCGATAGGCATTGATCAGAAACACGAAGTAGGCCGTGTTCAGGGCCGCCGAAGCAGCAATGAATGGCCAGCTCTCTGGTGCTGGGACCGCCAGAAAAGGGACAACCAGCAAGCCAACACCGACCTGGCTCATCATCATGATGGCGATCATCACGAGCCTGTCAGCATTGACCTTAACTAGCGCATTCCAGGCCGCGTGCAGCACGGCCGCCCCCAGCACCATGGCAAACACGCCGGTCGTCATACCAGCCGCCCTATCTCATGTGTGATTCCCAACGCTGATCACGGTTTAGGGCTGATAGGCGCGCTTCACAACAGCAATCCTCAGCGAAACGACCGGGTCTTCGGAACTATCTATATGAAGCTTCAACTCAGAAGCACGGAGTTGGTAAATCCAGGCTAAGGTCCAGTCTTGTTCCGAGCCACCTCGGGGAAAAACGGGGACAGGAAAAACGGGGACACAATGCTAAAAACGGGGACACAATACTAATTTCGGACAAGCCGTAGCCGCTCTGGCGGGGCGGCGGTTGGCGGCTGGGGCTCCTGGGTCCAAGATCGGCCTAGCGGCCGTCCGGGACGACGGGGGCGCGTCGAAAAAGGGACCTACGAAAAAAGGGGACACAATACTCTTTTCCGGCCCGCCGCCGACGCTCAGGCATGGGCTCTGACTTTCGTCAGAGCGAGGGCCGAGCGGGATGATAGTGAAAGGTGCCCCCCCACGTTCGAGGAGCCCTCCGTCGCGGCGTGAGGGGCGCCATTGTTTACAGCCCCGCCTCCAGCGCGAGCGTGGTTCCGTCGCTGAAGCGCGAGAAGCGGAAAGGCGCCGGGTCGACGAGGGGCGGGTCGCCGGCGACGAGGTCGGCGGCGAGGCGGCCGGCGCCGGGGCCTATGCCGAAGCCGTGGCCGGAGAAGCCGGCAGCGATGAAGAGGCCGGGCTGGGCCGCGACCGGCCCGATGGCGGGCACGGCGTCGGGCGTCGCGTCGATCAGGCCGGCCCAGCGCCCGGCGACCTCGACGCCCGCGAGCGCCGGGAAGGCGCGCTTCAGCGCCGAAAGCGCCTGGTCCAGCACGCGGTCGTCCGGCTCGGGGTCGAGGATGCGCGTGCGCTCGAACGGGCTTTCGCCGTCGAGCGGCCAGTCCGTCGGTTGGCGCAGGGCGTCGAGGAAGGGCCGGCCGAGGCGGAGGCGCATATGCTTGCGCTCCGCCAGGAAGGCGGGCCAGAAGGCGCGCAGGTAGCGGAACGCGTCCGGCGTCAGGTCGAAGGCGACGGCCCCGCCGAGCGCCAGATTGTAGCCGCCGTCCAAGCGCCGGCGCAGGCTGAAATCCGGCGCGCCCAGCGCGCCGTCCGTCACCGCCGGCGCGGGCGCGGGCGCGGGCGCGGTGCGCAGCACCGAGGCGCGCACGCAGAGTTGCGGCATCTCCAACCCGTGGCGCTTGAGGAACAGGTTGGACCAGGCGCCCGCGGCCAGCAGGACGAGGCGCGTGCGGATCGGCCCCTGCTCCGTGACCACGGCGGAGACGGCGCCCGCCTCCGTCTCCAGCCCGCGCACGGCGCAGTGCGTCAGCACATGGCCGCCGCGGGCGCGCAGGGCCTCCGCGATCGCAGGCGCGGCGCGGGCGGGCTCGGCGCGCCCGTCGCTGGGCGTCGCGACGCCCCCGATCCAGTCGGCGCGGGCGTCGGGGAACAGCTCCGCCGCCTCGGCGCGCGAGAGCATGCGGCTGTCGATCTGATGCTCCCGGGCGCGGGCGACCCAAGCCTCCCACGCCGCCAGCTCGGCCGGCTTGTCGGTGACATAGGCGACGCCGGCGCGGCGGAAGCCCAGGTCGCGGCCGGTGCGCCCGGCCATCCGGTCCCATTCGGCGAGGCTCGCCTTGATCAGCGGGATCTCTCGGCTGTCGCGGCCCTGCTGGCGGCACCAGCCCCAATTGCGGCTCGACTGCTCGCCGCCGACGACGCCCTTTTCGACCAGCGCGACCGACAGGCCCTTCTCCGCCAGCGCCAGCGCCGCGCAGGCGCCGATGATCCCGGCGCCGACGACCACGGCGTCGGCGGCCGCGGGCGGGCTGGGGTCGGAGACGACGGGATCGACCGGGGGCGAGGCCATGGGACGCGCTGATCCGCCCTAGTCCGCCCTAGTCCGCCCGGGCGGCCATCTGGGCGTCCTGCACCCGCTGGGCCTCCTGGCGCTGGAAGACGAGGGCCGCGGCGACGATGCAGAAGGTCACCAGCAGCACGATCAGCGTGCCCAGCGCATTGATCTCCGGACTGACGCCGAGGCGCACCTTGGAGAAGACCACCATGGGCAGGGTGGTGGAGCCGGGCCCGGCCACGAAGCTCGCGATCACCAGATCGTCGAGCGAGAGCGTGAAGGCCAGAAGCCAGGCCGAGACCAGCGCCGGCGCCAGCATCGGGATGGTGATGAGGAGGAAGGTCTTGGCCGGCCGCGCGCCGAGATCCATCGCCGCCTCCTCCAACGACTGGTCGAGGGAGGAGAGGCGCGCCCGCACGATCACGGCCACGAAGGCCATGGAGAAGGTGATGTGCGCGATGGTGATGGTGGACATGCCCCGCTGCCAGGCGAGCCCGACGAAGAGCAGCAGCGTCGCCAGCCCCGTGATCACGTCCGGCATGACCAGCGGCGCCGTCATCATGCCGGTGAAGAGCGTGCGGCCCCGGAAGGCCCCGAAGCGGTGCAGCGCATAGGCGCCGAAGAGCCCGAGCACGGTCGCGACGGTCGCGTTCACGGACGCGATCTTGAGGCTCATCCAGGCCGAGGAGAGAATCTGCGGATCGCGGAACAGCTCGCCGTACCATTTCGGCGAGAAGCCCGACCAGACCGAGACCAGCTTGCCCTCGTTGAAGGAGAAGACGATCAGGATGACGATCGGCGCATAGAGGAAGGCGAAGCCGAACAGCAGCATCGTGAGGGTGACGGGATGCAGGCCCTTCTTCATCGCCCGGCCTCCTGATCCTTGCCCTGATAGTGCTGGAACAGCACGATCGGCACGACGAGGAACAACAGCATCGCGATCGCCACCGCCGAGGCGACGGGCCAGTCGCGGTTCTGGAAGAACTCGTTCCACAAGACCCGGCCGATCATCAGCGTGTCCGGGCCGCCCAGCAGTTCCGGGATCACGAATTCGCCCACCGCCGGGATGAAGACCAGCATGGAGCCGGCGACGATCCCCGGCAGCGACAGCGGCAGGGTGACCGCCCAGAAGGTCTTCCAGGGCCGGCAGCCGAGGTCCGCCGCCGCCTCCAACAGGCTTTCGTCCATCTTCGCCAGATTGGCGTAGAGCGGCAGGATCATGAAGGGCAGGTAGGAATAGATGATCCCGACATAGACCGAGAAGTCGTTGTGCAGCAGTTGGATCGGCTGGTCGATCACGCCGAGCGAGATCAACAGGTTATTGATCAGCCCGTTGTTCTTCAGGATGCCGATCCAGGCGTAGACGCGGATCAGGAAGCTGGTCCAGAAGGGCAGAATCACCAGCATCAGAAGCGCGTTGCGCCAGGCGCCGGGCGCGCGGGCGATGCCGTAGGCCATGGGATAGCCGATCAGCAGGCAGGCGATGGTGGAGACCAACGCGATCTTGATCGAGTTCAGATAGGCGACGATGTAGAGATCGTCGGTGAACAGGAAGCTGAAATTGTAGAGCGTGCCGGTGAAGCGCGGGACCAGCCCCTCCGCCCACTCGAAGATCGGCAGATAGGGCGGCATGGCGATCGCCGCCTCGGAGAAGCTGAGCTTCAGCACGATCCCGAAGGGCGCCAGGAAGAACAGCAACAGCCAGAGAAAGGGCGGCAGCAGCAGCACCGTGCGCGCGCTGAAGAGCCGCCGGCGCAGCCGGACGAACGGCCCCGCGCCCCGGCGGCTCCCGGCGGCGAGCGTCAGCGGATCGCCGCCCGCGCTCACGCCGTCAGCACCACGCCGGCGGCGCGCGACCAGGAGAGCCACACGTCCTCCTCCCAGTCGATCGGCCGGTCGGCCATACGCGCGAGGTTCGGCTGCGTGACCTTCACCAGGCGGTCGGTCGCGAGCCGCACCTGATAGATCGAAATCCCGCCCTGATAGGCGATCTCGTCGACCTTGCCCGCCACCATGTTGTCGGCGTCCGACGGGCGTTGCTTGGAGATCGTGATCTTCTCCGGCCGCAGCGCGACCGCGACCTCCCGGCCGGCTGCGAGTTCGAGGCCCTCGCCCTCGACCGCGATGTCGATCCCGACCTCCGGCGCCTCGACCAGCAGGGGCGCGCCGTCGCCGCCGGCCTGCTTCACGGGCCCCTCGAACAGGTTCACCGAGCCGATGAAGTCGGCGACGAAGCGGGTCTTGGGATACTCGTAGACCTCCCGCGGGCGGCCGACCTGTTGGATCACGCCTTCGTTCATCACCGCAATCCGGGTGGAAAGCGTCATCGCCTCCTCCTGATCGTGGGTGACGACGACGAAGGTGACGCCCAGCTCCTCCTGGATGTTCATCAGCTCGAACTGGGTCGATTCCCGCAGCTTCTTGTCGAGCGCCGCCAGCGGCTCGTCGAGCAGCAGGAGCTTCGGCCGCTTGGCGAGCGCGCGGGCGAGCGCGACCCGCTGGCGTTGGCCGCCGGAGAGCTGGTGCGGCTTGCGCTTGCCGAAACGGCCGAGCTGCACCAGCTCCAGCATCTCGTCGACGCGCCGCGCGATCTCCGCCTTGTCCATGCGCTCCTGCTTCAGGCCGAAGGCGATGTTCTGGGCCACCGTCATGTGCGGGAAGAGCGCATAGGACTGGAACATCATGTTGACCGGCCGGTCGTAGGGCGGCACGCCCACCATGTCCTGTCCGTCGATCAGGATGCGCCCTTCCGTCGGCTGCTCCAGCCCGGCCAGCATGCGCAGAAGCGTGGTCTTGCCGCAGCCCGACGCGCCGAGCAGCGAGAACAGCTCCGCCCGGTAGATGTCGAGGCTGACGTCGTCGACGGCGGCGAAGTCGCCGAAGCGCTTGGTGACGTGCTGGATGGAGATGTAGGGAGCGCCCTCCGGGCGCGCCCAGCCCGCCGGCCCGTGCTCGGATGCGCCGGCCGGCCGGCCGGCCGTCGGGGCCTCCGCCGTCCCACTCATGATGGCTCGCTCATGATGGCTCGCTCCCGCTCTCCCAGGGCGTCGTGAGGGGCGCCGCGGCGGGCGCTGTGGGACGCGTCGAAGAAGACGCTGAGGCGCGCGCCGCCCAAGCGCGGACCGACGGTCGGCCCGGGGACGACGCGCGCATCACCGGCGTCAGCTCCGACCGCGGCTCAGCGGCCGGTCTTCAGCTTGGTCCAGGCCCGGGTGACCTCGCGCTGGAAGCGGGGCCCGTAGGGCTGCACCGTATAGAGCTTCGCCATCGTCTCCGCATCGGGATAGATCGCCGGGTCGTCCTTGACCTCGGGATCGACCAGCTCGGTCGCGGCCTCGTTGGCGTTGGCGTACCAGACATAGTTGGAGATGCCGGCCGCCACCTCGGGCTTCATGATGTAGTTCAGGAAAAGGTGCGCGTTCTCAGCATTGGGCGCGTCCTTCGGCACCGCCATCATGTCGGTCCAGAGCAGCGCGCCCTCCTTCGGGATCACGTACTCGATCTCGACGCCCTGGCCGGCCTCCGCGGCGCGGTCGCGGGCGATGAACATGTCCCCGGACCAGCCCATGGCGAGGCAGATGTCGCCATTGGCCAGATCGTTGATGTTCTGGGAGGAGTGGAAGTACTTGATCGACGGACGGACCGTCTCCATGTGCGCCATCGCGTCGGCCAGATGGTCCGGATCCTCGGACGCCGGATCGTGGCCGACATAGTTGAGGGCGGCCGGGATCACCTCGGTCGGCGCGTCCAGGAAGGTGACGCCGCAGTCGGCGAACTTGGACACCACCTCGGGGTCCATCATCATCGCCCAGCTGTCGACCGGCGCGTCGGGCATGCGCTCTTCGATCATCTTCTTGTTGTAGGCGAAGCCGGTGGTGCCCCACATGTACGGCACGCCGTGCGCGTTGCCGGCGTCCATCGGCTCGACCCGCTGCAACAGGCCGTCGTCCAGATTGTCCCAGTTCGACAGCTTCGAGCGGTCGAGCGCCATGAACACGCCGGCCTGGATCTGACGCGACAGGAAGGTCGAGGACGGCACGACGACGTCGTAGCCGGAATTGCCGGCGAGCAGCTTCGCCTCCAGCACCTCGTTCGAATCGAACACGTCGTAGCGGACGGTGATCCCGGTCTCCGCCTCGAAGTTCGCGATCGTGTCCTCGGCGATGTAGTCGGACCAGTTGTAGACGTTGACGACGTTGTCCTGCGCCGCGGCGACGCCGGCCGACAGGCCGACCGCGGTCGCGAACGCCGCGACGCCCGCCTTCAGAACGGTGCGCCGTGCGGGGGTGTTATCGGCTCCCATATTCATGCTCCCTGTTGCCTCCGGTCTGTTGATCGATCCGCGGTCTCGCCCGGATCGACATCGTTTGTCGGACGGCCGCATCCCCGGCTTCTGCGGCCCTGTGGGGATGCGGGGTCCGAGTCTCCCCCGCCCGGCGCGTCCGGACGACCCGGCGCGCCGTTTTCGGAAGAAAACATCGCCATGCGGACGGCGATTCGTCAATGGGCGACGCAGCCCGTCACATCGCGCGCCGCTCGCCGTCGAGCGTCAGCACCCGGTCGTAGAGATCGGGGCGGCGGTCGCGGAAGAAGCCCCAGCTCGCGCGCGCAAGCCGCATCGCCTCCAGATCGACCGTCGCGGTCAGCGTCTCCTGGCCGTCGCGCCCTCCGTCGGCCAGCAGGCCGCCCGTATAGTCCGCGATGAAGGAGGACCCGTAGAAGGTCATCTCGGCGGCGTCCGAGCGCTCGGTCCCGATCCTGTTGCTGGCGACGAGCGCCACCATGTTCGCCGCCGCATGGCCCTGCATGGCGCGCCGCCAATGGGGCATGCTGTCGATCTCGGGCGCGTTGGGCTCGCTGCCGATCGCGGTCGGATACATCAGGATGTCGGCGCCCATCAGCGCCATCGAGCGCGCACATTCCGGATACCACTGGTCCCAGCAAATTCCGACCCCGACCCGGCCGACGGCGGTGTCCCACACCTTGAAGCCCGTGTCGCCGGGATTGAAATAGAACTTCTCCTGATAGCCGGGGCCGTCGGGGATATGGCTCTTGCGGTAGAGGCCCATGACGGTTCCGTCGGCGTCCACCATGGCGAGCGAATTGTAGTAGGCGTTGTTGGCGCGCTCGAAGAAGCTGACCGGCAGCACGACGCCCAACTCCTTGGCGAGCTCCGCGAAACGGGCGACGACCGGGTTGTCGGCGAAGGGCCGCGCCAGACGGAACAGCTCCTGCTTCTGGTCGGGGCAGAAATAGGGCGTCTCGAACAGCTCCTGCAGAAGGACGATCTGCGCGCCGCGCCCGGCGGCCTCGCGCACCATCTCTTCGGCGCGCTTGAGGTTCGCGTCCGTATCCCAATCGCAGGCCATCTGGGTGGCCGCCAACGTCACCTCGGTCATACCCGCCTCCTCCCTGCCGTCGCTCAGGCCCTCGGAACCTGCTGGGTGATGCAATGGATGCAGCCGCCGCCGCGCACGATCTCGATCCCCGGAAGCGGGATCACGACACTCTCGGGGAACAACCGCCGCAGCGTCTCTATCGCCGGCGCGTCGGCCGGATCGTCGAAGATCGGCGCGATCACCGCCCCGTTGGCGATATAGAAATTGATGTAGGACTGCGCCAGACGCAGGCCGCGCTCGACCCGCTTTTCGGGGTGGGCGATCTCGACCACCTCGAACGGCCGTCCCTTCGAATCCTTCGCCGCGCGCAGCCGCTCGGCGTTGGCCTTCAGACGCTCATGCTGCGGATCGGCGGGGTCGGGCGAGACCAGCGTCGCGACCACCCCCTCGCGCACGAAGCAGGCGAGGTTGTCGACGTGCCCGTCGGTGTCGTCATACTCAAGCGCCTCCCCGTCGAGCCAAATCACCTGGGAGCCGCCGAGCGCGCGGGTCAGGATCTCCTCCGCCTCGCGCTCCGTCAGCCCGGGATTGCGGTTGTCGTTCAGGATCACGCTACCCGTGGTCAGGATCGTCCCCGCCCCGTCGGTGTGCAGCCCGCCGCCTTCCATGAAGATCGGCATGGGATAGCGCGCCGCGCGCTCGCGCCCGATCATCGCCTCGGCGACGGCGGCGTCCTTGTCACACTGCGGATAGAGTCCGCCCCAGGCGTTGAACTTCCAATCGACCCCGGCGAGGCGTCCCTGCCCGTCGGTCACGAAGGTGGCCCCGATATCGCGGGCCCAACTGTCGTCGAGCGGTTGCGGAACCACGGTGACCGACGGTCCGCAGCGCGCGGCCGCGTCCTCGGCGTCCGCCGGATCGGCCAGCATGGTCACCGGCTCGAAATCCGCGATCGCGCGGGCGACGGCGGCGTAGGCGTCGCGGGCTTCCTCCATCCTGTCCCGGAAGACCTCGGGATGGATCGGCCAGGCCATGTAGGTTCCGGCGTGCGGCGCCCATTCGGGCGGCATGCGGAACCCGTCCTCCGTCGGAAAACGCGTCGTCATCGTCCGGTCGCCCCCTTGACCAGCCAGCAGCCCCGTCTGCCTCGGCTCACATGACCCCAAGATCCTTTGCGGTGGCGTCGAGCGCTTCCGCCGCGACGTCGAGCAGGGCGTCGATCTCCGCCGTCGTGATCGTGAGCGGCGGCGACATCACCATCACATCCCCGCAGGCGCGCATGATCGCGTTGCGCTTCACGAAATGGTCGCGGCACAGGCCGCCCGCCTTGCCGTCGGGCTTGAAGCGCGTGCGGGTCGCCTTGTCCTGCACCAACTCGATGGCGCCGAGAAGGCCGCGGCTGCGCGTCTCGCCGACCAGCGGATGGTCGTCGAAGCGCCGCAGCGCGCGGGCCAGATGAGGCGCGGTCTCCTCGCGCACCCTCTCGACCAGCTTCTCGCGCTCCATGATCTCGATATTGGCGATCGCCACCGCACAGGCCGCCGGATGGCCGGAGTAGGTGTAGCCGTGGAAGAACTCTCCGCCCTTCTCCATGATGATGTCGGCGACCTTGTCGGAGACGCCCGACGCCGCGATCGGCAGATAGCCGGAAGACAGGCCCTTCGCCATGGTGATCAGATCGGGCTCGATCCCGAAGGTCTCCAGCCCGAACCAGTTCCCGGTCCGCCCGAAGCCGCAGATCACCTCGTCGCAGATCAGCAGCACGTCGTATTCCCGGCAGATGCGCTGAATCTCCGGCCAGTAGCTCTCCGGCGGGATGATGACGCCGCCGGCGCCCTGGATCGGCTCGCCGATGAAGGCGGCGACCGTCTCGGGCCCGAGCTCCAGAATCTTCTCCTCGACCGCCTTGGCCGCCTTCAACCCGAACTCCTCCGGATCCATCTCCAGCGCGTACTTGAAGGGATAGGGCTGCATGACGTGGTGGATCGTCGGGATCAGCTTGCCGCCCTGCTTGTGCATCGGCGCCATGCCGCCCAGCGCCGCGCCGGCGACGGTGGAGCCGTGATAGGCGTTCTCGCGGCTGATGACGTTGACCTTCTCCGGCTTGCCGGCGGACTGCCAATAATGGTGGACCAGACGCAGGTTGGTGTCGTTGGCCTCCGAACCGGAATTCGAGAAGAAGACGCGGTTGAAGTTGGCCGGCAGCTTGCCCGCGACCTTCTCCGCCAGCTCGATCGAGGGCGGATGGGCCGTCTTGAAGAAGGTGTTGTAGTAGGGCAGCTCCAGCATCTGCCTGTAGGCCGCCTCGGCCAGCTCCTTGCGGCCGTAGCCGACATTGACGCACCACAGGCCCGCCATGCCGTCGATGATCTTCTCGCCGTGCCCGTCATAGAGATAGACGCCGTCGGCGCGGGTGATGATGCGGCTGCCGCCCTCGCCGTGCAGGCCCTTATGATCGGTGAAGGGGTGCAGATGGTGCGACATGTCGAGCTTCACGAGCGCGTCGACGTCGTAGTTGCGGATGATGTCGGTCATGGCGGGCGTCCTCACGAAAAGCGAACCAACCGCGCGGCCGCCGGCCGTCGCGCCGAACCACTCTAGGCAAATGTGATCACATTTGCAAATGTGATCACAAACGGTCGTCTTCGGCTGGCCCGTCTTGAAACGCAATTCCTTACCGGTTATCTATTGGGTGCGGTTGAGAGAGCTGCAGCAGGCGGTTCGTTGGGGTTCGTGCCCCACTCGACTGCATTTTCTTTGCGCGGGATCATCCGAGGGAATTTTCGCGCATGCACATACTTTACGTTGACGACTCCGGCTCGGTCGGAAATCCAGAGGAAGATTTCTTCGTCCTCGGCGGCGTCGCCGTTTTCGAACGCGGACTCTACCACCTGATCCAGGACGTGGATAAGTGCGTTTCTCAATTCGGACTGGGCCGCGCTGAAGACATCGAGCTGCACGCAAGCGAGATTTATTCAGGCAAACAAGGCGTCTGGAAACGGCTTTCGAGAGCCGATCGCGAGCCGCACTTGCACGCCGTCGTGCGCTTGCTCGCCGATCCAAACGCCAGCATTCGGCTTTTCGCCGTCGCGGTCGAAAAAACCATGATCAGTCCGCGCGACCCCGTCGAACTCGCATTTCAGGAGATCTGCAATCGGTTCAACCTGTTCCTGCAACGCCATCACAACAGGACGGGGGAGAACCAGCGCGGCTTGATCGTCATGGACAAGTCTCGCCATGAGCGTCCAATCCAGACTCTAGCGAGGACATTCCGCACGAGCGGAGCCACATGGGGACATTTCCGTTACCTTGCCGAAGTCCCGCTCTTTGTCGACTCGGAGGCGACCAGACTGATCCAACTTGCCGATCTCGTCGCCTGGGCCACACGCCGCAAGTACGAACACGCCGACGGACGCTTCTTCGATCCGTTGATCCCGAGATTCGATTCCGATGGCGGCGTCATTCACGGCCTGTATCATGCGAAAGGCCGCCGCGCCGAGGATTGCTTCTGTCCGGCATGCCTTACAAGACGATCGCGCGACCAAAGGGTTTAGGGCGTAGTCTTTCGTATCGGTTCGATGGTCCAAGCCCTGTCCAGCAGAAACCGCACGTCCTCGAACACCGCGTCGGCCAGCGCCTCCAGCGCCGCGCGGTCGCTGGCGCCGGTCAGCACGCCGACGGCCGCGCCGGCGCCGGCCGCGCGGGCCATGGCGACGTCGTGCGCGTTATCGCCGACCACCAGGATTTCCGACGGCGCCAAGCCGGTCGCGGCGCAGAAGGCGACCGCCTGCCCCGGGCCCGGTTTGGAGCCGTGGCCGCTGTCATAGCCGGCCAGGAAGTCGAGCCGCTCCAGCGCGGCGAAGGGGCCGAGGCTGGCCCGCGCGCCGGCTTCGCTGTCGGCCGTGGCGACGCCGAGCGCGAGCCCGCGCGCCTTCAAGGCGTCGAACAGCGCCGCCAGGTCGCACACCGGCGTCGGCGCGCAATGCGCGATGAAGAGCGCGTCGATCCGCGCGGCCAGGGCGTCCGGGTCGGCCGTCATTTCCGGCGGCAGCAGGTCGCCCCACACCGCGACGATATCCGCGAGGTCGCCCGCCGCCAGCGGCGAGCCCGACGCCACCCGGTCGACCTCCGGCAGCCAGCCGCCGCGCACCAGCAGCGCGCGCTCCAGCGCGGCGTCGCCGCCGGACAGATGGGCGGCCACGGCGCGATTGGCCGGCATCCAGGTCGCGTGATAGTCGAGCAACGTGCCGTCCTTATCGAACAACACCCCGCGAATGGCGGTGAGATCCATGGGCGGCGGAGCCTTTGGCTTGCGAAACGGCGCGCCCCAGGGCGCACGCCTCTCATATGGGGCGGGCGCCCGGGCGGAGTCCAGCCGCAGCGCCTCGCCGTCCGATCAATAACCCAGCGCGCAGCCGTCCTTGCGCGGATCGGAGGCGCCGCTGAGCACGCCGCGCGCGTGATCGATCAGCACCGCCTGGCCGCCGCCGTGCGGGCTGGCCGCCATGCGGATCGGATGGCCGCGTTCGGCCAGACCGCGCACGACCTCGGTCGGCAGGCTGCGCTCGACATCCACCTCGGCGCCCATCGCGAAGACGCGCGGCATGTCGATCGAGTACTGCAGATCGAGGCCGTAATCGATCAGGTTCGACACGACCCGCGCGTGGCCGTAGGGCTGATAGTCGCCGCCCATCACGCCGAAGGACAGGAGCGCCTTCCCGTCGCGCGTGACCATGCCCGGCATGATGGTGTGCATCGGCCGCTTATTGGGCGCGAGCGCGTTCGGATGCGCCGGATCCATGCGGAACGAGGCGCCGCGATTCTGGAACATGACCCCGGTCTGCGGGCACAGGATCGTCGACCCGAATCCATGATAGATCGAGTTGATGAAACTGACGGCGTTGAGATCGCGGTCGACAACCGTGAGATAGACGGTGTCCGAAGCGGCGAGCCCGAGATCCCCGATGTCCGTCATGGCGCACTCGGGCGAGATCTTGGCGCGCAACTCTGCGGCCCACTCCTTGGAGAGCAGCCGGTCGAGCGAAACCTGCAGGCTCGGCAGATCGGCCAGGTGACGGTTGCGCATGTCGAAGGCGATGCGCCCGGCTTCGATCTCCAGATGCAGCCGCGCCGCCGAGAGCGGGTCGAGCGCCGCGATGTCGAACCCCTCCAGGATATTCAACATCACAAGCGCCGTGACCCCCTGATTGTTCGGGGGGATCTGATGCACGTCGACGCCGCGGTAGGCGGTCGACGCCGGCGGCGCGTAGTCGCCCTTGACGGCGCGGAAATCGTCGAGCGTGTGCACCCCGCCCTCGGCCTGCAGGGCGGCGACCATCGCCTCCGCCACGGGCCCGTCATAGAAGCCGCGCGCGCCCTTCCGCGCGATCGTCTCCAGCGTGTCGGCCAAGCGCTCCTGGCGATGGATCGCGCCCTCCTCCGGCGCC
The DNA here is from genome assembly GCA_024743195.1 of Alphaproteobacteria bacterium. GTDB lineage: Bacteria > Pseudomonadota > Alphaproteobacteria > UBA8366 > Aestuariispiraceae > Marivibrio. The sequence continues at coordinate 68,029 of JANSXE010000009.1, read as the reverse complement.
CGACCGTCGGGCAGGAAGACCTGCGCCGCCGCCTCGCGCGCGGCCAGCCGCGGCGCGGCCTGGGCCCAGTCGGCGCGCACGCGCGCATGGACCGGATAGCCGCCGCGGGCGTAATCGATCGCCGGCTGCAGCAGGCGCGCGAACTCCAGCCGTCCGTGGTCGGCGTGCAGCCGCTCCCAGCCGTCGACAGCGCCGGGCAGGGTGACGGATTGCACGCTGTCCGTCCCGATCTCGGTCACGCCCTGCGCGCGGTAGGCGTCCAGGCTGGCCGCCGCGGGCGACCGGCCGGAGCCGTTGAAGGCGAGCACGTCCGCGCCGCCCTTCGGCGCCAGCAAGGCGAAGCAGTCGCCGCCGATCCCCGTCATGTGCGGTTCGACCACCGCCAGCACCGCCGCCGCCGCGATCGCGGCGTCCATGGCGGAGCCGCCTTCGCGCAGGATTTGCAGCGCGCTCTGCGACGCCAAGGGATGGGAGGTGGCGACCATCCCGTTCTGGGCGTGGACGGTCGATCGGCCGGGGAAGTGAAAATCGCGCACCCTGTGGTCCTCCATGACGGCGCCGCGGCGCGCACGGCCGCGAAAGCGGCGAGGATAGTTAAGGCGGCCGACATGGCAAGCCGCAGGACCGGCGCGCCGCGCTTGCCAGCGCAAAGGGCCCCGGTAGACTGCCTGAGCGCGCCGGGCGGCCGCGCCGAACAGGGAGAAGGCGACGCGATGGGATTTCAAGAGGCGCTGGCGCTGCAGCCGCTCTGGGTCCAGATCTGGAGCTGGTGGATGATCGCGGTCACGCTCGCCGCCGCGACGGCGGCGCTGATCCAGCCCGGCGTCCGTCGGGAGGGGGCGGCGATCCTGTTGCTCAATATCGGCAACGGTCTCGTCGGCGCCTGGATCTTCGAGACGCTGGGGTTCGTGCGCCTGATCGGGCTCGGCCACCTGATCTTCTGGACGCCGTTGGCCTATGTGCTGTGGCGGCGCCTCGCCGGCGCCGGGTCGGCCGAGCCCGCGCCGGTTCCGGCGCGCTGGCTTCTCTGGGCGCTGCTCGCGACGATCCTGCTGTCGCTGCCGATCGATCTGGTGGATGCGGCGCGCTACATGCTGGGGGACCGGGCGCCGCGGCCGTAGGCGGCGCGCGCCGGCGATCGCTCAGGCGGCGAGCGCGCGCACCTGATCCCCGTCGACGCCGCTGAGCGCGAGCTGCTCGGCGACTTGGCGCTTGAGGGCGTCGAGTTCCGCCTCGCTCGGCGCCTCGCAGCGCGCCACCAGAGCGTTCTGCGTGTTGGACGCCCGCAGCAGCCACCAGCCGTGGCCGACCGTGACGCGCACCCCGTCGATATCGTTGACGTCGGCGCCGGCGGCCAGAAGGCGGCGCTTGACCTCCGCGACGATGTCGAACTTGCGCTCCTCCGGCACGTCGATGCGCACCTCCGGCGTGTTCACCACCTGCGGCAGCGCGCGCCGCAGGTCCGAGAGTTTGGCGCCCGACTCGGCCAGGTGATTGATCAGGCGCACCGCCGCATAGAGCGCGTCGTCATAGCCGTAGTAGCGGTCCCCGAGAAAGATGTGACCGCTCATCTCCCCGGCGAGCGGGGCGTTATGCAGCGCCATCATCGACTTGATGATGGAATGCCCGGTCGGGCACATGATCGGCTTGCCGCCGAGCCGCTCGATCTCGTCGAACAGCACCTGGCTGGCCTTCACGTCGGCGAGCACCGGCGCGCCGGGATGGCGCTTGAGCACCTCGCCAGCCAGGATGGCGAGAAGCTGGTCGCCCCAGATGATCTCGCCCTCGTCGTCGATGACGCCGAGCCGGTCCCCGTCGCCGTCGAAGGCCACGCCGAGATCCAGCTTCTCTTCCAGCACGAGGGCGCGCAACTGCTCGAGATTCTCGGGCACCGTCGGATCCGGGTGGTGGTTCGGGAAAGAGCCGTCGACGGTTTCGTTCAGCAGCAGATGCTCGCCCTTGAGCCGCCGCGCGATGCGCAGAACGGCCGGTCCGGCGGCGCCGTTGCCGGCGTCCCAGCCGACCCGCAGCGCGCGCCTTGAATGATAGTCGAGCAGCACGCGGGACACATAGGCCGAGATCGCGTCGACCTCGACGACGCCGCCTTCCGCGCGCGCCCAGACGCCGCGCGCGGCGAGGTCGCGCAGGCGCTTGATGTCGTCGCCGAAGAACGGCTTGCCGCCGACGACCATCTTGAAGCCGTTGTATTCCGGCGGATTGTGCGAGCCGGTGACCATCACGCCCAGTTCCGCGCCGAGCATCTTGGCGGTGAAGTACACGCACGGCGTCGGCGCCAATCCGATGCGCAGGACGAACAAGCCGCAGGACGCGATCCCACGGCAGAGCTCTTCTTCAAGCACCGTCGAGCTCATCCGCCCGTCATAGCCGACGACTGCGAGCCGTCCGCTGCCGGCCGCCGCGATCGTTCCCAAGGTGCGTCCGAGCGCCAGCGCATCCGACGGCGTCAAGGTCCGGCCGACAATGCCGCGAATGTCGTACTCGCGCAGGATCGACGGATCGAACCTGTGCCCGCCAATGGTCATCGCCCGCATCCCTCCCCAGCGCGCCACGATCTAGCCGCGGAATGGGCCCTGCTGGCGGCCGCTCGCTTGGACCAACCGCACGCCCCCACTCAGCCGACCCCGCCGCGGCCCACGCCAAGATAGCGGAAACCCGCCGCCTCCATAATCACCGGATCGTACAGGTTCCGCATATCAACGACTATCGGAGATTTCAGCGCGCTGCGCATGCGCACCAGTTCGAGCGTGGCGAAGACGCGCCATTCGGTCAGCACGGCGACGGCGTCCGCGCCGTGCAGGGCGGCGTAGGGATCGTCCGCCCACTCGACGCCCGTCAGCAATTCCCCGGCATTGCTCATGCCCTGCGGGTCATAGGCCGCGATCTGCGCGCCGCGCGCCTGCAGATCCGGGATCACGGTCAGCGCGGGGCTTTCGCGCATGTCGTCCGTTTCCGCCTTGAAGGTGACGCCGAGCACCGCGATGCGCTTGCCCGCCAGATCGCCGCCCACGGCCGCCTCAACGCGCCCGGCCACGGACTGCTTGCGCGCGTCGTTTGCGGCGACCACCGCTTCGACGATCCGGCTGGGCGCTCCGTATCCGCGGGCGGTCGACACGAACTCCAGCGTATCCTTCGGAAAACAGCTTCCGCCATAGCCCGGCCCGGGCTTCAGGAAGCGCGGGCCGATGCGGGTGTCGAGGCCGAGGCCGTGGGCCACCTGCTCCACATCGGCGCCCGCTTTCTCGCACAAATCCGCGATCTCGTTGATGAAGGTGATCTTGGTGGCGAGGAAGGCGTTGGCCGCGTACTTGATCAACTCCGCCGATTCCGGATCCGTGACCAGCAGCGGATAGCCCTGGTCGGTCAACGGCTTGTAGAGTTGCCGCATCACGTCGGCCGCGCGCTCGGACCGGGTCCCGACCACGATGCGGTCCGGCCGCGTGAAGTCGCCGACGGCCGCGCCCTCGCGCAGGAATTCCGGATTGGAGATCACCTCGAACTCGTCGGCGGCGCGGGTCCGGCCCATGATCTCCGCGACCGCGCGCGAGGTTCCGACCGGCACGGTCGATTTGTTGACCACGACCGTGAAGCCCGTCATCGCGGCCGCGATCGATTCGGCGGCGGCGTGCACGTACTTCATGTCGGCGTGCCCGTCCTCGGGCCGCGGCGGCGTGCCGACCGCGATGAAGACAGCGTCGCGCCCCGGCACGCCTTCCGAGGTTTCGGTCGTGAAGTGAAGCCGACCCGCGGCGGCGTTCTTACGGACCATCTCCTCGAGTCCCGGCTCGTAGATCGGAATCTCACCCGCTTCCAAGGCCTCGATCTTGGCGGGATCGATGTCGATGCAGGTCACGTCCCACCCCATGTCGGCGAAGCAGGCGCCCGTCACCAAGCCCACATAGCCGGCCCCGATCGTGGCGATCTTCATGTCACGAATCCCCTCGTCCTTCCGCGTCGCCGGACAGCCCCGCCGCGGCCCGGCGAACGATCTCGGCCGCCGCCTCACGCCGATCCGATCGCGCCAGCGAGAAGGCGATATTGGCCGCGAGCCAGCCGTCCTTCGTGCCGCAATCGAACCGCTCGCCCTCGAAACGCAGTCCGTGGAAGGGCTGGCGGCCGATCAGCTTCGCCATCGCATCGGTCAGTTGGATCTCGCCGCCCGCGCCGCGCTCGTGCCGGTCCAACTCCGCGAAAACCTCGGGCGTCAAGATGTAGCGTCCGATGATGGACAGCGTCGACGGCGCGGCCTCCGGCGCCGGCTTCTCGACCAATCCCTCGACGCGCGGCGTTCGGCTCTCCGGGTCGGGCGTATCCAGGACGCCGTATCGGTTCGTCTGGTCGCGCGGCACGTCCATGACGGCCACAAGGTTGCCGCCCAGGCCGGCCTGCGCGTCCGCGAGCTGCTTCAGACAGGGCGTCGCGCTCAGCACCAGATCGTCGGGCGACAGCACGGCGAAGGGCTCGTCCCCAACCAGGCGGCGCGCGCACCAGACCGCATGGCCGAGCCCCAGCGCCTCGCGCTGCCTCACATAGGCGATCGCGCCCGGCGGCGGCAGGAAGTCGGTCGCCTCGGCGATCGCCGCCTCCTTGCCGCGCGCCTTCAGGGTCGCCTGCAGCTCATAGGCCAAGTCGAAATGATCCTCGATCGCCTGCTTGCCGCGACCGGTGACGAAGATGAAGCGCTCGATCCCCGCCGCCGCCGCCTCCTCGACCGCGTACTGGATCAGCGGCTTGTCCACGACGGTCAGCATTTCCTTCGCCATCGCCTTGGTCGCGGGCAGGAATCGCGTGCCCAGCCCGGCGACGGGAAAGACGGCGGTGCGGACCGGTTTCGAGGCGGAGGACGCCATGGGCGGGATCGACCGAATTGCTTCAAGGGCGCGCCCCCGGCGGCGGCGGGGATCGCAGGCACCGGCGTTCTGCCACAGCCCCCGCACGGCGGCAAGCCGCAGCAGCGGCGTCCCCGCCCGCGCGCGGGTTCCGTCGCAAAATCTTCATGCGGGACCAGGGCGATCATCGCCCCAGGGCGACGTACATACCGAACGCGCTGAACGCGCGCTGTCGGGGCCGTATGCAGACCATCGTCAGGCGGGGGGTGTCGGATGGGGGCGTCTTCGGGCGGGGCGTCGTCGGGCGGGGGCCTTGTCGGGCGGGGGCCTTGTCGGGCGGGGGCGTCACCTCCGCGGCAGCCCCGGCCGATCCACCGTTGCAAGAGGAGCCGCTCGTGCGCCCGCACTGCAAACCAAACTTCTATACGCCTTATAGGACCTTCACTTATTGTGCGCCGCGCGCCGAATCACAGCCGAGGCGCCGGGTCGACCGTCCCGAGAACGCTTGAAAATCCGCCTTCGCTGAGGCTTTCAACAGGGCGTCGCCCGATTTCCAGGCGCCCGACGCGATAACGCCGTGACTACCGCACGCCGCTCTTTGGACTATACGCCTTACAATTGGTTTTGCTGTGAACCCGACGGCGCATGGGCTTTGCGCACGATCTGCGGGAGCCAGCGAGCCCATGGAACGAGAGGACGAGAGGCTAAAAGGCGCGGCGCGCTGGGCGGCGGGCGGACCGGTCCGGCTTTCGCGCGGCGATCCGGCCCCGACGCCGCCCGCCGCGCGGCGCCCGCCTGCGCGGGCGGGCTGCGGTCTCGTCGGCCGCGCGCTATTTGCCCAGCAGCACCCGCTTGGCCTCGTTGACCTTGCTCGCCATGTAGTCGGAACCGCCGACGTCCGGATGGACCACCTTCATCAGGCGGCGGTGCGCTTCCTTGACCGCCGCGGCGTCGGCCCCCGGCGCCAGACCCAGCACGCGATAGGCCTCGTCGGCGGACATCGGGCCCGCGCCGGACGCGGCCCCGCCGCCGCCCTCGCCCGCGCCGCCGAAACCGCCCTCATAGGCGCGGCTGCGGTCGCCGTCGTCGCCGCCGAAGGCCTGGCGCCAATCGGGCCCCTGGGTCCGGTCGAGATAAGCCTCCAGGATGCGCATCGACTGGGCGTCCGCGCGCGCGACCTCGCGGGCGAGGTCGAGGCGTTCGCCCTCGTTCAGGTCGCTGAGCATCCGGCCGACGAAGGGGCCCTCCTTGATGCGCCCGTCCATGCTTCCCGTGTCGTGATCCAGCGTCATGTCGAAGAAGCGGGTCGTAACCGACGACGTCTGGCCTGCGCTCGGCCCGCGCGCGGCCTTCCAGAGATTGCGCAGCATGCGCAGGCGGCTGATCCACGGCAGCAGCCCGATCAGCGCCCACCAGATCAGCCCGAACCGTCCCGTCGCGATCAGGAAGACGGCGATCAGCAGCCCGAAGCCCGCAACGACCCACTTGCCGGCGTTGAGCACCTGCCCGGGCTTCGCCGTCGCGAACCAGTTGAACAGGAACAGCGCCAGGAGCAATAGGCCCACGCCGAACAGGAAATAGCTCATCGCGCCACCGCCCCGCCTACCCTGTCCCCAGAGGCCCCGACCACGCTCACCGACGCCCGCTCAGCCGGTCCGCGATCAAGCGCGCCTCGCCGCCCGCGCGCGTCGAGTAGTCCTCCAGCGCGGCCGCGCCGCCGGCCGCATAGACCGCGACGGCCGACAGCAGTTGCTTCAACTGATCCGGGCTCGACAGGTCGAACGGCGCCCAGGCGCCCCCGGTCAGCCGCGCGACCTCGCGAAAGGCTTTCTCGGCGATCGGGTCGCGCCCTTCCTGGAACATGAAGACGGGCACGCCCAGCAGGCCCAGCTCCCCCGCCTTCTGGCAGACCCGGTCGATCTCCTCCTCGAAGGCGTCGCCGACGAAGATCATGGCGCCGACCTTGCGCCCCTCGGCCAGCGAGCGCTTCGCCGCCTTCTCCGCGTGCTTGAGGACCTTGCCGATCTGCGTCTGGCCGCCCAGGCAGCGCACGCCGCTCATCAACCGGGCGAGGCCGGCGGCGTCCGGCTGCCATTTGCCCGCCTTGCACTCCCCGAAGCCGCGATAGAAGACGAGCTGCACGTCGAGCCCGCCGATCGCGCGCGTGGCCTCGAACATCTCGCCCTGGATCTGGCACGCCCGGTCCCAGGTGGGCTCGCGACTCATGGTCGCGTCCAGCGCGAAGATCAGCCGGCCGCGGTTTCCGGTTCCCGGTTGCGGCGGCGGCGCGGCGCGCACCTTGGTCAGGAAGGCGTCGATCTCGGCCTCGTTCGGCGCCGGCGTCCGGGCGCCGCGGCTCTTGTCCGGGGTCTTGCTCATGGGCCGTAATATGGGGCGCAAGCGCGCGCGCGTCACCCGCCCCGCGGTCTATTCCGGCGGGGCGACGGTCAGACCGATCTCCGCCATCAGGTCGCGCACCTCCTGCCGCGCGGCCAGATGGGACATGTTCATGCGCACATCCGCGCCGCGCGCCTTCAGGTCCAGCAGCGTGAGCCCCTTCAAGAACAGCTCTCGGAAAATCACCCGCTCCGAGAAGCCGCCGGCGGTGCGGAAGCCGATGCGCTTGGCGAGCCGCTCCAGCGCGAGGTCCATGGCGCGCTGATTCTTGCTGTCCAACTGCCCCAGCCGGTTGCGCATCACGATCCAGTCGAAGGTCCGGTTGCCGCGCTCGCGCCGCGCCTTCTCCATCTTCACGCGGAACACCATCTCGGCGTAGCGGCTGGGATGTTTGACCTCGTGGGTGTCCGGATCGATCGACGCCAGCACATCCAGATCGACGAAACTGTCGTTGAGCGGCGTGATCAGCGTGTCGGCGTAGGAGTGACCGACGCGGCTGAGATTGCTGTCGGCGCCCGGCGTGTCGATGACCAGGAAATCGGTTTCGGCGCCGAGGCGCTCCACCGCCTCGGCCACCGCCGCGCGGTCTTCGGCCTCCGCCGTCTCGCGCCGGTCCGCCGTGGAGGCGCTCAAGGCCTCGAAGACCGGCATCGGCAGGCGCAGGCCCTTGGCCTGAGCGTAGGCCGCACGGTTGGCGACATAGCGGCTGAGCGTGCCCTGGTCGGCGTCGAGGTCCAGGCAGCCGACCTTCGCGCCGGACGCCATGAGCGCGGCGCAAAGATGCATGACCGTCGTCGATTTGCCGGAGCCGCCCTTCTGATTGCCCACCACGATGACATGCGCGCGCTTCGCCGCCGGCTGGGCGGAGCCGTCCGGTCGGGCGGGGTCGGAGGCGATCGTCTGGTCCTGCATCTCGGTCCGTTTCGGTGAAGGGCCCGCATGATCGACGGGCCGGGAGGCGGCAGGCCTCTTTATCACAGCGGTCTTTTCGGCGATTCTAGCGGTCTTGTCAGCGGGGGACGGGATCCGGCGCGGGCCGTCGGCCAGTCCTTCGCACATGCAGCATATCCAGGGAGCCCCCATGGACAAGGCCCAACCGCGCCGCCGCACGCCCCACTGCAAGCCCGGCCGCAAGCCCGCCGTCGCGCGGCTGTTCGCGATCGCCCTCGTCGGCGGGTTTGCGGCCGGGTGCGACGCGGTGGGGCTCGACGGCGGGATCGGGCTCGACGCGCTCACGCCCGACGAGCACCTCTTCCAGTCGGTGGACGAGGACGATCCGCGCGCGCCCCCGGCCACCGTCATGCGCTTCGATGTGCCCACGCTGGCGGACGCTTCCAGCCTGTTGTCGACCCGGATCAACGAGGACGAGGCGATCTTCGAGCGCCGCCGCGTCTGGCGCACCGCCGACGCCGCCGGCGTGCACGCCTCCATCGTGGTGCAGAGTCGCACCAACGGGCGCGAAATCGACTATCCGAGCGACATGCGCGAGGCGATCCGGCTGTGGCCCGACCTGCTGCTCAAGAACGTCGCCTTCGGGACCCTCTACCAGTCGCGCAACGCGCTGGGCGAGGTGCTCTGGCGGCGATTCGAAGCCGGCGGCCAGCTCTGCGTCCTGTTCCAGCAGGGGATCGGCCCCAACCCGGGCGAGGCGCTGCGCCGGGTCGCCGGCTACTATTGCGCGCCCGCCGGCGACGCCTTCACGCCCGGTCAGGCGGAGACGGTGGTGCGCTCCGTCCGGCTGGTGGATCAGGACGCGTGAGCCGACGCCCGCCGCGACGGCGCCCTTTTCTCGACGCGATTCGCCGCCATCTTGCTGTCCGATGGCCAGAACCCGCAACCTGACGCTGCGCGCGGTCGCGCTCCTCGCCCTGCTGCTGGCCGGGCCGATGCTGATGCTCGCGATCGGCCGGACGGAAGGGGCGGATTGGCGCACCGCCTCCAACGCGCCGGTCGGGATCGCGCCCGATCCGGCGGCCAATCCCCAGGCCATCGTCCAGGTCTACGCGGCGCGCGCCTTCGGCTGGCGCGGGGCCTTCGGGGTGCACAGCTGGATCTCGGTCAAGCCGGAAGGCGCAGCGGCCTTCACCAGCTACCATGTGATCGGCTGGCGGGCGCGCTATGGCGGGAACGCGATCGCGACCTACGGCAATGCGCCCGACCGGCGCTGGTTCGGGGCGGAGCCGTCGCTGCTCGCCCATCTTGAGGGACCGGCCGCCGCCGCGGCGATCCCGGACATCCTGGCCGCCATCGACGCCTATCCCTACGCCCGCACCTATCGCGTCTGGCCCGGGCCGAACAGCAACACCTTCACCGCCTGGGTGGCGCGGGAGGTTCCGGCGCTCGCGCTCGACCTGCCGCCGACGGCGATCGGCAAGGACTATCTGGGCGAGCGGATCGCCGCGCCGGCGGTCAGCGGGACCGGGTGGCAGGTCTCGCTCTTCGGGCTGATCGGCCTGACGGCGGCGCTTGAGGAAGGGCTCGAGGTCAATCTCGCCGGCATGACGTTCGGGATCGATCCGGACGACCTGAACCTGAAGCTACCCGGCGTCGGGCGCATCGGTCCGGCGCCGGAGCGCGGCCCCGAACGCAGCCCCGAACCCAGCCCCGAACCCAGCCCCAAACCCAGCCCCAAACCCAGCCCCAAACCCAGCCTGGCGCGCGACGCCCCCGCGACCCATTGACCCGCCCGGCGCGCGCCGTGCGGACTGGCCTTAACCGCACCGATCGGCTACACCCTTGAGGGTCTGAGGGAGGCTTCCGCGGCGCGTTCATGAGCATCTGGGGGAAGATCGTCGGCGGGGCGGCCGGGCTCGCCATGGGCGGGCCGATCGGGATGCTGATCGGCGCGGTAGGCGGCCATTTCGTCGACAAGTACTATCGCGAGCGCGAGGGCGAGGAGCCGGATCCGGAGCGGGCCAAGCGCTCCATCGGCTTCACCATCGCCGTCATCGTGCTGGGCGCCAAAATGGCCAAGGCCGACGGCCAGGTGACGCCGGACGAGGTGCGCGCCTTCAAGGACGTCTTCCAGGTCCCGCCGGACGAGATGAAGAACGTCAGCCGGATCTTCAATCAGGCGCGCAAGGACGCGCGCGGGTTCGAACCCTACGCCCGTCAGGTCGCCGGCATGTTCAAGGGCGCGCCGGAAGTTCTGGAAGAACTGCTCTGGTGCCTCGCCCACATCGCGCGGGCCGACGATCGGATCCATCCGGACGAGCTCGACTATCTGCGCCGGGTCGCCGACATCTTCGGCTTCGACGAGGCGACCTTCGAGCGCGTGACCCAGCTTCAGGCGAGCGGCGACGCGGCCGATCCGTACAGGATCCTCGGCGTCGCCCGCGAGGCCGAGCCGGAAGAGATCAAGCGCGCCCACCGCCGCCTCGTGGTCGAGCACCATCCGGACAAGCTGATCGCCAAGGGCATGCCGGAGGAATTCATCAAGGTGGCGAACGAGAAGGTCGCCGCGATCAACGCCGCCTACGAGACGATCCGGCGCGAGCGCGGGTTCTGATCCGATGACGCCGCCGGCCGTCATCGAGCGCCCGAGCCCCAATTGCGGGCCGCGCCGGCCCGGCCCCGACGGCGCGGGCCAGCCGATCGACATGCTGCTCTTGCACTACACCGACATGGAGAGCGCGGACGCCGCATTGGAGCGGCTGTGCGATCCCGAGGCCGAGGTCAGCGCGCATTACCTGATCGACGAGGACGGCGCCGTCTATCGGCTCGTCGCGGAGTCGGATCGGGCCTGGCACGCCGGCCTCGCCCAGTGGCGCGGCCAGAGCGACGTCAACTCCCGCTCGATCGGCGTCGAGTTGCAGAATCCCGGCCATCGGCTGGGCTACCGACCCTTCCCGGCGGCGCAGATCGCGGCGCTGACGGCGCTCTGCCGGGAGATCCTGGCCCGCCGGCCGATCCCGGCGCGCAACCTGTTGGCGCATTCGGACGTGGCGCCGGACCGCAAGCTGGACCCGGGCGAGCTGTTTCCCTGGCGCGAGTTGGCGGCGGCGGGCGTCGGCCTCTGGCCCCCGGCGCCGGCCGCCGCCTCCCCTGAGGATCTGCGCGACCTGCTGACGCGGATCGGCTACGATCCGGCGGCCGAACGGGCCGTCGCGGCCTTCCAGCGCCGCTTCCGGCCGGCGGCAATCGACAACCGGCCGGATGCGGAGACCGCCGGCCTCGCCGCCGCCTATCTCGCGCTCTGCGAGGACGCGGGCGGCTGATCGCAGGAGGAGAGGCATCGTCATGAGCCGCACCGTCGCCTATTTCTACAGCCACGCTTCGCCCTGGAGCTTCCTGGGCCACCGCCGCCTGATGGAGATTGCGGAAACCGCCGGCGCCGCGATCGACTACCGCCCCGTCTCGGTCGCGGACATCTTTGCGAAGACCGGCGGCCTGCCGCTCGCCAAGCGCCCGCCGGAGCGGCGCGCCTACCGCATGGCGGAGCTGAAGCGCTGGCCCGCGCGGCTCGGGCTGGAGATCAACGCCGAGCCGAAGCACTTCCCGGTCGACGACAAGCCGGCCGGGCGGCTCGTCGCGCTGGCGGTCAGCCGGGGCGCGGACGCCGGCCCGCTGTCGGAGCGGATCATGAGCGGCGTCTGGCGGCGCGAGGAGGACATCGCGGACCCGGCGACGCTCGCGCGCATCGCGGACGAGATGGGTCTCGACGGCGCGGGCTTGGTTGCGGACAGCACGGGCGACGCGGCCGAGGCGATGCTCGCGGAGAACGGCGAACGCGCGCTCGCCGCCGGCTGCTTCGGGGTCCCCTGGTACGCGGTCGACGGCGAGCCCTTCTGGGGCCAGGACCGGCTGGATTTCGTGGCGGAGCGTTTGGGCGCCGGCTAGAGCCTGATGATATCAAACAGACCCACCTGAGATCGGTTTTCCGGGTTTCCGGCTAGGAGAGGCCGTGCAGGCGATGTGGTTCATCGTCAAGCGGCCTCCCCAGGGCGTTTGGGCGGTCCGGGGGCCCGGAAAACCGACCGAAGGCGCCGCTTTCGGCTCCCCCTTCGAAGCGGGTGGGGTCGTCGTCGCGTCGCGCTTGCGATGTCCCGCATCGCCCAAGGAGACGGCGGGGCGCGCCGCTCCTAGCCAGGAAACCGAAAGCGGCGTCTCAGGTGGGTCCGGATGATATCATCAGGCTCTAAAGACGGCCTACGCAGTCGGTCAACAGATCGTAGAAGCCCTCGGCGTCGAGACCGGTCATGATCGTCGCCCGCTGCGGCGCATCGGTGACGCCGTTCCAGTCCGCGACCAGCCGGCCCATCGAAAGCGGCGAGGCCGTCTCGACCGTCGCGGCGAGCGTGCGTCCCTCGAACAGCCCGGGCGCCAGAAGATAGGCGATGGTGCAGGGATCGTGCAGCACCGCCTTCCCGGTGCGCCCGCGATAGGCGGAGAGCATCGCCGCCAGCGCCGCCGCCGGCGGCGTCCCGAGCGCCGCGAGCCGGGCGATCCGCGCTTCCGTCAGCACCGCCTGCCGGGTCACGTCGAGCCCCATCACGACGATCGGCAGGCCGCTTTCCAGCACGATGCGCGCGGCGTGCGGGTCGGTCGCGAAATTGAACTCCGCCGCCGGGGTCACGTTGCCGGCGCCCAGCGCGACGCCCCCCATCAGCACGATCCGATCGATGCGCCGGGCGATGTCCGGGGCCTGGACCAGCGCGCAGGCGATGTTGGTGAGCGGGCCGATGGGGACCAGCGTCAGCCCTTCGGGCGGCGCGGCGCGGGCGAGGCGGACGAGGGCGCTCACCGCATGCTCCGCCTCGACCGGCGCGTCGGAAGCCGGCAGCGCGACGCCCCCGATCCCGTCCGATCCGTGCACATGGGCGGCGTCCAGATCGCCGGCGATCAGCGGGCGCGGGCAGCCGGCGAAGACCGGGACGTCGCCGCGCCCCGCGAGCGCGAGGAGCCCGCGCGCATTCGCCGTGACCGCCTCGAGCCCGACATTGCCGGCGACCGTGGTCACGGCCTTGAGATCGAGCCGGTCGGCCGCGCCGAGCGCCATCAGGATCGCCGCCGCATCGTCGAGGCCCGGATCGCAGTCGATGAGAATCGAGCGCCGCGGGGCGGCTTCGCCGGTTTGCGTCATGGTTGTTCGATTACCGGAAGCGGGCCGGGGACGCAGCAAGATTTCGGACCGCGGGGCGCTTTGCGGAGGATTGCTGCGAAGTTGCGCCGGCGCGCAGAAGCCCTCTTCACGGCGCGCCGATTTAGTCCCTATATGGGAGTAATAATATTTCATCGCTGACGAAGCCGTCGGCGAGCAAACCAGAGAGCTTGGAGGCCTACCGCGTCATGACCGTCTTCAGCACCCCGCATTTCGACGATCACGAGCAGGTCGTGTTCGCGTCCGACGCGGCGACCGGGCTCAAGGCGATTATCGCCGTCCACAATACGCATCGCGGCCCCGCGCTCGGCGGCTGCCGGATGTGGGCCTACGGGTCGGAGGAGGAGGCGATCGCGGACGCGCTGCGCCTCGCCCGCGGCATGACCTACAAGAACGCTTTGGCCGACCTGCCCTGGGGCGGCGGCAAGTCGGTGATCATCGGCGACGCCAAGACGGACAAGACGCCCGAGCTGATGCAGGCCATGGGCGTCGCGGTGGAGCGGCTCGGCGGTCGCTACATCGTGGCGGAGGATGTCGGCACCAACCCGGACGACATGGTGGCGGTGCACAAACACACCGACCATGTGCGCGGCGTGAAGGGGGAAGGCTTCGACCCCTCCCCGGCCACCGCCTTCGGCTGCTTCGTCGGCGTCAAGGCGTCGGTGCAGGAGCGGCTGGGCCGCACCAGCCTGCAGGGCCTGCGCGTTGCGGTGCAGGGCTTGGGGCATGTCGGCTACGACCTTGCGCGGCAGCTGAGCGAGGCCGGCGCCGACCTGGTGGTCAGCGACATGGACGACGCGGCGCTCGCCCGGGCGCGCGCGGAACTGGGGGCCGAGTCGGTCGGTCTGGACCAGATTTACGCTCAAGACGTCGACGTCTTCGCGCCCTGCGCCCTGGGCGCGGTGCTGAACGACGAGACGATCCCGAAGCTCAAGGCGCGCATCGTCGCCGGCTCCGCCAACAACCAGTTGGCCGAAGACCGGCACGGTCAGGCGCTGGCGGACAAGGGCGTGCTCTACGCCCCGGACTACGTCATCAACGCCGGCGGCGTCATCCACATCTTCCACGAGGGGCCGGACTACGACAAACAGACCGCCTTCGCCCATGTGGGGCGCATCGCGGAGACGCTGACGGCGATCTACGAGCGCGCGCGCGCGGCAGGCGTCCCGACCCACGTCGCCGCCGACAGGCTGGCGGAAGAGCGGTTCGGCAAGGCCGCCTGATCGGCCAGATGCAGCCGCAGCGGCCGGCCGGACCGGCTCGACGTCGCGATCCGACGGCTCGGCGCCGCGGAGGCGCGCCTGTGCGGCGTCGAGGCGCTGGTATCGTTCGGGGCGCAGTGGATCGGCGCGGCGCTCGCCCGCGGCGAGGGATGGTGAGATCCAGCTCAGGAGACGCGGCGCCATGGCGGAGCCGGAAGGACAGGCGGCCCCAGCGACCGGCGGCTGCCTGTGCGGCGCGGTGCGCTACCGGGTGGACGGGCCGCTGAGGCCCGTCATCGCCTGCCATTGCGAACAGTGCCGCCGCACCAGCGGCCCTCATGTCGCGGCGACGGCCTGCGCGCCCGGGGACCTGACGCTGATCGACGAGCGCGGCCTGACCTGGTTCGCCTCCTCGGACGTCGCGGAGCGCGGCTTCTGTCGGGTCTGCGGCGGCAACCTGTTCTATCGCCGGCGCGATCCGACGGCGGCGCCTCTCTCGATCATGGCCGGAACGCTCGACCGACCGAGCGGCCTGAAGACCGCGTTCCATATCTTCACCGCCGGCAAGGCGGACTATTACGACATCGCGGACGACGTCCCCCGGCGCGCCCACGGGATCGACGGCGATCCGGTCGCGTGACCGCAACGGCCTTTCGTTACGATATCGAACCGAATGCGCGGCGGCCCGCCTACATGCGCAGTCAAGGGGCCGCGCCGACCGCTGCGCCGCGCGCGCCGCGCGCCGTCAGGCCTTTCTCCATCGCCCGGCCCGGTGTATCTCGGTCACAGGTGAGAACCGGTCGCAGCCGGAATCGAGGAGAGCGCGTGTGAGCGCGACAGCCAAGGACAAGCAAACCACCGGCGCCCGGCCGCCCGCGCGGCGGCGTTGGCGGCCGGGCGCGATCGGGCTGATCGCGCTGGCCGTCGCGCTGACGCTCTCGCTGCCGGTGCTTACGGTCGCGGCGCATCTCTTCCAGTCCACCGACCTGATGGGCCATCTCGCGGGCACGCTCCTGCCCCGCTACATCGGCAACACGCTGTGGATGATGGTCGGGGTGCCGATCGGCGTGGGCGTGATCGGAACCGCGTGCGCCTGGCTGGTCACCATGTGCCGTTTTCCGGGACGGCTGATCTTCGAATGGGCGCTGATCCTGCCGCTGGCGGCGCCGGCCTACATCCTGGCCTATGTCTATTCCGACTTCCTGCAGCATTCGGGGCCGGTGCAGACGGGGCTGCGCGACCTGATGGGCTGGGGCCCGCGGGAGGGCTGGTTCCCCAATGTCCGCTCGCTGCCCGGCGCGATCCTGATGTTCACGCTGACGCTCTATCCTTACGTCTATCTGCTCGCCCGCGCGGCCTTTCTGGAGCAGTCGGTCGGCGTCTTCGAAGCCGCGCGCACGCTGGGCTGCAGCGCCTGGGCGGCGTTCCGGCGCATCGCCTTGCCCTTGGCGCGCCCGGCGATCGCCACGGGCGTCGCGCTGGCGCTTATGGAGACGCTGGCGGATTTCGGCACGGTGGCGCATTTCGGGGTGCAGACCTTCACCACCGGGGTCTATCGCGCGCTCTATTCCTTCGGCGATCCGGTGGCGGCGGCGCAGCTCGCCAGCATGCTCCTGGGCTTCGTTTTCCTGCTCTTGGCGCTGGAGCGCGCGACCCGCGGCCGGCGCGGCTTCCAGTCGACCGGGACCTACAAGATCCTGCCCGGCTATCGGCTGACCGGATGGCGCGCGGCGGCGGCTTTCGCGGCCTGCCTCGCGCCGATCGCGCTCGGCTTCCTGCTGCCGGCCGGACTGATGATCGCGATGGCGCTCGAGGCGGGCAATCTGTTCGAGGCGCGCACGCTCGAACTGGTCTGGAACAGTTTTTCGCTCGCCGCGATCGCCGCCGTCGCCGCGGTGCTGACCGCGCTCGTCCTGGCCTACGCCAACCGGCTCGACCGCTCCAAACTGGCGCGCGGGGCGGTGCGGGTCTCTGGCCTGGGCTACGCCGTGCCCGGCTCGGTGATCGCGGTGGGGCTGCTGATCCCGCTCGGCGGCTTCGACAATTGGCTCGACGGCCATATGCGCGACCTCTTCGGGATCTCGACCGGGCTGATCTTCACCGGCGGGATCGCCGCCCTGATCTACGCCTATCTGGTGCGCTTCATGGCGGTCGCGCTGCAGACGGTGGAGGCGGGCCTGACCAAGGTCACGCCCTCGATGGACGACGCCTCGCGCACGCTGGGCCGCGGCCCCTGGCGCACGGTCAAGGAGGTGCACGCGCCCATCCTCTCCACCAGTCTGCTGACGGCGGGGCTCATCGTCTTCGTGGACGTGATGAAGGAATTGCCCGCGACGCTGATCCTGCGCCCCTTCGACTTCAACACCCTGGCGATCACCGCCTACAACCTCGCCTCGGACGAGCGCCTGATGCTCTCCGCCGCGCCCAGCCTGATGATCGTGCTGGTCGGACTCTTGCCGATCATCGTCATCAGCCGCCGCATCGCCGCCGCCCGCCCCGGCGCCGCCGCCAAACGCACGCGCCGCGGCCTGCGCTTCCTGCCCTTCGCACGGTAGGGGACGGCGCGGAGCGCGCCTAGCGCGAGCGTCGATCGCTCCGGTTCGCCAGCGCCCCGGATGCCTTGACGCCCCATCCGGCGCGTCCGCCCCTAATCCGACATGGACATACATCCATGGCGGGGGTTTCTCTGAGGATACAATCTTTTCTCAGCGTTTACAGATCTTTGCCGCCCTGCAGGCGCCGCAGCGAAAAGAAGATCCTGCTTACGAACGTCTGCTCATCGCCTAAGGTACGCGACGATTGGCAACGACAAGGGACCGACATGCCATACGAGAACATCCGGATCGACACGCGCGACGGCGTATCATGGATCACCCTCAATCGACCGAAGGTCTTGAATGCGTTCAACCTTCAGCAATGGCGCGACGTTCGAGCGGCCGTCGCCGAAGGCGATGCGGATCCCGACGTCCGCGTGATGGTCATTGAAGGGGCCGGCGGCAACTTCTCCGCCGGCTACGATCTCAAGGCGGCGCTCGGCGGAGAGCTCGCCGAGCCGCTCCCCAACGCTTTCCGCGACTATGTCGAGGTCGGCAACGAGGCCTGTTGGGCGGTGTGGCGCAGCAAGACGCCGGTCATTGCGGCCGTGCGGGGCTATTGCCTGGGCGGTGCGTTCGAATTCGCCATGGCGTGCGATTTCGTCTACGCCGACGAGACGGCGCAGTTGGGCGAGCCGGAGGTGCTGCTCGCCGACGCCCCGCCATTCCTGATCAGCCCCTGGGTCATGGGCATGCGTCAGGCGAAGCACATCCTGCTGACCGGCGAACTTGTCGAGGCCGCGCGGGCGGTCGAGGTCGGTCTGGTCAACCAGGTCTGCGCGGCCGCGGAGTTGACCGGCGCGGTGCGGCGGCTTGCCGATCGGCTGAAGGGCTTCGCCCCGGAGACTTGGCATGTGAACAAGGCGGCGGTGAACCGCTCCTACGAGATCATGGGGTTCTCGGCGGCGATCTCGATGGGCGTCGAAGCCTTCGTGACCGCGAATACGACGCCTAACGCGCTGAAGGACGAGTTCCTGCAGCGCATGAACCGCGACGGCTTCTCAGCCGCCATGAAATGGGTTCAGACACGCTATGGCGCGTGAGGAGCGGGACCGGGCGAGGCGCGCAGACTGATGACGTACCCGCAGAGCTACAGCCTGCCGGGCATGCTGCGCGCCGCCGCTGCGGCGCACGGGGCGCGGCTGTGCGTCGTGACGCCGACGCGGCGGGTGAGCTTCCAGACGTTCCAGCGCGAAGCGCGCGCGTTGGCCCGGACCCTGACCGCCGCCGGCGTGCGGCGGAGCGACCGGGTCGCGATCCTCGACGTCAACTCCATCGCCTTTCTCGAAACGCTTTGCGCCCTGTCGATGATCGGCGCCGCCGCGGTGCCGCTCAATTACCGCCAGACGCCGGCGGAACATCGCTTTCAGATCCGGGACTCCGGCGCACGGCTGTTGCTGGCCGCCGAGCGCTACCTCGAAGCGGCCGAGGAACTGCGCGACGATCTCCCACTCGGGCTTAGGTCCTTGGACGCGGCGGCGCGCAAGGCCGAGGAGGCCGCAGCGGCGCATGCGGAGACGGCGGCGGAAGACGACGACCCGATCGATCCGTCGACGCCGCTCGCGATCTGCTACACCAGCGGCACCACCGGGCGCCCGAAGGGCGCGGTGATCGATCAATTCACGGCGACCACGCGGGCGCTGAGGATTATGTACGAGCTTCGGCTCGGCCCGGACGACGTCATGCACATGACGACCCCGATGTTCCACATCTCCTGTTTGATCCTGAGCCTCGCCGGTCTGCAGCGCGGGGCGGCGCAACTGATCCTGCCGCAGTTCGAGTACGAGCAAACGATTCCCGCGCTTCGCGAGTACGGCGTCACCTTCATCAACACCGTGCCGACGATCCTCAGCATGGCGCTCGCGCGTCCCGATTTCACGCCGGACGCGTTCGCCGGCTTGCGCCTCATCATGTACACCGCCGCTCCGATGAGCCTGCCTCTGCTGCAGCGCTGGACCGCCGTCTACAAGGGCGATCTGATCCAGTTTCTCGGCCAGACGGAGGACTTGCCCCAGACCGTTCTCACACCGGAGGACCACCGCGCCGCCCTCGCCGAGGGCGATGAGGAGCGCCTGTCGTCCGTCGGGCGCGCCTGCGCCGGCGTCGAACTCAAAATCTGCGCCGACGACGGGCGCGACGCGCCGGATGGTGAGATCGGCGAGATCGCCACGCGTTCCGGCATGGCGATGAGCGCCTACTGGAATCTGCCCGAAGAGACCGCCAGCACTTTGCGCGACGGGTGGGTCTTCAGCGGCGACCTGGGTCGGCGCGACTCTCAAGGGTATGTCTATCTTGCCGGCCGGAAGAAGCAGATGATCATCCGCGGCGGGGAGAACGTCTATCCGGCGGAGGTGGAGCCCGTCGTGCTTGCCGCGGACGGCGTGCGCGACGCGGTCGTGCTCGGACTGCCCGATCCGACCTGGGGTGAGATTGTCGCCGCCGCGGTCGTCCCCGAGGGTGAGGGTGAGGGCGAGGGCGAGGGCGATGCGTTGGATGCGGATAGGATCATTCGCCATTGCCGGGCGCATTTGGCCGGCTTTCGCTGCCCGGAGCGGATCTACTTTTTCGACGCCTTGCCGCTCAACGCCGCTGGCAAGGTCGACCGGCAGGAGATTCTGGGCCAGATCGAAGCGCGCGACGCGGGCTGAACGGAAGCCGCCGGATAGGTCGAGAGACGGCCGCCTGCGACACCCCGCGTGGAAGCGGTCCGGTCCCGGCCGCAGCGCGGAGCCAAAGAAAAGAGCCCGCCCGGGTCGCCCCGGGCGGGCTTGAGTTTGTCAGACCCCACAGCCTGACAGGGTGGATGAGATCGGGATCGGGCGGCTTACTTGTAGCCGACCTGATCGTAGAGGATCTGGGCCTGGGCCTGGTTCTCGCCCAGCGCCTCGAGGTTCAGCACGTCCTGGCGGAACAGCCCCAGGGCCGCGACGCTCTCGCTCAGCGCGACGCCGGCGACGGCCGGATACTCGTCATTGCCGGCGGAGAAGTACTCCTGCGCCTGGTCGGAGGCGAGATACTCCAGGAAGCGGATCGCGTTCTCCTGGTTCGGCGCATTGGCCAGCACGCCGGCGCCGGAGATGTTCACATGCGCGCCCGTCGTGTTCTGGTTCGGGAACACCCAGCCGATGTTCGCCATCTCCTCCGCACCGAGGTCCTTCACGTCCTTCCGCAGGGCGCGGGAGAAGTAGTAGGTGTTGGAGACAGCGACCGCGCACTCGCCCGACGCGATGCCGCGCAGCTGGTCGGTGTCGCCGCCGGCCGGATCGCGCGCCCGGTTGTTCCAGACGCCCTCGGCCCAGTCCTGGGCCAGCGTCGGGCCGACATGCTCGATCATCGCGGCCATCAGCGAGAGCATGTAGATGTTGCCGCTGGAGCGCGTGCAGACCATGCCCTCAAGCTCCGGATCGGCGAGCGACTGGTAGGTCTGGATCTGCGACGGCTGCACCCGCTCCGTGTCGTAGAAGATGATGCGGGCGCGCTGCGAGAAGCCGAACCAGTGACCGTTCGGGTGGCGCAGATGCTCGGGAATGCGGGTGTTCAGCGCCTCCGAATCGACGGGCTGGAACAGGCCGAGCTGATCGGCGCGCCACAGGCGGCCGGCGTCGACCGTCAGCAGCACGTCGGCGGGGCTGTTGGCGCCCTCGCTGCGGATGCGCTCGATCAGTTGGTCGGCCTTGCCCTCGATCCGGTTGATCTTGATGCCGGTCAGCGCCTCGAAGTCGGTGTAGAGGCGCTCGTCGGTGTCGTAATGGCGGGAGCTGTAGAGGTTCAGTTCGCCGTCCGCCAGCGCCGGCGCCGCCGCGCCGCCCAGCATCGCGGCCGCGAGCGCCGCGGCCGCCGTCTTCAAGAGATTGGTCTTCATCGGATGTTCCACTCCGTCCGTCGTCTCTGGAGAGCCGGGCGCGCAGACGCCGGAGCGCCCGTCGCCGGCTCGGTGACACCACGCCTATTGCAATTGAGAGTGATTGTCAATTGCACCCCTGATTTTTTTCCGTTGCGTGGGCGCGCGCCGCCCGTTTCCACACGAACGGGCGGCGTGACGCGATGTCGCAACGCGGATAAGGTCCGCGCATCATGTGCGGTCTGACCGGATTCCTCGATCTCTCGCAAAGCACGGCGGAGGCGACGCTCGCCGCGCGGGCGCGCGCCATGGCCGACGCCCTGACTCATCGCGGGCCCGACGACGCCGGGGTGCATGTGGACGCGCCGGCGGGTCTGGCGATCGGCTTTCGGCGGCTTGCGATCATCGATCTCAGCCCGGCCGGCCATCAGCCCATGACGTCGGCCGACGGCCGTTGGACGGTCGCCTACAATGGCGAGATCTACAATCACCGCGACCTGCGCGCCGAGTTGGAGGCCGACGGCGTCGCGTTGCGCGGCGGCTCCGACACGGAGGTGATGCTGGAGCATGTGGCGCGCCGCGGCGTGCTGGAGACGATCCCGCGCCTGATCGGCATGTTCGCGATCGCCCTGTGGGATGCACGCGAGCGCCAGCTCTGGCTGATCCGCGACCGCCTGGGCTTGAAGCCCCTCTATCACGGCCGGCAGGGCGATCTCGTGCTCTGGGGCTCGGAGTTGAAGGCGCTGGCCGCCCATCCGGACTTCCGGCCGTGCGTGGACCGGGACGCCGTCGACCGCTTCCTGCGCTTCAACTGCGTCCCCGGACCGCGCACGATCTATGAAGGCGTGGAGAAGCTGCCGCCGGGCGGCTGGCTGCGCCTCGACGCGGCGGACGGCGCCCGCGCGGAGGGCCGCTATTGGCGCCTCGCCGACGCGACCGCGCAGGACGCGCCGGCGGTCGGCGACGCGGCCGAGACGCTGGACGCGCTGGAGCGCCTGCTGTCCGACGCGGTCTCGCGGCGCATGGTCGCGGACGTGCCGCTCGGCGCGCTGCTCTCCGGCGGGATCGACAGCTCGACCGTCGTCGCGCTGATGCAGGCGGCGAGCGACCGGCCGGTGAAGACCTTCACCATCGGCTTCGACAATCAGGCCTTTGACGAGGCGGCGCACGCCAAACAGGTCGCCGCCCATCTGAAGACCGATCACACGGAGCTCTATCTCGCCCCGGCCGCGGCGCGCGAGCTGATCCCCTCGCTGCCAGACTGGTATGACGAGCCGTTTGCGGACAGCTCGGCCCTGCCGACCTATCTGGTCAGCCGGCTGGCGCGCGGCCAGGTGACGGTGGCGCTCAGCGGCGACGGCGGCGACGAGGTCTTCTTCGGCTACAATCGGCATGCGGCGCTCGCCAAGTTGGCGCGGCTCGACCGCGCGCCGGCGGGCCTGCGCCGGACGGCGGCGCGGGCGCTGCAGGCGCTGGGGCCCGCGGGCGCCGCGCGCCTCGCCCGCCTGCTGCCGGAAGGCAAGCGCCCGCGTCAGGCGGACGACAAGGCGGCCAAGCTCGCCCGCGCGCTCGGCCGCGAGGGAACCGACGCGCGCTATCTGGACGTGGTCAGCCAATGGCGTGCGGCCGACGGGCTGGTCGGCCCGGACGATCCCGCGGCGCTGCTGCCGCAGGAGCTGGGCGACGGCCTCGACCCCGCCGCACGGGCGGCGGCGCTCGACGCGCTGACCTACCTGCCCGACGACATCCTGACCAAGGTGGACCGCGCCAGCATGGCGGTCAGTCTGGAGGCGCGCGCGCCGCTCCTCGACCACCGGGTGGTGGAGGCCGCCTGGCGGCTGCCGACGGCCTTCAAGATGAAGGACGGCGTAGGCAAGTGGCCGCTGCGCCAGATCCTCTACCGCCATGTGCCGCGCCATCTGGTGGAGCGGCCGAAGGCCGGCTTCGCAATTCCGCTGGGGGAGTGGCTGCGCGGCCCCTTGCGCGAGTGGGCGGGCGACCTGTTGAGCGAGGCGCGCCTGCGGCGCCGCGGTTTCGTCGAGCCCGCCCTCGTGCGCGCCGCCTGGGCGGAGCATCTGACGGGACAGGGCCAGGGCCGTGCGGAGGCGCTGTGGGGCGTCCTGATGCTGGAAGCCTGGGCGGAGCGCTGGCTCGACCGATGAGCGCCGCGCCCCGCCCCGCCCCGCCCGACCTCACGGGCCGCACCGTCGTCTACCTGGTGACGGAGGATTGGTACTTCCTCTCCCACCGGCTGCCGCTGGCGCGCGCCGCGCGCGACGCCGGCGCGCGGGTCGTCGTCGCGACCCGGATCAACGAGGATCGCGCGACGCTGGAGGCCGAGGGCTTCACGGTCGCCGACATCCCCTTCGACCGCAGCGGCCTCAACCCCGCGCGGGACCTGAAGACCCTCTCTGCGATCCGCGCGCTCTACCGGCGGGAGCGGCCGGACCTCGTGCACCACGTCGCGATGAAGCCGACCCTCTACGGCTCCATGGCCGCGCTGGCGGAGGGCGTCCCGCATGTGGTGAACGCGATGGCGGGGATGGGGTTCCTCTTCATCTCGCAAGGGTTGAAGGCGCGGCTTCTGCGTCCGGCCATCGCGGGCGTCATGCGGATGGTCAACCGCGACGGGCGCGTGCGCGTCATCGTGCAGAACGACGACGACCGCGCGCTGTTCCGCGACCGCCTCAAGGTCCCGGACGCCCGCATCGCGACGATCCGCGGCTCGGGCGTGGACGTCGACGCCTTGCGGCCCGCCCCGGAGCCGCCGGTCGACGACGCCCATCCGCCGGTCGCGCTGTGCCTGTCGCGCCTCCTGTGGGACAAGGGGATCGGGGAGCTGGTCGCGGCGGCGCGCCTCCTGAAAGCGCGCGGCGTCCCGCTCACCGTGCGCCTCGTCGGGCCGACCGACGCCAACCCGGCCGCGATCCCCGCGCGCACCGTCGTCAACTGGGTCGAGGAGGGCGCAGTCGAAGCCGAGGGACGGACCCGCGACGTCGCCGGGGCCTACGCCGCCTGCCACATCGCGGTGCTGCCCTCCTATCGCGAGGGGTTGCCGAAGTCGCTGCTGGAGGCCGCGGCCTGCGGCCGGCCGATGGTCGCGACCGACGTCCCCGGCTGCCGGGAGATCTGCCGCGAGAATGAGACCGGGCTATTGGTTCCGGCGCGTGCGGCCGAACCGCTGGCCGACGCGCTGGAGCGGCTGGCCCGCGACGCCGATCTGCGCCGCCGCTTGGGCGCCGCCGCGCGCCGGCTGGCCGAGGACGCCTTCTCGACGGAGCGCATCTGCGCCGAGACGCTGGCGCTCTACGCGGCGATGCTCGATGATCGGCGCTGACGCGAACGGCCCTCTTGCACGGAGCCACGCCCATGACTCTGACAGGCCCCCGCACCCTCATCACCGCCGGCGCCGCCGGCATCGGCCGACGGATGGTGGAGCATTTCGCCGACGCCGGGGCGCGGATCGTCGTCTGCGACGTGGACGAGGCGGCGCTTGAGCGCCTTGCAGCGGAGCGCCCGGAGGTGACGGGCGTGCGCGCCGACGTGGCCGAGGAGGAGGACGTCGCCCGCCTGTTCGAGGCCGTGGAGGAGCGGCTCGGCGGGCTCGACAATCTGATCGCCAACGCCGGGATCGCGGGCCCCGCGCTGCCCGTCGAAGCGGTCTCGCTCGCCGACTGGCGGCGCACGATGGCGGTCAATATCGACGGGATGTTCCTCACCGTCCGTGCGGCGGTCCCGCTCTTGAAAGCGGCGGGCGGCGGGTCGATCGTCACGCTCTCCTCCGCGGCGGGGAAGTTCCCCTACCCGCTGCGCACGCCCTATTCGGCCTCGAAATTCGCGGTGGTCGGCTTCACGCAGACGCTGGCGGCGGAGCTGGGCGGCGATGGGATCCGCGCCAACAGCCTGCTGCCCGGCGTGGTGGAGGGTCCGCGCATCGATGCGGTGATCCGCGACAAGGCCGCCGCCCGCGGCGCGCCGGAGTCCGAGATGCGCGCGCAGTACGAAGCCTTCGCCGCGCTCAAGACCATGATCCCGGCGGACGACATCGCGGCGATGGCGGTCTATCTCTGCAGCGAAGCCGGCCGGCGCGTCTCCGGCCAGGCGATCAGCATCGACGGCGCGATCCAGAGCCTGGCCTAGAGGGAGCGCTAGACGGACGGTTTGCGCAGATCGCGCCAGAGCACATAGGCCCAGGCGGCGACGGCGGCGAGGGTGAGAACGCCGACCGTTGCGACGGCGAAATGGGTCAACAGGGCTTCGGTCATGACGCCGCCTCCTCGGGGTGCGATGGGCCATATGCGAACGCGCCGGCTTCATTCGCCGGCGACGGTTCCTTGGATCACGGGAGGGGTAAAAAATTCGTCTACGCGGCGGTTTTTTTGAGGCGCTCGCGATGGATCAGATAGAGGCCGCTGGCCAGCACGATCGCCGCCCCCAGCACCGTCAGCCCGTCCGGCGCGTCGCCGAAGACGGCGTAGCCGACCGCGACCGAGAAGGCGATCTGCGTGTAGTAGAAGGGCGCGAGCAGCGACGCCGGCGCCATCGTGTGCGCCAGGATCAGAAGATAGTGGCCGAGCCCGCCGAAAACGCCGAGCGCGACCATGATCAGCCAGCCGATCGGCGCCTGCGGCGTCTCCCAGACGAAGGGGACGATGGCGCTCATCAGCAGCGCGCCGGCGAAGCTGGTGAAATAGATCGAGACCATCGGGTCCTCGTCCTTCGCCTTGCGCGTGGCGATCAGATAGAGCGCGTTGACGAGCGCCCCGAACAGGATCACGAGGAACGCCCAGTGGAAGGCGCCCAGGCCCGGGCGCATGGCGACCGCCACGCCGACGAAGCCGAGCGCGATCGCGCTCCAGCGATGCACGCCCACCTTCTCGCCCAGAAGCGGGACCGACAGCGCGGCGACGAAGAAGGGCGCGGCGAAGCCGATCGTCGTCACCTCCGCCATCTGCAGATGACGCAGCGCCAGGAAGGTGCAGCCCGTGATGGTCAGCAACAGGACCGAGCGCAGGAGTTGCAGCCCCGGCCGCCTGGTCGCGACCAGCCGCACGCCATAGCGCGGCGCCAGGAACAGCGTCATCAGCGCCAGATGGGTGAAATAGCGCGCCCAGACCGTCTGCGCGACCGGCATGTGCTCGGCCGAGGCCTTGGCCGTCATCTCCAACAGGATGAAGAGGAAGACGGCGAGGCACATGAGCCCGATCCCCTTCAGGGCGGCCTTCGGGTCCTCTGCGGCTTTGGGCGGGTCGGGGGCGGAACTCATGACCGGCGGACGCTACGCCCATCGCGGCCTGATCGCCAGCCCTGCAATCCGGCTCTCGCCGCGTGGGGCGTCAGAAGAAGGTGCGGGCCTGATCGCGGGGGTGGCGCGGGCGGGGGGTCGGCTTCTTGGGCGCCGCTTTTTGGGGGGCCGCTTTCTGGGCGACCGGGTGATAGCCGGTCCCGCGGAAGCCGGGCGTGTAGACCGGCCGGCGCACCTCGTCGGTGGGGGCGAGCGCGCTGACGCGTGCGGCGGCTGCGCCGTCCTCCGGGTCCATCAGCCGGTCGAGCAGGTCGGAGCGGTCCTCGACCCGATCCGCGATCAGATGGATCACCGCCCCCTCCCGCTGCAGCTTGCCCGACACCTTCATCAGCCGCGCGGCCAGCAGCGCGCGGCGGCAGCGTTCGAACACGTCGGTCCAGACGACGACGTTGGCGACGCCGGTCTCGTCCTCCAGCGTGGCGAAGATGACGCCATTGGCGCTGCCCGGGCGCTGGCGCACCAGGACGAGACCCGCGGCCGAAAGCTTGTCGCCGTCCTTGGCCTGGAGGAGATCGCCGGCCGCCGTGCAATCGGCCAGCGGCGCGTCGGCCGCCCGGCGGATCAGGTCCATCGGGTGGGCCTTGAGGCTCATGCGCAGGCTCGCGTAATCCTCCGCCACCTCCTCGCCCAGGCTGGAGGCCGGCAGGTCGACGGCGGGGTCGAGGCCGCGGTCGCTCGCCGCCGCCGCCTCGAACAGCGGCAGGGGCTTGTCGCCGCCGATCCCGCGCACGGCCCACAAGGCCTCGCGCCGGGAGATCCCCAGCGAGCCGAAGGCGTCCGCCTCGGCCAGCGCCTTCAAGGCGCGGCGCTTCAGCCCCGCGCGCCGCCAGAGATCGACGGCTTGGCGATAGCCGTTGGCCCGCGCGGCGACGACCCACTCCGCATCCTCCCGGCTGAGCCCCTTCACCTGGCGCAGGCCGAGGCGGATGGCGTGGGCGGAGGGTTTCGCGGCCCCTCCCTCCCCCTGGATGGGGGAGGCTTGCACGGGAGCGACGCCGTCGACATTGGCCTCCAACATGCAGTCCCACTCGGAGAAATTCACGTCCGGCGGCAGCACCGGGACGCCGTGCTCGGTCGCGTCGCGCACGATCTGGGCGGGCGCATAGAAGCCCATCGGCTGGCTGTTCAAGAGGGCGGCGGCGAAGGCCGCCGGATAGTGACATTTCATCCAGGCGGAGACGTAGACCAGCAGCGCGAAGCTCGCCGCGTGGCTTTCCGGGAAGCCGTATTCGCCGAAGCCCTCGATCTGCTTGAAGCAGCGTTCGGCGAAGCCGGGGTCGTAGCCGTTGGCGATCATGCCGCGGACCATCTTGTCGTGGAATTCGTGGATGATCCCTGTCTTGCGGAAGGTCGCCATGGCGCGGCGCAGCCGGTCGGCCTCCGCCGGCGTGAAGCCGGCGGCGACGATGGCGATCTGCATCGCCTGCTCCTGGAACAGCGGCACGCCCAGCGTCTTGCCCAGGACCCGCTCCAGCTCCGGCGAGGGGAAGGAGACCCGCTCCTCCCCGTTGCGGCGACGCAGATAGGGATGGACCATGTCGCCCTGGATCGGGCCGGGTCGGACGATCGCCACCTCGATCACCAGGTCGTAGAAGTCGCGCGGGCGCATGCGCGGCAGGAAGGCCATCTGGGCGCGGCTCTCCACCTGGAAGACGCCCAGCGAATCCGCCCGGCACAGCATGTCGTAGGTGGCCTTGTCCGCCGGCGGCACGGTCGCGAGATCGAGGCTGCGGCCGTAATGCGCGCGGATCAGCTCGAACCCCTTTCTCAGGCAGGTCAGCATGCCGAGCGACAGCACGTCGACCTTCAAAATCCCCAGCGCGTCGAGATCGTCCTTGTCCCATTCGATCACCGTGCGGCCGTCCATCGCCGCGTTCTCGACCGGAACGATGCTGTCGAGGCGGCTCTGCGTCATCACGAAGCCGCCGACATGCTGGCTCAGATGACGCGGGAAGCCGACCAGCTGCTCGATCAGCGCGACCGTCTGGCGCAGCCGTCGGTCGGCCGGATCGAGGCCGATCTCCTCCAGCCGCTCCTGCATGCCGGCCGTATCGGACCAGCCCCAGATCTGCGAGGCCATGAGCGCGGTCACGTCCTCGCTCAGCCCCATGGCCTTCCCGACGTCGCGCACCGCGCCGCGCGCGCGGTAGTGGATCACGGTCGCCGTCATGCCGGCGCGCTCGCGGCCGTATTTCTCGTAGATGTACTGGATCACCTCTTCGCGGCGCTCATGCTCGAAATCGACGTCGATGTCGGGCGGCTCGCCGCGTTCGGCGGAGACGAAGCGCTCGAACAGCAGGTCGAGCTTGGAGGGGTCGACCGCCGTCACCCCCAGGCAGTAGCAGACCGCCGAATTGGCGGCGGAGCCGCGGCCCTGGCACAGGATGCCGCGCTCGCGCGCGAAGCGGACGAGATCGTGGACGGTCAGGAAATAGGGCGCGTAGCCGAGCTGTGCGATCAGCGCCAACTCATGCTCCACGACGCCGCGCACCTTGGCCGGGACGCCGCCGGGATAACGCCGCGCCGCCCCCTCCCAGGTCAGCCGCGCAAGCGACTGTTGCGGCGTCTCTCCCTCCCCCACCACTTCGTCGGGATAGTCGTAGGCCAGCTCGTCGAGGGAGAAGCCGATCTGCTCGACGATCTCCAGGCCGGCGGCGAGCGCGTCCTCATGGCCGCGGAACAGCCGCGCCATCTCCTCAGCGCCCTTCAAATGACGCTCGCCGTTGAGGGCCAGGCGCCGGCCGGCGGCGTCGATCACCGTCTTCTCGCGGATGCAGGTCAGTACGTCGGCGAGCGGCCGGCGCGCCCGGACATGCATCAGCACGTCGTTGGTCGCGACCAGCCGGACGCCGACCCGCCGCGCCAGATCCGCGGCCCGCGCGATGCGCCCCCGGTCGTCGCCGCGGTGCAGATGGCTGGCGGCGCGATAGAGCCGGCCGGGGTCGGCGGCGGCCTTGAGGCGGCGGAGATGGTCTTCTAAGGCCGCGCCATCCTCTCCCAGCGCGATCAGCGCCAGCCCCGAGGCGTCGACCAGCAGATCGTCGAGGAAGAGCGCGCAGTCTCCCTTCTCCGCCCGCCGGCGCCCCAGCGTGATGAGCTGGCTCAAGCGTCCATAGGCCGCGCGGTCGACCGGATAGGCGATCACGGAGGGCGCGTCGCGGAAATCGAGCCGGGCGCCGACCAACAGTTTCAGTCCCGCCTCCTTCGCCGCCTTGTGGGCGCGCACCACCCCGGCGAGGCTGTTGCGGTCCGCGACGCCGAGCGCGGCGAGCCCCAGCGCCTTGGCGCGCGCGACCAGCTCGTCCGCATGCGAAGCGCCCTCCAGGAAGCTGAAGGGCGTGAGGACCTGAAGCTCGGCGTAGGCGCGGCTCACGGGGACAGCGCCTCCAGAAGCGCGATGCGCTCGGCCGAGCCGCCGGCCGCGACGGCGGCGTGAAAGCGTCGATCGTCGGTCACGACGACGCCGTCGAGCGCCTCCGCCGCAGCCAGATAGAGGCAGTCATAGACCGGATGGTCGAGCGCGATCGCGAGCGTCAGGGCCCGGTCTTGCAGCGCGCCCGCGTCGAGCGCATCGGCGAAGAGCCGCCGGACATCCTCCAGAATGAGGCCGGCGATCTCCGCCGGGAATTCGCCGCGCCGATGTTTCTTCCAGAGAATGCTGGCGATCTCGATCAACAGGAAGCTCGGCGCCTGCATGTCAGCCGCCTGCGCGATCAGAGCCTGCGCCTGCGCCTGCCGCACCTCGGGCACGTACCATTTGATGACGACGCTCGCATCCGGAACGTAGATCACCGGCTGTCCCGATCCTCGCGGATCAGGACGGTGCTGTCGCTCTGCACATTCTCCGGCGGGATCATCGCCGAGATCGCCTTGACGCGCTCCAGAAGCCCGGTCTTGTCGATCGTCTTAACGCTCTGCTGCAGGATCGTGCGCACCTCGCCCTCCAGCGACCGGTTGTTCGTCTTCGCGCGGCGCTTGAGGCGCTCGACGACGTCCTCGTCCAAATCCCGGATCGTCAGGGTCGCCATGAAATCCTCCTTCTGAAACCAATATGCTGGCATTATGCTAGCATAATGCCAGCATACCCTCAGTCGAAAATCCCGTGCAGGAACCAGTGCTGCCGGCCGGGGCCGTCGCCGGCGGCGTCGGCCAGCGGGCCGGCGACGCCGTCGCGATAGATCCAGAAGCGCCGGCCCGCCTCGTCCTCGACGCGCCAATAGTCGCGCGCGCCGGCGGCCCAGGCGGCGTCCTCGCGCCACCAGTCGGGCGCGATGCGCTCCGGCCCGACGGCGATGCGCACCGCATGGCGGCGCCCCTTGAGGCGGAAGGCCAGCAGCGGCTCCCCCGCCTTCGGCGCGGTGAGCGGCTGCAGCGCCTGCGGGCGCGCCAGCAGGCGCTGCGGGCGCGGCGGCGCATCGGGCCAGGACGCAGCGTCTGCGTCCGCTCTGCGACGGCTTTCGACCGGCGGGCGCTTGCTCTGGGCGGCGTCGGGCAGGCGGCTGTCGGAAGGGGCGAGGCGAAACAGATTGTCCGACCCCAACCGGTTGGCGAGACGGTCGCACAGCGCCGCCAAGGCTTCGGGGTCAGGGGGGTCGGGGGCGCCGGACGCCGCGGCCGAAAGCTGGTCGCTCTCGAAGCGCTCCACCCGCGGGGCGGCGAGGATCAGGCAGTCGATCCCGAAACCGGGCTCGATCTCCCCCAGCTTTTCCTCCAGCAGCCGCAGCAGCGGGCCGGCCGCGCGCACCGGACGCGCCGTCCCCACGGCGAGCGTCTGGGCCGTCCCGTCGGCGCGGCAAGCGGTCAGCTCGAGACGCCGGCAGCCCAGATCCTCCGCCTGCAAGCGCTCGCACAACCGCTCGACCAGCCGCGCGACGGCCGCGTCGATATCGCCGCGCAGCCCGATCGGATCGGGGAAGGCGAGCCGCACCCGATGCGGCGCGACCGGTCGGCGCGGCGCGATCGGCTGGCGCGCGCGGGCGAGCAGGCGGTCGAGCGCGCTGGCCGCCGCCGTCCCGAAGCGCGCCGCCAACGCCGCGCGCGGCAGACCGTAGAGGTCGCCGAGCCGGCGCAGCCCGACGCGGCGCAGCCCCTCCAGCGCCTCCTCCTCCAGCGCCTCCTCGGCGAGCCGAAGCGCCGCCACGGGCGACGGCGCCAACGCGTCGGCGAGCCCGGCGCGCTCCGCGACCACCGCGGCCTCGGGCCCGTAGAGCGCGAGCGCCGAGGCCGCGGACGGGCTCGGCGCATAGGCCCCGGCGGCGGCGAAGCCGGCCCGGCGCAGGCGCTCGAGCGCATCCGTCAGCATCGCGCGCGGGCCGCCGAAGAGATGCGCGCAGCCCGTCGCCTCGATCAGGATCCGGTCGCCGCCGGCCGTCCCGACCAAGGGGGAATAGCGGTCGCACCAGGCGGCGAGCCGGCCCAGCAGGGCGGCGTCGGCCGCCTCGTCCATCGGCTCCGCCAGAAGGTGGGGGCAAAGCGCCCGCGCGGAGGCCAGCGTGGCGCCGGGCGCCACGCCCGCGCCGGCCGCGGCGGCGTCGACCGCCGCGACGAAGACGCCCGACCCGACCGCGCGCACCGCGGCCAACGGCGCCGTCTCCGCCAGATCCGGCCGGGCGCGGCGCAGCCGGTCGGTCGCCAGCCGCGGCAGCCAGAGGGCGATGTAGGCGCGCGCCTGCGACCGCGCCGCGACGGCTTCGTCAGGGAGAGGCGCGCTCGCCCGGTTAGCCATGACCAATCCTCCGCCTCCGGCCTCGCCCTTCGAGACGGCGGCGCCGCCGCCTCCTCAGGGTTAGGCCTCTAGAGTGTGGCGCGCCCCCCTGGACGGGCCGCCCGAAGCCCTCATCCTGAGGCGGCGCGAAAGCGCCGTCTCGCGGGACGAGGGCGGCGCCCGCCGTCGTCTCGCCCCCGCTCACGCTCCCGCCTCGACCCGCCATGCGCCCGCGCCGCCGCCGCGACGACGCAACAGGCGGACGTCCCAGCGCCGCACGGTCGCGGGGCCGGAGACGTCGGCCGGCGCCGGATCGACCCGCCAACGGCTGGCCGCGGCGCTGTGGGAAAGCCGGGCCTCCGCCGCCCCCTCTCCCGGCAGGATGAGGCAGAGCGCGCCGCCCCGCTCCGCCGCGAGCTGCAGGCGCCGGCTGGCGGTCAGTCCGACCGCCTTGTCCGGCTCCAGCGCCACGGCGGAGAGCGCGCCGGAGCGCAGCCCCTCCTCCGCCGCCCAGAGTCCCTCCTCCGCACTGCGTGCGCGCGCGATCATCAGCCGTTCGGCCAGCCCGCCGCCGAGCCCCTCCACCCCCGGGCCGTAAAGCGCCTCGGCCCGCCGCACGGGATGGACCCACAAAACGGGACCCGGCCGCCGCGCCAGCAGGCGCAGCGCGAAGCCGTGCGCCGCGCCGCCTGAGATCTCGTGCAACGCGGCGCGGGCCAGGACCCCCGGCGGAAACGCGGCGTCAACCGCCGGCAGATCGAGCGCGATCCCCGACGCCTCCGGCGCGGCCCCGTAGGGCCCCGACCGCTCGATCCGCGCGATCTCGGCGCGCAGCCCGCGCAGCGCCGCCGCAGAAACCGGGGGCGGCGCGCGCCGCGCATCGCGGAACAAACTTGCGTGATAACCGCTCATTCGCCAGACTCCTTTCGTTCGCGCGAAAATCCCTTTTAATTTCCGGTTTGGCCGATTTTAAATCTTGTTTTGTTCTTTTTCTGTTTTACAGACGACCTCCACGCCGCGTCAAGCGCCGCGTCGGCGGCGCCCCCACAGCGCCGCCCGGCCGCACCGGCCTTTGCAATGCGGCCTGCCGGACGTTATGACTGAAGATCACGCCACGCCCGACGCTCCCGAAACCCGGGCGTCTCAAGCGCTCCGGACCCGAGGATCATGCTGCACAGCGCCAAATACACCCCCGGCCAGATCGTCCGCCATCGGCGCTTCGACTATCGCGGCGTCATCATCGACGTCGATCCGGTCTTCCTGGGCAGCGAGGATTGGTACGAGGAAGTCGCGAAGAGCCGACCGCCGAAGGACCGCCCCTGGTATCACGTGCTGGTCGATCAGGACGAGGCGGTCACCTACGTGGCAGAGCGTCATCTGGCGCCCGACGGCGACCCCGCGCCGATCGACCATCCGATGCTGGACGACTTCCTGGGCGAGCAGCGCGACGACGGCGGCTACGCCCCGCTGCACACCATGAACTGACCGCCGGTCGCGGCCGCCCGGTGCGGCCTGCGCCCGTCGGCGGGAGCCGTCTTCCGTGAGCGACGACACCCAGTCCAAGACGTCCCCTGCGAAGCCCCGGCCCGCCGCCAAGACGGCCCGGACCAAAACCGGTGCGGCCAAAACCGGTGCGGCCAAAACCGGTGCGGTCAAGAAGGGCCGCGCCAGGAAAACGCCTGTGAAGCGGTCGCCTGGCGCCCCGCCCGCCCCGCCCGAAACGCCAGAAACGCCAGAAACGCCTTTGGGCGCGCGACAACCCGACGCCCGCGCGGCGCTCGCCGCCGGCAAGGCGCTGCGCAATCCGTCGACCCGCCACTTCCCGGTGACGATGTTCGCCAGCGTGTTGGGGCTGGCCGGTCTCGGCCTCGCCTGGCGCGAGGCGGCGGACGCCTTCGGCTTCACCGACGCGGTGGGCGAATTGTTCCTCGGCTTCGCCGCCGGCTTCTACGTCGCCGTCCTGGGGCTCTACGCCCTGAAGGCCGTGCGCCATCCGGACGCGCTGGTCGCCGATTTCATCGATCCGATCCGCGGCTGCTATTTCGCAGCCGCCAGCATGGGGCTGTTGCTGCTCTCCTCCGCCGCGGCCCCCCACGCGCCCTGGCTGGCCGAGGCGTTGTGGCTCGTTGGCGCGCCGGTGAACATGGCGGTGACGCTCGCCACCGTCAGCGGCTGGATGACGCGCGAATTCCACATGCATCACGCGACCCCGGTCTGGTTCCTGCCGATCGCCGGCAACCTGCTGGCCTCGATCGCCGGGACGCCGCTCGGCTATGGGGAGATCGGCTGGATGATCTTCGCCGTCGGCTTCATCTTCTGGCTCGTGCTGCAGGTGATTATCTTCTACCGCCTGCTGTTCCATGAGCCGATGGAGCAGCCGCTGCGCCCGACCATCGTCATCATGCTGGCCCCGCCGGCGCTGGCGGCGATCGCTTTCCAGGTGCTGGCCGCAGGGGCGGCGGGCCCGGCGACCGAGGCGGGGACGACGACGTCCGGGGTCGCGACGATGCTCTACGGCCTCACGCTTTTCATCGCGGCGCTGCTGCTCACCCAGGCGCGCACGCTGATGCGTCTGCCCTTCGCGCTCAGCAACTGGTCCTACACCTTTCCCCTCAGCGCCTTCACCGTGGCCGCCACCCTCTACGCCGCACAGCATGACAGCTGGGCGGCGGACGCGATCGCGATCGCCGGGCTGGCCGCGGCCACGCTGATCACGCTCTACGTCTTTGCGATCACCGCCAAGGCGCTGCTGGCGGGCGCTCTGTTCCGCAGTCCCTCGCCGCCCGCGCGCGAAGCGGAAACCGAAGACTGAGCGCCCGTCTTGCAAGTTGACGGACCGAACGCGCGCCGGCTATCCGCTGATCGACCCGATCGCAACCTGAAAACGAGACGCCGCCCATGCCCGACCAGAACACCGCCCACATCGCCGCCGGCATCCTGATCGAAACCCAGTCTGTGCTGTTCAGGCCGGAGGAGCCCTTCATCCTGACCAGCGGCCGGGCGAGCCCGGTCTATATCGACTGCCGCCGGCTGATCGCCTTTCCGCGCGCGCGCCGACGGCTGATGAAAATGGCGGCCGCGCGTCTGGAGGAGGCGATCGGCTTCGAGAGCCTGGACGCGGTGGCCGGCGGGGAGACCGCGGGCATCCCCTACGCCGCCTGGCTCGCGGACCATCTGATGCTGCCGATGGCCTATATCCGCAAGAAGCCGAAGGGTTTCGGGCGCAACGCGCGGATCGAGGGCGACCTGAAGGAGGGCCAGCGCGTGCTGTTGGTCGAGGATCTGGCCACCGACGGCGGCTCCAAGCTCTCCTTCGTCGAGGGCGTCCGCGACGCCGGCGCGGTGTGCGAACACTGCTTCGTCGTCTTCCACTACGGCATCTTCCCGGAGAGCGTCGATCTGCTGGCGAGCGAAGGCGTGCAACTGCACGCGCTCGCCACCTGGTGGGACGTGCTCGAGACCGCGCGCGAGACGGGCTATTTCGAGGACGGCGCGCTCGACCAGGTCGAGGCCTTCCTGCGCGACCCGAAGGGCTGGTCCAAGGCCAACGGCGGACAGGAGGGCTGAGCGCCCGCGCTTGCCGCCGCGCGCGCGGGTGGTACCCTCTCTCGCGCCATCGTCACCGGCCGCAAGGGAGGACGCCCGCCTTGAAAGCACTCGCCGCGCTCGCCGCCGCGCTGACCGCGGGGATCATCGGCCTGTCCGCCCCGAGCGGGCCGGCCGCCGCCGCCTCGAAGGAGCGGCTGGTGATCGGGATCTCGCAATATCCCTCGACGCTGCATCCGAGCTTCGATTCGATGCTGGCGAAGAGCTATGTCGCCGGCCTCGCCCGCCGGCCGGTCACGGTCTACGACCCGGATTGGGAGCTGACCTGCCTGCTCTGCACCGGGCTGCCGACGGTCGAGGACGGGACGGCCGTCTTCGAGACGGCGGAGACCGGCGACCCGGGCGTCGCCGTCACCTATGAACTGAAGGACGGTCTGGTCTGGGGCGACGGGACGCCGATCAGCACCGAAGACGTGCTCTTCACCTGGGAGGTCGGCCACGACCAGCGCACGGGGATCGACGCCTACGAGCTCTATCGCCGGATCGACCGGGTGGCGGTGCATGACGACCGGCGCTTCACCCTGCATATCAACAAGCGCACCTGCGACTTTCAGGGGATCAACGACTTCAACCTGCTGCCCGCCCACATCGAGCGGCCGATCTTCGACGCGGGCGAGCCGGGCGAGTACCGGGCGCGCACGGCCTATCAGACCGACCCGACCAACCCGGCGCTCTGGTTCGGCCCCTATCGGGTGAGCGGCGTCGTCCCCGGCCAGCGCATCACGCTTGCGCGCAACCCGCGCTGGTGGGGCGATCCGCCCTATTTCGAAGAAATCGTGGTGCGCACGATCGAGAACACGGCCGCGCTGACCGCCAACCTGCTCTCCGGCGACATCGACATGATCGCGGGCGAACTGGGCCTCGCCATCGATCAGGCGCTCGCCTTCGGGGCGCGGCACGGGGAGCGCTTCCAAATCCTCTACAATCCCGGCCTGATCTACGAGCATCTCGACGTCATGCTCGACCATCCGGCGCTGGGCGAGCGTCCGGTGCGTCAGGCGCTGATCCAGGCGATCGACCGGCAGGCGATCAGCGAGCGGCTGTTCGGCGGCCGGCAGCCCGTGGCGCACGGCAACGTCAATCCGCTGGACGCGGTCCATTTCGACGGCGCCCCCGCCTGGGGCTACGATCCCGCGGCGGCCGAGCGCCTTCTGGACGAGGCGGGCTGGACCAAGGGCCCGGACGGCGTGCGGCGCAAAGACGGGGAGCGCCTCGCCTTCACGCTGATGACGACAGCCGGCAACAAGTCGCGCGAGCAGGTCCAACAGGTGCTGCAGGCGCAGTGGCGCGAGATCGGCGCGGCGGTCGAGATCCGCAACGAGCCTCCGCGCGTCTTCTTCGGCCAGACGGTGAGCCAGCGGCGCTTCGACGGGTTGGCGATGTTCGCCTGGCTCTCCTCGCCGCGGGCGATCCCGCGCACGACGCTGCATTCCGAGCAGATCCCGAGCGAAGCGAACAGCTTCACCGGCCAGAACTACACCGGCTACGCCAATCCGGAGATGGATCGGATCATCGACGCGCTGGAGACCGAATGCGCCGACGCGGATCAGGAGCGCCTGTGGGCCGAACTGCAGACGCTGTATGCGACCGACCTGCCGGCGATCCCGCTTTATTTCCGCGCCAACAGCTATATCCTGCCGACGGCGCTCGAGGGCCTGCGCCCGACCGGCCATCAGTATCCCTCCACGCTGTGGGTCGAGGAATGGCGGCTCGCGGAGTGAGGCGCGCGGGCGGGCGCCGCCCATGCTGAGTTACGCCGCGCGCCGCTTGGGCGAGAGCCTGGTCGTGCTCTTCGTCATGTCCTTTTTGGTCTACGGGTTGATCGGCCTGATGCCGGGCGACCCGATCGACCTGATGATCTCCGCCAACCCGAACTTCACGGCGGAGGACGCACAACGGCTCAAGGCGCTCTACGGCCTCGACCGCCCGCTGTGGGAGCGATACGGCGCCTGGCTCGGCGCGGCGCTGCAGGGGGATTTCGGCTATTCCCGCCTCTACCAACAGCCGGTGGGAGAGATCCTGCTGCCGCGGCTCGGCTGGACCACGCTGCTCTTGGGGGTGAGCCTCGCGCTCTCGCTCGCGATCGCAATCCCGCTTGGGCTGGCCGCCGCGGCGCGCCCCTATTCGCCGGTCGATTACGGGATCAACCTCGTCTGCTTCGCCGGCATTTCGGTCCCGCCCTTCTGGCTGGCGCTGATCCTGATCCTGCTGCTCGCGGTGCCCTTTCAGGGCATCCCGGCGGGCGGCATGGGCGAGCCGGACGCGAGCCTGTGGGCCCGACTGCCCTATCTCTTCCTGCCGGTTCTGACGCTGACGCTCGCCTCGGTCGGCGGCTTCACCCGCTTCATGCGCGCCGCCGTGCTGGAGGCGCTGAGCCAGGACCATATCCGCACCGCGCGGGCCAAAGGGTTGAGCCGCCGGCGCATCCTGGTCGCGCACGCGCTGCGCAACGCGCTCCTGCCGCTGGTCACCGTGGTCGCGCTCAGCTTCGGGACGCTGTTCTCCGGCGCGCTGATCACGGAGACCATGTTCAGTTGGGCCGGGATGGGCCGGACGATCTACGAGGCGACGCTCGGCAACGACTACAATCTGGCCCTGCTCGGCCTGTTGACGGCGACCGGCTTCACGCTGGCCGGCAACATCCTCGCCGACCTGCTTTACGCCGGGCTGGACCCGCGCATCAGCTACCGGGCGGGAGGCGACCGATGAGCGCCCCTTCGGTCCAAGGCGCCGCTTCCGCGCCCGCCCTCGCCGACCGCCGCCGGCGGCTTGCGCGCCGCTTCCTGCGCCACAGGCTGGCGGCGGCGAGCCTGGTCTTCCTCGCCGTGATCGGGGCGGGCGCGCTGGCTGCACCCTGGATCGAAGGGGCGCTCGGCGTCGACGCCTATGCGGTCGACCTGTTCAACCGTTTCGCGCCGGCGGGCGGCGCGCATCTCCTCGGGACCGACGATGTCGGGCGCGATCTGTTCACGCGGCTCCTGCATGGCGGGCGGGTCTCGATCGCGGTGGGGCTGGCCGCCGCGCTCTTCGCCGCGGTGATCGGCGCGGCGATCGGGCTCGCCGCAGGCTATCACGGCGGGCGGCTCGACGCGCTCTTGATGCGCACCACGGACGGGGTGATCGCGTTGCCGATCCTGCCGCTGCTGATCGTGCTCGCCTCGGTCGACCTGACCAAACTCGGCTTTTCCCAGGAAGCGGCGAGTTCTGAGGCCGCCGGCCTCGCCCGCATCGTGGTCATCATCTCCGCCGTCGGCTGGCCGACGGTGGCGCGGCTGGTGCGGGCGGAGACGCTCAGCCTCAAGACCCGCGACTTCGTCACCGCCGCGCGCGCCCAGGGGGCGACGCCGCTTTACATCATGAGCCGGCACATCCTGCCCAACACGCTGCCGGTGATCGTGGTCGCGACCACCCTGTCGATCGGCAACATCATCCTGCTGGAAAGCGTGTTGAGCTTCCTGGGCCTCGGCGTCCAGCCGCCGACGCCGAGCTGGGGCGCGATGCTGACCAACGCGCAGGAGTTGATCTGGTCCGAGCCGCATCTGGCGATCTGGCCCGGCCTGATGATCTTCGCGACCGTCATCGCCTTCAACTTCCTCGGCGACGGGCTGCAGGACGCGCTCGACCCGAAGCGCGGCGGCAAAGTCGGCTGACGGCGGGAAAACCCGGAAAACCTTGCGAAATCGTCGCTGGCGCCCTATTTTACTGCTGTGGCGGTGTGCGATGCGGCAGGATCGTGGTCATCGCCCGCCGCGCCCGCATGGCGCGGCCGCCTGAAACGAAAGGATGGCGGAATGGCTGACATTGCAGGCATCGGCGGCGGATCCGGCCTGTTCGGCTTCAATCCGACCCGCAGCGCACCGGAGGAGACGCAAGCCCCCGGAACGCGCGAGCGCGTGGAGGACGACGCCCAGCGCGCCGCAGAGGCGGAGGATGCGAGCCTCGCCGCCGGCGAGAGCGCGCCGGCGTCCGTCGCAGGCGCCGAATCGGACCAGGACGCCGGGAACGAGGGTCAGGGCCAGGAACTGACCGAGGACACGGTCACGCTGAGCGCCGGCGCCGAACAGGCTTTGACCGGCGTCGTGGCGAACGATGTCGAGCCTGACGCCCCCGCGGCGGGGGAGGCCAACCTGATCGCCTCCGATACGCGGTCGACCAATCAGTCGGCGCGTCAGGAGGACACGACGGCCGAGGTCAACGGCAATCAGAACAGCCAGTCGGAGACGACCCGAACGCTGGGTCAGGTCGTCGACCAGTTCGCCTGACCGAGACGCAGATCGTCTCCGCCGTTTGAAGGGCCTGCAACGCCGTTGCGGGCCCTTTCGCTTTTTGACAGGCTCACGCCGGAACGCGGGGCCGCGCGCCCCGCGGAAGGCGAGGAGCATCAACCATGTCGGAGGGGGTCGGGCCCACGCTGGATCGCCTCGCCGCCGCCTTGGTCGGTTTGACCGGCGCGCTGGCGGTGGGGATGGGCGCCTGGTCGGCGCATGGGCTGGACGCGCTCTACGGCGCCCAGGCGGCCGATCGCGCCGCGCTCGGGGCGCACTACCAGATGGTGCACGCCGCCGCGGCCTTCGGGGCGTTCCTGATGACGGGCGCCGGCCGACGCCCCGCGGCCGCGCGCGCCGCGCTCTGGCTCTTCCTCGCCGGGTGCGCGCTGTTTCCCGGCGCGCTCTACGGGCTTGCGCTCGGCGGGCCGTCCGGGCTGGGGGCCGTCGCCCCGTTCGGCGGGCTGTCGTTCCTGCTCGGGTGGCTGGCGCTTGGCTGGGCGGGCGCCGGCGGATTGCGGCGCGATGCGGGCGCAAACCTGGGCGCGCGCCCGGGGCGCTCCCGGGGGCGTCCTGGATAAAACCTTGGAATCCTGCCCCGAATCGCCATAGGGAATAGCCTGATATGGGAGGTGCGCGGGGTCCGCGCGCGAGCGGGGCGGTGGTGGACGAGATGTCGGAGCGCGAAACCGGATCGGCAAGGCGGACGCCTTGGATCGCCGCGCTGCTTGGCGGGGTTGCGGCGGTCGCGCTCGGCGCCTGCACCGGCCCGGGCGACCCCGCATCAGACGGAGCGGACGCCGCCCCGCAGATGGAGACGGCCGAGGCGCCGCCCGCCGCGCTTTCAACCGAAGACGAAATCGCCGAGGCCGAGGCCGAACCCGAGAGCGTAGAGCCGGCGCCGAGCGCCGCGCCGCTGGCGCAACCCGAAGCGGGGGTGCGGGTCGAAGACGCCGTCTGCATCGTCGCGCGCATCGCGGACGCCCAGGCCCGCGCCGAGCGGTTGCGTCGGCAGGTCGCGGACGGCGCCGTCGAGGCGCCGCTTCCCGATCCGAGCAATCCGGCCGCTACCGCGCTCGGGCCGGTCCTTTTGCCGATCGAGGAAGGCAGCGCCTGGGACGGCCCCTTCGACCCGACCGCGGACGCTGAGCCCGACGGGACCGAAGGCGAGGCGGCGGCGCAGGACGCCGCGCCGAACCCGTCGCCCAGTGCGGAGCCGGTCCGCCTTGTGGAGGCCTTGAGCGGCGCGCCGGAAGCCGCGGCAGAGCCGGACGTCGATCCGGAGGAGCCGGCCCGTCGGATCGCCCAGACTCCGATGCCGCTTCCGGCAGGCGACGGTTTCTCCCCGGCCGAACGCGATCTGACGCCGGAGGAGGCGCAGGCCGCCTACGACTGCATCGCGCCGCAGCTGCGCGCGCTCTACGGTCAGTCCGGCCATGCGATCGCCCTCGGGTACGACGGATTCAACCGGCCGCTGCCGGCCCCCTTCATGTCCGAAAGCTTGAACGACCGCTACGTGCAGCTCTACGCCAACGATCGCGCGCTCCGCATCGAACAGACCCTGTTTCTAGACCGCGACATGCCGGTCGGCGCCATCCTGGCCGCGCCCTCCTTCACGATCGGGGAAGGCGGCCGGGTGGAGCCGGGGCCCCTCACGCTGGTCGAGAAGGTGGGGCAGGCCTTCAA
The DNA here is from genome assembly GCA_024743195.1 of Alphaproteobacteria bacterium. GTDB lineage: Bacteria > Pseudomonadota > Alphaproteobacteria > UBA8366 > Aestuariispiraceae > Marivibrio. The sequence goes on along the minus strand of JANSXE010000009.1, from coordinate 26,482 downwards.
CGGACCGTTCGGCAACTACCGCTACACGGTGATTTCGGCGGACGGGGAGCTTCTTGGAGCGACCGGCGGCTTTGGCGCAAGCCAAGCCGCCGTCTGCCCGGAATGCCGCGCAAAGGACGCAGACCGCTTTTACGCCGCCTTGCTCAACGGCGGGAGCGTCCCGGACTCCATCGCCCGGCCGCAGGCCGCGCCGGAAGCGCTCGAACCCGCGCCCGATCTGCAGGGGCCGATCGACCCCGACGCGCCGATCGCGCCGCTGGATCCCGGCGCGGCCCTCGACCCCTCGGTTCCGCTGGCCCCGAGCGCGCCGCTTGATCCGTCGTCCCCGCTCGATCCTGGGGCGCCGCTCGACCCTGGGGCGCCGCTCGACCCTGGGGCGCCGCTTGATCCGTCGTCCCCGCTCGATCCTGGCGCCGCGCTCGACCCGAGCGCGCCGTTGGATCCGAGCGCGCCGCTGGACCTGGACGCGTCGCCGGACGATCTGCGCCTCGACCCGGACGGCGGCGTCCTGGCGCCCGACGAGCCGGCGGCGGAGCCTCCCGAAGCCGCGCCGGCCCCTGACGCCCCGCTTCCCACCGAGAGCGCCCCGGAACCGGCTCCGTCCGACCAGATCGGCGAGGATCCGGTCCCGGCGCCGGCGGAAGGCGAGGTGCTGGACACCGGCCCGACGATCGAAGCGGCCCCGTCCGCAACGCTGGACGAAGGCGCGCTCCGTGACGAGACGCCGGCGCCTTCCGTCCCGGCCGCCCCATCGGACGCGCCGCCGGCGCAGACGCCAACAGAAGACGCCGCGCCGTCCGTTGCACCGGCGCCCGAGGCGCAGCCCGCGCCGGAGCCGCCGGCCGCCACGCTGCCCGCGGCGCCGGAGGAAACGGACGCGCTCGCGCCCGAGGAGCCGGAAACGCCGATGGCGGAGGAGCGGCCCGCGCCGCCCACGCAAAGCGCCGACGACCTTCTGGCGCCCGGCGACAGCGAAGCCCCGGCGCCGGGCGACCCCGCCGCGCCGCTGCTGGATCAGACCGACGGAGCCCTGCTCGACGAAGACGCGGCCGACGACGCGGGCCCCGCCCCGCCGCCGGTGCCGCCGCCGGCGGGGGACGATCTGCTGATCTCGCCGGACGAGTTGCAGTGAACGGGGCGGGCTTCCGCTGCGGTCAGGCGCGTCAGTCGCGCACCACCAGGACCGAACAGCGCGCGAAGCGCACGACGCGCGCCGCCGTGGAGCCGAGCAGATAGGTCTCCGCCCCCGGCTGGTGCGAGCCGATGACGATCAGATCCGCCTCCAGCTTCTTCGCCGCCGCCAGCAGTTCGTCATAGGACTTGCCGTGCGCGACGTGGCAGTGGGTCTCGACGTCCTGCGGGACGTGATCGGCGGCGAAGGCCTGGAGCGTCTCCCCCGCCGCGTGCAGGGCCTTGTCCTCATAGCCTTCCGGAAAGAAGCCGCCGACGATCGACATGCCGAAGTCCGGCACCACCGTGACCAGATGCAGGGTGGAGCCGAACTTCTGGGCGTATTCGACCGCGGTGGGCAGGGCCTTGGTCCAGGATTCGTCATGGCCCAGATCGATCGCCAGCAGGATGTTCTTGTACATGGCGCGCCGTCCCCTTCGTGGCTATTCCGCCGCTTCGCTCTGCGCTCGGCCGGCGTCCGGATCCTCGCGCGGCGCACGCCGACGCTGCACCCAGGCGAGCAGGCCGAGCAGCAGGAGCGCCGGTATCCAAAGCCATTCCTTGGCGGGTTGCGCGACCGGCGCGCCGAGTTCGACGATCTTCTGGTCGAAGTCGAAGCCCGCGTCGCCCGCAGGCGCGTTGTAGGCGGTCCCGTCGATGATGATCTCGCCGTCCTGTTCGAAGATCAGCAGACCGAATTCGTCGAGCCGGTCCTGGCCGGTCTCTCCCTCCATCACCGGGATCTTGGCCGTGAAGGTGATCGGGGCGCCGAACTCGTCGAGCCCGTCGACGACGACGCGCAACTCTTCGCCGACCTCCGCTTCCTCCAGCGTCTGCAGCAGGGCGCCCGGATCGCGCCACTCGAAGGGCGGGGCGATCATATCCATCCAGAAGCCGGGCCGGAACAGGGTGAAGGCGATCAGCAGCAAGGCCGCGATCTCGTAGATCCGGCAGCGGGCGAGGAAATAGCCCTGCATCGCCGCGGTGAAGACCAGCATCGCCCCGGTCGCCACCACGAAGACCAGGACCGCCTCCAACGGCCCGACATCCATCAGCAACAGGTTGGTGTTGAAGATGAACAGGAACGGCAGCAGCGCGGTCCTGAGCGAATAGAAAAAGGCGACGAAGCCGGTGCGGATCGGATCGCCGCCGGAGACCGCGGCGGCCGCGAAGGAGGCGAGCCCCACCGGCGGCGTCACGTCGGCCATGATGCCGAAATAGAACACGAAGAGATGCACCGCGATCAGCGGCACGATCAGCCCGTTCTGCTGGCCCAGCGTCACGATGACGGGGGCGAGCAGCGAGGCGACGACGATGTAGTTGGCGGTCGTCGGCAACCCCATGCCGAGGATCAGGCTCAACACCGCCGTCAGCAGCAGGATCAACAGGATGTTGCCCATTGACAGCGCCTCGACCAGATCGGCGAGCGCGCTGCCCACCCCGGTCTGGGAGACCGCGCCGACGATGATCCCGGCGGTCGCGGTGGCGATGCCGATGCCGATCATGTTGCGCGCGCCGGTGATCATCGACTGCACGAACTCCATCGCGCCGCGATAGAGGGTTCCTTGCAACCGCTCCTTCCGGAAAAGCGCGAACAGCGAGCGCTGGGTCAAAAGGATGACGATCATGAAGACCGTCGCCCAGAAGGCGGAGAGTCCGGGCGACAGCCGCTCCACCATCAGGCACCAGATCAGCAGCACCACCGGCAGCAGGAAATGCAGGCCGGATTTGATGGTCGGCCCGGGCTTCGGCAGCTTCAGGACCGGACTGTTGGGGTCGTCCATCTCCAGATCGGGATAGCGCGCGCAATAGGCGACGACCGCCACATAGGCGGCGAGCACGAGAACCGCCACCGCATAGGGCGTCGCCTCGCCCAGCGCCGCGCGCAACAGGTCGATCAGGAAGAACAGGCCGAAGGCCGCGATGGCGGCGTTGCACAACACCGCGATCCCGACCGACAGCGCATGCTTGCGCGCGTCGCCCCGCGCCGCCTGCTTGAAGCCCAGATAGACCAGCGCCTGCGCCGCCAGCGCCAGGGCCACGAAGCCAAGCCGCGCGGCGCTCGAGTCCAGCGCCAACCAGAGCTCCGATATCCAGTAGAAGCCGCCGGCGATCGCCAGGATAGCCGCCAACGTCATGAAGGGCGACAGCCAGACCCAGCGCGGCGGCTTCGCCTCCGTGGCGCGCGGCAGCGCCTGCATCTTCTGTTTCACCGCCTCCAGATGGACGATGTAGACCAGCGCGATGTAGCTGATCACGGCCGGCACGAAGGCGTGTTTCACCACGTCGACATAGGGGGTGTCGGTGTACTCCACCATCAGGAAGGCGGCGGCGCCCATCACCGGCGGCATGAGCTGGCCGTTGACGGAGGAGGCCACCTCCACAGCGCCCGCCTTCTCCGGCGAGAAGCCGACGCGCTTCATCATCGGGATGGTGAAGGTGCCCGTGGTCACCACGTTCGCGATCGACGAGCCGGAGATGAGGCCGGTGGAGGCCGAGGCGACGACCGCCGCCTTGGCCGGGCCGCCCCGCAGATGGCCCATCAGCGAGAAGGCGACCTTGATGAAATAGTTGCCGGCGCCGGCCCCCTCCAGCAAGGCGCCGAACAGCACGAACAGGAACACCATGTCGGTGGAGACGCCGAGCGCAATGCCGAAGACGCCCTCCGACGAGATCCACTGGTGATAGGCGACCGCCTGGAAGCTGGCGCCCTTCCAGGCCAGAATGCCCGGCGCGTAGGGGCCGAGGAAAGTGTAGCCGAGGAAGATCGCCGCGATGATCATCAAGGGCGGACCAAGCGCGCGCCGGGTCGCCTCCAACAGCAGCACGATGCCGACGCAGGCGACGATGACGTCCTGGGTGATCAGATTGTTCGGGCGCGTGGACAGCGCCTCGTAGAAGAAGAAAAGATAAAGCGAGCTGCCCGAGGCGACGATGGCGACCACCCAGTCCTGCAGCGGGATCCGGTCGCGCGGCGAACGCTTCAAGGCGGGGAAGAACAGATACCCGAGGAACAGCGCGAAGCCGAGATGGATCGAGCGCGCTTCCGTCGTGTTGAAGACCCCGACGCCGACCGCGAAGGGGATCGGAGAGGCGTACCAGAGTTGGAACGCCGACCAGACGAAGGCGACCGCCGCCAGGAACAGGCCGATCGCGCGATTGTCCGGCGTGCGCGCGCCGGTGTCGACGGCGGCGACCAGATCGTCGATGTCGTCCTGGGCCGAGCCCTTATCGGAAGCGTTCTGATCGCTCATCGTCCGCCGTCCCCCACCGACAGAGCGCCGCGCGCGGCTGGAAAGAAAAGGCGGGCCGGCGCCCCGACGGAGGGAGCGCCGGCCCGACAGGCCTTACATCAGGCCCGCTTCCTTGTAGTACTTGGCCGCGCCGTCATGCAGCGGTGCGGAGAGATTGTCGACGATCATCTTCTCCTTCTGCAGATTGGCGAAGGCCGGGTGCAGGCGGCGGAAGCGATCGAAGTTCTCGAACACCGCCTTGACCACCTCGTAGACCGTATCCTCGGACGTGGCCGCCGAGCTGACGAAGGTCGCGCCGACGCCGAACACCGTGACGTCCTGATCCTGGCCGCGATACATGCCCGCCGGGATCGTGGCGTAGGCGTAGTAGTCGTTCTCCGTGACCAGCTTGTCGATCGCCGCGTTCTGGACCGTCACGAAGGTGACGTCGCAAGTGGTCGCCGCCTCTTCGATCGAGCCGGCCGGGTGCCCGACGGTGAAGACGAAGGCGTCGATCTTGTTATCGCACAGCGCTGCGGACTGCTCGGCCGACTTCAACTCGGACGCGAGCGCGAAATCGTCCATCGTCCAGCCCATCTCCTTCATCACGACTTCCATCGTGCCGCGCTGGCCGGACCCCGGATTGCCGACATTGACGCGCTTGCCCTTCAGATCTTCGAAGGTCGTGACGCCCGAGTCGGCGCGCGCGACGACGGTAAACGGCTCCGGATGGACGGAGAAGACCGCCCGCAAATCCTCGAACGCGCCCTCCGGGAACTGATCCGGCGCGGTGCCGTTATAGGCGTGGTAATGCCAGTCCGACTGGGCGACGCCGAAATCCAGATCGCCGTTGCGGATGCCGTTGATGTTGTCGACCGAGCCGCCGGTGGTGTGCGTGCACTTGATATCGTGATCCGCCGTGCCGCGGTTCACCAGCCGGCAGACGGCCCCGCCCACCTGATAGTAGACGCCGGTCTGACCGCCCGTGCCGATGGTGATGAAGGTCTCCGCCGTCGCCGGCGTCGACAGAACCGCCATCCCTGCGACCGCCGCCGCCGCGACGGCCATCTTTCGCATGAACATCTTGAACTCCCTTTGTCGTTGCGCCGCCCCGCAAGGGCGCGGCCTCTCCCCTGATGCGCTTCCGCCTCCCGACGGAGGCGGCGCCATGTGGCGCCGCCCCGCCGGACGGACTCCCGCGAAACCTGGGGCGCCCGCCATCGCGGATCGCCGCCCGGCCCCGCATCCTGCCGCAGGCGCACGCCCTGGGGCGCACGCCGTCGCGGCCGGAAACGGACTAAACCGGCGCGCACCGGGCGGTCGCCCGCCCCGGATACACGCGCTCTACTTGTGCGACATTGGCGTGAGAACCCGCCACCCTGCGCCGACCCTGCGTTCATGATCCCGACGCGCCGCCCGCGGGGCGGATCGCCGGATTTATCGTTATCGGGGCCTTAGCCCCTTTCGCGAAGCCTATGCCGGGCCGACGGCCCCCGTCAACCGAAGGACGGCAACCGAAGGACGGCGTCTTTCACTCGCCTCGGTAGAGCGCCTTGGCCGCGGGGTGCAGCGGCGCGAAGTCCGCCGCCCGTTCCAGCCGCTCCGGCGCGATCGTGGACAGGGCGGGATGCAGGGCCGCCAGATCCCGCGCACCGGAGAGAATCGCACGCGCCGCATCGGCCACCACCGCGGGGTCGGCGTTGGCGCTGGCGGCCAGGACCGCGGTCATCCCGAAGCTGGAGAGCCGCCGGCCGTCCGGACCGTCGAGCGGCAGCAGGAGCGCCTCCACCCCCGGCATGTCGGCGGCCGCCTCCTCGGCGGCGTCGGGATCGATCGTCAGATAAGCGACGGCGCATCCGGCGGGCGCCGCGGCGGCGGCCTGGGCCGGGCGCGCGGTGATCGCCGCGACCGCGTCGACCTCGGCCCGGCACAGCTTGGCGAGCCCGTCGGCCACCGGTTCGGCGGTCGCCATCGCCAGATCGTCCGTCGACAGATCGACCGCCCCCAACAGCGCGTAGGTCAGCAGCGCACGGTAGCTTTGCTCCGCCCCGCGGCTGACCCGCAGCCCCTGCAGGTCGGCCGGGCGCTCGAGCCCCTCGCCGGCGCGCACCATCATGACGAGGCCCTCGCCGTGCAGCGCCGCGACCGACCGCAAGTCTTCGGCGGGTCCCGCCTCCTGAAAGCGGCTGGTCCCGGCGGCGGCGTGGGCCAGCCAATCGGACTGCACCAGCGCCAGGTCGACCTCGGCCTGCTGCAGCGCCGCGATCGCGGCCGCGCTGTCGCTCAGCGACGCGACCCTGCAGGAGCGCGCCGCGCCGGCGTCTTCCGATCCGCCCTGCCGCTCGATCAATTGGCAGATCGCCCCGGCCAGCGGATAATAGAGCCCGAACGGCACGCCGCCGCCGATCGTGATCGGGCTGGCGTCGAGCGCCGGCGTCGCCATCTCGTCCTGCGCGACGGCGCTCGCCGGCCACAGAAGCGCAAGGGAAATGAAAAGGCCCGCCGCCCGGACTAGGCGCGCGACGGGCCGAAGAAGACCGCTCGCCATACTCGCTTACAAACCCGCTTCGGCTTTGGCGGCGTCGATCGCGCCGCCCAGCTTGTCGACGATCTCCTCCACCTGCGCATCGTCGATGATGAAGGGCGGGGCGAGCAGCACATGGTCGCCCCGCGCCCCGTCGATAGTGCCGCCCATCGGATAGCACATCAGCCCGCGCGCCATCGCTTCGCGTTTGATCTTGGCGTGCAACTTCACGGCCGGGTCGACGGGATCCTTGCTCGCCCGATCGGCGACCAGTTCGAGCGCGAGGAAGAGCCCGCGCCCGCGGATGTCGCCCACATGCGGGTCGTTGCCGAAGCGCGCCTCCAGCCGGGAGCGCAGCAGCGCGCCCTTCTCGCGCACATTGGCCAGCAGATCCTCCTCTTCGATCGCCTGCTGGACGGCGAGCGCCGCCGCGCAGGCCGTCGGATGGCCCATGTAGGTGTGGCCGTGCTGGAAGAAGCCGGAGCCGTCGCGGATCGTCTCGAAGACCTCTCCGGAGCACAGCATGGCGCCGATGGGCTGATAACCGGCCCCCAATCCCTTCGCGATCGCGAGAATGTCGGGCGCTATTCCATCCTCCGCGCAGGCGAAGAGGCTGCCCGTGCGTCCCATGCCGCACATCACCTCATCCAGGATCAGCAGGATGCCGTGTTCGTCGCAGATCTCGCGGATGCGCTTGAAGTACCCGTCGGGCGGAACCAGCGCGCCGGCGGTGGCGCCGACCACCGGCTCGGCGATGAAGCCGATCACGTTCTCCGCGCCCAGCTCCCGGACGCGTTGGTCGAGCTCGTCGGCGACGCGCCGGCCGTAGGCCTCCAGGCTCTCGTCGTCGCGGCGGTCGCGATAGGGATAGCACGGCGAGATATGCTGCGAATCGATCAGGATCGGCGCGAACTGGTCTCGCCGCCACATGTTGCCGCCGACGGCCAGCGCGCCCAGCGTGTTGCCGTGATAGCTCTGCCGGCGCGCGATGAACCAGCGTTTCGAGTGCTGGCCCTTCTCGCCCCAATATTGGTGGGCGAGCTTGAGCGCGGCCTCCACCGCCTCCGACCCGCCGGAGACCATATAGACATGCTCGATCCCGTCCGGCGCGCGGGCGGTCAGATGATCGGCCAGCCGCTCCAACGGCTCGTTGGTGAAGAAACCGGTGTGCGCAAAGGCGATGCGGTCCACTTGGTCCTTGATCGCCTGGATCACCTTCGGGTGCGAATGACCGAGGCAGCTCACCGCCGCCCCGCCCGACGCGTCGAGATAGCGCTTGCCCGTCTCGTCGACGATGTAACAGCCGTCGCCGCGAACCGCGGTCGGCGGCAGGCCCTTGAGGCTGCGATGAAAAACATGGGTCATGGGCGGCTCCGAAAAGCGGTCTCCGGCCGGCGCCGGCGGAACCGGCGGCGGCCTTGCACGTAGGGGTCAGCCCGTCTGTCGGCGGGCCTCAATGATCGTCTCGCCGGTCCCCAACGTCCAGGCGACGAGACGTCGCTGGATCTTGCCGTAGGCCTCGTCGAAGGCCCGAACGATGGCGTCCATGTCGGTCGACGACGCCTGAAGGCGCCGCTCCCAGGTCTTGGAGGCGACGATCTCCCGCTGCGGCATGGCGACCAGCTTGGCGTTCAGGCGCACCCTGACGAATGGGGCCTCCCCTTCGCCCAACGGCGCGCCGTCCTCGCCCATATACTCCGCCTGGAACTCGCGCAAGTCGGTCTTGAGGATGAAATCGGCGCGCAGCCCGATGACCTGCCGGCCGACCGAGACGATCTTGCCGGAATTCTCGAAGCTCTCGATGATCAGCCGCTGCAGCATGGCCGGCGCGCTGTCGGTCCAGGCGGCGCGGGCGAAATAGTTCAGCTCCACCAGCTTGCGCCGCAGCGCGATGCGGCTCGACGCGACGCCCGCCGGGGCGGAGGGCGTCTCGACCAGCAACTGCCAGTCGACCGCCGGCATATCGTCCGGAAAGGTGCTTTTCGGGGTCAGCACATAGATCCGCGCGGGCGCGCCGGAGCCGGGCAACTCCACCGCGCAGCCCGCCGCCAGCGGCGCCAGCGCCGCGCCCGCAATCAGGCAGACCGCCCGCCGGCGGCCGTCCTGCGCCTTGTCGCCGCGTTCCGTCATTGCGCTTCGAATCCTTCCGTCTTGTCGCCGAAGAAGAAACGCGCCGGATCGCGCTCGATCTCCGTGGTGATGCGGGATAGCGAAGCGACCAGCACCCGCATCTCCACGACGAGTTGGGTGAACTCGTAGAGCCCTGTGCTGGTGAAGGCCCCGACGGGCCCCCGCGCCTCCTCCATCAGCGTCGCCGCCTGATCGGCCGCGCGGGCGATGTCGTCGGTCGCGCCTTCGAGCTCCTGGGTCACGGTGCGGATGTCGCGCAGGGCGCCCTCGGTTTCGGCCGCGATCGGGCCGGCGTGCGGCTCCACCGCATCGGCGATGCGCCCCACCGTGCCGACGGTTCGGGTCGTCTCGTCGACCAGCGGGCGCGCCGCCTCGACCAGCGCCGCCGCCTCGCCGGTCAGGCGGTTGGCCTGCGCCAGGGTCTCGTCCAGCGAGGTCGCGATCGCGTCGCTGTGGTCCGCGAAACTGGCCAGGACCGTCTCCGCCTCGGCCGCGGTGGCGCGCACCTGGGCGAGCGTCGCGGCGGTTTCCGACAGCGCCTGCTCAATGTCGCCGGAGGAGTTGGCGAGCGCGCCGGTGAAGCCGGAGAGGTTCGTCAGCGTCTCGGACAGCCGCTGGCGGTTCTCGTCATTCATGATCTCACGCGCCTGATCGACCAGCCCGATGAAGCGGCTCAGGAGTTCCGGCGCCTGATCCATCACCTCCTGAATCTGGGATTGCATGGAGGGGATGACCGGGCGCGTGCGGCCCGGCGGCGGCTTCAGCGCGGGGGCGTCGTGCGTGCCGCCCGAAATCTGGACGTAGGCGACGCCGGTTATTCCCTGGAACTCGAGGCTGGCCGTCGCGTCCTCCTTGATCGGGGTGGTGCGCGGCACCTCGATGGTGACCTGGACTTCCTCGACATTGTCGGGGTTGATCCGCATGTCGCTGACCACGCCCACCGGGATGCCGCGATAGCGCACCGGATTTCCGGTGCGCAGACCGGAGACCGAGCCTTCGAAGAAGATGTCGTACTTGACGACGTCCTCGTCGAGATTGACGTCGGCGAGCCACACGACCGCCGCCACGCCGGCCAGGAAGAAGGCGAGGACGAAGACGCCCACCAGGATATAGCTCGCCCGCGTCTCCATCAGCGGGCGCCTGTCTGCGTCGGCGCTGTCGACCGGGCCCCGATCATGCGCGGCTCCCCTCCGCGGCGGCCTGCGTCCGGACGTCCGGCGGGACCTCCGAGCGGCCGTCCAGGCCGGCGACGGCCCGGGCGCGCGGCCCGTGGAAATACTCGCGCAGCCAGGGGTGATCGTCGGCCATATGCTGCGCCATCGTACCGACGCGAATGCGTTTGTCCACCAGCGCGGCGACCCGGTCGCAGATGGTCGCCAGACTGTCCAGATCGTGCGTGACCATGAAGACCGTCAGGCCGAGCGAGCGCTGCAGCGAGCGGATCAGGGTGTCGAAGGCGGCGGCGCCGATCGGATCCAGCCCCGCGGTGGGCTCGTCCAGGAACAGGATTTCGGGATCCAGCGCCAGCGCGCGGGCCAGACCGGCGCGCTTGCGCATGCCGCCGGAGAGCTCGGAGGGAACCTTGCCGCCCGCCTCCGTCGGCAGGCCGACCATCGCGATCTTCAAGGCGGCCAGTTCGTCCATCATCGTCTGCGGCAGCTTCAGATGCTCGCGCATCGCGACCTGGACGTTCTCCGCGACCGTGAGCGAGGAGAACAGCGCGCCGTCCTGGAACAGCACGCCCGTGCGCCGGTTGAGGCGCTGGCGCTCCGTCTCGGAGAGCGCCCAGACGTCCTCGCCCAGAAGCTCGACCCGGCCCGCCGACGGGCGCAGCAGGCCGATGATCTCGCGCAGAAGCACCGACTTTCCCGAGCCCGAGCCGCCGACGACCCCCAGAACCTCGCCGCGGCGCACCTCCAGATCGACGCCGTCATGCACGACCTGGGACCCGAATTGCGTCCTCAGCCCCTCTATCTTGATCACGATCGGATCGCTCCCGCCGGTCGCCATCGCGGCTACCCCTCAGATGCCGAGGATCGAGAAGACGACCGCGAAGCCGGCCGTCGCGACGATCACCAGGAAGATCGATTCGACGACCGACAGCGTCGTCTGCCGCCCGACGCTTTCCGCGGTCCGCCGAACCCTCAGCCCCTCATAGCAGCCGACCATAGCGATGATGTAGGCGTGGACCGGGGCCTTGACCAAGCCGACCAGGAAATCGTCGAGACCGACCGCGCCCTTGAGCTGGGCGACGAACTGTTCCGGCGTCAGCCCGAGCGCGAGCACGGTCATCACCCCGCCGCCCAGGATGCCGGCGACATTCGACCACAGCGTCAGGATCGGCAGGGTGATCATCAGCGCCAGCACCCGCGGCAACACCAGAACCTCGATCGGGTCGAGCCCCAGCGTGCCCATGGCGTCGATTTCCTCGGTCACCTTCATCGTGCCGATCTGGGCGGTGAAGGCGGAGCCGGACCGGCCGGCGATCATGATCGCCGTCAACAGGACCCCGATCTCCCGCGTGATCGAGAGGCCGATGATGTTGACGGTGTAGACCTCGGCGCCGAACTCGATCAACTGGTCCGACATCAGGTAGGCCAGCACCACGCCGATCAGGAAGGACAGCAATCCGACGATCGGCAGCGCGTCCAGGCCGGTCGCTTCGATCTGCGCGACCAGCGCCTTGGGGCGCAAGCGGCGCGGCTGCAGCACGGTGCGCCAGAAGACGATGGTGACCAGGCCGAAGAAGTTGACCAGTTCCTTGCCGTGCCGGGCCGCGTCGAACGCGCCGCGCCCGAGGCGCTCCAGCGCCGCCAGGGGTCCGCTGCGCGCCGGGTGGAAGTCGCGCGGCCCCTCCGCCTCGATCCGCGCGACGATATCCAAGAGCGGCTTGTGGCGCGCCTGGACGCCGCGCAGGTCGATCTCATGGCCTTCCGCCCGCAGCCGGGCCATGGCGCGGAACAGCATCCAGGCCCCGGCGGTGTCGAGCGCCTCCACCTCGGACAGGTCGATCGTGAGCGGGCCGGCCGGCGGCGGGCCGAGCCGCGCCAGGCCGCGCTCCAGCGCGGCGCTCTCCGCGATCGTCCAACGACCGAGCGCCTGCAGCACGCGACCGTCGTCGGTCGGATCGAGCCGCCCGGTCTCCCCCGTCTGAGCCGTCGCGCCATTCGCCATCGGACTGGGCTCACTCACTCTTCGGCGCCCGGGACCGTCGCGCGTTGCGCCGCGTAAAGGCGGCCGATAGGATGCGCGAACCTGCCGCAAACCATGAGATTAGACGCCGCAATGGACATCAAGCAACATATCCGAACGATCCCGGATTTCCCGAAGCCCGGCATCCTGTTCTACGACATTTCGACGCTTTTGGCGCACAAGGACGCGTGGCGGGCCTGTGTCGACCAATTGGCCGAGATCGTGCGCCCCTGGGCTCCGACCAAGCTCGTGGGGATCGAATCCCGCGGCTTTCTGACGACGGCGCCGCTCGCGCTGGAACTCGGGCTCGGCTTCGCGATGGTCCGCAAACAGGGCAAATTGCCGGGCGAGACCGTGCAGTACGCCTATGAACTGGAGTACGGGACGGACACGGTCGAGATCCAGGCCGACGCCATCGCGCCGAGCGACCGGGTGGTCGTGCTGGACGATCTGATGGCGACCGGCGGCACCATGGCGGCGGCGGTCGAGCTGATCCGCAAGGTCGGCGGCGAGGTCGCGGGGACGGCCTGCATCATCGAATTGACAGGCCTTGGCGGGCGCGACGAGTTGGGCGCGCCCTTCGCCTCGCTGATCCAGTACGACGAGTAGCCCCCGCTCAGGCGATCTCGGCGAGGCCGCTATGGGCCTCGCCGCACAGGCGTTCGGCGAGACCCAGCAGCCACTCGTCCCGCCCGCGCGCGGCGATCAGCGACAAGCCCACCGGCATGCCCTCGAGCCGGCCGACCGGCAGGCTGATCTGAGGATGCCCGGACAGCGGCGCGAGGCCCGAATTCTGCAGCACGCGATAGCGAAAGCTCTCCAGCGCCTCCGCCGTGCGCCCGACCTCCGGCGCGGGGCCCGGGGCGGTGGGGATCGCGATCAGCGCGCCGCCCTGCGTCAGCTCCGCGAAGCGCGCGCGCACCTGGGCGCGCACCGCCTCCGCCTCGTCGCGATCCCGTTCGGTGAGCGTGGCCGCCCATTCCATACGCTCGCGCACGCCGGGTCCGAAATGCGGCCTGGCGCGGGCGATCCAGTCCTTGTGCGTCTGATGGATCTCCCAGCCCTGCGCGATGCGGAACGGCATGAACCAGGGCTTGAGCCCGTCAGGGGCTAGGCGCACCGGGCGCGGCGCGCCGAAGCGCGCCTCCAGCGCCGCCATGGCGTGGGCGAGCGCCGCCTTCGTGCCCGGATCGCACAGCGCCCAGACGTCGTCCGGGACCAGCAGCGACGCCGGCTCGGCCGCATCGGCCGCATAGCCGTCGAACAGCGCTTCCCCGACCCGCCGCATCAGGCCCGGCGTGCGCGCGAACCAGCCGATCGTATCGAAGCTGGGGGCGAGCGGCATCAGACCCTCCAGCGGGATTCGGCCATGCGTCGGCCGCAGGCCGAAGACGCCGCAGAAGCTGGCCGGAATGCGCACCGATCCGCCGGTGTCGGTGCCGAGCGCGAAATCGACCAGATGGCCCGCCACCGCGCTGGCCGAGCCGCTGCTGGATCCGCCGGGGATGTGGCCGACGGCGTTCGGATTGACCGGCGTGCCGTAGTGCGGGTTCTCGCCGTTGATGGAGTAGGCGAGCTCGTCCGTATGGGTCTTGCCGCGCACGCTCGCGCCGGCGGCGAGCAACCGATCCACCACCGGCGCGTTGCGCGCGGCCGGCGAATGGCTGCGGCCCCAATCCGGATTGCCGCAATGGGAGACCGTCCCGGCGATGTCGAACAGGTCCTTTACCGCGAAGGTGGTCCCGGCGAGCGGTCCCTCTCCCGCCCCGTCGAGCGCCAGATCCGGGTCGATGAAACAGTTCAGGGGGTCGCGCATCGGGGGCCTCTCGCCAGTTAGCAGGGCCCGTGAGCTTGTTACCGGGCGCGCAGCGCGTCAACGGCGACGGAGGCGCCCAAACCGATGAACAGGGCGCCGAACGCCGCGGCCGTCCAGCGTTGGACGCGCGCCAGCGCCCGGCGAACCGGCCCCGCGGCGACCAGGGTCGCGGTGATCGTGTGGAACAGGACCGCCAGCCCGCCGCACAGCGCGACGACAGCCGCCAGCACCGCCGCAGACGGGTCCGCGGGCAGCACGGCCGTCAGCACCGAGCCGAAGAAAAGCGCCGCCTTCGGGTTGGTCGCGCTGACCAGAAATCCGCGCAGGAACGCCCGGCGCGCGCCGCCCGAAGGCTCGGCCGCGCCTGCGTCCAGCCCCTTGCCCGCGCCATCGACCGCCTGGCGCAGCGCCTGGACGCCCAACCAGATCAGATAGGCCGCGCCGATCAGACGCAGCCAGAGGACCGCCTGCGGAAAGGTCTCGAACAGGGCCTTCACCCCCGCCACCGCGAACAGGGCCCACAGGGTCGCCGCGGTTGCGAGTCCGAGCCCGGTGACGAGCCCGGCGCGGCGGCCGTGCGCCAACGTCGCGCTCATCACCGCGATCATGTTTGGGCCGGGCGTGATCCAGGCGACGACATTGACGAGGACGATGGTCGCGAAGGCGGCGGCCAACGCCATGCGCTCGCCTCAGCGCTCGCGCAGCGCGTTCTGCTTCGCCTTGATGATCGGTTTCAGCAGATACTGCAGCACCGTCTTCTCGCCCGTCAGGATGTCCACGGTCGCGGTCATGCCCGGGATGATCGGCATGTCGGGGCCCAGGCTGTTCTCGTCGGTGCGCAGCCGGATGCGGAAGTAGCTCTGCCCCTCCTCGTCCACCAGCGTGTCGGCGCTGATGTCGATCAGTTCGGCGTCCAGGCCGCCATGGATGGAGAAGTCGTAGGCGCTGACCTTCACCGTCGCCGGCAGGCCGCGATAGAGCGCGGCGCGGTCCGACGGCTTGATCCGCGCCTCCACCAGCAGCGAATCGCCCAACGGCACGATCTCTGCGACCGGGTCGCCGGGCCTCACCACGCCGCCCAGCGTATTGAGGACCAGCTTGTTGACCGTGCCGCGCACGGGCGAGCGCACCTCGGCCCGGTCGACGCCGGCCTCGATCTCCTCATTGACGCGTTCGGCCTCGTTGCGGACCTCGTTCAGTTCCTGCTGCGCCTCGGTGATGAAGGTGGTGCGGGCCTCCTCGATCCGGCGCGAAGCCTCGCTGATCGCGCTGCGGGTGCGCGGCAGGGCGAGCTGGATGCTCTCGATCTCGCTGCGGAGCTCCTGCACCTTCTGTTCGATCCGCAACAGATCGATGCGCGAGGAGGCGCCGCGATCGACGAGCGGGCGGATCAACTCCTCCTCCTGCAGCGAGAGGTCGAGAGCCTGCTCCGCCTGCGCGACCTTGGCGGTCAGTTCCGACAATTCCTGGCGCTTCTGGGTCAACTGGTCCTGCAGGATGTTGATCTGCTGCTCGACTTGCCGTTTGCGGGATTCGAACAGAAGCTGCTCGTTGCGCACGACTTCGGGCGAGGCGACGCGCAGCTCCTCGGGGAACGGGACGCTGTCCAACCCTTGCGTCTCGGCCGTCAGCCGCGCGGCCTTGGCGCGCAGGTTGCGATAGAGTTTCAGCTTCTCGGCCAACTGGGCGTCCGCGGTGCGGTTCTCGACCCGCATCAGCACATCGCCCTCCTCGACGACCTCGCCTTCCTCCACCGTGATTTCGGTGATGATGCCGCCCTCGAAATGCTGGACGGTCTTGGTCTGGCCGGAGGGGATGATCTTGCCTTCGCCGCGCGTCACCTCCTCAAGCGTCGCGTTGTGCGACCACAACAGGAAGGTGACGAAGAAAGCCGCGATCGCGAACAACATGACGTGGGCGACGCGGCTCGCCCCGCGGCCGGGGCCGCGCCCGTCCTCGATGTCCGCAATCTCGTCTTCCCAGCGACCGGTCGTCATCTCGTTCCGCCTTCTCGGCCCCGTCGGGGCGGCTCTGTCAGGTGCGCGCCGTCTGGATGCGCCCGGCGTTGAGCGCCTCCATGACGATGTCCTTCGGCCCGTCGGCCACGACGCGCCCGCCGTCCATGACGATCAGCCGGTCGACCAGCGTCAGCAACGAACCGCGGTGCGTCACCAGGATCAGCGTCTTGTTCGCCAGCACCGTGCCTAGGCGGGCCTTGAAGCGCGCCTCGGTCGTATTGTCCATCGCGCTGGTCGGTTCGTCCAGCACCAGGATCGGCGGGTCGAGCAGGAGCGCGCGCGCGATCGAGATCGCTTGGCGTTGGCCGCCGGAGAGCTGAGCCCCGCGCTCGCCGACCGGCATGTCGAGGCCGAGCGGATGCTTGGAGATGAACTCGTCCACGCCCGCGATCCGCGCCGCGCGCAGGATCGTCCCGTCGTCCGCATAGGGCGCGCCCAGCGCGATATTCTCCCGCACAGTGCCCCAGAACAGATAGACGTCCTGCGGCACGACGCCGATGGCGCGGCGCAGGTCGGCCGGGTCGAGCTGCCGGGTGTCGGTCCCGTCGATCAGCACGCCCCCGTCGTCCGGGTCGTAGAGGCCGAGAATCAGCCGCTCGATGGTCGATTTGCCGGAGCCGATGCGGCCGATCACGCCGACCTTTTCGCCGGCCTCAATGCGGAAGCTGACGTCGTTCAAGGCCTGGGTTTTGGCGTCGGGATAGGTGAAGGCGACATTCTTGAACTCGATGTTGCCGTGAACGCTGGGGCGGGTGACGAAGCTGCGCCCTTCCGGCCGCTCGACCGGCGTCTTCATCATCTGGTCCAGCCCCTGCAGCGCCTGACGCGACTGGTGGAAGCGCGTTGCGATGCCCGCGATCTGGGACAGGGGCGCCAGCGCCCGCCCGGACAGGATGGTGCAGGCGACCAGCGCGCCGACCGACATGTTGCCCTGCTGGATCTCGTAGACGCCCACCACCACGACCGCGACCGTCACGGTCTGCATCATGGTCCCGGAGAAGGTCATGGCCAGGCTGGACCAGCGGTGCGCGATCATGGCGGAGCGCGCGGTCTTGTCGACGAAGGTCTCCCAGGCGCGCTGCATGCGCCCTTCGGAGCCGGTCGCCTTGATCGTCTCGACGCCGCTGATCGCCTCGATCAGGATGGCGTTCTTCTGCTGACTCTCGCGCTGGGTCTCGCGCACCACCCGCTGCATCGGGATCTGCATGAGCAGGCCGACGATCACGGTCAGGAACACGATGAAGGTCGGAATCACCACGATGGTCCAGGTGCCGATGACGCTGATGATCGCCAGAAACAGGAAAATGAAGGGCAGATCGATCAGGGTCGTCATGGTGGACGAGGTGAAGAACTCCCGCAGGTGCTCGAACTCGCGCAACTGATTGGCCAGCGCGCCGGCCGACTGCGGCCGATGCGCCATCTTCATGCCCAGCATCTGCTGGAACAGCCGACCGGCGATCTGCGTGTCCGCGGTCTTGCCCGCCACATCGACGAGATAGGCCCGCAGGAGCTTCAACAGGAAATCGAAGGCGTAGACCACCAGAATGCCGATCGCGAGCACCCACAAGGTCTCCTCCGCGAAGTTCGGCACCACGCGGTCGTAGACGTTCATGACGAACAGCGGGTTCGCGATCACGAAGGCGTTGATCATGATCGCGGCGATGATGACTTCGATATAGAGCTTCCAGGAGCCGAAGACCGTCCCCCAGAACCAGCCCTTCGGATCGGCGACGCGGGTCTCCTCGGCGCGCTGATCGTACTGGAACTCGGGCCGTGCGAAGAGCGCGTAGCCGACATAGTCCTGGGCCAGTTCCTTGTAATCCACGTCGCGCGCCCCGGCGCCCATCTCCGGCAGGATGATGGTCGCCTTGCCTTCCGTGCGCTTCAGTTTGGTCAGAACGCAGGCGCGCTGCCCGTCCAGCAGCAGGACGCAGGGCAGCGCCAGCTTGCCGATGCTGTCGAGCTCGCGGCGGACCAGACGGGCCGAGATGCCGGCGCGGCTGGCCGCGCGCACGAACAGCTCCGGCGTCAGCATGCCGTCGACGAGGGGCAGGCCGGCGGTCAAGCCTTCGGCGGAGATGTTGCGGTCGAGCAACGTGCACAGAATGGTGAGCGACCCGAGGAGCGGGTCGTCCTTCGTGCCCGGGCTCGGCTTGATGCTCCAGGAGCGCGGCGCGTCCCCGCGCCGATCGCCGCCTTCGTCGCGCGGCGCGCTTCGGCGCTCCTCGCCGTCGCGCCGATCCCCGTCCTCCGCCGCCTCCTCGGACGGGGCGGCCTCGCGAGGCGCCGCGTCGTCCGAGCCCGCCTCGGGCGGCGCGGGGCCGCGGGCGGCCCCGACGGAGAGCTCTTCGAGATAGGCCTTCAAGCTTTCCTCGGACAGCAGATCGCGCTGCCCGCGCCCGGCGCTCGGATCGTCGCGCGGAGGCGCATGCGGATCGCCGGCCCCTTCCGCCTCCCTCGGGTCCAAAAGGTCGCCGTCGCCCCCGTCCGCGCCGTCCGCCGCGGCGGCGGGCGCAAAGGAGTGCGCGCGGTCGGGCGCCGGACTATCCGGCGCCGCCTCCGACGCGCCGTCCGTCTCAGCGTCCGGTCGTCCCGGCGCGCCGGCCGCATCCGCCAGCGGATCGAACGGGCTGCTGTCCCAGCCGGGCCCGTCCAACTCTTCGGAAGGCTCGGCCGTTTCGACGTCGCCGCCCGGAGCGCCCCCCCGAGCGGCCGTCCCGCGCGGCGAAGGATCCATCGCCTCACCGCCGGCCAGGAGTTCACGCGCATCCGCGTCGCTGCGGGGCGCGGCGGGAATCTCGAAATCGAACGGAGCGTCCGGTTCGGGAGCCGGCGCCCGCGGCGGCGGCGAGGGTTTGGGGGCGACCTTGGGCGCGGCGGCGGCGCGAGGCCGATCGCCGGCGCGCGCGGGGGGGCGCTTCGCGCCGGGCCCCTCCGGCCGCGCCGGAGTGCGCGAAGGTGCGTCGATCGGCCCATTGGGCGATGGCCCGTCGGACGGGCCTTCGGGCGGCGGCGCGTCGGACGGCCCATTGGGCCGGGCCTGCGGCTTGGGCGTGGGGCGAGCCTGTATGCGGGCGGCGCGCGCGGGCGGCTCTGCCGGCTCTGCCGGCTTGGCGGCGACCTTCGGGGCGGCGGGTTGCGCGGCGGGCTTCTTGGCGCTCCCCGACTTGGCGCCAGTGGGGGCGCCAGTGGGGGCGCCGGTGGGACCAACGGTGGGAGCGCCGGCGTTCAGGATCTGATCGACGGCCTCCGCCCCCGCAACGATGCGGCGGCGCGGGGCGTCCGGCGCGGAGCCGGCCTTGGCCTCGGACGGCGGGGGGTGACGCGCCGGCGGGGGCTCGTCGTCGAGCATCGCCCGGGCGACGATCGCCTCCAGCGAGTCCTCCTCCCCATCATAGCTCTCGTCAGGCCGGCGCGCGCCGCGGCGCGCCGGGCCGCGGCCGGCTGAACCGTCGTCGTGATCCTGGGCCATCGGGCCTCCCGGGCCGCGCGACGGGACCAGCGTCGGCGGCGCGACTCCACATGGCGGCGCGCACGAATCCGTGGGCGCCGGGTCATGGGAATCCTAGCACAGAGCATGCCAACCGCCCAACGCCCCGATTCGCCGCAGCAGGATCCCACGACCCGAATCGGGCGGCCGAAAGCGGCCGCAAAAGGAGAAGGGCGGCGGGCCCGACCGTACCCACCGCCCTTCGTCGGCCCTGAAACAGGGCCCCTCACCAGCCGCCGGAGTCTCCCGGGCGCCGCCCCTGATCGGGACGGCGGCCGTCAGACGCTCGGCGGCTCCTCCCCACCGGAGTCGGTGAGCCCGGGTTCGACCGGCGCGACGAACACGATGCCTGCATCGCTGGGCGCAGGCGCGTCGCCGCCGTCGGTCATCACATTTTCCTGCATGTCGACCAATTCCTCCGCGTCCAGGACGCCGTCGGCGTCGTTGTCCGCATCGTAGGTCGCCATGTTGCCGTCGGCCCCGAAGGTCTCGGCGTCGACGCCGACCAGCTTGATCGCGTCGCCCTCTTGGCCCAGCCGGATGACGGTGTCGTCTCCGTCCTGGACGATCGAGAGATCCTCGGAGTCGTAGCCGCTGATGAAGAGCTGATCGGAGCCCATTTCGAAGTCGTGGATCGTGTCGACGCCGTCGCCCTTCGCGAAGAAGAACACGTCGTGCTCGCCGTCGCCGGTCCCGCCCTGATCGCCGCCCCAGAGCTGGTCGCCCGCCACGAAGCTGTCGACTGTCAGGCCGTCGTGATCGACGTCGATGAGGGCGTCGTCGTAATCCTCGTCGCCGCCCTCCCAGAGATCCTCGAAGCCGATCGAGCCGTCGTCGTTGACCTGGATGTGCACCTCGCCGTCGGGATTGAGGTCGGCCGCGCCCGAGAAGTAGGCCGGCGCGTCCTGACCCGTCAGCGTGACGCCGTCCGCGACGGCCACGAAGTCGCCGTCCTGGTTCTGCTCGAAGGTCACCGCCAGACCGTCGCTCAACCCGGCGTTCTTGTCCGCCCCGTCGGGGATGATGAAGAAACCGACATCGTCCGCGGAGAAACCGTCCAGCACGATCTCGTGGGTCGCGCCGAGATTCGTCTGGTGGATGTTCGACCAGATGATCTCGCCGCTCTCCGGCCGGCCCTGCTCGTCCATGACGTAGTAGCCGATCGTGTTGGAGTAGCTGGCGTTGGTGCCGTCGAAGGTGACGGTGATGCTTTCCGAGAAGCTGGCCTGGCCGGCGTCCGTGCCGCCCATGATCCAGTCCTGACCGGCGCCGCCGACCACGATGTCCTCGTCGGCCCCGCCGCGCAGGTCGTCGTCGCCCGCCATGCCGAAGACCTGGTCGTCGCCGGTCCCGCCATGCAGGTAGTCGTCGGCCGGGGCGTCCTCGCCGTCGTCGGCGGCCATGGTCCCGGTCACAGAGACGTCGTCGAACCGGATCTCCAGCCGCTCGCTCTCGGTGGTCTTCTTGTTGAGATAGCCGCCGAGGGTCAGCGTATGCTCGCCTTCCGCGAGCTCCGGCAGTTCGATCGTCACGGTCCGCCAGCCGGTGTCGCCGCCGCCGGCTTCGCGCGCGATGTAGTCCTGCCCGTCGAGCCCGTAGAGTTCGCCGTCGATGCTGACCAGCACCTCGGCGTACTCGTCCGATTCGAAGTCGTCCGGCATATCGAGGCGGTAGCTGAAGGTCAGCGTCGCCCCGGTGACGCCGGCCGCGACCGTGAAGCCCTTGGAGAAGCCGCCGGACATCCCGTCGGTGACGTCGTGGCTGTCGCCGCCGCCGAGCGTGAGCTCCAGCGTGCCGTCGCCGGACTTGTGCCGGCCGTGGGCGTAGGCGTCGTTGTCCGCGCCGCGGAAGGCGCCGTCGCTGTAGTCGAAGCCGCCGTCGCCGCCGTCGAAGTCGGCCGAGAGCAGCGTGACCGCTTCGCCGCCTGCGCCGCCGGACCCGCCCTCGCCCAGATCGGAAATGAACTGGCTGGCGCCGTCCTGGTAGAGCGCGGCGACCTGTTGGGCCGAGAGCGCGCCGTCGAACAGCGCCGGATTGTCGATCTTGCCGTCGAGATAGTCCTTCAGATTGTCAGCCTGATCGTCACCGCTCTGCACCTGGCTCGCGCCGAAGGTCCAGGGGTTCTGGTTGGCCGTCGGATTCCAGCCGCTGGCGACGCTGTCCACCTCTTCGCCGTTGACGTAGAGCGTCACGCTCGAGCCGTCCCAGGTGACGGCGGCGTTGTGCCAGTTGGACCAGTCGACGTCGCCGCCCTTGAGGTAGATCGAGCCGTCGTCGGTCTGGATGCGGAGCTCGACCTCCCGGTCGCTGTTGACCTCCAGATCGAAATGGCCGCCGTCGTCGTAGCCCGACGAGTCCTTCGAGGCCAGCGTGCCGTTGTTCCAGGCGACGAAATCGAGAGACAGCGTTCCCGCCGTCAGTTCCATCGAGGCGTCGTGCGGCACCTCAATATAGTCGCCGGAGCCGTCGAGCTGCGCCGCCTCGCCCTCCGTCCCGGAGGTCGAGCCGGTCCCGCCCTTGGCCACGCCGGTCAGCCCGTTCACCGCATCGGTGACGGTCTCGCCGCTCTCGCCCCAGGCGACGTCCTCGAGCGCGAAATGGAAGACCGGGGAGACGCCGCCGACGCCATCCCCGCCCTCGCCCCCGTCATGGTCGTCGTCGTCGGAGGACGAGCCTTCGTCGTCGTGGTCGTCGTCGTCGGAAGACGAGCCCTCGTCGTCGTGGTCGTCGTCGTCGGAAGACGAGCCTTCGTCGTCGTGGTCGTCGTCGTCGGACGAGGAGCCTTCGTCGTCGTCATCGTCCGCGCCGCCGCCTTCATCGCCGCCCGCATCGCCGCCCTCATCACCGCCGGGAGCGGGCGCATTCGGGTCGTCGCCATAGAGGATGTCGTCGCCCTGCTGGCCGTAGATCGTATCCTCGCCGGCCCCGCCAGTGAGCGTGTCGTCGTAGGTCGCGCCCGCGTTCGGATCGACGTCGGGAATCTCGATCGTCAGCGTGCTGGACGTCGAGCCGACATCGGTCTGCCCGCGGTCCGGATCGGTGTCGGTCGAGGTGACGGAGACCGAGAGATCGAAGGTCTCCGTCCCGGCCGGAACCTCGATCTGCAAGCCGGCGAGCTGCGCCGGGGTCAGGGTGTAGGACCCCGCGCCCGAGAAGGTCTCGCCCGCCCCGTTGGTGAAGACCGCCCCGTCCGGCGCGCCGGAAATCGTGACGGACAACACTTCCGAGCCGTCGATGTCGTTGTCGTCGGTCGCGATCTCGATCGGGGCCGTGAAGGTTCCGGTCAGCGCGGCCGGCGTCGCCTCGTCGCCGTAGATGACGTCGTCGCCCTGCTGACCGTCGATGACGTCGTCGCCCTCGCCGCCGATCAAGCGGTCGTCATAGCTGGCGTCGCCCGCCTCGTAGCCGGTGTCGACCAGGATGATGTTGTCCAACGACATGCCGCGGCCGTCGTCCGCGTCGCTCTCCGAGGATTCGTGGAACTGCAGGCGCATCGTCTCGCCGGTGCCGGTGAAGCGGACCGTGACGGTCTGCCAGTCGTGCTCCGTCGCGCCCGACATGTCGTGCACATACTCCGCGACGACCTCGCCGCCGATCAGCAGCTCCATCTGGTTGACCGCATCGTCGTAGCCGGGCCGCCCGGAATAGCTGAAGGTCAGCTCGTAGAGGCGGCCGGCCTCGGTCTCGATGTCGCGATAGATGCCGTCGGAGTCGGTGAAGGTGTCGTTCGGGACATTGTTGAGCTCGACGAAATTGTCGCCGTCGGCCGCATCGTTCGTCCCGTCCGGCTGGTCGCCCAGGTCGCGCTCCATCTCGTCGGTCCAGACCTCGACGTCTTCCGCCGTCGCCGTCCAGCCGTCGATGGAATCCACCATGTAGGACGGGTTCGACAGCGTCGCGTCGCCCGGGATCGTCTCGAAGGAGCTCTGGAAGAGCGTGGTCGGCTCGGCCACCTTGACCGCGCCGTCGCCCTCGACCCCGTCGCCGAGGATCTGATCCTCGCCGCCGGCGCCGTCGATCGTGTCGTCGCCCGCCCCGCCGGTCAGCACGTCGTCGCCGGCCCCGCCGGAGATCACATCGTCGCCCTCGCCGCCGGTCTCGGTCACGCCGGGCCCGGAGCCGCCGCCTTCGCCCGCCCCGGGCTGATACGTCGCCGTCGCGTCGCTGACGGTCAGGTCGATTGCATCCACCGCCGGGGAGACGAAGACGGTGAAGGTCTCGCTGTCGGTCGCGCTGTCGCCGTCGGCGTCTTCGGACGTGACCGCGAGCGTCAGGTCGATCTCGCCCGAGAAATCCTCCGGCGGCAGCATCTGCAGCCCGTCGAGATCGGCCAGCGCGAGGCTCCAGACCCCGGCGCCCAGCGCGACGCCCGCGCTCAGCACCGCGCCCGTCGGCAGGCCGGAGAGCGTGATCGTCGCCGTCGGCGACCCGTCCCCGGCCGTCAGGTTGGCGTCGATGTTGAGCGCCACCCACTGGTCCTCGACCCCCTCGCCGTCGGCGGCGATCGCATCGGCCGTCGGGTCGGCGGCGTCGAGAATGTCGAGCGTCGCCGTCGCCGTGCTCTCGTCGCCGTCCGCATCGGTCAGGGTGTAGGTGAAGCTCTCGGTCAGCGTATCCGCGGCGCTGTGATCGACCGCGGCGTCGACCGTGAAGCTGTAGCCGCCGTCGGCGTTCACGGTGAGCTGGCCGTATTGGGTCGCGACCGTCGAGCCGGCGGCCGCGGTCTGGCTGGCGCCCATCGCGTCGGTGTAGGTGAAGCTCGTCACCGTCGCGCCGTCGGGGCCCTGGTCGTCGTTGGCGATCAGATTGCCGCTGACCGGTCCGTCGCCCTCGGTCACCTGACCCAAATCGTCGTCCACCGCGACCGGGACGCCGTCGGTCACCTGGAAGGTCACGCTCGCCGTATCGCTCGCAAAGCCGTTGTCGAGCGTATAGGTGACGCTCTCGCTCAGCGTCCCGCCCGAGTGATCCTCGGACGCGTCGGTCGTGTAGCTGTACCCGCCGTCGGCGTTGACGGTCAGCGTCCCGTACTGGGTGTCGACCGTCTCGCCGGCGCTCGCCGTCAGGGTCGAGCCGTCTTCGCCGGTGTAGCTGAACTCGGTCAGCGTCCCGCCGCCGGTTTCGTCATTCGCCAGCAGGTTGCCGGTCAGCACCGTCCCGCCTTCGACGCCGGTCTCGGTCGCGTCGTCGCTCGCGTCGAGCGTGCTCTCGACGGTGACCGTGAAGACCTCCGTATCGACGTCCGTATCGCCGTCTGCGTCGGTCGTCGCGACCGTCAGCGTCAGGGCGATCTGCCCGGAGAAGCCGGACGGCGGCAGGATGCAGACCGAGGGCAACTCGGCCGCGGAGACCGTCCAGACGCCCGGCTCGCCGGTCTCGCTGCCCGGATTGAGCTGCGCCCCCTCCGGCACGCCGGAGATCGTAATCTCAAGCTGCTCCGGCCCCTCGGTGGTCAGGAGCGCAGAGTCCATGTTGAGCTGGATCCACTGGTCCTGGTCGCCCGTCTCGTCGGAGGCGACCGCGTCCACTTCCGGCTCGGTGTCGGCGATGTCGATCGCAGCGGTCGCCGTCGTCACATCGCCGTCGGCGTCGGTCAGGGTGTACTCGAAGCTCTCCGTCACGTCGCCGGCGGAATGATCGACGCTGTCATTGACCGCGAAGCTCCAGGAGCCGTCGGCGTTGACCGTCAGCGCGCCGTTCGCGGTGGTCACCGTCGACCCCGCCGCCGCCGTCTGGGTCTGGCCGTTGGCGTCGGTGTACTCGAACGAGGTCAGCGTCGCGCCGTCCGGGCCTTCCAGGTCGTTGGCCATGACATTGCCGCTGACGAGACCGCCGCCTTCGGTGACCGCCGCGCCGTCGTCGCTCGCGACCGGCACGCCGTCCGTCACCGTGATGAACTGGGTGGCGCTGTCCGTCGAGCCGTCGGAATCCGCGATGGTGTAGGTGAAATTGTCGGGCAGATCGCCGCCGGAATGATCCTCCGTCGGGTCGGACACATAGGTCCAGCTGCCGTCGGCGTTGACGGTGAGCTGGCCGTATTGCGTGTCGACCGTCGAGCCCGCCGCGGCGGTCTGCGTCGCCCCGGTCTCGTCGGTGTAGCTGAAGCCCGTCACCGTCACCGGGCCGTCGGAGCCCGCGTCGTCGTTCGCGACGACGTTGCCGGCGATCGTGTTGGTCCCTTCGGCCACCGTCGCGCCGCCGTCGCCGGCGTCCGGGCCGTCGTCGACGGCGTTCGGACCGGTCCCGTCGGTGATCTCGATCGGCTGCTCGGCCGTCGACGCATCGCCGTCGCTGTCGGTGATGGTGTAGGAAAATCCGTCAGAGACCGCGCCCTGGCTGTTGTCCACGCTGTCGTTGGGCGTGAAGCTCCAGGAGCCGTCGGCATTGACCGTCAGCGCGCCGTTCGCGGTGGTCACCGTCGACCCCGCCGCCGCGGTCTGCGTCTGGCCGTTGGCGTCGGTGTACTCGAAGCTCGTCAGCGTCGCGCCGTCCGGGCCCTCATCGTCATTGCCCATGACGTTGCCCGTGACGGCCGCCGCGCCCTCTTCGACCGAGACGGTGGCGTCATCGACCGCCGTCGGCACGCCGTCGGTGACGGTGATGAACTGAGTCGCGCTCGACGCATCGCCGTCGCTGTCGGCGATGGTGTAGGAAAAATTGTCCGGCAGATCGCCGCCGGAGTGATCCTCCGTCGGGTCGGACACATAGGTCCAGGATCCGTCGGCGTTGACGGTCAACTGGCCGTATTGCGTGTCGACCGTCGAGCCGGCCGCGGCGGTCTGCGTCGCGCCGCTCTCGTCGGTGTAGCTGAAGCTCTGAACCGTCACCGGGCCGTCGGAGCCCGCGTCGTCGTTGGCCACGACGTTGCCGCCGATGGCGTTCGTCCCTTCGACGACCGTCTGGGGCGTG
>JANSXE010000022.1 GCA_024743195.1 Alphaproteobacteria bacterium | reverse complement strand
TGAAGCCTTCCATTATCGCGAACTGCTGCGCCGCGAGCCGCGCCTGCGCGCGGAGCGCGCCGCGCCGTCGGACGCGCTGCTGTTTCGCGTCATCGCGCTCAACAGCGACCGCACGGAACCGCCCGAGGCGGCGTGGGCGGAACTGGCCGAGCGCTTCGCCCCCGAAGACCCGCCGGCGGGGGCGAAACAGGCGCTGGCCGATGAACTCGCGCGGCCCGTGAGCGACAGCATGGCCGCCTTGCTGGCCGACGCGCGCGACGAGCCGCTGCTTCAGGGCGTGGCTAGGCTGCGGTGCTTCTATATGGGCATGAGCCGGCTCTTCTCCCCGGCGGTGCGGCTCGATTGCGCCCGCCTTGGATACCGCCTCGCGGACCGAACGCCTTTCGCCGACGCCTGGGGCGATTTGCGCCTCGCCGCAAACGCGGCGGTCAACGTCCTCGGCTCCCAAGGGTACGGACCGGCTCTCCTGTTCGGCGCCGAGCGCCACCTTCAGGCGCGCGGGATGAAGCCGCCGCGCTGGGCCTTCGAGTGGCTGCTGCTGGCCGAGCGCGCCGGGGCGGAGACCGAGCCGCTGATGAGCCACGTCAAGGGGCGGCTCGACCCGCGGGAGATCGAGGCCGCCACGCTCAATGTCAGGACCCTCGGCATCCCGCCGCCGCTGCGCTGACGGAGCGCTGCGCATCTCGCTGGTTTCCGCGCAGCCTGCGCGCTATCGTTGCGGGATGAGACGCCGACGTCGCCCGCTCCTCGCCGCTTTCGCCGCATGCGCGGCCGCGCTCGTTCTCGGGGCCGGGGTCGCATCGGCGCCGGCGGCGGCGGCGCCGGGCTGTTACGAGCGCTCGGCGGCGCGGGTCGAGGCGGGCGTCGTGGACGACGGGGTCGACTACTTCGCCGCCCGGCATTTCGCGAACCCGACCTGCGGCGCCTACGACCCGGAGCGCGCCGAGGCCCTCTATCGCCGGGCGCTGATCCATGCGGGCGGGCGCAGCATCGCCGCCGGCTATTGGGCGCTCTTGCGGCGGGAGCCGGCGCTGGCCCGGCGGCCCGGCGCTCCGTCGGCGGCGCTCCTGTTCCGGATCGCCGCCGTAGGGTCGCTGTCCGCCGGGACGCCGGCCAAGATCCGGGCCGCCTTCGCCGGGACCTTCCACGGCGCGGCGCCGCCCGAAGCCTTCTTGGTCCTGGAGGAGACGCTGGCCGCCTCGCAGGAGGCGCGCCTGTCGCGGCTGGTCGCAGACGCCCGCGAGGAGCCGCTGCTACGGGGGGCCGCGCTGTCCCGATGCATCAGCCCGAAGGATCAGGTGAGCGCCGGGACCTTGTTCTCCTGTTTCCTGCATCAGGAAGAGATGGCGCGAGGCTCCCTCTATCCGCATATCCGGGACTGGGCGCGCGACGCGTCGGAGATGTTGCTTTATCTCCTTGCGAACAGGGGGCATTCCGACGCGCTTGTGCATGGCGCGCGCCTGCTGCTCGCGCGCGGCGACGTCCGCTCGCTCGAGCAGGCCTATCGCTGGCTTCTCTGGGCCGATGCGGAGCATCCGGGCGCCGCGGAGGTGCGGGCGGCGCTCGAGAGCCGGATTCCGGACTCGAGGCGGGCGTTGCTGCGCTTCGATATGGAGCATGGCGGGTTCCTGACGCCCATCTCGCTCGACTGACACATGCTGCCTTCATGGATTTTCGGACGGATGCGCTTCGCAGCCGGCGTCCCGAGCTTGGCCTACCAGTTCTTGCCATTGATTGGACCGCTGATCGAAGAGCGCATACTTGTGCTCGTAGTCTGGAACCAGGGCGAGGCCTTCCTCGCCCAACCTGTTGTAGCGCTGCACTTCGCTCGAGATTTCCGGGTCGAGCAGCTTCTCGCCCTGCCGGGCGAGCCAACGGATCATCTTCGCAAAGGCTTCGACGTAGCGGCCGGCGCCCGCCTCGGCCGCGCCGCTGTCCGACCTGCTGCGCCGGCGGTGCGATTGGAGGTCGATCTCTTCGAAGATGATCTCGAGCCCCTTCTCGACCGCCTTTTCCTTCACGGTTTCCAAGGACCGCTTGCGAACGTCTGAAAGCGCGTCAAGGCGCGCCTCGGCGGCGTCCAGGTCCGCCTTGGCCTCGTCCCGCCGCTGCTTGGCGCGGCGGATGGCGTCCAGCGTCCGGTCGGTCGGGCCGCCCGGGCGCTTGCCGCCGGCGCGCCCTGCGCGCTATCGTTGCAGGATGCTGAAAGCCCGCCTGAGCATCGCCCGTCTCGCGCTCGCGCTCGTCCTCCTCGGCGGCGGGGCCGGCGCCGCCGGCCCGGCCGGCCCAGCCCACGCCGCGGAGGACGCGCCGCGCTGTTTCGAACGCTCTGCACAGCATTACGATGCCCTCGGATTCGGGTCGCGCACTCCGGGTGCGCGCGATCAGGGCGGGACGCCGCACGATCGCGGACTGTTCTACTTCGCAGCGCGGCATTTCTCCGATCCGATCTGCGGCGCCTACCGGCCGGACGAGGCCGCGACCCTCTACAGCCTTCTCCTTCAATACAATGGCTGGGCCCTTGAAGCCTTCCATTATCGCGAACTGCTGCGCCGCGAGCCGCGC
>JANSXE010000016.1 GCA_024743195.1 Alphaproteobacteria bacterium | reverse complement strand
GGAAGGTCGCCCCGCCCGTCTCGGCCAAAACCTTCGTGATCGCCGCCGTCAGCGTCGTCTTGCCGTGGTCAACGTGACCGATCGTCCCGATGTTGCAGTGCGGCTTCGTCCGCTCGAACTTTGCCTTAGCCATCTTCTTCGCCGTTCCCTGGTTGGACCTGACCGTTACCCGAATGCGGGGCCGGCCGGTTCCGGCTCCCGCGCGCCTGTGTTTGGACGCTGCGACCGTCCCTCCCGGGTCAGCCGCCGCGCGGGGCGTGCGTGCGTGTGACTGGAGCGGGTGATGGGAATCGAACCCACGTAACCAGCTTGGAAGGCTGGGGCTTTACCATTAAGCTACACCCGCATAATCCTTCGCGTCGCCCGCCCGCCGCGTCACTGCATCCGGCGCCTTCCGGCGCGCAGCTAGGCGAAAAGGACCGACGCGCCGATCCCCGACCCGGCCGGGATCGCAGACCCCGCATCGCCGCGCCGGGCGATCCGCCCGACAGTCTCTTCCGTCTTCGAAGCGCCCCGTCGAGACGGGACCGGCGCCGGCGTGGTGGAGGGGGCTGGATTCGAACCAGCGTAGGCTAAGCCAACGGATTTACAGTCCGCCCCCTTTAACCACTCGGGCACCCCTCCATGAAAGTCCGCGCCCGGCGCCGCAGCTTCACGGCGGGGAGCGGTTTAGGCGGCGCGCTCTGGCTTGTCAACGGGGAATCCCCGGCGCTTGGCCCTGCTCTAAACCCTGCACGCGGCGCGTGCGCGCGCCGCCCTGCATACCGTCTGGTATATCGGGCTCAACCGGCCGATCGACAAGGAGAATCTCGTTTGCGCGGGGGGCCGCAAGCGCGTAGAAGCCCAGGCATGACCGGTCCCCCGAAACACCGCCGCCGCGGCCCGCGCAAGGGCGCCCCCCATACCGCGGGAAGCCAGAGCGCCGGAAGCCAGAGCGCCGGACGGCCGCCCGCCGGCGCAAAGGCGCCGCGCGGCGGACCGGGCGCCGCGGAGACGGCGCCCGCCCCGGCCCGGGACCTGACCGGCGCGCCGATCCGGCCCGAGCGCGGCGCCTACTTCCTCTATGGCTTCCATGCGGTGCGCGCCGCGCTCGCTAACGAGGCGCGTCGGATCGGCCGCTGCTGGGCGACGCGCGCCGCGGCCGAGCGGCTGGCCGACGCGCTCGCCGCGCGCGACGTCGCGCCGCGCGCCGCGGACCGCGCGGTGCTGGACGCGCTGCTTGGCGCTGAGGCGGTGCATCAGGGGGCGGTGATCGAGGTCTGGCCGCTCGACGATCCGGGGCTTGAGACGCTCGCCGCCGCGGCCCCCGGCGGCGCGCGCTTCCTGCTGCTCGACCAGATCACGGATCCGCACAATGTCGGGGCCATCCTGCGCACGGCGGCGGTCTTCGGCGCGCAGGCCGTCTGCCTGCAGGCGCGCAACGCGCCGCCGGAGACGGCGGTGCTGGCCAAGAGCGCCTCGGGCGCGCTCGACCATACGCCGCTGGTGCGGATCGGGAACCTGGCCCGCGCCCTCGATCTCCTGAAAGACGCAGGCTTCTGGGTCGTCGGGCTCGACGGCGAGGCCGAGCGGACGCTCGCCGATCTACCGCGCGCCGAGAAGCTCGCCATCGTCCTCGGGGCGGAGGGCGAGGGGCTGCGCCGCCTGACGCGGGAGCGCTGCGACCTGCTGGTGCGCATCCCGATGGCCGCAGGGCCGATAGGGTCGCTCAACGTCTCCAACGCGGCCGCGGTTGCGCTTTATGCGGCCCTGCCCGATCCGGGGGACTGACGCGCCGCCGCCGCGCGGGGACGGCTCGTCCCGTCAGAACCCGCTTTCGCGGATCAAAATCGCGGCCGTGCGGGTCCAGATCCGCTCCGCCCAACTGGTCGCCGGCCCGTCGAGATGCAGGGCGCCGCGCAGCACGCGCTCCGGCGCCGCCTCGACCTCCGGCGCCGCCTGGACGCGGTAGAGCGCGCCGAGCGGCCGCCAGACGCCGGCCGAATCCACCCGCGCCTCCAGGCGTCCCCCCAACGGCGCCGCAAGATAGCCGCCCTCCAACGCCTCGGCGCCCAACCGGTCGACCTCCAGGATCGCCGCCGAGACCGGCGGCCGCCCGGGATCCTCCGGATAGAACCGGGCGCGGCCGGTCTCGGTGAGGCGCTCCAGATCCTGCTGCTCGACGAAGGCGAGGATGCGGCCCGTCTCCCCGGTCACGACGCCGAGCGAACTCTGCTCCGGCATCCAGCGGCCGGGCCTGAGATCCGACGGCGCATCGCGCAACACGCCCGCAATCGGGGCGCGCACGACGAGCCGGTCGGCGCGGGCCTGCAGCCGGTCGAGACGCGCCTGGCGGCGCGCCAGTTCCTGTTGAAGCGGGCCGACGGCGCCGGCCGCCGCGCGATCCGCTTCGGCCTGGGCGAGGCGGATCGCCGTCGCCTGCAGGGCCAGCCGCTCGATCCGCAAGGCGGCCTCGAGATCCGGCGAGGTGAAGCGATAGAGCGGCTGTCCCGCCGCCACGCGCGCCCCGGACATGGCTTCGACCGCGGCGAGGCGTCCCGCCGCGGCCGTGAACACCGGGGCCGCGGCCTCCGCCTTCCACAGGGCGGGCGCTCGCACCACGCTGTCCCAGGGATGCAGGAACAGCCAGACGCCGGCGCCGAGGACCACGAGCGACGTCGCCAGCTGGCGCGTCGGGCGCAGCTGCCGGCGCAACGCCGCCCAGGCTTTGATCTCGCGCGCCATGGGCAGCAGGATGAACCAGATGATCTCGACCGCGAACAGGATGATCCCGAGCGTCTTGAAGAAGAAGTGATAGACGATCAGCGCGATCGCGACGAACAGGAAGAAGCGGTAGATCCAGGTCGCGAAGCCGTACAGCACGAGCAGGCGGCGCAGGTCCCGGCGCATCGGCTCCGGCGGCGGCAGGCCGAAGCCGAACAGCGCCTCGCGCAGCCGCCAACGGGTCAGCGCGAAGGCGCGCGGCTGAAGATTGGGCACGTCCAACCAGTCCGCCAGCAGGTAATAGCCGTCGAACCGCAGGAACGGATTGAGGTTGATCAGCAGCGTCGACACCCAGGTCGCGGTGGCGATCAGGAAGACGGCGCTGCGCAGCGGACCGTCGGGCAGGAAGGACCAGAGAAAGGTGGCGATCAGCGCCAGCGCCAGCTCGACCCGGATGCCGGCGGCCCCGATGCGCAGCCGCTCGCTGCGCGCGGTCAGCCGCCAACTGTCCGACGTGTCGGTATAGAGCACCGGATAGAGCACCAGGAAGGCCAGCCCCATGGTCGGCACCCGGCAGCCGTAGCGCCGCGCGGTGTAGGCGTGGCCCAACTCATGCAGGACCTTGGCGCCGGTCAGGGTCAGCGCCGCCCACACCGCGCCCTGCCAATTGGCGAAGGCCTGGAAGGTGGCCAGAAACTGATCCCACTGCCTGAGCGCCAGCGCCAATCCCAGGAGCCCGAGCGCAAGGACCGCGAGTTGGACCGGCCGCGCCGCCAGCAAGTCGGCCGCCCCCTGGGTGCGGGCCAGAAAGCGATCCGGCCGCACCAGCGGGATGCGCACGAACAGGTAATTGTGCACCAGCCACTTCCACCAGGCGGGCCGCCCGGCCTTTCGGATCCGGGCGAACTCCGCCGTCGCCTCCGGATCCGCACGGCGCAGGAGGCCGTTCGCGCGCAGGAAGCGGACCAGCCCGGCGACGTCCTCTTCCGTCGGCTCAAGCACCGTCTCGGCCGCGACCGTCGCCGTCACGCGGTCCGACGCGCCGAGGCCCCAGCGCCGCAGCATCTCGAAGGCCGCATGGCCGATGCGGTAGTAGCGATGGCGCGCAGGATCGAAGATCGTCCAGCTCGGCGCCCCGTCCCGGTCGGCGGGCCCGGGCAGCAGGCGCAGATCCTCGCGCAGGGGCGGCAGGGGAAAGGGCTCTCCGGCCCCCGCCGACGCATGCCGTGCGTCTGCGGGGCCGAGGACGCCGTCGGCGCCGGGGTCGAGAACGCTCATCGCCGACCTCCCCGGAGCGCCCGTCAGAAGCCGAAGAACTGGCGCGCCGCCGACAAGGGCCGGCGGAAGAGGTAGAGCGCCAGCGGCGCCGGCTCGCCATAGAGCTTCGCACTGCCGCGCAGACCGATGCGCGGCGGCGGGTCCGCCGTCTCCGCGAACGCGGCGCTGACCCGGTAGGCGAGCACGCCGCCCGCCGTCTCCTCCGCCTCGTAGCTCGCCCGCTCCAGCCGGGCGTCGAGCGGATCGAGCGGCGCGACGTCCAGGAACAAGCGCACGTCCGACCCCGCCGTGAGCGCGATCGCGTCCGCCACCGGCAGTTCGATCGCGATGCGGGCGCGCGCCGGATCGGCGATCTCCAGCACCCGCTCGCCGACCCGCACCGGCCTGCCGCGAAAGGCGTTGGCGTCGGCGAAGACGGCCACCCCGGCGGTCGGGGCCGTGACGGTGGCGCGCTCCAACAGCGAGCGCGCATAGGTCTCCTCCGCGCGCTTGAGCGCCACCTCCGCCTGCTTCAGCGCCGCCTCCGCCTTGCTGGCGGGATCGCCGAAGGCCTGGCTTTCGGCGCGACTGAGATCCGCCTCCGCGACGGCGAGCGCGCGCAGGGCGACCTCGTGATTGGCCTCAAGTTCGGCGGTCTCGAACACGAAGAGCGGCGCGCCGGCGGCGACAGCCTCGTTGGGGGCCACCAGCACCTCGCGGATCACGCCGTCGATCGGCGCGGCGACCACCATCGGGTCTTCCGGCGCGACCTGCGCCGGCGCGATGGCGGACTGCCGGACCGGCAGCGCGAGCAGCGCCGTCAGCGCCGCCGCGACGCCCAGGACGACGAGCCGCCGGCGCGTCCCGCCGCGCGCGCGGCCGAGGCCGCCCAACGCCCGCCAGGCGTGGCCGTAGGCGTCGGCCAACTGTTCGAGCAGCACGCCCTCCGCCTCGCTCCAGACCGGCGCGTCGCGCAGCAGGATGAGCCCGCCGCCCAACCCGCCGCCCGCCCCGGAGAGGGGGCGCCAGGCGACCTGTGCCGGCCACCACTCGCGCCAATCGGCGGCGAGCCGATCCGGCGCGTCGGAGGGGGCGATCGTACGCGGCGCGTCGAGGGCGCCGGCGCGGTCCAGCGCCTTGAGCACGCCGCGCACCCAGGCGACGTAGGGGGCGTTGCGATCGACCGCCGCGACGTTGGAGATCGCCTCCACGGCGAAGCGTCCCGGCCCGCGTCGGCGCACCAGGATCGCCTGGCGGTAGGCGATCAGCCGGCGGGTCTGATTGACGATGGTGTAGGCGAGCGCCGCCGCGGTCTCCGCCTGGCGCGCCTCGCGCTCGAGGCCGAGCAGCAGGCTCCAGGTCCGGCTGTCCGCGGCCGGGCCGGCGCCGCCGCCGGCGCCGGCCGCCGGATCTGCGGCCGAAGCGCGAGGCGTCTTTGGCGCCGGTTCGGACATCGGAGAACGCTCCTAGGACGGATCCTCAGGCGACATGCCGGGGGGCGAAAAGACGGCGCGACCGCTGACGCCGGGCAGCCAGCCCGGGCCCGCCTCGTTCAAGGCGCCGCGAACGACGACCGTCTGGCTGGCCGGATCGACCACCGCGCCGAGGCTTTCCAGGGCGCCGCGCGCGCGGTGCGCGCCGTCGGCCCCAACCAGCGTAAAGCCGACGCCCGGCCGAAGCCAGCCCAACCAGGCGGCCGGCGCGATGATCTCCACCTCCAGCCGTTCGACCCCGACGATTTCCAGCAGCGGATCGCCGATCTCCACCGCGGCGTGCGGCCGGGCGCGCCATTCGACGACCCGCCCCTTGTAGGGCGCCCGTAAGGTGCAGCGGTCGACCTGGACCTGCGATAGGTGAAGCTGCGCCTCGGCGCGGCGGACGGCGGCGTCCGCCACCTCAACCTCGAGCGCCCCCGCCGACTGCAGTTCGAAGAGCCGGCGCTTCACGGCGCGCTCCGCCTCGGCGGCCTCCACGTCGGCGCGGGCGACGGCGCGCTGCGCCTCGTAGATGCGGCAGTTGAAGCGCGTAAGCACATCGCCCGTCTCGAACAGCGCCCCCGGACGCGCCGGCAGATCGGCGATCGTCGCCGTCAGTTCGGCGGCCAGCACCGTGCGGTCGCGCGCGGCGACGAGCGCCGGCGCGCTCGGTCCGTCAGGCGGCGGCGAAACGGCCTCCGGAGCCTCGGACTGCGCGTGCGCGGACGGCGCGACAGCGACGGCGACGGCGACGGCGACGGCGAGCAGGAGGAAGGATGCCGCGACGGCGGCGACGCGGAAAGCGTGGGGACTGCGCAGGCGGCCTGTCACGAAGCCCCGACGCCGGACTCGTCGCCGGCGGGCTCGGCGTCGTCCGGGCTGGCGAACTCTCCCCGGCTCCAGCGCGCCATCGTCTGGCGCACAGCCGCGGCGACGTCGTCGAGCGCGTGGCTTTCGGCGTTAGCGACCAGCGGATCCGCGCCCATCGAGGCGATCAATCGGCCGTAGGAGGCCTGGAGATCGGCGTAGGCCAGGTCGCGGCGCAGATCGGCCAACGCCTTGTCCACCTTGCCGCGGATCGCCTGCTGCGCGCCGCCGGCCGTCGCCTGTCCCTGATTGATCAGTTGACCGCTGATCCGGCCCTCGACGGAGGCCAACCGGTCGGCCAGGTCGTAATCGCGCCGCGCGGCGGCGAAGCGCAACTGCGCGATGTTCGACTGGGCGATCACCGCCATGCTGAGCGCGAGGCGGCGCACCGCACTCAACTCCTGCTCGGTTTCCGCCAGCGCAATGTTCCGCGGGCCGGAGAACAGGTTCATGATGTTCCAGGTCAGCGACAGGCTGCCGTCGTACCAGTTCTGGTTCTCCTTGTAGCTGTCGGACGTGTAGTTCAGGCCCGCGCTGAGGTTGAGGCCGGGGATCATCTGCAGGAGCGCGACGCGCGCCTCGCGCTGCTTGATGCGCAGTTGATAGGCCTCGGAGCGCAATTCCGAGCGATTCTCCAACGCCATGATCTCGAACTGCTCGGGCGTCATCTCGAATTGGGGCGGCGCCCCGAACGCGTCGCCCGCGCCCGACAGCTCGAACTCGGAGTTCGGATGCACATTCATCAGCACGGCGAGTTCGGCCCGCGCGGCGCGCATGTCGCGGCGCAACGCCTCAAGCTGGCGCAGCGTACGCAAGAGGTCGCGCTGATAGACCAGCGCGTCGAGCGCGTTCAACTGCTCCGCGACAGCCTGTTCCGAATTCTCCAACGCGGAGCGCACCTCGTCGAGCAGCGGCTCGAATTGAACCAGCGCGCGCTCTGCGGCGGCCGCGCGCCAATAGGCGGCGCGGGCGTCCTGCATGATGTTGTGGACGACCTGACGCCGGCGCTCCTGCACGATCAGCGCGAGATCGGCCTGCTGTTGGGCGCGGATGTAGCCGATGCCGAAATCCAGGATGTTCCACGAGGCGGTCAAATCCGCCGTGCGGATGGTCTGATCGCTGGTGGTCGAGGTCGACGTGCGCGTCTGGTTGAAGGTGGTGTCTGAGTTCGATCGCGTCTCATACCCGGCATTGGCGACGACGTCCGGCAGCAGATTGATGTTCGCGACATCAAGCTGGCGGACGCTGACCGCCTCCTCCATCAGCTTGAGGCGGCGGTCGAGATTGTATTTGAGCGCCCGCGCGATCGCCTCGTCGAGGGAGAGCGGCCCGGAAAGCGCCTCCTGACCGACGAAGAGGGTCTTCAGGTCCTGTTCGACCCGCTCGGCGTGATCCGCCGGCGTTAAGGGCTCCGGCGCGACCGGCGCGCACGCCGCCGCCCCGAACGCCGCGAACAACGTCGCGGCGACCGTCCGAACGATGCGACTGTGATGACCCGCCAAAACCCGCTCCCTCAACCAACCAACGCGCACAATCGACGTCTCTCCAAAAGACCCGAACAGCCGCTCGCACGGTGTGTCCGTCAGCCGCTGAACCGACCCAGCCCCTGATCGGCCGGCATGGTGCAACGGCAACCGGACCGCCACAAAATATCGGACCGAACCGCGCCCAACCCACAACATCTTACCACGCGATCAGAGTAGCCCTTTGATTCTGACTACCCAATTTAGGCGAGAAAATCCAGAGAATATCGCGCTGACTGACACGCTCCGGCTTGGTTCTGTCGACTTGTTGCCGGAATATCACGCAACCGGCGGGGCGTGCGCAAGCAGCGCCCGGGCCAAGGCCTTGTCACGCGATTCAGGCGCCCCGCCTTCCGCCGCCAACTGCTCCGTGAAGTCCGGCAACAACCAAAAATAGGCCTCCTGCTCGCCGCCTTCGCCCTCTCCCGGACCGCCGACGGGCGGACCGCCCAGGCCGTTCTCTTCGCCCGGGCCCTGCTGTCCGCCTGGTCCGCCGTTCAGGCCGGGGGCGCCATCCGTTCCAAGGCCCGGACCGCCTCCGGGGGCGCCGCCGGGGCCTCCTCCAGGCGCGCCGCCAAAGCCGCCGCCAAAGCCGCCGCCCGCGCCGCCGCCAAAACCGCCGCCAAAGCCGCCGCCCGCGCCGCCGCCAAAGCCGCCGCCTGCGCCGCCGCCAAATCCGCCGCCCGCACCGCCGCCAAGGCCGCCGCCTAAGCCGCTGCTCTGCAGGCCCGCGCCGACGGGCGTTCCGGAATTCTCGATCGGGCTTGAGGAGCCGAGTTGGCCCGTCACCGGAGCGCCTGCGGCGCCGCCGGTCACCCCGCCCGGGCCGCCGCCCGGTCCGCCGCCCGGTCCGCCGCCGGCGCCCGGCGGGCCGAAACTCTGGCCGACCGGGGTTCCGCCGTCCGGCGGCGGCGTGACGCCCGACGGCGGCGGCGCGGGCGGAGGCGTCGGCGGCGGGCCCGGCGGGGGCACGAAGCTGTCGTCCTCCGTCGCCGGCGCCGCCGCGACGTCAAGCGTCGTCTGCGCGGTCGCGCTGTTCGCGGCGCCGTCATTGGCCTGCAGCGTCACGGTGCGCTCCGCCCCCGCCCCGCTCGTCGTCGAGAAGGTGACGGCGCGGACGGCCGCCTGCATCTGCGCGATCGTCGCCGTTCCCCCGGCCGAGGTGAGCGTCATGGCCCCCGTGGCGGAATCGTAGGCGCCGGTGACATTGCCCATCGTGGCGCCGTCGTTGGCGAAGGCCAGCACGTCCGCCGCATTGAACCCGGCGCCGGAAAGCGTGACGACGGCCCGCGACAGGGTCGCGCTGTCGACGTCGGCCAGCACGGCGTCCGGTAACAGCGCCGCCGCCGCCCCGCCGATCTGGAACCCGGCGGCGGAGCCGGTCTGCGCCGTCGGCGCGTCGTTCACCGCGGTGATTGCGACCGTCACGCTCTCATCCGTATCGCCCAGCGCGCCGCCCGTTCCCTGCGCGCCCGTGTTGCCGTCGGAGAAGGTGACCGCGATCTGCGCCGACGCGGGCGGCGCCTCGCTGCGGTTGCTGTAGGCGACCTGCTGAAGGGCGCTGTCGACCAGCGCCGAGGTCGCATTGCCGTTGAAGGTCAGCGTCAGCGTCCCGCCGGAATTGGTCGTCACCGTCCCGATCGTCGTCCCGCCGACCTGGAAGGTCGCGCCCTCGGTCAGGGCGCCCAGCGCGCCGCTGTTGCTGAAGACGTCTTCGGCGTTGGCGCCGCCGGATCGTTGGAAGGTCACGGAGGCGCCGCTGTAATTCCCGGCCCCGCCGTTGAGCGCGTCGAGCTCGACGTCCGCCACCGTCATGTCCGCGTCGAGCACGACCGCGGCTGCGCCTTCGGTGAAGGCCGGGGCGTTGTTGACGCCGGTCAGGACCGGCGCCGCATTGACCCCGTTGACGGTGACCGTCACGCTCGCCGCCGAACCGGTTCGGCCGGTATCGTCGGTGACCGAGATCGAGACCGTGCGATCGCCCGTCGTCGGCGCCGTCGACTGGTTGTCGTAGGACAGCGCCTGGAGCAGCGTCTGCACCCGCGCCAGCGTGGCGTTCGCGTTGAGATTGACGCGGAAGTCGTTCCCGGCCGCCACGTTGTTCGCCAGAGTCCCGATCACCGTCCCGCCGACCGAGACGTTCGAGCCCGCTGTGGTCCCGGCCAGGGTCGCGCCGCCTCCGCTGACGCTCAGGATGTCCTGCGCCGCGACGGCGCCGCCGCTGACCGTCGCCGTCAGGTTGCCGCCGTTCAGAGTGGCCGGATTGTCGGCGTCGGTCAGGGTCCCGTTCGCCCCGGCGTCCAGCCGCACGGCGCCGCCGCCTTCGGTGAAAGTCACCGCGTCGCCGCCGACGTTGCCGATGGTCGGCCGGTCGCTGACGGTGACGGTGATGGTGTCGCTGTCGCTGTTCGTCCCGTCGGTCGTGGCGACCGTGATGGTCTGCGCGCCCGACGCGTTGACCGCGGGCGTGTATTGCAGGTTGCCCAGCGTCGCGTTGACGGCGGCGAGCGTGCCTGAGATCTGGATCGAGTTGGTCCCGCCGCCCGTGATCGTCGCCGCGCCGGTCGCGCTGAAACTCCCCTCGCCGGCGCCGACGGAGACCGTGGTCGTCACGCTGGCGCTGTCGGCGTCCGCGACGGAGATGCCGGTGAGCGCCAGCGCCGTCCCGTCCGTCGCCGTCTGGGCGCCCGGCACCGTGTTGACCGGCGGAGCCTCCACAGTGACCGTGAAGCCGGCGGCGGTCGAGGTGGCGGCGCTGGCCCCGGCGTCCGTGATCGTCAGGTCGAAGGTGTGCGCGCCGCCGGAGGTCGAGGCGTATTGCAGCGCCCGGATCAGCGCCTGCACCCGCGCCGGGGTCGCGTCCGCGCTGTTGAAGGTGATGACGAGGTTGTTGGTCCCCTGCCCGTCGGTCGTGACCGTGCCGATGTCCGTCCCGCCGACGGCGATCGTTTGGCCGGCCGCGATCGTCCCGTCGCCGCCGGAGGTCGCCGCCGCGTTGTTGAGCGAGAAGCCGCCCGACAGCCCGCTGGTGCGCGTGACGGTGAGATTGCCGCCGTTGAAGTTGGCGGAATCCGCATCCGTGACGGTCGCGTTGCCGCCCTGGTCGATGGCGACCGCCGTATTGTTCGCGGCCGAGACGCTGTCGCCGTCCAGGTTTCCGATCACCGGCGGGTTGGGCGTGACGCTGATGGTGACGGTCCCGCTGGCGTCCTGGTCGCCGCTGTTGGCGGTTCCGTCCGCGTCGTTCAGCGTCACCGTGAAGGTGCGGTTCCCGAGGCTCGACGGCGCGGAATAGGTGAGCGCCTGAACCAGCGTCTGGACCCGCGCCGAGGTCGCGTTCGCGTTGAAGTCGATCTGCAGCGTGTTGCCGCCCTGGCCGTCGTTAGTCCCATCGACCGTGCCGATGGAGACGCCGCCGACCGCGATCGTCTCGCCCGCGGCTACGGTCCCGTCGCCGCCGGAGGTCGCGGTGGTCCCATCGACGCCCCACGACCCGTTGGTCGCGCCCGAGCCTTGCGTGATGGTCAGGAAGCCGCCGTTATAGTCCGCCGAATCCACGTTCGCGACCGTCGCGTCGTTCAGGCCCGTCACGTCCGTCGCGCCGGTCCCGGCGATGACCTGGCTGGTCTCGCCAAAGACGCCGCCGACCACCGGCGGGTCGTTGACGGCGGTCAGGCTGACCGTCGAGGTGAGGTTCGGCGCGGCCGAGTTCTGGCCGCCGCCGCTGGTCCCGCCATTGTCGGTGATCCCGGTGATGGTGACGACGCGGTTGCCGGCCGTGGTCGGGTTCTCGCTCGCGTTGCGATAGGTGAGCCCGTCGACCAGCGTCTGCATCTGCGCCGCCGTCAGGGTCGCGCCGGAGAAGCTGACCGTCGCCGTCGAGCCGGTGACCGACACGCTGACCGACAGGCCGTTGGTCCCCGTCGTCACGCTGTTCCCGTTGGTCAGGGCCACGTCCGTGCCGTCGACGCTCAGAATCTCGCTCGCCCCGTCGGAGACGTTGGTGACCGTGAGCGTCATCGCGCTGAAGCGGTCCGCCGCCTCGACCGTCGACGCCGTCACGGTGTTGTACAGGTCGGAGGCCCCCGCGCCTTCGATATAGGTCGGGTTCCCGCCGGTCGCCGTCAGGGTCGGCGCGTCGTTGACGTTGGTCACGCTGACCGTCGTCGAGCCCGTCGCGGTCCCAGGATTGTCCCCGGTCCCCTGGGCGTTGGCCGAATTGCCGTCGGAGACGGTCCAGTCGAGCTGCACCGACGCGGCCGGGTCGTTCGACGTGTTCGTGTAGGCGACCCGCTGCAGGACGTCGTTGACGAGCGCCGTCGTCGCCGTCGTCCCGGCCGACGTGAAATTCACCGTCAGCGTGCCGCCCGCGTTGGTGAAGGCGGCGAAGGTCAACCCGCCCGCCTGGAGGTTCCCGCCGGCGACGGTGAAGCTCGCCCCCGCGGTGCTGAAGGAGAAGCTGTCGCTGGCGTTCGCGCCCCCGTTGCGCGCGATCACGAGCGACGCGCCGGCGAAATTCCCGTTGCCGCCGTTGAGCGCGCCGAGCTCGACGTCCGCCACCGTCACATTGCCGTCGAGCACAACCGCCGCGCCGTCCTCGGTGAAGGCGGGCGTCCCGTCGAGCCCGGTGAAGGCCGGCGCGTCGTTCACCGCCGTCACATTGACGTTGACCGTCCCGAGATTGACGTTCCCGGACCCGTCGCCGTCGTTGGCGGTCACCGTGATCGTCGCCTGATTGGTCCCCGAGACGTTGGCGGCCGGCGTGTATTGGATGTTCGACGCCGTATCCAGATAGGTGGTGATGTCCGCCGGCGCCCCGGCCAGCGTGATCGTGGTCGCATTGACCAAGGTCTCGGTCACGCCGCCGCCGACGCCCGCCCCGTCCGCCGGGGCCGCGAAGGCCCCCGCGCTGGCGGTCAGCGTCACCGTGATGGAGGCGCTGTCGACGTCGTCGAAGCTCGCCGCCGACAGATTGACGTTGCTTTGCGCATCCTCCGTCACCGTGACCGACGCCGGAAGGGTCGCAACGGTCGGGTTGTCGTTCACCGCCGTGATGTTGACGTTGACCGTCCCCAGATTGACGTTCCCCGACCCGTCGCCGTCGTTGGCGGTCACCGTGATCGTCGCCTGATTGGTCCCGGAGACGTTGGCGACCGGCGTGTATTGGATGTTCGACGCCGTATCCAGATAGGTGGTGATGTCCGCCGGCGCCCCGACCAGCGTGACCGTGGTCGCGTTGACCAGCGTCGCGGTCACGCCGCCGCCGACGCCCGCCCCGTCCGCCGGCGTCGCGAAGGCCCCGGCGCTGGCGGTCAGGGTCACCGTGATGGAGGCGCTGTCGATATCGGCGAAGCTCGCCGCCGACAGGTCGATATTGCCCTGGGTGTCCTCGATCACCGTGACCGACGCCGGCAGGGTGGCGACCGTCGGCGCGTCGTTCACCGCGCTTACGGTGATGGAGGCCGTGTCCGTCGCCGTCGAGAACGCCGTCGACCCACCGCCCGAGGAGGCGTTCGCGGTCCCGCCCGCGCTGCCGGAGGACCGGTCCCAGGCGCGGAAGGTGAGGGTGGCCGACCCGCTGTAGTTGGCGTCCGGCACGAAGCGCACGAGCTGGGTCGCCCCGCCCGTCAGCGTCCCGTCGAGCAGCCGCGCGGCGCTGGAGAGATCGACCGAACCGCCCGTCGTCCCGGAGAAATTGGTCCAACTCGTCCCGTTGTCGGTGGAGTACTGCCAGACGCCGTTGGTGTTGTCGACGGCGGTCACCGCGACCGCCTCCACCGCGCCGCCGTCCGGATCGGTGATCGAGCCGTCGACCACCATCGCCGCGATGCTGGTCCCGGAATTGTTGGCGTTGTTGGTGGCGTCGTCGTCGCCGTCCGCGCCGCTGCCATCGTCGTCGCCGGCGTCCTCCGCGATCCCGGTCAGGGTCGGCGAGGAGGCCGCGTTCAACACCGGCGCGTCGTTCACCGCCGAGATGGTGATGTTCACCGTATCGGCCGTACCGTCCACCGTGCCGTCGTTCGGGGTCACGGTAAGAACGGCGGTCGTGGTGTCATTCGCCGCGGTCGTATAGGTGATCTTTGACGTGTTGTTGAGGTAGGTGTTCAGATTGCCGGCCGTGCCCTGAAGCGTCATCGACGCCGTGCCGGAATTGGCGACCGTCACGCCGTCCGTTATCCCGTCGTTGTCTATGGACGCGATCGTCCCCCGATCCACCGCCAGCGTCAGCGTGATCGTGTCGCCGTCGGCGTCGGAAACGTTGTAGGCCGACAGATCGATGGCCGTCGCCACATCCTCCGTCGCCGCATCGTCCGCCGGCGTGCCGCCCAAGGCGGGCGCGCTGTTCGGAGATACGGCCGCGGAGATCACCATGTTGTCGTAATTGGTGCGCGCGGCGAAGCCGGCGACGATCCGGAACTCATCGATGTTCTCGAAGTCGGTTCCGAAATTCGCCGTGGTCACCGTGTCGCGCGCCACGTTGACCGTCACCGCCGAACCCACCTGGGCGCCGTCTGCGAAGGCCTGGACGTCGAAGGTGCTGTCGGAGGCGGCGTTGTACTCGAACTCGAAGGAGTCGAGCTGAAACTTGCCCCCGCCGTTCGAGGTGAAGCGCACGTAGTTGATCACGCCGAACCCGGTCGACGAGGAATCAGCCTCGACGGTCAGATCGGTCCCGTCGTCCGAGATTCCCGTCTCGCGGGCCAGTACGATGCGCGATTCCCCCGACGTCATCACGATCTCGACATCCAACCCCGAACTCGCAATGTTCGTCGCGCTCGGATTCGTCGATTGGGCCGCAACCAGTATGTCTGAAGCGTTGGTCCCGAAAGTGATCGTTCCCGGCGACGGCGTGAGCACGCCCGAAAATCCGCTGGCCGCGAAGCCGTCGGACAGGCCGGTGGGGGCGATCTCGCCGACCTGGGCCTCCAGCACCCAGTCGCCGCCGAGGCCGGCGGAGCCGGTCAGATCGTCGGAGGCCGCGACGTCGGCGCCCGTCAGCGCCGCAAACCGCTGCAGGAAGGCGGCGCCGGCGCTGTCCTGGCCGATCTCGCAGCCATAGAGCAGCACGTCGCCGGTCTCCGCGAGCGCGGCTCCGATGGTCTGCAGCGCAGCCGTTTGGGCGTCCAGCGACTCCGCCGTCAGACTTTCCCCGCCGAGGATCAATTCACCGACGTCGCCGTGGCTGATGAGGTGCAACCCGTCGATCCCGCTGCGGCCCTCGAGCGCCGCGGCGACGTCATCCAGCGTCGCGCCGCTCTCCAGCACGATCACCTCGACGTCCGGGTCCATGCCGTCGATCAGGGTCTGGTAGTCCGCGACGGCGGGGTCGACGATCACCAGCTCCTTGCGCGCGTCGGGCGGCGTGTGGCCGGCGACCGCGGCGGCGAGTTGGTCGTCGCCGGCGCCCGGTTCGCCATCGGCCCCGTTGGACGGGTCGCCCGCCGCGGCCTCCGCCTCCGCGGCGGCGTCCTGCGCGGCCTCCGCGCCGGTGGCGACGCCGGCGGCGTCGAACATGAAGCGCGGCTCCAGCGCCATCGGCTGCACCTGGGTGAGCCCGGGCAACCCGGGCTCCGCCCCGGGCCGGCCGCCGCGTCGGCTCATGGCTGAGTCGGACTTTCGGGCGCGGCCGAACACCGCCCCGGACAGAAGCGCATCGCGCAAGGACATGACCCAACCCTCCGACACCCGATGGCACCGCCGAATCCCGCCGGCCTGCGCGCCGT
This sequence comes from Alphaproteobacteria bacterium, assembly GCA_024743195.1. GTDB lineage: Bacteria > Pseudomonadota > Alphaproteobacteria > UBA8366 > Aestuariispiraceae > Marivibrio. The sequence goes on along the minus strand of JANSXE010000016.1, from coordinate 55,174 downwards.
CGCCCCTCCACTGAACCGCATCTTCGAGGCGTCGGCCGCCCGGGGCGGCGGACGCCTGGTCGAAACCATCCGGCCCGCCGTTCCCGGCGCCCGAAGCGGTCGTCGCATGACAACCAATCGGCGCTAGAGTAACACGAACTCGCGCAACAACAACAACGAGTCGCTGCCGCCGGCGGCGCGTTTTTTGCGTTGCGCCCGCTTTCTCCCGTCACTTAGGGTTGCGGTCGGCCGATAGGAGCGGATAAGGAGCGGGCAGGATGGCGGACATGAAGACGATCGACGACCCGATGGATCTCGGCGCGGTGACGGCGGCGGATTTCGAGCCGCATCTCGACGAGCTGTTCGAGGTCCCGGCGGGCGACGTCTCGGTCGCCCTGCGCCTGATCCAGGTAAAGGAGACGCCGGCCTACGCCCACCCCAACGCGACGCGCACCCCCTTCACCCTGGTCTTCCGGGGCGAGACGGAGGGCGCGCTGCTGAACGGCGACGGCGGCTACGTGCTGCGGCGCGAGGGCTTCGGGCGGATCGAGGCCGTGCTGATCACGCCGATCGTCTCGCAGGACCCGGCCTCCGGCGCGATGTTCTACCAGATCTGCCTGACCTGAGCCGCCCGCCCTTCGAGACGGGCGCTTACGCGCCCTCCTCAGGGTGAGGTCTTTGCCTCTTAAAGACAGAGGGTTGACCCTCATCCTGAGGAGCCGCCGGCAGGCGGCGTCTCGAAGGACGAGGGCGTCTGCAAACCGAACCGCCCCTTCGAGACGGGCGCTCGCGCGCCCTCCTCAGGGTGAGGCGTTGTCCTCTTAGAAACAGAGGATTGACCCTCATCCTGAGGAGCCGCCGTCAGGCGGCGTCTCGAAGAAACAGGTCCGCGCTCATAGCGCAACTTCCCGTCAAAGAGTTTTTACAAACAGTTCACACTTAAAACGCTTGCAACCTAAAGCGTCTTGGCGTCAAACTTAGAAACCATGAAGACGCGACTGCGGTTACGGCGGCGGCGTGAAACAGGGGGGCTCGGACATGGATTTACCGTTCATCGGCATGTTGCAGGCGTTCGGGTTCAGCTGGGCCCCGCGGAACTACGCCCAGTGCCATGGTCAGCTCATCGCCATTTCCGAGAACCCCTCGCTTTACTCCCTGTTGTCGACCTTCTATGGCGGCGACGGCCGGGTCAGCTTCGCGGTGCCGGAGATGCGCGGGCGCATGGCTTACGGTTTCGGCCAGTTGACCGGGGGTCTCGACTACCTGATCGGGCATGTGCACGGTTGGGAGGACATCCGGGTTGATGTCACGCACATGCCGAACCATAGCCATGGGGCGAGCTTCACGCCGGCAGGCGGCGGCGCCATGGCGGTCGCGGCCAGCGCCAACGCCGGATCGAAGGATGAGCCGGCGGCCGGCGACTATTTGGCCAAGACGTCCAAAGGGTTCGACACCTACAACACCTACACCGACACGCCGGGGACCACCGTCCCGCTCGGCGGCGTCAGCGGCAGCGGCGGCGGCGGGACCGTGACGCTCGCCACTGCGGGCGCCAGCGACTGGGTCGACATCCGCCAGCCGGTGCTCGCCGTCGGCTGGTGCATCGCGCTCGAAGGGCTCTATCCGAGCCGCAACTGACGCGCGCCGCACTGAGGCTAAGGAGAGGCCCGCCCATGTTGGACAAACTGAAAGCCGCCGACTTCAAGAAGGCGATCGACAAGCAGGGGACGATCGTCATCGAGGACGGCCCCGACGCGACCGTCACCTTCCTGACCGTGACGGAGAACAAGGCCGCCGCCGCGCCGGACGCCAAGAAGGGAACGCGCACGCCCTTCACCGTGGTGATGCGCTGCGACCACGCGACATCGGCCCAGCCGACGGGCGTGCATGACGTTCTCTTGCCCGACGGAACGCGGCTGGAGGGCGTGACGATCAACGAAATCTCGGCCCATCCCAAGCCCGACGATCCTATGGATGAGACGCTAACGCCGGACACCCGGGTCTTCCAGATGGTGTTCGCCTGACAAACGGCCTCGCGGCGCGGGGCGCATGCAAGACGGCGCGACCGGGGGTCGGACGCGCCGAAGGGGAGAAAGAGCGATGGACAGTCCTTTTACCGGCATGCTGGCCGCCTTCGGCTTCAACTTCGCGCCGCATAACTGGGGCCTTTGCTATGGCGGGATCATCGCCATTTCGCAGAATCAGGCGCTGTTCTCGCTCATCGGCGCCGCCTATGGCGGCGACGGTCGGGTCAGCTTCGGCCTGCCCGATCTGCGCGGGCGCTCCGCCGTGGGCTGGGGTCAGGGGCCGGGGCTCAGCAACTACATTCTGGGGCAGAAGGTCGGGCAGGAGATGATGACGCTCAGCCAGTCGCAACTGCCCACCCACACCCATACCGCCGCCTTTACGCCGTCCGGCGGCGGCGGCGCGCAACTGCTCGCCTCGACCAGCGCCGGCACCAAGGACACGCCCACGGCCGGAGATTATCTGGCGAAGACGGCGCAGGGCTTCGACACTTACAACACCTATACCGACACGCCCGGAACCACCGTCGCGCTCGGCGGCGTCAGCGGCGGCGGCGGGGGCGGCACGGTGACCGTCGATCCGTCGGGCGGCAGCCAGGCCTTCTGGATCCTCCAGCCCTTCCAGGTGATCAACTGGTCGATCTGCCTGTTCGGCCTCTATCCGCCGCGCAACTGACGGGCTGCGGCGCGACGGCCTCGGGGGTCGCGGTTACACCGGCGCCCTTCGAGACGGGCGCTCCCGCGCGGTCCTCAGGGTGAGGCTCCCGGCTCCAGCATCACGCACAAAGCCCTCGTCCCGAGGAGCCGCCGTCGGGCGGCGTCTCGAAGGGCGAGGGCGTGGCGGTCGAACGCTCCGGGCGCGCCTCAGTTCTGCATCGCTTCCTTGGTCGGCGTCCAAGTCAGCATGATGTGGGCGGCGCCGGGCTCGGCCGCCTCCGCCTCGAAGCCGTTGCTCTTCAGGAAGTGCAGCAGCGCCACGTTGTGGGTCAGGCAGACCACCGTCAGCGGGCATTTCGCCTGCCCGCAGGCCGCCAGCAGCGCCAGAACGACGCTCTGCCCGTAGCCCTTGCCCTGCGCCTTCCGGATGAAGCCGAGATCGACCACCCGCGCGCACTCCCCGTCCCAGTCGAGCGAGAGCTTGCCGATCGGCTGGCCGGTCTTCTCGATCACGAAATAGGCGGCGTTGGGGAACATCCCGCCATAGCCGGTCGTCTGCCCGGTCAGTTGGACGTCCATCAGATGCTCCACCTGGTCGCGCGAGAGGTCGGTGGTCGCGCGCAGGTCGGAGTATTTGTCGTCCACCAGCTTCTTCAGGAACGGCTTGTCCGCGGGCCGCGCCGGGCGCACCGTCAGGCCGTTCGGCAACCGGGCCAATCCTTGCAGCATGACGCTCCTCCCCCGATCCGATCGGTCCGCTCGCCCTATTCGGGGCGCGAGACGATAATCGCGCGCATCGCGGGTCCGGCGCAACCGGGAAACGGCCGCCCTGTCGCCGGGCGCCTCTGGCGCCGCCGCCGCGGCGATGGTAAAAGCGCCGGCGTCTCAGCGCGAAACGCCGGATTAGCTCAGCTGGTAGAGCAGCGGTTTTGTAAACCGAAGGTCGCGGGTTCGATCCCTGCATCCGGCACCACCTCCCCCCGGCCCCGTTCCCAGTCTCGCCTGCTCCGCGCCCGCGCAGCCGCCGGGACGGCCTCCGCGTCTCTTTGTCGATTTGTATTGCAATTGAGAGTCAGTCGCATTATTAACCCCTCGCCCAGCCAGCCGGCGCTCCCGTCCCCGGAGCCCCGCCAGCCAGGCGTCGACTGTGTCCACACCATCGACGCGTCCGTCTGCTGGAGGGAAGTTCATGAAGCATCGCAATCCGACCGTCACCGCGCTGGGCGTCGCCCTGGCCCTCGCCGCCGCCCAGGCGGCGCCCCCCGTCTCCCAGGCCCGGGCGGAGGAGCCGCGGGCCGGCTCGGTCACCGCGCTGGACGCGATCAGCGTCACCGCGACGCGGACCGAGAAGTCGGCGCTGGAGGCGCCCGCCTCGATCTCCGTCGTCGGGCGCGAGGCGATCGAGCGCGCCCAGCCGCAGGCGCTCGACGATCTGCTGAAGGGCGTGCCCGGCGTGCAGATGACCGGCGGCCCGCGCAACTCGGCCGAGCAGCCCACCATCCGCGGCTTCAGCGACGAGCGGGTCGTGGTCCGCACCGACGGCGTGCGCAAGAATTTCCAATCCGGCCACCGCGGCCGAACCTTCCTGGAGCCGAGCCTCTTGAAGCAGGTCGACGTGCTGCGCGGGCCGAGCTCGATGCTCTACGGCTCCGGCGCGCTCGGCGGCGTCATCAATATGGAGACGATCGACGCCGCCGACCTGCTCGCCCCCGGCCAGACGGTCGGGGCGGAGGCCAGCGCCGGCTATCAGACCAACAACGACATGCGGCGCGGAAGCGTGACCGTCTTCGGCGCGCCGATCGAGGGCGTCGACCTGCTGGTCAACGGCGTGCGCAGCTCGTCCGGCAATTATCTGGACGGCTCCGGCAACGACATTCCCTTCTCGGGCGACAGCGTGCGCTCGGGCCTCGCCAAGGCGGAGCTGTCGCGCGACGGGCACGAACTCGGCCTCTCGCTGCAGACCTACCGCAACGCGCATGAAATCCCGACCGCCGCCAACACGAACGGCGCGGTCATCGCCGACCGCACCACGCGCGAGGACAGCGGCAGCCTGCGCTACGGCTTCGAGGGCGCGGAGGGTCTGATCGACCTTGCCGCCGTCGGCTACGTCAACGACACGGAAATCCGCGAGCTGGTGCAGGGCACGGGCCGGCACGACATGACGGAGCTCGACACGGTCGGCCTCGACGTCGCCAACACCTCGCGCCTCATGCTCTCGGACGCCGTCGATCTGGCGCTTACCGTCGGTTTCGAGATCTATGAGGATTCGCAGACAGGTCGGCGCAACGACGCGCCCCGGGCGCAGTATCCGAACGCCGAACAGCTCACCCAGGGCTACTTCGCCCAGGCGGAATTCACGCTCTGGGAGGATCTGACGCTGACGCCGGGTCTGCGGTTCGACACCTACGATCAGGAGGCGACGGGTCAGGCGGATGCGAGCGACGACCAGCTCTCGAAGAAGCTCGCCGCGAGCTGGCGGCTCAACGATGCGCTGATGCTCTTCGGCTCCTACTCGGAGGCCTTCCGCGCGCCCTCGCTGACGGAGCTCTATGTCAGCGGAATTCACTTCGTCCGCAATCGCTTCGTCCCCAACCCGAACCTCCGGCCCGAGTCGGCGAAGAACAAGGAGCTGGGGGCCGCGCTCTCCTTCGACGAGGTGCTGCTGGAAGGCGATGCGCTGCGCATCAAGGGCGCGGCCTTCCGCAACGACGTCGACGACCTGATCGAATCCACGGTCACCGGCGGCGCGTTCGGAACCACGACCAACGCCAACGTGCCCGAGGCCCGCATCACCGGCGCCGAGTTGGAGGCCGCGTATGAATCCGACCGCTATTTCGCCGGTCTGGCGGCGACCCGCCTGCGCGGCGACGACCTCACCGACGACGAGCCCTTGGCCGACATCCCGGAGGACCTGGTCAGCCTGAACGGCGGCCTGCGCTGGCCGCAGCTCGGCCTGGTGACGGGGTGGCGCGCCTCGCTCTATTTCGGGCAGGACCGCCTGCCGACCGCCGCCGAGCCGATCGCCGGCCGCAAGGTCATCCACGACCTCTTCGTCTCCTACGAGCCGAACGATCCCGATCTGGACGGCCTGCGCGTGGACTTCGCGGTCGACAACGTCTTCGACAAGGACTTCCAGCGCTACGGCTCCGCGCTGCGGGAGGCCGGCCGCAACGTGAAGGCGGCCGCGCGCTTCCGCTTCTGAGCGCGTCGCGCGACAGGGCGTCCCGCCGGCCTACCGCCACCCCGCATCATGGAAGAGGAGGACCCGATGAAAGCCAACGCCCCCGCCTCCGCGGCGCCGCGCGGCGCGCGGGACCCGATCGTGCTGACCAGCGACGCGCTGTTGCGGGACCGGGCCGAGGTGCTGATCGTCCATCAGGGCGAGACCTACCGCCTGCGGCGCACGCGCCAGGACAAGCTGATCCTGACGAAATGAGGGCGCCCTTTCGATGATCGGCGACATCCCAGCGCTGCAGGCGGTCGGCCGGCTCGACCCCGCCCCCGGCGTCGAGCGTCCGGGGCCGGCGGTCGCGGCGGTGGCCGCCGGCGCGCTGGTGCTGGGCGCGGCGCTGGCGACCGCCGACCCGGCCGCCTTCGCCGCCGCGGCTCCCGCGGGGGCGGCCGGACCAAAACCGCTCACCGTCGCCCTGGCGGCGCCGTCGCCGTCCGATTTCCCGCCCTCCCATACGCCCTACCAAGCGCCCGAGCCGCCGTCCGAACCGCCGTCCGAGCCAGCGCACGCCGCAACAGAACCGGCCGCCCGAACGGCGCCCCAAGAAACAACCTCCTCGCCCGCCCCGCCGGTCGCCCAATCGGTAGCCCGGCTTGTCGCCGAACCGGTCGCCAGACCGGTCGCCAAGCCGCCCGTTGAACCGGTCGTTGAACCGGCGGAAGCCGAGCCCGCACCGCGCCCGACGCCGACCCCGCTTCAGGCGGCGGCGCGCCCAGAGCCCGCAGCCGCGCCGGCCCCGATCGGCGAAGCGACGCGGAAGCCGCCGCCGGCGCCCGAGCCGGCCGCCGCGCATCCCGTCCCGCGGATGAAGCCTGCGCCGGCGCAAATCGCCCGACTGGAGACCGCTCCGGCGCCGGCGGCGCCCGTGACGACGATTGCGCCGGCGCCCGCGCCTTCGCCGGACGCCGCATCGCCGTCCGAGACGCCCTATACAAGCCCGGCCGCCAGGCCGTCCTCGACCGACGCGGTTCCGGACGCGCGGGCCGCGGCGCCGGACGCGCCGGTTCTGGTGACAGAGCCGCGCTTCCGCAGCCCGCCGACGCCGCCGGACTATCCGCCGACCGCCAAGCGGCGCAACGAGCAGGGAACCGTCGTCCTGCGCGCCCTGGTCTCGCCGGCGGGGCGGACGGAGACGGTCGCGATCCACCGCTCCTCCGGCTTCCACCGGCTCGACGAAGCCGCGCGGGAGGCGGTGTCCGGCTGGCGCTTCGAACCGGCGCGCCGCGCCGCCGTGCCGGTCGCCTCCTGGGTGGAGGTTCCGGTGCGCTTTCGTCTGCAGTGATCTTCGAACAGGGGATGAGGCCATGACCGAGCCACTTACCACGACCGACCGCAAGGACACCGCCGACCGGGCGGCCCGGATCGAGCAGGCGACGGCGCTCGCCGCCCGGCGGCGCGCCCTGGAGGCGGAGCAGCCCGGCCTGCGAGCGCGCGACCTCGCCGCCGCGCTGGGCGCCAGCGAGGCGGAACTGGTCGCGGCGCGCGTCGGCGCCGGGCCGGGCGCAGCGCCCGGCGCGGCCGTCCGACTGGCGGGCGATCTGCGCCGTCTGGTGGAGGCGCTGCCGACCCTGGGGCGCGTCATGGTGCTGACCCGCAACGAAACGGCCGTGCATGAGCGCAAGGGCGTCTTCGGCAATATCAGCACGAGCGGCCATGTCGGGCTGGTGCTGAACGAGGCGATCGACCTGCGGCTCTTTTTCGCCCACTGGCGGCGCGCCTTCGCGGTGGAGGAAGAGGTGCGCAGCGGGCGGCGGCGCAGCCTGCAGATCTTCGACGCCGCCGGGGAGGCCGTGCACAAGATCTACCTCCTGGAAGGGGAGAGCGACGTCGCCGCCTTCGACGTCCTCGTCAACGCCTTTCGGGCCGAGGATCAGGCGCCCGGCCTGTCCCTGCGCCCCCGTCGGGCGGACCGCAAGGCCGCGGCCGACGCGGCCGGCGTCGATCAGGAGGCCTTCCTGTCGGAATGGCGCGCGCTGCGGGACACGCACGATTTCCACGGCATGCTGCGCCGGCACAAGGTGGGCCGGCTCGACGCGATGCGGCTGGGCGCGCCGGAGTTCGTGACGCCCGCCCCGGCGAACGCGCTGCGAAGCGCGCTCGATCTGGCGGCCCGGCGCGAGACCGCGATCATGGTCTTCGTCGGCAACCGCGGCTGCATCCAGATCCACAGCGGCCCGGTCAAGGCGGTGCGGCCGGTCGGGGACTGGGACAATGTGCTGGATCCCGACTTCAACCTGCATGTCCGCCGCGACCGGGTGGCCGAGGCCTTCGTCGTCCGCAAGCCGACGGTCGACGGCGACGTCACCGCGCTGGAGCTGTTCGACCACGAGGGCGCGCACGTGCTGCAGATGTTCGGCGTGCGCAAGCCGGGCGTGGCGGAGGCGCCGGCGTGGCGGCGCTTGACCCAGGACCTGCTCGCCGGCGACGCCCCGCCCCCCGGGGCTTCTCCTTGGGCGGAGATTCCCGCGTGATCGGCGACGCCGAAGGGCCGGGCGACCTCGCGACGACGCTGGAGGCGCTCGCCGCCCTGGTCGAACGGCTGGGGCCGGTCGGCCCCGCGCTGATCGTCTGCGCGGCGGCGGCGTTTCTGATCGTGCTGGAGCGCGGCGCCGCCCTCGCGATCGGCGGGCGCCTGCCGCGCGGTCGCGTGACGCGCGCGCTCGCCGCCGCCGCGGGCGCCGGGCGCGCCGACCTGGCGGACGCGCTCGGCGACGCGCCGGCGCTCATGCGAACTGGCGCCCGGGTGCTCCTCGACGCCCGCCCGCAGGACAAGGCGAGCCGGGAGGAGGCCGCCTCGCTCTGGCTCGAAGGCGTGCGCGATCGCCTCAACCGCCGGCTCGGCCTCCTGCAGTTAATCGCGACGCTGTCCCCGATGCTCGGACTGTTGGGAACCGTCCTCGGCATGGTGGTCGCCTTCCAGGCGATCGCGGAGCAGGAGGGCCCGGTGCATCCCGCGCTCCTCGCCGACGGTCTGTGGCAGGCGATGCTGACGACCGTGGTCGGGCTCGCCATCGCACTGCCGGCGACGGCGGCGCGCTGGGCGTTGGCGGCGACCGCGGAGGCCCGCGTGGCCGGACTGGCCGGCGCGCTCAGCCTGCTCTCGCTCCGCCTGGAGGCGGAGGCTGCGGGCGGCGCGCCGATCGCCGCGAGCGCGACCGCGACGCGGGAGCTCGCCGCATGATCGCCCCGCGCAGCGCCCCCGCCGCGAACGGCTCGCCCGCCGGCGCGATCGGCGACCTGACGCCGCTGATCGACGTGCTCTTCATGCTGATCGTCTTCATGGTGCTGACGGCCAATGCGGCGGAGCGCGCGCTCGACGCCGGCTTCGCCTCGACCGAGGAAGCGATCGCCGCGCCGCAGGCCGGCGAGCGCGCCCTGATGATCGAGATCGGCGCGGCCAACTCCTCCATGGCATTCGCCGTCGACGACCGGCGTTTCGTCGATTGGCCGGCCGCCAAGGCGGTCCTGACCGCCCGCCTCGCCGCCGACGCGGGCCCGGAGGGCGCGCCGCCGGTGCAGGTCGCCGTCGCCGCCGACGCCCCCGCCCAACGCATGATCGATCTGATGAGTTTCCTGCAGGCGCGCGGCGTCGCCGACGCTGAAATCGTGCTGCGCAGCCGCTGACGGCCCGCCGTCTTCGCCCCCTCGCTTCAGGAGCCCGCCCATGCCCCGTCTCCCGCTTCCCACCCGTCGCCGCATCCTCGCAACCGCCGCCGCGGCCTTCGCCCTCGGCGCAGCGGCGCCCTTTCGCGGGGCCGCGGTCGCCCAAGGGCCGCGCCGGATCGTCGCCCTCGGCGGCGCGGTGACGGAGACGCTCTATTTCCTCGACCGCGGCTCGATGCTGGTCGGGGCGGACACGACCTCGAGCTATCCGGCCGCGGCCGAGGAGTTGCCGCGTGTCGGCTATCTGCGCGCGGTCTCGGCGGAGGGCGTGCTGTCCCTCGCCCCGGATCTCGTGATCGCGGAGGAAGGCGCCGGCCCCGCGGATGCGCTCGACGCGGTTTCGCGCGCCGGCGCGCGGGTCGAAACCGTGCCGGAGGCGCGGGACATTCCGGGCGTGATCGCAAAGATCGCCCGCATCGCGGCGCTGGCCGGCGCCGAGGCCGAGGGCGCGCGTCTGGCCGGGGAGGTGCGCGCGCGCGCCGACGCCCTGGCGGAGGCGATCGCGCGGCGCAGCGAGCGGCCGAGCGTCCTGTTCCTGATGGACCTGCGCGAGGGGGCGCTTCTCTCCGCCGGCGAGGGCACGGCGGCGAAAGCGATCATCGAACTGGCGGGCGGCGAGAATGCGCTCGCCGGGTTCGACGGCTACAAGCCCGTCTCCGCCGAGAGCGTGCTCGCGCGCGATCCGGACGTGATCCTGATGATGGCGCACGCCGCCGAGCGCCATGGCGGGATCGACGCGTTGGCGCGCGATCCGCGCCTCGCCGGCCTGACGGCGGTCAAGGGCGGCCGGCTGGTCGCGATGGACGGGCTGAAGCTCCTGGGCTTCGGCCCGCGCACGCCGGACGCGGCCGCGGAGCTCGCCCGCGCCCTGCATGGGACCGACGCCGTCCCGCCGCTGGGCCAGCCGCTGGAGGCGTCGTGAGCGGGGCGGACATCGCGCTCGCGCCCGCCCAGGGCGCCGACTCCGCGGGCCCGACGGACCGGCGCGCCCGGCGACGCGGCGCGCTCCTGATCCTGCTCGCCGTCGCCGCGATTGCGGCGGCGCTCGGCGCGTTCACCGTGGGGGCCTATCCGATCCCGGAGGATCAGGTGCTGGGCGCATTGGCCCGGGCCGTCGGGATTCCGCTCGACCCGACGGCGGCGGAGGCGGCGCAGCGCGATCTGGTGCTGATCGAGATCCGCGCGCCGCGCATCCTGTTCGGCCTGCTTGTCGGCGCCGCGCTCGGCGTCAGCGGCGCGGCGCTGCAGGCGCTGTTCCGCAATCCGCTGGCCGATCCCGGGCTGGTCGGAGTCTCAACGGGCGCGGCCTTGGGCGCGGTCTCGATGATCGTCTTCGCCGGCGCCCTGACGCCCTTGTTCGGGGCCTGGTCCAACGCCGCCACGCCGATCGCCGCCTTCATCGGGGCGGCGACCGTCACGGTGCTGATCTTCGCCGTCGGCCGGCGCAACGGCGGGGTCGACGTCGCGCTGATGCTGCTGGCCGGCGTCGCGATCAACGCAATCGCCGCCGCCGGCATCGGGGCGATGACCTATCTCGCCGACGACCAGGCGCTGCGCAGCCTGACCTTCTGGACGATGGGCAGCCTCGCGGTCTCCGGCTGGGGCGCGCTCGGCGCGACGGCGGCGATGATCCTGCCGGCGGCGCTCTGGCTGATCCGGCAGGGCGGCGCGCTCAACCGCTACCTGCTGGGCGAGGCGGAGGCGGGCCATCTCGGCGTCGACGTGCGCCGCCTCAAGGTCGGGGTGGTGATCGCGGTCGCGCTGTCGGTCGGGGCGGCGGTCTCGGTCGCCGGCGCCATCGGCTTCGTCGGCCTGGTGACGCCGCATCTGGTGCGGCTGATCGCGGGGCCGGACAATCGCTGCGTCCTGCCGGGGGCGGCGCTGCTCGGCGCGGTGCTGACGGTGACGGCGGACGCCTTCGCGCGCGGCGTCGCCGCGCCGGCCGAAATCCCGGTCGGGCTGGTGTTGAGCGCGGTCGGCGGGCCGTTCTTCCTGTGGCTCCTTCTCACCCGACGCTGGCGGGGACGGTGATGGCGCAGCTTCACGAGGTCAGCCTGACGCGCGGCGGCCGGCGCGTCCTGCACCGGGTTTCGCTGGAGGCGCCGGCCGGTCGGGTGACGGCGATCGCCGGGCCGAACGGATCGGGCAAGACGACGGCGCTCGCGCTGCTGGCCGGCGATCTGACGCCGCAGACCGGCGAGGTCCGGCTGGGCGGCGAGCCGATGGCGCGGCTGTCCCCGGCCGAGCGCGCCCGCCGCCGCGCGGTGATGCCGCAGCATTTCGAGATCGCCTTCGATTTCACCGCCCGCGAGGTGGTGGAGATGGGGCTGCTGCCCGACGCGCCCGCAGCGGCCGCGCGGGGTCTGGTGGACCGTGCGCTGGAAGAAGCGGGGCTCGGCCCGCTCGCCGATCGCGCGGTGACGCGGCTGTCCGGCGGGGAGCGCCAGCGCGTCGCCTTCGCGCGGGCCTTGGCGCAGATCCATTCCGCCGAGGCGGTCGGCGCCGCGGGCCCGCGCACCCTGCTGCTGGACGAGCCGACGGCCAGCCTCGACCTCGCCCATCAGGCGCTGATGATCTCGGCGCTGCGCCGCCTCGCCGAGCGCGGCGTGGGCGTGGCGGTGGTGCTGCACGACCTCAACCTCGCGGCCGCGGCGGACGCCATCGTGCTGCTGAAGGCCGGCGAGGTCGCCGCCGACGGCCCGCCCGAGGCGGTGCTGACCGAGGCGCGGATCGCCGCGGTCTATGCGGCACCGGTGCGGCTGGTTGAGCATGAGGGTCGACGCCTCGTCGCGCTCGTCCCGCCCGGCGGCTAGAGCGACGCGCCTCCCTCCCTCTCGGGCCGACCGGTGGACAGGGCGCCGTTTCGCATTAGGTGCACGGGGTGACGGGCGGCGCCATGCAGGACGCCGCCGCGCGGGCGCCCCGACCTCTTCGGGGTCCCGCGACCGGACATCCAATCCAGACAGGAAGGAGGGTCGCCATGCCCGTCGAAAAATCGCCCGAGAACGCCCGCCAAGGGGAATCCAAAGGTCGCGTGCGTTGGGTTCTGATCGTCTCTCTCGGCCTCGCGGTCGTCGCCTTGGCCGTGGTCGCCGGCCTCGTCGGCTGACGCGGCGCCCGATCGGTCACAGGTCCTCGATCTCGATGCGGCCGATCGTCAGATAATAGAGCAGCCCCGCCGCTTCGCGCAGGACCGGGCGCCAGGCGGCGAGGCCGGCCGGGCTGGGCAGGAAGTGCGCCGGCGCGAGGCGCGCGTCCGGCTCAGCCGGCAGCATCGCCGCCGGTTCGATCCCGACCGCGCGCAGGCAGGCGGCGGCCCGGCGCAGATGCACCCGGTCGGTCGCCACCACCGCGCGCGTCCAACCGCGCGCCTCAGCCAGGGCGGCGAAGGCCTGGGCGTTCTCGAAGGTGTTGCGCGCCGTGCGGTCGACGGCGGCGTCCGGCGGAAAGGCCAGCCGGTTGAGGATCACGTCGGCTTCCGGCGGCGCGGTGTCGGGAACCCGCCCGCCGCTGAGCGCGAGCGGCAGGCCCGTGCGCGCGGCCGCGTCGCGCGCGCGCAGCACGCGGCGGACGGTGGCCTCCTTCGGCTGCCACAGGGAAAGGTCCGGCGCTTTCGCCCCCGCATCCATGTCCCTTTCCGTCTTCGGACCGTAGCCCACGACCCCGCCGGAGAAGACGGCGATGAACAGGTCCGGATCGGCGATGGGGCCGTCGAGCGCCGCCGCCCCCCGGCTTGGCGCGAGCGCGCGCTCCGCCAGATGCGGGCCGATGGGCAGGGACAACACCGCCGTCGCCGCCGCGGTGACGCCAAGCAGCGCGATCAGGCTCACGCCGCGCCGCCCGCGCGCGAGGCCGCTCCCGCCGCCCTGCGCCCGCCCGCGCCGCTCGCGCGCCCACGCGAGGAGCGCGAGCGCGAGCAACAGCCAATAGAGCCCGTTCGACGCCACGAGTTCGAACGCCTGCTTGACGATCGGATAGAGCCAATCCGGCACGGGCTCATTGCCCCAGCCGCCGGGCCATTTCGAGCTGGCCCGCGATCTCGCTCCGGCGCATGCGGATCAGCTGCTCCAGCTCCGTCGCGGCGCTGCGATAGCCCTGCATCGCGGCGTCGTAGGGGTCGGTGTACTCGCCGCGCTCCCGGAACAGGCGGCTGGCCGTCTCGTAGTCGCTCGGCACGGCGGACGGCAGGCCGGCCTCCGCCTCCTCCAGCAGCCCGAGCGCAGCCCGCAGATCGCGGGTCCCGCCGACGCCGACGGCCAGCGCGTCGGCCAGATTGAACTGCGCCGCCGGCAGTCCCAGGAAGGCGGCGCTGCGGAACAGCGCCACCGCCTCCAGTTTGTCCGCCCGCGCGGTCGAGCGCATCAGCATCACCCCCAACAGGTTCTGCGCCAGCGGATCGCCCAGATCCGCCTGCCGGCGCAGCGCGGGGCGCAAGGCCGCATCGTCGCCGCGCCCGGGGCTGTTATAGGCGCGGCGCAACGCGAAGACGTCGCGCAGATCCTCCGTCGGCAGCGGCGCGGCGCCGACGGCCGTCCGCGCCGACCGGTCGGACGGGGTGGCCGGGGCGGGCGCGGTCATCTCCGCGACCTGCGCGTCGATCAGGGCGCGCGCGTCCGGGTCCAGCTCGCGCGCCAGCGCCGCGCGCTGGACGGCGGCGCCGGGGGCGCCCGCGGCTTCCGCCCGACCGAACCAGTAATAGGCCCGCGCCGCGTCCTTCACGACGCCGTAGCCGTTGGCCAGCATCCAGCCATACTCCAGCGCGCCGAGCGGATGGCCGTTCTCCGCCGCCCGTTCGAGCCAGCGCGCCGCCTCGAAGTCGTCGCGGGGGACGCGCTCACCGCGCTCGAACAGCCGGCCGAGTTGGTATTGCGCCTCCGCGTCGCCCGCCTCGGCGGCCGAGATCAGGGCGGGCAGGTCCGCGCCCCGCGCCGCCTCCTGCGCCGCCTCCCGCGCCGCCTCCTGCGCCGCCTCCTGCGCCGCCTCCTGCGCCTGGGCGGATACCGGCGCGAAGGCGGCGCCCAGAGCCGGCGGCCCCGCGATCAAACAAGCGATCACGGCGGCGCGCGCCGCTGCGATCCGGGGGCTGTCGATGCTCACACCCGCTCCATCGCGACGGATCGGTCGAACACGGGGCGGTCGATCCGCAGCAACCGCACCCGCCAGATCAGACGGTCGGGACCGTCGCCCAGCCGCCGCTGCGACAGAAGGCTCATGCGCTTGCCGTAGCGGTCGTAGAAGCGCGCCTCGACGGTCAGCCAGTCGGCCTCGAAGCGGGCCCACCAGACCTCATGCTCGGTGATCAGCCGATCGGCGGGAAGGCCGCTGAAATAGTTGGCGGAGCCGACCCGGCGATAGAGCATCGAGGGCCAGACCCGCTGCTCCACCATGTCGGGCGGGTCGATCTGGCGGATCGCGAAGCCGCCGCGCTCGGCCCCGATCGCCTGCTCGAAGCCGTCCCCGCGATAGCGTCCGGCCAGCGCCTCGATGCGGCCGCGCCACCGATCGGCCGCCCCGCGGGCGCTCGCATCGGCGTTCGCGTCCGCCGCGCGTGCGACGGGCGGCGCCGGCGCGACGGCCGCCGCGACCAGCCCGGCCAGGCCGCCCAGCACGCGCCGGCGCCCGACGCGGTCGATGCGCGCGGCCCGCCCGGCGCCGGCGGGGCTGCGGTCCCTTTCTTGCATCGACGCCTCCCCGAATCGCGGCCTAGAATGACGGTCGGAAAAACTCTACCGCTCCCGCGCGCGCCATGCAAAAGGACCGCGCCGAGGGCGCGGCCGGAACGAGACGCGCATGAGCGACGACGCAGACACCGCAAGCCCCGTCGAACAGGCGGCCGCCGCCGCGCTCGCCCGCAGCGGGCGCAACAGCGCGGTGCAGAACATCTCGGTCGATCTGACGGCCGTGCTCGGCACCGCCGACATGAAGGTCTCGAACTTGCTGAAGATCGGCCGCGGCGCGGTGATCGAACTCGACCGCCGCGTCGGCGACACGGTCGAGGTGCGCTGCAACGGCATGCCCATCGGCCGCGGCGAGGTCGTCGTCGTCGAAGACCACCTCGCCGTCTCCATCACCGAAATGTACAAGAGCTCCAATCAGGCGGATTGAGAGCGCCCGCGGAGACGCCGCCCCGCGCCCCGTAGAGACCACGGCGACGGCGCAAACCTCACGCCGCCGCGCCCCTCGCTCGCCCCCCGCTCCGATGAAAGTCAGAGCCCACGCCTGAGAGCCAGCGGCAGGCCGGAAAATAGTGAAAATAGTATAGTGCCGCCGCCATTCAAAAATGGTATTGTGTCCCTGTTTTTTAAAATAGTATTGTGTCCCCGTTTTACGGACACAAAACGGGGACACAATACTACAAAACGGGGACACAATACTACAAAACGGGGACACAATACTACAAAACGGGGACACAATACTATTTTCCGGGCGCGTCGCCGACTCTCAGGCGTGGGCAAAACGGGGACACAATACTATTTGCAAAACGGGGACACAATACTATTTTCCGGGCGCGTCGCCGACTCTCAGGCGTGGGCGCTGACTTTCGTCAGCGCATGGCAGGCGGTGCGATGCGAGGCGCGCTGCTAAGGCGGGCCGGATAGACGCGGACCGCGCCGCTCACCCCTTGCGCAGGCGGATGGTGTAGACGCCGTCGGCTTCGCTGGTCTCCAGGAGCGCGCAGTTCTGGGCCGCGCAGAAGGCTTCGAAGTCGGCGGGGGCGCCGGGGTCTGTGGCCTCGACGCGCAGCACGGCGCCGGGCGCCAGGCCCTTGACCAACTTGCGGGCCTTGAGGACCGGCAGCGGGCATTTGAGGCCGGTCGCGTCCAGGTGATGGTCGTCGGCGTGATGCTCGTCGGCGTGATGTTCGTCGGCGGGATGGTCGTCGGCCATCGGCTCCTCTTTTCTCCCCGTCCGCGCGGGCCAGCCGCCTCAATCGGGCCAGCCGGGCGGCTTCGCCGGGGCCAGGACGGTCGGTCGCATTGACGGACGCTACGAAACCGCGTTTTGTTGCAAGTCTCAAGGGGATATCGCCCTATCCGCCCTTCGCGTGCGCGCGCCGGACGCACGCGCTCGCAACCGGACTCGCGCGCTCGCAAGCGGGCCGGGTCGGAGCCGGATGGGATGAGTCCGGGCAGGGCTGCGGGGACGGCGCGCCGATGCACATCTATCTGCCGATCGCCGAGATGTCGGTGAACATCTTCCTCATCCTCGGGATGGGGGCGGCGGTCGGGCTGTTGTCCGGCATCTTCGGCGTCGGCGGCGGCTTCCTGATGACGCCCTTGCTGATCTTCCTGGGCGTGCCCTCGCCGGTCGCGGTGGGGACCGAGGCGAACCAGATCGTCGCCTCCTCCGTCTCCGGCGTGCTGGCCCATTGGCGGCGCGGCAACGTCGATTTCAAGATGGGCTTCATGCTGCTGATCGGCGGCTTCGTCGGCTCGACGCTGGGCGTCTATCTGTTCCGATGGCTGCAGACGCTGGGTCAGATCGACCTGGTGATCAAGCTCTCCTACGTGATCTTCCTCGGGATCATCGGCGGGCTGATGATGGCGGAGAGCGTGCGCGCCGTGATGCGCGCGCGCGGCAAGGGCCACAGCCGCGGGCGCGGCAAGCTGCACCAGCACAACTGGCTGCACGGCCTGCCCTTCAAGATGCGCTTCCGCAAGTCGAAGCTCTATATCAGCGCGCTGCTGCCGATCGGGATCGGCTTCTTCGTCGGCGTGCTCTCGGCCATCATGGGCGTGGGCGGCGGCTTCGTGATGGTGCCGGCGATGATCTATCTGCTCGGCATGCCGACCAACGTGGTCGTCGGCACCTCGCTGTTCCAGATCATCTTCGTGACCGCCAACGCCACCTTCTTCCAGGCGACGCTGAACCAGACGGTCGACGTGGTGCTGGCGCTGCTGCTGCTGATCGGCGGCGTCGTCGGCGCGCAGTTCGGCACCAAGATCGGCGCCAAGCTGAAGGGCGAGCAGTTGCGCGGCCTGTTGGCGCTGATGGTGCTGGCGGTGTGCGGCAAGCTGTTGATGGACCTGGTGCTGGAGCCCGAGGATCTCTACAGCATCGGCGCGATCGGGGGGCATTGAGCGATGGCGTCCCGGGCGATCCGACGCGGCCTCGCAAGCCTCGGCCTCGCGCTCGCTGTCGCGGGCGCGGCGGCGGGCGCCTACTGGTTCGCGCCCACGCCGCCGCCGGCCCAGGCGGCCGAGCGGCTGGTCGCCGATCTGGACGACCATCTGGTCGCCATCACCGCCGGCTTCACGGGCACGGAATTGCTGCTGTTCGGCTCGATCGACGGCGAAGGCGAAGTGGTGGTCGTCGTCCACGGCCCCAAGGAAGACGTGGTCGTCCGCCGCAAGGACCGGGTCGCCGGCATCTGGATCAACCGGGACGACGCGACCTTCCGCGGCGTGCCCGCCTTCTATCACATGGCCGCGACGGCCGACCTGCAGGGGCTCGACCTGCCGGAGACCGCGCTCAGCCGCCACCAGATCGGGGTGGAGAACATCCGGCTTCGCCTCATGCCGGGACAGCAGGCCGAGGGCTCGGAGAGCTTCGCCGAGGCGCTGATCCGCAACAAGGTCCGCATCGGCCACTACACCCGCGATCCCGGCGTGGTGGAGTGGCGCGGCGGTCGGCTGTTCCGCACCACGGTGCTGATACCGGCCAACGTGCCGGTCGGCACCTACACGGTCGAGACGCTGCTGGTGCAGGGCGGCGAGGTGGTCAGCGCCCAGACCACGCCGCTGTTCGTCAACAAGGAGGGGTTCGGGGCGCAGGTGTTCCGCGCCGCCCACAGTTACCCGGCCTATTACGGCCTCGCCGCCATCCTGATCGCCGGCTTCGCCGGCTTCGGGGCCAATTGGATCTTCCGCAAGCTGTAAGCGCTGCGCACCGAAGGAGAGCCCGGGCCCCCGCCCGCGCTGACACGCCCATGCATCCCGCGAAATCCGTCATCCTCTTCACCACCGCCTCGGGCGCGGGCTACGGGCTGATCGTCGTCGCCGCGCTGTTCGACGCGATGGGGCTTCTGCCGCGCTCGCCGCTGGTCACGGCGCTGACGCTGGGGCCGGCGCTGGCGTTGATCGTCGTCGGCCTGCTCGCCTCCACCTTCCATCTGGGCCATCCGGAGCGGGCGTGGCGCGCGCTCAGCCAATGGCGCAGCTCCTGGCTCAGCCGCGAGGGCGTGCTGGCCGTTTGGACCTTCCTGCCGATCGGCGGCTGGGGCCTGCTGCGGCTGACGCAGGCGGAGACGGGGTCGGCGCTGGAAAGCGCGCTCGCCGCGCTGGCCGCGCTCTCCGCGCTGGCGACGCTCTATTGTACGGCGATGATCTACGCTTCGCTGAAGGCGGTGCCGATGTGGGCGACCGGCTGGACGCCGGCGGGCTATCTGCTGCTCGGCCCGGCCAGCGGGGCGGTGCTGTTCCACGCCGTCGCGCACGGCCTCGGCTTTGCGGACGAGCGCATCGGCTCGACCGTCTCCACGCTCTTGTTGGCGGCGCTGATCGCGAAGCTCGGCTATTGGCGCCGCGCGGCGAAGGCGGCGCCGGTCTCGACCGCCGCCAGCGCCACCGGGCTCGGCGGGCCGGACGTCGAGGCGGTCAACCTCCTCGAGGCGCCGCACACGGAATCCAACTACCTGATGCGCGAGATGGGCTTCCGCATCGCGCGCAAGCACGCCGGCCGCCTGCGCCGCATCGCGCTGGTCTGGACCTTCGTCTTCCCGATGCTGGCGGTCTGGCTCGCCGGCTACGCCGAGGGCTGGGGGCAGACGGCGCTGGTCGCGCTCTCGCTCGTCACGGCCGCCGTCGGCTTGGCGGCGGAGCGCTATCTCTTCTTCGCCGAGGCGAAGCACGTGCAGAGCCTCTACTACGGCGAAGCGGCGGTCTGAGGGCGGCGGTCTGGGGGCGGCGGTCTGAGGGCGGCTTTCCGGCCCTTGAACCCCGCGCCGGCTGCGGCGATACTTCGCCGGCAGTCCTTTCGCATCGCATAGGGGGAGGATCATCGATGAGGTCGCTGCCCACGTCGGCGCTCGCCGGGCTCCTGTTCGTCGCCGCGCTCCTGCTCGTCTATCTGCTCAATCTGGTCGCCGGCCCCTGGGCCGTGGCGATCGTCGCCGTCGCGGTGATCGCCGTCGGCCTCTATCTCGACCGCGACTGGATGAGCTACGGCGGCGGACTGCTGATCTGCGCCGGGCTGACGGCGGACGTCGTGATGGATCTGATGCAGACCGGCTCGATCTTCGCCGGGCTGTTCTCGCTCGTCATGCTGGGCGCGGTCGGCGTCTGCGCGATGATCTCCGCCGGCAAGCTGCAGGCGGACGCCTAGAGCACCAGCACCGCCCGGAAATCGTTCACGTTGGTCAGCGTCGGGCCGGGCGCCACCTGATCGCCCAGCGCCGCGAAGAAGCCGTGGGCGTCGTTGCGCGCCAGCGCCGACGCCGCGTCGACGCCTGCGCGCTCGGCCCGGGCCAGCGTCTCCGGCCCGATCACGGCGCCGGCCACCTCCGCCGCCCCGTCGACTCCGTCGGTGTCGCAGGCGATGGCCCAGACGTCGCCGTCCCCTTCCAACGCCAGGGCCAGCGCGAGCGCCAGTTCCGCGTTCGGCCCGCCCGAGCCGTCGCCGCGCATGGTGACCGTCGTCTCCCCGCCGGAGAGCAACACCGCCGGCGGTCGCACGGGCTGCCCGTGCGCGCGCACGGATCGTGCGATCCCCGCCAGCGCGCGGGCGACCTCGCGGCTCTCCCCTTCGATCGCGTCGCCCAGGATCAGCGGCGTCACGCCGGCCGTCCGCGCCGCCTCCGCCGCGGCCTGCAGCGACTGGATGGGCGCGGCGGCCATGCGCGTCTCGACCCGCGCGAACAAACCGTCGTCGGGCTTCGGCGTCTCGTCGGCGGCCGCCTTCAAGTGGCGGCGCACCGCAGCCGGCGGCTCGATCCCGTAGCGCGCCAGCACGGCTTGCGCGTCCGCGAAGCGCGTCGGATCGGGAACCGTGGGGCCGGAGGCGATCACCGCCGGATCGTCCCCCGGCACGTCGGAGATCAGGATCGCATGGATCCGCGCCGGCGCCGCGGCCCGCGCCAGCCGCCCGCCCTTGATCGCTGAGAGATGCTTGCGCACGCAATTGATCTCGTCGATCCGTGCGCCGCAGGCGAGCAGCGCGCGGTTGACCGCCTGCTTGTCTTCGAGCGTCAGCCCCGGCGCCGGCAGCGAGAGCAACGCCGACCCCCCGCCGGAGATCGCACAAAGCATCAGGTCGTCCGGCCCCAACCCTTCGGCCAGGGCCAGAATGCGCCGCGCCGCCGCCTCCCCGGCCGCATCGGGCGTCGGGTGGGCGGCCTCCACGACCTCCACCCGCTCGCAGGGGACGGCGTGCCCGTAGCGGGTGACGACGAGGCCTGAGAGATCCCCCGGCCAGGCCCGCTCGATCGCCTGCGCCATCAGGGCCGACGCCTTGCCGGCGCCGACCAGCACGGTGCGGCCGGTCGGCGCATCCGGCAGATGCGGGGGAACGCAGACGGTCGGATCGGCGGCGCCGAGCGCCGCCTCGAACAGCGCGCGCAGAAAGCCGGCCGGGTCCGTGCGCGGATCGGGGGGCGGCCGATTGGGGTCCGGATCGGGTTGCAGAACCATGGGAAGCAGTTAGCGTGATCCCCGCACGCCCCGCAAGCGAGCAGGAGGAGCGCCATGGCGGATTTCACGCTGGATGCACGGCTTGAGGCGGATACGGCGCCGGTGGCGGAGCTGACGCTCAGCAGCCTGCGTCTGATGAAAGACGCGCGCTATCCCTGGGCGATCCTGATCCCGCGGCGCGCGGGCGTGCGCGAGATCCACGGCCTGACCCAGGCCGATCAGCGCCAACTGTTGGCCGAGATCACGCGCCTGTCGGCGGCGATGCAGCAGGCCTGGTCGGCGGACAAGATGAATGTCGCGGCGCTCGGCAACATGGTGGCGCAGCTGCATGTCCATGTCATCGCGCGCTTCGCGGGGGACGCCGCCTGGCCCGGGCCGGTCTGGGGCGTCGGGGCGTCGGAGCCCTACGCGGCCGAGGCGCTGGAAGCCACGGTCGCGCGGCTCAGTGCCGCTCTTCGTTCAGCGTGAAGTCGCCGGCGCGCACGCGCTCCGGCAAGGCCTCCATGATGGCCGCCACGTCCTCCTCCCCGCGATCCTCCACCAGATCGGTGAGCGCGAGATAGAGGCAGACTTCGGACAGGAGGTCGCTCGGAATCCCTTGCGCGCAGGCCTCGTCCCAGGCGTCCAGGAACAGCGTCATCGCCTTGCGCTTATGCTCGGCGACGAACGCGTCCTGCTCGACCGCCGGCCCGGCGACGGCCTCGGTGGGTTTGTCGGCCATGGGGACCTCCCGCCTCTCGGGGCTCCGCCTCCCGCCAGGGTGGCCGATGCGCGAATCGCATCGATCTCGGGCGGAGTCCCCTTTATACGGCCGGACTGTCGCCCGATTCGCCCGCGCTGTCCACCGGGGGCGGCGCCGAACCGACTGGTCCGGTCGAGCCTCGTGCGGTATCAAGAGACAGGCGCGGCGACGGGGCGATGACGGCGAAGCAGATCCTCACCGGTGCGGAGATCGATCAGGCGCTCGACGGGCCCGGCGCCGACCTGCTCGCCTATTGGCGCGCGCACGCCTCGGCCACAGGACTGGCGACGAAGGCCGACATGGACCCGAGCGACTTCCCGAAGGCGCTGCCGGGCGTCCAGATTGTCGAGTGCGTCCCGCCGCCGGATCGCTTTCGCTATCGGCTGGTCGGCACGCGGGAGGTCGCAGTCCGCGGCTTCGACCCGACCGGCCGGCCGGTGGCCGAAGGGTATTTCGGAAGCTCCGAAAAGGTCGTGCTCTCCAACTACCAGACGGTCGTCGACCGCGCCGAGCCGATTTGCATCCGCGACATCTTCCGCAAGGTGAACGGCGTTCCCGTGGCCGACGTCTCCCTCTTCCTGCCGCTGCTGGACGCCGCAGGCGCGTTGACCGTCGTGATGGTCTACAGCTTTCAGGAGGCGGTCGACGCCGACCATCCGATTTGGGGCGGCGCCTGACGGGCGCTAGAGCCTGATGATATCCTACGGACCCACCTGAGATCGGTTTTCCGGGTTTCCGGCTAGGAGAGGCCGTGCAGGCGATGTGGTTCATCGTCAAGCGGCCTCCCCAGGGCGCTTGGGCGGTCCGGGGGCCCGGAAAACTGACCGAAGGCGCCGCTTTCGGCTCCCTGGTCGTCGTCGCGTCGCGCTTGCGATGTCCCGCATCGCCGCGCGCGCCGCTCCTAGCCAGGAAACCGAAAGCGGCGTCTCAGGTGGATCCGTAGGATATCATCAGGCTCTAAGGCCCGGCGAGACCGGCCAGCATGGCGCGCTGCGTCGCGACGGCCCGCCGCCAGACCGCGCGCTTCCAGTCCGGGTCGGCCGGATAGAAGGCGTCGCGGATCTGCTGCTTGATGCAATAGCCCGCGGGATCGTCCAGCAATCCGCGCGCGGCCCCCTGGCCGTGCAGCCAATTGTCGGCGCGCACGGCGAGCTGGACATGCCGATTGTCGATCGTCCCGAACTCCAGCGCGATCGCCGTGGTCTCGATCGCCGGATAGCGCCGCTCGATCCCCTCG
Organism: Alphaproteobacteria bacterium; assembly: GCA_024743195.1. Lineage (GTDB taxonomy): Bacteria > Pseudomonadota > Alphaproteobacteria > UBA8366 > Aestuariispiraceae > Marivibrio. Next base: position 32,013 of record JANSXE010000016.1, on the reverse strand, counting down.
AGCGCCGTGCCGCTCAAGGGCGCGGTCACCGCATCGCCGGCGATGGTCGAGGTCACGTCGCCGCCGAACCAGGCCCGCGCGCGCGCCATGGCGGGCCTGCCGGGATCGTGCATCGCGATGCGTTCCCCATGCCCCGGCGGCCCGAGGCCGGTGTGCAGATCGACGATCGCCAGCCGTTCCACGCCGGCGACGTGGGCGTCCAGCAGGTCGAACAGCGCGCGCTGCGACCAGACGGGTCCCGTCCCGCCATAGAAGATCCCGGCCGGGTCCTCGTACTGGCCGCCGGAATGGGCGGCGCGCCAGGCGCGCTCGCCGATCTCCGCGCGCTTGGCGTCGGCGGCGGCGAGATTGGCGTCGGCGTCCCACTCCTGCGGACAGAAGATCGGGCGCAGCGCCGCATAGCCCGGATTGGTCGGCGGGGCGCCGGCCGCCCAATCGATGAAGTTCCGGTTCAGGTCGACATTGTCCTCATTCACCCGCCGCAACCAGGCGAAGCCGTAGGGGTTCACCGCGTGGATCATCACGAGCGCGGTTTCCGGCGGCAGGGGCGCCGCCTCCGCCAGCCGGCGCAGCGTTCCGGTCTGCACGCCGGAGCCGCAGAACCCTTCGACCCCGTGCACGCCGGAAAGGATCAGCAGCATCCGGCGCGGCCGCTGCGGGCCGATCCGGGCGGCGTCCATCCACAGCGCCTCGCCGGCCGGGGCGCGCGCCTCCTCATGGCGCCGGCCGTCGATCTCCGCCCCGGCCCGGGCCGCCGCTTCCAGAAACGCGCGGCGCGCCGCGACATAGCCGTCCGGGAAGAAGCCGGCGGGATCCGCCGCCGCGTCGTCGCTCATGGTCACCGCCGTCTCGCCCGCTATAGTCTTGCCCATCATGGCCGATCCCGCATCCGTCCGACAGCCCCCCGAAAGCGAGCCGCCGCCCTTGCCGGCGCGCTTCGCCGACTGGTTCGCCGGCCGCGGCTGGCGCCCGCACCCGCATCAGCACGCGATGCGCCAGGCCGCGCGCGACGGCGCCCACGCGCTTCTGATCGCGCCCACCGGCGGCGGCAAGACGCTGGCCGGCTTCCTGCCCAGTCTGATCGACCTCGCAGAGGCGGCGGAAAGGGAAGGCCTGCACACCCTCTATGTCTCGCCCCTGAAGGCCTTGGCGGTCGACATCGCGCGCAACCTGACCGCGCCGGTCGAGGAGATGGGCCTGCCGGTCCGGGTCGAGACCCGCACCGGCGACACGCCCCAGAACCGCCGCAAGCGCCAGCGCGAGGACCCGCCGCACATCCTGCTGACGACGCCGGAGAGCCTGGCGCTGCTGGTCAGCTATCCCGACGCGGCGGAGTTCTTCGCCAGTTTGAAGACCGTGGTGGTGGACGAGGCGCATGCGCTGGCCGGAACCAAGCGCGGGGACCAGCTCGCGCTGTGCCTCGCCCGTCTGCAGCGCTTGGCTCCGGGGATGCGCCGCGTCGGCCTGTCCGCGACCGTCGCCTGGCCGGAGGCGCTGGCGGAGTGGCTGAGCCCGACCGCCGACGCCGCGTCGGTCCGGCGCATCGAAGGCGGCGGAGCGGTGGAGCCGGAGATCCGCATCCTCGACACCAAGGAGCGCCTGCCCTGGTCCGGTCACTACGGGCTGCATGCGGCGCCGGAGATCTATCAGGAGATCAAACGCGCCGGGACCAGCATCGTCTTCGTCAACACCCGCGCCCAGGCGGAGCTGCTGTTCCAGGAGCTGTGGCGGGTGAATGAGGACAAGCTGGCGATCGCCCTGCATCACGGCAGCCTGGCGCGCGAGCAGCGCCGCAAGGTGGAGGCGGCGATGGCGCGCGGCGATCTGGCCGCGGTGGTCGCCACCTCGTCGCTCGACCTCGGGATCGACTGGGCGGCGGTCGATCTGGTGATCCAGGTCGGACCGCCGAAAGGGGTGAGCCGCCTGATCCAGCGCATCGGCCGCGCCGGCCATCGGCTGGACGCGCCGAGCCGCGCGCTGCTGACCCCCTGCAACCGGTTCGAGGTGCTGGAATGCCGCTGCGCCATCGAGGGTCTGCGCGCGCGGACGCTGGACGGCGAGCCGCCGAAGCCCGGCGGCCTCGACGTGCTGGCGCAGCACATCCTGGGCCTCGCCTGCGCCGCGCCCTTCACGGCGGACGAGCTGTTCGCGGAGATCGCGTGCGCCGCGCCCTACAAGGAGCTCGACCGCGAAACCTTCGAGGCCGTGCTGCGCTATGTCGCGGACGGCGGCTACGCGCTGAAGACCTATGATCGCTGGCGGCGGCTGTTCCACAAGGCCGACGGGCGCTACGAGGTCGCCTCGCCGCGCGTCGCGCACCGGCACCGGATGAACATCGGAACCATCGTGGAGAGCCCGACGCTCAAGGTGCGCCTGAAGCGCGGCGCCGTCCTCGGCGAGGTGGAGGAGTATTTCGCGAGCCAGCTCCAGCCCGGCGACAGCTTCGTCTTCGCCGGCCAGTTGCTGCGCTTCGACGGCATGCGGGAGAGCTGGATCGAGGTGAGCCGCGCGCCCGGGGGCGAGCCGAAGGTGCCCGCCTATATGGGCGGGCGCATGCCCTTCACCACGCATCTGTCGGAGCGGGTGCGCGCCGTGCTGGAAGACCCGTCGCGCTGGGCCGATCTGCCGGAGCAGACCCGCGAGTGGCTGCGTCTGCAGCAATGGCGTTCCGTCATGCCGCCGCGCGACGGGCTGCTGGTCGAGACCTTCCCGCGCGCCGAGAAGGAGTATCTCGTCGCCTACAGCTTCGCCGGGCGCAATGCGCACCAGACGCTGGGCATGCTGCTGACCCGGCGGATGGAGCGGATGGGGCTCAGGCCGCTCGGCTTCGTCGCCAGCGACTACGTCATCGCCGTCTGGTCGCTGCATCTGGCGGACGACATGGCGGCGCTCTTCGACGAGGACATGCTGGGCGACGATCTGGAGGCCTGGATGGAGGAAAGCTCTCTGATGCGGCGCACCTTTCGCAACGTCGCCGTGGTCGCCGGCCTGATCGAGCGCAAGCTGCCGGGAACGGAGAAGACCGGCCGTCAGGTCACCTTCAGCGCCGATCTGATCTACGACGTGCTGCGCCGGCACGAACCGGACCATGTGCTGCTGCGCGCCGCGCGCGACGACGCCAAGGGCGGGCTGATCGACGTCGGCCGGCTGGCGGAGTTCCTGCGCCGCACCGCCGCCGGCGGGATCGTCCATCGGCGGCTCGACCGGGTCTCGCCGCTGGCCGTGCCGATCCTCCTGGAGGTCGGCAAGGAGCAGGTCGCCGCCGACGCGGCCGTCGAGGACCTGCTGGAGGAGGCGAGCGCCGAGCTGGAGGCCGCCCTGATCGAGGAGGCGATGGGCGGCCCGATGCACGCCGAACTGCCGTTGTGACCCGCATGGCGAGCGCCTATGATCCCGCTCGAACCTACGGGGGAGGCCCGCCTGGGATGCAACCTGCGGAAAACGCGCCGGCGGATGTCGGCGAGATCGAGGAGCCTCGCCTCGCCGATCTCTACGTCTATTGGGCGGCGAAGCGCCCCGCGGCCGGCGGCCGGCCGCCGCGCGGCGCGATCGATCCGGTCGACATCCCGAAGATCCTGCCTTTCCTGATGCTGGTCGAAATCCATGGGCCCGAGCGGTTCTTCTTCCGGCTGGTCGGGACCAATGTCGCGCAAGGGATCGATCCGACCGGCCGCTATCTGGCGGAGGGCGCGCCCGACGGCCCGTACCGTGCGCACATCGTCGCGCTGTTCGGCGAATGCCAACGCCGCGGGGGGCCGGTCTATGCAATCAGTCTCTATGACGGCCCATCCGGGCCGCAGCGCCGAACGCACCGGCTGTTCCTGCCCGTGGAGCCGCGGCCGGGCGACCCGCCGCTGATGCTGGTCGGTCAGGTGACCGAGTCTGAAAAGTCCCACAACGGCTCGCTCTGGCAGGTGGCCCCGCAGATGATCGCGACGCCGGTCCTCAAGTCGCTGGATTCGGGGGGACGCCGGTGAGCCGGGTGTCGCTGGGGGCGGAGATCGCGCTGAACGGCGCCCGGCTGACCGCGGAGCCGTCCGGCGCGCTCTATTGGCCGGCCCGCGAGACGCTGGTCGTCGCGGACCTGCATTTGGAAAAGGGATCGAGCTTCGCCCGACGCGGCCAACTGCTGCCGCCCTATGACAGCCGCACGACGCTCGGCCTGCTGGCGGACGCCATCACGCGCCGCCGGCCGGCCCGCGTGATCTGCCTGGGCGACAGCTTCCACGACGCGGACGCCGCCGACCGGCTCTGCGAAGAGGACCGCGCCGCCGTGCGGCGCCTGACGGCCGCCTGCGATGAGTGGATCTGGATCGCCGGCAATCACGACCCCGCTCCGCCGGGCGATTTGGGCGGTCGGGTCGTCTGCGACGCGCTGACCGACGGCCCGCTGGTCTTTCGGCACGAGGCGCTGGCGCAGCCCGCCGCGGGCGAAGTCTCAGGCCACTATCACCCGAAGGCCGCGGTGGCGCAGCGCGGGCGGCGGATCAGCGCACGCTGTTTCGTGGAGGACGGACGGCGCGCGATCCTGCCGGCCTTCGGCGCCTATACGGGCGGGCTCAACGTCTTGGACCGCGCGATCGCGGGGCTCTACGCGGACGGCTTTCGCGCGCACCTGCTGGGGCCGCGCAAGGTCTACAGCTTTCCGCGCAGCCGCCTGCTGCGGGCGGTGTGACGGTGGGGCGCGGGCGTCTGGAAAAGAACCGGGCCGAAGCGCAGAACGCTTCGGCCCGGCAACGCCGTTGGTAGATGTGGGGGGAAGGGTCTACCATCAGCCGATCGGGTCGCCCCGATCTGCCTTTGATACGCCGCCGCCCACTTCGCGGATCACCGCCGCGCGATAAAGTCCGCGCGCGGTAATCCAACAACCCGGATGGGGTCGTATCTGTAGTTGAATGCGTTCGAGAGGTCGCCGTTAGGTCCATGCAGCAATCCGCCGAGACGCATCGCGCACCGCGCGCCGCCAAGGACGTCCCGCGCGCCGTCGTCTGGTTCCGCAACGATCTGAGGGTGAGCGACCACGCGGCGCTGGCCGCAGCGGCCGCGCGCGACGCGGAGATCCTGCCGCTCTACATCCTGGAAGACGAAGCCGCGGGCGATCTGGCCCTGGGCGCCGCCAGCCGCTGGTGGCTGCACCACAGCCTGCAGGCGCTGGCCGGGCGTCTGGCGGCGCTGGGCGCGCCGCTGCATCTGGCGTGCGGCCCGGCGGAGGAGATCGTGCCGCGACTGGCCCGCGCCGTCGAGGCCGACGCCGTCTATTGGCAGCGCCGCTACGAACCCTGGGGCATCGCGGTCGATACGCAGATCAAGGCGGCCTTGAAGGCCGACGGCGTTGCGGCCGAGAGTTTCCCCGGCGGCCTCCTGCGCGAGCCGTGGGAGGTCAAGACCAAGCAAGGCGGCCCCTACGGCGTCTTCACTCCGTTCTGGAAGGCGGAAGTGGCGCTGGGCGAACCGGACGAGCCGCTGCCGGCCCCGAAAGCGCTGAAGAGCGCGCCGCGCGACGCTTTGACGGAGAGCGCGCGCCTCAAGGATTGGGGGCTGACGCCGACGGCGCCGGACTGGGCGGGCGGCCTGCGCGCGGCCTGGACGCCCGGCGAGCAAGGGGCCCGGGCGCGCCTGAAGGCCTTCCTGGACGGCCCCGTGGCGCGGTATCAGGAGGCCCGCAACCGGCCCGCGGAGGGGGGCGTGTCGCGCCTGTCGCCGCATCTGCATTTCGGGGAGATCTCGCCCCGCCAGGTCTGGCGCTGGGCGCGCGACGCCGGACGCGCCGACGCCGCGGCGGAGCAAGGCGTCTGGGCCTTTCTGCGGGAGATCGGCTGGCGCGACTTCAACCACAATCTGCTGTTCCACAATCCGGAGCTGCCGCGCGAAAACTATCAGAGCAAGTTCAACGCCTTCCCCTGGCGCGAGGACGAGGCCGGCTACCGCGCCTGGACGCGCGGGCTCACCGGCTACCCGCTGATCGACGCCGGCATGCGCGAGCTTTGGGAGACCGGCTACATGCACAACCGGGTGCGCATGGCCGCCGCCTCCTTCCTGGTGAAGGACCTGCTCGTCCCGTGGCGACGCGGCGAGGCGTGGTTCCGCGACACGCTGGTCGATGCGGACCTCGCCAACAATGCGGCGAACTGGCAATGGACGGCCGGCAGCGGCGCGGACGCCGCCCCCTATTTCCGAATCTTCAATCCCGTGACACAAGGGCAAAAGTTCGATCCCGACGGGGCCTATGTGCGCCGCTGGGTCCCCGAGCTGAAAGCGCTGCCGACCAAGCTCATCCACGCGCCCTGGACGGCGGACGCGCGGACGCTGGCGGCGGCGAAAGTGGAACTGGGCCGCACCTATCCGCGGCCCATCGTAGATCACGGCCGGGCGCGCCAGATCGCGCTCGACGCCTATCAGGAAATCAAGGGGGCCGCCTGATGTCGGATCGCGTACGCGCCAGGAAGATCGCCGTCGTCGGCGGCGGGATCGGGGGGCTGGGCGCCGCCTGGCTGCTGAACCGCCGACACGAGGTCGCCCTGTTCGAGCGCAACGCCTATATCGGCGGACATTCGAACACGGTCGATGCGCCGGACGGGCGCGGCGGGGAGATCGCCGTGGACACCGGCTTCATCGTCTACAACGAACGCACCTATCCGAACCTAATCGGCCTGTTCGATCACCTGGAGGTGGAGCGGATCAGGACCGACATGTCCTTCGCCGTCACCCTGGACGAGGGCCGGATGGAGTATGGCGGCGGGACGCTTCGCAGCCTGTTCGCGCAAAAGAGCAACCTGCTGCGGCCGCGATTCCATCGGATGGTCCGCGACATCCTGCGGTTCAACAAGCAGGCGCCGGCGGCGCTCGCCGGCGGGGCGTGCGCGCATATGAGCCTGGGCGGCTTCCTGCAGGAGTTCGGCTACAGCCAGGCCTTCATGGACGACCATCTGCTGCCGATGGCGGCGGCGATCTGGTCCTGTCCGGTCTCCACCATGACGCATTTCCCGGCTGACAGCTTCATCCGCTTCTTCGACAATCACGGCCTGCTCCAGGTCGCCGACCGGCCGCAATGGTGGACCGTGAAGGGCGGCAGCCGCGAGTACGTCAAGCGGATGGCGGCCGACCTGCCCCGTGTGGAGGCGAACGCCAAGGTGGTGCGCGTCACGCGGGCCGACGACGGCGTCGAACTGCAGTTGGCCGACGGTCGGGTCGAGCGCTTCGACGAAGCGGTGCTCGCCTGCCACGGCGATGAGGCGTTGGCGATGATCAGCGATCCGAGCCCGCGCGAACAGGCGATCCTCTCCGCCTTCCGCTATCAGGAAAACCACGCCATCCTGCATACCGACGCAGCCCAAATGCCGAAGCGTCGCGCCGTCTGGTCCAGTTGGAACTACATGGCCGGCTGCAATCTGAAGCGGGAGCGGCAGGTCGCCGTGAGCTACTGGATGAACAGCCTGCAGTCGCTCGACGCGCAGGACCTGTTCGTCACGCTCAATCCGTTCAAGGAAATCCGGCCCGACTGCGTGATCGCGGAGATGAGCTACGACCACCCGGTCTTCGACGCCGACGCGGTCGCCGCCCAGCGCCGCCTGCCCGAGATCCAGGGCCGGGACCGGCTCTGGTATTGCGGCGCCCATTGCGGCTACGGCTTTCATGAGGACGGACTCGGGTCGGCGGTCGCCGTCGCGCGGCGCCTCGGCGCGGAGGCGCCCTGGGCGGTTCAGCCGGTGCATGCGATGCAGGCCGTGCTCGGCGGCGGCGATGACGGCGGCGGCGATGACGGCGGCGGCCGCGACGCCCGGCGCGACGATCTGGAGACGGCCGCGTGACGACCGATCCGGCGCGCTCCCCCCCGGCTCCCCCCCCTGCGTCACCCCCGGCGGAGGACGGCGCGCTCTATCTCGGCCGCGTGGTGCACAAGCGCCTGCAGCCGATGACCCACCGGCTTGAGTATCGCGTCTTTTCCCTGCTGCTCGACATCGACCGGCTGTCCGAGCTCGACCGTCGCCTGAAACTGTTCGGCTACAATCGCCGCGCCGTGCTGTCCTTCCGGGACAGCGACCACGGCCCTCGGGACGGAAGCCCCTTGCGGCCCTGGGTCGAGGCGGCGCTGGCGGCGCGCGGCGTCGACATCGCCGGCGGGCCGATCCGGCTGCTCTGCTTTCCCAGGCTGTGGGGCTATGTCTTCAATCCGCTGAGCGTCTACTATTGCTATCTGCCGGACGGTCGGCTGAGGGCGATCCTCTACGAGGTGTCCAACACCTTCGGGGAGCAGCACGGCTATCTGCTGGAGTGCGATCCGGATTCGGCCGAGATCGAGCACGCGACGGACAAGGTGTTTCACGTCTCGCCCTTCAACCGCATGGGCGGTCGCTATCGCTTCAAGATGAAGCCGCCGGACGCGCGTCTCGCCGTGCTGATTCGCCAGAGCGATCCGGAGGGCCGGCCGATGCTTGTCGCGGCGCACCGCGGCGAACGCCGGGCGCTCACCGATCGCGCGCTGGCGGCGGCGATCCTGCGCCACCCGCTGATGACGTTGAAAGTGACCGCAGCCATTCACTGGGAGGCGCTCAAACTCTGGCTGAAGGGCGCCAAATACGTCCCGAAGCCGGAGCCGCCGCAGCGGGAAGTTACGGGTTAGGAGCTGCGCCGCACGCCTATAGCGCGCCCCGACAATGTACTGTTAACTGATGGACCGCCGCCCATGAGCATCGAGACGGACACCAAAGACCCCACCGCGAAGATGACAGCCGAACCGACCATCGACGAACCGCCGCGCCGACCGCTGTCCATCGGCAGCCGGCTCGCCTTCGCACTCGCCAAGCGGGTTCATATCGGCAGCTTCGACGTGACGACGCCGGAAGGCGCGCGCCGGCGCTACACCGGCCCGGAGCCGGGTCCGGTCGGCGCCATTCGCATCCACAATCCGCGCATGGCCCGCCGGATGATCCTGGGCGGCAATGTGGGGCTCGGCGAGAGCTATATGGACGGCGATTACGACAGCGACGATCTGGCGAGCTTCCTGACCGTCGGCGCGCTGAACAGCGACGCGCTGGACGAGGTGCTGCGCGGTTCCGCCCTATACCGCACGCTGCACCGCGCGATGCACGGCTTCAACAAGAACAGCAAGCGCGGCAGCCAGCGCAACATCGCCTACCATTACGATCTCGGGAACGCCTTCTACCGGGAGTGGCTCGACCCCTCCATGACCTACAGCTCGGCCGCCTTCCACGACGGGGCCCCCACGCTGGAGGCGGCGCAGAGCCGCAAGTACGACCTGCTGCTCGACCGGCTCGACGCGCGCCCGGAGGATCACGTGCTGGAGATCGGCTGCGGGTGGGGCGGCTTCGCGGAGCATGCGGCCAAGACCCGCGGCTGCAAGGTGACCGGGATCACCATTTCACAGGCCCAGCACGATTTCGCCCGCGAACGCATCCAGCGCGAGGGGCTGAACGAGAGGGTCGAGATCCGCCTGCAGGACTATCGCGACACCGACGGCCAGTACGACCGCATCGCCTCGATCGAGATGTTCGAGGCCGTCGGCGAGGAGTACTGGCCGATCTATTTCGACGCGCTGCGGCGGCGCCTGAAGGAGGGCGGGCGCGCGGCCTTGCAGGTGATCACCATCGCCGACCGGCATTTCGAGTATTACAAGAGCCGCCCGGACTTCATCCAGCGCTACATCTTTCCCGGCGGCATGCTGCCGAGCCCCACGGTCTTCAAGGCGCAGAGTGCGGAAGCGGGCCTAAGCGTCGAGGGCATGGAAGGCTTCGGCTATTGCTACGCGCGCACGCTGGCCGAATGGAACAAGCGCTTCCAGGAGGCGTGGCGGCGGCTCAAGCCGATGGGCTATGACGAGCGGTTCAAGCGGATGTGGGAGTATTACCTCGCCTATTGCGAGGCGGGCTTCCGCGCGGGCTCGATCGACGTGCAGCGCATCCAGCTGGCGAAGCGCTGACGCGCCGGCCCGGAGCGCTGCAGGCTCATGACCTCTCCCGCCCAGCCCCAAGGGGCCGCGGCCCCGTCGGCCGACCGCACGCTCGCGACGACGGGCCTCGTCGCCTACGGGCTTCTGGGTCTGCCGCTCGCCGCGGCCACCCTGCCGGTGTACCTGCTGATTCCCAGCTACTATGCGGTGGAACTGGGCCTCGGCCTGTCCGCCGTCGGGGCCGTGCTGTTCGCAACCCGCATTTGGGACGTGGTCAGCGATCCGGTGATCGGCGCCTTGTCCGACCGGACCGGCGGGCGCTTCGGGCGCCGGCGGCCTTGGATCGCGGCCGGCGCGCCGGTGACGGCGCTTGGGGCCTGGCTCCTGTTCGCGCCGGGCGAGGGGGCGGGGCTCGGCCATCTCGCGCTCGCCGCCTTCCTGCTCTACCTAGGCTGGACCATGGTGATGCTGCCCTACAGCGCCTGGGGGGCGGAGCTCAGCCGCGACTACGACGAACGCAGCCGGATCGCCGCCGCGCGCGAAGGCTTCGTGGTGGCGGGCACCCTGGTCGCGGCCGGCCTCGCCGCCTGGTCGGGCGACGCGCAGCGCGCCGACGGGCTGCGCTATGTCGGGCTGCTGGTGGTCGTCGCGCTGCCGCTCACGGCGCTGGCGCTGTTCCGCCTCGTCCCCGATCCGCCGCCGGAAAACCGGACGCATACGGATTGGCGTCAAGGGCTCAAGGTGCTGTCCCTGAACCGGCCGTTCCGGCGTCTGATCGGGGCCTGGCTCCTGAATGGGGTGGCGAACGGACTGCCGGCGACGCTGTTCCTCCTCTACGCTGATCATCATTTGCAGGCGCCGGAGCAATCCGGATTGCTGCTTCTCACGTATTTCTCCACAGCGATCGTCGGTCTGCCGCTCTGGTTGCGGTTGGCGCGACGGTTCGGAAAGCACCGGGTCTGGTGCGGGGCGATGGTCTGGACCTGCCTTTGGTTCTCGGCCGCCCCCTTCCTGGGACCCGGGGACGTCTGGCTCTTCGCCGCGGTGTGCGTGGCGACCGGGCTGGCGCTGGGGGCCGATCTGGCCCTGCCGCCGTCGATGCAGGCCGACGTCGTCGACGTCGACACCGCTGAGATCGGCGGGGCGGCGCGCACGGGGCTCTACTTCGCCCTGTGGGGCATGGCGACGAAGCTGTCGCTCGCGCTCGCGGTCGGGATCGCTTTCCCGGGGCTGGAGGCCTTGGGGTTCGACGCCCAGGCCATGACGCAAGGGGCGGTGAGCGCGGCCGAGGCGGGCGACACGACGGCCTTGGCCTGGATGTACGGGTTCGCCCCGATCGTCTTCAAGCTCGGCGCGATCGCGCTGGTTTGGAGCCACCCGCTGGATGCGGCGCGCCAAGCGGCGCTGCGCGAGCGGATCGAGGCGCAGAATGCGCAACAAGCGGCCGGCGGCGTCTGAGACGCCGGACAGAACCGCGAAGTCGGAACGAGGGTGCGATGCGGACACTGGCCGTAGTGATAACGGCGATGCTTCTACTGACGGGTTGCAGCGGCATGAAGATCGAAGATTTCAAAGGCGCGGAGCCGAAGCTGGTCCTGGAAGAGTATTTCCAGGGACGCTCGAAGGCGTGGGGCGTGTTCGAGGATCGTTTCGGAACGATCCGCCGGCAGTTCACCGTCGACATCGAGGGCAGTTGGGACGCTCAATCGCAGACGCTGACCTTGGTCGAGGATTTCGACTATTCCGACGGCGAGACCGAACGCCGGGTCTGGACGCTGAAGAAGACCGGTGAGGCGACCTATGAAGGGAGCGCCGAAGGGGTCGTCGGCGTCGCCACGGGCGAGATCGCCGGCAACGCCTTCAATTGGCGTTACACGTTCGACCTTCCGGTCGGCGAGTCCACGTGGCGGGTCGCCTTCGACGACTGGATGTTCCTGCAGCCGGGCGGCGTCGTCATCAACAAGGCGGCGGTCAGCAAGTGGGGCTTCGAAATCGGCCGCGCGCTGATCATGTTCCAGAAGCTGGGCACGGCCGAGCAAGCGGCCAACGACGCGCACGCGGCGCTGGAGCAGCGCGCCGCGGCCGAGTAGCCGCCCGCTTCGTCTTTCAGGCGACCCGAAGCCGGCGCAGGACGGCGCGCACGGGCCAGCCGACAACCGGCAGCTTGGCGAGGAGCTGCGCGCCGGAATCCCAATGGTCGATGTGGGCGACGATCAATCCGTCGGCGCCGACCTTTATCTCCGACATGCCGTCAATGCGCCATTCGGGGCCGCGGCGCATCGCCTTGGGGCGAAAGCGGAAGACCCACCGGATGTAGCCGGCCTGCGCGCTCGCCGCGACGTCCGTCACCTCGAAGCGCGGGTCGATGCAGGTCTCGTACATGTGGGCGAAGATGCGCCGCAGCGGTTCATGACCGGTCACGTCGTTGAACGGGTCCCGAAAGCGCAGCGCGGGGTCGGCCAGCGCCAGCAGCCGGTCCAGAGCGTCCGCCTCAAGGCTGGAAAACGCGTCGGCCCAGCGGCGCGTCGCCGCAAGGATTTCGTCCGGCGAGGGCGCGCTCATTCGATTCCCGTGGCCTTGCGGATCATGGGGAAGTACAGACCGGGCGGCAGCGCCTTCATCGTCTTCAACTGCATCACGAAGCGGGTCGGGAAGGCGATCTCGAACCGGTCGCTCTTGAGGCCCTCCCAGATGCGGCGGGCCGCATCCTCCGGCTCCATCAGATAAGGCATCGGGAATTCGTTGCGGTCGGTCAGGGGCGTGCGCACGAAGCCGGGGCAGACCACCTGCATCTTAACGCCGCGCCCGTCGAGTTCGATCTTCAGCGATTCCGCGAGCGCGATCACCGCCGCCTTGCTGGCGCAATAGGCCGCGGCGCGCGGCAGCCCGCGATAGCCCGCCACCGAGGAGACGAGCGCCAGATGGCCGCTCTTGCGCGCGACCATCTTCGGCATCAACTCCTCCAACACCTGCGCCGTCCCGAAGACGTTCAGGCGGAAGATCGCCTCCACATCCGCGGCGTGGAAGTCGTCCACCGGCGTCTCCTTATGGGTGCCGGCGTTGAGGACGGCGGTTCCGATCGGGCCCAGCTTGTCCTCGATCGCCGCCACGGTCCGCGCCACCGCCTCGGCGTCCGTCACGTCGCAGGGAAAGGCGTGGATGCGCCCGGAGGGGTCCTTCGCCGCCACCGCCTCCAACTTCTCCTCGGAGCGGGCGCTGATCGCCACCTCCGCGCCGGCGCGCGCGGCGTAGAGCGCCAGCGCCTCGCCGATGCCCTGGCTCGCGCCGGTGACCCAGATCGGGCTTTCGGGGCGGGTCTTGCTCATCGGCGTCTCCCGTCTCTATCAAAGGGTTTCGAGGAACTGCGCGGCGTCGCGCCGGATCGCCGCGCGGGTCTCAGGCGTCATCCTTTGCAGCGTCTTCAGCGGCATGCCCATGCGCGGATTGCCCTGCAACGCCGCCTCGTTGCGCATCAGGAAATCCCAGTAGAGGTAATTGAAGGGGCAGGCGCCCGCCCCCTCCCGCTTCTTCACATCGTAGGCGCAGTCCCTGCAGTAGGTCGACATGCGGTCGATGTATTTGCCGCTTGCGGCGTAGGGTTTCGAGGCCATGACGCCCCCGTCCGCGTAGAGCGCCATGCCGTGGGTGTTGGGCAACTCCACCCATTCATAGGCGTCGGCGTATACGGCCAGATACCATGCGCAGACCTGCTTCGGATCGATCCCGGCCAGCAGCGCGAAGGTCCCGGTGACCATGAGCCGCTGGATATGGTGCGCGTAGGCGAGTCGGCGCGTCTCGTCGACGACATGCCGGAGGCAGGCCATCTCCGTCTCGCCCGTCCAATAGAAGCCGGGCAGATCGCGCGTCGCACCGAAATGGTTGCTTTCGCCGTAGGCCGGGCCTTTCAGCCAGTAGATCCCGCGGACGTACTCGCGCCAGCCGATAATCTGCCGGATGAAGCCCTCGACGGCGTTGAGCGGCGCCCGCCCCTCCAGATAGGCCCGCTCCGCCGCGCGGCACACCGCCATCGGATCGAGCAGACCGGCGTTCAGATAAAGCGACAGGACGGAGTGATAGAGGAAGTCCTCCTCCCCCGTCATCGCGTCCTGGTAGTCGCCGAATAGCGGCAGGCGGTCCGCGACGAAGGCGTCGAGCGCCGCCTCGGCGTCGGCGCGCGTCACCGCGTACTCGAACGGGGCGAGATCTCCGAAGCGGTCGCCGAAGCGCTCCTGCACGAGCGCGAGCACGGCCTGCGTCGTCGCGTCCGGCGCATAGCGCGGCGGTTGCGGCGGCCGGAAGAGGCCGCCGCCGGTCTTGGCGTCGGGCGGCTTTCGGTTGTCCGCGTCCAAGTTCCAGCGGCCGCCTTCCGGCTCGCCCTCTGCGGTCATCAACAGGCCCGTCTTGCGCCGCATCACGCGGTAGAAGTGCTCCATCCGCGGGCTCTTGCGCCCCTCGGCCCAATCGGCGAACTCCGCCCGCCCGCACAGGAAGCGATCATCCTCGCGGATCTCGACCGGGACGCCGAGACGCCGGCTCCAATCGCGCATGGCCCGGTCCAAGCGATGCTCGCCGCAGGCTGTGCAGACCACGCGGCCCAGCCCGCAGGCGGACAGCGCGCGCGCGATCTCCCCCTCGAAGGCGCCCGCATTGTCGGGGTCGTCGAAGCGCACGTAGCGCACCGGCACGCCCTCGGCGCGCAGTTCGTCCGCGAAATGCCGCATGGCGGCGAACAGAAATGCGATCTTCTTGGGATGGTGCGGGACGTAGTCGGTCTCCGAGGCGAGTTCCGCCATCAGCACCACGTCCCGGTCCGGGTCCAAGTCCCGAAGCGCGGACAGAGAAGGGCTAAGCTGGTCGCCCAGCACCAAGCGCAGCGCGGGCTCCGCCGGGCCTCCCCGTCCTTCGGCCGGCGGGTCGGCCGGCTCAGCGCATGACATATTCGACGGTGGAGCCCTTGAAGGGGAACAGCAGTTTCACCCAGCGGCCGGTCTCGTCGTACCAGAGCGTGAGCCGCAGGTCGCCGTCGAGACGGTACTTGCGCGCCCGGACCATCTGGCCGCCGGCCTCGACCTCGTCCCAGCCAAGATCTTCGACCGCGACTTCCATCTTGCGACCCTTCTGGGTGTCGAGCAGCACCTGCTGTCGAACCGTCGCCTCGTTCCAATAGCTGGTGGGCAGAACTTCCGGAACGTCGATCCGATAGTCCTCGGCCGGCTTGCGGTCGACGACGATGTCGCCGCCCCGACGCTCCGCGGTCACCGCGTACTCGTCGCCGTCGTCGTCCGTCACGGACTCGAAGCGCACGAAGCGACCGTCTTCCCAGACCTCGCGATTCTGGTGAACATAACGGTAGAGCACCAAGGGCCCGACGCCGACCTCAAGATTGATGTCGATGTCGACCAGCGTGCGCTCGCCGTCCTGGCGGATCTGCAAGCGGTGGCTGCCGATCTCGGAACCGTCGCGCAGCACCTTGAAGTCGAGCGTCTGCGCGCCGGCGGCGTCGCCGGAGGCGAAAGCCGGCCGAGGCGCGGTCGTCAGCCCCGACGCGCCCCCGATAAGCGCCGCCGCGGCGGCTCCCTTCAACGCGAATTCCCGACGGGTCATGCCCATGTCGCTCGCCCTCTTGCGTTCCGTTTGCCAAGGCCGCCCTGCGGCCCGTTCGCCGAAGCCGCCCCGCGGCGGAGACTCGCCGCGCAGGCTTGGCCCTGCTTCCGTGTACGGATATTGGCCCGGATCGGATTATCGCAAGAGTCCCCCGGCGCCCGCATAACAGGGCCGTCATGGCGGCGTCATCGCCGCGTCAAGCCCGCGTGCTATCCCGCACATCATCATGACAACAGGCGCCGCCGCCGCCAGAATGCGGGGCGTCGGCCGGACGCCGCCTAGACAGGGGATGCAGCAGACCATGACCAACGCAACCTCCAACCGGCCCGCGATCGACCGCCGGCTCTCGCGCGACCGCCGGCTCGAGCACGCCGACGACAGTCCGACCAATCCGTCCGCCGCGCCGCGCTTCGCCGACGTGCTGGCGCGCCGCCGCTTCCTGAAGGGCGCGCTGGCGGCCGGTGCGGTCGCCGCCGCCGCGACCGCCTTGCCCCTGGTCCAGCGCGAGGCGCGCGCCGCCGGCGCCAGCGGCTTCACCTTCCGCGAGATCGAGGCCGGCGTCGATGCGGCCCATCATGTCGCCGAGGGATACGACGCCGACATCCTTATCCGCTGGGGCGACCCGGTCGAAGCCGACGCGCCGGCCTTCGACCCGCAGAATCAGACCGCCGCGGCTCAGGCCAAGCAGTTCGGCTACAACAACGATTATGTCGGCGTCGCGCCGCTGTCGGAGGACCGCGCGCTGCTCTGCGTCAATCATGAATACACCAACGAGGAGCTGATGTTCCCCGGCGTCGGCGATCAGGAGGACGCAGGCTTCAAGGACATGACGGCCGATCTGGTCGCCATCGAACAGGCGGCCCACGGCGGCTCGGTCCTGGAGATCCGACGCGGCGCCGCCGGCAAGTGGTTCGTCGTCCAGGGCAGCCCCTATAACCGCCGCATCACCGCCAACACGCCGATGCGCGTCAGCGGGCCGGCCGCCGGGCACGACCGGCTGAAGACCGCGGCCGATCCGGCGGGGACCCAGGTGCTCGGCACCATCAACAACTGCGCCGGCGGGATCACGCCGTGGGGCACCTATCTGATGGCCGAGGAGAATTTCCACGGCTACTTCTGGGGCGAGGAGGCGCTGGACGCCCACCCGGAGGCCGCGTCTCTCAAGCGCTACGGCGTGCCGGGCCAATGGTACGCCTGGGGCAAGTTCGACGAGCGCTTCGACATCGCCCGCCATCCGAACGAGCCGAACCGCTTCGGCTGGGTCGTCGAGGTGGACCCGAAGGACCCGACCTCGACGCCGGTCAAGCGCACCGCGCTCGGCCGCTTCAAGCATGAGGGCGCGGAATCGATCGTCAACCGGGACGGCCGCGTTGTCCTCTACATGGGCGACGATCAGCGCTTCGACTACGTCTACCGCTTCGTCACCGCGCGCGCCTACGACCCGGCGAACCCGGTGGCCAACCGCGACCTGCTGGACGACGGCGAACTCAGCGTCGCGCGCTTCGACGCAGACGGGACGGTGCACTGGATGCCGTTGGTCCACGGCCAGGGCCCGCTGACGGCGGCGAACGGCTTCCAGAGCCAGGCCGACGTGCTGATCGACGCGCGGCTCGCCGCCGATCTGCTGGGCGCGACGCCGATGGACCGGCCGGAGGACGTGCAGCCCAACGCGGCGACCGGCAAGGTCTACGTCATGTTGACCAACAATTCGAAGCGCACGGCCAAGCAGGTCAACGCCGCCAACCCGCGCCCCGAGAACGGCCACGGCCACATCATCGAGATTTCGGCGCCCTATGGCGACCATGCGGCCGCCTCGATGACCTGGGAGATGCTGGTGATGTGCGGCGACCCGGCCGGGGACGTCGGCGCCCAATGGGGCCCCGAGACGACCGCGAACGGCTGGTTCACCGATCCCGACAATGCGGCGGTCGACCCGTCCGGGCGACTGTGGATCTCGACCGACGGCAATCGGCCCGGGTCGCATTCGAACCGCTGCGACGGGCTCTGGGCGCTCGACACGGAAGGGCCGGCGCGCGGCAGCGGCCGGCACTTCTTCCGTTGTCCGGTCGGCGCCGAGCTCTGCGGGCCGGTCTTCACCGACGACGGCGAAACCCTGTTCGTCGCGGTGCAGCACCCGGCGGACGCCGGCGTGTCGAAATGGGCCGAGTTCGGGCGCGTCTCGTCCTTCGACGATCCGGCGACGCGCTGGCCGGACTTCCAGGACGGGATGCCGCCGCGGCCGTCGGTCGTGATGATCACCAAGCAGGGCGGCGGCCCGATCGGCTGACCGGCCTCAACGACCGGATCGAGCCCGATCGAGCCCGATCGAGCCCGATCGAGCCGACACGCCGATTCGACGCGGCGGGCGGAGGCGCACTGCCCCCGCCCGCCGCCGCATCTTGCGCGAAACCGCAAATCGGGCTAGCGAATACGGACGGTGTGATGACGATCACAGTCAAAGCGTCTCGGCCGCGCCAATCCCAGTGAATTTTATTAAAATACGCGTCAAATTGTACTTAAAACTTTGGTTTCCTTGTCTTTTTTGCTTGGCGGCGCCGCCTAATCCCGTGCCATAATCATTTTGGGACCATGTTGGCCATTCGCCGGCGGCCAGGACGGGCAGAAGCGCACAGTCCGGGACGGCGGCGGATCGGAGCCCAGCGTGGATGGGGCGCTGTTGGAAGCGAGGTGTGCTATTAGCTCGCCACCGCAAATGAACGGCGCTGCCGAGGGTCTTTCCTCCAGCGGTGCACAGGGGGTCGGCGCCGGCGGCGCCGAAGGGGCGGTCCAGTTCGTCGCGCTCGGCGAGGCGGGCGAACCCGTCCTGCTGCCCAATGGCAACGAACCGCTCAAGGGGGAGTTTGCGCGCGACGGCTTCGATCTTCAGATCGAGCTGCCGGGCGGCGAAACCCTTGTCGTCGTCGACTTCTTCGCCGGCGGACCGGATGCGCTGCCGACGCTGGTGACGGAGACCGGCGCGCGTCTGCTCGGCGAGACGGCGGCCAAGCTCGCCGGCCCGGAGACCGCGGGCCAGGTGGCGCAATCCGGAGGAACCCTGTCCGACGCGGGCTTCGGCGAACCGGTCGGTTCCGTCGACGCGATGAAGGGGACGGCCACGGTCATCCGGGCCGACGGCACGCGCGAGGAGCTGGAAGCCGGCTCCCAGATATTCGAGAACGACACCATCGTCACCGGACCGGATTCGGCGCTCGGCGTCCTGTTCGTCGATGACAGCACCATGTCGATGGGCGCCGGGGCGCGCATCGTCGTCGACCAGATGGTCTATGACGACAGCTCCCAGACCGGCAGCCAGCTGTTCGACGTGGTGCAGGGCGCCTTCGTCTTCGCCTCCGGCCATATCGGGAAGAGCAACCCGGAAGAGGTGGAGGTGCGCACCCCCGTCGCCACCATCGGCATCCGCGGCACCAAGTACGGCGTCAATGTCGGGGCCGAGGACGGCGACACGACGGTGACGCTTTTCGAGGGCGCGGTGACGGTCACCAACGGCGGCGGCCAGACGGTGCTCAGCTCGGTCGGGCAGTCCACCCTGGTCACCGCCTTCGAGCGGGAGCCCGGTCCCGTTCAAATGATGGACCCGACGGAGCAGGCCCGCACCTTCGGCGACGCGATCGCCTTCAGCCCCGACCAACCGCCTATCGGCGGGTCCGGCCAGGGCGCCGACGACCCAAGCGGCGGCGCGGGCGAGGATCAGGCGGTGCTCGATCAGGCCGAGATCGAGCGACTGGCGGAGCAGTTGAACGATTTGGAAACGGCGGCCGGCCCCAGCGGCGCAATCGCCGCCGTCACGCAGAGCGCCGCGTTCCTTCGCCTTCTGAACGGCTTGCTCGAGGGCACCGGCGGTCTGCAGTCCGGGGCGCTTGCAAACGACAACTTCGCCTCCGGCGGCGAGGATTTCTTCATCGCGCCGACCCTGCGCTCCGACCCGCTCGACGAGCCGGAGGAACCCGCGGCGCCGAGCGACGATCTCCTCTCCAACCCGGTGCGCGGCAACGTCACCTACAGTTTCGACGCGAACAGCCCCGTCGTCGGCTCTGTCACCGGCAGCACGGACCCCGGATCAATCGATCTGTTCACCATCGACGCCTCGCAGGCCCAGCGCAGCACCGACTGGACGGTCGGTCAGGACGCGAACGGCAACGTGATCATCGAGGAGTCGGGCGGCACCGAGATCACCATGGACGAGGTCGAGGAACTCGGGATCAACTTCGGCGCCGGCGACGACGAAATCACCATCGGCGATCTGTCGCAGACGGACATCATCAACGAAACGCTGTTCATGAACGGCGGCGCCGGCGACGACGTGATCGACGCCAGCGCGACCGACAAGCGCCTCGTTGCCGACGGCGGAACCGGCGACGATACGATCTCCGGCGGGTCCTACGGCGACGATCTGTCCGGCGGCGCGGGCGACGACGCGCTCAGCGGCGGCGCGGGCGGCGATACGCTGACCGGCGGCGACGGCGCGGACGATCTGCGCGGCGGCTTGGGAGACGACACGCTGATCGGCGGCGCGGGCGCCGACACCGTCGCGGGCGGGGCCGGCGACGACGTGATCGTCTACACCCTCGGAGACGGGGCGGACGTGATCGACGGCGGCGCGGGCGTCGATCGGCTGGAAATCCGGTACGACGCCGATGACCTTGAGGACCCGTCGATCGTCAGCGACCTGGCGGCCCTGGCGTCCGGCCAGCAGGGCGTGTTCGCGGCCCTCGGCCTGACCGTCAACGGGGTCGAGACGGTGGTGTTCGACGGGCCCTCCCCCTCCGGCGCGACCGACGTGTCGCTGCAAGTCGCGCCCGGCGTCGAGGACGAGCCGACGGCTCTGACCATCGATCTCGACGCGCCGGACAGCCCGCTGCTGTCGACCAGCGTGACGCTCAGCGGCCTGCCGCAGGGCTACAGCCTCGTCAACGCCGCCGGCGACAGCTTCGCGGGCGGGGCCGAGGTGACGCTCGGCGCGGACCAAGTGGACGGCCTGCAGATCGTTGCGCCGGAGAACGCGTCCGGCGCCTTCACCCTCTCCGTCACCGCCACGACGACGAATCTGCTGACCGGCGCCGCGACGACCGACGCCGCAAGCGCCGCCGTTCGGATCGCCGGGGTTGCGGACGACCCGATCGTCACCGTCGCGGACGCCAGCGGCGTTGAGGCGCGCGCCGGGGACGATCTGATCGAAGGTGATGACGGCGACGACGCGCTGACCGGCGGATCCGGCGCCGACACGCTGATCGGCGGCGCCGGGGACGACGTGCTGACCGGCGACGGCGCCAACGGTGCGGCCGTCGCGCCGCTTGCCATCGGGGCGGCCCTGGGCGGCGATCTCGACGGGTCCGAAAGCCTTACGATCACGCTCTCCGGCCTGCCTGAGGGCGTCGTCATCACCGACGCCGACGGGACGCCCTACGAAGATCTGGTGTTCACCGCGGGCGAGCTTGACGGTCTGCAGGCGGTCGCGCCGGCGGGAACGGGCGACTTCAGCGTCACCGTCACGACGACGGTGACCGACACCGACCCCGACGGCGGCGCCGACACGACCAGCTCGACCCAGAGCTTCACCGTTTCGATCGACGGCGGCGACGGCCCCGGCGACGACGTTCTGATCGGGGGCGCCGGCGCGGACACGCTGATCGGAGGCGACGGCGACGATGCGCTCTCGCTGACGATCGATCCCGAGGCGGGCCAGGATTCCGCCGACGGCGGGGCGGGCGCGGACTCGCTGACGCTCGCCCTAACGGTCGGGCCGATCGACCTGCTTGATTCGGATATCGTGGCCGATCTCATCGACCTCTCGGATTGGATTGCGGCGGGCCCGGGCGTCGATGAGGCGCGCACCTTCGAGGCGCTGGGGCTTCGGGTCCAGAACATCGAAAGCCTGACGGTCATCGATCTCGACGGTCAGGTGGTCGAGATCGACGCCCTGCGCTCGCTGGGCGTGGTCATCGAAGGCGGCGACGAGGCCGAGGTTCTGACCGGCGGGGACAATCCGGATCAGATCAGCGGCGGCGGCGGCGACGACGTCATCGACGGCGGCGCGGGCGACGACGTCATCGACGGCGGCGCGGGCGACGACGTCATCAACGGCGGCGCCGGCGGCGACACCCTTCTGGGCGGGGAGGGCGCCGACACCATCACCGGCGACGACGGCGCCGACGTGATCGACGGCGGGGCCGGAGACGACGTCCTGACCGGCGGCGGGGGGGCGGACACGATCAGCGGCGGCGACGGCGACGACGTCGCCACCTTCAATGTCGCGACCGACGGTCCCGGGACGCATTTCGACGGCGGCGACGGCGTCGACGTGCTGAGGATCGAACTCTCCAGCGGCCTGGAGACGCTGGATCAGGCGCTCGCCGACATCGCGGCGGCGATCAAGGCCGCGAAGACGGATCCGGAGGCGGAGCAGTCGATCGACAGCATCGGCCTCAGCTTCGAGAACGTCGAGGACGTGCAACTCTATGTCGACGGCGAAGAGAAGCAGTTCGCGCCGACGATTTCCGGCCTCGACCCGATCGACATCGACACGGACGAGCTGTTCGCCGGCGCCCCGGTGGCGCGCGACATCTCGATCACCGACGCCGACAGCCCCACGCTTATGCAGGCGAGCGTCTCGATCGCGTCCGGCTTTCAGGACGGGGACGCCCTGATCGTTGACGAGTCGGTGCTGCAGGCGACGGGCCTGACGGTGGTCGCGGCCGGCTCCGACCAGGACGGCGGCTTCACCTTGACGCTTGCGGGCGACGCGCCGATCGCGGCCTATGAGGAGGCGATCGCCGCCATCCGCCTGATCAGCGACGATCCCGCCCCCGCGCCGGGCGCGCGCGTCGTCTCGGTCACCGTGATCGACGATGAAGGCGCGGCCTCCGAGGCCGCCGAGGCGCCGGTCGGGATCGAGGCGGCCCCGCCGGCCATCAAGGACGCGGACGGCGCGGCCAATGACAGCGCCGTCTTCGTCACCGCGGCCGACGAGACCGGCGCCGTCGTCTCCGATCTGGAGGAGACGCCGCCGGAGCCGCAGACCCGCACCGAGACCTTGACCCTCACGGTCGCCAAGACGGGCGTCGGCGCAGGCGGCGGCGACGACGATGATTGGGACGACGACGGGCCGGACGACGGCCCGGACGACGGCCAGGGCGGCAACGGCAAATTCGAGGTGATCCTGAACGGCATGTCTCTCGGCGTTTTCACCGCCGCGGTCGCCTTGGGCCAGTTGGAGAATTGGCAGACCATCGACATCCCGGGCATTCCGGTCACCGAAGGCGAAACGGTCGACATCCAAGTGCGGGCCTTCAACAGCGCCTCCAACGTGCTGGTCAACCGGATCGAACTGGGCGATCGCATTCTTGAGGCGGAGAGCGACGCCGTTTCGCTCGACGAGGGCTCGGTGCAAGACGGCTATGTATCCCTTGCCGGCGGCGGATCGGTTGGGTTCTCGATCGCGATCCCTGCGCCGGAGTCGGACGCCTTCGACAGCTGGCTCCTGGAGACGCCCGGCGGCGAGGAGGCCTTGGCGGAAGACGATCTCGATCAGCTCTTCGACGGCGTCGATATGGGGGCGGGTCAGGACTGGGCCGCCGCCGCGGCCGGCGTCGAGTCCGGTCTCTCGGTCGATCTGGCCGGGCCGGTTTGGAGCGGCGTCGACCATGTCGCCGGCGGCGCCGGCGACGACCTGCTGGTGGGCGGCGACGGGGCCAACATCCTCGCCGGCGCCGACGGCGACGACCGCATCGTGGCGGACGGATCGGACGACCTTTTGCTAGGCGGCGCCGGCGACGACAGCCTCGAGGTCTCCGGCGACGACCTCTCGGGCATGGGCGGCGCCGTCGATTACGGCGATCGGCCCTCAGGCGTGGACGCGGCCCTCGATGCGAACAGTCTCGACTCGATCGACGGTCTCGACAGGGGCTACTCGGGCGTCGACGGCGGCAGCGGGTTCGACGTGCTGCGCGTGACCGAGGGGCCGAGCGACGGCGTGCTGGACGGGGACGACCTGAGTGCGGTCCGGAACATTGAGGCGCTCGACCTCGTCGGCGACGACGGCTCGGCTGCGGACATCAACCTGTCGCTCGAGGACGTCGTCTCGATGACCGACGACGACAACGAGCTCACCATCCTGAAGGGCCAGGAGAGCACGGTGACGATCGGCGACCAGCAATTCGGCGCCGGGGAGCACCAGCTTTCCCTCGACGGGATGCTGATCAAGCTCACGATCGCCGACGGGGAAACGCCGCCCGACCAGGTCTGATGGCGCGCCTCTCACACTCCGATCATTGAGACGATGCGCGCGCCAGGCGGAACCGCCAGGCGCGCGCCGCAAACGCGCGTATCGGTTGGTTTTGCAGGCCAAACATTGATTAATGGTTGTCCTTCCTTTGTACGCAATCTTCGGAAATGTTTCGGGCTTGACCCTTGTATCCGAGGAAGACCGTGCGGTAGGATGCTGCGCTCGCGCAAGACGTGCAGCCGAAACACGCGACGGCGCAGGGGAAACGAGCACAACGTCGACGCCCTATTTGGCGTCGTTTCTTTATGTAGGATCGCGGTTCGGTCCGGCTTCGGATCGGTTCGAGCCGCTTGGCCTTCGTCGAGCGGCGCCGGGGTGGCGGCGGAGGTCGGGCGGTTGGGATGCGCGCAAGCGCCGCGGACCTGGTGCAGGAGGTTATGGAATGCCGCATCCGACCGATGTGCATGTAGGCCGGAAAGTGCGCGATGCTCGAGTCGCGAAAGGAATGAGTCAGACGGAGTTGGGGATTCTTCTCGGCGTGAGTTTCCAGCAGGTTCAGAAGTATGAGAAGGGGACGAACCGGCTCGGGGCCTCGCGTCTTTGGGCCACGGCTGTCGCGTTGGACCTGCCGATTCCGTATTTCTTCGAAGGTCTGGAAGGCGCTCCGAGGCCGGCGGAGATCAATCAGGCCGAGCTGTCCCGAAAGGCGATCGCCACCGCTGCGAAGCTGCACAAGCTGCGCAATGAGACGTTACGACGCCAGATCATCGGTCTCATCGACTCCGCCTACGAGTCGGAAGCCGAGGCCTGACGCGCCCGCCCATCCCAAGGCTGCCCACAACCTGGACTCGCGCCCGACGCGCCGCACCGAGAGAGGGTGACATTTCTCGGACAATCACCTACTCTCGATTGTCGATCGAGGTCGGGTCGAGTGGAACGGGGCCGGTTGCGCCGATCCGGCATGACGGCCGTGTCCGCCGCCGCGCGCAGGGCCGCGCGCAGGATAGGGCGTCGGTCCGCGGCGCCGCCCCCCGATCTCCAAGGGGCGCGTGCGCCTGTCGGCGCATTCGCGAGGGTCATTGGTTGAAGAGCGAGGACATAGTCTATGCCACATCCTACGGACGTTGCGGTCGGGGGCCGCGTTCGCGAACTGCGCATTCGCGCAGGCCTTTCGCAACAGGCGCTCGCGGAACGCATCGGACTGAGCTTCCAACAGGTGCAGAAATATGAGAAGGGCGCGAACCGGATGGGGGCGTCGCGCCTGATCCAGATCGCCACGGTTCTCGGCGTTCCCGTTGAAGCGCTGTTCCAGGGTCTTGAGACGAGCGACGCGGCGCGCACCGAATCGGGCGGCGAGGCCGTGCTCGATCGCGACGCCGCGAAGGTGGCGCGCGATTGGGTGCGTATTCAAGACGCCGGCACCCGGGAGATCGTGCGGGACATGATCCGCACCCTGGCGCGCGCCGGCGGCTGACCGGAACGAGCCGGCGCCGGCCTCGGGCCGGCAATCGCCGGGCGTGCGCCCTGTTCTCCCGCCCGAACTCGACGGTGGGCCAGGTGATAGCGCGCCCGGGATAACGCGCCGGGGACAGCGCGCCACGGCCGCTCCCCGGCAAGCCCGGGCGCTGCTCTTGAAGCTCAGCGCATCCGCCACGCCCCAAGACGGCCGACTGGGGGCGGTCGACTGGAGGCGGCGGACTTGGGGGCGGCGGACTGGAGGCGACGGACTTCACCCCCCGCGACAGCGGCCGTCGCCAAAGGCGACGCCGCGCCTCTCCGATGCAGCCGGAGCGTCCGCCAGCGCCCCATCGGTCTCCCGCAGGGCGTCGCCCGTCTTCTTGTCGTCCCGGCCGTCCCGACGCCGATAGCGCCGAAGACTCACGACATTTCGCGCGACGGAGGCCACGTGATCCGCCCCGTCCGGGACGTCCGCGCCGTGCTGAGCCAACGCCTCAGCCATGGCCGCGGCCACGGCCCGCGCCTCGGCTTCGTCGAGCGTCATCAAACCAAGCCGCCGGAAGACATCGATCGACCCAGCCAGCACCGAATAGTGCTCCACATCCGACTGCCGATCGCCGATGAGGTGCGAGACACTCGTCCCAAGGGCCTCCGCGAGCCGCACCACCGTATCCAGCCGGGGCGAGCGCGAACGGCCGCTCAATATCTGCTTGACCGCCGTCTCGTCCAACGCTGCGAGGCGGGACAGCGCCCGTTGGGACAAGCCCCGTTGCGCCATAAGATCCACCAGATTCGCGCGCAGCGCAGCGTGGACGCGTTCGCTGGCCATACACTCTCTCCCATCCCGGCGGGCGTTGCCGCCCGAGCCGCCTGCCTTCGCCTTTCGCCCGCCCACGCACGGATGGCCGCCGAACGCAGCGCGCGCCGCCTAGCGTGCGGCCGCCCGGGCCGGGCCCTGCAAGCCCTTGTATCCGATCGCCGGATTATATCGCGATAGTAGAGTAACGCCACCCCTTTCGTAGAAGAAATACCACAGTACGCGTCATGATGGACCTGAGCGGCCAGATGGAGTCCGAGGTCGCCGACACCACTTTCCCTTTATATACTTCCTGTTACTGGAGGCTTCGCGATCCTGATCGCCTTGGCCCTGCGGGCCAGGATTGCCGGCGCCCCACAAATTGCGTAATTAGTTCCTCAATCGGGCGGTTGGCCGTCCCCCAGTAAGCTGGGGCGGCGCCCTGATCGGCCGGCGGGTTCGCATCGTGCGGCCACGGAAACGAGGAGGAAACAATGCCGCATCCAGTCGATGTCGCGGTTGGCAATCGGGTTCGCGAACTGCGCATCCGCTCCGGCATGACGCAACAGACGTTGGCCGACAAGGTTGGGGTCAGCTTTCAACAAATCCAGAAATACGAGAAGGGCGCCAATCGGATGGGCGCCTCGCGGCTGATACAGGTCTCGGGCATCCTGAACGTTTCGGTCACCGCTCTGTTCCAAGACATCACCTGTACGGGCGCGCAGGTCGCGCCGCTCGACCGCGACGCGGCGAAGGTGGCCCGGGACTGGCGCGCCATCAACGACGATAAGACGCGTCAGGTGATGCGCGACGTGATCCGCGCTTTGTCGAAGGCCGGGTGACGGAGCGCGACCCGGCGCCGCCTCCGCGGTCCGGCGCCCGCACGCGGAAAGGGCCGCTCCCTGTTGGAGCGGCCCTTTCGCTTCTTGCTGCAGCGCGCGAGGTGCGGCCGGCGTCAAAGCCGCTGGGAAACCGCCCGCCACTTCTTCGCGCCGTCCTCGTCCCCACTCAGCCGGCGTTCGTTCGAGGCGCGCAGGGCCTCGTCCTTGGCGCGGTCGCCATAGGTGCGCTTGTACAGCCGCACCCAGGACTCGATCTCCTCATGCTGCGTCACTGCGAGCCCTCCCGTTCCGATGAAATCCTGCCGACAGAATTTTGCTAAAATGTCCGGCAAATTTCAAAAATAAATTTGTGAAATTTTCTCCCGTTTGGGTTGGGGCCCGCCCGCACTGCGTGCGCCGTTCCTCTGAATGGGTTCTCGGACGGGTCATGTGACTGGCCGCCGCATTCCGAGTGTTCGTTGCGCACAAAAAAATCACCCCCAAGCCGTTAGGCTTGGGGGCAAGTTGAACAGGGAGGCTTCACGTCTGGGAGACGTAAGAGCCGACTGCGGCGGGGAGCCGCCGTCGGCGTTGCTGCGATGCAGCAACTGAAGCACCTGTTAGATATTCTCCGGCCGGCGGCTTAGCTAGAGCCTATTGGGCAAAGCACCCATGCATTTCCTGCATGGCTTTGGGGTCATCCCTGCGGCGGCGCAATGGCCAGCCGGTCGGGCGTCCCCGCAGCTCACCAGGCCGGATCGATCGCCTTGATGACGGCCGAATGGTCGAGCTCTCCGCCGCCGGCCTCGACAAGCGCGTCCCAGAGTGTCTTGTTGCGCTGCAAACCGGGCAAGGCGACGCCGACGGCGTCGGCCAGCGCCAGGGCCTGATCGACGTCCTTTCGCTGCACGGTGACGCGCCCGCCGGGCGTGAAGGCGCGGCGCACCATGCGCGCGCCGTGAAGCTCCAGAATGCGGCTGTCCGCGAAGCCCCCGGTCAGCGCCTCGCGCACCTTGCCCGCATCGACCCCGGCCCGCTCGGCCAGCACGAAGGCCTCGGCCACCGCGCCCAACGTCAGCGCCACGATCATCTGGTTGGCGGTCTTGGCGACCTGGCCTGCGCCGACGGCGCCGACATGCGTGATGTTGCGGCCCAGCGCGCGGAAGATCGGCTCGGCGCGCGCGAAGGCTTCGTCCGACCCGCCGGCCATGATGGAGAGGCTCGCCTGCTCCGCCCCCACCTGTCCGCCGGAGACCGGGGCGTCGATGTAGTCGACCCCGCGCGCGGCGAACGCCTCCGCCATCTCGCGCGTGTCCATGACCTGGGTGGTGCCCATGTCGATCATCAGCGCGCCGGCGGCGGCGCCGGCGATCGCGCCGCGCTCGGGATCCGTCAGCACGCGGCGCGCGGCGCCGGTGTCGGTGACCATGCAGATCAGGACGCCGTCCGATCCGACGGCGCGGGCGGCCTCGGCCGGGCTGTCGGCCGTCTCGAACCCGTCGGCCGCCAGCGCCTCCTGCGGCGCGCGGGAACGATTATGGACGACGACCGAGGCGCCGGCCGCGCGCAGGTTGCGGGCCATGGGCTCGCCCATTAGGCCGAGGCCGACGACCGCGATCCGCGCGCCCTCAAGCGTCCGGTCCGGCGTCCCGTCCGGCGTCCCGTCCGGCGGCGTCCCGTCCGGCGTCCCCATGCCGACCCGCCGCGCCTCAGACAAGGGCGAAGCGCGCGCGCGCCCCGCGTTCGATGCCGGCGCAGATCAGGCGATCGAGCTCCAGCTTCTGACGCACGATCTGGAGCAGGTTCAGCTCCTCCTCGCTGGCGTGCAGGTCGGAGGCCGCCACCTCCACGCAAAGCGCATAGGCCGTCTCCCGCAGCCGCGCCGGCAGCGCCTCCTTGACCCGGGCGAGGATAAGGTCGATCCCGTCCTCGTCGTCCAGCATGCCGAGACAGTCGCGCGCCGCCTCGCCCAGGCCCGCGACGTCATAGTCGCGGAACACCGGAAGATTGGCGATGATGCCGCGGATGGCGTCCAGTTCGGTGTCGCTCATCCGCGAGTCGGCGGCGGACGTCAGCACCATGCAATGGATCAGGGCGTCATGTTTGCTCAGCATCGGGTTCGATCCGAATCCTAGAAGTTTGTGCGCGGCGCGGGCGCGCCTCGCCACCGCCGCCTTCCCTACTGGAGCGGAACCGCCCCGGCAAGAGGCGGCGGCTCGACAAAGCCGCGGGAGGCGCCTACCGTCGCGGCCCATGCAAGCGCTGATCGACGTCACCCTCCCGATCTTCGGCATCATGCTGGCCGGCTATCTCGCCGGGCGATTCCGGCTCTTGGGGCAGGATTCCACGGCGGCGCTGAACGGCTTCGTCTATTTCGTGGCGCTGCCTGCGCTCTTCATCAAGGCCATGGCCGAAGCGCCCTTCGAGGCGATCTTCAACGGCCCCTTCCTCGCCGCCTGGTACGGCGGCCAGCTCGGGGTGTTCGCGCTGGCGCTCTTCGTCGCGACCTTCGTCTTCCGCGACCGGATCGGCGCACTCAGCATGCATTCGATCTGCGCGATCTTCGCCAACACGGGCTATATGGGCGTGCCGCTCCTGATCACCGCCTTCGGGGAGGCGGCGACGCTGCCGGCCGTCATCGTGACGGTGGCGAACGGGGCGGTCGTGATGGCCTTCCTGACGGTGATGCTGGAGCTGGACCGCAGCTCCGGCTCCGCGCTCAACATCCTGAAGGACGTCGTGCTCGGCGTGGTGAAGAGCCCGCTGGTGCTGAGCGCCGCGCTGGGCCTTGCGCTTTCGGGCTTCGGCGTCGCGATCCCGGGGCCGGTGGCGACCTTCCTCGACCTTTTGGGGGACGCGGCCGGCCCCTGCGCGCTCTTCGCGATGGGGCTGTTCCTGGTGGGGCAGTCGGTCCGGCGCGGCGCGGTGGAGGTCGGCTGGGTCACCGTCCTGAAGCTGATCGCCCAGCCGCTGCTCACCTGGTGGCTGGCCAGCGAAGTGCTGGTGATGGACCCGCTCTATGTCGCCGCGGCGGTCATCATGGCGGCCCTGCCGACCGGCAGCCTGGTCTTCGTCGTCGGCGGGCGCTACGGCGTCTATGTGCAGCGGGCGGCCGCGATCATCCTGGTTTCCACCGTCGCCTCGGTGCCGACGGTCTCCTTCGTCGTGCAGTATTACGTCGGCGGGTAGGATTCCCGCTCGACAGCGGTGCGCCGCACGCCTTAAATCGCGCGACGAAGGCGCGCGCCGCGCCGGGTAGGGAGCCGCAGCCATGCGAGAGCGATCGAGACGCCGCCGACGCGGCGGCGCGGAGGGCGCCGAGGTCGAGACCGCCGCGCCCCGCCTCCCCCAACCGCCGCGCCGGGCCGTGCGCAATCCCTACCGCCCGATCGAGATCCTGGCCGACGACGCCGTCGAGCGCATCCACGACGCCTCCCTGACCATCCTGGAGGAGATCGGGATGGAGGTGCTCTCCGGCGAGGCGCGGGCGATCATGAAGGCCGCCGGCGCCGACGTGCGCGACGGGACGGAGCGGGTGCGCTTCGATCGCAGCCTGATTCTGGAGCATGTCGCCAAGGCGCCCGAACGCGTCACCCTGCACGCCCGCAACCCGGACCATCATCTGGAGCTCGGCGGAAACGCGCTCGCCTTCTGCATGGTGGCGAGCACGCCCAACTGCTCCGACCTGGAAGGCGGCCGGCGGCGCGGCAACTTCACGGACTATCAGGACTTCCTGCGGCTCAGCCAGTCGCTGAACATCTGCCATCTGAACGGCGGCTATCCGGTGGAGCCGATCGACCTGCCGCCGTCGACCCGGCATCTGGACGCGCTGCAGGCGCTGGCGACGCTCACCGACAAGCCCTTCCACGCCTACAGCCTGGGCCGCGAGCGCATCCGCGACGGGATCGAGATCGCCCGCATCGCCCGCGGGATCGACCGCGAGACGCTGGAGCGCGAGCCGAGCCTCTTCACCATCATCAACACCAACTCGCCCCTGAAGCTCGACATCCCCATGTCGCTCGGGATCATCGAGATGGCGCGCGCCGGCCAGATCGTGGTCATCACGCCCTTCACGCTGTCGGGCGCCATGGCGCCGGTGACGCTCGCCGGCGCGCTGGCGCAGCAGAATGCGGAAGGGCTGGCGGGCGTCGCCTTCGCCCAGATGGTGAAGCCGGGCGCGCCCTGCCTCTATGGCGGATTCACCTCGAACGTCGACATGAAGTCGGGGGCGCCCGCCTTCGGCACGCCGGAATACACGCGCGCGGCCCAGATCGGCGGGCAGTTGGCCCGGCGCTATCGCCTGCCCTACCGCTCGTCGAACGTGAACGCCTCCAACGCGCCCGACGCCCAGGCCTGCTATGAGAGCGAGATGGCGCTCTGGGGCGCGGTGATGGGCGGCTGCAACATGATGATGCACGCGCTCGGGTGGATCGAAGGCGGGCTGTGCGCCAGCTTCGAGAAGGTGATCCTCGACGCCGAGATGCTGCAGATGATGGCGGAGTATCTGCAGCCGATCGAGGTCAATGACGAGACCCTCGGCCTCGACGCCATCCGCGACGTCGGGCCCGGCGGGCACTTCTTCGGGACCGCGCACACGCTGGCGCGCTACGGAACCGCCTTCTACGCGCCGCTGGTCAGCGACTGGCGCAATTTCGAAAGCTGGCGCGAGGCCGGCGCCCTCGACGCCACCCAGCGCGCGCACGCCCTCTACAAGCGCCTGCTGGCGGAGTACGAGGCCCCGGCGATGGACGACGCGGCCCGCGAGGAGCTGGACGCCTTCGTCGCGCGGCGCAAGCAGGAAGGCGGCGCGCCCGCCGACTGATGCGCCCGCTTCTCCTGTTCGCCGCCGCGCTGGCGCTCGCGGCCTGCGCGGCCGGACGGCCGGCGTCTCCGACCGCGGACCCGACCCGGGACGCGCTCGCCCGCTTCCAGGCGGCGCCGGATCGGTTGGGCCTTTTCGTGCTCGACGTCGCGGGCGGATCCTTGCGCGACTGGGCGGTGGTGCTGCAGTCCCTCGACGCGCCGGGCCTCGAGATCACCTTCCGCCCCGACCGCGGCAAGGGGGCCGTGCGCGGCGTCGAGACCGTCGCCCGCGCCGCCCCCGCCGGCCGCTGGCGCGCCGTGCGCGCGCTCGCCGTCCAGGACGGCCGCCCCTGCACGACGGGCGCGGCGCCGGACGCGGCGG
>JANSXE010000019.1 GCA_024743195.1 Alphaproteobacteria bacterium | reverse complement strand
AGGTGCCCAACGTGGCACACAACGTGACGCCTGACGTGGCAACCAACGCGGCGCCCGACGCGGCGCCCGACGCGGCGCCCGATGCGGCGGCCGGGGACGCCGCGCCCCCGCCGCTCACCCGCGCCCTCTATCCCGCAACCCTGCCCGCCGACGCGCCCGTCCTGGTCCTCGCCCCCGGCCGGGCGCTCTATCTCGGCCGCCTCGGCATCGCCGCCGACCTCCTCGCCTGCGCCGGCCCCGAAATCCGGCTGGAGGCGACGCCCGGCGCCTCGACCCGCGCCGCCGCCCGTCTCGACACGCCGCTCACACCCGCCGGCCCGCTGCTGCCGCCCGGAACGCTGCGCCTCAGCCCGCGGTGAGTTGGCCTCGCTCTCAACGCCTTGGCGCCCTGCGCGGCGCAGAAGCGCGCGTCGCCTTCCCAGCGCCCCGCGCCCTTCCGACCTCGCCCCCTCACGCTGACGACAGTCAGCGCCCACGCCTGAGCGCCGGCGGCGCGCCCGGAAAATAGTATTGTGTCCCCGTTATTCGTAGTATTGTGTCCCCGTTATTCGGAAAATAGTATTGTGTCCCCGTTATTTGTGTCCCCGTTATTTTTTGTGTCCCCGTTATTTTGCCCCCGTTTTTCCCGCCTTGCTTCGCTCCCCGATGTTCAGACTCTCCTCATAAAACCGGGGCAACTTGCGTCGAAGGCTTTCTTCGATATGAAAGGCGCAGCGAGAATGCCCGCATATCACCCTGTTTCAAATCGGTTATCAATGCGATCGCATTTCGATATTATGGCGTCAGAATACACTTCACTGTTTGGTGGAGGTCGCGGGATTGCAGTGTCTAAAATGCCATAATTCTGCAGTGGGAACCTGGAAGACCGCTACAGGGAGCGGTGGCGACAGGTGCTACCTAATTCGCTACCATGCCGGAATTGCAACGGTGCTCTAAAGACCATGGCGCAGATCAGTTCAAACCTAACTACGAATCCATTCTTTATCCTCGGTGCTGAGTTCACGTCTTCTGCGTCGGAGCTCTCAGATCTGGTAGAGGAGGCTGAGTTTGACGGGAAAGCTGATCCTGAGGAGCTACACAAAGCACGCCAAGCCCTCGTGACGCCGCGAACGCGCTTGTTTGCTGAACTGTCCTGGTTGCCCGAGTTGAGCTCAGCCCAGATACGGAAGGCGTTCGCGCTCTTGAAGGGCGATGAGGTTGAGGATCTGCTCGGTTCGATTGATCATTTTCCGGAATTGGCAAAGGCTAATATCGTCGCTCACTTTTGCGCATCGAACCAAGCAACCCGTCGGATTTTGCACTTTCTGGCGCAAGCCTGGGATGACGTAGCGTCTGATCCAATCGTGCGCTTCTTGAATGAGAGCCGGGCCGCCGCTGGGTTTCCAAAGGTGGATAAGCCGCAAGTCGAGAATGAGCTCTCCTCGCTACAGTCGCGTCACGCCGAAAGCGCCGCGGACAGCATCTGGCGCCACCAAACGCCCGGCGTTTTGATGAATGAGTTCGTCGAGGCAGAACTGAAGCGCGATCCGTCTGCGACTTTTCTACGTCTCATAGTTTTGGAATACAATAGACGCAGCGAGCCAGATTTGGCGAGGATCGAAGCCGAGATTGAAACGCATCTGAGCGGTGCGAAGGCGCGGGACAAATCACTCCAGTCTCACATCGATGCGATCGTTGGTCTTCTCGCGGATTGGGATGACATCAACCAGCCTGTACAGATTTACGACCAGAACCGCGGGA
This sequence comes from Alphaproteobacteria bacterium, assembly GCA_024743195.1. Classification (GTDB taxonomy): domain Bacteria; phylum Pseudomonadota; class Alphaproteobacteria; order UBA8366; family Aestuariispiraceae; genus Marivibrio. Next base: position 39,993 of record JANSXE010000019.1, on the reverse strand, counting down.
ACGAAGAAGAGCGATCCAAGCGGGTATACCTTTCGGTGCGCGCCGTTTGCCTCGAATTAGCGAATGACCATGGGCATTATACGGAAGCCCTGCAACTGTCGAAGGCGCTGCTTCACACCTTCCCTGAGCTCGAGTCTGTGGCTGCCTCCTTGAGAAAGGATGTAGACGCCCTTGAATCGCTCACAGAGGAGCAGGCTCAAGATAAGCATATTCAGCCCCTAATTGCGGCGTGCGCTAGTGCGAAGAAGGATCTGCGCTTACGCAATGACCTCATAAAGTACGGCTTTGTGGAGAAAGCACGCGGAACACTCGGCGACATAGTCAGGGCGTTTAACGAGGCAAAGCGACAGCTAGACGACCCGGGCATTGCCTTCCTGGTTGTGCGCGATCTAGCGATGAACCTTAACAATGATCAGAATGATGCGGAAGCGGCGTTCCGTTTAATAAACGGACTTTTGGAGAAGAGCGGGGAGTCCGCTTCGCCTGAGTTGCAGGCAAAACTAAAGGCCGACCGCGCTGTCCTTCATAAAAACTGGAAAATGGAGGAGCTCAACAGAAATCGTGGGAACCTTACCGCGATGTCGCGAACCATTGATGAAATGCTGCGGTATTCGACCGGGGCCGACAGGCAAGAAGTTCTATCCCTGAAATCCAAGGTGGATCGCGAACGATCGAAAAAGACGTTCAAAATTGGGGCTTGGGCTGCCGCAGCGCTCGCGGCGGGCGTTTTCATTTATTCACAAGAGAACAACACCTCATCGAGATCCAGCTATCAGAGCCCATCATCGGGCAGCGCGTACTCAGATAACTCGTCCTATCAGAGCCCAAGTGTGGCTCCCTCCAATAACGCGTTCGTCGAAGAAACGCCCCCGATTGCCCAAGGGAGGATTTTGACGAGGAACCAAGTTCGATACTGCGTATTCCAGGGAAAGCGCCTGGAGTATATGCGCCCTCTCACCAACACGCAGTATGAGATTAATCGGTTCAATTCGCTAATAGATGACTACAACGCTCGGTGCTCGAATTTCCAATATCGACAAGGAACGCTTTCCTCGGTTGAGCGTGAGGCGACGTCTCAGACCAGCGCCCTTCGTGCAGAGGCTAGAAGGATCGTCTCGTCATGGTAACCAGCCCGAGTGAGGAAAGCGCTCGCGCAGCTTCGGCGCAGCTTTGTATAGAGTTTTGGAAACTCACAAAGGCTGCGGCCAAAGCTGCTGAGGGGTTGGAAGAGAGCCAGGCCCGAAAGCTTACCTCTCAGATCAAGTTCTCTGAGCGCCAGCTAAGCGTTCTAGCGGAAGAGCTCAACTTGACGGTTGTCGCGTTTGACGGGGAAGAGTTCCACGCTGGGTTAGCTGCCTCAGCGGACAACGAGGATGAGTTCGGCGCCGAAACCGCGCTGGTTGTTACCAAAACGTTAGAGCCTGCCATCGTGAGTGGCATGTCCGTTGTTCGGAGCGGGCGGGTGCTCGTTGGCCCAAAAATAGAAGCTGGGGAGTGAACGATGTACCTCGGGATTGACCTTGGCACCTCGAATTCCGCAATCGTTGGCTACGTCGATGGTTCCTTGCGGTTGTTTAAGGCCTCCGACGGGTCGGATGTGCTCCCCAGCGTCATATATTTGGATAGGCGTGGACATCGGTTCGTTGGAAAAGCCGCGCAGGACCGAATTCTTTCCGCGCCCGGGAATGTAGCGGCGGGCTTCAAACGGCTGATGGGCACGAGGAGCCCGGTGCAACTTGGGGACCAAGAGTGGTCTCCCGAGCAATGCAGCGCGGAAATTATAAGAACGCTGGTCGGTCAAGCGACCACTGAGTCTGGAACCGACCAGATCGATGGAGCCGTGATCACGATACCAGCGGCATTCAATCAAATGCAGAGCGAAGCGACTATAGACGCAGCCAGAGAAGCGGGCTTGGAACGCGTCAGCCTGCTTCAAGAACCTGTTGCCGCCGCCATGGCGTCGATAGCCCACAGTCGCCAGAAAGATGGCGTGTTCCTGATCTACGATCTGGGCGGCGGCACATTCGACGTGGCGTTGGTCTTGAGCACCGCAGGTGCGGCCAATGTAATCGCCCACGAAGGTATCAATATGCTAGGTGGGCGCGATTTTGATCGTATCGTCTTCGACAGCGTTGTCCGTCCCTGGTTAACAGAAAATTTTAACCTGCCTACGGCCTTCCAGAAGGAAAAACAGTACCGCCATCTCGCTAAGGTCGCTCACTATGCGGTCGAAAAGGCCAAGATTCAGCTCTCTGCCTCAACCACGGCGTCAATTTTTGCGAGCGAGGATGAGGTTCGCGCAAACGATGCAGATGGGGAAGAAATCTATATTTCTATCGACTTTTCGCGACAGGAGCTCACAGATCTGGTCTCTGACCGGATCGCGGACTCGATATCTCTGTGCCGGAAGATCATTAAGGACAACGGGTATACTCACGAGGACATTGCAAGGATCGTCCCAATTGGCGGGCCGTCTAAAATGCCAATCGTTCGAGAGATGCTTCAGAACGAATTGGCTATCGAGGTCGAGCAAGGCCTTGATCCCATGACGGCTGTCGCGACCGGGGCGGCAATTTTCGCGGAAAGCCGCGAGTGGGGCGGGGACAAGTCCGTTCGGAAGTCTTCTCGCGGCAAAGAGACCGTGACCGGCGCAATTTCTTTGGAGGTCGATTTCAAAGCGCGCGTCTCCGACGACAATGCAAGAATCCGGATTAAACCTACCGGAGAGGTTCAAGACGGATTTGTGCTCGAAGTCCTTGATGAGGCGGGCGGTACGACGGGTAAGAAACCGATTGATGGCCCTATCAGCCTTAACGTGAAGGTCCGAAAGGCTGGCGAGAACAAATTCAAACTCGTCGCCTATGACCCGTCTGGACGGGTTGTGGAGACGGCGTCACGAGAAATCACGATTACACGAACGGACGCTAGCGCCGCCAGCATACCGATGACATACACGCTTGCCGTGAAGACGCAGACTGGAATGGTGGGCTACGAGCGGAACAAATTGATTCCCTTGTTGGAGAAGGGCGCCTCTCTTCCGGCGGAAGGTGAGCAGACATTCAGATCGGGTAAAACCCTCAAAGCCGGGGAGCACGATCACATTGCGTTTTCCTTTTACGAGATGGCGAAAGGGATCGAGGATCCTGAGCACAATCTTCATATCGGTGATTTTCGGCTTGATAGCGCAACTGAGCTTGAGAAGGGTGAGCGCATTAACCGAGGTGATGAACTGATTGTGAATTGGAGCATGAGCGATAATGGAACGCTCAGTTTCTCCGTTACGGTTCCGTCCTTGGGGAGGGTGATTGATGCTCACAATCTCTACCTCGCTAAAGGCGGACATGTGAACTACGAGGGGCAGCAAGGGGCGGAAGTGGCTTCGGCGCTCCTGGCGCACGCTGAAAACGATCTTGATGAATTGGATGAGATACTTGATGGAGCAGCAGATCCATCCGGCGACATTCAAAAACGGATTGAGCGTCAACATGCACTGCTATCAACTTCGACCGATGCCGACACCCATCGCTCAGTCGCTGAGGAGGCACGCAGACTCCGGCAACAGATCGCACTGCTGAGGCTCTCTCCTGAGAACGAGGATAGGGTGCTTAGTCAAGCCGTAGATGAGGCGGAGGTCGCCTTCGATAACCATCGCGAGTTAGCCGATGAGGTCGAGCAAGACCGCCACGATAAGCTTCTTGTAAGCGCTCGCCGGTCCATACGGGAGCAGGATTACGATGCGGCGCGGCGATCCATCGAGGATATGAAATCAATTTACTATAAGGTGTTGTCTGGAAGCCCTGACTTTCTTGTCGGCATGTTTAAGCATCTCGCCGAGGACAAATCTCTGGTGGTCGATGAAGCTTTGCACCGGAAGCTCGTTTCGGAAGGCGTGGAGGCAATCGAAGCGCATGACGTTGAACGACTGCGGCAAGTTATTGGGGCTATGTTTGGCAATCGCGTATCCACTGGTAGCGACGCCACAGAGATTGTTGAACTCGCCCACATTTTGGGAAGCTAGGTCCTGTTGACAAAGTGTCTGATTCAGAGGCGATAATCGGGGACAGGCGATAATCGGGGACTCGATACTTTTTGGTATTCGGGGACACAAGTATTCGGGGACACAATTTTCAAGTATTCGGGGACACAATATTTTTTTATGCGCACGGCGTCGTCACCGGCAGTCCGAGAGGGCGCGGCGCTGACGGCCGGCTTCGTCGAAGTTTTCCGGGGCGAGCCATTGGGAAAAGGCGGCCTTCATCGCCGGCCATTCATGGTCGAGGATGGAGAACCAGGCGGTGTCGCGGTTGCGGCCCTTGTAGACGCCATGCTGGCGGAAGACGCCTTCGAAAGAGAAGCCGAGCCGTTCGGCGGCGCGGCGCGAGGCGGCGTTGAGCGCGTTGCATTTCCATTCGTAGCGGCGATAGCCGAGATCGTCGAAGACATGCGCCATCATCAGCGCCATCGCCTCCGTCGCCGCCGGCGTGCGCTGAAGGCGGGGGCTGTAGTGGATGTGGCCGACCTCGATCGAGCCGGCCTCCGGATTGACGCGCAGATAGCTCGCGACGCCGACCGCCGCCCCGCTTTCCGCCTCCACCACGGCGTAGAAGAAGGGGTCGGCGAGCGGCGCCATCCCCTCCAGCCAGGCGCGATAGGCGCCCGGCGTCCCGAACGGGCCGTAGGGCAGATAGGTCCAGCTCGCCCCCGTCTCGTCCAGCCGGTCGGCGGCGAAAAGCTGGGCGCCGCGCCGCTCGGGATCCAGCCGCTCCAGCCGGCAGAAGCGGCCCGCGAGCGCGCGCCCGTCGGGCCGGGGCGGCGGCGTCCAGCCCGGCACGGGCAAGCCCACCGGCTGGCCCAGTTCGTTCACCTCATGCTCGCTCACGGCTGTCCCCTCACGATTGCGGCGGCGCGTCCGCCAGCCATAGCGCGCGGCGCCGGCGCCGCCGAGCGCCATTTTCGTCCTCTCCCAGGGGCCGCCCAGGGGCCTCTCACGCGCCGCCTTGCAGGAAGGCGCGCGCGCCGGCGACGGCTTCCTTCAGCCCGACGCGCTGCACCGCGACGCCTTCCGGGAAGGCGCTCAACAGCCGGCTCGGCGTCATCGGGTCCAGGAGCACGAAGACCCCGCGATCCTCCGCCCGGCGCACCAGGCGCCCGAAGGCCTGCTTCAGCTTGAGGCGGGTCAGCATGTCGTCATAGGCGCGCGCGCCGAACTGCTTGCGCCGCGCCTTGTGCAGGATGGTCGGGCGCGGCCAGGGCGTGCGGTCGAAGACGATCAGGCGCAGGCTGTCGCCCGGCACGTCGACCCCGTCGCGCACCGCGTCGGTGCCGAGCAGGCAGCTGTCCCGCTCCGCCCGGAAGATTTCGATCAGGGTGGGCAGGTTGAGCGCGTCGACATGCTGGCTGTAGAGGGTGAGGCCGGCCTCGTCCAACGGCGCCGCGATGCGCCGGTGCACGCCGCGCAGCCGGCTGATCGCGGTGAAGAGGCCCAAGGCCCCGCCGCCCGCCGCCCGGAACAGCTCCCGATAGGCGGCGGCGACGAGGTCGAGATCGTCCTTGCGCACGTCGGTGACGATATAGACCTGCGTCTGGGCCGGATAATCGAAGGGCGAGGGCGCGCGGGCGCGCAGCGCGCCCTCCGGCAGATGCAGCGCGCCGGTGCGCATCTCCGCCGCCCGCCAGTCGGATTCGGCGTCGCCCGAGCCGTCGGTCAACGTCGCCGAGGTGATCAAGAGCCCGTGCGCCGGCGCCGCCACCGTCTGCGCGAACGGGACGGTCGGGTCGACCCAATGGCGGCGCAGGCCGACATCGATGTCGCGGCCGTCGATCCGCTCCACCGCGAACCAATCGACGAAGGCGGGCGGCGTCTCGCCGTCGAGCGACAGGAGCATGTCGCTCCAGGCCTTGGCGCCGTCCACGACCCGATGCTGCAGCGCGCGGCAGACCTGCTCGATCCGCACCCGGGTCGCGCTCTCCAATTCGTCCGCCTCCTCGTCCAGGCGGTTGTGCAGCAGCGCGCCGAGACGCTTCGCCGGCTCGATCAGCCGGTCGAGGCGGGTCTTGAGATCGCGCGCGGCCTCCAGGACCGGCGGGCCGACCTCGACCGCCTCCACCTCCAGCCCGTAGGGCCCGTCGATCCCGTGCGCGCGGGCGTAGACGAGGCTGCGCACCGCGGCGAGGAAGGCTTCCGCCGGACCCTGCGGGCGGCCTTCGGCGACGCGGGCGGCCCAGCCCTCCCCCGGCAGGCCGCGGGCGGCGTCGAGCAGTTGCTCCAGCGCCTCCGCCGCGGCCTCCTGGCCGCCCAGCAGATCTTCGGCCCGCGCCTTCAGGCCGCGCGCCCGGCCGCGGCTGCGTCCTTCGTTGCCGCGCAGCCAGCGGCGCAGCTCCGCCGTCTCCAGCCCCGAGAGATAGGCGCAGAAGGCGCCGTCGGCGGCGTCGAAGACATGATGCCCCTCGTCGAAGACGAGCCGCGTCGTCCGCCCGCCGAGGTCGAGCGTCCCGCGCGCCGCCTGCACCATCACCAGCGCATGGTTGGCGACCACCAGATCCGCCCGGCGCGCCTTGCGCACGCCGGCCTCGATATAGCACTTCTTATAGTGCGGGCAGGCGGTGTAGACGCACTCGCCCCGCCGGTCGGTCAGGCCGCTGGTGCGGCGCGGGCCGGCCAGGTCGGTGAGCCAGCTCGGGAAATCCCCGCCGGACAGATCGCCGTCGCGCGTCGCCGCCGCCCAACGCGCCATCAGGCCCAGCGGCACAGCGTCGGCGGCGTTGACCTGCACGCCGGCCGCCGCCTCCTCCAGATTCAAAAGGCAGAGATAGTTTTCCCGCCCCTTGCGCACCACGACATGGCCGCGCTTGTCCTTCGGATTGGGATAGAGGCGGTCCAGCTCCGTATCGATCTGGTGTTGCAGGTTGCGGGTGTAGGTGGAGAGCCAGACCGGCGCCTCGTTCCGCTCCGCCCACAGGCTCGCCGGCGCGATGTAGCCCAGCGTCTTGCCCACCCCGGTCCCCGCCTCGGCGAGGACGAAATTGGGCGCGCCCGCCGTGTCGCGCGGCGCGAACGCCGAGGTTACGGCCGAGGCGTAGTCGGCCTGGCCCGGCCGCTCCTCGGCGTTCGCCCCCAGAAGCTCGGCCAGCCGCCGGCGCGCATCCGCCGGATCGACGCCCAGATCGCCGGCCGGCGGGGGCGGCGCCTGCTCCGACCATTCGGGCAGACGGCGCCAGACGTCGAGGCCGCTCGCCGCCGCGCGCAGCATGACCTCCTCCTCCCCTTCGCCCAGCGCCGCCAGGACGGCCGGGCCCCAGAGCCAGCCGCCGCGCGCCATGGCGCCGGCGACGCGCGGGGCCTGCGCGTCATGCTCGCGGGATCGGGCGAGGTCGCGCAGCAGCCGCTGCGCCGCGTGCAGCAGCAGCGTCGGCGCATCCTCCAGGCTCTCAGGCGCGGGCAGGTCGAGGGCGTCGGCGAGGCCCCGCGCCGTCGGCACGCAGAAGCGCGCGGGCCGCGCGAAGGCGAAGAGCTCCAGCAGGTCGAAGGCGCGGCTCGGCCGCTCCGCCCCGACGCGCGCGGCCGTGGCGGCCGCGTGCACGCAATAGACCGGCCCCGACCGGGCGAGCCGCCGCGCGGCCTCCTTGGCCGGCAGCCGCTCGATCTCGCCGTCCTCGGACAGCCATGCCGCCTCCTTCCCGCCGGCGACGAGCGCAGGCGCGGGCGGCAGGACGATCGATGCGGCGGCGGAAGCGCTCATTAGGCGCGCATTGGGCCGCGATTCCGGCCCGGGCTTCAAGCCGGCCCGCCCGGCCCGACAGACTCGCCCGCCCAGTTGACGGACGGCGCCCCCGCGCCTACTGTCCGGCCCGCTTTTCCGAGGGTTTGGCGCCCCGGTAACCGCTGGCTGGAAAGTTCAAGACGATGAGTACGCTCCGCGACATGGCGCTCGAGGCGAAGGCGTGGCCGTTCGAGGAGGCGCGCAAGCTCCTCAAACGCTGCGAGACGGCGCCGCCGGAGAAGGGCTACGTCCTGTTCGAGACCGGCTACGGCCCGTCGGGCCTGCCGCATATCGGCACCTTCGGAGAGGTGCTGCGCACCACCATGGTGCGCCGCGCCTTCGAGGCGATGAGCGACATTCCGACCAAGCTGCTCGCCTTCTCCGACGATATGGACGGGCTGCGCAAGGTCCCGGACAACGTTCCCAACAAGGCGCTGTTGCAGGCGGCGCTCAACAAGCGGCTGACCAAGGTCCCCGACCCGTTCGGCACGCATGAGAGCTTCGGCCACCACAACAACGCGCGCCTGCGCGCCTTCCTCGACCAGTTCGGCTTCGAGTACGAGTTCGCGAGCTCGACCGACTACTATTTCTCCGGCCGCTTCGACGAGGCGTTGATCCGCGTCCTGGAGGAGTACGAGGCGGTCCAGAAGATCATGCTGCCGAGCCTCAGGGACGAGCGGCGCGCCACCTACTCCCCCTTCCTGCCGGTCGATCCGGAGACGGACGCGGTCTATCAGGCCCCGGTGATCGCGACCGACGCCAAGAGGGGGACGATCGTCTATCGCCGCGAGGACGGCCAGGAGGTCGAGACGCCGGTCACCGGCGGGCGCTGCAAGCTGCAATGGAAGCCGGACTGGGGCATGCGCTGGTATGCGCTCGGCGTCGACTACGAGATGTCGGGCAAGGATCTGATCGATTCCGTGAAGCTCTCCACGCGCATCTGCAAGGCGCTGGGCGGTCCGCCGCCGGAGACGCTGACCTACGAGCTGTTCCTGGACGAGAAGGGCGAGAAGATCTCCAAGTCCAAGGGCAACGGCCTCTCGATGGACGAGTGGCTCTCCTACGGCCCGAACGAGAGCCTCGCGCTCTTCATGTACCAGAAGCCGAAGACGGCGAAGCGGCTCTATTTCGACGTCATCCCGAAGACCGTCGACGACTATCTGACCTTCCTGTCGAAGATCGACGAGGAGCCGGCCGAGAAGCAGATCGAGAACCCGGTCTGGCACATCCACCAGGGCCTGCCCCCGGCGGAGAAGCCGAAGCTCGGCTTCTCGATCCTGTTGAACCTGGCCGCCGTCTGCAACACCGAGGACAAGGCCGTCCTCTGGGGCTTCATCACGCGCTATGCGCCGGAGGCCAATCCGCAGCACGACCCCACTCTGGACCGGCTGCTCGGCCACGCGATCCGCTACTACCAGGACTTCGTGAAGCCGCATAAGGCCTATAGGAGCCCGGACGCGCGGGATCGGTCGGCGCTGGCGGACCTGCGCGCGGCGCTCGCGGACCTGCCGGCGGACGCCGACGCGGAGGCGATCCAGACCGAAATCTACGAGGTCGGCAAGCGCGCCGGCTACGACCCCTTGCGCGACTGGTTCAAGGCGCTCTACCAGATCCTTCTGGGCCAGGACCAGGGGCCGCGCATGGGCAGCTTCATCGCGCTCTACGGGCTGGACGAGACGCTGGCGCTGATCGACCACGCGCTCGCCGGCGAGGATCTGGGCGCGGCCTGAGCGGCCGACGCCCTCGGCCAAGGAGGTCCGCCCATGACCCTGAAAGCCCCGGACCCCGCGACCGTGCTCAAGACCGTGCTCAAGCTGGCCGCGATCAGCCTGCTCGTCGGATTGACGCTCTCCTGGCTCGACATCACGCCCGAGGACATCTTCGCCAATTTCGGCGAGACCATCCTGGCGATCTTCCGCAAGGCGGAGGAGCTGGTGGCGTGGGGCGCCGGCTATATCGTCATCGGCGCGGTGATCGTGGTGCCGCTCTGGCTGATCATCACGCTGGTGAACGCCCTGTCGGGGCGCAAGCGGCGGGACTGAGGGGCCGCCTGCGCGATCTCCCCTGCGCAGGCGGCGGCCGCCGGCGCGCCGTCGAGACGGCTTCGCGCCCTCAGCCGTGCTTGTGCGAATACTCCCAATAGAGCTCGCGGGCCATCCGGTAGGCCGGGCCGGGCTGCAGTTCGCGGTCCTCGTATTGGATCACCGGCATGACCTTCCCGTAATTGCCGGTGTTGAAGATCTCGTCGGCCTCTTCAAGGTGCTGCACCGTGACGCGGGTCTCGACCACTTCCTGGCCCTTGTCGCGCAGGAGGCGGATCACGCGCTGGCGCGTGATGCCGTCGAGGAAGCAGCCGTTCGGCTGCGGCGTGTAGACCACGCCGTCCTTCGCCAGCATCAGGTTGGCGGTCGCGAACTCGGCCACATTGTTCATCGGGTCGAGCACGACGGCGTTGTCGAAGCCTTTGGCCCGCGCCTCGGCCAGCGCCATGCCGGAATTGGGATAGAGGCAGGAGGCCTTGGCCTCCGTCGGCGCCATGTCCGGCGCCGGACGCCGGCGCGAGGACAGGCAGGCCTTGAAGCCCTTGTCGCCCGGCATCGGCAGTTCGTAGACGCTGAGCGCGAAACGCACGGTCTCCGGATCCGGCGCCACGAAGCCGCCGTCGGTCCAGACCATCGGACGGATGTAGAGCTCGGCGTTCCGGTCGAACTTCGCCATCCCCTCGCGGGCGATTTCCTCCATGCGCTTGGCCGACGGCGGCTCGCCGAGGCCCATGATCCGGGCCGAGCGCACCGCGCGCTCGCAGTGCCGATCGAGGTCCGGCGCCACGCCCTCGAAGGCGCGCGCGCCGTCGAAGATGAAGGAGGAGAGCCACGCCCCGTGGCAGTTGGAGGAGAACAGCGGCTCGTTCAAATCCCGCCATTCGCCGTCGACATAGGTGTAGCCGCTGCTCATGCCGCTTAAGCTCCCGTTGGAAATGCGCGGACCGTGGGTCTTGTTCGCCGTCTACTGCTGCGCCCAGACAATGCGGGACATCCAGAGGACGTCCTGGGCCATGACCGTCTCATCCTCGAAGTCGCCGGCGACGGTCGCGAATTCTATGCGGTGCGCCGTCTGCCGCACAAGCTGGCGGATCACGACCCCGCCCGTCCGCCGCTTGGCCAGCACGCGGTCGCCTCGGCGAACGCTGGCGTGCGGCGAGACGATCAGGAGATCGCCGTCGCGATAGACCGGCTCGCAGCTCTCCCCTTCGACGAACAGGCCAAAGACGTCCGGGTCGTTCGACGCCGGGAACTCGACCTTTCCCCAATTGATCCCCATAGGAAAGCCGTCCTCGTCGAACATGTCCGGATCGGCGGCCTCGCCGGCGTCCACCGCGGGGATCGTATAGGCGACCGCGTGACCGCCGTCATGCATCAGGGCGACGAAATCCCCCAAGGTCGCGTCCGCCGCGCGCAGGATCTTGGCGAGGCTCTCCGTCGTCGGCCAGCGGCGCTTGCCGTCGGCGGCGACGCGCTTGCTGCGATTGAAGGTCGTCGGGTCGAGGCCGGCCTTGCGCGCCATGCCGGAGACCGACATCCCGCGCGATTCCGCAAGCCGGTCGATGCCCCGCCAGATATCCTCGTGTTTCATCTCAAACCCTATCCGCACCGGGCCGACGAGCCTGATCGCCTAGAATTCGCGAACAAAGCATGTGGAGGCGCGCCCTCCAACCCTTCCACCTTATCCCCTAATCCATGACGCTCAAGCGATTAGGCGCTCCTTCCCGGGTCGTTCGAAACGAAGTGCGGGAGGAATGCGCTTTATAAGCCTATTATGTTCTTATTTATACGCTATCAAGCGTTTTTTGATTGACCATTCTTAGTCATAAGAGTATATCGCATCAATCGCTCGCTCACCGTGCACGACACTCCCCGTCTAAGACAGCAAGGATCGAGGAATGCCGCGTCCGCGCTATTCCCCGCCGCCCACCGCGTGCGTGAGCGGCGAGGCGTTTACAGACGTCGAAACGGCCTGGTGCTGGGCCGTCGAGGCAAGCGATTCCGCCGCCGCCGGGGCCAGATTCCGGGCCGAGCGAAGCCTGGCGCCCCGGCCGTGCGATCCGCGCGACATCATGGGCGTCGCCGCGCGCCTGCTGCGCGCCCGCAAGCTGTCGCGCCGGCAACTCGGCGTGATGCTCCACTACGCCCGGCGCGCCGCGCCGCCCGATCCACGCGTGCCGGAAGAGCGCGAGGCGCTCGGCCAATGGCGGGCGGGTCTTCAGGCGCTTGAGCCGCCGCTCATCCGAAAAGGCATCGTCGCCGATGATGGGAGTTCGTTCCGTGAACCTGCCTTCGTCACCGCCCCCTGACCCAAATCTGGCGCTCGTCGTCTTCAGCGACCGAACCGCGATTCGATGGATGCGCCTGCTGCCGCGCGGCTTCCGCCATTGCGCCGTGATCCTGCCTCAGCCCTGCGGCTGGTTGTTCATCGACTCGCTGGCGAACCGTGTGGCGCTCGCCCCGCTCGACGCGGACGGTCTGGCGACGCTGCTGCATCGCCTGGTCGCGCGCGGGGACCGCGTGTTGGCGGTGCGCCGGCCCGATCGCGCGCCGCGGCGAAAACGCCGAATGCTGCCCTTCACCTGCGTTGAACTGACCATCCGCCTGCTCGGCCTTACATCTCTTTATGTTCTAACTCCATACGATCTATTCCGTAAGCTATCCTCTTTTTTACGGTTAAAAGGTTGACTTTTAGAAGTTCCTCGCGCATATGTCGTATGTCCGATGAATTAGGAACATTTAACGAATATAAAGGACCACAACTTCGCTCTCACCCTTAGAAGGAGACCAAACATGGGTGGTATTTTCAGTTCCCCGGCCCCGCCTGCCCCTTCTCCCACGCCGTCGCCCGCGGCGGCGGCCGCCCCCGCGCCCACGGAGGACCCGGCGGAGAAAGAGCGGGAAGCCCGCCTCAAGGCCATCTCACAGCGCCGCCGCGGGCGCGACGGCGCCATCGCAACCAGCCCGACCGGGGCCCTCGCCCCCGCCTCCTCGGAGGATTCGGGCAAGACCAAGCTTGGCCAATGAGCGTCATGCAACCGATCGCCCCGGACAGTCTGATCCGGCGCTACGAGCGCGCGAAGAGCCGTCGCAGCGGCTGGGAGGAGCATTGGCGAGAGTGTTTCGCCTACGCCCTGCCGCAACGAGACGGCGCGCTCTCCCCACAGACGCCGGGCGCCAAGCGCACCGACCGTCTGTTCGACAGCACGGCGCCCGACGCGGTGGAGCAACTCGCCGCCAGCCTCGTGGCGGAATTGACGCCTCCCTGGGCGCGCTGGTTCGATCTGACCCCTGGCGCGGAGCTCGACCCCGACCAGGCGCGCCGCCTGGCCGAACCGCTGGAGGAGATTTCAGCGGTTCTGCAAGCCCACTTCGAGGCCTCCAACATCGCGGTCGAAATCCACCAATGCTATCTCGACCTGGTCACGGTCGGGACCGCGAGCCTGCTGTTCGAGGAAGCGGACCTCGGGGAACGCAGCGCGTTTCGCTTCACCGCCGTTCCCGTCGGCCAGACGATGTTCGAGGAAGGCGCCGGCGGGGCGCTCGACCTCACCTTCCGGCGGGCGGAGCTGAGCGAGCTTCAGCTCAAGGCCCGATTCCCGGACGCGCCGCTGCCCGACGCGGCGCAGGTCGGCGAGGGCGAGGACGGCGAACGACGCTTCGCCGTGCTCGAAGCCGTCCTGCCGGACGCGCCGCGCGGGTATCGCTACAGCGCGATCCTGCATGGCGGGGACGGCGCGGCCGCGCTCGAACTCGACGGGTGGCCGCTGGCCGAAGGGCGCTTTGAGGCCTCCCCCTTCATCAATTTCCGCTGGATGAAGGCGCCGGGCGAAATCTACGGCCGCTCTCCGGTGATGAAGACGCTTCCGGACATCAAGACCGCCAACAAGGTGGTGGAGCTGATCCTGAAGAACGCGACCATCGCCGTGACCGGCATCTGGCAGGCGGACGACGACGGCGTGGTGAACCCGGCGACCATCAAACTGGCGCCCGGCGCCATCATCCCCAAGGCCGTCGGCTCCGCCGGCCTTACGCCGCTCCAGACACCCGGGAACTTCGACGTCTCGCAGGTCGTGCTGGAGGATGTGCGCAAGCGGATTCGGCACGGGTTGTTGGCGGATCGCCTGGGGCCGCCGACCGATCCGAAAATGACCGCGACGGAGGTGCTCGAACGCTCGGCCGAGATGGGCCGGGTGCTGGGCGCCACCTTCGGCCGGCTGCAGAGCGAACTGATGGTTCCGCTCGCCCGACGTGCGATCGCCATCCTGAAGCGGCGCGGCGAGATCCCCGAACTGCGCATCGACGGCCGCGAGATCGCCTTGAACATCGTCTCCCCCATCGCCCGTCACCGCAAGAAGGCCGAAACGCGGAACGCCGTTCAGTGGCTTGAGATGGTCCAGATGCTCGGTCCCGAGGCGCTCGGCGTCGTCGACGCCCCGGCGACCGCACGGTGGTTCGCCAAACAGCTCGACGTGCCGGAGCATTTGTTGCGCGACCCTGCGGAGGCGTCCCAGATCACGGCCGGCGCGGTAGGCGAAGACTTGGGCGCACAGGCGGGCGCCGAAGCGGACGCGACGCAGACGGCCGCCCCGCAAGCGCTGTCCGATCTGATCGGCGGCGTGCTGGAGGCCGCAGGCCCCGCCCTCGCTCCCGGAGGCGATGCGCGCGGACGCTCCGCCGCGGAGCCGCCGCGATGACCCGGCGCTTCGACCCGAACGCGGCGCCCGACCCGAACGCCGCCGCCGCCGAGCGTCGCCGGGCGGAAATCTCAGTGGCCCGCTGCTTCGCGGGACCGGACGGCGAACGCGCGCTGGCGCATCTCGCCCGCATCACGGTCGAGCGGGCGTTGGGTCCCGAGGCCTCCGACGCCGCGTTGCGCGACCTCGAAGGCCAGCGCCGGCTCTACCACCACCTTCTCGGCCTGATCGAGCGCGGACGCACCGCCCCCGACGCCCGCGCCTGAGGCCGCAACCGACAGGAGCACGATCCATGAGCACACCCACTTCGCCGGCCGCCCCCGACGGCCAGACGCGTGACGCCGGCCAGACGCCGCTCGGCGCGCCGCCGGGCGCCGTCCACGGCGCCGCCGTCACCGCCAACTCCGCGTCCCCGCCCGCCGGACCCGATCAGCGCCCCGAGACCGCCAAGCCGGAGGGCCTGCCCGACAAGTTCTGGGACGCCGCGCACAACGAGGTCCGGCTCGAGGCGCTGATCCGCTCCTATCGGGAGCTGGAGCGTCGGCTCTCCGCCGGCGAAGGACCCGACCGCGCGCCGGCCGCCGTCGGCGTCCCCGACAGCCCGGACGCCTATCGGATCGAAACGGATCCGACGCTCGTTCGCGCCGATCCGGAGGTGAACGCGATCCTCCACGCGGAAGGCTTCACAGAACGGCAGGTGCAACTCGTCTACGATCTGGCGGCGGAAGTGCTGTCGCCGATCGCGCGATCCTTCGCCATGCAGGCGGCCGGCGCCGGTCACAAGGCGCGCCTCGAGGCGCACTTCGGCGGACCGGAGCGCTGGGCCGAGGTCCGGCGCCAGTTGAAACGCTGGGCCGAAGGCAAGCTGCCCGAGGACGCCTACAAGGCGCTGGCGTCAAGCTATGAAGGCGTTCTCGCGCTCCACCGCATGATGGAGCGCAAGGAGGAGCCCGCGCCGCTCGCCGACGGCGCGGCGCCGCCGGAGCTCACCGAGGAGCAACTGCGCCGCAAGATGCGCGACCCGCGCTACTGGCGCGACCGCGACCCGCGCCTGCTGGGCGAGGTCACCGACGGTTTCAAACGGCTTTACCCCGACGGCTGAGGACCGACCCGGTCTTCGGCCGTCGGAACCCCAGGCGACGGGCCGGCGATCCCCGCCGGCCGCCGCGGGTCGGCGCCGGATGGGCGCCGCCCTCCCCCCGAGCGAAAGGAGTACAGCGACACCAATGCAGTCCACCCCCTTCGAAAGCGACCGCCTCTCCGTCATCGCGGACGGGCTGCTCGCGCTCAGCGCGGAAGAGCGTCAAGAGCTCGACCGCATCGTCACGCCGCGCGCCGCGGCTCTGTTCGCCAAGGCGTTCGGACAGGAGTTCTACAAGCTTCTGCTGCCGCTGACCGAGAATGACGGTCCCGACGGTCAACCGGCCGGCGCCCCCGAGGCGGGTCGCCATCCGGACGAGGAGCGCCTGCGCGAGATGATGCGCGACCCGCGCTATTGGCGGGACAAGGACCCCGCGGTCCTGGAGCAGGTGAGTTCGGGCTTCCGCCAGCTCTACGGCTGACGCCCGCCCGCGCCCTTCATGCAACCAAAGGAGAGTGCCTTACCACAGGTGAAGCAGAGCGCGATACCGGCGGCCGGTCGTCCAGAAGGACGGCCGGCCGTTCGGCGTTCGGGGACGCCCGGTCGCTCACACGGCGGCGAGCGCCCGCTCCAGATCCGCCAGCAGGTCTTCCGTATCCTCGATCCCGACAGAGAGCCTTATCAACGTATCCGAGATGCCGAGCGCGGTGCGCGTCTCAGCCGGCACCGAGGCGTGGGTCATGATCGCCGGATGTTCGATCAGGCTCTCCACCCCGCCCAGGCTTTCGGCGAGCGCGAACAGCTCCGTCGCCTCCAGAAAGCGCCGGCTTTCCTCCAGACCGCCCTTGATATAGGCGGTCACGATTCCGCCGTAGCCGCCTGTCATCTGCCGCTGGGCCAAGGCGTGCTGCGGGTGGGAGGGGAGCCCCGGATAGACCACCCGCTCGATCTTCGGATGCGCTTCCAGATATTCGGCCACCGCCAGCGCCGCCTGACAGTGCTGGCGCATCCGCACGGCCAGCGTCTTCAACCCGCGCAGCGCCAGGAAGCTGTCGAAGGGCCCGAGGATGGAGCCCACGGCGTTCTGCAGATAGCCGATCCGGTCCGCCAGCGGGCCGGCCTCGCGCACCGCGACCACGCCGCCGACCATATCGGAATGACCGTTCAAGTATTTCGTGGCGGAATGAACGACAATGTCGAAACCGAGCTCCAGCGGACGCTGCACGATCGGCGATGCGAAGGTGTTGTCGCAGACGGAAATCAGGCCGCGGCGCTTGGCGATCTCCGCGACGGCGGCCAGATCGACCAGCTTCAGCGTCGGGTTGGTCGGCGTCTCGACCCAGACCATTTTGGTCTCCGGCCGGATCGCCGTCTCCAGCGCGGCCGGGTCGGTCAGGTCGACGAAGCTGAAGGACAGCCCGCTCGAGCGCTCCCGCACATCGTGGAACAGACGATAGCTGCCGCCGTATAGATCGTCCATCGCGACCACATGGTCGCCGCTGTCGAGCGCTTCCAGGATCGTGCCCATCGCCGCCAGACCGCTGGCGAAGGCGAAGCCCCGGGCGCCGCTCTCCAGATCGGCGACGCAGGCCTCGAGCGCCATGCGCGTCGGGTTCTGGCTGCGCGAGTACTCGTAGCCCTTATGGACGCCTGGGCTCTGCTGCACATAGGTCGAGGTGGCGTAGATCGGCGTCATGATGGCGCCGGTCGTCGGGTCCGGGCTCTGGCCGGCGTGGATGCCGCGGGTCGACAGGCCCTGCGGCCGGTTGCGGCGGTCTGCGTCCATGATCTCGCTCCCGTCTGCGCGGTCAGCGCCCGCGCCGGCGCAGATGATTGATGAAATCGACCTTGGTGATCAGGCCGAAGAACCGATCGCCCTCCATGACGATCGCCACCTTGTCCGCCCGGAACAACGGCAGCAGGCTGTCGAGCGCATCGCTCGGCCGGACGACCTCCAGCCGCTGCACCATATGATCGACGACCGATTGCTGGAAAGCCTCCGGATCGACATGGGCGGCCAGCATCACGTCGCTCTCGTCGACCAGACCGACCAGTCGGCCGTCTTCGCCCATCACGGGGATCTGGCTCACGTCGAACATGCGCATGCGGCCATAGGCGGTGGCGAGCGTCTCGCTGGTCTTGCAGGTGACGAGCTGGCCGCGGTCGGCGCGCCGCACCACCAGATCGCGCAGATCGTCGTGCCGTTCGAGCTCCATCAGCCCGTTATCGACCATCCAGGCGTCGTTATAGACCTTGGACAGATACTTGTTGCCCGTGTCGCACACGAAGCTGACCACGCGCTTCGGCTCGGTCTGCCGCCGGCACCAGGCGAGCGCGCCCGCGAGCAGCGTGCCCGTCGAGCTGCCGCCCAGAAGCCCCTCCTTCGCGACCAGCTCGCGCGCCGCATGGAAGGCTTGCTTGTCGGAGACGTAAACCGCGTCCGCGATCAGCGACAGGTCGCAGTTGGGCGGGATGAAGTCCTCGCCGATGCCCTCCACCAACCAGGAGCCGACCTCGTCGGGAACCTCCCCGGTCTCGACGGCCGTTCCGACGACCGAGCCCTCCGGGTCCGCCAGCACCATGCGGACATGCGGCGCGACCTCCCGAAAGTACCGGCCGAGGCCGGTGATCGTGCCGCCGGAGCCGACGCCGCACACGACCGCGTCCAGATCGCCGCCCATCTGGGCCCAGATTTCCGGCCCCGTGGTGCGGACATGCGCCTCCGGATTGGCCGGGTTGGCGAACTGGTTCACCCAGAAGGAATTGGGCGTTTCCGCCGCCAGCTTCTCGGCCATGTCCTGATAGTATTCCGGATGGCCCTTGCCGACGTCGGAGCGGGTCATGATCACCTCCGCCCCCAGCGCCTTCAGATGGAAGATCTTATCCTGGCTCATCTTGTCGGGGATGATCAGGACCATGCGATAGCCCTTCTGGGCCGCCACGAGCGCCAGCCCCAGCCCCGTATTGCCGGCCGTCGCCTCGATGATCGTCCCGCCGGGCCGGATCTTCCCGTCGCGCTCCGCGGCCTCGATCATCGACAACCCGATCCGGTCCTTGATCGACCCGCCGGGGTTCTGGCTTTCGAGCTTCAGGAAGAGTTGGCAGGGGCCCGTATCCAGCGTCTTCACCTCGACCATCGGCGTGTCGCCGATCATCGACAGGACGCCCGGATAAGGGGGCCGCGCTTCGGTCTCACTCATGACGCCCTCACTCGTCGCTCGCATCACACCGTCGACCGCCTTCATACGCGCTTCCGCAATCCGCCGCCAGGGGGGCGCACAACCTAATTTTCTAAATTCTTATCTTGAAAAATTACTTGCCGCGACGGACACTTTCAAAAGCATACCCTTTATAAAAAGGGGCGTGGGATGCGCATCTTCATGACGGGCGGGACGGGGTTGATCGGTCGGGCCGTGCTGGCCGAACTGACGGCGAGGCACGAGGTGTCGGCGCTCGCCCGCTCGGGGACCGCCGCCGTGCGCCTGCGCGCGCTGGGCGCCGCGCCGGTGCGCGGCGATCTGCGCACGCCCTCGCATTGGTTGGCCGATCTCGGCCCGGTCGATGCGGTGGTGCATTGCGCCGCCGTCTTCGAGGCCGGGAACATGGCGGCGGCGGAGGCGCGCTTCCTGGCCGCGCTGCGCCGGACGCTCGCGCTCGGGCCGACGCGTTTGCGCGTTGTCTACACCGGCGGCGTCTGGCTTTACGGCGCGGGCGCCGAGCGCGTGCAGGACGAGACGGCGCCGTTCGATCCGCTGCCGCCCTTCGCCTACATGGCCGATCAGATCGCCGCCCTGCGGGCGGACCCGATGATCGACCTGCGGGTCGTGCATCCGGGCCTGGTGTTCGACAGCGCAGGCGGCGGCGCGCTGCAAGATATGATCGCGGACCTGGAGGCCGGGCGCCCGGTGCGCGTAACCGGCGATCCGGCGGTGCGCTGGCCGCTGGTCCATGTCGAGGATCTGGCCGATCTCTACCGCCGCGCGCTGGAGTGGGAGGCTCCGGGTCTCGTAGTCAACGGCGTCGCCGCCGAGGGGGTGGAGGTCGCCGCCATCGCCCGCGCGCTGGCCCGCAACTGCGGCCTTCCGCCGCCCGGTTTCGCCGTTCGGCCGGTCGCCCAGGCCGTCGCCGAAGACGGCCCGATCGCCGCCGGCTACGCCCGCAGCCAGCGCATCAGCGGCGCGCGCGCCCGCAGCCTGCTCGGCTGGCGGCCCGCGCACGCAGCGCCCGGCGCCGAAGCCGACGCCAGCGCAAAGCGGCTTGGAGCGGGTCGCCGCCTGTGCAACCCTATCGCGTGAAGAGGACGACCCGATGAGCGAGACCCGTTGGACCGAGATCCTGGACGCAGACGTCTTGCCGGCAGGGGGGCGGCGCGTGGTGAAGACGGACTGCGGCAAGCAGATCGCCCTGTTCCGCCTCGAAGACGGCCGGCTGCGGGCCTGCAACAACCGCTGCCCGCATGAGGGCTATCCCCTCGCGGAGGGGAGCCTGAGCGGCGGCGGGAGCGCGGACGCGCCCTGCCTGCTGACCTGCAATTGGCACAATTGGAAGTTCGATCTGGCGAGCGGCGAGACGCTGGTCGGCGGCGACGCGCTGCGGGTCTATCCCGTGCGCGAGCGCGCGGGCCGCATCGAACTCGACCTCGCCGATCCGCCGCCGGCGCAGGTGATCGCCGGGGCGCTGAAGGCGCTGACCGACAGCTTCGACCGGCACGAGTATGACCGCATGGCGCGCGAGATCGCACGGCTCGAGAAGGCCGGCGGCGATGCGCTCGACGCGCTGGCCCACACGATCCGGGAGACGGCGGACCGGTTCGAGTTCGGCGCCACCCATGCGGTGCCGGCGAGCGCCGACTGGCTGCGCCTCGCCGACCGCGCGGCCGGGGACGACGCCGCCAAGCGGCTGACGGCCGTTCTGGAGGGCGTGGGGCATTTCGCCTGGGACTGCCGAATGGAGCCGCGCTTCCCCTACCCCGACGGGACGGCGCCCTGGGACGCCGACGCCTTCGTCCAGGCGGTCGAGGACGAGGACGAGGCGGCGGCCCTGCCGCTGCTGCGCGGCGCGCTGGACGCCGGGCTCGGCTGGGAGGATCTGGAGCCGGCCTTCGCCCGGGCCGCGCTCGCCCACTACGCGGACTTCGGTCATTCCGCGATCTACAGCTACAAGACCCGCGATCTCGTCGCGGCGCTCGACCCGGACCGGGCGACGCTGGAAGCGCTGCTGGCGCTGCTGACGCGCAGCCTGATCTTCGCGACGCGCGAGGATCTGATCCCCGAATTCAAGGCCTATGCGCCGGCATTGTCCGAGTGGACGGGGGCCGACCGGACGGGCGACGGCGTCGCACGGCCCGATCCGGAGGCGCTGGCCCGCGGGTCGGTGCGCGAGGTGCTGGCCCGGATGGTCGCGGCGTCGGGCGATCCGACGGCGCTCTACGACGCGGCGATGCAGGCCGCATCGGAGCAGATGCTGCATTTCGACCTCGCCTGGCAGGCGGGAACCGACGGATCCTTCTCGCAGAACGTCAACTGGCTCGACTTCACCCACGCGCTGACCTTCGGCAACGCGCTGCGCAAGCTGGCGGAACGCACGCCGGACGTCTGGCCGGCCGGCCTGTTGCAGTTGGGCTGCTTCCTGGGGCGCAACAGCGGCTATGTGGACTGGTCGCTCGACGCCGCGCGGTGGTCCGTCGCCGATCCGGCCGCCTTCTATGACGAGGCGATGGCCGGCCTCTTCGATCATGGGCAGTTCGAGTACATCGTCTCCTGCCACCTGCTGAAGCTCTCGACCGCGTTGGAGGAGGAGCGGGCCGAGCGGCCAGAGGCCCCCTGGCATGGGCTCGCGGCGGCGGCGCTGAACCGCTTCCTCAACAGCCCGCTCAAACGCAAGCACGCGCTGCGCACCGCCAAACAGTCGCTGGCCTTCGTCGCCGCGGAGGGGTGAGGGCGGCGGCGTTGCCCCCCGGGTTCCTGATGACGCCGGTCTCCACCCGTCCAACCGTGATACGGCGGGCGACGCAGGACTTGAACGCGATCCGTCGCCGGGACAGGCTACCTGCCGCAGGAAGAGACGGGCGACGGCCAACTGATCGAGTGCGTCTTGTGGTATTCGGACATGCGACAGTCCACCGCGCTCGCGGACCGAATGCCGCTCGACGACTTCCTTGCGATGGTGAACGACTATTTCGAAAGCACGGCGGGCGCCGTGCTGGATCACGGCGGAGAGGTCTTGCGCTTCATTGGAGACGCCGTGATCGCAATCTTTCCTTTCGAGGCCGAGCGGCGGCCTATGGCGGATATGGCGCGGGCGGCCGTCGCCACGGCCCGAGAAGCGGCCGCTCGAATCGAACGGCGCAACGCGTCCCTCGCCGCGGCCGCTCATGAACCGATCCGCTATGGGATTTCCCTGCATGTCGGCAGCGTCCTGTACGGCAATATCGGGACCAATGATCGTCTTGAGTTTAGCGTCGTCGGGCCGGCCGCGAACGAAGTCGTGCGGTTGGAGTCGCTGTGCAAGACGCTCGGCGCGACTCTGGTGGCGTCTGAGCGGTTCGCTGCGCTCTATCCGGAGGAAATGATCTATCTCGGCGCCCATCCGGTCGCCGGTCTTGAGAAGGGACTGGAGGCCCATACTCTGCCCGACTTCAGACCTGAAGCCAGCGTTTGATCGCAGGTCCGGCCGCAATGCGCGACGCCCCGGCCGGGGGGTCCAGCCGGGGCGTCGCATCGCCTATCGGGGCGGGTGGCTCGCGGTTAGGCGGCCCGCTCCGCCGCCCGCTCCTTCAGATAGGCGAGGACGGTGTCGACGTCGCTCACCTCGAACGGGTCGCCCGGCTTCGTCGGCTCGACGAACAGCTTCTCGATCGCGCCGTCGTTGACGATCATGGCGTAGCGCCAGCTGCGCTTGCCGAAGCCGAGATCGGCCTTGTCCACCAGCAGGCCCATGCCCTCGGAAAACTCCCCATTGCCGTCGGGGATCATGACCAGCTCGTCGTCGACGCCCTGATCCTTCGCCCAGGCGTTCATGACGAAGCTGTCATTGACGCTGAGGCAGTAGATCTCGTCGATCCCCTGGGCGCGAACCTCCTCGTTCTTCGTCAGGAAGCCCGGCAGGTGCGTGGACGAGCAGGTCGGGGTGAAGGCCCCCGGCAGGGCGAACAGCGCGACGCGCTTGCCCGCGAACAAATCGTCCGTCGAGACGTCCTTCCAGGCGCTGTCCTGACGGGTGTGGAACGTAACGCCCGGAACGCGATCGCCTTCCTTCAACATCGTGTCTTCCTCCTCCTTGGCGGACCGGCTCCGCTCGATGTCGGAAGCCCTGGCCCCTTGAAACCCGGATGCGCGCTGGACTGGCGTCCCGCGGCGCGCGTTTAGAACGCTTCGAATGTGCATATTGCACTGCGAGATATCAAGTGCGGATTGGAATTATTTCAAAACTTTCTTATGCGCGGCGCCGCAACATTCTTGCGACCCCGTTCGCGTCACGACCGGCCAATGTCCGCTTCCGGGTGGCTGACGCCGCGCGGTCGCGCCTACGGTCCGCGCAAGCGGGCCGGGTTCGCCGGCCGCGGAAACGACTTGGGAAGATTCGCTATGCGCCTGACCCTCGCCGCCTGGGGCCTGTTGATCGCCCTCTCGCTCCTGTGGGGCGGGGCCTTCTTCTTCGCCGCCGTTGCGGTGCGGGAGGTTCCGCCGCTGACCGTAGCACTCGGCCGGGTCGGTCTGGCGGCGCTGGCGCTGGGGATCGGCCTCGGGCTGATCGGCCGCCGGCTCCCGCTTCGGCCGGGGGTGCTGCGGGCCTTCCTCGTCATGGGGCTGGTCAACAATGCGATCCCCTTCAGCCTCTTCTTCTGGGCGCAGACGACGATCCCCAGCGGCCTCGCCTCGATCCTGAACGCGACGACGCCGATCTTCGCGATGCTGATCGCGCATGTCGCGCTGCAGGACGAGCGGATGGCGCCGGCCAAGGCCATCGGGGCGGGCTTGGGCGCGGGCGGGGTCGCGCTGCTGCTCGGCCCGGACCTGGCGGACGGGGTCGATGTCGCCGCGCTGGGCGTGCTGGCCTGCCTCGCGGCGGCGCTCAGCTACGGCGTCGCCGGCGCCTACGGACGGCGCTTCGCGCGGCTCGGCGTTTCGCCGGCGACGGCGGCCTGGGGGCAGCTTTCGGCCTCGACGCTGCTGCTGCTCCCGGTCGCGCTGCTGGTCGATCGGCCGTGGGACCTGCCGCCGCCGTCGATCGAGGCGCTGGGGGCGATCCTATTGCTGGCGCTCGTCTCCACGGCGCTCGCCTACATCCTCTATTTCAAGCTTCTGGCCGCCGCCGGGTCGGTCAACGCGCTGTTGGTGACGCTGCTGATCCCGGTCAGCGCCATCCTGCTCGGAACCCTTGTGCTGGGGGAGCGGCTCGCGCCCCATCACGGCGCCGGCTTCGCGCTGATCGCCGCCGGCCTGCTGGCGATCGACGGGCGGGCGGCCGCGCTCATCCGCGCGGGATCGCCGCGCGCGCCAACGCATCCGCCCGTTCGTTCTCCGGATGGCCGGCGTGGCCCTTGATCCAGCGCCAGTCGATCTTGTGACCCTTGGCGGCGGCGTCGAGCCGCTTCCACAGATCCTCGTTCTTGACCGGCTTCTTGGCCGCCGTCTTCCAGCCGTTCTTGCGCCAGCCGTGAATCCAGCGGGTGATGCCGTCGCGCACATAGGTGGAATCGGTCGTCAGCGTCACCGGGCAGGGGCGCTTCAGCGCCTCCAGCGCGGCGATCGCCGCCATCAGCTCCATCCGGTTGTTGGTGGTCTCCGCCTCGCCGCCGGAAAGCTCCTTCTCCTGACCCCTGAAACGCAGCACCGCGCCCCAGCCGCCCGGGCCGGGATTGCCGCTGCAGGCGCCGTCGGTGAAGATCTCGACCCGCGCGCCCGCACTCTCATTCTCGTTCGCGCGTCCCGCCTCCATCGCCTCAGTCGAGCCCATAGGCGCCCGCGCTCGCGACGCCCCGGTGGAAGGTCAGATAGGCCGCGTACTCCATCGGGTCCTTCGGCTTCACATAGGCCCCTTCCGGACAGTTCAGCCAGTCGTAGAGCCGCGTCAGCAGGAAACGCAGCGCCGCCCCCCGGCAGAGCATCGGCAGCGCGTCGAGTTCGGCCTGCGACAGCGGCCGCTCCGCGCGATAGCCGTTCAGCAAGAGGCGCGCCTTGGTGACGTTGAAGCTGCGGTCGCGCTCGAAGCACCAGGCGTTGAGGCAGACCGCGAGGTCGTAGGCGAGGAAATCGTTGCAGGCGAAGTAGAAGTCGATCAGCCCGGAAAGCCGCTCGCCGATGAAGAACACGTTGTCCGGGAAGAGGTCGGCGTGGATCACGCCCTGCGGCAGATCGGTCGGCCAGTCCCGCGCCGCCTCGTCCAGCACCGCCTCGATCAACGGCTTGAGCGAGGCGTCCACCTCGTGCGCGCGGTCGGCGGCCTGCTCGTAGAGAGGGGGCCAGTCGGCCGGGCCCAGCCCGTTGCGCCGGCTCAGCGCGAAACCGGTCCCGGCTTCGTGCAGACGGGCCAGCGCGCGGCCCAGTTCGGCGCAGTGGAACGGCTGGATGCGCTTCGGCCAGAGCCCTTCGAGAAAGCTGGTGATCGCCGCCGGCCGGCCCGCCAGGCGCCTGAGCGCCCGGTCGTCGCGCCCGTGGATCGGCCGCGGACACGGGACGCCGCGCTCCGCCAGATGGTCCATCAGACCCAGGAAGAACGGCAAGTCCTCCTCCCGCACCCGCTTCTCGTAGAGCGTCAGGATGAAGCTGTCCTGCGTGGTGCGGATCAGATAGTTGGAATTCTCGACCCCCTCCGCGATGCCTTTCGCGGAGACCAACTCGCCGATGTCGTACTGCTCGCGCAGGAAGGCCGCCATCTCCTCGTCGGAGACCTCGGTATAGACCGCCATTCGCCGCTCTACCCCGCGCCTCTAGACCACCAGCGCGCGCGGCAGCTTGAACTCCACATCCTCGACTGCGGTGACCACCTCCTCGACGGAGACGTCGAAGCGCGTGCGGCAGGCCGCGATCACCTCCTCGACCAGCACGTCCGGGGCGGAGGCGCCGGCGGTCAGGCCGAGCGTGCGCACGCCGGCGAGCGTTCCCCAGTCGATGTCCGCAGCGCGCTGGATCAGGCGGGCGTTGTCGCAGCCCTCCGCCTTGGCGACGTCGACGAGGCGGTTGGAGTTGGAGGAGTTCGGCGCGCCCAGCACCAAGACGGCGTCGGACCGCCGCGCGATCTCCCGCGCCGACGCCTGGCGGTTGGTGGTGGCGTAGCAGATGTCCTCCTGCTTCGGCCCGGCGATGTCCGGGAAGCGCGCCTTCAGGGCCGCGATGCAGTCGGCCGCCTCGTCCACCGAAAGCGTCGTCTGGCTCGCATAGGCCAGCGCCGCGCCCTCGGGGACCGCGAGATGCGGGACGTCGTCCGGCCTTTCGACCAGCAGGATCGCGCCGTCGGGAAGCTGGCCCATCGTGCCCTCGACCTCCGGATGGCCGGCGTGGCCGATCAGCGCGATGATCCGGCCGGCGGCGTGGTGCCGCTCGACCTCGCGATGGACCTTGCTGACCAGCGGGCAGGTGGCGTCGACATAGATCATCTCGCGCGCCTGCGCCTCGGCGGGCACGCGCTTGGGCACGCCATGGGCGGAGAAGACGATCGGCCGGTCGGCCGGCGCCTCCTCGACCTCCTCGACGAAAACCGCCCCCTTGGCCTCCAGGCTTTCCACCACGAAGCGGTTATGGACGATCTCGTGCCGCACATAGACCGGCGGGCCGAACTTCTCCAGCGCCTTCTCGACGATCAGGATCGCCCGGTCGACGCCGGCGCAGAAGCCGCGCGGACCGGCCAACAGGATGGTGAGCGGCGGACGCCCGCCGCCCTCTTCCTCCGGGGCGTCGGGATCGACGGCGGCGCGCGCGCTCTCGCGCGGGACGGTCTCGGTCATGGCGGCCTCGCAATCGGGCGGCTCTTCGCCCTCGATCCATAGGTGACGCGAAGCGCGCGCCCCGTCAACAGCAACCGACCCCAACCGCAACCGGTCCCACCGCAACCGGCCCCACCCGCAACCGGCCCCACCCGCAACCGGGCCCGCCCGCAACTCGAGCGTCGCTTGTCGGCGCGCGCCGGCTGGGCTAGGTATGCCGCATCCGACGCCGATAAGAGGCCGCAGCCCATGAGCACGCCCGAGATCGCCGCGAAAGAGCCCTTCTCCGTCGAGGTGGAGGCCGGCAAAAAGTATTTCTGGTGCGCCTGCGGGAAATCCGCCAAACAGCCCTTCTGCGACGGCAGCCATGCGGGCACGGGCCTCGCCCCGGTGCTCTACGAGGCGGAGAAGAGCCGCACGGTCTTCTTCTGCGGCTGCAAGCGGACGGCGAAGCAGCCGCTGTGCGACGGCGCCCACGCGAAACTCTGAGGAACCGGCCCCCGATGACGCCTCGACTGGCCCCGCGCCCGCTCGCCCTCGCGCTCACGGCGGGCGCGCTCCTGCTCGCCGCCTGCAGCGGCGGGTCGGACCTCGCCGTGCGCTGCCCCGACATCCGCATCCCCCAGGACACCGAGCGCCTGACCCGCTTTCGCCCGGGCGAAGGCCGCGACATCACCGACGTGCGGCTCGAAGCCGAAGTCGCCTTCCTCTCCGGCGAGTGCGAGGTGGAGGACGATGCGATCGAGATGCGCTTCCCCGTCGCGGTCGCCGGCCAGCGCGGCCCCGCGAACGAGGACGGCGTCTCCGACGTCACGCTCTTCGTCGCCGTCGCCCGGCCGGACCGCACCATCCTGTCGCGGCGGGAGCTGCCGCTCCGGCTCACCTTCCCGGGCAACAAGGTGCGCGTAATCGCCCGCGAGCCGCTCTCGATCGAGATCCCGAAACAGGAGACGGAGGGCGCCCGCGACTTCCTCGTCTTCCTCGGCTTCGCCTTGAGCCGCGAGGAGCTGGCCTACAACCGCGCCGAAGAGAGCCTGCGATAATTTTCTGCTCTGTTCTTTAAGAGAGGCTGCCTGACCTCTAAATAGACCGCGCCAACACAGCACAGCTGTGCCCGGACCCCGAGGAAAGGGGGCCGGGCGTTTTTGCGTTGGTTTTTGCGTTTCGGGGCCGTCGCCTTCCGGGTCGGGAGGGGGCGGCCCCTTTTTCATGCCCGGCGCGCGGCGTCGGGCGATCGCTTGGACCCACGACATAGGAGAGTCATGACATGGGCGGCACTTTCGACAGCCCCGCCTCCGGCGGCGCCTCTTCCTCTTCTTCCTCCTCTTCCCCCTCGGGGGGCGGCTCGGGCGCGACGCGTTCGGGCCGGTTCGGCGACGGGCTGCGCGGCGGGTGGGGCGGCGTCTGGAGCCCGTCCGGTACGGCCGGCGCCGCCTCGTCAACGGCCTCCAGCCGCTCGGCGCGCCCCTGGACCGGCGGCCTGCCGGACATCGGCGCCGGCGGCGGCGGCCTTTCCCCCGGCTCCGGCGCGACCGGCGGGCGCAGCGCGGGCGCCCTGAGCCCCTCTGCCGGCCCCTCTGCCGGCCGCGCGCGCGTCGCCGGCCCCGGCTCGGGCGCCGGCCGCCCGGCAAGCGCCCCGGATCGGCGCCCCGCCTCGGGCCAAACCGCCTCGGGCCAAACCGGCTCGGCGCAATCCGCCTCCCGCGCCCCGGCCGACCCGCAGGCGGAGACCGACCGCCAGATCGCCGCCGTCCG
Source organism: Alphaproteobacteria bacterium (assembly GCA_024743195.1). Lineage (GTDB taxonomy): Bacteria > Pseudomonadota > Alphaproteobacteria > UBA8366 > Aestuariispiraceae > Marivibrio. The sequence continues at coordinate 11,734 of JANSXE010000019.1, read as the reverse complement.
CGAGCGCCAGGCGGCGCAGGAAAAGGCGGACCGGCAGGCCCGCGACGCCCGCGACGCCCGCGACGCCGCCCGAAACGCCGAGCGGGCCGCTGAGCGGGAGGCTTGGCCCGGCGGCCTCGCCGCCGGCAAGGCGGCGGCCCCCAAGCGCCAGACCCCGCGCCCGGCCGGCCCCCGCCCCGGCGACGCGGCCCCGCTCAGCCTCTCAGAAACCGCCGCCAAGGCGCCGTCGCGCGGCGCACAGTACGTCACGCAGATGCCGGCGCAGCGCTCGGCGTCCCTCTCGAACGAGGCCGAGGGCGACATCGCCCGTCTGGCCGCCGCCGTGAACCGCACGAAGGACCTCTCCGGTCTGGAGCCGATCGTGAAAGACGCTTTGGAGGCGGAGCCCTGGCGCGCGCTGCCCGAGATGTCGAGACTGCGCGAGCAGGTTCGGGACGCAGACAATCTGGCCTGGATCGACCGGATGATCGACCGCTACGGGCCGCGCGCGACCGGGTCCGAACCGCCTGCGGCGCCGGTCTTCCAGGGACGGGAGGACGGTTCGGCCGACGATCTCATCGCCGGGCCAAGCGATGCGGACGCCCTCGTCGGCGGGAGCGGCGACGACGCCTATCCCGTCCCCGTCTCCGGGGCGACGGAGGAGCCGCCGGCCGGGCCGGACGAGACGGCGCCCGATCCGGGGCTGCTGGAGCGGCTGAGGGCGTTCGACCGCGAGTTGGACGCCGTCGGCCGCGGAGTCCTGGGGCCGGCCTGGGAACAGACGAAAGCGTTGGCGCGGCTCGCCACCGAATTGTCGCCCTGGTCGGACGGCGAAGCGGTCGTCGAGGCCGTCGATCAAATGGTCGACGGCCTGATGCAGGGGGATCGGGACCTGTTGGCGCGCGGCGTCGACAGTCTTTCTTGGGCCATCGTCGGAGCCGCGGCGCCCGGGCGCGTCCGAGCCACCCGTGATATGCCCTACGATCAGCGCGCAAAACTCGACGGTCCGCCGCCGGACGTGCCCAAGAGCCCGGAAGAGAACATCGCCCGCGGGACCAAGGCCATGGCCCGCGTGCTGGCGACGGGCGAGGCCGACATGGCGGCCATGCACCGCAAAGACCTCGGCTGGATCGCCTTCGAACCGGGCGTCGTCTCCCTCACCCCAAGCGGCGATGTCAAGGGCGCCGGCTTCAAGAAGATCCAAGCCAAGCACGCCGAGGACATCGCCATGATCCCGCAGGTCATCGAGCGCGGACAAATCAGTATCGAGGAACCGAGAGTGGGTCGAAGATCCTACATACTGAATCACAAAGGGTATCGCGTCGCGATAAGAAAGCAATTCTTCGAAACGCACCAAACCTGGGTCGTGACAGCGTATGAGAAGGTTGAATAGGGTGCTCCGATGGCAAAGACGGTACATCCGCGCCGTCAGAGCCTACGCACCATGAAGCTTGCAAGGCCGCATGGTGGGAGCGGAGCCTTCCACAGGTGAGGCGGGCGCCGGCGGCGGTCAAGGGACGGCCGCCGGCGCCCCGCCCGCTCAGCCTCTCCGAAAGCGCCGCCAAGGCGCCCTCGCGCAGCGCGGGCCTCGCCCCGCCCGATCCCGCCCGCGCCAAGGCGGCGTCCCGCCGTCCGATCCCCGAGCCGGCGCCGGTCCGTTTGAGCGACGAGGAGGATGCGGAACTCCAGCGCATCGCCGACGCCCCGTGCGCGCTTTGGGAACAAGACGACGGACATCTCCGCCTTCGAGATCGCGGCCAAAGGCGCGCTGGAGGCCGAGCCCGACCGCGCGCTGCAGGAGCTGGCGATCATCGCCCAGCGCCTGGAGAACCCGGCCGTGCGCGCCCAGCTCGACCGCATGGTCGGGCGTCGACGCAGCCTCCGCGTATCTGCGTACGGCGGGCGGCGGGCGGCGGGCGGCGGGCGGCGGCCGGCGGGCGGCGGCCGGCGGGCGGCGGGCGGCGGCGCGCTATGGCGCCGTCAGCAATAGCTGAGCGCGGGACGACGTCGCGCGTGCGCCGTCGACGGGTCCGAGCCTCCCGCCTCCATCGCGGCCACGATGCGGCGTATGTCCCGGTCGAGGGGAATCGTCATGAGAGCCAGGAGCAGCCACCCCAGACGGCGCATCTTCGGTCTGACCGACCACCAGATCTCGACCGCCGCCGTTCCGTCGGCCGCCGGCTTTACCGTCCAACCGCCCCGCATCGCCATGAAGGGAAAGGGGAAATCCTCCGCCTCCGTCTGGAAGCGCAGCACGAGCGTGCGCTCGGCGTCGTCCAGCGATACGACCTCTTCGGCCCAGCTTTGCCCTTGCGTACTGGTGCAGGTGCGGATGGCGCCCGGGGCCGCGTCCCCCTCAACCCTGGAGGACCGAAGACCGGCGCTGTAGCGCTCCATCGCCCCGAGATCGCGGATCGCCGCCCACAGCGCGTCCGGCGTGGCGCTGCTGTGAAGCCTGACGCAGTGTCGATAGACGCCCTCCCCGTCGCCGCCGCCCGCAAGCAGCGTCTTGACCCCGCGCAGCTGGAGAAGCCCGACAAGCCCCACAATGGCGGCGACGAGGGCGACAAGGAGCTTGCCGTCCGCCGTCAGCAGGCCGGGAACCGCGATCAAGGGCAGGGTCGCGACGACCCAGAGCAGGTCGAGCCCCGAGATCACAAGCGCCCAGCCAATGCGAAGGCGCGCCAGAACGATGGCGATGAAGGCGGCGAACCCGAGCAGCCCGAAACCGAGCGCCGTCATCAACCAGCCGGGAAGCGCGCCCATCATACGCCCGACCTCGGGGCCGGCGAGGATGAGCGTAAGCGCGCAGAGGCTGGAAAAGCCGAGATTTGCAGCGAGGGCGGCGCGTAAAGGACGTGTTGTCATGGCGGATCTCCCGTTCCGGCCTGCAGCGGCCGCAGACGTGGCGGCGACGCTTCTGAGTCTCTATTTTGAACTCAGCGAAGCCTGCGCTATCTAAGTTCGCATGTCAAACTCAGATAGCGTCGAGACAATCCGCCGACGGGCGCCGATCCCGACGGCCGATTGCGCGCTTGCGCAAGCGGCCGAGGAAATCGGAGACCGCTGGTCGATCCTCATCCTGCGCGAAGCGTTCTTCGGCGTGATGCGCTATGACGACATCCGCGAGGACCTCGGCATTCCGCGCTCCGTGCTGACGGACAGGCTGTCGAAGCTGGTGGCGCACGGCCTGCTCGAGAGGCGCCCGTACCAGGAGGCGGGCGACCGGCGGCGCTTCGGATACGCGCTCACCGGCAAGGGACGCGATCTGGCGCCGACCCTCATCGCGCTGACCCATTGGAGCGAGGCGCACATCCTTGGCGCGCCCGGTCCGATCGACGTCGTCGATGCGGCCAGCGGACGATCGCTGCGCGTGGCCTTGGTGGACGATAGAGGCCGGGTCGTCGACCCGGAACGGGCGGCTCCGAAGCTCCGCAACCCGTCCTAGGTTCACGCGCACGCTCCCGCCAGGCCCGCCCCCGCCGTCCGCACGATCCGGCCGACGCTCTCGGCGGCGTCCACGTCGGGGCGGCGCCGACCCGTTGACTTGGGGGCGACGTCGTGTAGCTTGTCGGCGACATAGCCCGCGCCGCGTCGAGGGAGAGAGCGTCGGGCCGGTTTCCCTCTCGGGAGCCGGACGCAGACGCCGCCGAAGGAGCAACCGCCCCGGAATCTCTCAGGCAAACGGACCGCGACGCGCTTTATCGGGCATTCTGGAAAGCGGGGGCGATCGGCCGTGCGCGCGTCGCGACGGCCGGCCCGCCCCCCACCGACGGGGTAAGCCCCGGTGAGCGCGCGTCGCGCGCCCCGCCGCCGGCCACACTCTCAGGTCCTGGGACAGAAGGGGCGTCCGAACCGGCTCGTCGAGCCGGCGGGACGCCCGCGAAGCGCGTCCCGGACCCTTGATGGAGCGTGCGGCGAAAGGCGGCGAGGATGACAGCGGGCCATAAGGCAGGCCATAGGGCGGGCGAGACGACGGGCGAGACGGCGGACGGAACGGCGGGCGACGTCGCGCCCCAAACGGAAGCCCAAGCGCTCGCCGAGACGCCTTTGACGGACTGGCACGTCGCCCGGGGCGCCAAGATGGTCGCCTTCGCCGGCTACTCCATGCCGGTGCAGTACGCCGACGGCGTCCTGAAAGAGCATCTGCACACCCGCGCGCAGGCCGGCCTGTTCGACGTCTCGCACATGGGCCAAGCCTTCCTGGTCGCCGAAGACGGCGCGGATCCGGCCGCCCTATTGGAGGAGCTGGTTCCGGCGGAACTGCAGGCGCTCCTCCCCGGCCGCCAGCGCTATACGCAGTTCACGAACGCGGCCGGCGGAATCCTGGACGACCTGATGGTCACCCGGCCGCTCGAAGAGCTCGGGCGCGACCGCCTCTATCTCGTGGTCAACGCGGCCTGCAAGGCGGCCGACTTCGCGCATATCGAGGAGCGGCTGGCGGGCCGCGCGCGGCTTGAGCGCCTGGAGGATCGGGCCCTGATCGCGGTCCAGGGCCCGGCGGCGGCCGCCGCTGTCGCCGCCGTCTTCGAAACCCCCGCGCTGACGACGTCCCCCTTCATGAGCCAGGCGCGCGCGACCCTTCAGGGGGCCTTCCGAGGCGCCGATTGCTGGCTCAGCCGCTCCGGCTACACCGGCGAGGACGGCTTCGAGATCTCCGTCCCCGCGACCGCCGCGGAGGCGTTGGCGAACGCGCTGACGGAGAACGGGACGGAAAACGGACAGGTCAAGCCGATCGGCCTGGGCGCGCGGGATTCGCTGCGGCTCGAAGCCGGGCTCTGCCTCTACGGCCAGGACATCGACGAGACGACGACGCCGGTCGAGGCCGGCCTCGCCTGGTCGATCGGCAAGCGCCGGCGCGCGGAAGGCGGCTTTCCCGGCGCCGAGACGATCGTCCGGCAACTCGCCGACGGCCCGCCGCGAAAACGCATCGGCATCCTGCCGGACGGCCGCGCGCCAGCCCGCGCGGGCGTCGAGATTTTGGACGAATCGGGCGACAAGATCGGCGTCGTGACCAGCGGCGGCTTCGGACCCAGCGTCGGCCGGCCCGTCGCCATGGGCTATGTGCGCGCCGACAGGGCGGCGGTCGATGCGCCGCTTACGCTGTCGGTGCGCGGCAAGGACCTTCCGGCGCGGGTGGCGCGGTTGCCCTTCACGCCGGCAAATTTCTATCGCGGCTGACTTCCAACGCGGCCGCCTTCCACCGCGGCGGATCGGGCCGCCTGCACCATCCGGGGGACGAGAGAGCATGAGCCAGATTTACTTCAGCGAGGATCACGAGTGGGTCGAGGTCGAGGGCGATACGGCCACCGTCGGGATCACCGACTACGCGCAGGAGCAGTTGGGCGACGTGGTCTTCGTCGAGACGCCGGAGATCGGCGCGACCTTGGAGCAGGGCGACGAAGCCGGCGTCGTCGAATCCGTCAAGGCGGCGAGCGAAGTCTACTCCCCGGTCAGCGGCGAGGTGAGCGCGGTGAACGAGGAACTGGCCGACAATCCGGGCCTCGTGAACGACGAGCCGGAGGACGGCGCCTGGTTCTTCAAGCTGACGCTCGCCGACGCGTCGGAGTTGGAGGCGCTGATGGATGCGGCCGCCTACAAGGCGTTCTGCAAGGAACAGGGCTGAGGCGGAGCGGCCGCCGCGGGCGGGGCTCGCGACATGAGGGCCCGACATGGGAACGACGAAAGGATTGCGACGATGAGCATCGACTGGCGGCGCGGCGAGCGGCTGACCCTGGAGGCGCTGGAGGTGCGCGACGACTTCCTGCGCCGGCACATCGGGCCGACGGACGCGGAGACGGCCGAGATGCTCGGCGCGATCGGGCTCGATCCCGCCGCCGGCCTAGACGGGCTGATAGACCGGGCCGTGCCGCAATCGATCCGGCAGGCGGCGCCGCTGTCGGTTCCCCAATCGATCAGCGAGCGGCAGACGCTCTCCGCGCTGCGCGAGATGGCGCGGCGCAACGAGGTCTTCGTCTCGATGATCGGCGCCGGCTACTACGGCACGATCACGCCTTCGGTCATCCTGCGCAACGTCTTGGAGAATCCCGGCTGGTACACGGCCTACACCCCCTATCAGGCGGAGGTCAGCCAAGGGCGGCTCGAGGCGCTGTTGAACTTCCAGCAGATGGTCGTCGACCTCACCGGCATGGAGCTCGCGAACGCCTCCCTCCTGGACGAAGCGACGGCGGCGGCCGAGGCCATGGCGATGGTCAAACGCGCCAACCGCAAGGTCAAGTCGGACCGCTTCTTCGTCGACGCCGACATCCACCCGCAGACGCTGGCGGTAATCGAGACCCGGGCCGCCCATATGGGCTTCGAGATCGTCGTCGGCGACGCGGAGGCGGACCTGGCGGACGGCGGCGACTTCTTCGGTCTGCTGATCCAGAACCCCGGAACCTCCGGCCGGCTGCGCGACGTCTCCGCGCCGATCGCCGCGGTCCACGACAAGGGCGGCCTCGCGATCGTCGCGACCGACCCGATGGCGCTGGTGCTGACCAAATCGCCCGGGGCCATGGGGGCCGACGTGGTGGTCGGCTCGGCCCAGCGCTTCGGGGTGCAGATGGGCTATGGCGGGCCGCACGCCGCCTTCTTCGCGACCCGCGACCAGTTCAAACGGTCGACGCCGGGCCGGATCATCGGCGTTTCGGTCGACGCCGAGGGGCGGCCCGCGCTTCGCATGGCGCTGCAGACCCGCGAGCAGCATATCCGCCGCGACAAGGCGACCAGCAACATCTGCACGGCCCAGGTGCTGCTGGCGGTCGTCGCCGGCTTCTATGCGGTCTATCACGGGCCGGACGGTCTGCAGCGCATCGCGGGCCGCATCCACCGCAAGGCCGAGATCGCGGCCGAGGGGCTCAAGCGCCTCGGCTACGACGTGGTGCATGACTGCTTCTTCGACACGGTCAAGCTGAGCGTCCCGGGTCAGGCCTACCGGCTGGCCGCCAAGGCGCGCGCGGCGCGGATCAATCTGCGCGTCTTCGATCCGGACCATCTGGGGATCGCGATCGACGAGACAACCAAGCGCGACTATCTGGAGTCGCTGTTCCGGGTCTTCTCTTCCAAGGCCGATCAGGCGCTCTCCGTCGAGGCGCTCGATGCGGAGGTGGGCGAGACCATCTCCGGCCGGCTGGTGCGCAAGGAGGACGTGCTGACCCACGAGGTCTTCCACCGCTATCACTCGGAAACCGAGATGATGCGCTATCTGCGCCGGCTGCAGGCGAAGGACGTGGCGCTCGACCGCTCGATGATCCCGCTCGGCTCCTGCACCATGAAGCTCAACGCGGCGAGCGAGATGATCCCGATCACCTGGCGGGAGTTCGCCCATCTGCACCCCTTCGCGCCGCTGGATCAGGCGCAGGGCTATCAGCAACTGGTCGAGGAGCTGGAGGAATGGCTCTGCGACATCACCGGCTATGACGCGATCAGCTTCATGCCGAACGCCGGCAGCCAGGGCGAGTACGCCGGCCTGCTGGTGATCCGCCAGTATCACGCAGCCCGCGGCGAGGGCCATCGCGACATCTGCCTGATCCCCTCCTCCGCGCACGGCACCAATCCGGCGAGCGCGGTGATGGCGGGCCTCGAGGTGGTGGTGGTCGATTGCGACGATCAGGGCAATGTCGACGTCGCCGACCTGACGGAGAAGGCGGCGGCGCACGCCGAGCGCCTCGCCGCCATCATGATCACCTATCCCTCGACCCACGGCGTGTTCGAGGAGCGGGTGGCGGAGATCTGCGAGATCGTTCACGCCAACGGCGGCCAGGTCTATGTCGACGGGGCCAACCTGAACGCCATGGTGGGGATCTGCCGGCCGGGCGATTTCGGGGCCGACGTCAGCCACCTGAACCTGCACAAGACCTTCTGCATCCCGCATGGCGGCGGCGGGCCGGGCATGGGGCCGATCGGGGTGAAGCGCCACCTCGCCCCCTATCTGCCGGAGCATCCGCTGGTCGACGGCGTCAATCCCGCCGCCCATGAGGGCCAGCCGATCGGCCCCGTCTCGGCGGCGCCCTGGGGTTCGGCCTCGATCCTGCCGATCAGCTGGGCCTATATCCGCATGATGGGGGCGGAGGGGCTGAAGAAGGCGACCCAGGTCGCGATCCTGAACGCCAACTACCTCGCCCGCCGGCTGGGCGACCATTACCCGGTGCTCTACACCGGCCGCAACGGGCTGTCGGCGCATGAATGCATCCTCGACTGCCGCGCCTTCGAGGAGACGGCCGGCGTCACCGTCGAGGACATCGCCAAGCGCATGGTCGATTACGGCTATCACGCGCCGACCATGTCCTGGCCGGTCCCGGGCACGCTGATGATCGAGCCGACGGAGAGCGAATCCAAGCGCGAGCTCGACCGATTCTGCGACGCCATGATCGCGATCCGCGGGGAGATCCGGGCGATCGAACGGGGCGAGGCCGACCGCGCGGACAACCTCCTCAAGAACGCGCCGCACACGCACCGCCAACTGCTGGCGAGCCCGTGGGAGCGCCCCTACACCAAGCAGGCGGCCTTCTTCCCGCTGCCGGATCAGCAGGACGACAAGTTCTGGCCCCCCGTCGCCCGCGTCGACAATGTCGCCGGCGACCGCCACCTTGTCTGCACCTGCCCGCCGATGGAGGCCTACAAGGCCGCGGCCGAATAGCGGCGCGGCGCCGTTGCCGTGGCTTAGCCGATTGGCGGCGGGGCGGCTAGGCGTTGGGGCGGCTTGGCGTCGGGGCGCCCGTCGGCCGCGAGGCTGTCCAGCACCTCGCCGAGGAGCCGATGGGTGACGAGCGGCGCCGCGAGCGCGGCCGCGAAGGACGGCAGGACGGCCTTCCAGCCCTGCGTGACGAGCGCTTCCCACAAAACCCCGCCGGTGACCGCGATCCCGACCAGATAGGCCAGCGCATAGGTTCCCGCGAGGATCCCCAGCGTGCGCCGCCAGGCGAAGCCGTGCGCCCGCGCCGCCCGGTAGCGCAGGAGGAACTGCCAAGGCGTATGGGTCACGGCGCGGACGACGATCGTAACAAGTGAGAAGATAAATGCGTCCATCAGCAACTCGCCAATGTCCGGCAGAACCTGCCCAAGACCTCTCCGGCCTGCATGCTCCACGGCAAGCGCGGCCAAGTAGAAAGCAATACATAAGGTTGCATCGATCAGAACTTCACAGCCAATCGCGCGGCCCATGTGGAAAGAACGTCGGCGCGTCATCGCACGGCCTCGTAGCGCAGATCGATCATCGCCTTGCCCAGCGCCTCGCGGTGCGCCCGGTTGGCGAAGTCGAAGCCGCCGTTCGGGAAGGCCTTGTCTACAGCGTCGCGAACACCCTGATCGCCGAGCAAATCCGCAATGCGCTCTTCCACGCCGTCCAGATCGATCAGCCGGCTGAGCTCCGCCGCCACGGCGGCGCGCTCCGCCTCGGGCAGCTTGGCGACCGCGGCCTCGTAGTGCTGCTGGACGAGCGCCTGCTCGCGCTCGACGAGCGCGTAATCGAGCGCCTTGCCCGACAGGCCCTGGAGGTCGTCCGGGAGCTCGCCCGCGCGCATCTGCTCGAAGAGCGTATAGTTCGCCGGCGCGAGCTTGTGATGGACCGTTCTCAGCACATCAGCCGCCGCGTCGTCGACCAGGGCGCCGGCCGGACTGTCGAGCGCGCCCAGCGCGTCGAGCGAGGTGACGTCCGCCGCCGCCCCGAACCAGTGCGAGCGCACGGCGCCCTCCTCGGTCTGCAGGATTTCGTGCATCTGGCCATACTTTATCGAATTCAACGGAATCGCGCTCTGCGGCGCCATCTTAGCGCGATTGTCGCGCCGCGTCGGATCGGTTGCGCTCGGCGGCTTTGGCGACCGCGCTGTCGAAGATCTCGCCGCGCCGCCAGTACAGCAGAGTTGGGGCCAACAGCGCCGCGAGAAACGAGGGCGCGACCAGCGTCTCGAAGGCGCCAATCCAGGCGAGCAGCAGAAGGCCGGCCGTCAGCATTATTCCGACAAGATAGGCGATGACATAGGTGCCCGCGAGGATCAGGAGCGTTCGCCACAAGCGGAAGCCATGGCGTTGCGCCATCCGAAATCGCACAACGGTCACCCACGGGATGTGCAGGATGAAGCGGGTCCCCATCGTCAGGATCGGCGCGGCGAGCCCCACGAACAACGCCTCATGAAGCGGCGCGCAGCACGGCTCGCTCCACCAAAGCGGCGCGAGGAACGTTAAGAGGGCGGCCAGCACGGCGCACAAGGCCGCTTCCACCCCCCATTCCCGGGCGAGGAGCGGGAGGTAACGTCTGATCGCTTGCAGTTCGTCGCGCGTCATCAGTCGGCCCCCGCGTAGAGCCTGTCGATCATCGCCTTGCCCAGCGCTTCGCGATGGCTTTGCCGCGCGAAGTCATACCCGCCGTCCCGGAAGGCTTGGTTCATAGCCTTTTCGACGGCCGTCTCCATGGCGAGCATGCGCGCCTTCCCCCAGACGCTGGTCGGATCGGCCGCGCGGCTCAGGCTCTCCATCACCGCTCGACGCAACTCCGGCGGACGATCCTTGAAGTAGGCCTCGATATGGTCCTGCAGCAGCGCCTGCTCGCGCTCGACGAGCGCGTAGTCGAGCGCCTTGCCCGACAGCCCCTTCAGGTCGTCGGGCGGCGCGCCGGCGCGAAGGGCTTCGAACAGCGCATGATTCTCCGACGCCAGCGCATGATGCGTGTAGCGTAGGAAGGCCTCGTCCGCATCGCTCAGCACGCCCGCATTCAGTGCATCGGCGGCCCCGACGCCGAACAGGCCGGTCACGTCTGCGGCCGCCTTGAACCAGCGGCTGCGGATCGCGCCCTCCTCGCTGTTCAGGATCTCGTCCATCCGGGCGTAGTTGCGGGCGTTGGCGGGGATGAAGCGTCGCGGCTCCAACCGGCCCAAGGCCTCACGTCGCTCCCGCCGACTCTTGCGATCGGGGATGACGTCTGCGGCGGTTGGCGGTGCGTCTGCGACCCCGCCCGCCTGCGCGACCTGCACGCCGGGCGCCGCGGCCTCGTCCGGGTAGGTCTCGCGGATGCGGTGCTGGGCCTCGAGATAGGCGCCGTAGTCCATGCCGGTCTCGCGGGCGTGTTCGCGCAGGGCGTCGAGGGCGGCCTCGCGGGTCCGGCCGCTGTTGGGACCGGGGCCGCTGTGTGGGCCGGGAGCGTCCGCGTCGGACGGCGCGGCGGCCGTGAGCGGCTGCGGCGCAGGCGCGCTCGGGGAGCCGCGGCCGGGGCGATGGGCCGGGTCGCGTTCCCAGCGCCCGGTCTCGGCGTTCCAGACAAACTCGGGATTGATAACGGCCGGGCGGGGATGGAGCGGCCCGTCCCGGTGCGGCGCGGGCAGCGGCGTCGCCTCCGGCGGCCAGGCCTCGACCGCGTCGGGCTCGATCGCGGGGATCGGGTCCGGGCGGGAGAAGCCGGCGTGGAGGCTGGTTCCCGGATAGGCGCGCTCCCATTGCCGCATCACATGGTTTTGCAATCCCTCGTCGCGATCGCGCCAATAGCGCGGGTCGCGCATCAGCGAGCGGATGCGCGCGTCGACCGTCGCGCCCTGCGGGACGAGCGGGGCGGGGCCGGCCTTGTCTCGGGCGCGGGGGCTGGCGACGGCGCGGGTCGCGGGCGCGGCGCCGCCCGCGCCCGTGCGGCCGGCGGCGAGGCGTTCGAGGGCGGCGACGCGGGCTTGCTCGCGGGCGGGTGCAGGGAAACCGGCCGGCATACCCCAGGACATATGTACATTGGACGAGGACTCGCAATACTTTAGGGTTAACTCGGATGGCAGGGCTT
>JANSXE010000006.1 GCA_024743195.1 Alphaproteobacteria bacterium | reverse complement strand
GGCTCGGCCCCCTCCGCCCGCGCCGCGCCCGCCGCCGCAGCGAGCACGTCCAGCACCAGGGCGGCGCCCAGCGCCGCCGCGGCGGCTCGCCTGGTGGTCCTGGTGCGCCGTTGCATCGCGTGGCCCCCCGTCGCTCAGGGCATGGTTATGGAGAATAGGTCGGTGGTCGCCGCCATGTGATGCAGGAAGAGCGCGGTCGCCGGGCGCCAGAACAGCACGCGGCTCCGGTCCGCGCTCGGGACGCGGCTGGCGCGGGATCTCCCCGCTGGAGGACTGAGCCGGCCTCGGCGCCCCCGCCTCTCCGTCGTCCCGGACGGCCGTCCGGCCGGTCCGGGACCCAGGGGCGGCAAGCGCAGTCCGGCGCGGCTCGTCCCCCGCTGTGCGGGCCTTAGGTCGCGGCGGCCTCGCGCTCGGTCAGGATGCGGTCGATGAGGCCCCAGTCCAGGGCCTCCTCCGGGGTCATGAAGCGGTCGCGGTCCATCGCGGCCTCGAACTCCTCGTAGCTGCGCGCGCAGTGTTGGGCGTAGAGCCGGGTCATGCGGCGCTTGGTGCGCAGGATCTCTTCGGCGTGAATGCTGATGTCGGAGGCCTGCCCCTGGAAGCCGCCCGACGGCTGGTGGATCAGAATGCTGGCGTTCGGCAGCGCGGCGCGGGCGCCCGGCGCGCCCGCCATCAGCAGGAACGAGCCCATCGAGCGCGCCGTGCCCATGCACAGCGTATGAACGGGCGCGCGGATGTAGCGCATGGTGTCGTACATCGCCAGCCCGCTGCTGACCACGCCGCCGGGAGAGTTGATGTAGAGCTGGATTGGCTTCTTCGGGTTGTCCGCCTCCAGGAACAGGAGCTGCGCGCAGACGAGCGCGGCCGCGGCGTCGTTCACTTCGCCGTTGAGGAAGACGATCCGCTCGCGCAGCAGGCGCGAATAGATGTCGAACGACCGCTCTCCGCGGCTGGATTGCTCGACGACCATCGGGACGAGTTGCATCGCGTCGCGCATCGGCGACCTCCTGTCGGCTGACGGATTGTCGGAAGGGCGGGGCGTCAGGCGGCGCGCATCAGGATCGCACCATTGTCGTTGACCGCCGGCGCGGAGCGCGCCGCGAGCCGCGGGTCCGTCAGCCGGTGGCGGATCGTCAGCACCGCGCCGCCGGCGCCGTCGGGTCTGACGCGGAAGCTGACGGCGCTCTCGAGATAGGACGGCGGCGCCTCGCGCAGCCGGAAGCAAATCTCCTCCCCCGGCGTCTGTGAGATCGGCTCCGCCCCGTCCAGCGCCGCGTCCGGCAGCCAGACCGCACGCAGGGCGGGGACGTTGAGCGCGCGCCAGACCTGCTCGGGCGGGGCGTCCAGAGCGTACTCGAAGACAAGCTCCTGCGTCGGGTCCTCGGTCTCCTCAATCGTCTCGTCGCTCATTGGTCCATCTCCTTCAGCAGGGCCTTCAAGGCGTCCACCCGCGCGGGCCAATAGGCCCGGTACTTCGCCAGCCAGCCCGCAATGAGCGCCAGCCCGTCCGGATCGACTTCGTATTGCACGAACCGGCCGCGGCGCTCCTCGCGCACCAGCTTCGCCTTGCGCAGCGCCGCCAGATGCTGCGAGGCGGCGGGTTGGCTGATGCCCAGCCCCTCGCGCACGGCGCCCGCATTCAGCGGACCGTTCGCCAGCTTTTCGAAGATCGCGCGACGCGTCGGGTCGGCCAGGGCTTTGAAGAGTTCGTTCTCCATGATCAATACATAAGCACAGACTTATTTGATGTGCAACGCCCGTCTCGGGAACCTAGGGCTCGACGCGGGCGCGGGGCGCGCTAGGATCGCTGGCGTCACGGGAGACGAGGAGGCGCAGGCATGAGCCCGGAACTGACGGCCCTGGCCCTGGCGGGGCTCTGGCAGATGCTGCAGGTCGTCGCCATGGCGATCCCGGCGAACCGGCAATTGGGGGTCGCCTACACCGCGGGGCCGCGGGACGAGAAACGCGCCCCCACCGGCCTCGCCGGCCGGCTGCACCGCGCCTCGGAGAACCACTATCAGGCGCTGGCGCTGTTCGCCGCCGCGGTCCTCGTGGTGGAGTTGGGCGGGGCGGCAAGCGCCGTCACCGCCGGCTGCGCCTGGGCCTATCTGGGCGCGCGCGTGCTCTATGTCCCGGCCTATGCGTCGGGGATTCCCTATCTGCGCTCGGCGATCTGGTTCGTCGGCTTCGGCGCGACGGGGGTCATGTTCGCGGCGGCGCTTCTGTAGCGCCGCGCGGGCGGCCCCGTCGAGACGGCGCTGACGCGCCTCCTCAGGGTGAGGCGTCGCCGCCTCTCTCAAGGAGGCCTCGCGACACGGTCTTGCAGGGGGAGGCCGCACCCTGAGGAGCGGCGCAGCCGCGTCTCGAAGGGCCCGGGAGCGCGCTATCCCGCCGCGTCGAGCGCCTTCGCGAAGGCGCGCACCGCCGCGCCGGGCCCGTCCGGGTGGTCCCAGACGGCGGAGACGGCGCAGACGAAATCCGCGCCCGCGCGCACCGGGCGCGCCAGATTGTCCGGCGTGATCCCGCCGACGGCGACGCAGGGGGTCTCCATCATCTCGCCCCACCACTCGATCGCCTGGAGCGCCGCCGGGTCGGCGGGCAGGTCCTTGGTCGCGCTGTCGAAGACCGGGCCGAAGCTGACGTAATCGGCGCCCGCTTCGGCGGCGACCATCGCGTCATGGCGCGAGACGCGGGCCGAAACCCCGACGATGGCGTCGTCGCCGAGCGCCTTCTTCGCCGCCGCCACCTCCTTCGCGCCGGCGCGGTCGAGATGCACCCCGTCGCAGCCGAGATAGGCGGCGAGCTTCACATGCCCGTTGATTAGGAAGGCGGTCCCACGGCCCTGCACGATGTCGCGCAGCGCCTTGGCGGCGGTGCGCAGCCCGTCCTCGTCCGTCTCCGGCGCCCAGAGCTGCAGGCAGGCGACGGGTCCGGCCGCCAGCGCTTCCTCCACCAAAGGCGCGAACGCCGCCGGCTCGAAAGCCGGCGGCGTCACCAGATAGAGCTGCGGCTGATGGCGGTCCGTCATCGGATCGCCGCCGGCCTCACGTCTTGCCGCCTCACGCTTTGCCCTTATAGATGTCGATGATCGTGTTGAGCATCTGCAAGGCCTCGTCGCGCGGGCGCTGGAAGGTGTTGCGGCCGATGATGGAGCCGTTGGCGCCGCCGTCGCGCAGGCCGCGGACCTCCTCATAGAGCCCGTCGAGCCCCTTGGCCGCGCCGCCGGAGAAGACGACGATGCGCTTGCCGGCGAAGGCGGACTGCTTCACATGCGCCACGCGGGCCGCCAGCGTGGAGATGTCGATCCCCTCCTTCTCGTAGACCTTCTTGGCCTCCGGCTGCTCCAGATGATCCGTCGGCGGCTTCACCTTGATGACGTGGGCGCCGAGCTGGGCCGCCAGATGGGCGGCGTAGGCGCAGACGTCGATCGCCGTCTCGCCGTCCTTCGAGAGATCGCCGCCGCGCGGGTAGGACCAGATGACGACGGCGAGGCCGACGGACTTCGCCTCCTCCGCCATCTCGCGGATCTCCTCGAACAGCTCGTTGGCGTAGTCGCTGCCCGGATAGACGGTGAAGCCAATCGCCGCGCAGCCGAGTTTCAGCGCGTCGTCGACCGAGGCGGTGATCGCCTGATCCTTCTCCGTCGCCCAGCTGTTGGAGCTGTTGACCTTGAGGATGGTCGGGATCTGCCCGGCGAAGCTGTCCGCGCCCAGCTCGAGCTGGCCGAGCGGGGCGGCGTAGGCGTTGAGGCCCGCGTCGATCGCCAGCTTGTAGTGATAGTGGGGGTCGTAGGCCTCGGGGTTCGGCGCAAAGGAGCGCGCCGGCCCATGCTCGAAGCCCTGGTCCACCGGCAGGATCACCATCCGGCCGGTGCCGGCCAGCTTGCCCTGCATCAGCATGGAGGCGATGTTGCGTTTGGTCCCCGGATTGTCGCTCTCGTAATGCGACAGGATCTTCTTGACGGTCGGCGTCAGTTTCATCGGATGGCTCCCCCCGAGATCAGCCGAGCTTCCCCATCGCAACCGCGGTGTCGGACATGCGGTTGGAGAAGCCCCATTCGTTGTCGTACCAGCTCAGAACCCGCACCAGCGTGCCGTCGATCACCTGCGTCTGGGTCAGGTCGAAGGTCGAGCTCGCCGGATTGTGGTTGAAGTCGATGGAGACCAGCGGCTCTTCGTTGGTCGCCAGCACGCCCTTCAGCGGCCCGGCGGCGGCGTCGCGGATCGCCTTGTTGACGCTCTCGACGTCGGTCGCCTTGGCGGCGTCGAACTTCAGGTCGATCAGCGAGACGTTGGCCGTCGGCACCCGGATCGCCGTGCCGTCCAGCTTGCCCTTCAACTCCGGCAGCACCAGGCCGACGGCGCGGGCCGCGCCGGTGGAGGTCGGGATCATCGACTGGCTGGCGGCGCGCGCGCGGCGCAGGTCGCTGTGCAGCGTGTCGACGGTGCGCTGGTCGCCGGTGAAGGCGTGGATGGTGGTCATGAAGCCGCGCTCGACGCCGACCGCCTGGTTCAGCACATGGGCCACCGGCGCCAGGCAGTTGGTGGTGCAGCTCGCGTTCGAGACCACCGTATCTTCAGGCTTGAGAACCTCGTGATTGACGCCGTAGACGATGGTGGCGTCGGCCTCGGAGCAGGGGGCGGAGACGAGGACGCGCTTGGCGCCCGCCGTCAGATGCGCCGACGCCTTCTCCTTGGAGGCGAACAGGCCCGTGCACTCCAGCGCCACGTCGATCCCGAGCTCCGCCCAAGGCAGCTTCGAGGGATCGCGCTCGGCCGTCACCTTGATCGTGCCGGCGCCGAGGTCCATCCAGTCCGCGCCGGTCCGCACCTCGCCGGGGAAGCGGCCGTGCACGCTGTCGTACTTCAGCAGGTGCGCGTTGGCCTCGACCGTGCCGAGATCGTTGATCGCCACGAACTCGATATCCTTGCGTCCGGCCTCCATCGCCGCGCGCAGCACGAGGCGCCCGATGCGCCCGAAGCCGTTGATCGCTACCCGAACCGCCATGAGCTGTTCCCCTTCCTGATGTCTTGAACCCGTCACCGATCTGCGACGCGATGCGGCTGGCGCACGCGCGCAAAGACACCCAGCCCGACCCGGTCAGCCGGGGCGCGCGGACGCTTGAACTCGGGCCGTGTTTTAGGCGCCGCGCGGCGGCAAAAGCAAGCCGTTCGCGCCCCTTTTCGGGCTGAAAAGGCGCGGTTTCGGACGCTTCACTCGGCCGCGGAGATGGCGTCGGGCGCAACGCCCTCCTCGACCCAGCGTTCGAGCGCCGTCAGCGGGTCGATGGAGAACTGGTTGACCCCTCCCGGTCCGGGGAGAAGGCCGCAATGATCCATGCCGGGAATCATGAACAGCCGCACCGACTGCTCCAGCGTCTCCTCGCCGCCAGCCGCGGCCGCCGCCTTCTCGAACCAATCCACGGTCTTGTAGGGCGTGACGATGGCGTCGGCCCAGCCGTGCCACACGATCATCTTGCCGCCCGCGTCGCGGAAGGCGGCGATGTCCGGATCGTCCGAATTGTAGACCGCCGCCATGGTCGCGAGCCGCGCCGGATCGCGCGCGAAATCGAAGTCGAGCGGCGTCCAATAGGGTCCCGGATCCTCGCCGAAGGCCATATAGGAGCCGAAGTTGCTTGCGAACAGCGGCACGAGCTTGCCGCCGCCTTCCGCCTTGCCGGTGAGCCAGAGCCACCAGAAGGGCTCCGACCCCTCCGGAATTCCGCCGGGATAGAGCTGCTCGCCGCGGAAATTCTGCGGCCCCTGGCGCCAAGCTTCGACGACCTCCAATTCCGCCTCGCTCAGGCAGTCGGCGCCGGTCCCGCCGGCGGCGCATCGCAGGACCGAGAGATCGACCGAGCAGGCGCGCGGATCGGCGATCAGCCCGTCCTCTGACCCGTCGACGCCGTCGCATTGGCGCATCACCTCGTCGCCGATCAGCGCCTCCTTGCCGGGCTTGAGGATGGCGGCCCCGGCGTCGTCGGTGTTCGCCTGCGTGATCCAGGACATCTTGGTCGCCACCAGGCCGGTATAGTCCATCGCCGGCGCGCCGGAGATTACGCCCGAGAACATCTCCGGATAGCGCAGCGTCGCCACGTGCGCCATGCGCCCGCCGGTGGAGCAGCCCTGGAAATAGGATTGACCGGGCGCGGCGCCGTAGAAGGCCTCGATCGCGGCCAGCGCGATGCGGTTGGTCTCGCCGATCGAGCGCCAGCCCCAGTCGCGCTCCGCCTGCGGGTTGTTATAGGCCCAAGCGGCGTCGAGCACGTTGAGGCCGTGGTGCCCGCTGTCGGAGGTTGCGGCGGCGTAGCCCCGCTTCAACCCCGGTCCCATGGCGTTGATGAAGCCGCGCTGGCTGTCGGCCCGCCCCAGCACGCCGCAGAAGCCGCCGCAGCCGGTCTGATAGTATTTGCCGTTCCAGTCGGCCATCGGCAGGCGAACCTCGATCGAGATCGCCGGACGCGCGGTCGCCCGCACCTCGCAATAGGCCGGCAGGTCCTCCGACGCCGCGATCACGCGCGCCGAGGTCACATGGCCGCCATCGATCACCAGATCGCGCAGCGTCGTGCAGGCCGCGTCTTCCATCGATTGTGCGCCCGCCGGCGCGGCCAGCGCGAGCGATGCGGCCGCCGCGAGCATGATCGCGCCCACGCGGTCCCGAACCGTCTTCGTTGTCATGATCGACCTCCCCGTCTCCTCCGCTCGACCGCCGAGCGCAGGGCGCGTCGGTCGCGTTCAGGAGAAAGGGTACGGTCAGCCCGTCAAACGTGCAATGACGGCGGCGGCGGCCGCGTCGGCGGTGATCCCGAAATGACGGTAAAGGTCCGCATAGGGGGCCGATTCGCCGAAGCCGGTCATGCCGACCACGGTTGCGCCCTCGCCGAGCAGCGCGCGCCAGCTCTGTCCCGTCGCGGCCTCGATCGCGACGGGGACGCTGGCCGGATTGCCCAGCACGGCCTCGCGGTAGTCGGCGTCCTGCGCCCGGAACAGCTCCATCGACGGCATTGAGACGACGGCGGTCGGAACGCCCTGGGCCTGCAGCGTCTCGCGCGCCTGCAGCGCGATCTCGACCTCGGAGCCGGTGGCGATCAGCGTCGCGCGCCGGGCCCCGCCCTCGGCCTCGGCCAGGACGTAGCCGCCGCGCGCCGAGCGGTTCTCGTCGTCATGCGCCGTGCGCACCGTGGGCAAGCCCTGCCGCGTCAGCGCGAGCACCGACGGTCCGGCGGAATTGGCCAGCGCCAGCGCCCAGCACTCGGCCGTCTCGACCGCATCGCAGGGCCGGAAGACGGTGAGGTTCGGGATGGCGCGCAGCGCGTCGAGATGTTCGACCGGCTGGTGCGTCGGACCGTCCTCGCCGAGCCCGATCGAATCATGGGTCATCACATAGACGACCCGCACGCCCATCAGCGCGGCCAGCCGGATCGCCGGCCGGCAATAATCGGTGAAGACCAGGAAGGTCCCGCCATAGGGGATCAGCCCGCCATGCAGCGCCATGCCGTTCATGGCCGCCGCCATGCCGTGCTCGCGCACGCCGTAGTGGAGATAGCGGCCGGAAAAACCGTCGCGGCTCACCACCGCCATCGAGCCGGCCTTGGTGTTGTTGGAGCCGGTCAGGTCCGCCGAGCCGCCGATCAGTTCCGGAACCGCGTCCGCCAGCGCCTCGATCGCCTTCTGCGAGGCGACGCGGGTGGCGAGCTTCGGCGCGTCGGCGCTCAGCGCGCGCTTGTAGTCCGCAAGGCGCGCCTCCAGGTCGGCCGGCAGATCGCCGCGCTGACCGCGCTCGAAGGCCGCGCGCGTCTCGCCCGGCGCCGCGTCGAGCCGCGCTTCCCAGGCTTCCCGTGCTGCGCGGCCCCGCGCGCCGACGGCGCGCCAGGCGTCGACAATGGCGTCCGGAACCTCGAAGGCCGGGTAGGGCCAGCCGAGCGCCTCGCGGGCGCCGGCGATCTCCTCCGCGCCCAAGGGCGCGCCATGGACCCCGGCGGTCCCGGCCTTGTTCGGGGCGCCGAAGCCGATCACGGTGCGGCAGGCGATCATCGAGGGTTTGTCGGAGGCCTTCGCAGCCGCGATCGCCTGATCCACAGCCTCCGGATCGTGCCCGTCGACCGCCTGGACGCGCCAGCCGCAGGCCGCGAAGCGCGCCTGCTGGTCGTCGGAGACGGCGAGATCCGTGTCGCCGTCGATCGAGATGTGGTTGTCGTCGAACAGCACGATCAGCTTCGACAGGCGGAGATGCCCGGCGAGCGAGATCGCCTCATGGCTGATCCCCTCCATCAGGCAGCCGTCTCCGGCGATCACATAGGTGTGGTGGTCGACCAGATCGTCGCCGAAGCGCGCGTTCAGCATCCGCTCGGCGAGCGCCATGCCGACGGCGTTTCCCAGCCCCTGGCCCAACGGCCCGGTGGTGGTCTCCACGCCTTTTGCGCAGCCATATTCCGGATGGCCCGGCGTCTTGGAGCCGAGCTGGCGGAAATTCCGAATCTCCTCCAGCGTCATGTCCTCATAGCCGGTCAGGTGCAACAGGCCGTAGAGCAGCATAGAGCCGTGGCCCGCCGACAGGACGAACCGGTCCCGGTCAGGCCAGTCGGGGGCGGCGGCGTCGAACTTCAGATGCTTCGAAAACAGCGTCGTGGCGACGTCGGCCATCCCCATCGGCATGCCGGGATGGCCGGATTTCGCCGCCTCGACCGCGTCCATCGCGAGCGCGCGCAACGCGTTGGCCATCTGTTTCGGGGCGACCGCCCCGCGGTCCGTCGCGGTCTGGGAATCGGCTGTCGGCATGGGGGTTCGGCGCTCTTCGTCAATCGGTCGCGGGCGGTCTCATCGACGCTGCGTGACGCGCGCCCGCCGTGGTTCCGGCAAGTGTTTCCGGCAAGGGCGCCGCGCGTCGCGGGCGCGGTCGGTTTCGGTCCCTCATCGGTGCGAAAAAGGCCGCGGTTCTGCAGCGCGCGCACCATGCAAGCGGGGCCCGGTCAGGTCAACCGGATTTACCGGCCGTAGGGGCCCGGTTGCGCCCGCCGTCGGTTGACGGGCGCCGCGGCGGCCCTTACCGTCGCTGCGTTCGCGGCGCCTTCGCGCTTCGCCAATATTCCCGGACCCGACATGAGCGATCTCGCCGCCGCCCAAACCCGTCTCGCCGCCGCCCTGGACCGGTTGGAAGCGGCCGGCGGGCCGGCCGCCGACGCGTTGAAAGGGCTGTCCGCCTTGGGCGGCGCCGATCCCGCCGCCCTGGCGGCCGCGAACCGCGCCCTCGAAGCGGAGCGCGACGCCCTGGCCGAGAAGCTGGCGGCGGTCGAGCAGGAGCTGGCGCGCCTACGGCGCAGCACGGTGAAGGAGATCGATGCGGCGCTCGCCGATCTCGACGCCGCGCTCGACCCGGACGGGCGGGGCTGAGCGATGCGCCAGATCAGCGTCACCATCAACGACCGGGACTACGCCATCGCCTGCGACGAGGGGCAGGAAGAGCATCTCGTCGCGCTCGCGGGCTATCTCGACAAACGGGTCCGGGAGCTGGCGGCCTCGATCGGCCAGGTCGGGCACGCGCGGCTTCTCGTGATCGCCGGGCTTCTGGTGTCGGACGAACTGTCCGACGCCTTTGCGGAGGTCGAGCAGTTGAAGGCGCGCGTGGCCGCGCTCGAGGCCGAGGCGAAGGCCGGCGCGGAGTCCGACGCCGAGCGCGCCGTCTCCGACGGGGCCGCCGCGGCCGCGCTCGAATCCGCCGCCGGACGCATCGAGGCTATTGCCGCGCGGCTCGAAGGCTCCTAAATCTGCCAACGGGCGCGCGCTGCGGCGTGCGTGCAGCCGACTATGTCCCGGGGGCTATAAACACCTCTAGGGAGCTGTCCCTGCCGGGGTTCAGGCCTCGGTACTACGGCGCCCACCTGCTTGTGCAGGCTCCAGAGGATATGATCAGGCCACGGCGACTGCGGCCGCGCCCGCCGCATTTTCAAGCACTCAGCAACCGCAACCCGCCGCCTGCAAGGAGCGCCAGACCCGTGACGGCCAGCCCAGCACAGCCCGAAGACGGCCCGGCCGGCGCCCCCGCTGCAGACCCGGGCGACGTCGCGGCGGCCAAGGCGGCGGCGCGCAAGCAGGCGCAAGCCGCGCGCAAGGCGGCGTTCGACGCCCGCGGCGCGGCGGCCTCGATGGACGCGTCGCTGCGGTTCCTCGGCGCCCTCGATCCGCCGAAGGGCTCGACCGTCAGCGTCTTCCTCTCGATCGGCTCGGAACTGGACACCCAGCCGCTGCTCGCCGCTCTATGGGCGCGCGGCTGCCGCGTTGCGTTGCCGTGCGTGACGGCGCCGCGCACGCCGCTCATCTTCCGCCTCTACCAGGAGGGCGATGCGCTGGTCGAGGAGTCCTTCGGCACGCGCGCCCCGGCGCCGGAGGCGGAGGCCGTCGATCCCGATATTCTCGTGGTTCCGCTCCTCGCCTTCGATCGGGCGGGCTATCGGCTCGGCTATGGCGGCGGCTTCTACGACCGCACGCTGGAGGGGTTGCGGGCGCGCAAGAGCGTGCTCGCGGTCGGGATCGCCTTCGCCGCCCAGGAGCTTGAGAGCGTGCCGCGCGAGGCGACCGATCAGCCGCTCGACTGGATCGTCACCGATCAGCAGGCGTTCCGGCCGTGAAGTTCCTGTTTCTCGGCGACATCGTCGGTCGGCCCGGCCGCGACGCGATCACGCGCCATCTGCCGCGCCTGCGCGAGCAGCTTCGGCTCGATTTCGTGGTGGCCAACGGTGAGAACGCCGCGCACGGCTTCGGGATCACCAAGAAAATCTGCGAGGAGCTGTTCGCCGCCGGCGTCGATGTGATCAGCGGCGGCAACCATTCCTGGGACCAGGCGGAGATCCTGGGCCATATCGACGAGGAGCCCCGGCTCCTGCGGCCCGCCAACTTCCGCGCCGGCACGCCCGGGCGCGGGGTCGGCGTGTTCGACACCGAAAGCGGGCTGCGCATCCTGGCGATCAACGTGATGGGTCGGCTCTTCATGGAGCCGCTGGACGATCCCTTTCAGACGATCGAGGCGGCGCTGCCGCCCGGCGCCCCGGTCGAGAGCGGTTTCGATTTCGTGCTGGTCGACGTTCACGCCGAGGCGACCAGCGAGAAGTACGCCGTCGGCCATTTCTGCGACGGGCGCGCCAGTCTGGTCGTCGGAACCCACACCCATGTGCCCACCGGCGACGCCCATGTGCTGGAGGGCGGGACCGGCTTCCAGTGCGACGCCGGCATGTGCGGCGACTACGACTCGGTGATCGGCATGAAGAAGGAACTGTCGCTGAGCCGGCTCCTGGGCCGCCTGCCGAAGCCGCGCATGGAGCCGGCGGAGGGAGAGGGGACCCTGTGCGGCGTGCTGGTGGAGACCGACCCGAAGACCGGTTTGGCCGAGCGGGTCGAGCCGTTGCGCGTCGGCGGTCGGCTGCGCGCCGCCTGGCCGGGCTGACCGGGACTTGGCGTAAGGGAGCCGAGTGCGGCGCGCAGCTCAGTCCTCCATATCCAGCCGACGGCCCAGATACTTCTCCACCGCCGCGTCGAGACCATCGGCGATCTTCGCGCCGATCGGACCGCCGTCGCCCTTGACCCGATTGCCGATCACCGCGCGCATCGCGCTGACGTGGGTTTGAAGGATCGCGATCGCGCCTGCGTCCAGGGTCTCCACCCGGTCGAGGAAGCGGCAGCAGGAATTGGCGATCCGGGTCATCAAGGGATAGCCGAAACTTCCGCCTTGCCCCCGCATGTCGTGCGCCATCTGAAAGGCCTGGCGCACGGCGTCGTCCTCGCGGTGCGCGCCCGGCCCCAGCCCGTCGACGACCGCTGCGAGCGCTTCGACCTCATCGGCGGCCCAGGTCGGATAGTCGTCGCTCATCTTCGCGACGGCGGCTTCGGCGCGCGCGAGCATCTCCGCGGTCGGCGCGCCGCCGCCCTTCACCTTGGACTTCAGCGGATGCGGCGGCGTGAAGATCTCCACGTCCGGGCGTTGCGGGTCCGGGCGTTTCGGGTCCGGGCGTTTCGGGTCCGGGCGCTTGGGGGGATCGGACTCGTCGCTCATCTCGCCTGCGTTCGTTGCGCCGCGCTCTGGTGCGGCAGATGTTACCGCATAGGCTGGCCCGAGTCCGCGTCGAGAGCAACAGCGGGCTTGGCCCGCATGGGCGGCGGCCGGTCCGCGCGCCGGCCCGCCGGGAGCGTTGCAAGCCGGCCCGCGCTCGCCTATGCAAGACGTCGGCGGCGGGCGGCGCGGCCGCGCCGCAAAACCGCCATAAAGCGCCGATAGGACGCCCGGGCTTCCGCCGCTGGAAGACGGCGAGCGAGCATAGGAAAGCCGTGCGCCCATACCACATATCGGCTATCATCGGCGTGGAGCCGCAAAACTTGGGGTGATCGTCCGGATCGCGGGTCGGCGAGCCGAGCGTAGCCTTTCGACGGACGAGGGCATTCGGGACAGGCTGTCATGGCAGGGCATTCCAAATTCAAGAACATCATGCATCGCAAGGGCGCGCAGGATAAGAAGCGCGCCCAACTCTTCGCGCGGCTGTCGAAGGAGATCATGGTCGCGGCCAAGATGGGCGACCCCGATCCGGCGAGCAATCCGCGCCTGCGGCTCGCGGTCCAGGCGGCGCGCGCGCAATCCATGCCGAAGGACAATATCGAGCGCGCCATCCAGAAGGGCGCCGGCGGCGGCGAAGGGACCGAATACGAGGAGATCCGCTACGAGGGCTACGGCCCCGGCGGAGTGGCGATCATCGTCGACGTGATGACCGACAACCGCAACCGGTCCGCGGCCGACATCCGCTCCCTCTTCAACAAGAACGGCGGCAATATGGGCGAGACCGGCTCGGTCGCCTACATGTTCGATCGCGCGGGCGAGGTGCGCTACAAGGTCGACGCGGCGGAGGCCGAGGCCATGTTCGAGGCCGCCTTGGAGGCCGGCGCGGAAGACGTCGAGTCCGATGACGAGGGCCATGTCGTCACCTGCCAGTCCGACGATCTGGGCGAGGTTTCCTCGACGCTGCAGGAGCGGTTCGGTGAGGCGGAGACGGTGCGCCTCGTGTGGAAGCCGAAGACGCTGAGCCCGGTCGAGGGCGATGCGGCCGAAACGCTGATGAAGCTGATCGACGCGCTGGACGACTACGACGACACGCAGAACGTCTGGTCGAATTTCGACATCCCCGAGGCGGAGTTGGAGCGGCTGGCCGGCTGATCCGCGCCCGCCGCATGCAACAGGGCCGCGTTGGACAGGATCGCATGCGCATCATCGGACTGGATCCGGGATTGAGGCACACCGGCTGGGGCGTCGTGGACATGGACGGCTCCCATCTGGCCTTTGTCGGCTGTGGGACGGTCGACCCGCCCGGCTCCCTGCCGATGGCGGACCGCCTGAAGGCGCTGCATGACGAATTGATGCAAATCCTGCAGCGCGTCGCACCGGACGAGGCGGCGGTCGAGGAGACCTTCCTCAACAAGAACCCGGGCACGACGCTCAAGCTCGGCCACGCCCGCGGCGTCGTGCTGCTGGCCCCGGCCTTGGCCGGCCTTCCGGTCGCCGAATACGCCGCGAAGAGCGTCAAGCAGGCCGTCGTCGGCACCGGAAGCGCGACCAAGGATCAGATCGGCGTCATGGTCCGCACCCTGCTGCCCGGCGCCCGGCCGGAGAGCGAGGACGCCGCCGACGCGCTGGCCGTCGCGATCTGCCACGGCCATCACGGCGCCACCTCGCGCGCCTGGAGCGGCGGCGGGCCGACGACCCAGTATGCGACGGGCCAGCACGCGACGGGCCAGCACGCGGGGGGCCAGCACGCGGGGGGCCGGTTTCGCACGGGCGGGGGCGCGCGATGATCGCCAGGCTGAAGGGCCTCGTGGAGGCTGTGGAGGAGGACGGCGCAATCCTCGACGTCGGCGGAGTCGGCTACCGGGTCTATTGCTCGACGCGCACGCTTTCGCGCCTGCCGCCGGCGGGCGGCGCGGCGGCGCTCGATATCGAAACCCATGTGCGCGAGGACCATATCCACCTCTACGGCTTCGCCGAGCGCGCGGAGCGGGACTGGTTCCGCGCGCTGACCACGGTCCAGGGCGTGGGCGCGCGGGTCGCGCTCGCGATCCTCTCCGTCCTGACGCCCGACCAATTGGCGCAGGCCGTCGCGGCGCAGGACAAGGCGGCGGTGGCGCGGGCTAACGGCGTCGGGCCGAAACTGGCCCAGCGCATCGTCGCCGAGCTCAAGGACAAGGCCGGCGGCATCGCGCTCGGGCCCGCGGCGACGGGCGCGGCGACGACGCCGTCCGACGGCGCCGCGGCCGCCGGCGGCGACGCCGCGGATGCGGCGGCGGCCGAGGATGCGGTCTCTGCGCTGGTCAATCTCGGCTATTCGCGCTCCGACGCCTTTTCGGCGGTCGCGCGGGGCGCGCGGGGGCTGGACGGCGCGAAGGACGCCGCCGCCCTGATCCGCGCCGGGCTTAAGGAATTGTCGCAATGAGCCCGGCCGACCCCATGGCGGACCGCGCGGTCTCGCCCGAAGCCGCGCCGGAGGATCGCGAGGAGGCGCGCGAGGGCGTGCGTCCGCTCAGCCTGGACAGCTTCATCGGCCAGGGCGCGGTGAAGCAGAACCTCGCCATCTTCGTCGCCGCCGCCCGCCAGCGCGGCGAGGCGATGGACCACACGCTGTTCTACGGGCCGCCGGGGCTCGGTAAGACGACGCTCGCCCAGATCGTCAGCCGCGAGCTGGGCGTCGGCTTTCGCGCCACCTCCGGTCCGGTGATCGCCAAGGCGGGGGATCTGGCGGCGCTGCTGACCAATCTGCAGCCGCGCGACGTTCTCTTCATCGACGAGATTCACCGCCTCTCGCCGGCGGTGGAGGAAATCCTCTACCCGGCGATGGAGGACTTTCAGCTCGACCTGATCATCGGGGAGGGGCCGGCCGCGCGCTCGGTGCGCATCGACCTGCCGCCCTTCACGCTGGTCGGCGCGACGACGCGGGCGGGCCTGATCACCACGCCGCTGCGGGAGCGCTTCGGAATCCCGCTGCACATGAGCTTCTACACCGAGGACGAGTTGGCGGAGATCGTCGGCCGCGCCGCCGCGATCCTCGGCATGATCTTGACCGAGGACGGCGCGCGCGAGGTGGCGCGGCGCTCGCGCGGGACGCCGCGCGTCGCCAACCGGCTGCTGCGGCGGGTGCGCGACTTCGCCGCCGTCGACGGGGCGGAGAGCGTGGACGCCGCCGCGGCGGACAAGGCGCTGCTGCGGCTCGACGTCGACCGGCGCGGGCTCGACGCGATGGACCGCCGCTACATGCGCTGCATCGCGGAGAACTACGGCGGCGGACCGGTGGGGGCGGAGACGCTCGCCGCCGCGTTGGGCAATGAGCGCGACGTGCTCGAGGAGGTGGTCGAGCCCTTCCTGATCCAGCAGGGGCTGGTGCAGCGCACGCCGCGCGGGCGCGTCCTGACGCCGCCCGGCTGGCGCTATATCGGGCTGGAGCCGTCGCCGGACGCGGCCGCGCAGCTCGACATGCTCGCGCGCGCGCAGGCGGACGGCGAAGCCGGGAACGAGGGCGGCGGCCGGGAGGGCGAGGATGGCTGAGCGCGCGCCGCACCGTCTGCCCGTGCGCGTTTACTACGAGGACACCGACGCCGGCGGGATCGTCTATCACGCCAACTACCTGAAATACGCCGAACGCGGTCGCACCGAGCTGTTGCGGGCGGTCGGCTTCGATCATGACGGGTTGCTGACGGAGCACGGGGCGCTGTTCGCGGTTCGGCGGTGCGCGATTGAGTTCGTCAAGCCGGCGCGTCTCGACGACGCGCTGGCGGTGGAGACCGAGGTCGTGCGGCTGCGCGGCGCCAGCCTGGAGATGCGCCAGACCATCCGGCGCGGCGCGGCGGTTCTGGCCACGGTCGAGGTGCTGGTGGCGCTGATCGACGCGGCCGGGCGGCCGACGCGGGCGCCCCGGGCGTTGGCCGAGGCGCTGCAGCGCTACGAGGCGGCGGAGGCTTGACCGCGCAACGGCCCGCATCGGGCCGGGCGCCAGACGAGAGCGAAACGGAGAGACCATGGAACAGGACGAGACGGGCGCGGCCGGCGCCGCGGAGGGCGGCCTGCAGGCGGGCGAGGCCGGCGTGATCGACACCATCATGATCGGCGCGGACGCGGCCGCGCCGGACATGTCGCTCTTCGGCCTGTTCATGCAGGCCGACTGGGTGGTGAAGGGGGTCATGATCTTGCTCGTGCTGGCGTCGATCTGGTGCTGGGCGATCATCTTCGAGAAGGTGATGCGCATGCGCCGGCTGCAGCGGCTGGCGACCAAGTTCGAGGACGCCTTCTGGTCCGGCGGCTCGCTCGACGATCTCTATCAGCGGATCGGCCAGTATCCGGCCGACCCGATGGCGTCGGTCTTCGCCGCCGCCATGCGCGAGTGGCAGCGCTCCGCCGGGCGGGGCTATCTGCGCGATAGCGCGGCCGGCCTGCAGCAGCGCATCGACCGGGTCATGCACGTCACCCTCTCGCGCGAGATCGAGCGGCTGGAGAAATACCTGCCTTTCCTCGCCTCCGTCGGCTCCGCGGCGCCCTTCATCGGGCTGTTCGGCACGGTCTGGGGCATCATGAACAGCTTCGCCGCGATCGCGGCGACGAAGCAGACCAGCCTCGCCGTCGTCGCCCCCGGAATCGCGGAGGCGCTGTTCGCCACGGCGCTGGGGCTGGTGGCCGCGATCCCGGCGACGGTCGCCTACAACAAGATCTCCAACGATCTGTCGCGCTACGCCGGGCGTATGGAGGCCTTCGCCGGCGAGTTCAGCGCGATCATCTCGCGCCAGCTCGAAGAGGAGGGCTGAGCCATGGCGGGCGGCCTGATGGGCGGCGGCGGACCGGGCGGCGGGCGCGTCGGCTATGCGAGCGGCGCGCGGTCCCGCTATCGCCCCATGTCGGACATAAATGTGACGCCTTTCGTCGACGTCATGTTGGTGCTGCTGATCGTCTTCATGGTGACGGCCCCGCTGCTGACGGTCGGCGTGCCGGTCGATCTGCCGGAGACCCAGGCGGCGAGCCTGAACGATGCGGAGGAGCCCCTGGTGCTGACGGTCGATCAGGACGGGCGGGTCTATATCCAGGAGACGGCGATCGAGCTCGACAATCTGGTGCCGCGCCTGCGCGCCGTGACCGGCAACAATCCGGACGTGCGCATCTTCGTGCGCGGCGACAGCCGCATCGCCTACGGACGGGTGATGGAGGTGATGGGAACGATCAGTTCGGCCGGGTTCAACAAGGTGGCCCTCCTCGCCCGGCTGCCGGGCCAGGACGAAGGCGTGGCGGGGCAGTGACCGGCATGGTCCGGGCGCGGGGCGTCGGCGGGCGCTCGGCGGATCTCAGGTAAGGCGGGTTACGGGTACGGCATGCGCGCTCCGATCCTCTTCTCGCTGATGCTGCATGCGGCCGTCGTGCTGGCGGCCTATATCGCCGTGCCGCGCGCCAAGATCGAGATCGAACCGATCGGGGCGGCGATCGACGTCGAGGTGGTCAGCGACTCCCAGCTGGCCGCGTTGCAAACGCCCGAGCCGGAACCCGAGCCGGAACCCGAGCCGGAATCCGAGCCGGAACCTGAGCCCGAACCGCCGCCCGCGCCCGAGCCGCCGCCGGCCCCTGAGCCGCCGCCGGCCCCTGAGCCGCCGCCCGAGCCGGAACCCATCCCGGAGCCTGAGCCCGAGCCGGTCCCAGAGCCCGAGCCCGAGCCCGAGCCCGTCCCGGAGCCTGAGCCGGTCCCCGAGCCCGAACCCGGGCCCGTCCCGGAACCGGAGCCCGAGCCTGAGCCCGAGCCCGAGCCGGAGAGCGCTGCGCCGCCGCCGCCGAGCCCGCGGCTCAAGCCCGCGCCGCCGCCGCCGCAGGAGAACTTTGCGTCCCTGCTGAAGGATCTGGCGCAGGAGTTGAAGGAGGACGAGCCGCCGCCGGCGCCGCGCCCCGAGCCGGAGGCGCAGGAGCCCGAGCCCGAGCCCGAGCCCGAGCCGCAGACCTCGCTTCAGGACGCGGTCAAGCAGGCGCTCGCCCGCAGCGAGGAGCAGGCGCGCGCGCCGCAAAGCGCGATCCGCGCCGAAGGCGCGCTCAGCGCCAGCGAACTCGACGCGGTGCGCCAGCAGATCGCCGGCTGCTGGGCGATCCCGGCCGGCGCGCGCGACGCGCAGAATCTGGTGATCGACGTGCGCGTCACCGTGCGGCCCGACCGCACGGTCAGTTCGGCCGTTCTGGTCGATCCGCAGAAGGCGTCCGACCCCTTCTGGCGGGCGGCGGCGGAGAGCGCGCTGCGCGCGGTTCTCAATCCGCGTTGCAGTCCTTTAAAACTGCCGCCGGACAAATATGATGTCTGGAATTCGATTATCTTCACCTTCAACCCGAGGGAGATGCTCGGCTGATGTCTGACGAGACGGTCTGCGAATCGGATCTGCCGCCGCGTCCGGCCGCCGAAACGCTTGCGGTGTCACGGCGCGCGGCGCTGGGGCTCCTCGGGGGCGGCGCCGGGTTGGCGCTCGCCGGCGCGCGCCCGGCGGGCGCGGAAGTGCGCATCGACATCACCCGCGGCAATGTCGAGCCGCTGCCGATCGCGATCACCGAGTTCTTCGGCGTCAGCGACGCCGAGGCGCAGATCGGCCGCGACATCGCCACGGTGATCACGTCGAACCTGGAGCGATCCGGCCTGTTCGCGCCGATCGATCCGCGCGCCTTCATCCAGACGGCGGCCAGCATGAAGGTCCGCCCGCGCTTCGCGGACTGGCGCGTGGTCAACGCCCAGGCGCTGGTCAACGGCTCGATCGAGGTGCGCGAGGACGGCCGCATCCGGGTCGAGTTCCGGCTGTGGGACGTCTTCGCGGAAGCGCAGATGCTGGGCCGCGCCTATCAGACGGAGCAGCCGCATTGGCGGCGCGTCGCGCACATCATCTCGGACGCCGTCTATCAGCGCATCACGGGCGAGCAGGGCTATTTCGACACCCGCATCGTCTATGTCGCGGAAAGCGGGCCGAAGATCGATCGGACCCGGCGCCTGGCCATCATGGACCAGGACGGCGCGAACCACCGCTTCCTGACCGACGGGCGCGCGATGGCGCTGACCCCGCGCTTCTCGCCGGCGCGGCAGGAGATCACCTATCTCAGCTATTTCAACGATACGCCGCGGGTCTATCTCTTCAACATCCGCACCGGCCGGCAGGAGGTGCTGGGCGCCTTCGACGGGATGACCTTCGCGCCGCGCTTTTCGCCCGACGGCAACTCCGTCATCATGAGCCATGCGGCGGCCGGCAACTCCGACATCTACCTGATGGATCTGCGCACGCGCACGCCGCGGCGGCTGACCGACAACCAGGCGATCGATACGGCCCCGTCCTTCGCGCCGGACGGCGCGCAGGTCACCTTCGAATCGGACCGCGGCGGCTCGCAGCAAATCTACGTGATGAACAGCGACGGCGGCAATCTCCGCCGCATCAGCTTCGGGCAGGGGCGCTACGGCACGCCGGTCTGGTCGCCGCGCGGCGATCTGATCGCCTTCACGAAGATCCATCGCGGCGAGTTCTTCATCGGCGTGATGCGCCCCGACGGGACCGGCGAACGGCTGCTCGTCGGCGGCTACCACAATGAGGGGCCGACCTGGTCGCCGAACGGACGGGTGCTCATGTTCTTCCGCGAAACCCGCGGCGAGCGCGGCGCCGTCTCCCTCTTCTCGATCGATCTCACCGGCTATAATCTGCGCGAGGTCGTCACCCCCGGGGACGCGTCGGATCCGGCTTGGTCGCCGCTCAATCCGTGAAGATCGCACCGCCGCGCGGGATCGCTCAAAAACCCTGAAAATCCCAGCCAATGGCGGGGAGATTCAGTCTGGTTTCTGTTGATATTACAAAATCCGCGTGCTTAAACTACCGCGCCGGAAACAGGCGGTGTTCCGGGGTCGGCGCGCCCATTCAGGCTCGAAACCGGTCTCTTGTCGCCTACCCGCGGCGTCCCTTTGTCTTTGCTGTGGGGCGGTTGCGGGCGGCGGATCGGGAGCCGGGCCGAACGGGCCGAAGCGGCGCTGCGATCCGGAATGTCGACGCGATCCGGCGCGGGTTTCGGTCGTAGGCGGCCGAATGGGTCTGCGGAGCGCCGCGGACCCGCACGGCTGCGGAGGATCGCGAGTTCAATGGGACTGACGGGCGATGCGCTTGTGCGTCGGCCTTTCCTTTAGGGGGTGCTTCTATGCGCGTTAAGATGATCAGCCTGCTGGCGGCGTTGACCCTGGTCGCCGCCTGCGCCTCGGAGCCCGAGGAGACGGCGGACACCAGCGGTCAGGGGACGACCACGCAGGCCACGACCACCACGACGGACACCGGCTCGGCGCAGCCGTCGGTGCTGCCGGGCTCCGAGGAGGAGTTCATCACGGAGGTGGGCGATCGGGTCTTCTTCGCGTTCGACAAGTCTGAGCTGTCCTCGTCCGCCCGGGCGACGTTGGACCGCCAGGCCCTGTGGCTGCGGCAGTATCCGTCGACCCAGATCGTGGTCGAGGGTCATTGCGACGAGCGCGGCACGCGCGAGTACAACCTCGCGCTCGGCGAGCGCCGCGCGAATGCGGTTAAGGAGTATCTGGTGGCGCAGGGGATCGATCCGAACCGCGTCCGCACGATCTCCTACGGCAAGGAGCGTCCGGCCGTCGCGGGCTCGAACGAGGCCGCTTGGGCGCAGAACCGCCGCGCGGTCACGGACATCGTCAGCGGCGCGGCCAGCTAAGTCGCGCGCCGATCGGACACGGGCGACCGGCCTCCTCCGCGCGAGGAGGCCGGTCGTCGTTGTTTCAGGGCGCCGCCGTTCGTCCGGCGCGCCCCGGGTCATGTTGGCGACGCCCCCTGCGCCATATTGGCGACATATTGAGACCCTATGCGGGACGCAGCCGTAGGTGACCGGATAGAGTTCAGCGCCATGCCCCTTTCCACGCTTTCCCCGCCGATGCTTCGCGCCGCCGCGCTGGCGACGCTCGCCGTGGGCCTGGTTGCGACGGCGCCGACGATGGCCGTTGCGCAGGACGACCTCGCGCGCGAGGTGGAATTGCTGAAGCGCGATCTCAGCGATCTGCAGCGCTTCATCTATCGCGGCGAGGGCCAGCCGCCGGCGCCCGCCGCCGCCCCCCCGCCCGCGCCTTCTGCGACCGCCGAGCCGCTTCCGACCGACGTGGCCGGGCGGCTGCAAGTCAAGATGCAACGCCTCGAACGCGAAATGCGGGACCTGACGGGCCGGGTCGAAGAGGCGGAGTTCCGGGCCCGCCAGGCGGAACAGAGGCTTGAGACCTACGCCGCCGATCTGGAGTATCGACTGCAGCGGATCGAGCAGAGCGCGGGCTTGTCCGTCGGGTCCGGCGGGGCGCCCGCCGCGGCGACCGGCGGCGCGCCGGTCGCGCTGGGCCAACCCGCCAACGCGGGCCAGGCCGGGGCGGCGCCCGGCGCTGAAGCGCCCGGCACGACCGTGATCACCTCCGCGGGCGCCAGCCAGGACGGCGCCCTGACCGACGGCGCCCCCGCCGAGGGCGCGCTGGGCGTGCTGCGAACCAATGCGGCGGGCGAGGTCATCGGGGCGGAGATGGCCGCGCTCCCTGCGGCCGCCGACAGCGAAGGGCAAGCGGCGGCCGAGCCGCCGTCGTCCCAGGCGGCGTCCCAAGTTGCGCCCCAGGCCGCTCCCCAGCCTCCGCCGGCGCCCGGCGCGGTGGGCGAGGCCGCGACGACGGCCGCGGCCCCGACGGCCGCCCTGCCCGAAGGCGCGCCCGAAGCGCAGTATGAGTACGCCTTTTCGCTGCTGCGCAAACGCGACTTCCCGGCGGCCGAGGCCGCGATGCGCGGTTTCGTGGACCGGCACGGCGACCATCAGTTGGCCGGAAACGCCATGTACTGGTTGGGCGAGACCTTTTATGCGCGCGAGAACTATCGCGACGCGGCGGCGACCTTCCTGGACGCTTACACCGGCTATCCGAGCAACGACAAGGCGAGCCACAGTCTCTTGAAGCTGGCCATGTCGCTGGGCGCGCTCGGCAAGACGGACGCCGCCTGTCAGGCCTTTGCGACGCTGTCGCAGGACGGCTCGGCCAGCCAGCGGATCCTCGCCACCGGCGAAAGCGAGGCGGCCAAGCTCGGCTGCCCCTGACCGGTGGCTGCTTCCCCGCTCACCGCGGAGTTTACAGCGGCCGATTTCGCCGCCGCGCTTGAACCGCTGCTGCCGGCGGGCGCTCCCCCCGCGCTTGCGGTCGCCTGTTCCGGCGGATCCGACAGTCTGGCGCTCGCGCTGTTGGCGCGGGACTGGGCGGCGGCGCGCGGCGTGCGGCTCATCGCCCTCGTCGTCGATCACGGGCTCCGGCCCGACTCGGCCCGGGAGGCTGAGACAGTCCGATCGAGACTGGCCGACTGCGGCGTCGAGGCGCTGGTGCTGCGCGACCCTGCCTGGCCCGGTCCCGTGCCGGGCGACGGCGGCGTGCAGGCGGCGGCGCGCACGCTGCGCTATCGCCTGCTGCTCGCCGCCTGCCGGGCGCAGGACACGCCGGTTCTGGCGCTCGCCCATCATCTGGAGGATCAGGCGGAGACGGTGCTGCTGCGGCTCGCCCGCGGCAGCGGGGTCGACGGCCTCTCGGCCATGGCCCCGGCGGTGGAGTGGGGCGGCGTCCGGCTCGTGCGGCCCCTGCTGGACGCCCCGAAGGCGTCGTTGCGCGCAACCGTGCGGGCCGCCGGGATGGATTGGGTGGAGGATCCGTTCAACCGCGACCCGCGCTTCGAGCGGGCGCGGCTGCGCGCCGCGGCGCCGACGCTCGAGGCGCTGGGCCTCGACGCCCGGGCGCTGTCGCGCACCGCCCGGCGCATGGCGCGGGCCCGGGATGCGCTCGAGCGCGCGACGGACGACCTGTTGGCCGGCGCCGCGCAATGGCGCCGCGAAGGCTATGCGCTGATCGACGCCGCCGCGCTCGCCGCCGCGCCGGAGGAGGCGGCGCTGCGCGCGCTCTCCCGCATCATCTGCCGGACGGGCGGCCGACTGCATCCGCCGCGCCTCGATCGGCTCGAACGCCTGCACGCCGCGCTTGTCGGGTCGGGCGGCCTCGGCGCGGGGCGGACGCTTGCCGGTGTCGCGCTGAGGCCGCGACGGGACGGCCGCCTGTTGATCCATCGCGAGCCTGCGGCCGCGCGGGAGCGCGTTCCCGTGGCGGCGGACCTTCTCTGGGACGGGCGCTTCCGCCTGCGGTTCGAGGCGCCGGATCCGGCGTTCGAGGTGCGGGCGCTCGGTCGGGACGGCTGGTCGCAGCTGCGCCGCGCCGACCCGGCGGCGGGCGCCGCCGGCGCCGCGCTTCCGGGACCCGTTCGTCTGGCGCTTCCGGCGGTCTGGCGCACGGGCCCGCGGTCGGGGGAGACCGCGGTTCTGGTCGGCGCGCCGCATCTGCAGGGTGCGCGCGCCCTGGTCGACGGCGCGCCGGCGCCGCGCTCGGTCGTTTTTGCGGGACCGCGGGCCGTCTGAAGTGTCGTGGCGCGGAGGGCGTGCGCCGCCGGCGGGGAATCCCTGTCCGGTCCTTTTCTTCCGGGGGCGGCGGCACTATCTAGGTCGCACGGCGCGGACGCGTCGGTTCCGGCGAAGCCGGCCGACGCCGCTGCGCTGGACGCAAGCCCGCAAAAGGCGTTTAATCCGTCGCAGCGGGGACATCGGGGCAGGGGCGCGTGGGCGGCGCGTCCGACGGGGTTCCGAGCGATGATCGGGTCACGCGGCGCGAAACGCGCGCCCTGGCCGGAGCATCATGGGCTCGCACCTCAATGACGAGAGGCTTTGGCTCGTGAATTTCTTCGGAAGAAACCTAGCGCTCTGGATCATCATCATCGTGCTGATGGTCTTTCTGTTCAACGTGTTCCAGGGCAATAGCGGCCCGACCCAGGCGCAGAGCACCCCCTATTCGCAGTTCCTGGCGGAGGTCGAAAGCGGCGCCGTCAAGGATGTGCGGATCGACGGCAGCAAGATCACCGGGCACCTGCAGTCCGGCCGCTCCTTCATGACGCACGCGCCGAACGATCCGGGCCTGATCGACAAGCTGCAGGACAACAACGTCCTGATCGACGTGGCGCCGCCGGAGACGGGGGTTTCCTTCCTGCAGATCCTGCTGAGCTGGTTCCCGATGCTGCTCCTGATCGCGGTCTGGATCTTCCTGTTCCGCCAGATGCAGGGCGGCGGCGGCAAGGCGATGGGCTTCGGCAAGTCGAAGGCCAAGCTGCTGACCGAACAGAAGGGCCGCGTCACCTTCGACGACGTGGCCGGCATCGACGAGGCCAAGCAGGAACTGCAGGAGATCGTCGAATATCTGCGCGATCCCTCCAAGTTCCAGCGCCTCGGCGGCAAGATTCCGAAGGGCGTGCTGCTGGTCGGCCCGCCGGGCACCGGTAAGACGCTGACCGCGCGTGCGGTCGCGGGCGAGGCCAACGTGCCCTTCTTCACCATCTCCGGCTCGGACTTCGTGGAGATGTTCGTCGGCGTCGGCGCCAGCCGCGTGCGCGACATGTTCGAGCAGGGCAAGAAGAACGCCCCCTGCATCATCTTCATCGACGAGCTGGACGCGGTCGGCCGCCATCGCGGCGCCGGTCTCGGCGGCGGCAACGACGAGCGCGAGCAGACGCTCAACCAGATGCTGGTCGAGATGGACGGCTTCGAGGCGAACGAGGGCGTCATCATAATCGCCGCCACCAACCGTCCGGACGTGCTCGACCCGGCGCTGCTGCGCCCGGGCCGCTTCGACCGTCAGGTCGTGGTGCCGAACCCGGACATCGTCGGCCGCGAGAAGATCCTGCGCGTGCACCTCTCCAAGGTGCCGCTCGGCCCGGACGTCGATCCGAAGGTCATCGCCCGGGGTACGCCCGGCTTCTCCGGCGCGGACCTCGCCAATCTGGTGAACGAGGCGGCGCTGATGGCCGCCCGCCGCAACCGCCGCGTCGTCTCCATGAAGGAGCTCGAAGACGCCAAGGACAAGGTCCTGATGGGCTCCGAGCGGCGCTCCATGGTGATGACCGAGGAGGAGAAGACGCTCACCGCCTATCACGAGGCGGGGCACGCGCTGGTCGGCATACACGTGCCGGGCAACGATCCGCTGCACAAGGTCACCATCATCCCGCGCGGCCGGGCGCTCGGCGTCACCATGAACCTGCCGGAGCGCGACCGGCTCGGCTACAAGAAGATGGAGATGCAGGCGAAGCTCGCCATGATGTATGGCGGCCGCGCGGCGGAGGACATCATCTTCGGGCCGGAGAACGTGACCACCGGCGCCTCCAACGACATCCAGCAGGCGACCAACATGGCCCGCGCCATGGTCACCGAGTTCGGCATGTCGGAGAAGCTTGGCCGGCTGCGCTACAACGAGAACCAGGACGAGGTGTTCCTCGGCCATTCGGTGGCGCGCCAGCAGAACATCTCCGAGAAGACGGCGCAGATTATCGACGAGGAGATCCGCCGCATCACCGAGGAGGCGGAGACCGTCTGCTACACTGTCCTGCGGGAGCATGAGGACGAACTGCACACCATCGCCAAGGCGCTTCTCGACTACGAGACGCTCTCCGGCGACGAGGTGCACAAGCTCCTGCGCGGCGAGGAGATCCACCGCGAGGAGGACGTCAGCGGCCCCACCGGCGGCGCCGGCGCCCGCTCCTCCGTCCCGACCACCTCCAAGCCCTCGGGCGGCAAGCCGATCGGCCCCAGCCCCGACCCGGAGCCGGGCCCGGCCTGACCGAGCGCCCCACACTGTTCCAAGCGAAAGGCCCGATCCACCTTGGATCGGGCCTTTCTCGTGGGCGCAGCCGCTAGCGGCGGGGGAAGTCGGCGGCCCGCCCGCGCGACGCAGAGTCCCGGCCGCTCCCCTCAACGGCTTGCGTCCATGGAGCGGCGGACGCATAGATAGAGGTAAGGGGACAGGGCGCAGCGGAGTCTCTTCATGACGCGCAAGTATTTCGGGACCGACGGGATCCGCGGGACGGCAAACCGGTGGCCGATCACGCCGGAGGTGGCGTTGCGGCTCGCCATGGCGGCGGGGGCGCAGTTCCGTCGGGGCGATCACCGGCACCGGGTCGTCATCGGCAAGGATACGCGGCTTTCCGGCTATATGCTGGAGCCGGCGCTGACCGCGGGCTTCATCTCGATGGGCATGGACGTGATGCTGCTAGGTCCGCTGCCGACGCCGGCGGTGGCGATGTTGACCGGCTCGATGCGCGCGGATCTGGGCGTGATGATCTCCGCCTCGCACAATCCCTATCAAGATAATGGGATCAAGCTCTTCGGGCCGGACGGCTACAAGCTGTCCGACGAAACCGAACAGGCGATCGAAGCGCTGATGGAGTCCGGCATTCCCTCGGAAGGGTCGGACGCGCCGGCCGCGCCCGAGGCGCTGGGCCGCGCCAAGCGCCTGGAGGATGCGCCGGGCCGCTACATCGAGTTCGTCAAGGCGACCTTCCCCGCGGCGTTGCGGCTCGACGGGCTGAAGATCGTCGTGGATTGCGCCAACGGCGCGGCCTATCGCGTGGCGCCGGTCGTGTTCCACGAATTGGGCGCAGAGGTGATCCCGCTCGCCGTGCAGCCCGACGGCGCCAACATCAACCGCGCCTGCGGCGCCACGGCCCCCCAGGCGCTGTGCGAGCAGGTGGCGGCGCACGGCGCCGATCTCGGCCTGGCGCTGGACGGCGACGCCGACCGCCTGATCGTCTGCGACGAGCGCGGCGCGCTGGTCGACGGCGACCAGATCATGGCCCTCATCGCGGCCTCCTGGGCGGAGGCCGGGCGGCTGAAGGGGCCGGTGGTCGCGACCGTGATGTCGAACCTCGGGTTGGAGCGCTTCCTGTCGGAGCGCGGGGTCGCGCTCACCCGCACCAAGGTCGGCGACCGCTATGTGGTCGAGGCGATGCGCGACAGCGGCGCCAATCTGGGCGGCGAACAGTCCGGCCACCTCGTGCTCGGCGATTACGGCACCACCGGCGACGGGCTGGTGGCGGCGCTGCAGGTGCTGGCGGTGATGGTCGCGACGGGGCGGCCGATGAGCGCGCTGGGCCGGCAGTTCGAGCCGGTCCCGCAACTCCTGCACAATGTCCGCTTCGAGACGGCGAGCCGCCCGTTGGAGACCGAAAGCGTGCGCCAAGCGATCGAGACCGGCGCGGCTCGGCTCGGCGAGGGCGGGCGCCTCGTGATCCGCCCGTCCGGCACCGAGCCGGTGATCCGCGTAATGGCGGAGGGCGACGATCCGGCCCTGATCGACGCGGTCGTCGCGGACGTCGCCCAGGCGATCGAGGCTGCGGCGCGCTGAGGCGCGCCGCGTCTACATCACCTCGCTGTCGCTCAGCGGATCCACATCCTCCAGAATCCGGCGCAGACGCTCCAGACCCTCCGCCAGCCGTTCGTCGCTGGCCGGCCCGCCCAGACAGACGCGCACCGCCGGCGGCAAGGGCGCATCGCCGACCGTGAAGGCGTGCGCGGCGGTCAGCAGCACGTCGCGCGCCGCGGCGGCGGCGACGAACTGGCTCGCCCGCCAGGGCCGGGGCAGGTCGAGCCAGAGATGCAGGCCCCCTGGCGGCAGACGGAAGCTGAAGCCGTCGAGGACCTCCCGAGCGCGCTGCGCCCGACTTTCCAGGACAGCGCGCCGTTCGGCCAGGACGGCGTCGGCCCCGCCGCTTTCGATCCAGCGCGTCGCGATTTCCGCGGTGATGGGGGAGGCCATCCAGGTGCAGGCCCGGATGGAGGCGGCGACCACGTCGCGCATCCGCGGCGGGGTTTTGACGAAGCCGATGCGCAATCCCGCGGCCAGCGTCTTGGAGAGCGAGGTGACGTAGTAGCCCGTACTGGGCGCATACCGCACCAGGGGCGCGGGCGCGTCGGGCGGGAAAAGCCCGCAGATATCGTCTTCGACGATCGGAATCTCGAAGCGCTCGCACACGGCGGCGATATCGCGGCGGCGCTGCTCGGACATGGTCGCCGTGGTGGGATTCTGAAGGGTCGGCACGGTGTAGACGGCGTCGATCCGGCCGGCCGCGGCGGCGTCGGCCACCGCCTCGACGGTCAACCCCTCCGCATCCAGCGCGCCGGGAACCAGTTCCAGATCCAGGAGTTTGGCGATCGTCTTGACGCCGGGATAGGTCAGCGCCTCGGTCAGCACCCGCTGGCCGGGCTTCAAGATCGCCGCAAAGGTCGACATCAGGCCGTTGTGGGCCCCGGCCGACACCGCGACGTCGCCCTCGACCGCCTCCAACCCGCGCCGGGCGAGCCAGGATATTCCCGCCCGCCGGAAGCGACTGGCCGCCTGACGCGGCTGGTAGGACAAGAGCTCTTCGGTCGCCGACGTGTCGTCGGCCGCCATCTCGGCCAGCGTCCGGCGCAAGAGGTGCGCTTCCGATCCCGGCGTCAGAATGTTGGACTGCAGTGCGATCGGCCCCTGTTCCGGCGCCGACGGCGACTCCTCCATCACGGGATCGCCCGCACTCCAGGGAAGACCGGGTCCGTCGCCGGCGCCGCCCCGGTCGAAGAGGGGGCGCAAGCGGTCGCTGCGCGCGCGGACGAAGGTGCCGCGCCCGACCTCTCCGGCGACCAGGCCGCGCCGCTCCGCTTCCCGGTAGCCGCGGGTGACGGTCCCGACCGTCACGCCGAGCCGCCAGGCGAGATCCCGCTGCGGAGGCAGCCTGTCGCCCGGCTTCAGGCGGCCGGCCTGAACGTCGCGCGCCAGAAGGTCGGCGATCGCGGCGTATTTCGGCCCGGGCGCTTCGGACAGGTCGGGCGTCCAGGCGCTCGGCGCCGCGTCGATAAGCTCCGTCATGCGCTCGCGTTCCTTCAGGGCGCCCCTGAAAATTGTCATGGTGACAATGTATCGATTGCGCCTGGAAAGACAAACAATTTATAAATTGATGCATGACAATTCGGGTCACATTCGGGTGAAAGGAGAAATTGTATGCGTACAATCTTCCCGAAACCCGGATCGTTCGGGTTCAAGGCCGCGTTCTTGGCGGGATCAGATCGCTCCGGGTCGACCGGGCGGGGCGTCAAGCGCCTCGCCGGGACGGGCGGGACCGTCCGGGTAGGGCCGGGCGGACTCGCGGCGCGCATCTGGGCCGTCCTTCGGTGTTGGCAGGAGCGGGCGGAATCGCGCCGGCATCTGCGCAGCATGGAGGATCGGATCCTGCAGGACGTCGGCCTCACCCGATCGGATTTCGACCGTGAGATCGCCAAGCCCTTCTGGCGTCCCTGAAGCCCCGCGCCCGACG
The DNA here is from genome assembly GCA_024743195.1 of Alphaproteobacteria bacterium. GTDB lineage: Bacteria > Pseudomonadota > Alphaproteobacteria > UBA8366 > Aestuariispiraceae > Marivibrio. The sequence continues at coordinate 232,690 of JANSXE010000006.1, read as the reverse complement.
CCCCCGAAAAAGTCGGGCGTTTCAGAGCCCCCGCCGATCCCGTTACCCCTGGATCGGCGAGAGCCCCGGACCGGAAGGGCCGGCGAGGGGGCGGCCCCGGCGTCTTAATGCGCGGACGGCGCCGGGGCCGTCCTTTCTTTTCCCGCGGCCGCTTCGATAGACTGGGCTCCAGAGGGAGTCCGAAGGCGGGACCCCGCCCCGAAACCGATCGAGGACGCCGCCCATGACGCCGCCCATGAATCCGCCCATGAATCCGCCCATGACGCAGCGCGCAACACTGGATGAGTTGGAGGCGGCGCACGAGGTGATTCGCGCCGTCGTCCCGCCGACGCCGCAATATCATTGGCCGCTGCTGGCCGAGCGCGCGGGCTGCGAGACCTGGGTCAAGCATGAGAACCACACCCCGGTCGGCGCCTTCAAGCTGCGCGGCGGCCTCGTCTATATCGCCGATCATGTCCGGCGGCTGGGCCCGGAGGCCGGCGTCATCACCGCCACGCGCGGCAATCACGGCCAGTCGATCGCGACCGCCTGCGCGCGGTTCGGCGCGCGCGCCACCGTCGTCGTTCCCCATGGCAACAGCCGCGAGAAGAACGCCGCCATGCGCGCCCAGGGGGCGGAGCTGGTGGTGCACGGCGACGATTTCCAGGAATCGGTCGAGTACGCGCGCGAGCGCGCGCAAGCGGACGGTCTTCTGATGCTGCCGAGCTTCCATCCCCTGCTGGTCCAGGGCGTGGGCACCTATGCGCTCGAGTTCTTCCGCGCCCGGCCGGATCTCGATGCGGTCTATGTCCCGATCGGCCTCGGCTCCGGGATCTGCGGGGTGATCTCCGCGCGCGACGCGCTCGGCCTCAAGACCCACGTGATCGGCGTCGTGGCGGACGGCGCGCCCATGTACAAGCTGAGCGTCGAGGCGGGCCGTCCGATCGCCACCAACCGCGCCGACACGATGGCGGACGGGATGGCCTGCCGCACGCCGGTCGAAGAGGCCTTCGAGATCATCCGCGCCGGCGCGGAGCGCATCGTCAGCGTCTCCGACGCCCAGATCCGCGCCGCCATGCGCGCCTATTTTCACGACACGCACAATGTCGCCGAGGGCGCGGGCGCGGCCCCGCTCGCGGCCCTCCTGGCCGAGCGCGAGGCGATGCGCGGCAAGCGGGTCGGGCTGATCCTGACCGGCGGCAACATCGACCGGGACCTGTTCGCCGAGGTGTTGAGCGAACGTGACAGCGAGGAGGAGCGCACATGACCCAGAGTCTGCCGATCTATCAGCTCGACGCCTTTGCCGAAGCGCCCTTCACCGGCAATCCGGCGGCCGTGGTCCCGCTCGACTCCTGGCCCGACGACGCGGTGATGCAGGCGATCGCGGCCGAGAACAACCTGGCCGAAACCGCCTTCTTCGCGCCGACGCCGGACGATCCCGACAGCGACTACCGCATTCGCTGGTTCACCCCCACGGTCGAGGCCAGCCTGTGCGGGCACGCCACGCTGGCCAGCGGCGCCGTGCTGTTCGACCGCCTGGACTTCCCGGGCGACCGCATTCGCTTCGCGAGCCAGGGCGGCCCTCTCGCCGTCGAACGGGCGGGCCGGGGCGCGGGGCAGACCCGTTTCGCCCTCGATTTCCCGAGCCGCCCCCCGACCCCGGCGCCCGCCCCGGAGGGGCTGGCCGCGATGCTGGGCGGGGTCGAGCCGGTCGCCTTCCTGAAGGCGGTTAAGAACCTCGCCGTGATGGCGGACGAAACGGCCGTGCGCGCGGTCCAACCCGACCTGAAGGCGATTGCGGCGCTGCCCGGGGATGGATTGGTCGTGACCGGGCCGGGCGACGCCGCCGACGCGGCCTCGCGATACTTCGCGCCGCACGCCGGCATCGACGAGGACCCGGTCACCGGCTCCGCCCACTGCACGGTCGCGCCCTATTGGGCGGAGCGGCTCGGCAAGACCGCGCTGCATTGCCGCCAGGTCTCCCGGCGCGGGGGCGATCTCTATTGCACGCTGACCGACGGCGGGAATCGGGTCAGGATCGAAGGGTCCGTGCAGTTCTATCTGGAAGGGCGCATCCGTGTCTGACGCATCGGCGAGCCTCGTCGAAATCCGCCCCGCGGCGGCGGGCGACGATCTCGCTTTCCTCAAGACGCTGTTCGTCGAATACGCCGAATCGCTCGAGTTCGACGTCTGTTTCGAGCGCTTCGACCGCGAGCTGGATGCCCTGCCGGCGCCCTTCACCGCGCCGAAGGGCGCCCTCTGGCTCGCCCGAGTGGACGGCGCGATCGCCGGCTGCGTCGGGTTGCGTCCGGTCGTCGACGAGAATGACGGGGCGGAGGCCGGGGAGATCAAGCGCCTCTATGTGCGCGAACAGTTCCGCGGCCATTCCCTGGGCGCCCGGCTGATCGAGGCCGCAATCGACTTCGCGCGCCAGGCGGGCTACCGCCGCCTCGTCCTCGACACCGTCGGCGGGCGGATGGAGCGCGCCATCGGCCTCTATCGCGGTCTCGGTTTCCGCCGCTATCGGCGCTATTACGCCGACGCGCCGGATGCGGTCGATTTTTACCGGCTCGATCTCTGAGCGCACGCGCGTCCCGCAAGAACCGGGTGGGCGGCGCGCCGTCCAGCGGCTACCTGATATGCGGATGACGACGCCCCGCAAAGGAACCAAGCCGATGAGCGAAGATCTGATCCGCCCCCCGCCTTCCGACGCGCCGCACGCCGGGCCGGACAGCCCGGAGGAGCATGCGCACTACGCCCTCGTCGGCGACGCGCTGGCGCATATCGCGGAGCATTGGGGCGAGCGCCCCTCGCTCGGCGAGCTGGCGGCGCGGGCGGGCATGAGCGAGCACCACTTCCAGCGCGTCTTCTCCCGTTGGGTGGGGCTGAGCCCCAAGAAGTTCCTCAGCCTGGTGACGCTGGAGCGGGCCAAGGAGGCGCTGGAGGGTCGCGACAGCGTGCTCGACGCCGCCTTCGAAGCCGGGCTCTCCGGGCCCGGCCGGCTGCACGATCTGTTCGTGACCTACGAGGCGATGAGCCCCGGCGAGTACAAGGCCGAGGCCGAGGGCTTGACCATCCGCTGGGGGTGGAACGAGGGGCCGTTCGGCGAGACGCTGCTGATGCGGACGGAGCGCGGCGTGTGCGGCGTCGCCTTCCTCGATTCGCGTGGGGCCGAGGCCTGTTTCGAAGACATGGCCAAGCGCTGGCCGAAGGCGCGGCTGGTGCAGGATGCGACCGCCGTCCGCCCGCTGATGGACGATCTCTTCGCGCCGGATGGCGGGGGCGCGCGTGCGCCGCTGCGCGTGCTGCTCAAGGGCACGCGCTTCCAGGTCAAGGTGTGGGAGGCGCTGATGCGCCTGCCGCCCGGCGGGCTCACCACCTACGGCCGGCTGGCGGAGCGGCTGGGCATGGCGCCGGGTGCGGCGCGCGCGGTCGGAACCGCGGTCGGCGCCAACCCGATCAGCTGGCTGATCCCCTGCCACCGGGTGATCCGGCAGAGCGGGATGCTGGGCGGCTATCGCTGGGGCCTGCCGCGCAAGGTGGCGATGATCGGCTGCGAGGCCGCCGGCCGCGGCCTCGCCGTGCATCCCAGCCGCGCGGCGTGAGGGGAGGGGCGGCGGAGACCGCGGGCCGATTCTGCGTTCGCATCGCCGCCGCTCAGACGAAAGCGACGCCCGCGGCCTTGCCCCGAAACGCCAAATGGGTTATTCATTGAACGTACGTTCAATGAAAATCCGTTCAACGAGGCTCCCGATGCTTCCCCGCTTTCAAAACGACGCCCCCAACGCCGCGGTGGCCGAGGCGTTGCTCGACGCCGGCGCCGCGGTGGTGGAGGGCGCGGCCCCCGCCGAGCTGACCGCGCAGGTGCAGGCCGACTTCCGCGCGCCCTACGACCGGGAAGGCCATCTCTTCTCCAACGATTTCAACGGCTACAAGACGCGGCGGCTCGGCGGCGTGCTGCGCTACTCGCGCGCGTCCGCCGACCTGATCGCGCATCCGCGCGTCATCGCCATGGCCGACGCCGTGCTGCGGCCCCATTGCGAGAGCTACCGCATCGGCAGCACGACGGCGATCGAGATCGCACCGGGCGAGGCGAACCAGGTGCTGCACCGGGACGACAGCTTCTATCCCTATCGCATCCCGGGCGTCGAGTTCCAGATCAGCGCCATGTGGGCGCTCGACGACTTCACCATCGAGAACGGGGCGACGCGCGTCGTCCTCGGCAGCCAGGATCTGCGGCCGATCGAGGAGATTTCGGAAGACGACGTGCTGCAGGCGGAGATGACGCGCGGCTCGGTGCTGTTCTATCTCGGCGCCACGGTCCATGGCGGCGGCGCCAACCGGTCGAACAAGCCGCGCTCCGGCCTGATCAACACCTACAGCCTCGGCTGGCTGCGCCAGGAGGAGAACCAGTACCTCACCGTCCCGCGCGAGATCGCCGACAGCTACCCCGACGCAATCCGCCGCCTGATGGGCTACCAGGCCCACGGAACCATGCTCGGCGTCTATCCCGGCGACCCGGACGATTATTGGTACGATGCGTGAGGGGACCGGACCGGAGCGCGCGGCGGGATGCGGGGCTTTGAAGCGGCGTTCGGCGCGTAGCTCCCGCAACGGCCGCTCTTAGCCAAGACCGGGTTGCCTATATGAAGCTGTCGGAAGAAATGGGCGATCGCCGCGCGAGCGTCATTTCAACTCCACCTCGACGAAACGCATCGTCTCGGGGCCGTCGTTGATCACGTTGTGCTCGACCCCTTTGTCCCGGCGATAGGACTCCCCTGCTTTGAAGCGAGCCTGGCCAACGCCGCCGTCCGGCTGTTCGATCCGCATGGCGCAATCGGTGACCGCAACGATGACGTAGTCGTGACCATGCCGATGCCAGCCGGTCTCGGCCCCCGGTGCAAAATCGAAACGGGTTACCCGCACCCGCGCGTCGTCGACGAGGACGCTTGCCTCCGCTTGTGCACGGCTCATGACGCCTCTCCTTTTCTCGGTTCGGGTCCGGGCTGGACGCGATCAATCCACCCCCTGACGCCCCGGCGACCCCCTCACATCGGCAGACACAGCCTGAGCGCCTCGTAGATGGCGGCGTGGATGTTGCGGCTGGCGACCGCGTCGCCGATGCGGTAGAGGCGGTAGGCGCCGTCGGGGTTTGTCTCGACCGTCTGGGGCTGGAGCGCGGTGAAGGCGCGGTGGTCGAGTTCGCCGCGGTTCTTCGAGCCCTCCTTCAGCGCGAAATAGAGCTCGTCGAGCGGCAGCGTGCCGTGCTCGACCACGAGCTGGTCGATCTCGCGGGTCTCGGTGCGCTCCGAATAGTCGCTTCCGATCAGGGCCTTGAGGCCGTTGCCGGCGCGGTCGACCGAGAGCACGCGGCTGTTGATGGTGAGCCGCACCCCGCAGTCGGCGAAGACCTCGGCGTACTTCGCGTGGTTGAGGCCGCCGATGTCGGGGGCGAAGAAGCGCTCGGGCGTCACGATCTCGACCTGCGAGCCCGCACGGGCCAGCGCCTCCGCCGCCATTAGGCCCGGATGCTGGCCGTTGTCGTCATAGACCAGGACGCGCTCGCCCGGCTTCGCGTCGCCGGAGAGGATGTCCCAGCTGCTGACGGCGAGCTCGGAGCCGGTCGCCAGGATCTCCGTGTTCGGCAGCCCGCCGGTGGCGACGATGACGACGTCCGGGTCATCGGCCAGCACGTCGGCGGCGTCGGCCAAAGTGTTGAAGCGCATCGCGACGCCGAGGCGCTCGCATTCCGCGGCCAGCCAGTCGACGATGCCGATCAGCTCCGCCCGGCGCGGGCTGCGCGCGATCAGGCGGATCTGGCCGCCGGGCGCGCTCGCGGCCTCGAACAGGGTGACCGCGTGGCCGCGCTCCGCCGCGACCCGCGCGGCCTCCAGCCCCGCCGGGCCGGCGCCGACGATCGCGATCTTCTGCGCCGGGCCGTCGCTCCTGGGGATCTGATGCGGGATCGTCGCCTCGCGGCCCGTGGCGGCGTTGTGCAGGCAGAGCGCCTCGCCCCCCTCATAAATGCGGTCTAGGCAGTAGGTGGCGCCGACGCAGGGGCGGATGCGCTCCTCGATTCCTTCCGCCACCTTGCGCGCGATATGCGGGTCGGCGATGTGGGCGCGGGTCATGCCGACCATGTCGAGCTTGCCCTCCGCGATGGCGTGGCGGGCGGTGGCGACGTCGCTGATGCGGGCGGCGTGGAAGACGGGAAACTGCGTCGCCGCGCGCACCTCGCCCGCGAAGTCCAGATGCGGGGCGGAGCGCATGCCCTGCACCGGGATCACGCGGCTCAAGGCGGCGTCGGTCTCGATATGGCCGCGGATCAGGTTGAGGAAATCCACCTGACCGGTCGCGATCAGCCGGCGGCAGATCTCCACGCCCTCCTCGCGGCTCAGGCCCTTGTCCCAATCCTCGTCCGCCACCAGGCGGGCGCCGACGATGAAGTCCGGCCCGACGGCGTCGCGGATCGCGGCGAAGACCTGGCGGGCGAAGCGCAGCCGGTTGTCGAGGGGGCCGCCATAGTCGTCGTCGCGCTTGTTGGTCGCCGGCGACCAGAAACCGTCGATCAGATGGCCGTAGCATTCCAGCTCGATCCCGTCCAAGCCGGCCGCCTGCATGCGCTGGGCGGCGGCGGCGTAGTCCCGGACGATGCGCGCGATGTCCCAATCCTCCATGACCTTCGGGAAGGCGCGATGGGCGGGCTCGCGCACCGCCGACGGGGCGAGGACGGGCAGCCAGTCCGCCTTGTTCCAGTTCGTCCGCCGGCCGAGATGGGTGAGCTGGATCATCACGGCCGCGCCCTGCGCGTGGCAGTCGTCGGCGAGGCGCTTGAGATGCGGGACGATCTCGTCGCGATAGGCGTGCAGATTGCCGAAGGCGGGCGGGCTGTCCGGCGAGACGATGGCCGAGCCCGCCGTCATGGTGAGTGCGATGCCGCCCTTCGCCTTCTCCACGTGATAAAGGCGGTAGCGCTCCGTCGGCAGCCCGTCTTCGGAATAGGCGGGCTCGTGCGCCGTGGACATGATGCGGTTGCGCAGGGTCAGGTGCTTCAGCCGGTAGGGCTGCAGCAGCGGATCGCTCGTTGCCATGCGTCGACGCTCCCTCTGGCGGCGGCTAGCGGGCGGGGCTAGCGGGTGAGGGCGCGCGCCCCCGGCGGATCGTTCGGTCAGTAGAGCAAAGCGCCGAGCCGGCCGTAAAGGGCGGTCTGATGCGATTGGCGGCCGGTCAGTCGAGCCCCTCGCGCTCGCCGTCGGCCGCGGCCGCGAGGGCGGCCAGCGCGCGCTCCAGCCCCGCCCCCATGCAGGCCAGCGTCAGCGCGTCGAGCTCCGCCAGCGCATCGGCCAGCCGGCGCAACGGATCGCCGTCCATCAGAAGCTCGGCCTCTTCGGTGAGGCGCAGCAGGAATTGGCGCCGGTCCGCCGGATCGCGCTCCTTGGCCAGCAGGCCGCGCTTGACCAGCAGCGCAATCGTCTCCGAAGCCGTCGCCGGCGCCACCTTCTGAAACCGCACCAGCCCCATCAGGGTCGGGTCCGCATTGCGCGCCCGCTTCAGGTATCGCAGCGCCCCCCATTGCGACGGCGTCAGGGTGCGGCGGGCCTCGGCGGCGTAGACGGCCCGCGCGGTCCGGTCGATCAAGAGCGCCAGATCGGCGGGGCGGACCGACGGGTCGCTTTCGGGTTGCGAGTAGCCGGGGGCGGGCGCACGGCGCCAGTCGCCCGGGCGCCCGTCGTCGTGGGAGTTCGCCGCCATGAAGAATCCGCTTCGCTTAGACGCCGGGAGACGCGGCCCGGCCCATCCGCCGCGACGCCCGGAAAGCCGGATTTCGCCTGCATCCGCCGCGGCGCGTCCCGCACGCCGCCGCCCCCGAAACAGAAAGCCTAGCACGAAGACCGCGCAACCCGCTACCGCATCCAGCGGGCGACGCGTTACCGCGCCCCCTCTGCCTGCCGGAGAAGGGCTGTTGGACGTCTGGGCCCGTCGTCCCGGACGGCCGTCAGGCCGATCCGGGATCCAGGAGCGGCAAGCGCTAGCCTGCGCGACTTGCCCTGGCTCCCGGCTCTCCGTTGCGCTCCGGCCGGGATGACCGGGCGCCGCCCGACGGCGCCCGGGCGCTCATCCTGAGGAGCCGGCGTCAGGCGGCGTCGCGAAGGACGCGGGCGGTCCTAGGCCGCGGCGCGCCTCGCTCAGGGCGTCTTCCAGGATTGCGAGGTCGCCCACCTGATTGGCCAGCAGCAGGATCAGCCGGGCGTTGAGTTGCCGGCTCTGCGCGTCGGAAAGGCCGCGATGGGCAGCGATCAGACGCTCGTAGAAGTCGTCCGGCCGCTCCAGCTTCAGGGCGGTCTCCAAGCCGCCCGGCGCGACGGTTGTCCCTTCGGTCATGCGCGTCTCCTCAGGCGTCCGCCGCTTGGCCGACGGCGCGGGCGAGCGCGGCCGCCAGCCGCGCCCGGTCGACGCGCGCAAAGCGCGCCGCGACATGCTGGTCCGGGCGGATCAGATAGGCGCCGCCCGCCCGCAGGCCGTAGCGCGCGGCGACAAGCCCGTCGCAATCCTGGACATCCCGGCCCAGCAGCAGCGGCGTCACCGGCGGAGTCTGATCGGCGCAGACGGCGTCCAGCGCCGCGCCGTCCGGATCGTCCGCCGCCGGCGCGGCCAGCAGCACGAAGCCGGACCGGGCGACCAGCGGGGCGGCCAGCGCCTGCAGCAGCCACGAGGCGCCCGCCGCCTCGGCGATCGGCGCGTCGGGGCAGGCGGCCCCGGGCCGTGCGGCGTCCGGCCAGCGCGCGCCCGGCTCGTCCGGGGTGTTCAGCGGCGATCCGTCGAGCACCGCCGGAACGGAGAGCCGCCCGGAGTTGACCAGCCGCCGCGCGAACTCGAACCGCTCCGACAGGGCCAGCACCGCGTCGCGGAAGTCGCGGCTGACTTCGGATTTCGGCGTGATGAAGTCGGTCGAGCGGGTGGAGTTCAGGATGTTCTCGTCGGTCGCGAGGCCGCGCTCGACGTCGTAGCTGTCCAGCAGGCGCTCCGGCGCGCCGCCGCGCAGCACGAGGTCGAGCTTCCAGCACAGATTGTCGGCGTCCTGGATTCCGCCATTGCCGCCGCGCGCCCCGAAGGGCGAGACCTGGTGCGCGCTGTCGCCGACGAACAGCACCCGGCCGTGTCGGAAGCGCGCCAGCCGGCGGCACTGGAAGGTGTAGACGGAGACCCATTCGAGCTCGAAGTCGGCGTCCTCCCCCAGCATCGCCTTGAGGCGCGGGATCACCTTCTCCGGCTTCTTCTCCTGCTCCGGATCGGCGTCCCAGCCGAGCTGCAGATCGATGCGCCAGACATCGTCCGCCTGCTTGTGCAGCAGCGCCGACTGGCCCGGATTGAAGGGCGGGTCGAACCAGAACCAACGCTCGGTCGGGAAGGCCGCCTTCATCACCACGTCGGCGATCAGGAACCGGTCCTGGAACACCTGGCCCGCGAAGTCGAGGCCCAGCATCTTGCGGGTCGGGCTCTTGGCGCCGTCGCAGGCCAGCGCCCACTCCGCGTCGAGGGCGTAGGCGCCGTCCGGCGTCTCGACGCTCAGGCGCACCGGCCCGCGCCCGTCGCCGGGTTCCAGGCCGATGACCTTATGCCGCCAGCGCAGCTCGATGCGCGGATGGGCGTCGGCGGCCTGAACCGCCGCCAATTCGAAGTGATATTGCTGGAGATTAATGAAGGCCGGCATCCGTGCGCCGCCCTCGGGCGCAAGATCGAAGCTGTAGACCTCCTTCTCCTGGAAGAAGACCCGACCGCGCTTCCACCCCACGCCGTTCTTCAGCAGCGCCTCGCCGAGCCCCAGCCGGTCGCAGATCTCCAGCGTGCGCTTCGACCAGCAGATGGCGCGGCTGCCGACGCTCACCGTGTGATCGTCGTCCAGCACCAGCACGCGATGGCCCTTGTCCGCCAGATCGAGCGCCGCGGCGAGCCCGACCGGCCCGGCCCCGACGACGACCAGCGGGTGGCGCGCCGGCGGGTCGGCGGTCAGATCCGGGCTTGGCCGGTAGACGAACTCCGGGTAGTCGAAGGTCTGGAGCATCCGCCTCTCCTCCAGCGTCCCTCTCCCTCCTGGGGGAGAGGGACGGCGCCTATCCCGCCCGCGCGGCCTCCAGGCCGGCCCACATCTCGCGGTCCCGCTCGGCGGTCCAGATTTGCGGGTCGACCGATCCGCCGGCCTCCTGATAGGCCCGGGTCACGTCGAAGGGCATGCAGTGGTCGAAGATGACCCAATGGCCGTATTTCGGCTGCATGTCCGCGTAGGCGCGCGCATAGACCTGGGCCAGGTCCTCGCCCGCCTTCACCCCGGCCTCGGCGTGGCCGTAGAGGTCGCGCAGGAAGTCGCGCGTGCCCTCGATCGCCTCGCGGCAGGCCTCGGGCGTTTTCAGCGCGGCGCCGCGACCCGGGATCAACTGCTCGGGGCCGAGCGCAAGCAGCCGGTCGAGCGTCCCCGGCCAATCCTTCAGATAGGCGTCGCCGGTGTAGGGCGTGGCGCCGTACTCCACCATGTCGCCGGAGAAGCAGATCCTCTCCTCCGGCAGCCAGGCGACGATGTCGCCTTTCGTGTGGCTGCGGCCGAGATGGAGGAGCTGCACCTCGCGCCCGCCCATCCAGAGGGTGAGCTTGTCCTCGAAGACGATCGTCGGCCAAGTCAGGCCGGGCACGGTCTCCACCTGATCGAACAGGCGGGGGAAGCGGCCGACCTCGCTTTCGAAATCCTGCTGGCCGCGCTCGACGATGTTCTCGTAGGTGCCGCGGCTGGCGATGACGGTCTCGGCGCCGAAGGCCGAGGCGCCGAGCACGCGCACCGCGTGGTAGTGGCTCAGCACCAGATGCTTGATCGGCGCGTCGGTGACCTGCCGGATGCGGCTGATCAGCTTCTCCGCCTGCACCGGCGTGGCCTGGGCGTCCATCACAAGGACGCCGTCCTCGGCGATGATGACGCCGGAGTTCGGGTCGCCCTCGGCCGTGTACGCGTACACGCCGTCGGCGAGGGCTTCGAAGGTGATCGGCTTTTCGTCCAGATCGGCCGTGGAGGCGAAGGCTGTTGACATGGCGGCTCCTCCCGCGCGCTCGGACCTCAAGCCGGTCCGGCGTAGTGTACGATTTTCTGGTCGATGGCGCCGAAGATCGAGGCGCCGTCTTCGTCCTGCATCTCGATCCGCACCCGGTCGCCGAAGCGCAGAAAGGGCGTCTTCGGGGCGCCGTCGGCGATGGTCTCGATCATGCGCAGTTCGGCGACGCAGCTATAGCCGAGCCCGCCCTGATCCACCGGCTTGCCCGGCCCGCCGTCCGCGTCGCGGTTCGACACGGTGCCCGAGCCGACGATCGACCCGGCGCCGAGCGGGCGCGTCTTGGCCGCGTGCGCGATCAGGCGCGGGAAGTCGAAGGTCATGTCGACGCCGGCGTCGGGCTTGCCGAAGAGGGCGCCGTTGACGCTCGACAGCAGCGGCCGGTGCAGCTTGCGCCCGTCCCAGGCGGCGCCCAACTCGTCCGGCGTCACGGCGACCGGCGAGAAGGCGCTCGACGGTTTCGCCTGGAAGAAGCCGAAGCCCTTGGCGAGCTCCGCCGGGATCAGCCCGCGCAGCGAGATGTCGTTGACCAGCATCACGAGCTTGACGTGCGCGGCCGCCGCCTCGGTCGAGACGTCCATGGGCGCGTCGTCGGTGACGACGGCGATCTCCGCCTCGAAATCTATGCCCCAGTCTTCGGAGCCGAGCGGAACATCGTCCGTCGGGCCCAGGAAGCTGTCGGAGCCGCCCTGATACATCAGCGGATCTTCCCAGAAGCTCTCCGGCAATTCCGCGCCGCGCGCCTTGCGCACCAGTTCCACGTGATTGACGTAGGCCGAGCCGTCCGCCCACTGATAGGCCCGCGGCAGGGGCGCCATGCAGTGCGTCGGATCGAACGGAAACAGCCCTTCAGCGGCGCCGGTCTCGAGATCCGCGGCGAGCGCCTCCAACTCCGGCGCGATCGCCGCCCAATCGTCCAGCGCGGCCTGCAGCGTCGGCGCGATCGAGGTCGCGCGGACGGCCGTCGTCAGGTCGCGGCTGACCAGGGCGAGCGCGCCGTCGCGTCCGCCTTCCTTCAGGGTTGCCAGTTTCACTCGGCCGCCTCCGCCTGCTCGTCTCCGGGCTTCGCAGCCCAGCTCCGGTGATACGCCTCGTTCTCGACGCCGGCCGGCAGGTCGCCGACCTCCAACGGGTCGCGGGTGTCGACCATGACGGCGTATTCGTCGGTGGCCGCCTTTTTCTGGGTGAAGGCGTTCTTCAGCGCTTTCGGATGCGGCCCGTGGGTGAAGCCGCAGGGATGGAAGGTCACCATTCCGGCGTCGATGTTGTCGCGGCTGAAGAAATCGCCGGCGTGATAGAACAGCACCTCGTCGTAATCGTCGTTGCTGTGGAAGAACGGCACCTTGAGCGCGCCCGGGTCGCTCTCGAACGGGCGCGGCGCGAAGGTGCAGACGACGAAGCGGTTGGCGAGGAAGGTTGTGTGCGCCGAGGGCGGCAGGTGGTACCGGTCGCTCAACAGCGGCCGGATATCCTTCACATTGATCCGAACGGGTACGAGGTCGCCCTTCCAGCCGACCGCGTCCAGCGGATTGAAGGGATAGGTGACGGTGGAGATTTCGCCGCGCCGGCGGATCTTCACGCGCCATTCGACGCCGGCCTCGGGCCCCTGGCGCTGGGCGTCGAAGGCCGCGTCCAGGCTTGGCGTATCGAGCATGGCGGGGTCGAAAATGGCGTGCGGGCCGACCAGTCCCTTGTCGGGCAGCATGTAGGTGGAGTTCGTGGCCTCGATCAGCAGCGCCTGCATCGGACCGTCGGCCTCCATCCGCCACATGGTTCCGCGCGGCAGCACGATGTAGTCGCCGGCGGCGACCGCCAGATGGCCGAAGTCGCAGAACAGCTCGCCGGCGCCCGCATGCACGAAGATCAACTCGTCCCCGTCCGCATTGCGCACGAGATGGTCCATCGCGCCCTCGGTGCGCCAGTAGCGCATCTTGCAGTGCGCATTGTGCAGGAAGGTCACCGCGTCCCAGGGGCCCGCCGCCGGCTTGTCGATCTTGGTCAGATCGAAGGCCCGCGGCTTCAGCGGCCCCTCCCAGCCGGTCCAGGCGGTCGGCGGGTTGGCGTGATAGAGGTGGGCCGCCGGGCCGAAGAAGCCTTCCTTGCCCATCTCGCGCTCATAGGTCCCTTCGGGCAGATCGGCGTGCGCCTGACGCGAGGCGCGGCCCTCCACCTTCTGGATCGGGATGTAGTGTCGCATGGTCGGCCGCTCCGCTTGGCGTATTCGATCAGGCGCGCCCTCGATCGGGGCGCGGCCAATCTCCAGCGCCCATGATAGTTTCAGATGAAACGAAGTCAACAACGCCGGGTCGGCGCCGCATTGCAGCATGAGCGCCGCGGAAGGGCCGTCTAAGTTGCCGAAGTTCCGGAACGCATGAAGCCTCTTTCGCTGTCTCAGTGTTGTGTCTATAGTCGTCTCAAATGAAACGATCGGGGCGCGTCGAGCGCCCGCGCATGGTTACGCCCGATCGCTCGGGGGCAGGGAGGATCCGTCGCGCCGATGCAACTCACCGGCTATTTCCGCAGTTCCGCCGCGTGGCGCGTGCGGATCGCGCTCGCGTGGAAGGGCGTCGCGTATGAGACCGCCTTCGTGCATCTGACGCGCGACGGCGGCGAGCAGCACGGCCCCGCTTATCGCGCCAAGAATCCGGCCGGCCTCGTGCCGTATCTGGAAGACGGCGGCCTGGGCTTCGGCCAGTCGCTGGCGATGCTCGAGTATCTCGAAGAGACGCATCCGGAGCCGCCGCTGCTGCCGGCCGACCCGGCCGCGCGGGCGAAGGTTCGGGAGATCGCGTTGGCGATCGCCTGCGACATTCACCCGCTCAATAACCTGCGCGTCCTGAGCCACCTGACCGGTCGGCTGGGGCGGTCGGAGGCGGAGAAGCTCGCTTGGTACCGTCACTGGGTCGCGGTCGGCTTCGATGCGATCGAGGCGCTATTGCCCGAAACCGCGGCGGAGGCCGGCTGTTGCTGCGGGGAGCAGGTCAGTCTGGCGGACGTCTGCCTGGTTCCGCAGGTCTTCAACGCACGGCGGTTCGAGTGTCCGTTGGACGCCTATCCCAAGATCCGGGCGGTCGACGCGCGGCTTTCCGCGCTGCCGGCCTTTTACGAAACCGCGCCGGAGGGGCAGCCGGACGCCGCCTGACGGCGCGGACTGCACCCGGCGAGCGAGAACCGCGCGCAAGCAAGCGCGGCGCATCGAGCGATCGTCCCGGGCCCTCGCATCGGGCGGGGGGCGACCAGGGGGTCGACCAGAAGAAGGGAGGTTCACGTGTTCGAGAAACTGATCAAGGGCGCGCTGTGCGGCGCGCTGGCGTTCGGCGCCCTCAGCCTTTCAGAGACGCGCCCGGCCGCGGCGGACGAGGTGATCGAGCTGAAGCTCGCCCATTTCCTGCCCACCGCGAACGGCATGCACAAGGACTTCATGGAGCCCTGGGCGCGCGAATTGGAGGCGCGCACCAACGGCAAGGTGAAGGTCGAGATCTTTCCCGCCGGCACACAGCTCGGGAACATCACGAAGCTCTACGATCAGGTGCAGGCCGGCGTCGTCGACATCGCCCACGGGCTGCGCGGCATCCCGCGCGGCCGGTTCGAGCGCACCGGCGTCATCGAACTGCCCTTCATGACCGGCAGCGCCGACGTCGCGTCCCGCGCGCTCTGGTCGATCTATGACGAGTACCTGAAAGAGGAGTATCGGGGCGTCAAGATGCTGGCGCTGCACGCCCACAATGGCGGCCTGATCCACACCACGAGCAAGCCGGTGCGCACGCTGGAGGATCTCAAGGGACTGCGCATCCGCTTCCCGAGCGGCCCGATCAAGGCGCTTCTGGAAAGCCTCGGCGCCACGCCGCAGGGGCTGCCGCCGGGCCAGGTCTATGAGAACGCCCAGAAGGGCGTGATCGACGGCACCGTCTTCCCCTGGGATCCGATGCACAGCTTCAAACTGGCGGAGGTGATGAACCACCACACCGAGGTCGGCGGCGTCTACACGGTCTCCTTCTGGTTCGCCATGAACGAGCGGACGTACAACAGCCTGCCCGACGACGTTCGTCAGGTGATCGACGAGATGTCCGGCGAGGCGCTGGTCGCGCAGTTCGGCGGCTGGTGGGACCGCTGGGACGATTGGGGCCGGGAGGCTTCGGCCGGCGCCGAGGTGATCGTGCTCGACGACGCCGAGCGCGCGCGCTGGGAGGCGGCGGCCGAGCCCGTGCGCGAGGCCTGGCTCGCCAATCTGGCCGAGGACGACCCCGAGATCCGCGCGGTCTATGACGCGCTGGTCCGGAAGATCGCCGAACTTGAGGCGGCCCAGTAGCGGCGTCGTGCGGGGCCTGCCGCAGCCGAACGGCCGCCCGCGATGAGGGCGCTCTATGCGGCGATCGCCGCCGCGGCGCGCTGGCTCGCCTATGGCGGGCTGGCGTGCCTCGGCGTCGCCGGGCTGGTGACGCTGGCGGACATCGTGCTGCGGGCGCTCACCCGTGCGGTCAATCCTTTCACCGCCGATCCGATCGGATTGGCGGTGCCGGGGGTGGTCGATCTGGTGCAGCTCTTCGTCATGGGGGCGGCCTTCGCGGCCATGCCTTTCGCCTTCCTCTCGGACGGTCAGGTGACGGTGAACCTGCTGGCGGATCGGCTGCCGCCGCGCGGCCGGGCGGCGATGAAGAGCGCGGCGGCGCTGCTGTCGGCGGGGTTCATGGGCCTCGTCGTCTGGACCGCCTGGGGGCGGGCGGCGCAGGTCCTGTCCTACGGCGACACCTCGTCCACCATCGAGATTCCGATGATCTGGTACTGGACGCCGCTGATCGGCGGCTGCGCCGCCTCGGTCGCCGCGGCCTTGGCGATTGCGGCCGTGGAGGAGCTGCGCGCCGCGGGCGTCGAGGCGCCGCCGCCGCTCGATCCCGCGACGGGCCGTCCAGAGCTGGGCGCGCCGGAAGAGAGCGTCCCGTGAGCGACTCCCTGATCGGGCTCGCCGGCTTCGGGCTCGCCCTCCTGCTGGTGCTGCTGCGCGTGCCCGTCGCCGTCGCGATGGGCGTGGTCGGAGCGGCGGGCTTCGCCTATCTGAACGGCTGGCCGGCGCTGGCCTTCGTGATGGGCTCCGCGCCGTTCGAGGCAACCAACCCCTATACGCTCTCCGTGGTGCCCTTGTTCATCGCGATGGGCGTCTTCGCGACCCACGCTGGCCTGTCGACGAGCCTGTTCCGGGCCGTGCACGCCTTCGTCGGGCATTTCCGCGGCGGCCTCGCCATGGCGGCGATCGGGGCCTGCGCCGGCTTCGGCGCGATCTGCGGCTCCAGCCTCGCGACCGCCGCCACGATGGGCCGCGTGGCCTTGCCGGAGATGCGCCGTCACGGCTATGCGGACAGCCTGGCGACCGCCTCCATCGCGGCCGGCGGCACCTTGGGCGTGCTGATCCCGCCGTCGATTCTGCTGGTGATCTACGCATTGCTGACCGAGCAATCGATCGGCGCGCTTTTCCTCGCGGCCGTCTTCCCGGGGCTGCTGGGCACGGCGCTCTATATGGCGGCGGTCTCCGCGCGGCTGCGCCTGGATCCGACGCTGGCGGACAAGGCGGAGCGGCTGCCCTGGGCGGCGCGCGCGCGCATCGCCGCCGGCGTGTGGCCGGTGCTGGGGCTGTTCGTGGTGGTGGTGGGCGGCATCTATGTCGGCCTTTTCTCGCCGACCGAGGCGGCGGCCGTGGGCGCGGTGGGCGCCTTCCTGATGGCGCTGGTGCGCCGGGCGCTGGACCGGGCGACCTTCCGGGCCTGCCTGTTGGAGACGGCGCAGCTCACCGCCATGATCTTCCTGATCCTGATCGGGGCCGGGCTCTTCAATTACTTCATCGAAACCACCGGCCTGCCGCAGTTCCTGGTGGCCCAGGTGGAGGGGGTGGGCCTGACGCCCTTCGGCGTGATCCTGATCCTGATGGCCTTCTACATCGTGCTGGGCTGCTTCATGGACGCGCTCAGCATGATCCTGCTGACGGTGCCGTTCGTCTTTCCGTTGGTGACGAGCCTCGGGATCGACCCGATCTGGTTCGGCGTGCTGCTGGTGACGGTGGCGGAACTGGGGCTGATCACCCCGCCCGTGGGGATGAACCTGTTCGTCATCATGGGGGTGGCGCGCGACGTCTCGCTCGGCACGGTCAGCCGGGGGGTCGTTCCCTTCCTGTTGGCGGACGTGGTGCGGCTCGCGCTGTTGATCGCCTTCCCGGCGATCGCCCTGTGGCTTCCGGCCAGCGGCGGATGATCGTGCGCCGCATATTGAGCGCGGGCCCGATGCGGCGCATATAGGCGCGGATGGACGGCGTATTGCAGGACCCGTGGGCGCTTCTGACCGGCGCGGCGATCTTCCTCGCCGCGGCCTACGCCCTCGGCCATGTTCTGGTGAAAAAGCGCGACAGCCGCGGCGCCGTGGCGTGGGCGGGGCTGATCCTATTCGTGCCGGCGCTCGGCGTCGCGCTCTATTACATCTTCGGCGTCAACCGGGTGGCGCGCCGGGCGGGCAAGCTGACGGGGCTCCGCCCGACGGGGGCGTCCGGTCACGGCGACGAGGTCGGCGACGCGCGCGCGGTGCGCGCGGCCCTGCCGCAGGAGCAGGGGTATCTGGAGCATATCGCGCGGCGCGTCGACGTCCTGGCGACCCGACCGTTGGTTTCCGGGAACCGGGTCGAGGCGTTCGACAGCGGCGACGCGGCCTATCCGGCCATGCTCTCCGCCATCGATCGCGCGGAGCGCACGCTGGCGCTGTCGAGCTACATCTTCCGGAACGACGGGATCGGCGGGCGCTTCGTCGACGCGCTTGAGCGCGCGCAGGATCGCGGGGTCGAGGTCCGGGTGCTGGTCGACGGCGTCGGCGGGTTCCTGAGCCGCCCCACCGTGGCGCGCCCGTTGCGTCGCGCCGGCGTGCCGGTGGAGCGGTTCCTCTACAGCCTGGTGCCCTGGCGGATGCCCTATCTGAACCTGCGCAATCACGCCAAGCTCCTGATCGCCGACGGACGGGTCGCCTTCACCGGCGGGATCAACATCAAGGACGCCTGCCTCCTGGAACGGGCCGGAGAGGCGGGCGTCGCCGACGTGCATTTCCGCCTGTCCGGGCCGGTCGTCGCCCAGGCGGCGGAGCGCTTCGCCGCCGATTGGCGCTTCACCACGGGGGAGGCGCTGACCGGCGACGGCTGGTTCCCGGAGCTCCCGCCCGACGGCGAGATGCTGGGGCGCGGCGTCGAATCCGGACCGGACTTCGATGAGAACCCGCTGCGCTGGACGCTGCTGAGCGCGATCGCGACGGCGCGCCGGTCGATCCGGATCGTCACGCCCTATTTCCTGCCGGACGAGACGGTGCTCTCCGCCCTGCGCATCGCCGCCGCCGGCGGGGTGTCGATCGACATCGTGACGCCGGAGCGGCTGGACCATCGCCTGCTGCAGTGGGCCGGGCGGACGGAGCAGGAGGTAGCGCTGGACTCAGGCTGCCGCGTCTGGCTGACGCCGGCGCCCTTCGATCACGCCAAGCTGATGACGGTCGACGGGGCGTGGAGCCTGATCGGCTCCGGCAATTGGGACATGCGCTCGCTGCGGCTCAATTTCGAGTATGTCTGCGAATGGTACGACGAGGGGTTCGCGCGCAGCGTCGACGGGCTGATCGACGCGCGCCTCGCCAAGGCGCGCCGTCTGGAGGCGTCGGAACTCGCCAACCGGTCTCTGCCGGTCAAGCTGCGCGACGGCGCCGCCCACCTGTTGCAGCCCTATTTGTAGGGCCGCTGAGGGAGGAGCGCCCGAGAGCGCCCCTCCCGATGCGGTCTATTGCGCCGTCGGCGACAGCGGGATGATCTCCGAATAGATGTGCGACAGCCCGAAGGGCACGAAGCTGTTCGCGCTGCTCTTGCCCAGGCTGTGGCAGTCGAAGCAGTTCGGGGCGAAGTCGTCCATGTAGGTGTAGGTCTCCATGGTCGTGTTGTAGAGCTTGAGCGAGCCGCGCAGATCGTCGGCCGTGGCGGTCTTGAAGGGAATCGGCGCAAGGCCGTTGGTCGCGCGCGGGCTGTCGATGTTGGTCCAGACGCCGCCGTTCTGGATGTAGTTGCCCCGCACGTCGCCGACCCCGGTCAGAAAGCCCAGAATGTCGCGGTTCAGCGTAATCAGCCGCGAGTTGTTGAGCACGATCGCCTGCTGATCGGCGGTGGGCATCCGGCTCATGTCGCCCGCATTGGCGCTGCCCCAGGGGCTGTCGCGCACCGTGCTGGACGGGACGACGCCGCCGGAGCAGCGCGGGCTGTTGCTCGTGCCGTAGACCGGCTTGCCCTGGCCGTCCACGGCGGCGATGCTGCCTGCGGGAACGCCCAGATCCGCCGCCTTCTTGGCGCTGAGCTGGATCATGCATTCCTGATTGGCGTCCGCGGCGGCCACGCCCGGCGCGCGCAGGATGAAATCCCCGTCCGTCTGATAGGGCTGCGTCCTCTGGATCGGCGTCTCCAGCGTGCCCGCGTTATAGACGTAGCTGTTGTCCGGGGCGTTGCTGATGTGCTCGAAGGTGGCCCAGACGAACTCCGGGTGGTCCAGCACCGTCCCCACCACATGGACGCCCGTCAGCGCCAGCGTCTTGTTCTCGGTTCCGTCCGGCTCCCACAGCGTGTTGTCTGAGTTGGCGCTGAACTTCGGAACGGTCGCCTGGATGGTCACGTAGTCGTCCTTGTTCGGCACCGTGTCCGCATCCACCCAGGAGGTCTTGAACTCCATGGTCAGCGCGTCCTCGGAGGACAGCGTGACGCCCGGGAAGGACGCTGCGAGATAACGGTTGAGCTGATCGACGTCGTTCGGGCCGATCGCGAAGTCCGGAATGCTGCCGAAATAGGAGCCGGGGCCCGCCGTCTTCTGCGCCGTCAGGAAATAGCCGTAGAAGTCGTTGACGTGGACGCCGTAGTAGACGAGCGAGTTCTGCTGCGACATCAGCACCCCGGAGCTGCCCGCCTGCGCCAACTCCTCGATCTCCTCGAACTTCTGGTTGCGCAACGCGAGCGTCAGGCCGCCGGACCCGTCGCTCGGGATCAGCCGGCGGACGGTTCTCCTGGTGATGGGATCCAGATACTCCGGCGAGACGTTGAAGAAGCCCGGTCCGGTGAGTTCGATCGCCCCGTCGCGCGGCGAGGTCAGCCAAAGGAACATCTGCGCGCCCCACTTGTAGAAGTCGCAGATGTCGCTGTCGTTCGGAAAGGTGAGGCTGTCCGCCGCATCGACGGCGCCCCCGGCGGCGACCGACCCGCCGGCGAACCAATCCTCGAAATCGTCCTCGGAGAGGGTGCAGTCGGACACCGCGTCAGACGGGATGATCATCTGGGCCGCAGCCGGCGGCGCCGTCGCGCCCAGCGCGAGGCCGCCCAGGCACAGGGCGGCGAGGACTTTCTTCTTAAGCATGATGCATGTCTCCCCACGCAACGTTAAGTTGGAAAGGAAGCATACACCCGTTTCGCGGGATAGTGTTGAAAATCTCGTGAAAACCGAGAAAGCTAAATCAGGCCGTCGGCGCGCAGGCTGACGCAGTCGCGCCGCCCGATGACGATGTGGTCGTGCAGCCTGATCTCGATCTTGCCGAGCGCCTCCGCCACGGCCTTCGTCATGGCGATGTCGGCGTTGGACGGCGTGGGGTCGCCCGACGGGTGGTTGTGCACCATGATGACCGCGCTCGCCCCCAGTTCCAGGGCGCGGCGGACCACCTCGCGCGGATAGACCGGTGTATGGTCGACGGTGCCGGTCTGCTGCACCTCGTCCGCGATCAGCCGGTTGCGGTTGTTGAGGAAGAGAAGGCGGAACTGCTCGCGCGTCTCCCGGCTCATGGCCGCGCGGCAATAGTCGACGACCGCGTCCCAGGAAGACAGCACGTGCCCTTCCTCCAACTCGTGCTTGAGCAGCCGTACGGCCGCCTGGTGCACGGCTTTGAGCTGGATCGCCGCCGCCTCGCCCATGCCGGGGACTTTCGCCAGCGCCTTCGGGTCGGCGGCGATCACGTCGCCGTAGGCGCCGAAGCGCTGCAGCAACGCCTTGGCGATCGGCTTCACGTCCCGGCGCGGAATGACGCCGCAGAGCAGGAGTTCGAGCAGTTCGTAGTCCGCCATGCTGGCGCCCATGTCCACCAGAAAGCGCGCTCTGAGGCGCCGCCTATGCTCATGGTAGTGCGGCGCGGCGGATTTCTGTGTTCCAGGGGCGTCGTCTGCCATCGCGCGCCTCGGACTCGACTCCGCGCTCAGGCGGCGTAGGGCGGCTGCAGCCAGCCTTTGGGGGAGAGGGTGAAGATCTCGGCGCCGTCGGCGGTGACGCCGATCGTGTGCTCGAACTGGGCGGAAAGCGACTTGTCCTTCGTCACCGCGGTCCAGCCGTCGCCCAGGATCTTCACCGGATACTTGCCGGCGTTGATCATCGGCTCGACGGTGAAGAACATGCCTTCCTTCAACGCCAGCCCTTCGCCGGCGGCGCCGTAGTGCAGCACGCTGGGCGCATCGTGGAAGACCCGGCCGATGCCGTGGCCGCAGAAGTCGCGCACGACGGAAAAGCGGTGCGCCTCCGCGTGCGCCTGGATCGCGGCGCCGATGTCGCCCAGCGTCGCCCCGGGCCGGACAGCCTCGATCCCCTTCATCATGCATTCGTAGGTGACGCGCACCAGATTGCGCGCCTTCACCGGAACCTTCTCGCCGACGAAGAACATGCGGCTGGTGTCGCCGTGCCAACCGTCCAGGATGACGGTCACGTCGATGTTCACGACGTCGCCGTCCTTCAGCTTCTTCGAATCGTCCGGGATGCCGTGACAGACGACGTGGTTGATGCTGGTGCAGATCGAGCGCGGGAAGCCGCGATAGTTCAGCGGCGCCGGCGTCGCGCCGGCCGCGGTGATGTAGTCGTGGCACAGCCGGTCGAGCTCGCCCGTCGTAACGCCGGGGGTCACATGCTCGGTGATGAAGTCGAGCACCTGCGCGGCCAGTCGGCCGGCGCGGCGCATCGCCTCGAACTCGCTGGGGCCGTGCAGTTTGATGCGGCCCGCTTCGCTGTTGTAGATCTTGTTCATCGACCGGTTCCGGCTTCGCCCTATCCCGCCTTCGCGCCAGTTCGCCGTCGGGTCACACGGCCATGGGCAGCGCGTCGCGCAGTTCTATGCCGTCAGGCGTCACAACACAATCGTAACACAGGGTCTCGACGCCCGCCTCTCGCGCGCGCTTCAGCGCCGCGGCGTAGGCCGGGTCGATGTCGTCGGCGATGCGGAGATGGGTGCAGTCGGCGCGCTGAACAAGATATAGCATCACCGCGCGCGCGCCAGCGTCCGCCATATCCGACAGTTCGGCCAGATGCTTGGCGCCCCGCGCCGTCACCGCATCCGGGAACTCGGCTGCGCCCGCAGCGCGGCCTTCGGGGCGACGCAGGGTGACGCTCTTCACCTCGACATAGCAGGGGGGACGCTCCGGATCCTCAAGCAAGAGGTCGATCCGGCTGGATTGGCCGTACTTCACCTCGCGCCGAAGCGTCTCATAGCCGGCAAGCGGCGCGATGCGGCCGGCGGCGACGGCCTCCTCCGCCAGCCGGTTGGCGAGGCCGGTGTTGATCCCGACCGTCTGCGCCGCGCCGTCGACGGCCTGGGTCGCGATCTCCCAGCGCCAGTCGAGCTTCGCCTTCGGATTGCCGTTGCGGGAGAGCCAGACCGGGCTGCCGGCCGCCGCCAGCCCCATCATCGAGCCCGGGTTGCCGCAGTGCGCCGTCACGACCTCGCCGGCCAAATCCACGTCGGCGAGGAAGCGCTTGTAGCGCCTGATCAGCCGGCCTTCGACCAGCGGCTCGGCGTAGCGCATCGGCCGGCGCTCAGCCTTCCTTCTCGCGCTCGGCCTGCCGCGCGCGCTCGGTCTCGACCAGTTGCACCATCTGCTCGTAGCTGATGGCGCCGGGCACCAGCGTCTCTCCGATCACCAGGGCCGGCGTGCCCGTGACGCCGACGGCCTGGGCGAGCGCGCGGTTGTCGTTGATGTAGGCGAGGATCGCCGGATCCTCCATATCCTGCTTCAGGCGCTCGACATCGAGGCCCAGCGCCGCGGCCTCGTCGTAGAGGCGCTGCTCGGTCAGGCGCCCGCGCAGGCCCATGATCGCCTGATGATAGGCCATATAGCCGCCCTGCTTCTCCGCGGCCAGCGCCGCCTTGGCCGCGACTTCCGAGAGCGGACCCAGGATCGGAAGCTCGATGAAGACGATGCGCAGGTCCTCCTGCTCCTCGGCGAGCTTCATCATCGCGGGCAGGATGCGCTTGCAGTAGCCGCACTGGTAGTCGAAGAACTCGACCAGCGTCACGGGCGCGTCGGCCGGGCCGTGCGCCGGCGCGCGCGGATCGTTGAAGAGGTCGTCGGCGCGCTCTGTCAGCGCGGTCCGGGTGCGCGCCTGCTGCTCCGCCTCCTGCCGCGCCTGCAGACGATTGACGGCCTCCAGGATGATCTCGGGATTGTTCAGGATGTAGTCGCGCACGAGGCGCTCGATCTCGGCGCGCTCATCGGCGGTCATCGACGTCGCGTCCTGCGCCGCGGACGGGGCGGCGGCGAAGGCGGCCAGCAGGGCCATGCCCGCGACGAGCGCGCGCGCCGATCGGGCCCAAAGGGTGGCGGTGGGGCGGACGGCGGGCATGGGCGGAACCTCCTCAGTCGTCGGTTTGGCTCGGTCAACGCGCGGGCGTCGGGCACCGTAGGCCGCGGGCGCGGCGACTCCAAGACCGGGATTGTCGCACGCGACGCTCCTCACGCGCCTTTGAAGACGCCTATTGGTCGCGCCGCTGGCGTTCCTCGACCTGCAGCGCGATGTCCTGCGCGCGCAGCCAGCCGGCCGAGCCTTCGGGCAGGGCGCGCATCGCCCGGTCGGCGTGGGCCTTGGCCTCGTTGTTTCGGCCGCCGCGGAAGGAGCGCTCGGCCTGCGCCAACGCCACCTGGCCCGGCTCGCCCAGGCGGTCGAAGGCTGCGGCGGTGAGCCGCCAGAGCTCGCCCGAATCCGGCTCGTAGCGCCGCGCCTGGATGAGATGGTCGAGCGCGCGTTGCTCGTACCCGCTCTCGTTCACTTCCAACATCGCGCGGGCGAGCTGGATTCGGATCAACGCCGCCCAGGGCAGCATCTCCACCGCCCGCTCGAACGGCTCGATCGCCGCCTTGACCTGGCCGGCGTTGAAGAGCACGTCGCCTTTGAGTTCCTGGAAGAACGGGTCTTTCGGGTAGTCGCGGATCAGCGCGTCGACCAGAGCCAGCGCCTCCTCCGTGCGGTACGCCCGCATTTTGGCGATCGCCCGGGCGTAGCGGGCCGGAAGGCTTGTCGCGCCGGGCGGATAGTCCTCCAGCGTGCGCGCGGGCTCCTGCACGTAGCCGGCGAGCTTGGCCCGCGTCCGCTCATGCAGATCGACCAGATGCTGCGGCGTCTGCGCGTCCGGGTCGGGCCAGGTTTCGAGCTGGTTGACGACGAAGGCGATGCGGTCCTCGGTCACCGGATGGGTTTGCTCGTAGGGATTGGCGGAGGCGCTGTAGAGCCGCGCCCGGCGCTGCAGTTTGAGCAGGATCTCCTTATAGCCCTGCGGGCTGAAGCCGGAGGCGCGCAGGAAATCCATGGCCGCCTGGTCGGCCGCCTGCTCCATGTCCCGGGTATAGCTCAAGAGCGAACGCCGCCCGACCTGATCGCCCAGCGAGACCGCCGCGCCGACGCCGCTCGGCTCGCCCGCCGCGATGGCCGCCGCGCCGCCCAGGATCATCGCGGCGAGGCCTTGCATCTGCGCGTTCTCGAGGTTTTGTCGGAAGCGCGCCAAATGGCCGCCGCTGATATGCCCGACCTCGTGGGCCAGGACGCCGATCACCTCGCCCGGGTCGTCGGCCTGCATCAGAAGGCCGGTGTGAATGAAGATGTTCATGCCGCCCGCGACGAAAGCGTTGATCGCGTCGTCCTGGACGAGCTGGATGCGCACCGACGCCGCGTCGAGCCCCGCCGCCTCGAAGATCGGGGCGAGATAGACCCGCATCGTGTTTTCGATTTCGGTGTCGCGCACGAACCGGATTTCGCGCCCTTGCGCCGCCGCCTCGACCAGGGGCGCGCACAGCGCCGCGAACGCGAACACGGCGGCGACGATCCGCCGGCGTCCCCGGACGCGCTGCGGCGATCGGCGCGTCCGCGCCCGATTGACTGTGCCCGTCCAAAGGGTAGAAAAGCGCATGACCCGTATCAGTCCGATGCCTTCAAGTGCGCGAGGCTAATCTAGTGCCTTCTCCCCACCGCCGCAAACCGCGCCGCGAAATGGCCGCATTCTGGCGCCGCGCGGCCGTCGCCCTCGTCGCCGCCCTTCCGCTCGCGGCCTGCGCCGGGGGCGAGGACGCGGAAAGCCGCCTGGGCGAGGTGGGCTACATCCAGGGCTTCTACGGCGGCCTAGCGGTGGACGAGCCGAATGCGGCGCTGGTCGGGCGCGACGTGCTGACAGCCGGCGGCAGCGCTGCGGACGCGGCCGTCGCCATGGGGTTCGCCCTGACGGTGAGCTATCCCTCGTCCGTGACGCTCGGCGGCGGCGGGGCGTGCGTCGTGCACGATGCGACGCTGGGCGTGACGGAGGCGCTCGACTTCGTCCCCCGCCCGGCGACCGGCCCCGCCGGTGACCGACCCACCGCTATTCCCACCTTGACGCGCGGCATGGTGGCGCTGCATGCGCGCTACGGGCGGCTCGATTGGCGTCTCGTGGTCGCGCCGGCCGAGCAGATGGCCCGTCTCGGCCATCGCACGAGCCGGGCCTTCGCGACGGAACTGGCGCCGGCCGCCGGCGCGCTGTTCGCCGATCCCTCCTTGCGCGGGCTGTTTCTGCGCCCGGACGGCCGGCCGCTGCGGGAAGGCGATCCGCTGCAACAGGTCGATCTGGGGGGCGTGCTGAGCCGCATCCGCAGTCAGGGCGGCGGCGTTCTCTACGCCGGGCCCTTCGCCGACCGGCTGGTGGAGGCCTATCGGGCGGCCGGCGGCGCGCTGACCCGCGAGGATCTGCGATCCTACATCCCGGAATGGCGCACCACGCTGTTGATCCCCTTCGGATCGCGCGAACTGCATGTCGCGCCGCCGCCGGCCCAGGCCGGCCCCGTCATCGCCCAGTCCTTCGCGATGCTGCTTGAGGACGAGCGCTATGCGGAGGCGAGCGACGCCGAGCGCCCGCATCTGCTGGTCGAGGTCTCGAAGCGGGCGCTGTCCGATCGGCGCAAGTGGCTCGGCGGCGATCTGTTCGCGACGCCGGACAACCTGTCGCTCGTCTCCGAGGCGCGCGTCGAGCGCCTGATCGACGGATACAGCCCGATCGACGCCTCCAGTCTCCGAGGGTCCGAGGGCGGCGATCTCGTGGAGGCGCCTGCCGGGACCGGCTTCGTGGCGGTTGACCGGGACGGCATGGCGGTGGCCTGCGAACTGACCGGCTACTATCCGTTCGGGATCGGCCGGATGGCGCCCGGAACGGGGATCATACCGGCCGCCGCGCCGACGGGCCGCGGGCGCAACCCTTTGTCGCTGGGTCCGGCGATTGCGATCGACGCCGCATCGCTCGCCTTCGAATTCGGCGTCGCGGCGAGCGGCGGCGCCTTCTCGCAGGCGACGGCGACGCAACTGACCGCGGACGTTCTGCTGCGCGGCATGGAGCCGCGCGAGGCGATGGCGGCGAAGCGCGTACTGGGCTTCGATCAACCGACGGTGGCCGTGGTGGAATCGGGCGCGACGGCGGAGGCTGAAGCCCTGCGGTTGAGCGGTCACGAGGTGCAGCAGACCGACTGGCCGGGTCGCGGCGCGGTGGTGCATTGTCCGTTCGGCCTGCCCGACCCGAGGCTTGAGGGCGTCTGCGCGGTCGCCAACGATCCGCGCGGCTTCGGGCTGGCGGTCAGCGCGCCCCAGCGTTAGGGGCGGCGCGCCGCCTCGGACGCGGCTTCGCGGCGGGTTGGCTCGGCTCGGCTCGGCGGAAGAGAAAGGCGAGGATCATGGCGCTCAAGGTCGGGAGCCGCGGCTCCATCCCCCCCTTCATCGTGATGGAGGTGATGCGCGCGGCCGCCGAACGCGCGGCGTCGGGCGAGGCGGTCTACCACCTGGAGGTCGGACAGCCGGGGACCGGCGCCCCCCGCGGCGTCATCGAGGCGGCGCACCGCGCGCTGGATTCGGAGCGGATCGGCTACACGGTCGCGCTCGGCGTCCCCGCGCTGCGCGAGGCGATCGCCCGCCACTATCGGGACGTCCATGACGTGGCCGTTTCGGCGGAGCGCGTCGTGGTGACCACCGGCTCCTCCGGCGGCTTCATCCTGGGGTTCCTCGCCGCTTTCGATCCGGGCGATCGGGTGGCGCTGGCGGCGCCCGGCTATCCCTGCTATCGGCACATCCTGCGCACGCTTGGGATCGAGCCGGTGGAGATCGAGACCGGCCCGGCGGAGCGTTATCAGCCGACGCCGGAACTGCTCGACGCTGCGCGCGCCGACGGACCGATCGACGGGTTGATCGTCGCCAGCCCCTCCAACCCGACCGGGACGATGCTCGACGAGACGGCGATGCGCCGGCTTGCCGCCTATTGCGAGGCGGAGGGGATCCGCCTCGTCTCCGACGAGATCTATCACGGCGTGACCTACGATTTCGCGGCGACGAGCGCCGCCGGGTTGAGCGAGCGCGCGCTGGTGATCAACAGCTTCTCCAAATACTTCTCGATGACCGGCTGGCGGCTCGGTTGGATGGTGGTCCCGGAGGACTTGATGGGCGCGGTCGAGCGCTTGGCCCAGAACCTCTTCATCTCGCCGCCGACGCTGAGCCAGCACGCCGCGGTCGCCGCCTTCGACTGCCATGAGGAATTGCAGGCGAACGTCGCGCGCTATGGGCGGAACCGCGCGTTGCTTCTGGAGGAACTGCCGAAGGCGGGCTTCACCGAGATCGCGCCGGGCGACGGCGCATTCTATCTCTACGCCGACATCGGCCATCTGACGAACGACAGCCAGGACTTCTGCGCGCGCATGTTGCGCGAGACGGGGACGGCCGCGACGCCGGGGCTGGACTTCGATCCGGCCCGCGGCCATCGCACCATGCGCTTCTCCTACGCCGGGACCAGCGAGGAGGTGGCCGCCGCGGCCGACGCCCTCAAGCGCTGGCTCGGCTAGCCGTCGGGGCGGACTGTGCGGGCGGCGCGACGGCGTTGAGCGCGAGCGCGATCAGGATCACGCCGCCGCCGGCCAGGGTGAGCGCGGCGATCGCCTCGCCCGCGAAGATCCAGACCCAGAGCGGGGCGAGCAGCACCTCCAGGATCATCATCAGGGCGATGTCCGACGCCGGTATCCGGCGCGCGGCCAGCGTGATCAGGATGTATTGCCCGCCGATCTGCACCGAGCCGAGCAGGAGCGCGATCATCAGATCGTTCCGGCCGATGACGACGGTGTCGACCGCCGGGAGGCAGATCGCGAAGGCGACGGCGCCGGACAGGACGATCGCCGGCATCATGTCCCGGTCGCGCCCCGCGCGCAGCGCGACCACCGCGCCGGCGAAGCCGAGACAGGCGGCGGCGCCGAACAGGATGCCCGCCCCCCCGCCCAGAGCGAGGCCCTCCCTGACGGTCAGCGCGACGCCGGCCGCCGCCAGCGCCATCGCCGTCCAACTGAGCGCGTGCGGCCGCTCGCGCAGCAGCAGCCAGCCGATCAGGCCCGCGACCATCGGCGCCACGCTGAGAAGGGCGACCGCGTTCGCGACGGTCGTGTGCAGCATGGAGAAGATGAAGGCGATAAAGGCGCCGCCCAGGCAGACCGCGGCGAGCAGGCCGGTTCGTCCGATAGCGACGAAGGCCCGCAGCACGCCGCGCCTGTGCTGGACCAGCGTGAAGAGCAGCACCACGCCGGCGAAGCCCAAGGAGCGATAGAACAGGAGCGTCCAGCCGTCCGCGGCCTCGACATGCCTCAGCAGGAGGCCGGCGCTGCTGGCGCACAGCGCGGCGAGCGCCGCGTAAAGCAGCCCGATCCGGCGGGTCGAGCGGTTCTGCGCGGGCGGCGGCGACACGGCGGCGCGATCGGCCATGGATCGAGGGTCCCCAAAAGGCTACAATAGTAGAAATCTACTATAGTAGAAATTTGGACGCAAGGATGACGACGAAAGAGGAGGCGCCCGCCCCGCCGGCCGGCGGCGCGGAGGCCAAGGAGCCGGAGCCGCGGAGCCCGATCCGGCCGAACCCCGCGCAGGATCGGTCGCTGGACGCCTTGGGGCGGCGCCTCAAGGCGTTGCGCAAGGCGCGGGGCATGACGCTGGAGGCGGCTGCGGCGGCGACGGGGATGTCGCGCGCCGCGCTGTCGAAGATCGAGCGCGGCGCCATGTCGCCGACCTATGAAACGCTTTTGAAGATCGCGGACGGCTTCGCGATGGACGTCGGGCCGCTGCTGCAGGGCGGGGTGCAGGAGCGCGGCGCGGCGGAGGTCACGCGGGCCGACGCCGGCGGTTGGCGCCGCGCGGCGCATTACGATCATCGCCTGATCGCGCCCGGGTTGGCGCGACGCGCCTTCGGCGCCTTGGAAACCGAGGTGACGGCCACGTCGATCGAGGATTACGCCGAATGGTCCCGGCATGAGAGCGAGGATCTGTTCTACGTCCTCTCCGGTCGGGTCGCGCTTTATCTGGAGGGGCGCGAGCCCATCGACCTGGGCGTCGGGGACGCGGTCCAGTTCGACGGGCGCCTTGCGCACGCCGTCGTCGCGCTGCCCGACGAGGCGGCGCCGGAAGGCCGCCCGCGTGCGCGGATATTGTGGATCAGCGCCCCGGGCGGCTGAGACAGCGGGTCAGCGCGGCGCGCTGTCGACCTTGCCGTCGGCGGAAAGCAGCACCGCGACGGCGCGCGTGGGCTCGAACTGGGCGCAGATCAGCATGGCGACCACCATGAAGGGGATCGAGAGCACCATCCCCACGATGCCCCAGATCGAGCCGAACACCGCCAGCGACAGCAGGATCACGAGCGGGCTCAGATTCAGCGAGCGGCCCATCAGGCGCGGCTCGATGACGTTGCCGACGGTGACCTGCACCGCGGCGAGCACGCCCGCGACCGCGAAGAAGTAGATCGGGCTGGGGAACTGGATCAGCGCCAGCACGGAGGGGAAGGCGACCCCGACCAGCGAGCCGATATAGGGAATGAAGTTGAGGACGAAGATCAGCACCGCCCAGAAGCCCGCGAAATCCACGCCGACGAAGGCCATCACGGCGTAGCTGAGGAGGCCCGTCAGCGCGCTGACCGCCGTCTTCAGTCCGATATAGCGCTGGATGTCGCGCGAGATGCGCCGGATCGTCTCGCGCACCCGCTCGGCGTCGCCTTCGTCGCGGAACAACGCCTGGATCTTGCCCTTGAAGGTCGCCTGCTCCAGCAGGATGAAGACGACGTAGAACAGGATCGTGAAGATGTTGCCGGCGACCGCCGTGATCTGCGCGGCGGCGGTGCGCAGCACGCCGGCGACGTCGATTTCCTGCGCCAGGCTTTGCACGCTCGGCACGGCGCTCAATCCCAGCGTCTCGGTCCAGCGCTGGAGCATCGCCTGGATGTTCTGCTGATAGCTCGGCGCGCGCTCCGTGACCGCGGCCACATTGCTGGCGATGATGTCGCCGAGCAGGAACAGCGCGCCGATCATTACCAGGATCGACAGCGTCATTCCGGCCCAGCCGGGCGGCTGCACGCCGGCGATGGAGAGGCTGCAGAAGCGCGCCGCCATGCTGTCCAGCAGGATGACGATGAAGACGGCGATGACGAAGGGCAGCAGGATCGGCTGGCCGATCACCATCAGATAGATCGCAAGCGCCGCCAGGGCGAAGGAGGCGAAGACGGAGACGACGGCGCTTTGCCGGCGCAGGCGCGAGCGCGCGCCTTCCGGCTCCTGCTTGCTCCCGCTCTCGCTCATCTGTGGCTCCCAGCTCCCTGCGCCCCGTCGGGTCCCCACGCCCCGTCCGTTACGTTACGGGGCCGGGACGCATCGACGGGCGGCGAAGCCGCCTTCGCCGCCCGTCAGCGCAGTGCGACCCGCCCTAAAATGACCCGCCTCTATGTTGGGGGGCCGGGACGGTTCGTCTAGTCCGTGCTGCTGCGGCGATAGGCGACGCCGCAATGCTTCTCGCAATAGGGTTTGCCGGACACAGCCTCGCCGCCGCAG
Source organism: Alphaproteobacteria bacterium (assembly GCA_024743195.1). Taxonomy (GTDB): domain Bacteria; phylum Pseudomonadota; class Alphaproteobacteria; order UBA8366; family Aestuariispiraceae; genus Marivibrio. Next base: position 201,487 of record JANSXE010000006.1, on the reverse strand, counting down.
AAATGGAATTCCGGGCTGCCGGGATGGCCGATCGGCCATTGGCAGGTGCGCTCCACCGTGCGCGTCATCGGGGCGGGCTCGTGCCGCCGGATCGGGGAGGGACGCGTCGACAGCCCCAACCGGTGCGCCTTGCCGATCACCGCGTTGCGCGTCACCCCGCCCAGGCGTTCCGCGATCTGGCGGGCGGTGTAGCCGCTGAGCCACATGCCCTTGAGCGTCGCCACGCGCTCTTCCGTCCATTCCATGTCGAGACCTCGCCGTCCGGTTGCCGCTCGGTCCGGGCGTCGTGTGACGCCCTCCGAGGAGTTCGTGTTTGAAGTCGCCTCCGCTGGGCCGCGTGGGTACGCGGCGGATCGGGCCTTTCCCGGGTTCGAGGGACTCTTCCCCTGTTCGCGGAATCCCCCCGCGTTCCAATATCTAGTAGGGCCTGATCTGTTGGGCACAATATACGGCGTGGTTTCGAGTCTCAAGCGCTTTTCTGCGGAGTCGCGGCCCGCCGGAGGACTCGATGGTCGGCAAGGGCCCGATTCCGAGGCCAAGGTCAAGTCGGCCGGAGGCGCGACCGGGGCGCCGTGGGGTCGGTTTCAGGGCGAATTCAGGCCGGATTGCGGCGCCCCGATCGCGGAAAAGGCTTTGGAATCAACCCGCGACTCGAAAGCGGTTCAGGAGGAGCCCTCCGGTTCCGTCTCATGGCGCGCGACCTGGCCGAGCGACGGCCAGTCGGGGCGCGTCGCGACGTCCTTCGAGCCGCAGCCGCTGCAGCGCAGGCGCGCGCCGAGCGCCGGCACCTCCTGCGCCGGTCCGAATCGGGCGAGCATCGCCTTGAGCGGCAGCACGGCGTTATGGCCGCACCGATTGCACCAGCAGAAGACGTCGGCGCCGTAGGGGATCAGATCCCCAAGCGCCGCCCGACGTCGCGCCGCCTCGTCCGCCGCCAGCGCCTGATGCTTGATCCGTCCCATCGCCCGCCTCCCGCGTCCCCGGATGTCGGAGGATGCTAGGCGCAACGCAGCATCAAGAACAAGGAGCGAACATTCCTATCTTCGGACGCGGACGCCTTCCCAGGACCGATGTCCGATCTGCGTTAGGCGCGGTCGAGGAGCCAGGCGATGAAGCGCCGGGCGAGCGGCCGCGGGTCGTCCTGCGTCACCACGTAATAGCCGAGCGGATCCGACGGTTCGGCGTAGAGCGCGGTCAGGACGCCGGAGTCGAGCTCGCGCTCCACCAACGCGCGCGCCTGAAGCGAGACCCCTTGCCCGGCCCTGACCGCGGAGAGGACGAGCGCGTTCGTCGGAAAGCGCTTTGCGCGCGGCCCGTCGAAATCGACCCCGTGGGCCGCCGCCCACGTCCGGTGCTCGTCGCGCCCGGCCTCGAACAGCCAAGGCAGCGCCGCCAGATCCGCCCGCGCGACCCCTGCCTGCTTCGCGCCGAGATCCGCCCGCGCCACGACCAGATAGTCCGCCGACGCCAACAGGACGCTCCGGCAGCCGGGCCAATCCCCCAATCCGTAGCGGATGGCGAGGTCGAAACGACCGCCGCGCAGGTCGACGAGGCGAAGGCTGGGCGCCAGTTCGACGGCGATATCCGGGTTGAGCCTCCAAAAATCTCCGAGGCGCGGCATCAACCACATCTCGGCGAAGGAGGGCGGCAAGGCCACCCGCACCGGCCGGTCGGCGTCGTCGTCCGTCAGCGCCTCGACGCCGGCGAACAGCGCGTCGAAGCCGCCCCGCGTTGCATCGGCCAGCGTGCGCCCCGCGTCGGTCAAGGCGATCCCGCGCCCCCGCCGCTCCACGAGGGGGCGCCCCAAATCGCGCTCGAGCGCCCGGATGTGCTGGCGCATGGCGGCTTCGGTGACGTTCAGCGTCGCCGCCGCGGCGGCGAATCCGCCCTCCCGCGCCACCGCATCGAAGGCGCGCAAGGCGGAGAGCGACGGCATGGCGGACCATCTCATACCGAAGTTTTACTTTCGTCTTGGAGATCTTGCAATCAACCGTTCCGCCGAATTTCACGCTATCAAAAGGCCAAGACCGAAGATGGAGTGAGAAAGGCAACGTCATGGAATTTACGCATTGGCTATCCCTCGTCGGCGCCACGATCGCCCTCCTTGCGATCCCGGGGCCGGTTGTCATGCTGCTTCTCGGCCATACGCTCGGCCGCGGTCCGAGAGCGGCCGCCGCGGTGGTTCCGGGGGTCATGCTCGGCGATCTGGCGGCGATGAGCGCCTCGTTGCTGGGCGCCGGCGCGCTGCTGTCGGCGTCGGCGGACCTGTTCCTCGCCCTCAAGATCGCCGGCGCCGCCTACCTGCTCTGGCTCGGCTTCGGGCTGTGGCGCGCGCCGGCGGACGGTCTCGCATCGGCGCGTCAGCGAACGGGCGGCGGGCTCGCGGCCTTCCGGGACGGGTTCCTCGTCACCGCCTTCAATCCGAAAGACATCGTCTTCTTCGTCGCGTTCCTGCCGCAGTTCCTCTCGGCCGACCGCGCGCTCCTGCCGCAGGTGCTGACCATTCAGGCGACCTTCCTCGCCCTTCTGCTCGTCAGCAACGCGCTGTGGATCCTGCTGGGCGCGACGTTGACCGGCTATCTGCGCGAAGGCGGCCGTCTGCGCATCGCGAACCGGGCGGGGGCGAGCGCGCTCGTCGGCGCGGGCTTCCTGACGGCCTTCGCGCGATGAAGGGGCTCTACTCCGCGCGCTATCCCTCGATCAGCCGCAACGGCTTGTCGAAGACGCTGAGCACGTCGCTCAACTCCCGGCCGCGCTTCAGGGTGCGCCGACCGCTGCGGACGATGAATTCGTCATGCTTGCCGTTGCGTCGCTTGGCGACGGCGAAGGCGGGGGCTTCCAGGCTGTGCCGGAAGATGGAGAAGACGGCCACGGGGCCGTAGATGTCGAGCGCGTAATCCTTCCACTCTCCGGTCATCACGCGACGGGAGTAGCAGTCCATCAGCGTTCGGAACTCGTCCCGATCGAACCGGACCCGTTGCTTGGACCCGCCGCGCCGGCGGTAGTCGGCGAAATTGACCAGTTCCGTCATGCGGTGGCGCGTCCCCCTCGGTCGGCTCGCCGGTCCCGGAAAAGCGGGGCGGGCGATCCGGCGTCCACCCCTGTCACGAAATCGTAGCGCAAAGCGCCGCGCGTCGGAAGGGCGGTCTTGGGGCGCCTAGTTGACCGTGCGCTGACCGATGCCGTAGGGGTCGCGCTCCTCGAAACATTCGATCTGGCCGAGCGTGCGGTAGCAATACAGCGGCCGCTCGATCACCTCGCGCCGCTCCGGCCGGCACAGCGGCCCCTTGTCGTCGAGATGGCGAATGTAGCTGCAGTCCAGGCCGGTCACCGCCTCGGCGATGTAGTCGGTCGGCAGCTTGTCCTCCAGAACCGTCGTCGCCGTCGCCCCCGTCGCCAGCAGGAACGGGGCTTCCGCGCCGCCCAGGCAGCCGCCGAGAGTCAGTCCCGCCGCCAAGAGCGCCGACGCCGCGCCGAGCCGCCGGGGGGGCGCTCCAGCGCGGAGGGCGTGTCTGTCCGTCTTGATCCTCATGGCTCGTCGGATCCCCAAATCAGATTGCGCGCGTCAAAATCTAAGCAAGAAGCGCGCCAGACCGGGGCGTGCGGGGCGTGGCGCCGGTGTCGGCCTGCGGTTGCCCCGGACGCCCGGAGTCCGTAAATAGAGCGCGGGCTTCATGGCGGCGCACCCAGCGGGCGCTCCGCATTCGCGCGCGAAGGAAGGACGGGCGACTCCGTGTCCGACATTTTCACCGAAGTCGAAGAGGATCTCCGGCGCGAGCGCGCCAAGGCGCTCTGGACGCGCTACGGGCGCTATTTCGTGGCGGTCGCCGTGATCGCGATCCTGGCGGTCGGCGCGCACACCTGGTGGCGCTCCTACGAGCGCTCGCAACAGCTCGAAGCGGCGGACCGTTACCAGGCCGTCCTGGCGCAGCAGGGGCAGGCTGGGCCCGCCTCGGTCGCCGCCGACCTGGAGGCGTTGGCGGACGCGGCGCCCGACGGCTACCGGATGACGGCGTTGATGCGGGCGGCCGCGCTCCATGGCGAGGCGGGCGATCACGCCGCCGCCGCCCAGACCTTCGAGCGCGTCGCCGCCGACGATGGGGTCGACCGGCTCTATCGCGATCTGGCGGAGGTGCTGGCCGTCTCCCAGGCCGCGCGGGCGGGCGACCGCGACCCGGCGGATCTGCTGGGCCGTCTCGCCCCGCATCTCGAGGCGGGGGCGGCCTGGCGCTTCACCGCGCTGGAGGTTGCAGCCGGGCTGGCCCTGCAGGCCGGAGACGTCGATACGGCGCGCGAGCATCTGAGCGCGATCGCCGACAGCGCGGACGCGCCGCAGCGCAGCCGCGCGCGCGCCGCCGAAATCCTGAGCGCTGTCGGCGAATGAGCGAGCGAACGCCTCCGTGCGGCGCCCAGCCGCAGCGCCCATCGTTCCGTCCGCGGGGCGCGCTTGCGCTGGCCGGCGCGCTGCTGCTCGCCGGGTGCGGCTGGTTCGGCGAGGACGAGGCGCCCCCGCTGCCGGGCGAGCGCATCGCCATCATGATCTCCGAGAGCGACGCGGAGCCCGACCCCAGGCTCGCGGATCTCGCGGTCACGCTGCCGGCGCCCTATCTGAACGAGAGTTGGCCGCAGGCGGGCGGCTACCCCGACCACGCCATGCATCATCTGATGGCGGCGGACGATCTGGAGCCGGTCTGGCGCGCGAGCGCCGGCTACGGCTCCGACGACGGTCAACGGGTGCTGTCCGGGCCGATCGCCGCGGCGGGCCGCGTCTACACCATGGATCGGGACTACGAAATCCGGGCGTTCTCGGCCGAGACCGGGCAGCGTCTCTGGTCCTTCGAAGCGGAGCCGCCGGACGAGGACGACGAGGCTTTCGGCGGCGGTCTCGCCTACGCGGACGGCATCCTGGTCGTCACCACGGGCTTCGCGGAGGCGCTGGCGCTCAACGCGGCGACGGGCGAGCAGATCTGGCGGCGCCAACTCTCGGGTCCGGTCCGGGCGGCGGCGACCGTCGCCGACGGACGCGTGGTCGCCGTGTCGATCGACAATCAGGCGACCGCGCTCTCGCTGGAGACGGGCGAGGAGGTCTGGCGCCACGCCGGCTTTGCGGAGACGGCGGGGCTGCTCGGCTCGGCCAGCCCGGCGATCTCTGACGCCAGCGTCATCGTGCCCTATTCCTCGGGCGAGCTGTTCGCCCTGCGCCTCGGCAACGGCCGGGTGAGCTGGCAGGAGAACCTCACCTCCACCCGGCGGGTCGACGCGCTGTCCAGCCTCGCCGACATCCGCGGCCGGCCGGTGGTGGATCGGGGCTTCGTCTTCGCGGTCAGCCATGCGGGCCGGCTGATCGCCATCGACCTGCGCAGCGGCGCGCGGGCCTGGGACCGCCGCATCGGCGGGACCGAGACGCCTTGGATCGCCGGCGACTATCTGTTCCTGGTGACCACCGACCAGATTCTGCTGGCCGTCACGCGCGACGGCGGGCGGGTGCGTTGGGCCACCCCCTTGCCGCGCTTCGAGGACGAGGAGGATCGGGAGGACCCGATCAGTTGGGTCGGGCCGGTGCTGGTCAAGGACCGGCTGCTGGTCGGCAACAACCTGGGCGAACTCTGGTCCGTTTCGCCCTATACCGGCGAGCCGTTGGGGCGGATCGACGTCGGCGCGGGCCTGCGCCTTGCGCCGATCGTCGCCGACGGCACGGTCTATCTGCAGACCGACGACGGCGATCTGATCGCCTATCGCTAGCCGGCCGACGACCCGGCCCCCATCGAGAAAGGCGCACGCCCCATGGCGCGCACAGGACGGCACTCGGGATCATCGCGGCGCGGCGTGCGCGCGCTGGACAAGGCGGGCGTGAAGGGCCCGGCGGCCGGCGCCTTCACGCTCGCCATCGTCGGGCGGCCCAATGTGGGCAAGTCGACCTTGTTCAACCGCCTTGTAGGCAAGCGTCTTGCGATCGTCGACGACACGCCCGGCGTCACCCGCGACCGGCGCGAGGGGGAGGGGCGGATCGGCGATCTGACCTTCCGGGTGATCGACACCGCCGGCTATGAGGACGCGCACGACAAGAGCCTGGAAGCGCGCATGCGCGAGCAGACCGAGCGCGCCATCCGCGACGCGGACCTGGCGCTGATGCTGATCGACGCGCGTGCGGGCGTGGTCCCGCTCGACGAGCGCTTCGCGGAGGTGCTGCGCCGCGCCGGCGGGCGCGTTGCGCTCGCCGCCAACAAGTGCGAGGGCGGCGCGGGCGAGGCCGGCCGGATGGAGGGCTTCTCGCTCGGCCTGGGCGAGCCGATCCCTCTTTCGGCCGAGCACGGCGAGGGGCTCGCCAACCTCTACGACCTGATTGCCGAGGCGGTGGAGGAAAAGGCCGCCGCGGACGCGGCCGAGGCGGCCGCCGGCGGCGTGCGCGACGCCGAGCTATCCCCCGTCGCCGAGGAGGCCCCGCCCGAGGCCCGGCCGCTGACCGGCGCCGCCGTCGAGGAGGCGGGCGAGCAGCTCGGGGACGAGAACGACGCGGTCTTCGAGGTGCCCGAGGAGGCCGACCGCCTCGCCGCCGAGGTGGAGGCGGCCGAAGCGGCGCTGCGCGCCAAGCCGATGCAGCTCGCCGTTGTCGGCCGGCCGAATGTCGGCAAATCGACCCTGATCAACCGGCTGATCGGAGAGGACCGGCTGCTCACCGGGCCGGAGGCGGGCATCACCCGCGACTCCATCGCGCTCGATTGGGAGTGGCGCGGACGGCCCCTCAAGCTCGTCGACACCGCGGGTCTGCGCAAGAAGGCCAAGGTGACCGAGAAGGTGGAGCGGCTCTCCGCCCTCGACACCCGCCGGTCGATCGATTTCGCGCACGTGGTGGTGCTCCTGCTCGACGCCAACGACATGCTGGAGAAGCAGGATCTGACCATCGCGCGCCAGGTGCTGGAGGAGGGGCGCGCGCTGGTCATCGCCGCCAACAAGTGGGACGCGGTTCCCGATCGCAAGGCGGCGATGCAGAAGCTGCGCGACCGCTTCGAGACCTCGCTGCCGCAGGCCCGCGGCGCGCCGATCGTGACGCTCTCGGCGCTGCAGGGCCGCAATCTCGACCGGCTGATTGAGGCGGCCTTCGACGTCTACGACGTCTGGAACCGGCGGGTGCCGACCTCGGCGCTGAACCGGTGGCTGGCCGACCGGACGGCGACGCATCCGCCGCCGCTGGTGAAGGGGCGGCGGATCAAGCTGCGCTACATGACCCAGGCGCGCATCCGCCCGCCGACCTTCGCGCTCTTCGCCTCCCAGGCCGCCGCCTTGCCGGACAGCTATCTGCGCTATCTGGCCAATGGGCTGCGCGAGGATTTCGGCCTCGCCGGGGTGCCGTTGCGGCTCGCCGTTCGGCAGGGTAAGAACCCCTACGCGCCGAAACGCTGAATCCCCTGACGCCGGATCGGAATCGGATCGCCATATGACCGCTCGCCCCATGCTTCGCCCCATGAGTCGCCCCATGCTTCGCCCCATGCTTCGCCCCGTTATCCTGCCGCTGTCCCTGGTCGGGGCGCTGGTCGCGCTGACGGCCTGCGCGGATGCGGTGCGCACGCTGCGCGGCGCGTCGGATCAGTTCGACGGGGCCTGGGTCGGCCAGTTCCAGGTGTCGAGCCGCACCCGCGCCTGCACCTTGAGCCGCGGCGGCATACGCGCCGCGATCAACGGCGGGGTGATCGAGGCCACGATTCGCCAGGCGGGCGGGGTCGCGTCCTTCGACGGCTTCATCCTGGAGAGCGGCGAGGTCGCCTCCGGCCTGATCGACGGCGAGTTCGACAAGGACGACGCCGAGGTCACCGGATCGTTCCGGGACGCGAACGGCGCCGGCCGCTGGCGCTCCGAGGAATGCGACGGGACCTGGGAGCTCCGCCGGATCAGGTAGCCGCGCCCGACTGGCCGCCCGACCCGCCCGACGGGGGAGAAAGAGCCGCCCGGGACGCGGGGGGCGATTTCGCACCGCCCGTCATCCCGGCCGGAGCGGAGCGGAGAGCCGGGAGCCAGGGCGGATCGCTCAGGCTCGGCGCCTGCCGCTCCTGGGTCCCGGCTCGGCCTGCCGGCCGTCCGGGACGACGGGAGGAGAAAGAGCCGTCCGGGACGACGGGGGCGGGTGTCAGTCGCGCGCCAACAGCTCCCCATTGCGCGTGCAGGCGGCTTCGGCCAGCGTCACGTACAGGTCGGTGACGGCCGGGTCGTCTGGGGAAAGCTGGGCGTCCTCCGGCTCGCCCGGGAAGGCCTGGCGGCGCAGCCGGGTGGCGCAGGGGCCGGGGTCGACCAGATTGGCGCGCAGGCTGGTGCGCGCGAGCTCTTCCGCATAGCAGCGCACCAGCGCCTCCAGCCCCGCCTTGGCGGCGGCGGGCAGGCCCCAATAGGCCTTGGGCGCGCGCCCGCGCAGGCAGGTGGTGAAGAGGGCGCGCCCCGCCTCGCTCTGCCGCAGTAGCGGGTCGAAGGCGCGGATCAGCCGGTGATTGACGTCGAGATCGAGCGCCAACGTCTTGCTCCAGTGCTTCGGGTCCAGATGCGCCGCCGGGGACAGCGCGCCGAGCTGGCCCGCGACGCTCGCCAGCACGTCGAGGCGCCCGAAGCGCTGGTGGATCGAGGCGGCCACCAGGTCGATCTTCTCCAGATCCGTCAGGTCGACGGGGACGAGCGTCGCCGCCTCGAACCCGGCGGCCTGGATCGCGTCGTCCAGCTCCTCCAGCGCGCCCGTGGTCCGCGCGAGCGCGATGACGTGCGCGCCCTCGCGCGCGAAGCGTTCGGCGACGGCGCGGCCGATCCCGCGGCTCGCCCCGGTCACCAGGGCGAGCCTTCCCTGCAAGCGTCCTGTCATGATGTTATCTGGCCTGTTCTCTCAACAGCGAAAGTTGCGCCGACTTGCCGGGCTGCGCTTCCTGATCCGCGAGCCGGATCGGATAGTCGCCCGAGAAGCAGGCGTCGCAATATTGCGGACGCGCCGCGTTGCGCCCCTCGAGCCCGACCGCCCGGTAGAGCCCGTCCATGGAGATGAAGGCGAGGCTGTCGCACCCGATCAGCGCGCGCATCTCCTCGACCGTGTGCTTGGCGGCCAGGAGCTTGTCGCGCTCCGGCGTGTCGACGCCGTAGAAGCAGCTATGCGTGGTCGGCGGGCTGGCGATGCACATATGCACCTCGGTCGCGCCGGCGTGGCGCATCATCTCGACGATCTTGCGGCTGGTCGTGCCGCGCACGATCGAATCGTCGACGAGGACGATGCGCTTGCCCTCGACCACCTCGCGGTTGGCGTTGTGCTTCAGGCGGACGCCGAGATTGCGGATCTCGTCGGTCGGCTCGATGAAGGTGCGGCCGACATAGTGGTTGCGGATGATGCCGTATTCGAAGGGCACGCCCGATTGCTCGGCGTAGCCGATGGCGCTGGGCACGCCGGAATCGGGGATCGGGACGATGACGTCGGCCGCCACCGGATGCTCGCGCGCCAATTCGCGGCCGATCGCGGTGCGCGCCTTGTAGACGCTCTTGCCCTCAACGACGCTGTCGGGCCGCGAGAAATAGACGTACTCGAAGATGCAGAAGCGGCCGGCCGCGGGCGGGAAGGGGAAGCTCGAATGCACGCCGTCCTCGTCGATCACGATCATCTCGCCGGGCGCAACGTCGCGCAGCTTCTCCGCGCCGATGATGTCGAGCGCGCAGGTCTCCGAGGCGAGGATGTGGGCGTCGCCCAGCCGGCCCAGCACCAGCGGGCGCACGCCCAGCGGGTCGCGCACGCCGATCAGCTTCTTGCGCGTCAGGCAGACCAGGGAATAGGCGCCCTCCACCCGGCGCAGGGCGGCGATCAGCCGGTCGGTCACCGCGCCCTGGGCCTGCGCCAGCAGATGGACGATGACCTCGGTGTCCGTGGTCGACTGGAAGATCGCGCCGTCATGCACCAGCTCGCGCCGCACCTGCAGCGCGTTGGTCAGGTTGCCGTTGTGCGCGATGGCCAGCCCGCCGAACTCCAGGTCGGCGAACAGCGGCTGGGTGTTGCGCACCATCGGGTCGCCGGTGGTGGAGTAGCGGTTGTGGCCGATCGCGGCGTGGCCTTTCAGGCGCTGCATCACCGCCGGGTCGCCGAACACCTCTCCGACCTGACCCAGCGCCCGGTGGGCGCGGAACTCAGCCCCGTCATAGGTGACGAGGCCCGTGGCCTCCTGCCCGCGATGCTGCAGGGCGTGCAGGCCGAGCGCGGTGTGCGCGGCCGCGTCGTCGGCCCCGAAGATGCCGAAGACCGCGCATTCCTCGCGCAGCTTGTCGTCATCGAACGGGTTTGTCGTGAGGCGGGGAGTGTCCATGCGGCGCGGCCTTCCTCAGATCCCGGACCTAGAGCCTGATGATGTCATCAGGCTCTAGCGGTCCACTTGATCCATCAATGATTCCAACTGCTGCTGATCGGCCGGCGCGTAGCCCTGTTCGCCGCCGGCCGGCGCGGTCTCGCCGTCGGCCGGCGCGTCGGGCGCGGGCGGGCGGGGATTGTTCAGCGTATCATAGAGCTCCTTGGCGCGCTGCGCGTCGTCCACCTGCTGGCGCGCGCCTTCCAGCGTGGTCAGCCCTTCGGTCTTCAACTCCTCCGGCACGGTGGAGAGCAGCGCCACGCCGCCTGCGCGCACCACCGGATAGAGGCGCGCGTCCGTCACGCTCTGCGGCAGGTTCTCCTCCTGGAAGACCAGGATCGAGCCGATCAGGAAGACGCAGGCGATGACATAGCCCAGCCCCGCGCCGGCGACGAAGCCCAGCGCCCGGTTGATCGAGCCGAGCGCGCTTTCCTTCACCATGTGCGACAGCACCGCACTGAGCACCAGCAGCGCGATCAGCGCCCCGGCAAACAGGCCGATCCCCGCCGCCAAGTCGGCGAACAGGTCGGTTTCGATGTGCTGGCGGGCGAACTCCTGCGCCTCCGGGTAATAGAGGATCGCGGCCGCGCCGGCCCCGACCCAGGCGCCGATGCCGGTCACAAGGCCCATGAAGCCCCAGAAACTGGCCAGCACCGCGAACAGCAGAACCGCGCCGACGGCGACCAGATCGACGATGGTGATGGGCAGACCGTCCAGCATTGGCTCCGTCTCGGATCCCGCCGCGGCGGGGCCGGAAATCGATACGCACGCGACGCGCGCCGGCGTCTCGCAACGGCCGTTCGGCCGTTCGGCCGTCAGGCGCCGGCGGCCCGGATCGGACCCTCGCCGGCGAGAAGCGCCGCCAGCCCGCCGACGTCGCTCACTTCCGTCGCGGCCAGGCCCGAGGGCTCCTTGCGCCCCGCCTTGGCGTCGCCGCCCTCCTTGCCGGGGCGGCGCGGGACGATCGCCCGCTTGAAGCCGAGCTTCGCCGCCTCCTTCAGCCGCGCGTCCGAGCGGCCGACGGTGCGCACCTCGCCGGACAGGCCGATTTCGCCGAAGACCACGGTTTCGCCCGGCATCGCCTCTCCCGTCAACGAGGAGGCGATCGCCGCCGCCACCGCAAGGTCCGCCGCCGGCTCCGAAATCCTCAACCCGCCCGCGACGTTCAAGTAAACGTCGCGGCCGGCCAAGTCCAGCCCCGCGCGCGCCTCCAAAACCGCCAGCAGCATGGCCAGCCGGTTGGAATCCCAGCCCACGACCGCACGGCGCGGCGTGCCGTAGGCGCTGGGCGCCACCAGCGCCTGGATCTCGACCAGCATCGGGCGCGAGCCCTCAATGCCGGCGAAGACGGCCGCGCCGGCCACGCCCTCGCGATGGTCGGCCAGGAACAGGGCCGAAGGGTTCTTCACCTCCATCAGCCCGCGCTCCGTCATGTCGAAGACGCCGATCTCGTCGGTCGGGCCGAAGCGGTTCTTCACGCCGCGCAGGATGCGGAAGGGGTGGCCGCGCTCGCCCTCGAAATAGAGCACGGTGTCGACCATGTGCTCCAGCACCCGGGGGCCGGCGATCGCGCCCTCCTTGGTGACGTGCCCGACCAGGAGGAGCGCCGCGCCGCGGCGCTTGGCGACGCGGATCAGTTCCTGCGCGCTGGCCCGGACCTGGCCGACCGTGCCCGGCGCGCTGTCCAGCAGATCGACATACATGGTCTGGATCGAATCGATCACCACAACCTGCGGCCCGTCCGTCCGGTCGACGGCGGCCAGGATGTCGGTGACGCTGGTGGCGGCGGCGAGGTCGACCGCCGCGTCCTTCACGCCGAGGCGCTCCGCGCGCATGCGGACCTGATCGATCGCCTCCTCGCCGGAGACGTAGGCGACGCGCGCCTGTTTCGACAGCGCCGCCATGATCTGCAGCAGCAGCGTCGATTTGCCGATGCCCGGATCGCCGCCGATCAGCGTCGCCGACCCCTCGACCAAGCCGCCGCCCAATACCCGATCGAACTCCGCGACGCCGGCGGAGAGGCGCGGCCGGCGCTCATCGGCTCCGTCGAGGGCGACGAACTCCACCGCCTTGCCGCGTCGATTGGCGCCGCCGCCCTTGGCCTTGCCGCCGATCGGAGGGGCGCTTTCCGTCGCCTCTTCGGAAATCGAGTTCCAGGCGTCGCAGGCCTCGCAATGGCCCTGCCAGCGCGGATAGACCGCGCCGCAGCTCTGGCAGACATAGCGGCTCTGGGGGCGGGGCATCGGCTCTCGCAGGGGCGTCCAGGGCGGTTCATGACCTAACCCGCGGACCATGGCGGAGATTCTGCGTTTCCGAAAGCCCCGGGGGCGGTCGCCTTCAGCGTCCCGGGACGGCCGCGCAGTGGCCGCCGCTCGCCGCCTGACCGGAGCCGAGCGCGAACAGGGGCGGCGCGCGATAGGGGTTCGGCGTCGCGCCGCCCGCGATGTCGAGCAGCAGCAGAAGCGCCAGCAGGGCCAGCACGGCGCCGGCGACGGGGCGGCGGGAGCGGATCATGATCGTCCCTCCAGCCCCAGCTTCGGGCGCAGCCGCACGCCCAGCATCGAGCCCGCGAAGGCGGCGGCGAACCAGGCCCAGCCGTGCAGACTGCCGGTCGAGATGCCGCTGAAATAGGCCCCGACATTGCAGCCGAAGGCGAGGCGCGAGGAATAGCCCATCAGCAGCCCCGCGACCGCGGCCGCGATCCAGGCCGTCGCCGGCAGGCGCGCGCGGTCCGCGCCCAGGCCGCCGCGCCAGACCGCAACCGCGAAGGCGCCGGCGATGATGCCGATATTGGTCAGCGAGGTGACGTCGGTCAGGATCGAGCGCCGCACGCGCTCGACGGCGCCCGGCGCGCTCCAGAAGGCGGAGCCGGAGAGGTCCGCGCCCAGGGCCTGCGCGCCCTTCGCCGCCCAGAGGCCGAGGCCGTAGACGACGCCCCAGGGCTGTCCCGCGACGACGAGGTTGAGGAGGGCGAGGCCCGCCACCGCCGCCGCCGCGATCCACAGGCGGCGCGGCAGCCGGCGGTTCTCGGGCGCGGCGCGGGCGAGGACGAAGAGCGCGACGGCCGCCAGCGCCGCCAGCGTCGCGATCAGCCCGCCGGTCGGTCCGAACAGCCCGGCGGCGGTGACCGTCGGCGCGGACCCGAGCCCGATCCACCAATCCAGATGATAGGCGCCGGCGAAGCTGCCGACGGCGAAGAAGGGCAGGGCGAGCGCGCTGACCGCATTGCCGCTGCCGGCGTTGACCAGCGTGCCGGAGCCGCAGCCCAGCACGAGCTGCATGCATAGACCGAAGACGAAGGCCCCGCCGATCATCGCGACGCCGACCGGCGCGTGCGCGCCGACCAACTCCCCCGGATTCTGCGCGATCAGTGGGAAGGCCGCCAAGGCGACCAGACCGATCGCCAGAAGCTGGGCCACCAGTCCGGCCGGCTCGCGCCGCAGGATCTGGGCGCGCCACGGGCCCGCGAAGCCGAAGCGCAGCCCCTCCAACGCGATCCCGAAACCGAGCCCGATCAGGAGCAGGAGACCGAACCGCGCCCCGGCCAGCAGCGCCGTCGCGCCGACGGCGGCCGTCAGGAGGACGACCACCGTCGCGCGCGACAGGCCGGTGCGGGGCCGGGCCTCATCCAAAGCCCAGGCGGTCATGCGGCCCCGTCCGCGACGCGGCCGGCGTAGGCCTGGTGACGACCTCGGCTCACAGGGCCTCCCGGATCTGGTTGAAGAGGTTCTCGACCAGACTCGGCGTGTTGGCCATCGGAAGCCCGGCGTGCGACCAGCCGACCATCGATTCCGGATAGAGTTTCACGCCCTCGATCCCGGCGAGTTCGCTGAGCGCGAACCAGTTGGTCGCCGCCCAATGGCCGGTGTTGCAGAAGGAGATCAGCTTGTCGCCGTCCCGGAAGCCGTTGGCTTGGGCCAACTGGCGCGCGGCGTCGGCGTCGATGATGGCGGGGCCGTCGTCGAACCAGCCGGAATGGGTGAAGTACTCGGATTGCGGCAGCGTGCCGGGCTTCGCGGCGGCGGGGTGCGCTTGATCCCCATTGTAGAAGGATTCCGGCCGGGCGTCGATCAGCCGGCCGCTTTGCCCGCCCTGGACGATGGCCAGCACCTCGTCCCGCTCGGCGAGCCACGCATCGTTGAGCCGAACGGCGACGTCGCTCGGGCGCGGCGTCGCGGCCGTCTGGCTGACGGGGCGCGCGTCGCCCGCCGTCCACGCGTTCATGCCGCCGTTCAGGATGGCCAGCTCCTCGACGCCGGCGGTCTTCAGCGTCCAATAGACCCGGGCGGCGGCGCCGAAATCGGTCGCGTCGCGGCCCTGATGGACGATCACGGTCGGCCGCTCGGGCGTCACGCCGAGGCGCTGGAACAGCGCGGTGAATTCGGCCTCGCTCAACAGTTGGCCGGGATTCTCCTGTGGGCCCCGGAATTGGCCGTAGGGCGCGCTCACGGCGCCCGGGATGCGGCCGTCGGCGACCTCCGCGCCGCGGATGTCGAGGATCAGCGGATCGACCGCCGGCTGGGCCGCCGCCAAGTCCGCGGCGGAAATCAGCGGGCCGAAGTCCCGCTCGGCGGCGGAGGCGCCGGCGGTCGGAAGCATCAGAAGGGCCGCGCCGAAGGCGGCGGCGAGCACGGTGCGCATGGTCGATCTCCTATCCATCAGTCTATCCCAAATGCGGGCCGACCGCAGAGATAGCCATTTTTCACATTAAATCAAGAGGGATAATTTTATTTACATTTATAATATGTGCAATAGGTGCCCGAACCTATCGAACCGAAGGGTAGCTGTCTGATATGACGAGAAAATTGCGTCCACCCGAAACGCCATGCGCCGCCCGCATCGGCGGACGGCGCGCAGGCCTCACGGGCCGGTCACAATGTCGTGGAGAGCGGGCGGCTCAGATCTTCACGCCGGTCTTGCCGTCGAAATCCTCGGGTCCGCGCCGCTCGCGCACGACCTCGTGGTCCTCGCCCCGGGTGCGGTTCACCATCCGGCCGCGCTCCACGGCGGGACGGGTTCCGACCTCCCGGGTCCAGCGCTGGACGTTCTCGTAGCTTTGCACGTCCAGGAACTCGCCGGCGTCGTAGATCTTGCCCAGCGCCAGCACCCCGTACCAGGGCCAGATCGCGATGTCGGCGATGCTGTAGACGTCGCCCCCCATGTAGCGATTGTCCGCCAGATGCCGGTCCAGCACGTCGAGCTGGCGCTTCGTCTCCATGGCGAAGCGATTGATCGGATACTCCATCGGCTCCGGCGCATAGGCGTAGAAATGGCCGAACCCGCCGCCCAGATAGGGCGCGCTGCCCATCTGCCAGAACAGCCAGTTCAGCGTCTCGGTCCGGGCGTGGTGCTCGCTGGGCAGGAACTCGCCGAACTTCTCCGCCAGATAGAGCAGGATGGCGCCGGATTCGAAGACCCGCGTCGGCGGCTCGGTGCTGCGGTCCAAGAGCGCGGGGATCTTGGAGTTGGGATTGATCGCGACGAAGCCGCTGCCGAACTGGTCGCCTTCGCCGATCTCGATCAGGTGCGCGTCGTACTCCGCGCCCGCATGACCGAGCGCCAGCAGTTCCTCCAGCAGGATCGTGACTTTGACCCCGTTCGGCGTGCCCATGGAATAGAGCTGCAGCGGGTGCTTCCCCACCGGCAGATCCTTCTCATGCGTCGGGCCGGCGATGGGGCGGTTGGTGCTGGCGAAGCGCCCGCCGCTCTCCTTGTCCCAGGTCCAGACCTTAGGCGGGGTGTAGGCGCTGCTGGGTCGCGGGTCGGCGTCGCTCATGCTCTCAATCCCTCCGATTCATGCAAGGCGTCTTGCCTCACTGGAGGCCAAGGTGGCCCCGCGCGCCGAAATCGGCAAGACCGGGCACAGTCTTGTGAGTGTCTGTCAACAAAGGGCGGGACGCGGGGCGTCAGAGCTTGCGCAGCTCCATCCGGATAGGGCCCTCGGCGGCGCCGTGGATGAATTGATCGACATAGTCGTTGCCCGACTCGTCGATCTTCGCCGTCTCGCCGGTCCAGATGATCTTGCCCTTGTAGAGCATCGCCATGCGGTCGGAGATGCGCCGCGCGCTCGGCATGTCGTGGGTGATCGAAACCGCGGTCGCGCCCACCTGGCGCACGCAATGGACGATCAGATCGTCGATGATATGGCCCATGATCGGGTCGAGGCCCGTCGTCGGCTCGTCGAAGAAGATGATGTCCGGGTCGCCGGCGATGGCGCGGGCGAGGCCGACGCGCTTGCGCATCCCGCCCGACAGCTCGGCCGGCGAGAGCTCGCCGACATCGGGGCCGAGCCCGACGTCGGCCAGCTTCTGGATCGCGATCTCCTTCGCCGCCGCGCGCTTCATCCGCTGGCCCTGGATCAGACCGAAGGCGACATTCTCCCAGACGGGCAGGCTGTCGAACAGCGCGGCGTTCTGGAACAGCATGCCGATCTTGGCGTTGACCGCCTCGCGCTCCCGCCCGGTCACGTGGGTGACCGGCTTGCCGTCGATTTCGATCTCACCGGCTTCGGGCGTCAGAAGGCCGAGAATACACTTCAGCAGCACCGACTTGCCCGAGCCCGAGCCGCCGATCACCACGACTGATTCCTGCGGGCGCACATCGAGATCGACGCCGGTCAGCACCTCCTTGGGGCCGAAACGCTTCTCGACCCCGCGCATGCGGATCTTCGGCGGACGGTCGTCCCGGGGCTTTTCGGGCTCGGCGCTCATTGGGCGAAGAACATCTCGGTGATGAGGTAGTTGAAGATCAGGATCAGGATCGAGGCGGAGACCACCGCGTTGGTCGTCGCCGCGCCGACGCCTTGGGCCCCGCCGCGGCTCATATAACCGTGATAGCATCCCATCAGCGCGACCAGGAAGCCGAAGACCGCGGCCTTCACCAGGCCGGAGACGATGTCCATCGCCTCGACGAAGTTCCAGGTGTTGACGATGTAGGTCTGGGCGTTGAAGCCGAGCTTGTAGACGCTGACCACATAGCCGCCGAAGACGCCCATCACGTCGCCGACCAGAACCAGAAGCGGCATCATGCTGACGCCCGCGATCAGCCGCGGGGCGACGAGATACTTGTAGGGGTTGGTTGAGAGCGTCTCGAGCGCGTCGATCTGCTCCGTCACCCGCATGGTGCCGAGTTCGGCCGCCATTGCGGCGCCGATCCGTCCGGCGATCATCAGCCCCGCGAGCACCGGCGACAGCTCGCGCGTGATCGAGAGCACGACGACCGAGGGAATCGCCCCTTCCGCCGAGAAGCGGGCGAAGCCGGTGTAGCTCTGCAGGGCGAGAACCATCCCGGCGAACAGCGTCGTCAGGCCCACGACCGGCAGCGAGTAGTAGCCGATGTCGATCATCTGCCGCAGGATCAGGCGGGGATAGATCGGCGGGCGCACGCAGTGGCTGACGCCGACCAGCGCGAACAGCACGAGCCGGCCCGTCGCCTCGAGGAAGCCCAGGAAGGCGCGCCCGATCGGGCGAATCGGGTTCATGCGGCGCCCTCTGCGGCGCCCTCTGCGGCGCGACCGACATAGCGGCGGCGATAGCGCGCGCCGAGGCTGGTCAGGATCTCGTACCCGATGGTCCCGGCCGCCTCGGCCAGACGGTCGATCGGGTTCAGGGGGCCGATCATCTCGACCGGCGCGCCGACCGCGGCGTCCGGCGCGTCCGTCACGTCCAGCGTGGTCAGATCCATCGAGACGCGGCCGATCACCGGAACCTCCTGGCGGCCGACATGGGCGACCGCTTGGGTTGGGACGGGGCCGGCGCCGATACTGCGCAGATAGCCGTCCGCATAGCCGACCGCAACGGTCGCCACGCGGGTCGGCCTCTCGACCCTGTGCGCGGCACCGTATCCGACGGTCTGAGGGGCGTCAACGTCCCGGATTTGCAGGATTTTCGCTCTCAGACTGATCACCGGTTTCATCGGATTCGGCCCGTCCTCGTTGGGCGCGCCGCCATAGATCGCGACCCCCGGGCGCACACAGTCGAACAGCCAGTCCCGCCCCAGGAAACAACCGGAGCTGTTGGCCAGCATGCGGCCGCGCATCGGCGTCGGCAGGCGCGCGCAGATCGCCGCGAAATCCTGCCGCTGACGGCGGTTGATCGGCGCGGCCGGATCGTCCGCGTTGACCAGATGGCTCATCAGATAGGAGAGCGCGACGCCGTCGAGCCGTTCCGGCTCCTCCGCCAGCCGGTCCACCTCCTGCCAGGGCAGGCCGAGGCGGCACATGCCGGTGTCGACATGCAGGTTGGCCGCATGCGCCGTCTCCTCCGTCCGGCAGAAGGCGCGCCAGCGCTCGATCTGTCCCAGATCGTTCAGCGTCGGCGCGAGGCGGTGTTCGCGGTAGGCCTCCTCATCGCCGGGCGTCAGGCCGTTCATGGCCGAAATCTCGACGCCCGCGTCGGGCAGGATCGCGCGCAGGCGGATCGCCTCGTCCAGATGCGCGGTGAAGAAGCTGCGGCAGCCTGCCTGATGGAGCGCCCGAGCGACCGGCGCGATCCCCAATCCGTAGCCGTCGGCCTTGACCACGGCGGTCGCGAACGCCCCGCCGGCGGCCGCGCGGTCGCGCAGCAGGCGCCAGTTGTCCGCCAGCGCGTCGAGATCGATCACAAGCTCTGTGGGCGAATGGGGAAAGGGATGGTCGGCGTTCATGCGCGCTTCTTTAGCCCGATTGGCGGGGTGGGGGAAGGGGCGGCGGGGAGGCGCATTCCGCCGCCGCGCCCCCGCCCTTCGAGACGCCGCCTGTCGGCGGCTCCTCGGGACGAGGGCTCTGTGCTTTTGTCTATAGCAGGAGGGCTCACCCTGAGGAGGGTGCGACAGCGTCCGTCTCGAAGGGCGAGGCCGGGGGCGGGGCGCGCCCCGGGGTCAGTCGAACATCTCCGGCTGCGTCTGCGCCAGATGCTGGTAGATCGGCTGGAAGTGCAGCCAGCCGATATACTCGCTCCCCACATGCTCGCGGCTGTAGCGGGCCTTGTCGTCCGCGATGCGGATCGGGTCATGGCCGCTGGCGTCGATCGCGAGCTGCTGGCGGCAGCAGCGCTCCAGCGCGATGAACCAGAAGGCGGCGGAATCGATGCTGTGGCGGCTGGCGGTGAAGAGGCCGTGGTTCTGGTGGATCGCGGCCTTGACGCCTTTGAAGGCGCGCGCGACCTCGCCGCCCGCGCGGTTCTCGACCGCGACTTGGCCGGCTTCCTCCAGGATCACGGCGTGATCCTCGAAGAAGGCGCAGGCGTCCTGGGTCACCGGCTCCAACGGCCGGCCCAGCGCGGCGTAGGCCGTGCCGTAGACCGTGTGCGCGTGGCACATGGCCAGGATGTCGGGGTGCTCGTCATGCACTGCGGCGTGCAGCACGAAGCCGGCGCGGTTGACCGCGTGCCGGCCTTCCACGACCGTCCCCTCGTGATCCACCAGGATCAGGTTGGACAGGCTGACCTGCGCGAAATGGACCGCCATCGGGTTGGTCCAGTAAAGCTCCGGCCGCTCCGGATCGCGGATCGTCAGATGGCCGGCGAAGCCGTAGTCCAGGCCCTCTTGCGCGAAGGCGCGGCAGGCGGCGACAAGACGGCGCTTGCGGTCCGCGCGCTCCGCCTCGACGCTATCGAAGGCCGGCTCCTCGGGGAAGATCAGGCCGTCCTGCTCCGGCTGATAGATCGACTTTCGCGCGCCAAGGTCCAACATTCCGTCGTCTCCGATCATTCAGGCTCCGGGGCGACTGCGCCCGACGCCTATTGTGTGCCGGCGCGCATCGGGCCCGTCAATCGAAAGCGCATACTGTATACAAAAGGAGCGGGCGCCGAACCGCCCGCCGACGCGCGCCGGGGCGGCCCTCCGCCTCAGTACATGTCCGGATCGTGATGGCGGTCGAGGTCGGAGAAGACGGTGAACTCGCCGGTGAACTGCAGCTCGACCGTGCCGACGGGGCCGTGGCGCTGCTTGGCGATGATCACTTCGGCGATGTTGCGGGCCTCGGCGAGGCGCTGGTTGTGGCGCTCGACCCGCTCCTGGAACTTCTCCGGCGCTTCGTTGCCGCGCTGCTCCGGATGCTCCTTCTCGAGATAGTATTCCGGCCGGTAGATGAAGGTGACGACGTCGGCGTCCTGCTCGATCGAGCCGGATTCGCGCAAATCGGCGAGCTGCGGGCGCTTGTCCTCCCGATTTTCCACCTGGCGCGAGAGCTGCGAGAGCGCCAGCACCGGCACCTCAAGCTCCTTCGCCAGCGTCTTGAGGCCGCGGGTGATCTCCGAGACCTCGTTCACCCGGCCTTCGATCCGCTTGTCCGCCGGCGGCTGCAGCAACTGCAGATAATCGACCACGATCAGGTGCAGGCCGTGCTGGCGCTTCACGCGGCGCGCGCGCTGGCGAAGCCCCGTGATGGAGAGCGCCGGCGTATCGTCGATATAGAGCGGCAGGCGGGAGAGCTCCTCCGCCGCCTGGGCCACGCGGTCGAACTCCTCGGGCCCGATCTCGCCGCGGCGCATCTTGTCGGAGCTGACCCGGGCGCGCTCCGCCATGATGCGGGCCGCGAGCTGTTCGGAGGACATTTCCAGCGAGAAGAACAGCACATGCCCGCCTTCCTCGATCACTTGGCCCCCACCGGGACTATCCGGGTCCGTCTCGATCTTGCGGTAGGCGTGGGCGGCGTTGAAGGCGATGTTGGTCGCCAGCGCCGTCTTCCCCATCGCCGGCCGGCCCGCCAGGATGAGGAGATCGGACGGGTGCAGGCCGCCCAGCATGTTGTCGATGTCGCGAAAGCCGCTGGTGACGCCGACCACATGGCCTTCGCGCTGCATCGCCTTCTCGACCGCGTCGACGGCGAGGCCGGCCGCCCGGCCGATCGCGATCACGCTCCGGTCCGCGTCGCCGGTGACGGCGAGGTCGTAGAGCCGCTGCTCCGCCTTCTCGATCTGGCGGTCGGCGGTGAAGTCGAGATCGCTGGAATCGTAGGCGTCGTTGACCACGTCCTCCCCGAGCCCGATCAGCTCGCGCTTCACATAGAGGTCGCGGACCGTCTCGGCGTATTGCCGGGCGTTGATGATGGTCACGAGCCCGGCGTCGAGTTGGTAGAGATACTCCCGCCCGCCGACGCCCTTCAAGAGATCGTCCTCGTCGACGATGTGGGCGAGCGAGGTCGCGTTCGCGACCTGGGCGCGGTCGATGACGCTGCGGATGTAGCCGAACAGGCGCTGATGCTCTGGCGCGTAGAAGTGCTTCGCCTCCAGCAGATCGCCGGCCGCCTCATAGGCGCGGTTGTTGCGCAGGATGGCGCCGAGCAGCGCCTGCTCGACCTCGATGTTGTTCGGCGGCTGGCGCAGTGCGGGCGCGCCGGGCCCTGCGTCGGCGTCCTCGCGCAGCGGGGTGACGTTGTCGGGCGGCGCGTCGGGGGAGGGGGCGTTGGGATGGGTCATGATGAAGGCTTTATAGCCCGAGTCGGGGCTCGGTGGCTCCCGGCGAATCCCGGAACATCTGTAAACGCAGGCTGTGGATTACGAGGATACCGGGCGCTTGTCGCCCGCCCGAGACCCGGCCGGAAACCCCACCCGAAAAAGGAACGCGCGCGACCCGTCTTGCGGATCGCGCGCGTCCTGTCGTCCGATCGCGGGGCGGTCGGGCGCCAGACCTTTGCCCTCAGCCCGTTGCCCTCAGCTCTTGTCCGCCGCCTCGTCGTCGCCCGAGGTCGGCTCGCCGGCGGCCTCGCGGACCTCCTCGACGATCTCCTCGGCGGCTTCGCGCAGCGTCTCGGCCGCCTCGCCGGTCGCCATGTCGGCGGCGGCCTGGGCGATCGCGGCGGCCTGGGCCTCGGCCTCCTCGGCGATCTCGCGCGCGGCGATCTCGGCCTCGGTGACCACGGCGGCCTCGCCGCGCGCGACGCGCTCGGCCTGAGCCTCGGCCTCCTCCTGGCTCTGCGCCACGTTGATCTGGACGTCGACGATCACCTCGGGGTGCAGCTTCACGCGGAAGTCGAACACGCCCAGCGTCTTGACCGGCTTCTCCATCATGACCTGGGTGCGCGCGATCGTGACCCCGGCCTCGGTGATCGCCTGGGCGATGTCGCGGGCGTTGACCGAGCCGTAGAGCTGGCCCGTGTCGGAGGCCGCGCGGATGATCACGACGCTCAGGCCGTCGAGATCCTCGGCGACGCGCTCCGCGTCCTTCTTGCGCTCGAGGTTTTCGGCCTCGAGCTGCGCGCGCTTGGCCTCGAACTGCTTCATGTTGCTTTCGCTGGCGCGGACGGCCTTGCCCTGGGGCAGCAGGAAGTTGCGGGCGAAGCCCGGCTTGACGGCGACGACGTCGCCCATCTGGCCGAGCTTCTCAATCCGCTCCAGCAGGATGACTTGAACGCTCATGAGTGCGGCCTCCTTACTGGATCGAGTAGGGCAGCAGGCCGAGATAGCGCGCGCGCTTGATGGCGCGGGCGAGCTGGCGCTGCTTCTTGGCGCTGACGGCCGTGATGCGGGACGGGACGATCTTGCCGCGCTCTGACACGAAACGCTGCAGGGTCTTCACATCCTTGTAGTCGATCTCGGGCGCGTTGGGGCCGGAGAACGGGCAGGTCTTCTTGCGGCGGAAGAAGGGACGCCGCGGGGCGGGACGCATGGCCATGGCTTGGCTCTCCTCTCGTGCTGGCGTCTATCGATCAGGACCGCTCGGCGCGCTCGCCGCCGCGATCTCCCCGGTCGCCGCCGCGATCGCCGCGATCGCCGCGATCGCCGCGGCCGCCGCGCGGGCCCCGGTCGCGATCGCGATCGCGATCGCGATCGCCGCGGCCGCGCTCCTCGCGCCGCTGCATCACGATCGAGGGCTCCTCGGGCAGGTCCTCGGTGCGCACCGTCAGATAGCGCAGGATGTCGTCATGCAGACGCATGCGGCGCTCCATCTCGGCCAGCGTCTCCGGCTTGGCGTCGATGTTGAGCAGCACGTAGTGCCCCTTGCGGTTCTTCTTGATGCGGTAGGCGAGATTGCGCAGCCCCCAGTACTCGTGACGGGCGATCGTCCCGCCGTCGCCGGTGATATGGGCCTTGATCTCGTCGGTGATGCTCTCGACCTGAGACGCCGAGACATCCTGTCGTGCGATCAGCACGACCTCGTAATTCGGCATATCGCCACTCCCTTCGGCTTGTCCCGAGCCGCCGCGGTTGTCGCCCCCGCAATCGGGAGCCTCCGCCGCACGGCCCCAGCCGACGGGGCGTTCCCGCCGGCAAGGAGCTATGGTTCGCGCGTCAGACGCCTGACGCCGGGCAGGCTTATAGTGCGCTAGTCCCAACTCTTCAAGCCCGAACGGGGCCTTGCCATAGCCGGTGTTCGGCGCCGCCCGCCCGAAGCCGCCCGCCCGAAGCCGTCCGCCGGACGGTCCGCGCCGGCTAAGGCCCTGAACTCCGCCAGATCGATCGCATAGACCGGCCGCGCGTGCGGCGACAGGCGGTTCGCCATCTGGCACAGGGTCGGAAACGCCTCGCCCGCCGCCCGCCGCCTGGATGCATGGCGCGGCGTTCGGTGGAGCGCGAAAGATCGGCGCGGATTCCAGACGTCGGGAGTTTCGATGAGAAGTAAAGACACAAGAAAAAAGTAAATATAGAGTATTTTTTGATCGGGTATTTTCACAATAAGAAGTGTTGAAAAAGATAGAATACGATATCTGAAATAAAAACTTGAATAAAAAGCGGATTCACGGCATTATGAATATTGATGGTAAGCGATGGAGATCGGCCATGCAGAACGCGAAAGCTTTGAAGGCGATGATGGAGGAGATGATCGCGAAGGAGTTGGCCCGCCTCGCGCGGGAGGCGGATCTTGTTGTCTTCGCGCTCTACGATCCGGAAGGCTCGGAGGAACCCGTCGACTATCGGCTCGTCGAAAGGCCGTCCGACGGCGCTCCCATCGCGCTCGACGCCTCGTTCGATTTCGAGGGGGTCGGCGTCTGGTATCTCTGCAAGCGTGCGGGCGAGACGTTCTCGGCGCGGAAGGTTCTGCTGCAGATGCGCGGCGGACGCTACGTGCACGGTCAGGTCGGCCGCTTCGAAGGCTATTGGGACGAGTTTCCTCAATATGTCGCGCAGGATAGTTGGGTGCGCGCCGCGGTCCTAAAGGCGCCGGCCAACGCGCGGTGAGGGGGCTTGGCGGCCTCCCTGGCCGTCGCCTCGCGGCGACGCAGCCTCCATCCATCGCTTGACAGCGCGCGCCGGCGTCGTAATCACTGCGGCCCGATCCGAGGCGTAGACCCGTCGTGCAAAGAGCGCGGCGCCGTCGAGACGGCTGCGCGAGCGCTGCTCGCAGGTCTGTCGGCCTAAGTCGTCAGTTCGAATAAGTCGTCAGTTCGAATACGTCGTCAGTTCGAATACGTCGTCAGTTCGAATACGGGGGGCACAATCGATCATGCGCGCTTTCGTCTTTCCGGGGCAGGGCTCCCAGGCCGTCGGCATGGGCGCGGCGCTCGCGGACGCTTTTCCGGCCGCCCGCGAGGTGTTCGAGGAGGTCGACGACGCCCTCGGCCAGCCGCTCGCCAGACTGATGCGCGAGGGGCCGGACGGCGATCTGACGCTGACCGAGAACGCCCAGCCGGCCCTGATGGCCGTCAGCCTGGCCGCAGTGCGCGCGCTGGAGGCCGAGGGCGGCCGTCCCTTGTCCGAGATCGCGGATTTCGTCGCCGGGCACAGTCTGGGCGAGTACTCGGCCCTGTGCGCGGCGCGCGCTCTGCCGCTCGCCGAGACCGCGCGCCTTCTGAAACTTCGCGGTCAGGCGATGCAGAAGGCGGCGCCTGTCGGCTCCGGCGCGATGGCGGCGATCCTCGGGCTCGACCTGGAGGCGGCGGAGGCCGCCGCGGCGGAGGCCGCCGAAGGAGAGATCTGCGCCGCGGCCAATGACAACGCGCCCGGGCAGGTCGTGCTCTCCGGCGCGCGGTCGGCGGTGGAGCGCGCGGTCGAGATCGCCAAGGCCCGCGGGGCAAAGCGGGCGATGCTGCTGCCGGTGTCGGCGCCCTTTCATTGCGACCTGATGGCGCCGGCGGCCGACGCCATGGCCGCCGCGCTGGCCGAGACGGACATCCTGCCGCCGGCCGTGCCGGTGGTCGCCAACGTGACCGCGGCGCCGGTCGTGGATCCCGGCGCGATCCGCCGCCTGCTGGTCGAGCAGGTGTGCGGCCGGGTGCGCTGGCGCGAAAGCGTGCTGGCGATGAAGGCGGAGGGCGTCTCGGAATTGGTCGAGATCGGGGCCGGCAAGGTGCTCACCGGCCTCGCCCGGCGCATCGACCGGGATCTGAGCGCCAGCGCGATCAATGACCCCGCCGATCTCGAAGCGTTCCTCAAGACGCTTTAGACGGCGCCCCGGCGACGCGGCCGGGGATAGGACGGAAACCATTCGGGAGACGGGACCATGTTCGACCTGACAAGCAAGACCGCGTTGGTCACCGGGGCCTCCGGAGGAATCGGCGCCGCGATCGCGCGCGCCTTGCACGCGCAGGGGGCCGCCGTCGCGCTCAGCGGCACCCGCGTCCAGCCGCTCGAAGCGCTCCAGGCGGAGTTGGGGGAGCGCGCCTTCGTGACGCCGGCTGATCTCGGCGACGCCGCGGCCGTCGACGCCTTGCCCAAGCAGGCGGAAGACGCGATGGGCGGTCTCGACATCCTGGTGAACAATGCGGGCCTGACGCGCGACAATCTCGCCATGCGGATGAAGGACGAGGAGTGGGATCAGGTCCTGGCCGTCAATCTGACGGCGGCGTTCCGGCTGTCGCGGGCGGTGCTGCGCGGCATGATGAAGCGCAAATGGGGGCGGATCGTGGGCGTCACGTCGATCGTCGGCGTGACCGGCAATCCGGGACAGATGAACTACGCCGCTTCCAAGGCGGGGATGATCGGCATGTCGAAGTCGCTTGCCCAGGAGGTCGCGAGCCGCAACATCACGGTCAACTGCATCGCGCCCGGCTTCATCGCGACCGCCATGACGGACGCCTTGAGCGACGAGCAGCAGCAGAAGCTGGTGGCGAACATCCCGGCGGGCCGAATGGGCGCTGCCGAGGACATCGCCGCCGGGGTGGTCTATCTCGCCTCCGAGGAGGCCGGCTACATGACCGGCCAGACCTTGCACATCAATGGCGGGATGGCGATGATATGACGGCCTCGGCCGGGGGGCGCGGGGTTGCGCCTCAATCGATTGCAGTCCGCCGGGAATCGGTCGAGCCTTATGGCCGGTGGAGCCGCCGTCGGGGACCTCGAAAAGGGGCCTGCCGCGGTCTGGTCCTGGCCCATGAAGTGTGTTAGAGACAGCCGCCTTTTCTGGGGGGAGCGAGTTCTCGGACGGCTGCACGGCGGCGCGCCGGCCCCGACCTACGAACCGCTTGCCGAAAAAAGGGCGTGGGCGCACCGGCGCAGCGTCGGATGGGCGCTGTTTAGGAAAGCGTTGCAGGCGGCGCGGCCCGATCGGGCGCCCGACGCCGGCGTTGGAAACGAGTTGAAGCGAAGGAATCAGAAGAAATGAGCGACGTTGCGGAGCGAGTGAAGAAAATCGTCGTCGAGCACCTCGGTGTGGAGGAAGACAAGGTGAAGGACGAGGCGAGCTTCATCGACGATCTGGGCGCGGACAGCCTGGATACGGTCGAACTCGTGATGGCCTTCGAGGAGGAGTTCGGCTGCGAGATTCCGGACGACGCCGCCGAGAAGATCATGACGGTGAAGGACGCGATCGACTTCATCGAGAAGAACGCCGCCTGATTGGCGAGACGCCGGAGGCGGCCGCCGCGCGTCCCGCCTCCGGCCTCAGGCCCGCCGGTTTCGGCGGGCTTAGACTTGGCAGGCGGCCGGCGTCCCCGCGAAGCCTGCAGGAATGCGGCGCGGCCGGTCGCGGCCTCACGCCCCGGCGCTTTCAATGAACGCGCGGCGGTCGACCGGGGCGCTGGGCTGCGGCCCGCGCGCCGGTGATAACGAATAAGAATGCGGCGGCCGGATCGGCCGTCGCCGGAGGGTTGGTTGGCATGAGGCGCGTCGTCGTCACGGGACTGGGCATCGTGTCGCCGCTGGGCGTGGGCGTCGACCACGTCTGGGAGCGGCTTGTGGACGGCGCCTCGGGCGTCCGGGCGATCCAGAGCTTCGACGTCTCCGATCTGCCGGCGAAGATCGCCGGCCAGGTGCCGCACGGCTGCAAGGCCGACGGCGGCTACGACATCGAGGAATGGGTCGAGAAGAAAGAGCAGCGCAAGATGGACGTCTTCATCGCCTATGCGATGGCGGCGGCCGCGCAGGCTGTGGAGGATTCCGGCTGGACCCCCGACGACGAAGAGGAGCAGAACCGGACCGGCGTCATGATCGGCTCGGGCATCGGCGGCCTTGCGGGGATCTCCGAAGGGACGCTGACCCTGCTCGAACGCGGGCCGCGCCGGCTCAGTCCCTTCTTCATCCCGGCGAACCTGATCAATCTGGCGAGCGGCTACATCTCCATCAAGTACGGCTATCGCGGGCCGAACCATGCGGTGGTGACCGCGTGCGCCACCGGCACGCATGCGGTCGGCGACGCGGCGCGGCTGATCGCCTTCGGCGACGCGGACGCGATGCTCGCGGGTGGGACGGAGGCGGCGGTCTGCCGCATCGGCCTCGCCGGCTTCGCGGCGGCGCGCGCGCTTTCCACCGGCTTCAACGACACGCCCGCCAAGGCGTCGCGGCCCTGGGACAAGGATCGCGACGGCTTCGTCATGGGCGAGGGCGCGGGCGTGTTGATGCTCGAGGAGTACGAGCACGCCAAGAAGCGCGGCGCGAAGATCTACGCGGAGGTGCTCGGCTACGGCCTCAGCGGCGACGCCTACCATATGACCGCGCCGGCGGAAGACGGCAGCGGCGGCTTCCGCTCGATGCAGGCGGCCTTCCGGAATGCGAAACTGCCCGTCGAGAAAATCGATTACGTCAATGCGCACGGCACCTCGACGCCGCTCGGCGACGAGATCGAACTCGGCGCGGTCAAGCGGCTGTTCGGCGACCACGCCTACAAGCTCGCGATGTCGTCCACCAAATCCTCGATCGGGCACCTGCTCGGCGCAGCGGGCGCGGTGGAGGCGATCTTCTGCGCCAAGGCGATCGAGGAAGGCGTCGCGCCGCCGACCCTCAATCTCGAAACGCCGTCCGACGGCTGCGATCTCAACCTCGTGCCGCAGACGGCGCAGGAGCGCAAGATCGAGTACGCGCTCAGCAACTCCTTCGGCTTTGGCGGCACCAACGCCTCTGTTATCTTCGGCCCGAAACCGTAACGCGGCGCGGCCGGACGCCCCGGCCCGCCCTGGTGCGAGGCTGATGCATGACCCCTCCCAGCGAGCCGGATTCCGGCGCCCAGCCCCCCGACGAGTCCCAGGCGCGGCCGGCCGATGAGGTCTCGGGCGGGACGCCGCGCCGGCGCGGCCTGCTCGGCCGGATCGCGCGGACGCTGTTCTGGACCGGCCTCCTGGCCCTACTCGCGCTTGGCGGCGGCGCCTATTGGGGATGGACGCAGTTCACCGGACCGGGCCCCCTCTCGGAGGATCGCATCGTCTATATCCCTCCCGGCTCGGGCCTGTCAGCGATCGCGGACCGGTTGACGTCGGAGGGCGTCCTGGAGCGCCAGGCGCTCTTCATCCTGGGCGTCCGCCTGAGCGGCGCGCACGCACAGCTCAAGGCCGGAGAGTACGCGTTCGGCCCGCGCGCCTCGCAGCAGGACGTGCTCGCCGTCCTCAGGCGGGGCGAAACGGTCGACCGCTTCGTCACCGTCCCGGAAGGTCTCACCAGCGCCGAAATTGTGGCTCTCCTGAACGAGGCCCCGGCGCTGGAAGGGCGGATCGAGGCGGTTCCGCCCGAAGGCTCGATCCTGCCCGAGACCTATCATTACGAACGGGGTCAGGCGCGCGCCGACCTGATGCTGCGCATGCAGGCCGCCCTGCAGGCCGAGTTGGAGCGGCTCTGGGCGGATCGGGCGCCGAACCTGCCTTTTGACTCCCCGCGCGAGGCGGTCACGCTGGCCTCCATCATCGAAAAGGAAACCGGCGTCGCCGGCGAGCGGGCGAAGGTCGCAGGCGTCTTCGTGAACCGCCTGCGCCGCGGCATGCGCCTGCAGTCCGACCCGACCGTGATCTACGCCCTGACCGAGGGGGCGGGACCGCTCGACCGGGCCCTGACGCGGCGCGACTGGCGGGTGGAGCATCCCTACAACACGTACCGGATCGACGGCCTGCCGCCCGGCCCCATCGCCAATCCGGGGCGCGCGGCGATCGCGGCGGCGCTCGATCCGGCCGAGACGGACGCGCTCTATTTCGTCGCCGACGGCGCCGGCGGTCACGCCTTCGCCCGGACGCTGGAGGAGCACAACCGCAACGTCGCCCGCTGGCGGCGGATCCGCGACGGCGCGGACTAGCCGGCGCGGCCGGTCGCCGAATAGGCGTCGAACACGCGCCGCGCAGACCGGCGATTGACCTGACGCCGTCATCTCGGGTTAACTTTTGTTTCGCAAATGGGGAGGAGAGGGAAAACCCGCGTCCGCGGGACGGTGTGGCGAGGGCTGCGCGATGCTGTTGGATCGGATACTCGGGCGACTCATCGAACTGGGGCGTCTCGATCTGGTGGATGCGGATGGACGGCGCTACCGATATGGCGAAGACGCTCCAGGGGCCGGCCCGCCATTGACGCTCGTCCTGAAAGAGCGCGGCCTCGCGCGGCGTATCGCCTTCGATCCCGACCCGAAGTTGGGCGAAGCCTATATGGACGGCGCCCTCGCGTTCGAGAACGGACGGATCTGGGATTTCCTCGAACTGGTCGGTCGCAATGTGACGGCCGGTCGGGCCGACGCGTTGCCCGTCGGGCTGAGCCGGGCGCTCGGGTTCCTGTTGCGCAGCTACCATCAGCTCAATCCGGCGCATCGCTCGCGCAAGAATGTTGCGCACCACTATGACCTCTCGGGCGAGCTGTACGAGCTGTTCCTCGATGCGGACCGGCAATACTCCTGCGCCTATTTCGCGCGCCCCGACATGACGCTGGAGGAGGCGCAGACCGCCAAGAAGCGTCACATCGCGCGCAAGCTCATGCTGAAGCCCGGCCATAAGGTGTTGGACATCGGCTGCGGCTGGGGCGGCATGGCGCTGACCATCGCCGAGCGCAGCGATGTCGAGGTGCTCGGGATCACCCTGTCGACGGAGCAGTTGGAGGTCGCGCGCGCGCGGGCCAGGAAGGCCGGCGTCGAGGACCGGGTGCGCTTCGAACTGATGGACTATCGCGATCTGGACGGCCGGTTCGACCGGATCGTCTCCGTCGGCATGTTCGAACATGTCGGCGCGCCGCATTACTCGGAGTTCTTCCGCGTGCTGCGCGAGCGCATGTCGGAGGACGGCGTGGCGTTGCTGCACACGATCGGCCGGAACGAACGGCCGGGCATCACCAGCCCCTTCATCCGCAAGTACATTTTCCCCGGGGGGTACATTCCCGCGCTGTCCGAGGTCGCCAAGCCGATCGAGCGGAGCGGCCTGTTCGTCACCGACATCGAAATCCTGCGCCTGCATTACGCCGAGACGCTCAAGCACTGGCGTCACCGCTTCCTGGCCAATTGGGAGCGGGCGAAGGAGATTTACGACGAGCGTTTCTGCCGGATGTGGGAGTTCTACCTCGCCGGCTCCGAAATGAGCTTCCGATACGACAGCATGGTCAATTTCCAGATCCAACTCGCGCGTCGCAACGACGTCCTGCCGATGACCCGCGATTATCTCTACGTGCGCGACAGCGAGGTCGGCGGCCGGACGAAGTCCGAAACCACGCTCGGCGCGCCGCCTGCGCGCGCTGAGGAGACTGCGAAGGTCTAGCCGAACCCGCCTTGCGTCGCGTAACCTATCCTGAAACCGTACGCGTACCGGGGCTGCGAGGCGGTGTACGCATCGGACGAACGGCGAGCGGCGAGGAGGACGGCATGGGCGGGCTGATGGGCTGCGTCGTGCGATGGGCGAGGCGTGCGGCGGGGCTCTCGGCGGGGCTCGCGATCATGCTGACGGCGACCGCGGCGGCCGAGGAGCCGCTGTCCTTCGTCGCGCTCGGCGACGTTCCCTATCTTACCTGGTCGGAAGACGGGACCGAGATCGTCGATGACGAACAGGGTCGCGTCCTGGTGCGTCAGATCATCCCCGCGATCCGCGCCGCGAAGCCGCCTTTCGTGCTGCATTACGGCGACGTGAAGGCCGGCGGGGCCTCCTGCACCGACGCGCTGCTGACGGAACGGCTGGCGCAGATCCGCGCGATCGCGCCGGGGCGGACCCTGTTCACGCCGGGCGACAACGACTGGACGGACTGCGACCGCGACCGTCTGGCCCAGCCCCTCTCCGAACTGGAGCGGTTGGCGACGCTGCGCCGCCTCGCCTATGGCGGAGAGGACATGGCGGGCGCCCTCAAGCCCGTGCGCCAGCCGCTCTATCCCGAGAACGTGCGCTGGACGGCGGAGGGTATCGTCTTCGCCAGCCTGCACGTGGTGGGGACGAACAACGGCCGCCGCCAGATCCTGATGGACGACAAGCGCATGGCGCTGGCCCAGGTGGACGCCCGTGACGCCGCCAACGAGGCCTGGATCGACGCGGCCTTCGACGCGGCGCGCGCTGCGGACGCGCGCATGCTGGTCTTCGTCTTCCAGGCGGACGTCTTCAAGCGCCGCGGTCTGCGCTGCACGGCGCTGAGCCGCGAGGCCTGCGACGGCCACGCCTGGCTGCGCGACAAGTTGAAGGGCGTCGCCGAGGCGTTCGGCAAGCCGGTGCTCCTGATCCACGGCGACACCGACGACCATTGCCTGGACCGGCCGATGCCCGACGCGCCGGGGCTCTGGCGCCTGAACGGTCCGGGAGACCGCTGGACGGGCCCGGCGGGGACCGGCGGCGGGCTGCTCGACGCGGTGCAGGTGACGCTGACGCCGGAGGCCGATCCGCCGGTCGCGGCGCGCTACCTGTTGGGCGGCGAGCCGCCGCCCGAAAGCTGCGGATTCTAGCCGCCGCCCTTCTGCGGGCCGTTCGCCAGGAGCCGCGTCACCAGGCCGGAGGGCAGGACCCGCATCCACCAGGCCGCGAGCCGCATCGGCCAGGGGAAGGTGATCAGCGCCCGGTCGCGCGCGAGGTCGCGCCGGATGATGCGCGCCGCCCGCTCCGCCTCCATCAGGAACGGCATGGGGAAGTCGTTGACGTCGGTCATCGGCGTCTTCACGAAGCCGGGACAGATGACGCTGACCGCCACGCCGTCGGCCGCGAGTTCGCCGCGCAACGCCTCGCCATAGGCCAGGACCGCGGCCTTGGAGGCGGAGTAGGCCGGCGCTCCCGGCATCCCGCGATAGCCGGCGACGGAACTGACGAGCGCGATCTGGCCCCGGCGCGCGCTCCGGCCCGCAGGCGGCCTCGGCCGGGCGCGCATCGCGTCGAGCGCCGGGTGGATCGTGTTCAGGACGCCGGCCAGATTTGTGGCGAAGATCGCGCGCGCCTGCGCCTCGCTCTCCCCGCCGCCGCCGGTCCCGGCGGAGATCCCCGCGTTCGCGATGGCGAGATCGAGGGGCGCCGCTTCCGCCGCCGCCTCGATCCAGCGCCGGGTCGTCTCCTTGTCCTCGACATCGACCGCGGCGACCGTGACGTCCGCGCCCAGGCTGCGGCAGCGCGCCGCCGTCTCCTCCAGCCGCTCGCGCCGGCGCGCGCCCAGGCTGAGGCGCACGCCCGGCGCGGCGTAGGCGGCGGCCAGGGCCGCGCCAAGGCCGCTGGAGGCGCCGGTGATCAGGATGTGGCGGGGCGTCGGGCTCATCACGGCCGGAAGCATGACCGCCGGCCGGCCCGGGGGCAACGGCTTGTTGGCGCGCCGCTGCGGGGCTAAACAGGGCCGCGCAGAGCGATGAGGGGGCGAAGGACGCCGTGACGATCAACAGCATGACGGGCTTCGCCCGCGCCGTGGGCGGGGACGAGCGGCTGAGTTGGGCCTGGGAGGCGCGCAGCGTCAACGGCAAGGGCCTGGACCTGCGCCTGCGCCTGCCGGGCGGTTGGGAGCGCCTCGATCCGCCGGCGCGCGCGCTCGCGGCGAAGCGCTTCAAGCGCGGCAACCTCTCCGCCACGCTGGAGGTCAAGGCGGTCGCCGGCCGCTCGGCGCTGGCGATCAACGAAGCGCTGCTCGGCGCGCTGGTCGAGCGCTGCGAGGCGGCCGGCGAGAGCCCGCGCCTTGATCGCCTGCTTCAGGTTCGCGGCGTCGTCGAGACCGCAGACGAGACCGCGGACGATCCGGAGGCGCTCGCGGCGCGCGAGCGCGCCATCCTGGCGAGCTTTGCGGAGGCGCTGGACGCGCTGTCGGCCGCCCGCGCCGCCGAGGGCGCGCGCACCGCCGATGTGATCTCGGCGCGGCTGGAGGAGATCGCGGCGTTGACGGAGGAGGCCGCGGTCTGCGCCGACGCCCAGCCGACCGCGATCCGCGATCGCCTGGCGCGGCAGATCGAGGAACTGACGGAAGGGCGCGGCGGCCTGGATGCGGAGCGCGTCGCCCAGGAGGCGGCGGCGCTCGCCGTGCGCGCCGACGTGCGCGAGGAGCTGGACCGCCTGCGCGGCCATGGCGAGGCGGCGCGCGGTCTTCTGGCGGAGGGCGGCGCTGTCGGCCGACGCTTCGACTTCCTGTGTCAGGAGTTCAATCGCGAGGCCAACACGCTCGCCTCCAAGTCGTCGGCGTTGGCGCTGACCCGAATCGGGCTAAGCCTCAAGGCCGCCATCGATCAGATGCGCGAGCAGGTTCAGAACATCGAATAGGGGCGCTCGGGGGCGGTGAGCGCCTGGACGACGGGCGAGAGGCGAGGGGGAATGACGGCGATCGCAAACGGGCGCAAGGCCGGCGCGCACGACCCGTTCCGCATTACGCGGCGCGGCCTGATGCTGGTGCTCTCCTCGCCGTCCGGGGCCGGCAAGTCCTCAATCGCGCGCGAGATCCTGGAGACCGATCCGGAGGTCGAGATGTCGGTTTCGGTCACCACGCGCCCGCGGCGGCCGGGCGAGGTCGATGGGCGCGACTATCACTTCATCGACGCGACCGACTTCAACCTGATGGTCAATCGCGACGAGTTGCTGGAGCACGCCAAGGTCTTCGGAAACTACTACGGCACGCCGCGCAAGCCGGTGATGGACGCGCTCGCCGAAGGCCGGGACGTGCTGTTCGACATCGATTGGCAGGGCACGCAGCAGCTGACGGAGCGCACCGCGGACGACCTGGTTCGGATCTTCATCCTGCCGCCCTCCACCGCGGAGCTGGAGCGCCGCCTGCAGACCCGCGCCCAGGACCCGCCCGACGTCGTCGCCCAGCGCATGGCCAAGGCGGCGGACGAGATGAGCCACTATCTCGAATACGACTGGGTGATCGTGAACCGCTCGCTGGCCGACAGCGTGGATCAGGTGCGCGCGATCCTGACCTCCGAACGCCTGCGCCGACGCCGCCAGACCGGCCTCAGCGATTTCGTGAAGGGGCTGCGCGAAGGGCGTTGAGCGCGCGGCGCGTCACGTCGTGCGCTCTTCCGGCGCGCTGTTCGAAAGACGCGCCAAGGTCGCGAACTCCGCGATGGAGAGTTCTTCCGCGCGCTTGGTCGGCGCGACGCCCGCGTGGGCGAGAAGCGCTTCCGCATCCGGCGTCAGGCTCTTCAGCGACCGGCGCAGCATCTTGCGGCGCTGGCCGAAGGCGGCGGCCGTCACCCGCTCCAGATCCTCGATCCGACAGTCCTCGGGCGCGGGAACCCGCGGGCGGACTTCGACCACCGCGCTTTCCACCTTGGGCGGCGGCGTGAAGGCGCGCGGCGGTAGGGTGAAGAGTAGGCGCGCCTCCGCCCGCCAGCCGGTCAGCACGCCCAGGCGGCCGTAGGCGGCGTCGCCCGGGTCGGCGGTGATGCGCTCCGCCACCTCCTTCTGGAACATCAGGACGAGGGTCTCGAACAGCTCGGCGCGCTTCAGCCAGCCGATGAGAAGCGGCGTCGCCACATTGTAGGGCAGGTTGGCGACGATGCGCCGAGGGGGCGGCCCCAGCGCTTCGAAATCGACGGCGAGCGCGTCCGCTTCGACCAGCGTCAGGCGGCCGTCGGCGGCCGCGATCAGCGGTTGGAGCGCGTCGACGCAGCGGCGGTCCTTCTCGATCGCGACGAGATGCGCCGCCCCCTCGGCCAGCAGCGCGCGCGTCAGGCCGCCGGGGCCGGGTCCGATCTCGATCACGGTGCCTTGGTCGAGCGGCGCCGCGGCCCGCGCGATCTTGCCCGTCAGGTTGAGGTCGAGCAGGAAGTTCTGACCCAGCCCCTTGCGGGCGCTCAGGCCCGCCTCCGCGATGACGGCGCGCAAGGGCGGCAGGGCGGCGAGGCGCGCCGCAACGTCCGTATCGCTCATGGCCGCGCGGGCGACGGCGCGGCGGCCCGATGCGCCGCCGCCTCGCCGGCCAGGCGGATGGCGGCGATCAGGCTGTCGGCGCGCGCCGCGCCCGTCCCCGCGAGGTCCAGCGCGGTGCCGTGATCCGGCGAGGTGCGGATGATCGGCAGACCGAGCGTCATGTTCACGCCGCCATGGAAATCCAGCGTCTTCACCGGGATCAGCGCCTGGTCGTGATACATGCCGAGCGCGGCGTCGTAGCGCGCCCGGGCTTCCTCATGGAACATCGTATCGCCGGGCAAGGGGCCGAGGATGGTCGCGCCCTCGGCGCGCAGGATGTCGGCGGCCGGCGCGATGATCTCGATCTCCTCGCGGCCGAGGGCCCCGCCCTCTCCGGCGTGCGGGTTCAGGCCGGCGAGCGCCAGACGCGGCGCCGCGATCCCGAAATCGCGCTTGAGCGCGGCGTCGACGATGCGGCCGGTGGCGACGATCAGATCCGTCGACAGGGCGCGGATCGCCTCGGCCAGCGCCAGATGGATGGTGACCGGAACCGTGCGCAGGCCCGGGGCTACCAGCATCATGACCGAGCGCTCGGCCCCGGTCAGATGGGCGAGATACTCGGTATGGCCCGGATGGCGGAAGCCGGCGTCGTAGAGGCTGCTTTTCTGGACCGGGTTGGTGACGACGCCGCCAGCCGCCCCCGCTTGCGCATAGCGCACGGCGCGGTCGATCGATTCCAGCACGGCGTCGGCGAAGGCCGGGTCGGGCCGCCCGGGCGCCGCGGCCGCGCACGGCGCGTCGAGCGCCAACACGGGCAGCGCCCGATCGAAGGCCTGGACGGCCTCCGCCGGGTCGGCGACGCGCTCCACCGGCGCGTCCAGGCCGGCGCGCGCCGCCAGCGCCGAGAGGCGGGCCGGATCGTCGAGCAGGAAGAAGGGCGGCAAGGCGGCCTCCCTACGCCGGCGCCACGCCTTCAGGGCGAGTTCGCCGCCGACGCCCGAAGGTTCGCCCATGGTGAGCGCCAAGGGAAGGGAGGCGGCCCTCACAGCCGGACGTCGACGAACGCCGCCTGGCGCAGGTCGCGCAACTCGCGCTGGGCGCGCAGGTCGAGGCGCTCCGCCATCAGCCGCTGCCCGATCGCTTCGCGGCCGGGCAGGTTCGCCGCCGCCTCCTGGCGGTCGCAGACGCCGATGACGATGAGCGCGCCGTTGCGCTCGATCGGCAGGCTCGTTTGGCCGGGCTGAAGCGGTTCGATCGCGCGGCGCACCGCTTCCGGCAGATCGCCCAGGCGCACGCCGTCCGCCCGGGCGATGGTCGCGTCGGGACGCCCCTCGCCCAAGGCTTGCAAATCGGCGCACCCGCCGAGCGTCGGAATGCGTTGCCTGAGCGCCGCCTCGACCGCGGCGCGCGCGTCCTGTTCCTGCGGCGGCCGAACCGTCATCTGGGCCAAATCGATGCGGGCGTCCAGCGGGTCGACCCCCGCGATCCGCTCGTCCGTCACGAACAGCAGATAATAGCCCGACACCGTGCGGATCGGCCGGGACACCATCCCTGGGTTCAACTGCTGCAGAACGGCGTCCAGCTGCGGCTCGAGCTGACCCGGCAAGACCCACCCGAGGTCGCCGCCCTGCGGGGCGGTCGAGCTCTGCGAGAAGCTGCGCGCGATCGAGGAGAAGTCCGCGCCGCCGCGAATCTGCGTCAGGAGCCGCTCGGCGTTCAGGCGAACCTCCGAGGCGCGGTCCGGATTGTCGACCGTCAGGAAGATCTCGTAGACCCGCCGCTGCGGTTCGTCCGCGACGTCGACGAGGCGGGCGAGCTCTTCGTCGACTTCGTCCTCGCCGACGCGGACGTCGCGGCTCAGACGCCGCTGGACGTATTTCGTCCAGGCGATCTGGGGTTCGATCTGCGCGCGCAGCGCGCTCTCTGCAACGCCGCGCGCGGCCAGGAACTGGCGCATTCCCTCCGGCGACATGTTGTTGCGTCCCGCCAGATTCTCGACGGCGCTCTCGATCTCCCGCTCGGTCACGCGCACGCCGGCCTCTCCTGCGGCCTGAAGCTGCAGTTTCTCGTCGATCATGCCCCGCATGACCTGGGGCAGCAGCCGGCGCTGGGTTTCCTGGTCGAGCGTCAGGCCGGAAGAGAGCGCGACCAGCGCGAGCCGGTTCTGCAGATCGTAGACCGAGATGACGTCGCCGTTGACGACCGCGGCGATGCGCAGGACGTTGTCCTGAGCGGAGGCGGGCGCGGCCGCGCCGACTGCGCCGGCCGTGACCCAGACCAGCAGTCCCGCCAACATCATGCGGAGGCTCCGCCGACGCGCCTCGTAGCCTCTGATCATCCGTCCTCCAAGTGCAGCAACGCGGTCACGCCCAGCATGGTGCTGACGCCGGCGGGCATCCAGGCGGCCAATTGCGCCGGGATGCTGGCGGAGAGACCGAGGGCGTGGACCACGTTGGTGAAAAAGTAAAGCAGGAAGCCGCTGGCGACCCCGCCCACGATCATCAGGCCGGTGCGCGACCGCCGCCCGGCCCGGATCGTGAAGGTCGCCGCCACCAGAACCATCGCGCAGAGCAGCAGCGGCGTCGCCAGCAGCGAGTGCAGATAGAGGCGATGGATGTTGGCGTTGAAGCCGGCGTCCTCCATCGTGCCGATGAAACTGGGGAGCTCCCAGAAACTGAGTGTGTCGGCCGACGCGAAGCTGTTTTGGATCTTGTCCAGCGTCAGATCCGTGGGGAGCCGATAGCCCGTGTGCGGGACGGTGGCCTCGTCCGGCTCCGAGACGAAGGCTTCCTGCAGTTCCCAAAAGCCGTCCCGCAGGATAGCGCGCGCCGCATCGATCCGGCCGACGAACCGGTCCTGATCCTCCAGCCGGTAGACCGTGACGTCGATCAGCACCCCGCCCCGCGCGTCGACGTCCGAGGCGTGGATCACCGACTGCCGATCCCGGGACCCTTGGCGCAGCCAGACGCCGCTCTCGGAGACGGCGAGTTCGTTGCGCTGCTGGCTGAGGTACTTGGCTTCGAGCTGTTCGTACTGCGCGCGCATCGCCGCGGCGAAAGGATTGAAGGCGGTGATCAAGGTGACGCCGATCAGCAAGGTGAGCAGCACTGGGGGGGCCAGCAATTGCCAGACGGACACGCCGGCCGCGCGCGCGACGACCAGTTCGTTCGCCTTGGCCAGCCTCCAGAAGGTCAGCATCGCGCCGATCAGGACGGCGAAGGGCAGCATGTCCTGAACCAGATGCGGCAGTTTGAAGAGCGACATCTGGATGATGACCTCGGTGGTGACCGCCTGCTTGCCCGAGGCCCGGCGCAGCAGTTCGACGATGTCGAACATCGCCACGATCGACATCAGGGTCAGGAAGACGGACGCGAACCAGAAGGCGAACTGCCGCCCCAGATAGCGGGAGAGGAGGATCGACGTGCGCATCGCAGCCTTCCGCTATTCCGCCGGCTGACCGGCCGCGTCGGCGGGCCCGTCGTCGCGCGGCGGCGGGCGGCGCTTGTGCCGGCGCGGTTTCAGCAGGAGGGTCACGGAAAGCGCCAAGGGGATCAA
This sequence comes from Alphaproteobacteria bacterium, assembly GCA_024743195.1. Taxonomy (GTDB): domain Bacteria; phylum Pseudomonadota; class Alphaproteobacteria; order UBA8366; family Aestuariispiraceae; genus Marivibrio. Next base: position 162,271 of record JANSXE010000006.1, on the reverse strand, counting down.
CGCGTTGGCCCACAGCGCCGGCAACAGTGACGGATTCCTCCCGGCGGCGTTCAGCAGCGAGAGATGGGCGACGAGCACCGCCGTCATGAGCCCGACGGCGGTCAGGATTCCCGCCAGATTGCCGCGCCGCGAGAAGGAGGCGCGCAACATGAAGACGAGCGCGATCGCCGCGTAGGTCAGCGGCAGCAGGGGCAGCACGAGGCGCCCGTGTCCCTCCGCGATCAGCTTGTCGCGATAGTAGACGTCGTTGGGATCGGTCGTCCCGGGATTGAGGAGCCTCGACAGGAACCGCTCCTCCGGCTGGTCCCAGTAGTTCTCCGGCGCGTTCGACGCCCCGCCGAGATCGATGGTGCTGCGGTCGAAGCGCACCAGATGCATGCGGCCGTCGGAAAAGGATTGCCGCGTGCCGTTCAGGACGACGATGCGCGGCCCTTGGCTCGTCTCCACGACGGCGCCGCGTTCGGCGATCACCGTGAATGGGTCCTGATCGGGCGGTTGGCTGTGATAGAGGATGCCCAAGAGATCGCCGCCCGGCGTGCGCTCGCGCACGAACATCGTCGCCGAGTCCCCGATATTCGTGAACTTGCCTTCCTGCAGGAGCGCCGCGCCCCATTGCGAGCGGGTCTCCTCCAGATGGTAGCGCAGCTCCTTCGCCGCCGCCGGCATCAGGTAGAGCGTCATTGCGAAACAGACCGCGGAGGCGCCGAGCGCGACGATCAGCGCGGGGCGCGCCAGGCCCGACGTGCTGAGGCCGGCCGAGCGCAACACCACCAATTCACTGTCGTTGATCATGCGGTTGTAGGTGAAGAGGGTCGCGCCGAAGAGCGCGATCGGCATGACCAGCGCGACGAACCGCGGGATCATCAGCGAGGCCATGTAGCCGAACTGGCTGAGGCCCACCCCGCGATTGACGATCAGGTCCACCAGGCGCACCGACTGCACCAGAAGCACGGCCAGGCACAGGACGACCGTCGCGAACAGCGTGACGGTCGCGATCTGGTTCACCATGTAGCGTGTGACGCGATGCATCGGTTTATAGCGGCCCGTGGTCGGGTTTCGCCCCTAGGTTCCTTGTTTTCCTAGCAAAAAGGGCGATAGGGCGCACGCTGTTTCGCGCCGGCGCCGCAAAAACGCCCAACTTCCCGGGCCTGCGCGGGCGAGCGTTTCCGGCCGCGCCGTTGGGACGGCCCCTTCGCTCGGCGGCGGCGCTTTTCAAGCGCGCGGCCGGCGGGCTAGACTTAGCCGGCCCCGTCCGCGGCGCCGCAGCGCAGTGCGACAACCACATGGAGCTTTCGAGTCCGATCATGACCTTCGCGCCCAAAGTGACCTTTTCCGATGCGCCCAAGGCGACGGCGAAAGCTACGCCCAAGAAGTCCGCCGCCGGCGCCGTCGCCGTCGCTGTGGAGGAGGGTCGGAAGCTCGGCCCCGCCGCCCAGCGCATCGACGCGGAGGTCGGCGGCGCCGTATCGCGCGCGCTCAAGGTCAGCCGCTTCACCGGCAAAGTCGGGGACCACCTGACCCTCGTGGCGCCATCGGACGCCGCCTACAGCCGCGTCTATCTGTATGGCGTCGGCCGGGGTTTGAGCGACTTGCAGTGGCAGGATGTCGGGGGCCGTTTGGCGAAGGCGCTGAACGGCGACGGCGAGAAGGAGGCGCTCGTCTGCGTCGATCTCGGCGCGGAGGCGGCCGGCGACGCCGCAGCCGACGTCGGCTACGGCGCGTTGCTGGCCAGCTATCGCTTCGACAAGTACCGCACCAAGGAGAAGGTCTCCGACAAGCCGACGCTCAAGAAGCTCGCCGTCGAATCGGCCGAGCCCGCCAAGGCCCGCAAGCTCTTCAAGGAGCGCGAGGCGGTGGCCGCGGGCGTCTTCTTCACCCGCGATCTGGTGTCCGAGCCGCCGAACGTGCTCTATCCCGAGAGCTTCGCCAAGGCGGTGAAGGAGCTCAGCGACCTCGGCGTCGAGGTCGAGGTGATGGGCGAGAAGAAGTTGCAGAAGCTCGGCATGGGCGCGCTGCTGGCGGTGGGGCAGGGGTCCCGGCGCGAGAGTCAGGTCGCGATCATGAAGTGGACCGGCGCCGCCAAGACCCAGCGGCCGATCTGTTTCGTCGGCAAGGGCGTCACCTTCGACACCGGCGGCATCTCGCTCAAGCCCGCCGGCGGGATGGAGGAGATGAAGTGGGACATGGGCGGCGCGGGCTGCGTCGCCGGCCTTATGAAGGCGCTCGCCGGCCGCAAGGCGAAGGTGAACGCGATCGGCGCCATCGGACTGGTCGAGAACATGCCCGACGGGAACGCCCAGCGCCCCGGCGACGTGGTCACCTCCATGTCCGGTCAGACGATCGAGGTGATCAACACCGACGCCGAGGGCCGGCTGGTCCTGTGCGACGTGCTGACCCATGTGCAGCGGGCGTACAAGCCGCAGATCGTGATCGATCTGGCGACGCTGACCGGCGCCATCATCATCGGTCTGGGGCACGAGCACGCCGGGCTGTTCGCCAACGACGACGAATTGGCCGAACGGCTCGCCGCGGCCGGCGTCGCCAGCGCCGAGAAGGTCTGGCGCCTGCCGCTCGGCGATGAGTACGACAAGCAGATCAAGTCCGACATCGCCGACATGAAGAATGTCGGCGGCCGCCCGGCGGGCTCCATTACCGCCGCGCAGTTCCTACAGCGCTTCGTCGAAAAGACCAAATGGGCGCATATCGACATCGCCGGCACCGCGTGGTCGAGCAAGGACAAGCCGACGGTTCCGAAGGGGGCGACCGGTTTCGGGGTGCGACTGCTCGACCGCTTCGTCGCCGATCATTACGGCTGACGGCGGCGCGCCTCGGCGCAGGCGGGCGAGGGGGCGGCGATGGAGATCCGCTACTATCACCTCGAACGGGCGACGCTTGAGGCGGCGCTCCCGGTCCTGCTCGCCCGCTGCCTGGAGCGGGGATGGCGCGCGGTGGTGCGCGCGGGCTCCGCCGAGCGGGTGGAGGCGCTGGCCGACCATCTGTGGACCTTTGACGACCGCTCCTTCCTGCCGCACGGGTCGGCGGCCGACGGGCACGCGGCGCAGCAGCCGATCTGGCTGACCGACGCGGAGGAGAATCCGAACGGCGCCGCCGTCCTGTTTTTGACCGACGGGGCGGAGGCGGCGACCCTCGCGGGCTACGATCTCGTCTGCCGCCTGTTCGACGGCCGCGACGACGAGGCGGTCCGGGCCGCCCGCGCCGCCTGGAAGCGCGAGACTGCGGGCGGCGCCCATCTGACCTATTGGCGACAGACCGCCGGGGGCTGGGAAAAGCAGGCCGAGAAGAAGCCGGAGGGCGCGGAAAAGCCGCCCGGTTCGGGTTGATCGCCGGGGCCGAACGCTTACATTGCGCGTGGGGAAATGACGCGTCCGGCGGTCCGTGGCGGCGGCCGGGCTACAACAACCTGCCGAAACAAGACCTCACATCAACACGACATCCGGATAGGGAAAGCGAGGAGAGAATGGCTATCGAACTGCCCGATCTGCCGTATGCGCAGGATGCGCTCGCGCCGCACATCTCGGCCGAGACGCTCAGCTTCCACCACGGCAAGCACCACAACGCCTATGTGGTGAAGACGAACGAGCTGATCGCGGGGACCGATCTGGAGAACGCCTCGATCGAGGAGATCGCGCAGGCGGCCCACGACAAGGGCGACCAGGGCCTGTTCAACCAGGCGGCCCAGGTCTGGAACCACACCTTCTATTGGCGTTCCATGGGCCCGAACGGCGGCGGACAGCCGACCGGCGACATCGCCGACAAGATCGCCGAGGATTTCGGCTCCTTCGAGGAGTTCGCGACCCAGTTCAAGAATGCGGGCGCGACCCAGTTCGGCTCCGGCTGGGCCTGGCTGACGCTGGACGGCGGCAAGCTGAAGGTCGAGAAGACCCCCAACGCCGGCACCCCGCTGGTCGAGGGCAAGACCCCCATCCTGACCATGGATGTGTGGGAGCACGCCTATTACCTGGACTACCAGAACCGCCGCCCGGACTATATGGGCGCGTTCCTGGAGCATCTGGTCAATTGGGACTTCGCCAACCAGAACCTGAAGGCGGCCTGAACCGACCTCCAGAAGCTGACGCGGAAGGGCGGCCCCGCCGGGGCCGCCCTTTTCTTGGTCGATCCGCGTTGGTCAGGCCGGCGGCAGGGTGATCAGCGGGGATCGCCCGGCCTCGGCGTTGGCCGCACCGGGCGACCCGGCGGCCGTCATCCGCTTCTTGCGGTACATGTCCAGATCCGCGCGGTGCACGACGTCGGACGGCAGGTCGTCGCCGCCGTAGCCGACGGCGCCGACCGAGGCGGCGACCGCGATGCGCGCCCCGCGCCATGGCGCCTCCAGCCCGTTCAAGAGCGCTTCCAGGCGCGCCGCCTTGATGCGGCCCGCCATCTCGTCCGCGCCGCCCAGGATCACCGCGAACTCGTCGCCGCCGAGGCGCGCGACCGCGTCCGTCGCGCGGGTGTGCCGCGACAACAGCGTTGCGACCACGCTCAGGACCAGGTCGCCCGCCGCATGGCCGTGCCGGTCGTTGATCTGTTTGAAATTGTCGAGGTCGATGACGAGCAGCAATCCGGTCTCTCCGGTGCGCTGCAGGCGCGCCAAGGCGCGGTTCAGCGCCTCCTCGAATCCGCGGCGGTTCAGGATGCCGGTCTGCTCGTCGGTGATCGACAGGCGGCGCAGCCGTTCGGCCTCGCGCCGTTCCTTGAGGAGTTCGCCGCGCGCCTCCGCCGCGGCGGCCAGCGCCTCGCGCAGCAGGCGGCGATAGCTCTCCCCGGGACGCGCATCGTCGGCTTCGGTCCCGCCGAGCCGCTCCAGCAGCTCGCGCGCCAGGCGCTCCGCCGGATCCTCCGCGGCGTCGGGGATACGCGGGTTGAGGGCGTGCTCGGTCATTCTTGCCGCTCCCTTTTGCAGCGCGGCCGCTTCCCAGCGCGGCCGGCCTTGGTTCGAGCGAGAGCGAATCAAACGCCGTGCCAATCCCGAATCGCTAAGGAATCCAACGCGCCGCCGGGACTTCCGGGCGGACGCCCGGCGGAGTCGGACCGCGCAGGGGGGCGAGTCTTGCCGGGTTGGCGGGCGCCGGGGCGCCGGTTCGGTGGGGAGGGGGCGTCAGAGCCCCGCGGCGCGGGCGAGCAGCACGCGGTTGTCCCACTTCGGCTGGCGGTCCTCGACCAGCACCCGGTGCCCGGCGTCGCCGGGCGTGGCGACGACCACCTGCACCCAGCGCGGCACCAACTCGTCATTGAAGTCGCCCAGGATGCGCAGGGCGAGGCGCTCGGGCAGGTTGGCGCCGGCCTCGATCCCGGTCAGGCCCGCCAGATAGTCGCGGAAGGCCGCCTGGCGCACGATCCGCTTGTCCGGCACGTAACTCAGCACCACGCGGGCGGGGCCGCCGTGATCGCGCGCGCCGGTCGTCTCCCCTTCGAGGCGGACCAGATAGTCGATCCGCGGATTGGGGTTCTCCGCCGCCTCGATCGGGCGGGCGGCGTCCTCGGCGCGTGCGGCCTCTTCGGCCGCTTTGGAGAGGTCGGGCGCATCGCTCATACGGTCATCCCGCCGGGCTCCCCGGCGGCCTCCTCGACCGGCAGGATATCGAAGGCGCGCACGACCTGGAAGGCGACCGACCCGCCATAGCCCAGCGCGCTCACCACATCGGCGAAGAGGCCGCGGATCGCATCGCGGTCCTCCGCCTCCAGCGGCTGATGGCTGCGGATCATCAGGTCGAGCGTCTTGTCCCGCACCAGCCCGTCGAACTGCATCGGCCCGAGGCGCGAGAAGCTCGCCTCCAGGATGAAGCGCGTCGCGCGCGGGCCGTTCGCCGCGCCGGCCTCCTCGTCCTCCGGCGCGCGGTCGCGCAGATAGAGGCGGATGCGCTCCAACTCGCCCTCGGTCAGGAGCGGCAGGGAGAGCGCCCGCCATTCCCCGCCCGCGCCGTCGCGCGCGCGGCCCGCGGCTGCGCCGCGCAGGTCGCCCTCGATCCGTTCGCCCAGCCCGCGCTGCAGTCGCTCGATCGTCTGGGCGCGCTCGCCGCCGACCAGCCGCTCCAGCCCGCCGCCGCGCAGCGCCTGCAGCACGAACAGCATCGAGGTCCCGAGCTGCGCCGTCGGCTGGGGCAGCACCGACTGCAGCGTCTGCAGCGCCTGCTGCGCCGCCGGCTGCGCGTCGCCCACGCCGCCCGCGCGGCCGAGCAGGGCGAGCGCGTCCGCCAGCGCCGCAAACGGCGCGCCGGCGCCGGCGGGGGCGGGGGCGCCGGGGACGGGGGGGCGCGGGGCGCCGGCGAGTTCCAGCAGCATCTGCGTCCCCGTCGGCGGCGCGCCGCCGGTCGAAAGGGTCAGGGTCCCGGCGGAGGTGGCGACCAGGGCTTGGCCGCCGGGGGTCTGGCCGGTCACGGTTCCGCTCAGCATCGCCCCGCCGCCGCCGGCGCCGCCGGGGGCGGGGAGCGTCTGGCCGGGCGGCGCCGCCGCCAGCAGGCGGACGGCAAGCCCGGTTCCGGGCGGGAGCGCGCGGCCGGCGGCCAGGGCGGCTTGCAGGCCCGCGGGACTTGTCGGCGCCGCGCCGGCCGAAGACGCCGAGCCGGCGGCGGCCCCTCCGGACGGTGCGGGGTTCGCGCTCGCAGAGGGCCGGCCGCCGGCCGCAGCGCCCGGGGTCGTTCCCTGCGTCGCGGCCGACCCGGCGGGCGGGCCCGTGACGGTCGCCTGCAGCACGGTTCCCGTGGTCAGGCTGGTCAGCACCGCGGGCTGCGCCGGCGCGCCGGCGGCTCTGGATTGCGCGGTTGCGGCTTGGGCGTTGGCGCCTGTGGGCGTGGGCGGCGCCGTGGGGGGCGCGGCGAGGCGCGCGGCCAGCGTCTGACCGGCCTGGCCCCCGCCCTGGCCCCCGCCCTGGCCGCCCCCCTGGCCGCCGGCGCCGCCCGGCGCCTGGGGCGTCACGGCGAGCTGTGCGGGCGGGCCCGGGTTGGTGAGTTGCAGGCTGACCGGGGTGCCCGGCGGCAGGCTGGTCGCCGTCTGCAGGGTCAGGGTTCCATGCGGCGTGGCAATCTGCAGGCGGCCTTCGCCGCCGGTGGCGGTCACCCGACCCTGGATGGCCGCGCCGCCGGCGAACTGGCGGATCAGATGCGGCGTCAGGCCGAGCGTCCGGCCGGCGCCTGGCTGTGCGGCCGCGTCGCCGGCCGCGCCGGGGGGGATGGGCGTGTTCATGAGCGTCCTCGGCCGGTTCTCCGGCCGCTCCTTCGCCTTGCGACCCCGGCCGGCCGGCGCTTCTGCGCCCGGCGCCGGGAGTCGTCCAGGCGATGCAAGCACTGTACCGCAGCGAGGGGCGAAGCGCGAGGGTAAGGTGCATAAACCAATTTTGTTCTTTTTTGTAGGTTCAGGAATATTGAAAAATGCGACCGAAAGTCCATTCTATGCTCTCGGGACGCGTGTTTCCCGGGGAGCGCTCTTCTTGGATTGAAGCAGCCGCCGCCCCGCTTCTGGAAAGGACGCCGACTTGACGCGACGCGGACGCAAGGCGCTTTGGCTGCTGGCCGGCTTGGCGGCGGCGCTCGGACTGCTGGCCTGGGGGCTGTCGCCGCTGTGTTGCGGGTCGGGTTATGTCTTGGGCTTCATCGTGCAGTCGCCGCGGGTCTTCACCGGCGACATGACGCCGGTCGCGCATAGCATCCGCGGGCGGACTTTCGACATCCCGCGGGCCTATCTGCCCTACAGCGCCGACCGCCGGCCCAGCTCGGCCGAGGTCGAGGCGCTATGCGCATCGAGGCCGAACTGCCCGACCGCACCCCCTACGCCCCCGATCCCTTCGACGGCAACAACCGCGTGCTGACGCTGGCGGAGCTTGAGCGCTACGCGACGATCACCCTCTCCTCCATCGTCTATGACAACCCGATCTCCGCGACCTACAACATGCGACGGCCTGTCGCGAGCGCTGCCGCCCCGATCAGCAGTCGGGTTTTCTGATCTGCCCCGACCGCCTGACCGATGATCCGATCTGGATCAAGGAAGCGGGCAAGGCCCGCATCTGCATGACATGCGGCTTCGGCGAGATAGGGCCTCGGACCTCGTGCTTTGTGACGGCGCCTCTCGTTCAGAGTGTTTCCATAGGGGTCGGCTTTCACCACAGCCATGTGCCGGACGCCTTGGATATCTTCGCGCAGGCTGTGAATCTGGTGTGCACTCGGCTGCGACCAAATTCCACCGCGCCCCCCCCCTGACTTTCAACTACTGTGAGGAAAAGATCTATGCCCCCCACCTCTTGGAACAAAAGTAACCGGACCGACTTCTTCGGCATCCTGGCCGGCGGGGCGGGCTCGGCGCTGATCGGCGTCAGCCGCGTGTGAGAGGGGGGGCGTCGCCGGACGACGGTCTCCCGCCCGTCGAGACGGGCGCCGCCGCGCCCTTCTCAGGGAGAGGTCTGAGGTTTTGGGCTCAAGCGCATAGCCCTCGTCCTGAGGAGCCGCCAGGAGGCGGCGTCTCGGAGGACGCGGCCTCGGCGTTGCAAGGCCTGACCCCGGCGCCGCCTACAGGGCGGCTGCGATGCGTTCCACGTCGGCGCCGGCGTCGGAGTCGGGCGAGCGGGCGAGAAGCGGCGTCTGGGCGCGGATCGCCTCGCGCACGCGGCGGTCGCGACGGATCACGCCGGCGAGCCCCGGCTCGCGCTTCAGGAAGCTCACGCAGGCCTTGGCCAGCGTCTCGTAGGTCTTGCGGCCTTTCTCCGGCGTCTCCGCGGCGTTGACGACGATATCGACCGCGACCTCCGGATGCTGGGCCCACAGGAGCTTCAGGAAGGCGTAGGCGTCGGTCAGCGAGGTCGGCTCCTCGTTCACAAGCAAGAGGCAGCGCCCGGTGCGCGCGGCGAACTGGCGCACCGTGCGGTCGACCCCCGCGCCCAAATCGATCACCACGCGGTCGTAATCGGCGGCCAGCGCGAGCAGGTCGCGCTGCAGCCGCTCGATCCGCGGAGCCGGCAGGCTCGCCAGCGAGCCGGAGCCGGAGCGCCCGGCCAGGATGTCGAAGCCCGCCGTCTGGAAGCGCGTCACGCAGGATTTCAACGGCGCCCGCCCGTCGAGCGCGACGGCGAGATCGCGCTTCGGCGTCAGACCCAGCTGGATGTCGACATTGGCGAGGCCCAGATCGCCGTCGAACAGCAGGATCTTGCGGCCGGCGCGGGCCAGCGCGTGGCTCAGCGTCACCGCGAACCAGGTCTTGCCGACGCCGCCCTTGCCGGAGGCGACCGCGATGATCCGGCCGGTCGGATCGCCGGCGGCCTTCGCGCTGGAGGCGGGGGAGGGGGCGGTGCTGCTCATCTCTCGGTCACCTTGGGCGGTGCGGTGTGCTCTCTTGGGGGCGGCGGATCGGCATGGGCGTCATCCGTCGCCGCGGCCGAAGCGTGGGCGCGGCGCGTCCGGTTCGTCTGTGTCGTCCTCTTCGTCGAAGGCGCGGCTGCGGGCGGCCTCCAGGGCCTCGCGCAGACCGTCCGGCAGCGCGTCGTCGGGCGGAGACGGCGGGGCCGCCTCGTCGCGCGGGCGCGGCTCCGCCGGGTCGCCCGGCGCGGCGGCCGGCGCGGAAGCCGGGACGGAGGCCGGCGCGCTTTCGCCGCCTGCGTGCGGCAGCAGCAGACGCGCCAGGCTCAAGGGGTTGAGCGGCTTCAGCCCCTCCGCGATGCGCGGGCTGCGGCTCGCTTCGCAGAAGGCGAGGCGCCCGGCCTCCGCCGCGGCAAGCAGCGCGCCCAGGCGGTGCGCGATGTCGAGCCCGGTGGCGATCAGCCGCGTCGGTTCGACCGGGCGGAAGGCGGTGGCGAGATCGGCCGCCTCCTCGGCGTCGCGCCCTGCGGCCAGGACCAGCACCGGCTCCAGCTCCGCCGCCGCGGCGAGTTCGATGAGATGCGCCAACTCTTCGAGCTCGTAGGGATTGCAGCCGGGAGTGTCGATGATCACCAGATCGCGCCGCCCGCAGCGCCCCAGCGCCTCGCCGAGCGCGGCGGCGTCCGGCGCGGCTTCGAAGCGCGCGCCCAGACGCTCGGCATAGGCCTTGAGCTGGTCCATGGCGGCCACGCGCATCGGGTCGGCCCCGATCAGCACGACCGGCGGCGGCTCGTCGCGCTCCTCATAGGCGACGGCGAGGCGGGCGGCGATCTTGGCGCAGGTGACGGTCTTGCCCCCGCCCGGCGGACCGATCAGCATCAGCGGCTTGCCGCCCGCCGCGTCCGGCAGCGGCCGGAAGGCGAACAGCCGGTCGAGCGCGCCTGCCAGCGCAAGGCTGACGTCCAGCTCCTCGCTGTCGGCGGCGGCCTGCACCAGCCGGTCGGTCAGCGCGCGCGGCGTCCCGTGCCGCTCCAGCACCTCCATAACCGCCTCTAGCGCCGCGTCGCGGTCGCCCGCCTCCCAGTCGGAGAGCGCGGGATCGTCGCGCTCCTCGATCGCGGCGGTGACGCGCGCGCCGCGGCCGGGCTCCTCCTCCTCATGGGTGGCGACGATGATGGCGTCCGCCCCCAGCGCCTCGCGCGCCAGCGCGAGCGCGGCGGCGAGACTGTCCGCATGGAAACTCTTCAAGCGCATGGCGTGAGCCTACCGCATCCGCCGGGCCGGCGTCAGCGCCTTCCCCTTCCCCGTACCCTTGGGCCGCCGGCTCATATGCTGGCCACCGTCTTGATCCGCGCCTTGGGGTGGATCTCGTTCTGCGAGAGCACGACGGTGATCGGCCGGAAGCGCTCAATCACGGAGCGCACATAGGGGCGGATCTGCGGGCTCACCAGCAGCGCGGGCGTCTCGCCGGCCATGGCCTGCTGCTCGAAGGTCTGGCGCACGCCGTTGATGAATTCCTGCAGCTTGGAGGGCGGCATGGCGAGCTGCTTGTCGTCGCCCTGACCGACGATGCTCTCGACGAAGGTCTGCTCCCATTGCGGAGACAGCGTCACCAGCGGCACGACGCCGGAGTCGTTGGTGTTGGCGTCGGAAATCTGGCGCGCCAGGCGGGCGCGCACATGCTCCGTGATCTGCGTCATGTTGCGGGTGTAGCCGACGGCTTCGGCCAGCCCTTCCAGGATTGTGGGCAGGTCGCGGATCGAGACCCGCTCCGACAGCAGGTTCTGCAGCACCCGCTGCACCGAGCCGAGGGTGAACTGGCTCGGGATCAGATCGCCGACCAGCTTCTGCTGCGACGACGGCAGCTCGTCGAGCAGCTTCTGCGTCTCCGCGTAGGAGAGCAGTTCGGACATGTTGTCCTTCACGATCTCCGTCAGGTGCGTGGTGATCACGGTGGAGCTGTCGACCACCGTGTAGCCGCGGAACATCGCCTCTTCGCGCTGGTTCTCCTGCACCCAGACGGCGGGCAGCCCGAAGGTCGGCTCCGTCGTCGCCTCGCCCGGGAGCGAGATCTTCTGGCCGCGCGGGTCCATGCACATCAACATGTTGGGGCGCAAATCGCCGCGGCCCGCCTCGATCTCCTTGATGCGGATGACATAGGTGTTGGCGGGCAGCTGCAGATTGTCCTGGATGCGCACCGCGGGCATCACGAAGCCCATGTCGGAGGCGATCTGCCGGCGCAGCGCCTTGATCTGGTCGGTCAGGCGCTGTTCGGCGTTGGCGTTGATCAGCGGCAGCAGGCCGTAGCCGAGCTCCAGCCGGATCAGGTCCATCTGCAGGGCGGAGGAGATCGGCTCCTCTGCCGCGGACGCCGCCGCTGTCGTCTCTTCCTCTTGGACGGCGCGGGCCTGTGCGTCGGCTTTCTCCATGGCGGCGCGCCGGCTGACATAGAAGGCGAGGCCGCCCGCCGTCGCCGCCATGATCAGGAAGGGCCAGGCCGGCAGCCCGGGGATCGCCGCCATGATCAGCAACAGGAAGGCGGCGATGCCCATGGCCGCCGGATAGCCGGAAAGCTGGCCGAAGACCGCCTTGTCGGTGCCCCCGATCACGCCGGCCTTGGTCACCAGCATGCCGGCGCCGACGGAGACGATCAGCGCGGGGATCTGGCTGACCAGCCCGTCCCCGATGGTGAGCAGCGTGTAGTTCTCGGCCGCGTCGCCGAACGTCATGTCGCGCTGGGCGACGCCGATGATCATGCCGCCGATGATGTTGATGAAGGTGATGAGGAGGCCGGCGACCGCGTCGCCGCGCACGAATTTCGACGCGCCGTCCATCGCCCCGAAGAAGGAGCTCTCGGTTTCCAGTTCCTTGCGCCGGCTGCGGGCCTGGTCCTCGTCGATCAGGCCGGAGGAGAGGTCGGCGTCGATCGCCATCTGCTTGCCCGGCATGGCGTCCAGGGTGAAGCGCGCGGCGACCTCCGCGATGCGCCCGGCGCCCTTGGTGATGACGATGAAATTGATGATCACCAGGATGCCGAAGACGATGATGCCGATCACGTAGTTGCCGCCGGCGACGAAGCTTCCGAAGGCTTCGATCACGCGCCCCGCCGCATCCGGCCCGGTGTGCCCGTCAGAGAGGATGAGGCGCGTCGAGGCGACGTTCAGACCCAGCCGCAGCATGGTCGCGATCAAGAGGATCGTCGGAAAACTGGTCAGTTCAAGCGGCGAGGCGATGAAGATGACGGTCAGCAGGATCACCACCGAGAAGGTGATCGAAATCGCCAGCGACATGTCCAGAAGCCATGTCGGCATCGGGATCAGCAGCACCGCCAGAATGGCGACGATGCCGAGCGGCAGCCAGATTTCGGTCGAGAACAGGGCGGACCGGAACCGCCCGAAGGCGGCGCCCGCGCCGTCCGGGCCGGCTGCGCCGACGGAGCGGACCGTACCGCCTTCGGGGGTGTCCGAATCGCTGTTCGCCATGGCCTCTCAGGAACCGCCTGTCGTCCACCCGCCGCGGCGGGATGCGCGCCAAAACGACCGGCCCGGCGTCCGCCGGTCGATCGTCAGGCGCTACGATGCTCCGATTCGCGCGGCGTCGGCACGCTGAACCCTTCTTCGCTGTACTGTTTCAGCTTGTTGCGCAGGGTTCGGATCGAGATGCCGAGGATGTTGGCCGCGTGGGTTCGATTGCCCAGGCAATGATCCAGGGTGTCGATGATCAGCGCGCGCTCGACCTCCGCCACCGTCTTGCCGATCAGCGTCTCGGCGCCGCCGGCCTCGGGGGACGCGGCGTCGGCGGCTTCGGGCGCTGCGGCGGCCGTCTGCGCCGGCGGCGCCGTCGCGGCCGACAGCGCCTCGCCCTCCGTCAGCAGGATCGCCTCAGGACCGATCTCGTCGCCCGACGCCAGCAGCACCGCGCGATGCATCGCATTCTCGAGCTCGCGAACGTTGCCGGGCCAGGGATAGGCGGCGAGCCGCGCCATCGCCGCCTCCCCGATCGGGCGGTCTGGCAGGCCGTTGCTCTCGGCGTACTTCTTCGCGAAGTGCTGCGCCAGGACGGCGACGTCCTGCGGCCGTTCGCGCAGCGAGGGCAGGCGGATATTGACCACGTTCAGCCGGAAATAGAGATCCTCGCGGAAGTCGCCGTCGCGCACGGCCTGCTGCAGATTCCGGTTGGAGGTGGCGAGGATGCGCACGTCGACGCGCACCGGCTTCGATCCGCCGACGCGGTCGATTTCCCGCTCCTGAAGCGCGCGCAGCAGCTTGGCCTGCAGGCGCGGGTCCATCTCGCTGACCTCGTCGAGCAGCAGCGTGCCGCCCGTCGCTTCCTCGAATTTTCCGATGCGCCGGGCGACCGCGCCCGAAAAAGCGCCCTTCTCATGGCCGAAGAGCTCGGATTCGAGGAGGTTTTCCGGGATCGCGGCGCAGTTAATCGCCACGAAGGGCCCGGAGGTCCGCTTGCTCTTGGCGTGCAGGTAGCGCGCCATGACTTCCTTGCCGGTGCCGCTTTCGCCGGTGATCAGCACGCTGGCGTCGCTCGGCGCGATCTGGTCGGCGAGCTGCAGGACCTGCTTGGTCGCCGGGTCGCGGCTGATGACGGTGCTGCTCTCCTCGGCGACCGCCTCCAGCACGGCCGCGATCATATCCGGATCCGGGGGCAGGGGGATGTATTCCGCGGCGCCCGCCTCAATCGCCTGCACGGCCGCGTCGGCCTCCGTCCCCTCGATGCCGCAGGCGATGACCGGGACGCTGATCCGCTCCGACTGCAACGCCTTTACCAGCCGCCCGATGTTGAGGCGCACGTCGATCAGGCAGAGGTCCGCCCCTTTGCCGGCGCGCAGAAGCTCGAGGCCCGCATCGATCGCCTCGACCGTCTGCACCTTGGCCCCGCGCTTGAGCGCGATCTGGCTCGCCTCGGTCAGGTGCCCGTCCAGGGTTCCCGATAATCAGCAGTCGCATCGTTCCAATCCGCCCAGGCTCAGCCGAAATAATCCACCCGCTCCGACGGCGGGAGGATGGTGTTCAACAGCATTTCGAGACGGCGCGGATTCTCCTGCCGGGCGATGGAGGCCGTCGCCATCACGTGCATGTGGTTGATCAGCATGTCTTCGGCCGCGTTGCGCTCCATCTTGGAGGCCAGCGGCGTGAAGACCACATTGGCCAGCAGCGCGCCGTAGAAGGTGGTCAGCAGCGCGACCGCCATCGAGGGCCCGATGGTGCTGGGATCGTCCAGATTGCCGAGCATCTGGATCAGCCCGACCAGGGTTCCGATCAGGCCCATGGCGGGCGAGATTTCCGCCGCCTTGCGCAGGATCGAGACGCTTCGGCTCTGGCGCTGGGCGATGGCCTGCACCTCGCGGCGCATGATGCGCTCCACATCGTCCCCCGGGGTGCCGTCGATCACCATCTGAAGGCCCTGATGCAGCATCGGGCTGTCCTCCAGCGCGACCAGGTAGCCCTGCAGCGACAGCGCGCCGCGATGACGGGCGATCTGCGCCAGTTGCAGCATCTGCACCGCCGCCTCGCCGGGATGGTCGTGCGGGCGCATGATGGTGCGGAATACGGTCTTGGCGGCGCCGCCCATGTCCTTGAGCGAAAAGCAGGCGGTGGTGACCCCGAAGGTCCCGCCGATCACGATCAGCACGGCGGGCAGGTCGATGAAGGCCCCCGGCGACCCGCCCAGAAGGATGGCGGTCATGATCAGCCCGGCGGCCGCGACGATGCCGCCGATCGTGGCGATGTCGATCGCCGTGCGCGTCGACGGCTGGGTCAAGGGCCGTTGCGGCCCGCCTTGCTCGGCTTCGCTCGCCATTCGTTCTTCGCCGTTCCCGTCGGACCGCGCGGCGTCAGCCGCCGGTCTTATCCGACTTGATGATCTCGGTCATGGTCACGCCCAGCTTGTCGTCGACGACGACGACCTCGCCGCGGGCCACCAGCCGATTGTTGACATATATGTCGATCGCTTCGCCGACCTTGCGGTCCAACTCGACCACCGCGCCGCGGCCGAGCTTGAGAAGGTTGCTCACCTGCATGCTCGACTTGCCCAGCACCGCGGAGACCTGGACCGGGATCTCGTAGACCGCCTCCAGGTCGCGGGCGCCGCTCGGGCCGGCCGCATACTCCTGACCGGAGAACTCGTTCTCCGCCTCCGCCGGCGCTTGCGCCGGCTGGTTCTCGAACTCCTTGAGGTTCAGGCTGTCGCCCGAATCCTCCGCCGCATCGTTCGCGCCATCCGCGCCGCCGGCTTCGTCGCCGCCATCATCCGCCATGTTGCGCCCTCCTGATCAGCGCTCGTGCGCGCTCGGATCGGTTTCCACGGCCGGCTCGACCGCGTCGTTCTCCGCCTCGGCGGTCTGTCGCGCCTCCGCCGCCGGCCCGTCCGCCGCCGGCCCGTCCGCCGCCGGTCCGTCCGCCCCCGGCCCGTCCGCCCCCGGCCCGTCCGTCCCCGGCCCGTCCGCCGCCGGTGAGTCCTCCCCCGGCCCGTCGGTGGCGGCGTCGTGCGAGGCCGGCTCGGGCGGGGCTTCTTCGGTTGGGCCAAGGTCCGCGACGGCCCGGTTGACCGCGCCTTCGATCGCCGCCCAGATGTCCGCGTAGCGCCGCTCCGCGCCGCCGGACCCCCAATCGACGGCGGCGTCGCTCGGCCCCATGTCGGGATCGCCGACGATCGAGAGCTTGCCCTCGAAGCCGGCGTTTCGGACGACCTCCTCCAGCCGGCCGCGCAAAGGCTCGGCCAAGCGCTCGGGCGCGCGCACCGTCAGCTTGCCTACATCTTGCAGGCTCGCCAAGGACTCCGTGACCAGGCGCACCACTTCCTCGTCCCCGTAACGCGCCGCGTAGGCGGGCATCAGACGCTCGAAGATGTCGCGCGCGATCTTGGCGCTCAGCGCGCCGGCGCGCTCATTCGCCTCCTTCTGACGGGCGGCGAGCGGCCCGATCTGCGCCGCCAGCGCGTCCAGGGCGTCGGCGAGATGCGCTTCGACGTCCTCCAGCACTTCCTTTCGGCCGGCTTCCAGCCCCTCGCGCCGACCTTCCTCGTAGGCGGCGGTGCGGGCCGCCTCCAACTCCTCTTCGGAATAGGCGGGGGGAGGCGGGTCCTCGGTCGTCGCGGCCTCCCCGTCTGCGCCCCGCGCGTCCTCCGCCTCCGCCGTCGCCGGATCGTCCCGGTCGCTGTTCGCCGGGCGCGCGCGGCCGCCCCCGGCCTCGTCGAGCTCGTCGAAGCTGCGGTCGAACAGGAAAGGTTTGTACTTGGTCGCCACTATGGTGCGGTTCCTGTTCCCGGGCGTCCGCGCGGACGCCGTGCGCTCAATAGATCAGTTCGTCTTCCGCGCCGCCCTCGGAAATGATGATCTCGCCCTTGGCCGCCAGATCCTTGGCCAGATTCACCATCTCCATCTGCGACTCGTCCACGTCGCGCAGCCGCACGGCGCCCATTGCGGCCATGTCCTCCTTGAGGATCTTGGCCGCGCGCTCGGACATGTTCGAGAAGAACAACTCCTTGATCTGCTCCGACGCGCCCTTGAGCGCGATCCCCAGCTTGTCCTTGTCGACATTGCGCAGCAGCGTCTGGACGCCGCCCGGGTCAAGTTTCTGCAGGTCCTCGAAGGTGAACATCAAGGCCTTGATCTTCTCGGCGGAGTCGCGATTGCGCTCCTCGAGCAGCGTCATGAAGCGGTTCTCGGTGTTGCGGTCCAGGCTGTTGAAGATGTCCGCCATCATCTCGTGGCTGTCGCGCCGGGCGGTGCGCGCCAGGTTGGTCATGAACTCGTTGCGCACCGTCCGCTCGACATCGTCCAACACCTCCTTCTGCACCGCCTCCATGCGCAGCATGCGCATGATGACCTCCATCGCGAAGCTCTCAGGCAGCGCGCCCAGCACGCGGCTGGCGTGATCCGGCTTGATCTTCGACAGCACGACCGCGACGGTCTGCGGGTATTCGTTCTTCAGATAGTTCGCGAGCACCACCTCGTTCACGTTGGCCAGCTTGTCCCACATGGTGCGGCCGGCCGGTCCGCGGATCTCCTCCATGATGGAGGCGACCTTGTCCGGGTCGAGCGCCTTGGTGAGCAGCCGCTCCGTCGAATCGTAGGAACCGACAAGCGATCCCGTCGACGAAATCTGCTCCGCGAACTCGACGAACAGCCGTTCGACCAGGTTCGAGCTGACATTGCCCAGGTTGGCCATGGTCTGGGAGATTTCCTTGATCTCCTCGTCGTCCATATGGCTGAACAGCTTCACGGCGTTGTCCTCGCCGATGGCCAGGACCATGATGGCCGCCTTTTCGGGACCGGTCAGACTGCGAAAGTCGTCGCGTATACGCATCGGGTCATCCGTCGAGCAGCGCCGAAGCGCCGGCGCGACCGCCCTCGATCGACGCCGCCGTCAGCATAGCACGCCAAAGAGCCACGATTCCGGGGGGCGGCTCAATGCGCGCCGTCACATCGCGCGCGCGCCCGCTGCGCGACGCGTCAAGCGCGCGGTGGATGGCCCGCGACGCCGGGGCCCGCGACGCCGGGGCCAGGGACGCGGGGGCCAGGGACGCGGGGGCCAGGGACGCGGGGGCCAGGGACGCGGGGGCCAGGGACGCGGGGGCCAGGGACGCGGGCGATGGGGTCACGGCGGCGCGTCTCCTCCCGTCAGTTCGCGTCCTGGTACATCCAGGTCCGCAGGATCGCAACGGCCTCTTCGGGATGCTTCTCGATGATCTCGCCGATCTTGCGCATCGAGGAGGCCTTCACCCGCCCTTCGATATGGGCGATGTCGATCATGGAGTCGAACCCTTCCTCGCCTTCCTCGGCGCCGTAGATCGCCGGCGCCCCGCCTTCGCCGCCCATTGCGACGGGCCCGCCGGCGCTCTGATCGGTGAGCATCTGCGTCTGACCGTCGGCCCCGGCGCCGGCCAAGGCGGCCGGGGCGGCCTCGAAAACCTTGCTCAACAGCGGGCGCACCACCAGGAGCACGATCAGGATGCCGAGCACGCCCAGCACCAGGAGTTCGACGATCCGCCGCACGTCGGCGGTGGTGAAGCCGAAGAAGGTCGTCTGCTCGTCCGTGACGGCGACCGGCAGGTCGGCGAACTGCATGTTCACCAGCTCCAGGGCGTCCCCGCGTCCCGCGTCGAATCCGACGGCCGAGCGCACCAGGGTCTCCAGCTGCTGCATCTGTTCGGCCGGGCGGGGCTCGTACTGCGTCTCGCCGTCGCCGGCCGGCGTGTAGAGACCGTCCACCAGCACCGCGACGGACAGGCGCGTGACTTCGCCGGGCGCGGTGACGCGATTGGTCACCGTCTTTGAAATCTCGAAGTTGCTGCGCTCTTCGGTGCGAGTCTGGTTTTCGGTGGCGCCGGCGCCGGCGCCGAACCCGCCCGCGTCGGGCAGGTTGGCGCCCACGGTGACCGCGTCCTCGCCGGCCTCCTGGGAGCTCGCGCTTTCCTCGATCGCCTCGCTCGAACGCAGCACCTGGCCTTCCGGGTCGAAGGTTTCGGCGTTCACCACTTCCTGGCTGAAATCCATGTCGGCGCGCACTTCGACGCGCACCTTGCCGAAGCCGACCGTACGCTCCAGGAGTTCGGTGACGCGACTGGCGAGCCGCTGCTCGTACTGGGCGCGCATTTCGGCGGCGCTGTCGGCGCCGACCCCCGGCCCGCCCTCTTCCTCGCCGCCGCCGTGCAACAGGGTGCCGCGGTCGTCGATGATGGAGATGCTGGCGGGGCGCAACTGCGGGACGGCGGTGGCGAC
Organism: Alphaproteobacteria bacterium; assembly: GCA_024743195.1. Classification (GTDB taxonomy): domain Bacteria; phylum Pseudomonadota; class Alphaproteobacteria; order UBA8366; family Aestuariispiraceae; genus Marivibrio. The sequence continues at coordinate 143,233 of JANSXE010000006.1, read as the reverse complement.
CAGATGCTGGATCGCGCCGATCTGGTCGCGGCCCAGCCGTTGGGCGCCGCGCATCTTGAGGACGATGGAGGCGGTCGGCTCCTGGGTGTCGCGGCTGAACAGCTCCCGGCGCGGCAGCACCAGATGGACGCGCGCGCCGCGCACTTGGGAGAGAGAGATGATCGTGCGGGCCAATTCGCCCTCCAGCGCCCGCAGCCGGTTGACTTCCTGCACGAAGCTCGACTGGCCGAGCGACTGGTCGCGGTCGAAGATCTCATAGCCGACGAGGGAGCCTCCGATGCCCTGGCCGGCCATGCTGAGGCGGAGTTCGCCGACCTGTTCGCGCGGCACCCAGACCTGCGAGCCGTTGCGCCGCAGTTCGAACGGCACGGCGTCCTGGGAAAGCTGTCCGACGATCCGGTTCGCGTCCGACTCGTCGAGCTCTCCATACAGCAACGCCATGTCGGGCGTGGTGACCCGCGTCGCCAGAAAGATGAAGAAGCCGAGCACGAGGACCGATGTGCCCGCAATGACGCTCAGGCGCGCCGGCCCGAGATTCCGCACCATCTCAACCAGATTGTTCACGCCTTGACGCCTCTCGCTTTCGAACGCCCCAAACCCGCCGCCGCGCCGGACCGCCATCCGGATCAGCCGGGTCGTCCGGCCCGCCGATCGGCGGCGGACCCCCCTTGTTCATCGGTCCGGCCTTCTGCCGGCTCATCGCGGCGCGCGACCGTTCTGGCCGTCGCGCGGCGCCCTATGCGTGCTGGCGCCAAGCTCTTGCGGAGCGACTACTTCGTATCTTGACCGATCGAAGAATCGCCTTGAATCCGCTACTTCGGTCCCGACCTTACCGTACGAATCAATAAACGTGAAGAAAAAACTCGGCAAAAATTGCCCACTTGCGCTTAATCTGCCTATACCGCGTATCGCGAGTCCTTAGGCGTTGACACCTATTCAATAAACCCAAGACTTCGAGTGCGCCCCACAAAGATTCCGTTTCGTTCTTTTGCCCGAGTCAGTGAGTCATTTCAGACTCTTATCGGTTTCCTGTCCGATTCCAGGCGCGCCCGTGGGCACGTCCTCAGCGTGGGGAGTAAAGCTTAAAAAACCGTAAAGATAAATAAAATTTTAGCAAAAATGCTACTATCTGATTCGTCGAGAGGCGGTGCAGGCGAGGCCGTCCGGGGCGCCGCCTACCCGGTCGAGAGCGCTCCGCCCTGAACGGACCGGGGCCCGCTTCGCTGGAAGCGGGCCCCGGCGCATCGTCCGACGCGTCTCGGGCGCACGTGGCCGCCCGACCTTCTAGGCTGTTTTCCTATCGTTTGATCCGGACCAGCTCGTCCAGCATCTCGTCCGCGGTCGTGATGATCCGCGTGTTGGCGGAGAAGGCGCGCTGGGTGACGATCAGCTTGGTGAACTCGTCCGCGAGATCCACGGTGGACTGCTCCAGCGAGGAGGAGGCGATGGCGCCCGCTCCGCCGGCGCCGGCGATCTTCACGACCGGCTGCCCGGAGGCGTCTGTTTGCGAGAAGACGTTGCCGGTCCCGGGGGTCAGAGAGTTCGGCGCATTGAAGGTCACAACCGGCACCTGGAAGAGCTGACGCTGCTCGCCGTTGTCGAAGAGGGCCGAGACGACGCCGTCCTCATTCACGGAGACGCTGGCCAGGGAGCCGAATTGCTTGCCGTTCTGGGTCAGGTTGTTGATGACGCTGGTGCCCTCGAACTGGGTTAGGCCGTCGGCGCCGTTGATCGTGCCCATGTTGATGTTGATCGCCGCGGTGTCGGTAGAGGTCGCGCCGCTTCCGTCGTGATCGATCAGAACCTGCAAGGTGTTGTTGCCGGCGAGGCCGAGGCCGGTGTTGGCGACGCCGCCGAAGGCGTTGCTGATCGAGGCGATGGTGCCGTTGCTGTTGAAGGTGACCCGACCGAGGTTCGCCGCGCTCCCGGCTCCGATGACGTCGTCGTTCGTGCCGGTGTAGGCGGTTTCTGTTCCGATGAAGTCCTGCAACTCGTCGGCGCCGAGGAAGCCGTCGTTCGCGGTGTCGGCGCCCGTGCCGTCGTCGATGCCGGACCCGGTTCCCGCCCCGTCGTTGCTGGCGTCGGTGTCGATGAACTGAGCGCCGCCCGTCAGCGTGGCGCTGACGTCCCAGGTGTTCGCCGCCGTGCCGGGGTCGATCTTCGTGAAGGTCAGCGTCATGGTGCGCTGCGCCCCCTGGCGGTCGAAGATCTGAACGGCCACGTCGAAGGTTCCGGAAGTCGCGGTCGAGGCCTGCAGGTTCGCCGACAGGTTGACCGAGGTGGTCGGCTGCGGCGTCGCCGATTGCGAGGCGACGTTGACCCCGTCCAGCGCGCTCAGGACGTTCGTGGTGTTGAAGCCGGTGTCGGCGGAGTTTCGGGCGAAGCCGAGCAACGTGAAGCCGGCTGCGTTCACCAGATTTCCGTCCTTGTCCGGCCGGAACTCGCCGGCGCGGGTGTAGAAGATGTCGCCGCTGGGTTCGTACTGGCCGCTGGTCGCATTCAATGTGACCGCGTCCGTAACGGCGAAGAAGCCGTCGCCCGAGATCGCGATGTCGGTCGCCACCGTCGAGGCTTGCAGCAGGCCCTGCTGGTCGATGTCGCGCGCCACCTTGGACTGGACCCCGCCTGCGGAGAAAAGCGTCTCCGACCCGCTGGTGGTGACCAGCGTGGAGAACTGCGGCCGATTGATCTTGTAGCCGATGGTGTTCACGTTCGCGATATTGTCCGAGATCATCGCCATCGCCTGGCTTTGCACGAACAGTCCGGACACGCCGGATCGCAGTCCACCGAAGATACTCATGCTCTCATCCTCCGTTCCGCGGGCGGCCGCTCGGCCGCCGACGCCGGGTTCCCATCGCGATCCGTCACGCTAGGCGCATCGCATCGCGGCGGGGCCGGCCGCAAAGGGCCGGCGTCAGCCGCCAGCGGTTTCTTCGACGCTGAGCACGCGGCTCAACGGGATCGAAACGTCTCCGAGTTTCAGGATCGTGCCGTCCGGCGCGTAGTCGACGCCGGTGACCAGCGAGCTCACCGAATAGCTCGCCTCGATGGTCTGCTCTTCCGGTCCGACCGCGCCGATCTGGAAGCTGTACACGCCGGCCGGCAGGGCCTGGCCGTTCACGTCCTTGCCGTCCCACTCGATCGTGTGGTCGCCGAACTCGGTCGGCGCCGGTTCGACGAAGACGAGCGTGCCGGCTTCGTCGTAAATCTGCAGGGCGGCGGCGTCCGCGGCTTCCGGCAATTGGTAGCTCAACGAGACCGGATCGTCGCCCAGCATGAACTCGTTGCCGTTCGCGCGGACGGTCTTTCCGATGTAGGAGACCGCGCCCAGCGCCTCGTTCGACCGGTTGAGGGCGATCAACTCATCCAACTGACCGCTCTGCCGCACCGACTGCTCAACATCCGCGAACATCACGAGCTGATTGGTGAACTCGTTCGTGTCCATCGGCGAGAGCGGGTCCTGATTCTGCAACTGCGTCGTCAGAATGGTCAGGAAGTTGTCGAAGTTCTCCGCCAGACCCGTGACCGCGCCCTGCTGGGCCGCGGTCTCGCCGGTCTTTCCGAAGGGGTTTACCGCTGTCGTTTCCATCAGCTCAGTCCTCTAGACGCTAGACGCGCAGGTTGAGACGGCCGTCCGGCCCGAAGCCGGCGAGGCCGTCGGTCCCGGCGAACGGGTCGACCGCGCCGTCGCCGTCGACGCCGTCTGCGGATGCATCGGAAGCGCCGCCGTCAGGGCCGTTCGCATCGGCGCCGCCCCGGTCGGCGGCGCCCTGATCGCCGCGCAGGTTGAAGCTCAGGCTCTGCTGGTCGGCCTTGAGGCCGGCGTCGTTCAGGGTTTGGAGCAAGTGCCGCGCGTCCTGGCGCAGGAGGTCGAGCGTCTCCGCCCGCTCGGCCGTCACCACCGCCGTCATGCGCCCGTCATGGGCCATCTCGAGACGGACCTCAACGCGGCCCAGTTCGGCGGGCTTCAATTGAATCTGGATGCGGTCGGAGCCGGACCCGGCTGCGCGCTGAATCTGCACGGCAATCTGGTCGGAGAGCGGCGGGGGCGGGGCCTGTCGCGCCGTCTGCGCGGTCGGCGCGGGGGCGCTGCGTTGCTGGACCGCGTTGTTCTGGCCGGTCGACAAGGCGCCCCCGGTCAAGGGGTCCGCGGAGACCATCGGCTTGCCGGCCCCGGTCAGGGAGGCGACCCGGCCGCCGGCGTCGAGCGCCGTCTGCAGGCCTTGTGCGAAGGGGCGCGGGGCCCCGGCGGCCTGCGCCGATTGGGGCGTCGCCGCGCCCTGCGCCGGGCCGCCCTGCGGCTGGCCCGTCGCGGCGGCCTGGGTGGCGGCCTGATTGGCGGCTTGGGCCTTGGCGGCCTGGGCCGCCGGGCTCGCGGCGTTCTGACCGCCCGTCTTAGCGCCGGTTTGACCCGCGGCGCCGTCGCCGGATGTCGTCGCGGCGGCGCGCAGCGCGGACTGTAGCGTCTCGGGCGTCGGCGCATCGGCCTTGGCGCCCTGCTGGGCGGCGCGCGCGGTCTCGGCGGCGACCGCGGAGGCCGCGCCGAGCGCGGATTGCGGCTGCGACGCGATCCCCTGCGGCTGCTGCGTGACCTGCACCTTGGCCGGCAGGTCGCCCAGGGACTTGCCCGACGCTTGGGCGGCGCGGGGATCGGCGGCGCGCTCGCCGGCGGGCGGCTGCGAAGGCGTTTCGGCCGCAGGCTTGGCCGGGCCGGCGGCTTGCTTGGCGGCGCCCGCGGAAGCGTCGGCCGCAGCGCCGTTGGCGGCGGGCGTTGCCTTCGGCGCCGCGTCGCGCGGCGCGCCTGACTCGGTTGCGGCGGCCGGACGGTTCCGGTCGGCGCTGGCGTCCGTCGCGGCGCCCGCGTCCGCAGAGCGTTCCGCGATCGGACGCCGTTTCTCAGCCGCGGCGGCCGCATTCTCTTGCGGTCCGGAGCGACGCGCAGCCGGTTCCGCAGGCGCGTCCGCATCGAAACCCGGATCGCGGCGGCGGGTGTCGGCGAGGGCGGCGGCGCGGTCGCTGGCCGCAGACCGCTCGGGCGCGTTCGACGCGGCGTCGGCGCGGGTCAGCGCCATGTTGCGGCCGAGCCGTCCCTGAAGAAGCGCCGCGAAATCCGGCGCGCCGGCGAGCGCGACCGCCTCGGCGGTTTCGCCGGGGTCGGCCTTCGCGACCTTGCCCGCGGTCGTGGCCGCGGTCAGAACGTCTTGCCGGCTGTCGAGCCCTGTAACGGACATGGGCTGGGTCTCCCGCCTGTTGCGTCATGGGATGACAGCAAGCGGCGGGCCAAACCGCTAACATATTAGAACTGTGTGAAGTTTTTAGGCATTCGCGGGAGGGCGCGCCGGCGGCGCGGCGAGAGATTCCGGGGCGTCCGCCGGCTTTTGCCGCCGCAGTGCAGATTTTGCCGACGGCGGACGATCCGATGGCCGCATCTGACGCCCGCGAACCGGGGCGCGCCTTCTGAGGCACGGACGGGACGGGCGGTAAAGGCCTGGGAGCCGCGAGGGCGCCGCATCGCCCCGTCAGGGTGCGCTGCGGAGCAAACGCGCATCGTCCCAATCGACAGTTGGAACGGACCCGTCGGACGGCCGATCGATCAGACGGAACGGTCCAGGGTTTCCTGGGAGACCCGGCCGGCGTCGGACAAGCGGTTGAATTGATCCGCGAGGAATTCGATCAGGCTCTCCGAGGGGATGCGTTGGATCACGTCCTCGGTCTTCGGCGTCAGGATCTCGAGGAAGACGAGATCGTTCTCCGTGTCGAAGCCGACGCGCGTCTTCAAGCCTTGGATGCGCAAATCGTCGATCGACGCCACGCCCGCCTCGCGCGCGCTGCGCTCCTGGCGACGCAGGGCGTCCTCGTCGCGGACATTGGCGTCCTCGGCGTTGGTCGCCGCGGTAACCACCTGGTCCGGGACATTTTGCACGGTTTGCGTCGCGCCCGAAGAATTGGTCGCATTCGGGCCCTGCTGCGACTGCTGCTGTTGCTGCAGCGGCACCTGAGTGGTGAGATTGACTTCCATGGGTCCTCTCCGGTCTAAGCTTCTGCTGCACCGTTCGAACGGTCGCCGGTCGGAAACTGTCGCCGGCTGCGGCGTCCCTGCGCGTGCGGATTGTCGTGCGCGGGATCGCAAATACGGACCATTTCTAGTCCACCATATCAGAGTATGTGACAAGTCCGCCCGAATTGCAAGCCTGAAGCGGCGCCCGCTGGCGCCGGCGGGCGCGGGTTCCCATTTGCAAGAGGGCGGCGCGGTCGTCTATAGCCGTCGGTCGACGATTACCAGTCTGGAGAGGCGCCATGCCGCTGCGCATTAAATTGCCCGCCAAGGAGCGCATCATCGTAAACGGCGCCGTCATCGAGAATGCGGGCGACGCGACGACCATCGTGCTGCACAACCGGGCGGACGTGCTCCGCCGCAAGGAGGTGATGAGCGAGGCCGAGGCGAGCAGTCCGGCGCGCCGCGTCTATTACGCCCTGCAATGCGCCTACATGTTCGACGAGGAGAGGCCGCGCTACGCCCAGCACGCCCGGCAATTCCTGCATCAGTACCTAGAGGCTGCGCCCAGCGCGGGCGAGCTCGCCGAGAAGATCGAAGGGCTGATCGCCGAGGGCAAGCTCTACAACGCCCTGCGCGCCACGCAGAGCCTGATCGAGCATGAGGACGAGCGCCTCCAGGCGATCGGAATTAAGCCCGATCAGCCGTCGGACGCGGCCGAAGACGCCGCCGAGGAGGGCCGCGGCAGCGGGCAATAGACGCCGTCGCAAGCGCGCAGCCTGCGGACCAACTCCTCCCGGGGCGCGTCGGGTGGGGCGCGCCGAAGCGCCTCGTAGTCCGCAAGGCGACGCTTGCGTCCGGACCAGCGCTCGTCCGATTGCGGAAGCGGGCAGTCCGGGCGCGCGAGCGCGTCCGCCCAGGACGCGGCCAGGCGCGCCATGCGCCGATAGGCTTCCACCGACACCTCGGTCGCGGTTGCGTCGTGCGGGATCGCAAAGCGCTCCGTCGCGACGATGGGTCCGCTGTCGACCCGTTCGGCCATTTGGTGGAGGGTGACGCCGAACTCGCTCGCGCCCTCGTATACCGCGAAAGCGGAGGGCTTGCTGCCGGGATAGGTCGGCGGGCCGGGATGGAAGTTGTAGGCGTTGAACCGCAGGCGATTCAGGACCGCGGCGGGCGCGATGATCTGGGTGCTGAAGGCGATGAGCCGCGTCGCCGTCTCGCCGGTCGCCTCGGCCCGACTCAACGCGTCCGCCCTCGAAACGTGCACGATGCGCAGAGCCGGGGCGGCCTCATGGAGTATGTCGCGAAAGAAGGCGGCTTCCGGCGCCTTCATGAGAAGGAGAATCCGACCGCTCACGCTTCCGTGTCGGTTACCGCAGGCGCGTTCTCCAGCTCAGCCGGGGCGGGCTCGGCCGGGGCGGCGGGCTCGGCCTGCTGGCTGGCCTGGGCCTCGTCGCGAAGCCGTTGCGCCTCCGCGGGGTCGTCCGAGGGGTTGCCCATCAACCCGGCGCCGATCTGACGGTTGATGTTGATCAGCACCGCGATCTTGGCGGGGTCGACGTCCGCCAGCACTTCGACCGAGCGCTTGTCGATGAAGTTCGACAGGCTGAGCAGATTTTGACGGATCTCGGCCGGCACCGTGCAATCCGGATCGACCAGCGCCGCCTGCAGAATGGTCCACAGACGCCAGTTGCGCCGCACGATGTCGCGCAGCGCCTCGTCGCGCTCTGGTCCGGGGTCGAGTTTCGCCGCCTCGTCGAGGCGACGCGCCATTTCGATCATCGCCCATCCCTCCGCCGCCTGCGGGGGCGCATTGTTCAAGGCTTGGCGCTGTTGGCTGGAATAGGAGGTGTTCACGTCCGAATCCCGTGCTGCCGCGGACGCGTCCGTCCGCGAACCTGTGCGCCGCCCGCACCGGGCGGTATCGATACTGGCAGTCTAGTCCGGCTTCGTAAAGGTCGGGTTAACGTCTTGGCGTTGCGGGCAAAGCGCCGACGCGTCGGCCCTGCGGTTCAGTTCAGGAAGTTCGTCAGGCTCAACTGCGTGCGCCGCGCGATGGTGGTGAAAGAGGCCTGAATCTGCGTCTGGAGGATGGAGATCTGAACCGCCGTCTCGGCCGAATCGATCCCCTGGATGTCGTCCAGCGCCGTCTGGCTGATTGAAATGAAGTTTTCATGCTGCGTGATCTGACGGTCGAACTGCTTGATGACCGATCCGTTCTGGCTCTGCAGCTGACGGATGTCCGTGCGGGCCTGTTCGGCCGCCGAGCGCGCATTGCCAAGCAGGGTCCTGCGCTGATCTTCCGTGAGGGCGGCGCCGGTGTCGACGGCGGATTTGAGGCGGACCGCCGCTTCGACCAGGCCCTGAAAGGCCGCATTCGTCGCGGTGATTCCATAGTCGAGGGGCTGGCGGTCGCTGATTGTGATCGCTGTCCGGCGCCAGGCGGCCGCATCCGTGGTGCCGGCGCCGGCGAAGCTCGTGTGATAGCTCTGGGTGGTGTTCGCGCCGGCCTGGTCGACGACGAACTCCGGCACCGTGTCGGCGGTTTCGTTCGCATTCACCGTCACCGGGTTGGGCGCCAGATCGTTGGCGGTGTAGAGCGCGAGATTGCGCAGGTCCGCGACCGGCGCTGTGTCGAAATTGGTGCCGGCGAAAATGTAGCGGTCGCCGATGCGCACATTGAGGTTGGACTCGATCTCCAGCATCAGGTTGTTCGCGAGCACCGTCGTATCGTTGAGGAAATCCGGATCGGCCGCATCCAGCGGATCGGCCGCGTCGAGCAGTTCGCTCGCCACCCCGGCGAGGCGGTCCAACACCGCATCGTATGCGCGCACGATCCCGTCGCTCAACTTGATCGACCGGATATAGGCTTCGCGGGCGTCGATCTCGCTGCGCAGGTCGATGATGCGCGGCGCGTCGTTCCCGTAGAGCTTGAGCTCCCGGAACTTCTTGCCGGTGGAGATCCGGTACTGAAGCTGATCGAGCAGCGATTGGTTCGATCGCAGCAGCGTCAGATCGCTGAGCGTCGTGCCGGCGGTGCTGATCCGGTCCACCATTCTGGCGTCTCCCGTTGTCCTCGCCGGGCTCGGTTCCGCGCCGGGCGCCGCGCCGTCTTCTGACGGCGCGCGGGGCGGCCGGGCCGCGGCGGCCCGTTGTAACGGACAGCGATGAAGCAAAGGGCGTGCCATCCGGTGGCGGGCGCGCCGCAGCAGGCCGCCGCATTTTCCCGCTTGACTTTTTGCGGCGCTTGCGGTTTTTCTGAGTTGCCTGATAGGACGGTTCGCAGAAGGCGCGCCGGTCGGGCGACCATAGATGGCACTCAATCCAGAAAGGATGTGACCCATGTCTGATATTTCGCTTACCGCGGCCCAGCGGTCCTCCCTGCTTTCCCTGCAGCGCACGCAGTCGCTCTCCGAGCGCACCCAGACGCGTCTGTCGACGGGTAAGGAAGTGAACAGCGTTGTCGACGACGCCGTGAACTTCTTCCGCGCGAAGTCGCTCAGCGACCGGTCGGCGGACTTCAATCTGCGCAAGGACGGCATCGATCAGGGCATCAGCACGCTGAACGCTTCGCTGCAGGCGACCGAGGCGGTCGACTCGCTGCTCAAGCAGCTCAAGGGTGTGGTTGAAGCCGCGCGCTCCCAGTCGACGGAAGAGCGGCAGGCCGCCAACCGCCAGTTCGTCGATATCGGCGAGCAGATCTACCAGCTGGTCGAGGACGCCTCCTACCAGGGCCTGAACCTGCTGAACAACACGAACTCGAGCCTGGAGATTTCGTTCGGCGTTCGGACGGCGTCCGAGCTTGAGATTTCCGGTAAGAACCTGGTCGGCACCACGGCGGCGACCGCGTCGTCGGGCAACCTGTTCACCTCGACCGGCGTGTTCTCGGCGAGCGGCGCCTTCATCCTGTCGGCGGTCTTCACGAACGGCGACGGGTTCTCCGACCTCGGCGAGAACAATTCGGCGGTTTCGTTCGCCGCCGCCGCGATCTCGCGTCTCGACACGGCGATCAGCCGCCTGCGCGCCGTCGGCGCGGAGTTGGGTTCGAACGTCGCCATCCTGCAGACCCGTCTGGACTTCACGACCGAGTACGTGAACGAACTGACGGTCGGCGCGGACAAGCTGACCCTGGCGGATCTGAACGAAGAGGGCGCGAACCTCGTGGCCCTTCAGACCCGGCAGCAGCTCGGCATTCAGTCGCTGGCGATTTCCGGCCAGCAGCAGCAGGCGATTCTGGCCCTGCTGCAGTAATCGATCCGTCGGTTACGCGATCGTTTCGCGGGACGAGGCCCTGGCGCAAGCCAGGGCCTCGTTTCATTTGCGGGGGCCGCACGCGGCCAGGTCGGGTTTGCGTTTTTGGCGAATCCCCTCTGTGTTAGAGACTGACCACGGGGAGTCATCGGGGCGTGCCCATGGACGAACAGGCGGAAGCCGCCGGAGCCGCACTGGAGCGTGCGTTGGCGGCCTTGGAAACGGGCGACGTCGACTCTGCCGTCGGCGAGGCGGAGCAAGCGCTGCCGGTTCCCGGGCTGACGTCCGCGGCCGTCCACCTCCTGGGTCTGGTTGCGGCGCGGTTGGACGAGCCGCGCCGGATGCTCGACCTCTTCAGACACGCCCATGAGCTCGATCCCGCCTGTCGGGAGCATGCGGACGCACTCGCGATCGCGCATGCGCGGCTTGGCCGCCTGACCGACAGCCTGTTCTACGGCAAGCTCGCGGTGGCGCTCACGCCGCACCCTCTCGTGCGGGGCCTTTTGCCCGCGTGGTTCGGCACCTTCGAGCAGAGCTTCGCGGGCATTCGCGAACCGCGCTACCGGGAGCATGCGGATCTGTTGGCCGGCCTCGGCAATCTCGACCAGGCGCTCGAGATGTATCGCCGCGCGGCCGAGAGCCTGGAGAACGATCCCGAACCCTGGCGCTTCTATATCGACCGGCTGTTGGAGGCGGGCCGACCGCTCGACGCGCTGAGCGCGCTCAAGAGCCTGGACGCCGTCGGCGGCGCCGACCCGGGGGACCGCGCCCGCGTCGCCGAGGCCCTGGCCCGCGCCGGCCGGCGGGAAGAGGCGGCGGCCATCCATGAGGAGATCATCGAGAGCGGGCGCCTCGACGCCGCGGCCTTGTCGCGGATGATCCGGACAACGGCGACCGCGCTCGGCGCGCCGGCGGACGCCTTGGCCGGATGGGAGCGCAGCTATGCCGAACTCTTCCCGCCGGCCGCCGACGCGGATCAACCGTCCGCCGCGGTCGATACGGGCGCCTTGAAGATCGGCTTCGTGACGGGGCGCTTCACCGACCATGGCGGGTTCGATTTCCTGTGGCCGCTCCTGACCGCCTACGGCTTCCCCAGAATGCTGGTCTACGTCTACGCCACGAACCCCGTCGACGACCCGATCGCACGCCGCATCCAGGGGGCCGTCTCTTCCTGGGTCGACGCGTGGGAGATCGACGATCTGACCCTCAACACCATCATCCGGAACGACGGCGTCCACATTCTCATCGACCTCGACGCGCACGGGCCCGCCGCCCGGCCCCAACTCTTCCTGCGTCGCCCGGCCCCGGTGCAGGTTCGCTTGGCGGCCAGCGCCGAGAGCGCCGCGGCGGCGGGCTTCGACGCCGTGATCGGCGACGCGTGGCTGCATCCGCCGGAGGCTGACGGCGCCGCGGAGTCCGAGACCGACGCGGCGCCGGTTCTGCGGGTCGAAGGCGGCCTCTTCCGCCTGCCGCTGATCGAGCCGCCGGCCGATTTGGCCGACCCCTTCGACCGTCCCGTGCTGTCGGTTTCCGTAACGCTGGCCGGTCTCGACCAGGCGGTCGTCGCGGCCCTGGCGGAGGCGTGCCGGGCGCATCCGGACCTCAAACTCTGCTTTTCGGCCGACCGTTTGGGCGGGATCGCCGCGGTTCAGGAATTGGCGCGATTGTTCGCCGGCACCCCGGTCGAAGGCCGCTACGCCGTGATCGAGCCGGGCCTCGCCGCCGCCCCTGACGGACTGGCGCGCGGCGGCGCCCTGGTCGAGCTCGAACCCTGCTGGACCAAGGCGCTCGCCGCGGCCCTGACGCGGCGCGTCCCGGTTTTTGCGGTCTGCGAGGCCCGGCCCGAGGCGCGGGCGGCGGCCAGCCTGTTGGGCGGGGTCGGCCTCACGGACCATGTGTTCGACGAGCCGGCGGCGGCTGTCGCCGAAGCCGCGGCGGCCGCGGCGCCGGGCGCTGCGGGGGAGGCGGCGCGCGCCGCCTTCGGCCCGCGTCTGGAGGCGGCGTCCGGGCGCCGGTCGATCGAAGATTGGGGCGCGGCCGTCGGTAATGTTTTCGCCGGTCTCTACAGGCGGTTCGGACAAGCGGGGGCGAGCCCGTCATGAGCGTGGACGAAACGGCGTCGTTCGACACGGAGGCGGCCGATGCGCTGTTCGAGCGCAACATGGCCGTTCTGGAGGAGCTGGATCCGGCCGTGGCCGACGCGCTGCGGGCGATGGAGTCGCCGGTCAGTCGGCTGATCGGGTCGCGCGAGGAGGGCACGCTCAACATCGATCTCGGCCACACCCGCTTCTATGCGGGCGGCGCGCAAGCCTACTGCGCGGAGCAGACCGACAGCTTCATCGCCAAGCCGCGGCGCATCGAACTTCCCTGGTACACGGAGGAGGAGGAGGGCTCGCTCGCCAATCACCGGGTCGCCCGGCGCGGGCTCGCCCATCTGGCCGAGCGCGGCGTCGAGCGCAAACCGAAGGTCGACCCCGGCGGCGGCTATCTGATCCTGCTGGGCGTCGGGCTGGGGCTGCATGTCGAACCGCTGCTCGAAGCCCTGCCGGTGCGCAACCTGGTGCTGATCGAGCAGCATCACGAGTTCATCCTGCATGCGCTGCGCACCGTCGATTGGGCGCGCTGGCGCGACATCCTGGCGGAGCGCGGCGGCGAGGTGCGTCTGATCGTCGCCGAGGACCAGTTCCTCGCCGCCAACGATCTCTATGTCTATGTGCGGCGGCATCATTTCGGGCTGATCGACGGCAGCTATCTGCTGATGCACTATCAGTCGAGCTTCATGCGCGGCGTGATGGACGAGGTCGTCAGCCGGGTGCCCGTGATCGCCGCGAATCCCGGTTTCTTCGAGGACGAGATCGTGATGCTGCGCAACGGGTTCCGAAACCTGCGCGGCGTCTCGCACCGCCTGCTCGAGGACCGGAGGCGGCTCAGGCTCTCGAGCGCCGCGATCATCGTCGCCTCCGGCCCGTCCACCGACAGCGCCATCGACTTCGTGCGCGCGCACGCGGACAAGGCCATCGTGGCGACCTGCGGCACCGGCCTGAGCGCGCTTCTGGGCTATGGGATCAAGCCGGACTTCCACATCGACACGGAGAACACGCCGGGCCCGTTGGAGATCGTCTCCGGACTCGCCGAGACGCATGATCTGAGCGGGATCACCCTTGTGTCCTGCAACACCGTCGATCCGGGGCTTCCCAAGCTGTTCGACGAGCGGATCCTCTATTTCCGGGACTCCGTGTCGGCGACGCAGTTCTTCGGCGTCGGCCGCGAACCACTGATGTTGGCCGCGCCGACGGTCGCAAATGCGGCCGTGCGCGCCATGCTCTCGCTCGGCGTGCGCACGCTGTATCTGGTGGGGGTGGACCTGGGCAGCCGGGATCAGGGCCGCCACCATTCGGTCAAGTCGGTCTACTTCGCCGACGAGCGCTTCCTGGAGACCCATCCGGAGCACGCGGCGGCCTCCAAATACACCATCGCGCGGCGCGGCAGCCTGGGCGGGACCGTTTTCGCCAACACGAGCTTCCTCTACGCGGCGATGTACCTGTCCAATCTGCTGAAGGCCTACCCGTCGGTGAAGGTCTACAATCTGAGCGACGGGGCTCGGATTCACGGCGCCGTGCCGAGGCTGCCGCGCACGGTGACGATCGACGCGACGCCGGACGGCAAGCAACGCGATCTGTCCATCGTCGAGGGCACGCTCGAGAGCGAGCCGGAGTATCCGGGCCTGACGGGCGACGACCTCAAGCGTCTGCGCGCGGCGATGGCGGACGCGATCGACGATCTCGCCGCCGCGTTCCGGGAGGAGCGCGATCTCTACGCGCTGTTCGACCGGGTCAAGGCGCTGCTCGACGGGATGAGCGGCGATCCGACCCGTCAGACCGTGCACTCCTATCTGAACGGCACGGCGCTGATGTTCTTCCAGTTCCTCTACGTCACGGCGCGACGCATTCCGGAGGCCGCCCGCGCCGACTTTATGGACGCTGGCTGCGCCATTTGCGCGGAGGAAATGGAAGCTCTGCTCGGCCAGTTCGATGCGCTGGTCGAGGACCTCATGAGCGATTTCGGGAAGGGTTGAGCGACGCGCATGCATCTCTTCGGCAAGGATCTGACCTGCGAAATCGCGCTGATCGCGGAGATCGGCGTCAATCACGAGGGCGACCCGGACAAGGCCGTCGAGCTTCTGCACCTCGCCGCAGAGGCCGGGGCGGACGCCGTCAAGTTCCAGAGCTACACGCCCGAGCGCTTCGTCTCCAGCGAGGATCCGGAGCGCCTAGCGCGCGTCACCCGCTTCGCCTTGGACGAGGCCGCGCACCGCCGCCTCAAGGCGGAGGCCGACACGGCGGGCGTCGCCTTTCTTTCCACACCCGTCACCGAGGATTGGGTCCCGCTGCTGGCGGAACTGGGCGCGGCGATCAAGATCATGTCGGGCGACCTGACCTTCCCGACGACCATTCGCGCGGCCGCCGAAAGCGGTTTGCCGGTGCTGCTCTCAACCGGCGGGGGCCGGGTGGAGGAGATCGACCGCGCCGTCGGCTGGGTGCGCGAGATCGTCGGGGCCGAGGCGGCGCCGGCGCGGTTGGCGATCCTGCACTGCGTCTCCGCCTACCCGACGCCGATGGCGGAGGCGAACCTGCTGTCGATCCCCTATCTGGCGGAGCGCTTCGATCCGATCCCCGTCGGCTACTCCAACCACGTAATCGGGCCTGAGGCGGTGCTGGCCGCCGTGGCGCTGGGCGCGCGGGTGGTGGAAGTGCATTTCACGGATTGCAAGGAGGGGCGGGCGTTCCGGGACCACAGCCTCTCCGCCGATCCGGCCGACTTGGCCTATCTGGCGCGCGCCGTCCCCGCCGTCGCCGCCGCGCGCGGGCGCTTCGACAAGACGCCCCAGCCATGCGAGGAGCCCGCAATCGACGCGATCCGCAAGGGCGTCGTCGCCGCGCGCGACCTGCCGGCCGGGCGTGTCTTGGCGCGCGACGATTTGATGTTCGCGCGGCCGGCGAGTGAGGTCCCGGCGCTGGAGGTCGATCAGGCGATCGGCCGGCGCCTCAAAGACCCGTTGGCGCGCGGCGCCGTGCTGCGCCGCGCGCAGCTCGACGGTTGACCGCGCGCGCGCCGTCATGTGCGGCATAGCCGGGCGCCTCGGGGCGACGACTCTCGATCCCGGTCGGGAGCGCCGCGCGCTCGATCTGATGGCCAACCGCGGCCCGGACGGTGAGGGCGTCCATCGCGTGGAGGCCCGCGGCGGCGCGCTGACGCTGCTGCACACGCGGCTGTCGATCGTCGATCTCGATGCGCGCTCGGACCAGCCCTTCGTGAAGGACGGGCTCGCGCTCGTCTTCAACGGCGAAATCTACAATCACCCCGAACTGCGCGCGGACCTGGAGGCGGAGGGCGCCGTCTTTCGCACCAGCGGCGATACGGAGGTGGTGCTGGAGGCCTGCCGCGCCTGGGGGCGCCGCGCCTTCGACCGCTTTGAAGGAATGTTCGCGCTGGCGCTGTGGGACGGGGCGGACGAGAGCCTGCTGCTCGCCCGCGACCGCTTCGGGGAGAAGCCGCTCTACTGGACGCGGGGCCCCGACGGGGCGCTGGTTTTCGCCTCCGAGATCAAGGTGCTGGCGGCCTTGACCGGGATTCGGCCGACGGTCGACGACGCTCAGCTTCGGCGCTATCTGGTGAACGGCTACAAGGCGCTGCTGACCGAGCGGCGGACCTTCTATTCCGACGTCCACGACTTCCCCGCGGCGGCGCTCGCGCGGCTCGACCGGCCGGCGGACCCGAGGCCGGAGACCTATTGGCGCCTGACCTACCGACCGGACGAGACGATGACGGCGGAGGCCGCGCTCGGCGGCGCGCGCGAACGGGTGCATCAGGCGATCGCGCTCAGGCTGCGCGCCGACGTGCCGGTCGCCGTGCGCCTGTCCGGGGGGATCGACTCCAACGTGATCGCCGGCGTCGCCAGCGCCGTGCATCGCCGTCCGATCACCTGCTTTTCGATCGTCGAGGACGATCCGCGCTACGACGAGACGGCGGCGATCCGATCGACGCTCGCCCGCCTGAACCTGCCGAACGTACAGATTCCGATCCCGCGGGAGCGCTTCCTTGAGCGGCTCGACGACCTGGTCGGCTATTTCGACGGACCGCCCCTGACCATCAGCTACTACCTGCACTGGCTGGTCAGCGAGGCGATCCATGACGCGGGCTTCAAGGTGGCGCTGGGCGGGACCGGGGCGGACGAACTTTTCACGGGCTATTACGACCATTACCTCTTCTGGCTCGCCGCGATGCGCGAGGCGCCGGAGTTCGACGATCTGGTCGCCGGCTGGCGCGCCACCTACGGACGGTTCGTGCGCAACCCGCATCTGCAGAACCCGCTGGCCTTCATCGAACACCCGTCCGCGCGCGATCATATCTATCTGGGGCGGGAGCGTTTCGCGTCCTACCTGACCCGGCCCTTCGACGAGCCGCATCGGGAGGTCGCCTACGCCGCCTCGCCGATCCGTTCGCGCCTCCTCAACGAGCTGTTCCACGAAACCGTGCCGGTCATGCTGCACGACGACGATCTGGCGGCCATGCGCTGGTCGGTCGAGAATCGCGCGCCCTATCTCGACCGGGATCTGGCGGAGTTCCTGTTCACCGTCCCGGACCGGCATCTGATCCGAAACGGTTTGCCGAAACATCTTCTACGGGAGGCGGGTCGCGGTCTGGTGGATGACGCGATCCTCGACAATCCCCGCAAGCAGGGCATTAACGCGCCGGTAACCAGCTTCGTGGATTTCTCCGACGAGGCGGTGCGCGCCCGGTTGATGGAGCCGGGTCCGCTGTTCGACATCGTCGACCGCGGCGCCTTCGAGGCGCTGTTGGGAAGCGAGATCACGCTGAACAGCGAGAGCAAGTTTCTTTTCTCGCTGGTCGCGGCCAAACTGTTCCTCGACCGGCATGCGGCCTGGACGCCATAAGGTCGCGGGGGAGGCGAGACGCGCCGATGAAGTACTGCACCCGCTGCATCCTGCCCGACACGCGGCCGGGGATTGAGATCGACGAAGACGGCGTCTGCACCGCCTGTCACGGCGACCGCGACAAGCGCGCGCGCATCGATTGGCCGGCGCGGGCCCGCGCCTTCGAGCAGGTGGTCGCGGAGGCCAAGGCGCGCTCGACCGGCTACGACTGCATCGTGCCCGTCTCCGGCGGCAAGGACAGTTGGTATCAGATCATCAAGGCGCAGGAGCACGGCCTGAGGCCGCTTGGCGTCACCTGGCGCACGCCCGCGCGCACCGAAATCGGCCAACGCAATCTCGACCAGATGATCCGCAAGCTGGGCGTCGACCACATCGACTACACGATCGACCCGGAGGTCGAGCGCAAGTTCATGATCGCCGCCTATGAGGAGAAGGGCGCAACCGGGCTGCCGATGCATATGGCGCTCTTCGCCATTCCGATCACCCTGGCGGTGCGGCTGCGCGTGCCCTTGATCGTATGGGGCGAAAATCCGCAGCTTGAATACGGCGGGAACGAGGTCGAGCGCCTCGCCGAGGAGCTCGACGCCGCCTGGCTCGCCAAGCACGGCTGCCTGCAATCGACCGACGCCGACTACTGGGTCGGCAAGCAGGGGCTGACGGAGGCGGACCTCGTTCCCTACCGCTTCCCGACGCAGCCGGACTTCGCGGTGCGCTCCGTCTTCCTGGGCGCCTTCTTTCCCTGGGACAGTTTCGAGAACACGCGCATCGCGGCCTCGCGCGGCTTCGCCCATGACGCCGGCGACCTCAAGACCGGCTCCTGGGCCTTCGCGGACATCGACTGCCACTTCATTTCGCTGCATCATTTCCTGAAGTGGTACAAGTTCGGGATCACGCGCGCCTTCGACAATCTATCGGTCCAGATCAGGCGCGGAGATATGAGCCGCGAGGAGGCGGTCGAGCGGTTGCGCGACGTCGGCATGCAGGTCCCCGGCGAGGACATCCGCCGCTTCTGCGCCTTCGCGGGCCGTTCGGAAAGCTGGTTCTGGGAGACGGCGGAGCGTTTCCGCAATCCCGATATCTGGGTGAAGGAGGGGGGGATCTGGAAGATCCCCGGCTTCCTGATCGAGGACTGGTCGTGGTGAGCGTTGAGCCTTTCGATCGCCCTTTGCGGGTCGCCGTTCTGACGACCGAGACGCCGCATCACGTGCGCTTCGTCCAAAAGCTGGGCGAGCACGTCGAGATCGTGCGGGTTTTCGAGGAGCGGCGCGCGCCCTCCGCCGAGTTCGAGACCCGCCATCCGTTCGAGGAGGCGCGCGACGCCTATGAGTGCGCGGAGTGGTTCGCCGGCCGCACGCCCCGTCTTTCGGACGCAGCCGAGGTCGAGACCTATCGGGACCTGAACGAGCCGGAGGCGGTGGCGCGCATGAAGGCGGCCGCGCCCGACGCGCTGATCGTGTTCGGGACCGGGCGGCTGGAGGATGCGGTTCTCGACGTCGCGCCGGAGCGCATCGTCAATCTGCACGGCGCCGATCCGGAGAAGTATCGCGGCCTCGACACCCATCTCTGGGCCGTCTACCACAAGGACTTCCGAGGGCTGATCACGGCGCTGCACCGGGTGCGCCCGGAGCTAGACCGCGGCGGGGTGGTGATGAAGGCCCCGATCCCGATCCACCGGGGCATGGCGCTGCACCAGCTTCGCAAGGCCAACACGGAGGTCTGCCTCGACCTGACGGTCAGGTCGCTGGAGATGCTGCGCGATTACGGCCAGTTCATCAGCCAGCCGCAGCTCTATGTCGGGCGCTACTACTCCTTCATGCCGGCGGTGCTGAAGGACCGATGCGTGCGCCAGTTCCAGGCGTTCACGGAAAGCCTATGAGCCGGCGCCGCTTGCATGGGCTGCGGAAGCTCGCGAATCGGTGCTAGCTATGCCGACGCGAACGGCGCGCTTGCCCGCGCCGCCACGGCGATTTGTCCGGGCGTCCAGACGATGGGCGCACGGCGCATCGTCTGCATCGGAGCGGTGGTGCGCCCGACGGCGTTTGCGTGAAAGACGCGAGGTCTGGCGGCGGCTGAGTGGTCGGGTCGGAGCGCGCAGCGCAGAAGCCCGGATGGAGGAGGGGCATTACTCAAATCGAGTAATCCCGTCATTTCTGGTAATCCGATGAAGCTGAAGGCCATGGTCCGGCGAAATGCGCAGTCGACGCCCCGGTCGAAAGGGGCGAAGTACGGGGACGGGGCCGGCGGTTTTGGCTCCGCGCCGCGTCGTGCGCCTTGGCGTCGTTCCAACCGGCGTCGCCCCGGAGCGCCTGGCGGCCCCATTCTCACCATCCTCCGAAACGCGCCGCGCCCCGCCGGTGCGCAGCGATCCCAGGGACCACCATGAGCGCCGCCAGAATCGATTGCCCCGTGACGGGGGCCGAGGACTGGGAGCGCGTCGCGACGTTCAATGCGCCGCCGCCGGTGGAGACCGACTTCGGCATCGCGCCCTACCATCGCGAGGTCTGGCGCAGCCCCTCGACCGGCCATGTGGTGAACCGGCACGAGATGGACCTGTCCGCGCTCTACGCCGGCGACTACTGGGACCGGACCTATGGCGGGGATCGGATCCGCGCCATCTTCGAGAAGATCATGGCCCTGCCGGCGGAGCGCTCGGACAACCGGGGCCGGGCGGCCTTCGTCGACGGCTATTGCCGGCCGCGGCTGGCGGAGGAGGCGCGCACGCTGCTCGACGTCGGCTCCGGGCTGGCCGTCTTTCCCGCCGCGATGCGGGAGTTGGGCTGGCGCGCCACCGCCCTCGACCCCGACCCGCGCGCCGCGCGCCACGCGGAGGAGGCCGCGGGCGTCGAGGGGTTGGCGGCGGACTTCATGACCGACCGGCTCGACCGTCGCTTCGGTCTGATCAGCTTCAACAAGGTGCTGGAGCATGTGCCGGACCCGGTCGCCATGCTGGCGCGGGCGCGGGACGCGATGGCGCCCGGCGGGATCGTCTATGTCGAGCTCCCCGACGGGGAGGCGGCGCTGCAAGACCCGGACGGAGCCGCGCGCGAAGAGTTCGCGATCGAGCATTACTGCGCCTTTTCCGCCGTCTCCTACGCCCTGCTGGCGCATCGGGCCGGGTTCCGCCTGGACCTGATGGAGCGGCTGGTCGAGCCGAGCGGCAAATACACGCTGCGCGGCGTCCTGACCGCAGCCGAGGCGGCGTGATGGCCGGCGGTTTGCCGCCGGGCGTCGTCGACCAGTCCTTCGACGCGAAGTTCCTGAAGGGGCCGGTCTGGCGGCTGGACGATCCGGTCCAGGCGGACCAGGCGGTTGCGGCGGCGCGCGTCTTCGGGGTGCGGCTGATCTCCGCCCGTCTCGACCCGGCGCAGGATTTGAGCGCTCGAGGGTTCCGGCGGATCGAGACGCTGGTCACCTATGAAGGCCCGCTGGACCCGACGGCGCAGACGCCGCCGGGGATCCGGGCCGGCCGGCCGGAGGACGCCCCCGCCTGCGCGGAAATCGCAGTGCGGGCCTTCACGCTCGACCGGTGGCACGCCGACCCGCGCATCCCCGACCCGGCGGCGGACGCCTTCAAACGCGCCTGGGTGGAAAACGACGTGCGCGGGCGCGCCGACGCGGTGCTGATCGCGGAGGACGCCGGCGGCGCCGTGGAGGGCTTCCTGCTGGTCCTGGAGCGGCGCGACGCCGCCGTCATCGACCTGATCGCGGTCGACGATCGGGCTCAGCGCCGGGGCGTCGGGCGCCGCCTGCTGACCGCGCTGTCGGCCGCCTGCGCGGACCGGCGCCGCGTCGGCCGCGCCGGCACGCAGGAGACCAATCACGCCGCCTGCCGCCTCTACGAGTCCGCCGGCTGGCGCGTCGTCGACCGCAAGGTCACCTGGCACTGGACGCCTGACGACTAGCTTTATGGCTCTTGCCGGGAGGCGATGGGCGGCCCATCCTCGCCGCCCATGAGAATCGATTCCGACCGTCGCGAAGCCGCCAGACGCGGCCGCCGGGCGCTGGCCTACAGCGCGGCGGGCCATTTTCTGTTCCACTACTTCGCGGCGATGTACTTCACCCTCGTGCTGGCGATCGCCCAGGACTGGACGGCGAGCGACTACGAGGCGCTGATCGCGCTCTGGACCCCGGCGAGCGCGCTGATCGGGCTGGCCGCCCTGCCCGCCGGCCGGTTGGCGGATCGGTGGAGCGCGCCGGGGATGCTGGCGGTGATGTTCCTCGGCATGGGCGCGGCCACGGCCGCCTGCGGCTTCGCCTCGGAGCCGGTCATGCTCGGCGTGATGCTGGCCGGGATCGGGCTGTTCGGGGCGATCTACCATCCGGTGGGCATTTCCTGGCTGATCCGAACGTCGGCCGGGGCGACGGGTCAGAAGCTGGCGCTGAACGGCGTCTTCGGCGGCCTGGGTGCGGCGGCGGCGGGCGCCTTGACCGGCCTCCTGGTCGAAATCGTCGGCTGGCGCGGCGCCTTCCTGGCGCCCGGCCTCGCCTGCGTGGCGGTCGGGCTGGCGCTCGTCTGGCACCTGCGCACCGGCCGGGTGGTGGAGGGGGCAAGCGCCGCGGCCGGCGCCGCCGGCGGGCGCGACGGGCGGGGCGACGGCCTCGCCTTCGCGGCGCTTCTGTTCCCGATGTTCGCGATCGGCCTGATCTACGCCACGACGCAGGCCGCCCTGCCCAAGCTGTTCGAGGAGGAGGCGCGCGGCTGGCTCGGCGGCGACATCGGGCGGATCGGGCTGGCGGTGGGCGCGGTCTACAGCGTCGGCGCGGTGATGCAGCTTGTCGGCGGGCGGCTCGCGGACCGCTATTCGCTGAAGCTGGTCTATGGGGTGAGCTGGCTCGTCATGGGTCCGCTGCTCCTGATCATGGCGCAGTTCGGGGAGATGGCGCTGATCCTGGCCGCGATGGCGCTGGTGGTGGTCAATTCCTCGGCCCTGCCGGCGGAGAACCTGATGCTGGCGCGCTTCGCGCCGGCGCGCCATCAGGGCCTCGCCTTCGGGGTCAAGTTCGTCCTGGCCTTCGGGGCGGGGCCGATCGGCGTGCTCATGATCAAGTACGGGCGCGAGTGGACCGGCGACTTCACCGCGATCCTGCTGGGCCTCGCCGCGCTGGCGGCCGTCGCGGTGCTCGCCGTGCTGTTCCTGCCGGCCGACCGGGGCGCGCGCGCCGCCGCGGCGGCGGAGTAGGGGCGTCAGCCGCCGATCGGGTGCGCCGTCGTCTGCAACGCCCCGTCGGCGCCGACCCGCCGGTAGAAGCAGGCGCGGTAGCCCACGTGGCAGCAGCCGCCGTCGCCGCCCACCGTCACCCGCAGCAGGAGTGCGTCCTGGTCGCAATCGGTGCGCAGCTCTTCGACGCGTTGGATCTGTCCGCTGGTCGCGCCCTTGCGCCAGATCTCGCGGCGCGAGCGCGACCAATAGTGCGCCTCGCCCGTCTCCAACGTGCGGGCGAGCGCGTCGGCGTTCATGTAGGCGAGCATCAACACCTCGCCCGTCGCGGCGTCCTGGGCGATCGCCGGGATCAGCCCGTCGGCGTCGAAGCGCGGAGCGAAGACGGCGCCGGTCTCCAACGCCGTGCGGCTCAGGCTGTCGGGGTCGGCGAGGGGGGCGGGCATGGCGGGCCTCCGGACGGCGGAATGGGCGGGTGCGAACCGGCCGCTTATACGAAAGTCCCGGCCAGCGTGAAAGGCTCGCCGCCCAATCCGCGCTTGAAATGGGCCGCCCCGCCGGCGTCCGCGTCGTCGAAACCGCCCAGGTCGAGACGCCTCGCCCCGCGCGCCTTGAGCTCCAGAAGCCCGCGCCAGAGCAACAGGTTATGGGCGTGCGTCGCGCGCCCCTCTTCGCCGCTCCACCCGACTTCGTAGGTCGCCGTGCGGCCGTGCCGGAGGAAGAGGACGCCGGCGATCGGCGGGGCGTCGGGCCCGGCGCCGACGGGGCGCGCGGTCAGGGCCAGCACTTCCTCGATCGGCAGCGCGGCCAGCAGTTCCGGCTTGGGGCCGGTGTAGCGCCCGGCCCGGCGATGCTCCCGATGCCGGGCGAGCAGCCAGTCGCGCTCGGGATCGCCGCCGATTGCGATCTCGAGCGCGCCTTCCTCTTCGGTCCGTTTGAGCTGGTTTCGGAAATTGTGCCGCAGACCGCGGCGCAACAGACGCTGGTTCGGCGTCAGGTCGAGCCAGGCCGAGCTGTAGCCGGTCTTCACGCGGTTGTAGCCGGCCTGCTTCAGGAAGGCGTCGGCCAGCGGCCCCTCGTCCAGTTCCGGCGTCAGCGCCAGCACCGACAGGCGGCTCGGCCGGTAGTCTCGGCGCAGAAGCCGGAGCACCAGCGGCAGCGCCGCCGCCGTCTCCGGCCCGCCGACGAAAAGGGGGCCGCGGATCAGTTGCGCGAAGGTGAAGCAGCCGGCGTAGCGCCGCTCCGTCACCTGCATCAGGCCGATCGGCCGGGCGCCGGCCAGGATCACGGCCCGCCGATTGCGGCTTCGATGGGTGACGGCCGTCGCCGCGCCGAAGGACCAGCTCTGGAACGGGTTGGCGCGCGGGCATTGGGCGAGGAGCGCGTCCCAACCCTCTTGACCCATCGCGCCCGGTTGGTCCCAATCGACGCGCAGTTCGGTCATCGGCCGCGCCGCGCGCCGCCGCGATCAGGAGGGGACATGGGGGAGAGCAAACGCCGTCGCGCCGCCGGCCCGACGCCCGGCGTCGCCAAGCCGAAGGCGGCGCGCACGCCGCGGCTGACCGGGCGCACCATCGCCTGGTTCCTGGCGGGCTGTCTCTTGCTCGACGTCATGCTGTGGGCCGTGTTCCGGTTCGGGCTGGCGCGCTGCTACGGGGTGCTTTGCCTGCTCTGAGCGCGCGCCCGCTAGAGACAGCGTTTCTTCGCGGTTACGACCCGGGTGTTGATCCCGTTCCAGCCCAATTCGCCCGAAAGCCGCGCGAACTCGATCTTCGGGCAGCGGTTCATCACGACCCGCAGGCCGGCCGCCTCGGCGCGCGCGGCCGCCGCATGATCGACGACGCCGAGCTGCAGCCAGATCACCTTGGGCGTCGGGTGGAGCGCCAGCGCCTCGTCCACGATCGCGCCCGCGGCCTCAGACCTGCGGAAGACGTCGACCATGTCGACCGGGCAGGGCAGGCTTTGCAGATCGGCGACGACCGTCTCCCCCAACAGCGTCTGGCCGGCCGCGCCGGGATTGACCGGGATCACGCGATAGCCCTTCTGCTGCAGGTACTTCATCGCGAAATAGCTGGGTCGGTTCCAGTTGGCGCTGGCCCCGACCAGGGCGATCGTGCGGACGTCCCGCAGGATGTCGCGGATATAGGCGTCGGCGTAGCGATCGGCCGCGTGGTCGGCGTCGACCGGGGCGTGCAATGCGGCGTGCGTCGCCTTCATGGCCGCGCTCACTCCCCCGTCCAGACCGGCTTGCGCTTCTCCAGGAAGGCGCTGACGCCTTCCGCGGCGTCGCGATAGCCCATGTTCTCGACCATCACGCCGGACGTGTAGCCATAGGCGTCGGCGAGCCCCATTTCGATCTGACGGTAGAAGGCGTCCTTGCCCGTCTTCAGGACCTTGGAGGACTTGTCCGCGATCTTGGACGCGAGCGCGACGACGGCCTCTTCCAGCGCCTCGGGCCCGCCGTCCACGGCGCGGTTGATGAGCCCGTAGGCGGTCGCGGTCTCCGCGTCGATCATGTCGCCGGTCAGCAGCATCTCCATCGCCTGCTTGCGCGGGACGGCGCGGCTGAGCGCGACCATCGGCGTCGAGCAGAAGAGGCCGATATTGACCCCCGGCGTGCCGAAGCGCGCGTCCGCGGCGGCGAGCGCCAGATCGCAGCTCGCCACCAGCTGGCAGCCCGCGGCGGTCGCGATGCCGTGCACCTTGGCGATCACCGGCTGGCGCAGCCCGACCACGGCCTGCATCATCCGGGAGCACAGCGAGAAGGTCTTCTCCCGGAATTCCGTCGAGGGGTCGCCCTGCAGTTCGCGCAGGTCGTGGCCGGCGCAGAAGCCGCGGCCCGCGCCCTCGATCACGACGCAGGCGACGGCCGGGTCGCGGTCGATCTGCTGAAGCTCCCGCAGCGCGGCCTCCATCAGGGCGACGGACAGCGCGTTATAGGCCTGCGGCCGGTTCAGGGTTACGCGCGCGACCGGCCCCTCGTCGCGGCGCAGCAGGATCGGGGTCTCGGGGCTTCGGCTCTCGGCGACGGCGGACATGGGCGCGGCTCCTCCTTCGGACGATGCGCCGGGAACCATATCGCGCCGCCGGCCGTCCGTCGAGGCGGCGTCCGCCGGGGGCGCCGGGTCGGAGCGGAGGGAGGGAGCGGCGGGCGTTGCCTCGCCCGGCGCCGCGCGCCACAATCCCGCCGCCCGTTCCTCATCGCCCCGTCGGGCCGCCCCCCGACCGTAACCGGAGCCGCCGTCGATGCCGTCACATCTGTCCCGCGCCCAGCTCGATGAGATCCTGGCCGACGACGCGCCTTTCGCCGACCTGTTCGGCTTCGTCGTGGAGGAGATCGGGGAGGGTACGGCGCGCTGCCGGCTGCCCTATTCGGACGTCTCGATCCGTCCCGGCGGGACGATCAGCGGTCCGGCCATGTTCGCGCTCGCCGACTTCGCGCTCTACATCGCGGTGATGAGCGAGGTCGGCCCCGTGTCGCTGGCCGTCACCACGGACATGACGATCCACTTCCTCTCCAAACCCGGCAAGATGGACCTGATCGGGGAGGCGCGGCTGCTCAAGGCCGGCCGGCGCCTGTGCGTCGGGGAGGTGGTGATCTTCGGCGCCGACGATCCCGACGAAGCCCCTGTCGCCCACGTCGCCGGCACCTATTCGGTGCCGCCGGACGCCGCGCGGAAATAGCATAACCTTTTGATTTAAAGGAGATATTGCGGTTGATTCCGCCGGCGCGATTTTCGCCTTTATGTCAGTCGGTTATTTTCGCGGTAAAATGATACCGCAGGTGTAACGTGCTGTTTTACAAGAAGCTTTACGAATTGTGTGCACGAGAAAGGGTTTGACCGGCCCGGGCGGTAGGGATAAAACCCGCGCTGGTGGGACGGACGCGTCGACGCGGCGCGCGCCGTCCTTTTGTTTCAGGCAAGGAATGGACCGGGCGATGAAGACCTATTCCATGAAGGCGTCCGAGGTCGAGAAGACCTGGTACCTCGTCGACGCCGAAGATCTGGTGCTGGGCCGCATGGCGGCCGAGATAGCCAAGATCCTGCGCGGCAAGCACAAGGCGGGCTTCACCCCGCATATCGACTGCGGCGACAACGTCATCGTGGTCAATGCGGGCAAGGTCCGGCTGACCGGCCGCAAGCGCAACGACAAGACCTATTTCTGGCACACCGGCTATCCCGGCGGCATCAAGAGCCGCACGGCCGCGGAGGTGCTCGACGGCCGCTTCCCGGAGCGTGTGGTCCAGAAGGCGGTTGAGCGCATGGTGCCGCGCGGTCCGCTGGGCCGGCAGCAGATGAAGAACCTGCGGGTCTACGCCGGCGCGGAGCACCCGCACGAGGCGCAGCAGCCGGTCGCGCTCGACATCGGCGCGCGCAACGCCAAGAACAAGCGGAGCTACTGAGATGGCGGACGAGACCCAGACCCTGACCGATCTGTCGCAGCTGGGCGACGCCGTCGCCGGCGCCGGGGGCCCGGCGGCCGCCGCGGCCGCGGCCGCCGTCGACAGCGAGCCGAAGATCGACGCCTTCGGCCGCGCCTACGGGACCGGCCGGCGCAAGAACGCGGTCGCGCGCGTATGGATCAAGCCGGGCACCGGCAAGGTTACGGTGAACGGCAAGGAGCTCGGCCAGTATTTCGCGCGGCCGACCCTGCAGATGATCGTGCGCCAGCCCTTCGAGGCGGCCGAGCGCGCCGACCAGTTCGACGTGATGTGCACGGTCTCCGGCGGCGGTCTGTCGGGCCAGGCCGGCGCGGTGCGCCACGGCGTCAGCCGCGCGCTGGTGGCCTATGAGCCCGCCCTGCGCGCGAGCCTGAAGCCGGGCGGCTTCCTGACCCGCGACGATCGTAAGGTCGAGCGTAAGAAGTACGGCCGCGCGAAGGCGCGCCGCAGCTTCCAGTTCTCGAAGCGCTAAGCGCTTCCGAATCCTGGCGGCGCCGGATTAACCCGCGGGAGATCGTCTCCCGCGGGTTTTTCTTGGCCGCCGGCCCTTCTGACCGACGAAAATGGCGCTTGGCGCTTTGTCGGCGCCCCTTAAAGTCGCGCCATGATTTGCATCCGCAAAGCCCAGGACGAGGAGGCGGCCGCCCTGACGGCGCTTTGCCTGCGCTCGAAGGCTCATTGGGGCTACGACGCCGCGTTCATGGCGGCGTGCCGCGAGGAGTTGACGATCCGCCCGCAGGACGTCCTGGACGGCGTCTTCGCCGTCGCGGAGGAGGCGCCGGGCGATCTTCTCGGCGTGGCGCAGATCGCGGCGGCGGGCGACCCCTGCGACCTCATGCTGCTCTATGTCGAGCCGGCGGCGATGGGGCGCGGCGTCGGCCGGGCGCTGTTCGACTGGGCCGTCGGCGAGGCGCGGCGGCGCGGGATCCGGCGGATGCGCATCGAGGCGGATCCCCACGCGGAAGCCTTTTATCGCCGGATGGGCGCCGTGCGGGTCGGCGAGGCGCCCTCCGGCTCGATCGCCGGACGGTTTCTGCCGCTGCTGGAGCTTGCGCTCGACGCCGGCCCGTGAGGGCTTACCAGAGGCTTTTTGCGGCCCGGCCCGGCCATTCGGCGTCATAGGCGGCGGCGTCGATCCGCTCGCCCGTCGGGTCGGCGAGGCTGCGTTCCTGCAGGATCTCTCCAGGCGTCGGCAGCGTCTTCGGGTCGATATGGCGTTCGGGGTTCCACAACTCGGCGCGCAGGATCGCCCGGGCGCACTGGAAATAGACCGTCTCGATGCGGATCACGACGACGCTGCGCGGCGGCCTGCCATCGACCGCGAAGCGCGCGAGCAACTCGGCGCCGGCGTGAATCTCCGCCCGACCGTTGATCCGCAGCGTCGTGCCCGAGCCAGGGATCAGGAACAAGAGCGCCACGCGCGGATCGCGCACGATGTTGCGCAGGCTGTCGAGCCGGTTGTTGCCCTTGCGGTCGGGCAGCAAGAGGGTCGCCTCGTCCTCGATATGGATCGCACCGCCCAACTCGCCGCGTGGGGAGCAATCGAGGCCCGCCGGTCCCGCAGTGGCCAGCGCGAAGAAGGGGGAGGCTTCGATCAGCCGCCGGTACTCGGGCGTGAGGACGGCGCTTTCCTTGACCAGGGAGGCGCGGGACGGAGCGCCGTAGAGCGCTTCGAGGGCGGTTTCGCTGTCGATCCGGCTCATGGTGGGTCGGGACTCCGTCGGATGGCGCGCCCGCCCGTCGGCGCGACGCCCGCACATCCTAGAACCGTCGCGACGCTCGGGCAAAGCGTCTCATAATCTATAGTAATTCTAATTTGCAAATGAGTCCGACTCGCACTATCTCTGGTACGGAGCGAAAGAGGAGTGAAGTTGATGCGCCGGACTTCAATCACGTGGATCGTCGATCGACTGCCGATCGCCGCGCCGCGTCGTCTGTCGCTGGCGAAGACGGCGACCTACGCTGTGATGCATCTCGTGGTGGCGATGGCCGTCGCCTATGCCTTGAGCGGGAGTTGGGCCCTCGCGCTGGGAATCGGGTTGATCGAACCCGCCGTTCAGACCGTCGCCTACACGCTGCATGAGCGGGCTTGGCGTCGCGCGGCCGAACGCGGGGCGTCGTCGGCGAATGCGGCGCGGCCCGTCCGGGACGCGCTGCGCTCTGTAGCGGCCTGACGGGGGCGTCGGCCTGACGGGCGGCGTCGGCCTGACGGGGGGCTGCGCGATCCGGACGCTTGTCCCCGGCGGCCCGTTCGGCGTAGCTTTGCGGCCCCGCGAATTCTCAATAGCGAAGCCGTTCTCATGTCCATCCGCGACATCACCGTGCGCCCGGCCTTGCACCGGGACATCTCCGTCCTGACCGGCATGGCCCGGGCCTTGGCCGATTCGATCGACCGCCCGCCCGAGGGCGTCGACAAGGATGCGCTCGCCAATCTGCTGTTCGGCTCCGACCGATGGTCGGAAGCGTTTATCGCCGTGGACCGCGATCATCGGGCGCTCGGCTATGTCACCCTGTCTCGGGCCTTCGAGCCGCACAGCGGCGCCCGGACCCTGTGGCTCGGCGATTTCTACGTGATGGCGAGCGCGCGCGAGCGCGGCGTCGGCCGGCTGTTGCTGCAGGCGGCGGCGAAACGGGCGGCGGCGCTCAAGTGCCGGGCGCTGGTCACGGAAGTCGGGCGCGGGGACGCGGCCGGCCAGGACTTTTTCGACAAGGTTCCCGGCGGTCTCTATGAGGACGTGCGCCGGTGGCGCCTGGAGGACGAGGCGCTGGCGGAACTGGCGGAGGGCTGAGCGCCGCGAGCGCAGCGCGGGGAAGGCGCTTTCGCGGGCGCTGTGCATCCGCTACATCTGCCGCCCGGCATTCGACCCGCGCATTTCGGGGACGCTTCATGCAGACCACGCTATTCATCGACGGCGAGGCCGGCACTACCGGCCTGCAGATCAGAAGCCGGCTGGAGGGCCGGGACGACATCCGCCTGATCGGGCTGGAGGAGGCCGAGCGCAAGGACGTCGAGCGCCGCCGCGCCCGGCTGAACGAAGCGGACATCGTCGTCCTCTGCCTGCCCGACGACGCGGCGCGCGAGGCCGTAGCGATGATCGAGAACGAGGCGGTGCGGGTGATCGACGCCTCCAGCGCACACCGCACCGCGGACGGCTGGACCTTCGGCTTCCCGGAATACGAGGACGCGCAGCGCGACCTGATCGCCGCCTCGAAACGCGTCACCAATCCCGGCTGCTACGCCATCACCTCGATCGCGATGCTGCATCCGTTGGCGGCCTCGGGGATCCTGCCCGCGGACTGGCCGGTAACCTTGAACGCGGTCTCCGGCTATTCCGGCGGCGGCAAGGCGCTGATCCGGGCCTTCGAAGACGAGACGGCCGACGGCTATACGCGCGAGCCGTTCCGCCTCTACGGCCTCGGGCTCGCCCACAAGCATGTGCCGGAGATCCAGCACTGGGCCGGATTGGCCCGCCCGCCGCTTTTCGTGCCGAGCGTCGCCCGCTATCGCCAGGGCATGCTGGTGAGCCTGCCGCTGCAGCTCGGCGCGCTGCCCGGCGCGCCGAAGCCGGCAGACATCCACGCCGTGCTCGCCGACCACTACGCCGGCGAACCCTACGTTACGGTCCCGACGCTGCGGGAGACGGCGTCGATCGCGACGCTCGATCCGGAAGGGCTGAACGGGACGAACGAGCTGCGGCTCCATGTCTTCGCCAACGAGGCGACGGGGCAGGCGCTGGTCGTCGGGCTGATCGACAATCTGGGCAAGGGGGCGTCCGGCCAGGCGCTGCAGAATCTCAACCTGATGCTGGGCGCGCCGGAGGGCTGCGGGCTCGATCGGCCGCTGTTGCTGTGATCGGCGTCTTCGATTCCGGCGTCGGCGGGCTGACGGTGCTGCGCGCCCTGGTCGCCCGTCTCCCGGAGGAGCGCTTCCTCTATCTCGGCGACCACGCCTTCGCCCCGTACGGTCGCCGGCCGGCGGACGAGATTTACGCGCTGACACGGCGCGCCGTCGACCGGCTGTTCCGGGAAGGCTGCGGCCTCGTCGTGATCGCCTGCAACACGGCCTCCGCGGTGGCCCTGCGGCGGCTGCAGCAGGCCTGGTTGCCGACGGCCTGGCCGGACCGCAACATCCTGGGCGTCTTCGTGCCGGTGATCGAGGCGCTGAGCGGCCGCAAATGGACCGCGCCCGGCCCGACGCGATACAGCCCCCGGCGGCCGGCCCGGACCGTGGCCGTCTTCGCGACCCGCACCACCGTCCAGAGCAACGCCTTCGGGCGCGAGCTGAAGGCGCGCGCGCCCCACCTGACGGTGCTGCAGCAGGCCTGCCCGCGCCTGGCCGAAGCGATCGAGGAAGGCTGGGCGCAGGAGGACATCGACCGCGGGATCGCGCGCTATGTCGGCGCGGTGATGGCGAAGGCGGGCGGAACGCCGGTCGATCTGGCGGTGCTGGGCTGCACCCACTATCCGCTGGTTCAGGACCTCTTCCGGAAACACCTGCCCGAGGGCGTGACGATGCTCGATCAGCCGACGCTGTGCGCCGACGGGCTGGCCGATTATCTCGGCCGGCGCAAACGGTTCGCCCGGCGCGCCGACGAGCCCGCCGGGGCGAGCCGTTTCCTGACGTCCGGCGACCCGGAGGCGATCGCCCTGATCTCGGAGCGCTTCTTCGGCGCCGCGGTCCCCTTCGAGCATCTGCGCGGCGACCTGCCGCCGCAGGGCGGCGACGAAGCCGCCGCAGCCGAGCCGCCAGCAGGGTGACCCTGAGCTGCGGGCGTGCTATCAGCCGACGCCCGACCGGCGGTCCAACGCCGGCGAAGCAACGACGGAACAACGAGGGAGGCTCGACAATGAGCGAGGCGGACAGTCGCCACGGCGGCGTGCTGCCCTTCGACGGCGTGCGGCCGAGCTTGGGCGCCCGGGTCTTCGTCGCGCCCGGCGCGCAGGTGATCGGCGATGTGGAGATCGGGGACGACAGCGGGATCTGGTACAACTGCGTCCTGCGCGGCGACGTGAACGAGATCCGCATCGGCGCCCGGGTCAATATCCAGGACGGGACCGTGATCCATGTGGCGACGCACGGGCAGGGCGCCTATATCGGCGACGAGGTCTCGGTCGGTCACATGGCGCTCTTGCACGCCTGCACGATCGAGGCGGGCGGCTTCGTCGGCATGAAGGCGGTGGTGATGGACGGCGCCCGGGTCGAGGGCGGCGCGATGGTCGCCGCCGGGGCGCTGGTCACGCCGGGCAAGGTGGTGAAGCGCGGCGAACTCTGGGCCGGCTGGCCGGCCAAGCCGAAGCGCGCCCTCACCGACGAGGATCTGGAGATGATGCGCTGGACCCGCACGCACTATGCGGATCTGGCGAAGAAGCATGCGGAGAGCCTGACATGAGCAAAGACAAGCGGCCCCCTGCGGGCCCGCCGAAGCGTCGCAGCGCGGAGGCGCTGCACGCTTTCCGACGCGGCCGTCGGGTCGAGCCCTCGGCAAAGGCCTACAAGCGGACCCCGAAACATCGAAAGCCCCACGGCGACCGCGGGGCTTTCGACGTTTCGGGCCGCTTGCGCGTCGCCGTCAGGTGATGCGGGCCTTCACGTAGGAGCCGGGCGCCGGCTCGATCGGCTTCAACGCGCCCTCGCCGATCTGGCGGGCGGGGACCTGCTTCAGGGAGTATTTCGCCACCCACTGCTTCCAATCCGGCCACCAGGAGCCCTCATGGTGCTCGGCGTTGCGCACCCACTCGTCCGGCGTCTTGGCGTCGCCGTCGGTCCAATAGCCGTATTTGGGCTTGTCCGGATTGGGCGGATTGATCACGCCCGCGATATGGCCGGAGCCGGCGAGCACGAACTTCACCGGGCCGGAATAGGTGTTCAGGCCCGCGAAGGTCGGCTTCCAAGGCGCGATGTGATCCTCCCGGGTCGAGAGGATGTAGCTCGGGGTCTTGATCTTGGTGAGGTCGATGGGCACGCCTTCCAGCTCGATCCCGCCCGGTTCGATCAGCTTGTTCTCCAGATACATCTTGCGCAGATAGAAGCTGTGCATGGTGGCCGGCATGCGCGTGGAATCGCTGTTCCAATAGAGCAGGTCGAACGGGAAGGGGTCCTTGCCCAACAGGTAGTTGTTGACCACGAAGGACCAGATCAGGTCGTTGGCGCGCAGCATGTTGAAGGTGGTCGCCATCTCCGACCCCTCCAGATAGCCGCGCTCGTTCATCTTCTCCTCGAGCGCGGCGAGTTGCTCCTCGTCGATGAAGACGGAGAGTTCGCCCGATTCCTCGAAATCGATCATGGTGGTGAAGTAGGTGACCGACTTCACCCGCTTGTCGCCCTTGGCGGCCATATAGGCCAGCGTCGCCGCCGTCAGCGTGCCGCCCAGGCAATAGCCGATCATGTTCAGGTCCTTCTCGCCGGTCGCCTTTTCGATGGCGTCCATGGCGGCGAGCGGCCCTTCGAGCATGTAATCCTCGAAGCGCTTGTGGGAGAGCTTTTCGTCGGGGTTCACCCAGGAGACGACGAACACGGTCAGACCCTGCTCGACGGCCCATTTGATGAAGCTGTTCTTCGGGCGCAAATCCAGGATGTAGAACTTGTTGATCCAGGGCGGGACGATCAGCAGCGGGCGCTTGTGCACGGTTTCGGTGCGCGGCGCGTACTGGATGAGCTGCATGAGGTCGTTCTGATAGACGACCGCGCCCTCCGTGGTGGCGATGTTCTCGCCGACCTCGAACGCGTCCGCATCCGTCATCGCGATCTTCAGCGTGCCCTTGCCGCGCTCGAGATCCTCGAGCAGGTTCTCCAGCCCGTGGACGAGGTTCTCGCCCTTGCTGTCGAGGGTGGCCTTGATCACCTCCGGATTGGTCATCAGGAAGTTGGTGGGGGCGAGCGCGTCGGCGAACTGCTTGGTGTAGAAATCGACCTTGCGGGCCGTCTTGTCGTCCAGCCCGTCGGCCTCCTTGACCGTGTTCTGCATCCACCGCGCGCTCAGCAGATAGGACTGCTTGATGAAGTCGAAGATCGTGTTCTCGGACCAGCTCTCGTCGCGGAAACGGCGGTCGTCGCGCTCCGGCTCGATGATCGGCGCCTCCTCCTGGCCCAGCATGCGCCGCGTGGTGTGGTGCCAGAGGTTCATGTAGTCGGTCCAGAGATTGATCTGGGCCTGCATCAGGGCGGTCGGGTTGTTCATCAACGCCCGGGTCATGTCGAAGAAGGCGGCGCCGATGTTCAGCGGGTCGCCGTGACCGAGCGGGCTTTCGGGATGCTCGGCCTGACGGCTCAGGAAGTCCGTCACCAGGCGCTGGCTGCGCTCGGCGATCTCGGCCATGTTGCGCGACCACTCGATCGGGTCGAGCGCGGTTTCTCCGCTTTCCAGCTCCGTGCCTTGGCTGTCGGTCATGTTCCGGTTCGCCCCCCGTTTGGAAGATCCGTGCGTCCCGCGTCCCGGCCGGACGCCGGCGCCGCGTCTCTCCTAGCTTGGCCGTCGCCGCGCCAATTCAACCGGCGCCCTTATACCGCAGCGCACTATACGCGCCAAGCGGGGCGCGCCAAGCGGGGCGCGCCAAGCGGGGCGCGCCAAGCGGGGCGCGCCAAGCGGGCGGCGGGATCGGCTTTGGGTTGTTGCCCGCCCGGGTCGGCGTTCATACTATGCCGACCCCAGCCGCCCACCAGTCGCCGCCAGCCGCCAAGGGGCCCGGCGACCGGATCATGGCCGGCGATTGTTACGGATTTCTGCATCATGGGTCTTACCGTCGACATCCCCGAGAGCGCGCGCAGCGGACCGACGGCGCGCGCCCCAAGGCGCATGCGGACCGTTGCGGCGATCGCGCTCGCCCTCGCGCTGGGCGCCTGCGACACGACCCGCGACGTGGTCGACGCGGCCAATCCGGTGAACTGGTTCGAGGATGACGAGGCCGACGCGTCGGCCCAACCGGTCGACGAGCGCGGTCCGCCGGGCGAGGAGGGCGACTACCCGGCGCTGGGCACGACGCCGGAGCGCCCGGCGCCGCCCGAGATCAAGAGCCGGTTCGAGGAGTTGCGCTCCGGTCTCGTCGCCGACCGGGAGAACGCGCGCTACTCCGACGAGGAGGTGCGCCGGACGCCGCCGCCGGATCGCGCGCGCGCCGATGCGGCCATGGCCGCGCTGCGGGCGGAGCCGAACGAGCCGCCGACGGTCGACGCGCCGACCGCCGAGGCGGCCGCGGCCCCCACAAGCCCTGCGCCCGCCGTGTCCGCCCCGGCGCCGGCGGCGACACCGGCTCCGAGTCCGATCACCGCCCCGGACGGGCCGGCCCCGGAACCGGCCGCGGCGCCGGCCCCGGATCTCCAGGAAGGCGCTGCAACAGAGACGCCCCAGCCGGCCCCGGCCCCGGAGCCGCTTTCGGCGGGCCAGAGCGACGCCGCGCAGCAGGCGGCGCCGCCGCCCGAAAGCGCGGCCTCCCTCGCTGCGACGGCGGCGTCCGGGTCCGGCTCTGGCCAGGACGCGTCCGCTGCGGACGCCGGGCGTCTGATCGCGACGATCTATTTCCCGGGCGGCGGCGCGGCGCTGACGTCGCACGATCGCGACATTCTGCGTCAGGTGGCCGAGATCTACGCGCAAGGCGGGCGGGCCGTGCAAGTGGTCGGACACTCGTCGCTCGACGGGGGGGATCCGTCGCAGCAGCGTTCGCTGGTGAATTACAAGGCGTCGCTCGACCGGGCGAGCGCCGTCGCGGGCGCGCTGGCGGAGTACGGGGTGCCGCGCGACGCGCTGTCCATCGACGCCCGCGGCGCCAACCAGTTGCGCTACGCCGAGACGACCGCGGAGGGCGTCGCCGGCAACCGCCGCGCCGAGGTCTACATCGTTTTCTAACGCGCCGAGCCTCGCCCGCCCGCGCCCGCGGACCAGTCCGGCCGCCGGGCGGTAACGTCTCGTTAGGGAAACGCCCGTACCTTAAAAGCTGCATCGTTCGGTTTTTTCTCGCATCGAAGAGGGGCGGGGCCGAGGGTATGGAGCTTTTTCTCGGATTGTTGGGACTGGCCGAGCAGGCGGCGCTGGTCTTCGCCGGCTTCGTTCTGGTCAATCTGCTGCCGCTGCGCTCGCAGCGTCTGTCGCGGGCCCTGTTGGCGCTCGTGTTCGTCGGCGCCCTGCTGATGTCCATGCACTCCGCGGTCGAACTCGGTCACGGCGTCATCGGCGACCTGCGCGGGGCCCTGCTCGTTCTTTCCGTGCTGATCGGCGGCTATCTGGTCGGCGGGGTGACGCTTCTGGCCGCGGAGCTCTATCGCCTCGACATCGGCGGCGCGGGCTTGAGCGCCGGCTTGATCGGCAATGCGATGGCCACCCTCGTCGGGGCCGGCGTGCTGTTCTGGACCCGTCGCCGGGGCGAGGCGGTCGGTCTGCGCCATATCACGACCGCGGCGCTCGGCGTGACCGCGACGACGAACCTGGCCTTTCTCTTCATCCAGCCGGTCGAGACGGCCCTGACGGTCTGGCGCGTGTCGGCCGCCCCGATCTCGCTGATCAATTTCGGCGCGACCGTGCTGGTGGGCGCGTTGCTGGTGTTCGACCGGTCGATCAAGCGCGCGGACCGGATGGCGCGCCGCCAGCGCGACTATCTCGACCGCATCCTCAATACCGGGGCGGAGGCGGTTGCCGTCATCGCGCCCGGCGGACGCTTCGAGTTCTTCAACCAAGCCGCGTGCGACATGCTGGGCGTGTCGGCCGAGCAACTGGGCGCGTCGGCGGGTGAGAACCGCCCTTGGAGGATATCAGACCTCGAGGGCCGTCCGATGGCGATCGCCGACGCGCCGGTCGCGCGCGTCGTCCGCACGCGCCGCCCGGAGCGCGACGCCAAGCTGCGCGTGACCCGGCCGGACGGCACGACGGCCGTGCTGTCCTTGAATGTCCGGCCGATGCTGGAATCCGATCGGGTCGTCTGCGCCATGCGCGACATCACGCGCGAGCACCGCCTCGCGGAGGAGACCGAGCGCCAGAAGAACCGGCTCGACTTCGTGATCCGGAGCGCCGGCGTCGGCGTCTGGGACTGGCGGCCGCGAACCGGCGAGGTCGCCTTGAACCCGCGGTGGGCGGAGATCGTCGGCTATCGTCTCGAGGAATTGGAGCCGGTGTCGATCGACACCTGGCGGACGCTCTGCCACCCGGACGATCTGGCGCGGGCCGATGCGGCCATGCGCGCGGCCTTCTCCGCGCGTCGGGACCTCTATCATTGCGACGTGCGCATGCGGCACAAGGACGGACATTGGGTCTGGGTGCGCGACACCGGCCGCGTGAGCGAATGGGGTGCGGACGGCGAGCCGGAGCGCGTCGTCGGCACGCATATCGACATCACAGAGCTCAAGGCCGCGAACGAGCAACTCGCCTCCGTGTCGCGCAAGTACGAATCCACCATCGCCGCGGCGCCGGACGGCATTCTGACCTTGAACGCCGACTCTCTGGTGGACAGCTTCAACCCGGCCGCCCAACGCCTGTTCGGCTGGCGCGCGGATGAGATCGTCGGTCAGCCGATCGACCGTCTGCTGCCCGCCGACCTGCGCGCCAAGCACGCCGGCCTGTCCGCGGCGTTCGTGCAGCAGGGGCCGGCGCATCCCCACGGGATGGCGGATTGGCGCGTCGTGCGCGGGCTGCATAAGTCGGGCCGGACGGTTCCGCTGATGGTGACCCTGTCGCGGACGATCGACGGCGGCCGGCCGGTCGTGATCGCCATCATCCGCGACATGTCGGGCATCGAGGACCAACGCCAGAAGCTCGAGGCGCTGACCGACCGCCTGATCATCAAGCTGCGCGAAGTCGAGCAGGCGAGCGCGGCCAAGAGCAGCTTCCTGGCGGCGATGAGCCACGAGCTGCGCACGCCGCTGAACGCCATTCTCGGCTTCGCCGATCTGATGCGCAGCGACATCGGCCGGGATATCGACCCGGACCGGCGGGCCGGCTATCTCGACGACATCCACCGCAGCGGCGAGCATCTGCTGTCCCTGATCAACGACATCCTCGATCTGTCCAAGATCGAGGCCGGCAAGGTCGCCATCGCCGTCGAGCCGATCGCGCCCCGCGAGGTCGTCAAGGAGGCGCTGCGCACCATGCTGGTCGAAACCGGGCGCCGACGGGTGTCGGTCCGGTTCCGGGCGCCCGACGATCTGCCGCCTGTGCTGGCCGATCGGCGCGCTTTGCTGCAGATCCTCCTCAACCTGCTCTCCAATGCGGCCAAGTTCGCGCCGGCGACCGCGGGCCGCATCACGGTGCGCGCCGAGCGATGCGGGGCGGAGGCGGTCAGGTTTTCGGTCGCGGACAACGGCCCGGGCATCCCGGCGGACAAGTTGAAGCTGCTCGGCGAACCCTTCACCCAGGCGGGAGATCCGCTGAAAGCCGGCGCCGGCGGGACGGGGCTCGGCCTCGCCATCTCGAAGCGGCTGAGCGAGCGGATGAACGGGCGCCTTGAGGTCGAGAGCCGGCCCGGCGAGGGGGTGCGGGCCGCCGTCATCCTGCCGACGGCCGGCCGGCCGGGCGAGGCCGGGACGCCCGCGGCCTCCGCGCCGGCGCGGGCTCCGGAACCCGAAGGGACCGGCTGATCGCCGGTCGGGACGGGGACGGTCGGGACGGGGACGGCCGGGACGGGGGCGGCGCGCGTCGATTGCTCCCGGGCGCAGCGCCCGCTATGAAACGGGCGTCGCGCGCCGGTCGCGCCCCATCACGAGACGCCGAGGCCGTTCCCGCCATGGAGCCCGATTTTCACCGCATCAAACGCCTGCCGCCTTACGTCTTCGCGGAGGTCAACCAGGCCAAGGCGAAGCTGCGCCAGGACGGCGCGGACGTGATCGATTTCGGCATGGGCAATCCCGACAGCGCCACGCCGCAGCACATCGTCGACAAGCTGGTCGAGGCGGCGCAGGACCCGAAGACCCATCGCTATTCGACCAGCCGGGGCATCCCCGGCCTGCGCCGCGCGCTCGCCGCCTACTACGCCCGGCGCTTCGGCGTCGAGCTCGACCCGGAGCGGGAGGCGATCGTCACGCTCGGCTCGAAGGAGGGGCTGGCCAATCTCGCCCAGGCGATCACCAGCCCGGGCGACGTCATCCTGGCCCCCAACCCGTGCTACCCGATCCACAGCTTCGGCTTCATCATGGCGGGCGGCGCGATCCGCAGCCTGCCCGCCGGCGGCGACCCGAGCCTGAGCTTCCGCGAGAACTTCATGGCGGCGCTGGAGCGCGCGGTCGCGCACTCCATCCCGAAGCCGCTGGCGGTGGTCCTCAACTTCCCGCAGAACCCGACCGCGCAGTGCGTCGATCTCGACTTCTACGGCGAGGTGGTCGAGTTCTGCCGCCGTCACGGCATCTACATCCTCTCCGACATCGCCTATGCGGAGATCTATTTCGGGGAGCCGCCGCCCTCGATCCTGCAGATCCCGTCGGCCAAGGAGATCGCGGTCGAGTTCTATTCGCTCAGCAAGACCTACTCCATGCCGGGGTGGCGGATCGGCTTCGCCGCCGGCAATCCGACGCTGATCGCGGCGCTGGCGCGCATCAAATCCTATGTCGATTACGGCGCCTTCACCCCGATCCAGGTGGCCGCGACGGCGGCGCTCAACGGGCCGCAGGACTGCGTCGATCAAGTCCGCGCGCTCTATCGCGAGCGGCGCGACGTGTTGGTCGAGGGGTTGAACAAGGCGGGATGGGCGGTCCCGACGCCCGAGGCGACCATGTTCGTCTGGGCGCCGCTGCCGACCGCCTTCCACAATATGGGCTCGCTCGCCTTCTCCAAGCTGCTGCTCGAGGAGGCCCAGGTCGCCGTCGCCCCCGGCGTCGGCTTCGGAGAGTATGGCGAGGGCTATGTCCGCCTCGGCCTGGTCGAGAACACCCACCGCACGCGCCAGGCCTTGCGCGGCGTCCGGTCCTTCCTGAGCCGCGCCGACGTCGGATAGCGCGCGACCCTATCGGTTTTCGTCGAGATAGCGGCGCACCTCGGCCAGCAGCGGAAGGGCCGCGGCGATGCGTTCGGTGTCGATCGCCGAGGCGATCGCGGCGACGTCGTCCGACAGCAGACGGATCGCCTCATTGCGGAACCGACGGCCTTCCTCGGTCAGCCACACCTGTTTCGAGCGGCCGTCCTCGGGATTGGCGCGCATGGCGATCAGGCCGCGCGCCTCCAGCCCCGCCAGCGTATGCGTCATCGAGGTCTTCGGAACCTGGAACGCCTCGGCGAGCGCGCGCGGCGTCTGGCCGTCGCGCACCCGGATCAGGTGATTGAGCACGCTGAAATGCGGCAGCGTCACGCCGTCGGGCAGCCGCGCTTCGAACAGCGTGCGGCTCAATTGATGCAGGATCCCGACCTCGTTGAAGAAGGCGAACCAGACGCCGAGCGGCCCGTCCGGTTCGCAGCCTGGTTCGCCTCCTCGGTCGCTGCGGATCTCCTCCGCCTGCTCGTCAGCCATTCACGATCTTCGCCTCCAGCGGCCAGCGCGGGCTTCGCGCACTTTGCGGACCGTAGCCGAGTCGCCCCAGCATCTGAACCGTCTCCCCGGGCTCGGCCAGCAGCGCGTGCGCGGCGCGGTAATGCTCGGCCATTTCCGGGTACTCCTGCAACGCCTGGCTCACCGGGTGCAGCGACAGGCCGAGCGCCGTTGTCGTCAGGTTGAGGCGCAGCCAGCGCCGCCCGGCCTCGATCTGCTCGCGCCGGCCGTTGCCGCGGCTGCGCAGCACCGCATAGGCGGGCGTCGCCTGCAGCATCTCGCGATACATCGCGACGCCTTGCTGGAATTCCGAGGAGCCGGGCTGGCGCTGGCCCTCGCGGGTGAGCGCGCCGACCAGCATCAACGTCTCCAGGAACGGGCCGCCCAAGTCTATTCCATCCGGATTGGCTTCGATCTCCGCCTTGCCCAGGCGGAAGAGGTCGACGCTCTCATTGAGCGTCCGCGGCGTGGTCGCCTCGACCATCCAGGCGTCCCAGGTCAGGCGCTTGAGGCGCGCGACCCGATCCGGGTCCGTGTGGATGTCGGCGAGCGCGCTCAGGGCCGGCGTCGGCTCGACCGCCCGGTCCGCGAAAGGCTCCTTGCAGGAGCGCCGGTCCAGCATGTGGGCGGCCAGCGGATCGCGCGCCGCGCCGTCGGAGAACTGCGCGACCGCGACCGGCCCGTCCGCCCCGTCCGGGAACAGATCGAAGGCGACGCGATGTCCGGTCTCGCTGGCCGCGACCGCCAGCTGCTCGAGAAAACATCCCATCCCGATCGTCAGTTGGCGGTCGTACGGATCGGTCTCCGGCAGATCCTTCGTCTCGTCGCGCCAGATCACGACCCGGTCGGGGATCGTCAGATCGACCGCCCAGGGCTGCCGGTTGTGCGGGTTCGGGGCCAGGATGGCGTAGGACAGCGCGCGCATCCGCGGTTCGCGATACTCGCCGGCCGCCGACCAGGGCGCCAGGGCGGCGGTCGGCGTGCGCGTCAGGGCGAAGCCGGCGGCGCCGCCGGCCGCCAGGATGGCGCCGCCGCCGATAAGCGTGAGGGCGCCGCGTCGGGACAGGGGCATGGCTTTCGTCTCCTAATTGGTGCGATATCGAACTATATAGTGCGATATCGCACTAAATGCAAGAGAACCTGTCGCGCCCGTCACCGCGGCGGCGCCGGCCTACTGAATCCTTGTCACGAGCGGTTCCGGCAGGTAACGGGATGCCGTGTTTGGAACGCGGCGGAAAGCGACGGGAGCGGTTCATGGCCGGGCAGGACAGGGTGAAACTGGCGATTGCGGGGTTGGGCACCGTCGGCGCCGGAACGATCGCCCTGATCGAGGCGCAAGGGGATCTTCTCGCGGACCGCGCCGGACGCGGCGTCGCGGTGACGGCGGTCAGCGCGCGCGACCGGTCGCGCGACCGCGGCGTGGACCTGTCGCCGTTCGCCTGGTGGGACGATCCGGTGGCGATGGCGCGTGAGGCGGACTGCGACGTCGTGGTCGAGCTGATCGGCGGCTCGGACGGCGTCGCCAAGGCGGTGTGCGAAGCCGCGATCGGCGCCGGGCGCCATGTGGTGACCGCCAACAAGGCGCTGATCGCCCATCACGGCGCCGCGCTCGCCCGGGCGGCGGAGGCGGGGGGCGTCTCGCTCGGCTTCGAAGCGGCGGTCGCCGGCGGCATTCCCATCATCAAGGCGATCCGCGAAGGGCTGGCCGGCAATCGGATCGAGCGGGTCCACGGCATCCTGAACGGCACCTGCAACTACATCCTGACCGAGATGCGCGAGACCGGCCGGCCCTTCGCGGAGGTGCTGGAGGAGGCGCAGAAGCTGGGCTACGCCGAAGCCGACCCGAGCTTCGACGTCGACGGGGTGGACGCCGCCCACAAGCTGGCGATCCTGGCGAGCCTCGCCTTCGGGACCGAGGTCGATTTCACGTCCGTCCATATCGAGGGGATACGGCGCATCGCCCCGCTCGATATCGACTTCGCCGACGAACTCGGGTTCAAGATCAAGCTGCTCGGCATCGCCGAGAAGACGGCGGAGGGGATCTCCCAGCGGGTGCATCCCACCATGGTGCCTGTCGACGCGCCGATCGCCGCCGTCGAAGGGGTGACCAACGCGGTCGAGACGGTGGGCGACTTCGTGGGCGCGACGGTGCTGCAAGGCGCCGGCGCCGGCGCGGGGCCGACGGCGTCTGCCGTGATCGCGGATGTGCTGGACGTCGCGGCCGGCCGGCGCGCGCCGGTCTTCGGCGTTCCGGCGGACCGCCTGAGCGCGCCGGCGCCGCTGCCGATGGCGCGCCACGAAGGGGCCTACTACGTCCGCCTGCGCGTGATCGATCGGCCGGGCGTGATCGCCGACGTCACGGCGGTGCTGCGCGACCACAAGGTGTCGATGGAATCGATCATCCAGCGCGGCCGCGATCCGGAGGAGCCGGTCGACGTCGTCATGACCACCCACGACACCAGCGAAGCCGCGATGCAGCACGTGCTGGCCGGCATCGACGGGCTGGACGCCGTGGTCGAGCCGCCCACGGTGATCCGGATCGACCGGTCCTGAGGGGCGGCGCGCGCCGGGAGACGGGACGGGGATGGACGCACCGGGCGACTCCGCCTAAAGGGAACAACAGGGCTTTCGGGAGGAAGGACTTCATGCTGATGCATCGCAATCTGGTGCTGGACGCGGCGCGGGTGACCGAGGCGGCCGCCATTGCAGCCGCCA
Source organism: Alphaproteobacteria bacterium (assembly GCA_024743195.1). Taxonomy (GTDB): domain Bacteria; phylum Pseudomonadota; class Alphaproteobacteria; order UBA8366; family Aestuariispiraceae; genus Marivibrio. Next base: position 100,276 of record JANSXE010000006.1, on the reverse strand, counting down.
AGCTGCGCGGCAACGGCGACGAGAAGGCGGCCGACCAGGCCGCCGTCGACGCCATGCGCACCGCGCTCAACGGCCTCGCGATCCGCGGCACCGTGGTGATCGGCGAAGGCGAGCGCGACGAGGCGCCGATGCTCTATATCGGCGAGGAGGTCGGCGCCGGCGAGGGGCCCGAGGTCGACATCGCGCTCGATCCGCTGGAGGGCACCACGATCTGCGCCAAGGGGCTGCCCAACTCGCTGGCCGTGATCGCGCTTGCGGAGAAGGGCAAGTTCCTGAACGCGCCGGACGTCTACATGGACAAGATCGCCGTCGGCGGCGGCTTGCCGAAGGGGATCGTCGATCTGGACAACAGCCCGGCGCAGAACCTCAAGAACGTCGCCGACGCCAAGGGCAAGAGCGTCTCCGAGCTGACCGTCTGCATCCTGGACCGCCCGCGGCACGCCGACCTGATCAGGGCGGTGCGCGAGGCCGGCGCCCCCATCCAGCTGATCGGGGACGGCGACGTCTATGGCGTGATCCAGACGTCGCAGGCCGAGAACGGGGTCGATATCTACATGGGCTCCGGCGGCGCGCCTGAGGGGGTGCTGGCCTGTGCGGCGCTGTTGTGCATCGGCGGCCAGTTCCAGGGGCGCCTGTTGTTCCGCAACGACGAGGAGCGCGAGCGCGCGCGGCGCTGCGGCATCGAGGATTTCGACCGCAAGTACGATCTCGACGAACTCGCCACCGGCGATGTGATCTTCGCGGCCACCGGCGTCACCGACGGGTCGCTGGTGCACGGGGTTCGCGGCGCGGGCTCTACCTGCGCGACGAATACGATCGTGATGCGCTCCGGCACCGGCACCGTCCGCAAGATCGAAACCCTGCATAACTTCGACCGGAAGGATTGGGTTGGCTGAGAGCGCGGCGCGGCTGAGCGTATCCGACGGCGACGCCCCGTTTCTCGGCGTCGCGCGCTCTGCCTCGGGCAAACGCTGGCGACTCAGAGCGGGCGACGACCGCCTCGGCCTCGCGCTCGCGCAGCGCCTCGATCTTCCCGAGGCGTTGGGCCGGGCGCTGGCGGCGCGCGGCGTGACGCTGGATCGCGCCGAGGACTTCCTGCAGCCGACCCTGCGCCGCGATCTGCCGGACCCGTTCCACCTCAAGGGCATGGAGCAGGCGGTCGCGCGCATCGTGCGCGCGATCCGCGACGGCGAGCGCGCCGCGGTCTTCGGCGACTACGACGTCGACGGGGCGACCGCCTCGGCGCTGCTGATCCGCTTCTTCCGCGCGGTCGGCGCCGACCTGATCCCCTATATCCCCGACCGGCTGAAGGAGGGGTACGGCCCGAACGCGGCCGCGTTGGAGCGTCTGCGCCGGGAGCGCGGCTGCACGCTGGCGATTACGGTCGATTGCGGGATCACCGCCTTCGACCCGTTGGCGCACGCCGAGGCGCTCGGCCTGGACATGATCGTGGTGGACCATCACGCCGCCGAGCCGCGTCTGCCGCCCGCCGCCGCGGTGGTCAATCCGAACCGGCTCGACGACGCGAGCCCACATGGCCATCTGGCCGCCGTCGGCGTGGCCTTCCTGCTGGTCGTGGCGGTCAACAAGGCGCTGCGCGAGGCGGGCTGGTACGGGGCGTCGCGTCCCGAGCCGGACCTGCGCCAGTGGCTCGATCTCGTCGCGCTCGGCACCGTGTGCGACGTGGTCCCGCTGGTCGGCGTCAATCGGGCTCTGGTGGCGCAAGGCCTGAAGGTGATGGCTCGGCGGCGCAACATCGGCCTGGCGGCGCTCGCCGACGTCGCGCGGGTCGACAGCGCGCCGGGAACCTATCACGCCGGCTTTCTGATGGGGCCAAGGGTCAACGCCGGCGGGCGGGTGGGGGAGGCCGACCTCGGCGTGCGGCTGCTCTCGACCGAGGATCCGCGTCTGGCGGCGGAGCTTGCCCAGCGGCTCGACGGCTACAACGCGGAGCGCCAGGAGATCGAACGCCTGTGCCTCGAACAGGCCGTGGAGAGGCTGGAGGCCGGCGATGGGCTCTCGGAAGGGCTCGTCTATGTCGAGGCGGCCGGCTGGCATCCCGGCGTCATCGGCATCGTCGCCGGCCGCCTGAAGGAGCGCTACAACCGCCCGGCCTGCGTCGTCGCGCTTGACGACAAGGGCGTCGGCAAGGGCTCGGGCCGATCGGTCGAGGGGGTGGATCTGGGCGCCGCCGTGATCGCCGCGCGGCAGTCCGAGCTGCTGGTGAACGGCGGCGGCCACAAGATGGCCGCCGGCTTCACCACGCCCCCCGGCGGCGGGGCGGCGTTTTGCGCCTTCCTGGCCGCGCGCATCGCGGACCAGACCGGGCCCGGCGGGGTGGTTCCCGAATTGTCGTTGGACGGCGCGCTGCATGTGGCCGGCGCGTCGCTCGACCTCGCGCGCGCCTTGGAGCGCCTTCAGCCCTTCGGGCCCGGCAATGCGGAGCCGCGCTTCGCGCTGAGCGACGCGCGGGTGGTGCAGGCGGACGTGGTGGGCCGCGACCATGTGCGCGCGATCCTCGCCGGCGGCGACGGCGGGCGCGTGAAGGCGATCGCCTTCCGCTGCGCGGATCAGCCGTTGGGGGAGACGCTGCTGCGCGCGCGCGGCGGGGCGCCGATCCATCTGGCCGGCCGCGTGCGGGTCGACAGCTGGCGCGATCGCGAGGAGGCGCAGGTGATGATCGACGACGCGGCCGAGCCTGGGGCGGCGCGGTGAGGACCGTCAGCCCGAGCGCCCCTCCATCGGTTTTCGAATGTCCGCCGGTCCGGGCCCGGCGATCTCGGAGTCGCCTCAGCTCAGCACTCTGAGGCCGGACGGCGTTTCTATCTCGGCCGCGTAGCGTAACGCCGATGCCGAATGGATCGTCGGACATCGATGGATGTCGATAGCGCGATACAGGGCGGAGACCGCTGTTGGGTCGGGGTGCTCAAGCCTGAAGGAGACGAGCCGGGCGCCCCGGTCCGGAATCTCGGCCATCGATGTCGGAGCGCCCCGATGGTCGATAAAGGACGGAGCGGCCCCTCCGAGGGGCAGCGTTCCGTCTTGGGGAATGGAAAAGGCGAACTCCGGCTTCTGCGGCGGAAGCGCGACGGCCTCGCCGAAGACGTGCGGATAGGCGGCCAGTATCCGGTCCAGCTCCTCCGTGCGCGCAACCCAGCCGCGCAGGCGGCGGCCCGCCTCCCAATCGGCCCGCACCTGCGTCCGATCGTCGAGGCCGAACCAACGCGAACGCCGCGGATCGGGCCCGTCGGGGTCGCGGGCGACGATTTCCAGATAAACGTCGTCTCCAAGCTGAAGCCTGTGATTGTGCGTTCCCATATAGGGATGGCGCGTCCCGAACGGTACGTCGATGTCGAGGCTCTCGCGCACATGGGCGACGCCTTCGGCGAGGCTGGGGGCGATGATGGCGATGTGGTCCAGTGCATTCACCGACCGGTCTCCCAGATGGTTGCGGATTCAGCCCGGCCGCGGCGGCGCCGGCGCGCCCCGCTTAGCTCTTCATCCGGTTGGCGGTCTGCAGCATCTCGTCCACGGTGCGCACCGCGGTCGCGGCCGAGGAATAGGCGCGCTGCGTGACGATCAGGTTCGAGAACTCCTTTGTCACCTCGGTCGTCGATTCCTCCAAGGCGCCCGGCTGGAACTTGGCCCGACCCGTCTGCGTCAGGTCGTAGAGGTCGAGCGGCCCCGAGTTCGTGGTCAGTCGGAAATGGTTGTCGTTCAAGACGGCGAGCCGGTTCGGCGCCACCACGTCGCCGAGCGCGACCTGCGCGATCGGCCGCGTGATCCCGTTGCTGAAGGACCCCACGACATAGCCGTTCTCGCCGAAGAACACGTCGGTCAGCAGGCCTTCCGTATTGCCGTCATTGTCGACCCGCTCGATCCCGGACAGGCCCGCCGCCTGCTGGAAATTCCGCAGATTGAGGGTGATCGCGTTCGTCGCCGCCGGTTCGGCCCAGGTGACGCCGAAGTCCAGCGTCGGGGTCGTCGAGCCGCCGAGGCTCTCGATCTGCCCGTCGGCCCCGAAAACGACGCGGATCGGCTGCCCGCCGGCGGCGCTCACCACGCCGTTCTCTCCGGAGATGGTCATGTCCCATTCGTCGGTCTCGGCCGCCTTCTCGAAGCTCAGGGTGAGCAGCCGTTCGTCGGCGACCCCGTCCGCGAGGCCGCTGCCGTCCAGGACGGTGAAGTTGAAGCTCTCGGTCTCGCCCACCGGCGTGTCGGGCGCGAGGTTGCCCGCGACCGATAGGAAGCTGGTTGCGGTCGCCGTCGACAGGGCGCGCTCGCGGGTCACCTCGATCGGCTCCAGGGCGGCGACGCTCGAGGTGTCGACGTTCAGAACGCCGGTCACCGGATCGGCGTTGTAGCCCAACAGGTAATTGCCCTTGAAGTCCGTCAGAAAAACGCGCTCCTCGCCGTTCTCCTCGATCAGAGCCTCGTTGAAGAAGCCGGAATCCGTCAGTTCGATGTCGCCGCTCGCATCGAAGCTCGTTCGGGTAACGAAGAAGCCGCTGCCGACCATGGCCGCGTCGAACCGGTTCTCCGTCGGAATGATCTGGCCCGACTTCTCGACGAAGACCTGCTGGAAGGGCTGTACGCCGAGAAGCTGCTCGCTGTTCTGCACGGGCGTCTTCGTCCCGACCAGATCGGCGAACCGGACGTCGGCGGCCTTGTAGCCCGGAACCGTCTGGTTCTCGATATTGCCGCGGATCGTGTCGAACGCCACGGATTGGGCGCGCAGGGCGGACAGACCGCTGGTGAAACCGCCGTAGAAAGGCATCGCTTGCGGGTCTCCATTGCTTCGGACCGCGGCCGACCGGGGACGGACGCAGCCTCGTTCCAGCAATGCAAACATGGCGCCAGAGACTGGGTTTCGGGCAGGATGCGCGCGGGATCCCGCGCCTCGGCGCCCGCGCTCCCGAACGCTTGACCGCGGCGCGGCCAATCGCTAAACACGCCCTCGCAAGGCGCGGGCCCCACGGCCCGCCGGCCGCTCAGCGACCCCTTCGTCTAGTGGCCTAGGACATCACCCTTTCACGGTGAAGACACGGGTTCGAGTCCCGTAGGGGTCGCCACTCCGCCTTTCCCGATCAGTACCATTGTGCGGCGTCGACAGGCGTCCGACCGCTCCGCGTCGATCCGGGTGACGGGCGCGCGCATCTGGCGTACGCTTATCCGGGTACCGTGTGCGGTGCGCTGCACGGAGCATTCGGAGGGGAGAAGACGCCATGATTGGATGGATCAGGGCAGGCCGCGCCGTTGCGGCCGCGGCGGCGTGTGCGGTCGGTCTTGGCGCCTGCGCCGCGGATCGGGGCGATGCGCCGACGGTTGCGGTCGCGTTGGGCGACAGCTTCATCAGCGGAGAGGGCGCGCAGGATTTCATCACCGGCGACGGCGCGGCCGACTACGCGGGGACGGCGCCGACCCCGCTCTTCGCCGTCGACAACCAGACCGATCCCTATTTCTGCCACCTGTCGGAGAATGCGCTGATCGAGGTGGCGACCCTGCCCGGCGTCGACGAGCGCCTCAATTTGGCCTGCAGCGGCGCCGAGCCGGAGGATCTGTTGCGCGCCAATCCGGACTTCGTCGAGGTGACCGGCGGTCTCGCGACGCAGAACGTCGCGCCGCAGCTGGAGCAGTATTGGCGGGCCACGGCGGGCAAGACCGTCGCGCTCGTCGTGGTCGGGCTCGGCGCCAACAACGCCGTTAACAATTTCAGCGGCGCCCTCGGCTTCTGCCACGCGGTCTTCATGGCGGACGCGGCCGCCGGTCCGGCCGGCCGCGCCGCCGTCAACGCGGTGATCGAGGCTTACAACGACGAGGACAATACGGTGTTTCCCAGCGTTCAGGACGCCTTGGAGAACAACGGCTGCACCGCGACGGATTTCTATTCGCAGGCTGAGTTGAACGGCATCCGCGACGCCTATCGCGACGGGCTGCAACAGCTGATCGCCGGCATGCGCCTGCGCGGGTATCCGGCGGGGTCCTGGAAACTGGTGCTGCACGGCTACGGATCGCCCTTCGCGCCGACGCCCGATGCGTCCTTCGAACGGGAAGCCGGCCAGACGGATGCGGACCGGCGCTTCCGGGCCCTGGCGCGCGAGCGCTATGCCGCGGGGTGCCCGTTGCACCTGGAGACGATGCGCGTCGCCGACGATCTCGCAAATACTCTGTCGGAGATCGCGCAGGATACGGCGGCGCTGCTGCGCGCAGAGTTCCCCGGCGAGGACATCGTCTATCTGGACGTCCAGAGGGCGTTCGACGGAGACCGGCTGTGCGAGCGCGCCAACAGCCCGGCCGGGGCGCTGTTCAACCCGATCTGGTTCCGCGACGCCGAGAACAACGAAATCCAGCGGGAACTGCCTCAGGTTCGAACCCGCCCCATGGCCGCGCAGTGGGCCGATCTGGCCGAGGCCTGCGCGAACGCCGACACCGGGATCTTCGCCCGATGCCAGGACGCGGCGCACCCCAACGCCAACGGGCACGCCGCCTTGGCCCGGTGTCTGGGGCAGGCGGTGGCCTTGTCGAACCGGCAAGGGGGACCGTCCGACATCCGCTGCCGGCGCAACGCCCAGACCGGGGCCGTCTCTGTGGAGCCGTTCTGAGGCGGCGTCTGCGGACGGCCTCCGCTGCGCGGCGCGCCGCGCGTGCGTTTTCCGTCGTCCCTCCACCGGTGCGCGGCGTCGGGGCTGTTTTCGGATGAAAAGGCAAAAAATGCCCCTCTGGGATACGGGGTATAGGGTTTCTTGAGATCATCGGGTTGGGTAGGATTCCGGATCGGCTGGTCTGGGGGAGCCGCATGAACGCCCGCAAACTGCTTTTGTCGCTCGCGGTCGCGAGCGTCGCATCGTCCGCGCCCGCCCGTGCGGCGGAACCGTCCGACAGTTCGGGCGCGGGGAGCGCCGAGCCGGCGGCGGCGCTCAACCTCGCGGCCGCCGCGGCCGCCGGGGAGGCCGAGCGCGGCCTGCAGGACGTCCTGCCGACGCTGGAGCTCGAGCTCCGGTTCAGCGACAATTACAAGCCCGTCGGCCGCGCGCTTTTCGTGGCGCCCCTGGTTGAGCAGGAGGGCGGTGAGGGCGCGCTCTTCACCCAGGGGTCGATCTCCCATTTCGATGATCGGCTGACGACGAATCTCGGGCTTGGCTATCGGCGGCTGCTGCTGGACAAGCGGCTGCTTGTCGGGACGAACGCCTTCTACGACCATGAATGGGACTATCACCACGACCGCGCCAGCATCGGCGCGGAGGTGCGCACCACCATCTTCGAGGTGAATGCGAACTACTATCTCGGGCTCAGCGGGTGGCGCGACTCGGCCGACGGGTTCGAGGAGCGCGCGATGGACGGCTACGACGTCGAACTGGCCGCGCCGCTGCCGTACCTTCCGACCACGCGGCTGTCCGCGCGGCACTTCGAATGGAAGGCGCAAAGCGGCGACTTCCGCGAAAACGGCCGCGAGATCGCCTTCGAAGCCGAGGTCCTGGCGGGCCTGACGCTCGCCGTCGGCCATCGCTACTACGACAAGCAGGACAATGAGGATTTCGGCGCCGTGCGCGTCGACGTCTTGGATGTCTGGGCCGGCGACGACGACTTCAGGCTGGTCGCGGACCAAGCCTATGCGCTCTCCAGCATGGAGCCGGCGCTCTATGACAAGGTGCGGCGCGAGAATCTGATCCGCAAGGAGCGTCGCGGCATCAACAGCTTCGCCGTGACGGCGAGCGGGTTCTGAGGAGGCGGCTCATGACGCATCGCACCGCGCCTCGCGCCCTCGGAATGGGCCTCCTCGTCGGCGCCCTCTCGGCGGTCGGCGCCGCCTCCGCCGGCGCCCAGTCGCTCAGCGCCTGCACCGTCGCCGCGGGGGTGACGACCTATCCCACCGGCACCGCCTGCTTTGCGGAGCCGACGAGCTTCTCGGTCACGGTTTACGAGGCGGGGCTTTGCACATCCGCCCCCAGCGGCCCGACGGCGACATCGGCGCTCGCGACCGGCGCCTGCGAGACGACCTTCAGCAACGCCGCCGGATCGACCGTGTCCGTCAGCACGGGCGCGACGTCCGCCCTGTCGGGAACCTTCACGGCGCCGCCTGCGGGGACCTACACCCACGGCTACATCATCGTGGACAAGGATTTCCAAATCGCCGCCAGCGTCGATTTCGGCGCCGCGACGAATGGCGACGCGGGCGGGAACGGACGCTTCTGCGCGACCAACGCCGGATCCGTTTCGACCGGAAACACGGCGACCTGCAGCGCGGTCTCGATCACCGGCGCCACGCTTCAGGCGCCGGTCACGGATTTCGACGGGGGCGCCGGGTTCTCCAACAGCGCCAGCGAGACCTTCTCGGGGACCGCCGGCTCCGTTTCGGTCAACGCGTGGCTGGTGACCAATACCGGCCAATTGGCCGCGAGCGCCGCCGCCGTCCAGCGATTGGTCGGCGTGCAGACCTTCTCCAGTCCGATCACCGTGGGCGAGATCGTCACGGGCATGAATCTCGGCTTCAACACCACGGCCGGGATGACGATCATCGACAATGGCGGCGCCACCGTTCAGTTCAACAGCGGGCCGTTCCGGGTCGAAATCACCGTCACCGAGTGAGCCGACGCCTCGCCTAGTCGTCGCGCCGCCAGCTTGCGCGCACGCGGTGTTCGTCGGGCTCGCTCTTGATCTCGAGCTCGCCGCCATAGGCGCGCTCCACCGCGCGGGCGATGCGTTGCGGCAGATGGACGTCGGTCGTGGTGACGGTGAGCGCGTCCTCCGTCTCCTCGATGGCCATGATGCGGTTGAGCGGATGCTCGCCGCGCTCCATCGCCTCCTCGTTGCGCATCAGCCCGATCAACTCGTCGCGCCGGCCCGCCACGAAGGCGCCGGAGAGCGTCACCCAGCCGGCCGGGTACGCGTCCTGCACGCGCCGGCAGGCGGGGCAGACGACGGTCTCTTCGGCCGCGGGGCGATCCGCATCGGCCGCTGCGCCTGCCGCCGGCGCGGTCCAGCGGCCGTTGCGGAAGACGACGCCGCATTCGCTGCAGGTCGCGGCGCCTTTCGGCTTCTCGCGGGCGTGATAGGGGTCGACGTCGAAGGGCTCGATCAGCCGGTCCCGGCGGTCCGGCTTCTGCGGCGGGGGTGAGGCGGGCGACATGGCGCAACTCCCTCGAAAGGTGAACTCCTGCGCGCGGAGACGCGACCTGCGCCCCGGGACAGCGTCCTATTCTGACCCAAGGGCGGTCCGGGCGCGTTAATCTAGATCAAGGCGCAACCGATCGGCGCGTGCGAGGCTTTGCGACCCCCATCACTCGGTTCGGAGGGACGCGCCATGTCGACGGGATTGGATGTCTTCGACCACACGCTCCAGGAAACCAATGGGTGGCTCAAGGACTTGATGCAGCTCCTGGGAACCGAAGACCGCAAGGCCGCCTACCGGATATTGCGCGCGACCCTTCACGCCCTCAGGGACCGGATCGGCGAGGGCAATGCGCTGCATCTCGGCGCGCAGCTTCCGATCCTGTTGCGCGGCGTCTATTACGAGGGCTGGCGCGGCGCCGCCTCACAGAGCAAGGAGCGCCGCACGGCGGCCTTTCTGGAGCATGTCCAGGCGGAATCCGGCCACGCGCTGCACGGCGACGTGGAAGCGGACGTCCGCGCCGTCTTCACGCTGCTGTGGGAGCGGATCGACGCGGGCGAGATCGCCAAGCTGATCCAGCTGTTCCCGGCCGAGATGCGCGATCTCTGGCCGCGTCTCGCGCGGGAGGACTGACCCGGCGCGATCGGATTGGCGCACGGATGTCGTCGCCCTGAGCGGCGCCCTCCGAGGCCGGGGGCGCTACGCCGCCATGAATCCGCCGTCGACGCACAATACGTGGCCGACGACGAAGGACGCCGCGTCGGAGGCCAGCCAGACGACGGCGTCGGCGACTTCCTCGGGCCTTCCGAGGCGTCGGACCGGCAGGCCCGCGGCGACGTCCTTCATGGCCATCACGTTCGAATTCAGCATCATGTGCGTTTCGACGCGTCCGGGCGCCACCGCATTGATCCGCACGCCGCGCTCCGCCGCCTCCATCGCCGCCGATTTGGTCAAGGAGATGACCGCCGCCTTCGAGGCGGAATAGAGCGAGAACCCGGGATTCGGGTTGCGCAGGCCGCTCACGGAGGCATTCACGACGATCGCCCCGCCGCCGCGCGCGGCCATGGCCTCGATCTGCAGGCGCAGGCACTGAAACACGGCGCGGACGTTGGTGTCGAACACCGTGTCGTAGACCGCGTCGGACTGCTCGCACAGGGGCGCGCGCCGCTCCTGAAAGCCGGCGTTGTTGAAGGCGACGTCCAGTCGGCCGAAGCGGCTGAGGAGGTCCTCGTGGAGCGCGGCGAGCGCGGCCGGGTCGGTGACGTCCGTGGGGACGAACGCGGCGCGTCCTCCGCCCTGCGCAATCTCCTCCACGGCGGCTTCGCCTTCGGGGACGCGGCGCGAGGCGATCACGACCTGCGCGCCGCGGCTCGCCAGCGCGATCGCCGTCGCGCGTCCGATGCCGGAGCCGCCGCCGGTCACCAGAGCCACTTTCTCCGCCCAGTCTGCGCCCTGCGTCATGCTTGCCTCCCCTGCGAGATGTCAGGTAGTTGTATCGTACAACAAAATGGATGCAAGACCATGCTGGATCCGAACGCGCCGGCCGTCCAAAGAGTGCGCGAGGCGTCGCGCGGCTTGGTGCGCGAACTGGGCTTCATGGAGGACACCCTGGCGGGGACCGGCCTGTCCGCATCCGCCGTCTTCGCGATCATCGAACTCGGATCGCGCGGGAGTATGACCGCCCGAGACTTGGCGATCGCCCTGCGGCTGGAGAAGTCGACCGTGAGCCGGCTGCTCAAGGCCTTGGTCAAGAAAGGGTACGTGATCGAGCGTCGCGATCCCGACGACGCGCGGCGCAAGCGTCTGCACCTCACGGAGCGCGGACTGTCCGCCTTCGCCGAGATCACCCGCAGCGCGAGCGAGCGCGTCGCCTCGGCGCTCGCCGCCCTGAGCGAGCGCGAGGTCAAATGCGTGGTTGACGGCCTCGAAGCCTATTCGGAAGCGCTCCGTCTGACGGCGCGGCCGAAAGGCGTCGAGCGAGCGCCCGACAGCGTCGACGTCCGGCGGCGCGGCGCCCCAGGGTGATCGGCCCCGGGGTGATCGGCCCCAGGGTGATCGGACGGCCCGTCGAGACGCGCGCCCGCCAGTGCGCCCGAACGGCCGATCTCGAGGCGTCTTCCGAATGGGAGGCGATGCGCGACTTGCCGGATTTCGCCGCCCGGAACGCCGCCGAACGCCGCCGAACGCCGCCGAACGCCGCCCCATTGGGGCGGGGCGCGATACCGCCTACAGATCGTCCCTGCGCCGGGAGCCGGACTCCGGCGTCTCTTCGCCCTCCAGCGGCGCCGTCGCGCGCGGGCCGGGCGGCGCGCCGGCGGTCTTGGGACCGAGCAGCTTCGCGATCGCCTCGCGGTCCAGCGTCTCGCTCGCCTCCAGCGCCTCGATCAGCTTCGCCGCCCTGGCCCGGCGCGCCGTCAGGATGTCCAGGGCCGTGCGCTCCGCCGCATGCAGGGTGCGGTGAACGGCGGCGTCGGCGTTCGCGGCCGTCTTCTCTGAGAAACGGCGCGGCTGGGCCATCTCCCGGCCGAGGAAGGGGTGGCTCTCGCTCTCGCGCACGTCGACCGGGCCGATCTCGTCCGACATGCCCCAGCGGCCGACCATCGCGCGGGCGATCTCGGTGGCGCCTTTGATGTCGTCGTCGGCGCCCGAGCTCAGGCTCTCCAGGAACAGCTTCTCCGCCGCGCGCCCGCCCAGCATCACCGCCAGCCGCGTCTCCAGATAGGATTGCGGCAGGGTGTGCCGCTCGATCTCCGGCAGCAGGTGCGTCGCGCCCAGCGAGCGACCGCGCGGGATCACCGTCACCTTGTCGATCGGGTCGGCCTCGGGCAGGAAATAAGCCACCGTGGCGTGCCCCGCCTCGTGCACGGCGAGCCGGTGCTTCTCGTCCGGCGCGATGGCGAGCGCGCGCTCGGCCCCCAGCACGATGCGCTCGCGCATCATGTCGAAGTGACGCTGGTCGACCTCGGTCGCGTCCTCCCGGGCGGCGGCCATCGCGGCCTCATTCACCAGGTTCTTCAGGTCGGCGCCGGAGAAGCCGGGCGTCGCCGCCGCGATCCGCTCCAGATCGACCGACGGGGCGAGCGGCGTCTTGCGGCAATGGACCGTCAGGATGGCGAGGCGCGCCTTCAGGTCCGGCAGTTCCAGCGTGATGTGCCGGTCGAAGCGCCCGGGCCGCAGCAGGGCCGGATCCAGCACGTCCGGGCGATTGGTCGCGGCCAGCACGACCACGGCTTCGTGGCCTTCGAAGCCGTCCATCTCCGCCAGGATCTGGTTCAGCGTCTGCTCGCGCTCGTCATGGCCGCCGCCGATGCCGGTCCCGCGCACCCGGCCGATGCTGTCCAACTCGTCGATGAAGATGATGCTGGGGGCGTTCTTCTTCGCCTCCTTGAACATGGCGCGCACCCGCGAGGCGCCGACGCCCACGAAGACCTCGATGAACTCCGAGGCCGAGATGTGGAAGAAGGGAACGCCGGCCTCGCCGGCGAGCGCGCGCGCGAGCAGCGTCTTGCCGGTGCCCGGCGGCCCTTCCAGCAGGATGCCCTTGGGCGCCTCCGCGCCGAGGCGCTGGTAGCGCTCGGGCCGGCGCAGGAATTCCAGCAGCTCCGCAACCTCCGCCTTGGCGGAGTCCTGGCCGGCGACGTCCTGGAAGCGGGTCTTGGGCGGGCCGCTCTGCAGGGCCTGCTTGGCCCGTCCCTTCATGAAATCGCCGAGCCCTGCGGGCCCGAGGCCGCCGCCGCCGCCGAGACCGCTCGCCATGCGCCGCCAGATGAACCACCAGAAGCCGATGATCAGAAGCCACGGCAGCAGAGCCGCGACCCAGGAGCCGGCCCCTTGCTCCGCCGGCGGCAGCGACTCCACCTCGACTCCGGCGCGCTCCAGCGTCTGCAGCAGTTCCGGGTCGGGCAGGGGCGGCAGCCGGCTCTGGATATGCTGGGTCGTCTGACCGGCCGGGCCGGGCGCGGGCGTCGTCAGGCGTGCGACGAGGCGATCCCCCTGGAAGGTGACCTGATCGACCTCGTTGTTCGCGACGCGCTGCTTGAATTCGGTGTAGCTGACGGTCGCCGCCGGCGGCTCCGGGCCGCCGCGGGCGATCAGGAACATCATCGGCGCAAGGGCGAGCGCGATCAGCAGCGCCCAGGTGAACAGCCCCGGCGGCGGCGTTCGCCCGCCATTCCCGGGGCCGCCCTTGTCGGGTTCTCCGGTCTGTGGCGGCTCGGGCGGCGGCGCTTCGGGCGGACGGCTTTCGGAGGGTTTCGTCATGCGCGTGCGTCCCGACAACTGACGCCCAATTTGGCGAGCCCTTCGTCCAGATGGCTGCCGAGCAGCGGAACGCCGAGCAGATAGCTCGCGGTGCGCCCATTGTGCGCCGCTTCCGCCTCGGCGCGCAGCGTCGCCCAGTCCTCGGCCGTCTCATCGCCGCGGCCGAGCCACATCAGCGCGACGAGATCGATCTGACCGTCGGCGCTCAGATCGTCGACGGCGCTGGTGAAGATGTCCGCCACGCTGTCGCTCCCATGCGCCTCAAGGACGTCGATCATCTTGTCGTCGGCGGCGCTGGAGCCGGACGCCTCATCGGTCAGCACGTCCTTGGCGTCGAAGGCGAAGGCCATGTCGATCAGTTCGCAGATCGTCTCGATCGAGAGATTGAGGTCGGGGCCGTCCTCGCCGTCGCTCATCAGCAACTCCTCACGCCTCCCAGGCCTCACGCCTCCCAGGCCTTACGCCTCCCAGGCCTTACGCCTCACTGGCCCTCTGTCGCGGCGTAGTGGGCGGCCGTCGCACCCTCGCGCCCGCGCACCACGCGCCGGCCGGCCAGCGGGCCCCGGCGCTCCGTCACCACGGTGCACTGACCTTCGGGGCCGTGGTCCTTGTGGAAATACAGTACCACCCAATCGCGCGTCTTGCCCAGATCATGCGCGGTCCTGGTGTTCGAGAAGAGCGCGGTGACGCTCCAGGGCGGGATCTCCTCGTGCAGGACGGGAAGCCAGGCCGCGCCGTCCGGATTGAAGCGCCTCGGGGCGATCCGCGGCAAAGCGTCGCGCGATGCGCCCAGACGATAAAGCCGATCGATCTCCAGGATCAGACCGATCGGCGGCGGCTCGACCGGCTGCGCCGACCGCAGGCGCTTGCGGCCGAGCCGGTCGGCGAGGGCCAGGCGGATCGCCTCCGCCCGGCGCGGCCCGACGCCAGGGACCGTTTCCAGGCGCCCGTCATGCGCCGCGCTCTCCAACCCCTCCAACGTATCGACGCCGAGCCTCTCGTGGAGCCGTGCGGCGAGCTTGGGGCCGACGCCCGGCAGGCTGCGAAACAGCGTCTCGGGCGCGCTGTCGCCGGTCAGCCGGTCGAGCGCCCCCCAGCCGCCCGTCGTCGCCATCTCCGCGATGGCGGACCCGATGCCGGTTCCGACCCCGGGGAGGTTGGTCAGGCCGGGCAGCCCCTCGCGCCGCGCGATCTCCGCGGCGGAGACGGGCAAGGCGTCGATCGTCGCCGCGGCGCGCCGATAGGCCGCCACACGGAATCGGTCGCCGTCCTGCGCGTCCAGCAGGTCCGCCATGTCGCGCAGCTTGGCGGCGATCGCCGGATTGTCCGGCCCGTCGGTCGCGTCGTGTGGGTCGACTGCGTGCCGCGCCATCTCGGCCTAGGCCGGATGCGGCTTGCCGTCGGGCTGCACGAAGCTGGCCTGCGGGCCCTTGTCGCCGACCGCTTCCGAAAAGCGCACAGGGTCGCCCAGCGACAGCGCGTCGAAGCCGTCATTGGCCACGCTGTTGCGATGGAAATAGATCTCGCGCCCGTCGGCGGCGGCGATGAAACCGTGATCCGCCTCAGGATTGAGCGCGCGCACGACGCCGTGCGGCGGCTCCTCGTGCGTCTTCACGTGTCCCTGACGCTTGCGCGCCAGGTCCTGCAGCTGGCGGCGCGCGGCCGAGAAGGCGTCCCGGATCACCACATACATGTCGGTATGGGCGTCGTTGTCGCCCGGCTCGCGGCTGACCACGATATCCGCGGCGCCGGGAACGGTGAGATGCAGGCGAATCTGGAACGCGTCGCCGTGATGGCGCCGGCGCTGCGGTCGGGCCACGACAACCCGCGCGGTGGTCAGCCGCGGTTCGAACTGCTCCAGCTTCTCCGCTTCCTCGCGGATCCTGGCTTCGACGGTCTCGGAGGGGTCCAGATGCTCGAAATGGATCTGAAGCGGCGCCTGCATGTCGATGTCCTCTCGCCCTGGCGGCGCCGACGATCGGGCGATGCTCTTTTCGCATCCGCCGCCGGCGCCTACTGTGTTATCGGAGCGCCGGGTTCCGGACGCTCGCAATGCGATTACCTTACAGGGAGACGGGTCATGTCCGAAAGCCAGGAGGAGACGCCGCGGCGCGGCGCCGCAGAGTCGGGCGCCGTGCGGCGCGCCCTCGGCCCGGTCTCGGACCATACGCTGGCCGAGATCATGGCGCTCAATCCCACGATGGAGGATGTGGAGGTCGCGCTCGCCTATCTGGAGGGATCGGGCGAGGAGCCCGACCGTGCGGGCCATCCGCTGACCGGGACGCCCGGGCGCATTGTCGGGACGTTGCAGCGCGACGACGTCTATCGCGGCGCATCGGCGCCGGAGGATGGGTGAGGCCATGCGCCGCCCGCCCTCTGTGAGGCGCTGAGCGATGCGTTTCGCCGACCGACGCGAGGCGGGCCGCGCCTTGGGCGCGCGGCTGGCCGAGGCGCCGCCGGCCGATCCGGTCGTGCTCGCCCTGCCGCGCGGCGGGCTGCCGGTGGCGCTGGAGGTCGCCCGCGCGCTCAAGGCGCCGCTCGACGTCGTCTTCGTGCGCAAGATCGGGGTTCCGGCGCAGCCCGAGCTCGCGGCCGCCGCCATCGTCGACGGCGCGACGCCTGAGGTGGTGCTGAACGAGGAGGTGATGCATCTCACCGGGCTGCGCCGGGCCGACCTGGAGCCGACGATCGCCCAGGAGACGGCGGAGATCGCGCGGCGCCGCGCGCTCTATCGCCCGCACCGCGCGCCGATCCCGCTGGAAGGGCGCGACCTGATTCTGGTGGATGACGGGATCGCCACCGGAACGACGGTGCGCGCCGTGGTGCGCGCGCTGAAGCGCCGCGGACCGACCTCGCTCGTCATCGCGACGCCGGTGGCGCCGCCGGATGCGATCGCGGCGCTCGCGCGGGAGGTCGATGCGGTGGTCTGTCTGGAGACGCCGGAGCGCTTCATGGCGATCGGCCAGTTCTACCGTGACTTCCACCAGTTGTCGGACGACGAAGTCACCGGGCTTCTGGACGCAGCCGACCGGCCGACAGAGGACTGACGCGGCTCGCCGTTGAGGCGTGCGCCTCGCCTAGCCCCCGACCGCTCACGCCCACGGCGGCTCGCCGCGGCTTTCCGGTGCGGTTTCGCCACCCTGCGGCCCCTGCGGTATCAGGGCGCCATTTTTCTTTAAAATGCAAGGCTTTAACCCTTGATTAAGGCCTCGCGCGTACGCTCCGACAGGTGGGGGGCCATGACGAAGGCGAGGCGGCGATGGACCATGGATTCGAGACGTTCGACCCGCGGGAAACCGAGGACGGGGACGCGGCTTTCTCGACCGCCGCCGCGCGGTCGCAGGCGTCCGAGTCGGACGACTTCTGGTCCGCTTGGCGCGACGGCGTCTTCGCCGCCGCCCCGTTCGAAAGCCCGGACGAGGAATCGGCCTTCCGCCGGCTGACGCGCCCCGGCTCAGGCGGGTGACCGCGCCGGCCCCGCCCGCAGGGTCTCAGAACTGATAGGATAGGCTGAGCGACCCGAAGCGGTCTGGCGTGTCCTGGCCGTCGAACTCGCGCGTCCTCAGGATGTGCGTGTAGGCGAGCCGCCATCCGTCATATTGCAGCGCCGCGCCGGCCTGCAGGTCGCCGACCAGCAGCTTCTTGTCGATGCTGTGGCTGTCCGAGAAGGTGTTCCCGTCCAGGAAGATGTTGTGCGCCACGGCGCGTCCCCCCACGGCGGCGAACAGGTACCAATTGAAGCCTTCGCTGCGGCGCAGGAAGCCGCCCGTCGGCAGGCTGGGGCGGATGCGCGGCGGCCCGTAGTCGACGTCCAGATCGCCGCCGATCCGCACCGTCGCCCCCAGGGAGCCGTAGGTCATCACATTGCCCAGGGCGAAGCCGAAGCTCGGCAGCAGCTCGGCTTCCACGCCGAACGGCGTCTCCATCTTGGCGAAGCGCTGCTGGCGTTCGAACAGGATCATCACGCCCGGCTCGTTGTCGAGCTGGTTGTCCCACCCCTTGGGGTCGTCGAAGCCGAACCAGCGGTGCCAATGCTGCTGGGTGCGGTCCGCCTGCGACCAGGGTCCGACGACGCCGAGGTCGATCTCCAGATTGTCGATCCGCTTGCGGTCCGGGTCCTCGGCGACCAGCCCGAAGCCGACATAGAGCCAGCCGGCGTAGGGCCTGTCGTCCCGGATCAACGGTTCGAGCTTGATGTCCTCGGGCGTGTACATGTTCTGGCCCAGCGCATAGGTCGCCCGCGCCCGCGCCTGATCCGGGAAGAAGGGGATGTAGGCGGCGGCCTGGGAGATCAGGTCGTCGTCCTCCGGCGCGCGTTCCGCGGTCACATAGGTCAGCTTCGTGCCGTGGGTGAAGTGCCGGTCGGTATTGGAGAAGAAATCGTTCTCGAACTCGAAGACGGCCGTGCCGCCTTTCTCCGCCCGAGGGCGTTCGGCCTCGGCCAACGGCCCGGCCGATTGCGCGGCGGCGGGCGCCGCCAACGCCAGCGCGCCGATCAGGACCCAGACCGGGGCGGCGGCGCGAAGCGGCGATCGGGCGGGGACGAAGCGCGTCATGGCGTCGGAACTCGTGCGATGAGGCGAGGCGGCGAGGCGGCGAGGCTCGCCTTGTGTCCCCGGATAGAGGCGATATTGTGACCGCGAATGCGCCGAAATGGGACCCTGAGCCTGCGCTGCAGCGCCGAAGGATGCAAGCGATGAGCGAGACGATGCAGGACGGCGCCGCCCGCAAGACGGTGATGAGCGGCCATCACTGGGGCGCGGTGCGGGTGGAGACGCAGGCCGGCCGGGTGACCGCGATCCGCCCCTATGAGGGCGACGAGGATCCGGCGGCGATGGTCGCCTCGATGCAGGACACGCTGGAAGGTCCGGCGCGCATCGCGCAACCCTTCGCCCGGCGCGGCTGGCTGGAGGCCGTGCGCGCCGGCGCCGATCCGGCCGAGCGCGCCGGCGCTGCGCGCGGCGCCGACGGGTTCGTTCCGCTCGACTGGGACGAGGCCTTCACGCTCGCCGCCGCCGAGATCGAGCGCGTGCGGGCGGCGCACGGGGCCGAGGCGATCTACGCCGGCTCCTACGGCTGGGCCAGCGCCGGGCGCTTCCATCACGCGCAGAGCCAAATCCATCGCTTCTACGCCATGGCCGGCGGCTATGCGCGCTCCGTCAACGCCTACTCCTATGCGGCGGCCGAGGTGATCCTGCCGCATGTGATCGCGAGCCTGCGCGATCTGACCGCCGGGAGCACGAGTTGGGCCTCGATCGCGGAGCATGCGGAGTTGGTCGTCGCCTTCGGCGGCCTGCCCCTCAAGAACGCGCAGAACAACTCCGGCGGGCTCGCCATCCACACGACCAAGCACTGGCTCGGGCGCTGCGCCGCGAACGGCGTGCGCTTCGTTTCCATCGCGCCGCTTCAGGACGACACGCCCGATTTCGTCGCGCCGGACTGGACGCCGATCCGGCCGAACACCGACACGGCGCTGATGCTGGGCCTCGCCCATACGCTGGAGGCGGAGGGGCTGGCGGACCGGGCGTTCCTGGAGCGCCATTGCGCGGGGTGGGAGCGCTTCCGCCCCTATCTGATGGGAGAGAGCGACGGGACGCCGAAGTCGGCCGATTGGGCCGCCGCGATCTGCGGGATCGAGACGGAGACGATCCGCGCGCTGGCGCGGCGCATGGCGGCGCATCGCACGGTGATCAATGTGAGTTGGTCGCTGCAGCGCGCCGAGCACGGCGAACAGCCCTATTGGATGGCGGTGACGCTGGCCGCCATGCTGGGCCAGATCGGCCTGCCGGGCGGCGGGCTGACGGTCGGCCTGTCGGCGCTGCACGGCGTCGGCGATCCGGCGCCGCAGTCCGGCTGGGGCGCGCTGCCGCAGCCGAAGAACCCGGTCGGCGCCTTCATCCCGGTCGCGCGGATCGCCGACATGCTGCTGCATCCGGGCGAGACCTTCAGCTACGACGGCGCCGACTATCGCTATCCGGACATCCGTCTGGTGCACTGGGCGGGCGGCAACCCCTTCCATCATCATCAGGATCTGAACCGCCTTCGGCGCGCCTGGGCGCGGCCGGAGACGATCATCGTCAACGAGATCTTCTGGAACCCGCTCGCCCGGCACGCCGATCTGGTGCTGCCCGCGACGACGGCCCTGGAGCGCAACGACTTCATGGCCACCAGTCTCGCCGGGCACGCGGTCGCGCTGAAGCGCGCCGTCGATCCGGTGGGGGAGGCGCGCGACGACTACGCCATCTTCAGCGGGATCGCGCAAAAGCTGGGCTTCGCCGAGGCCTTCACCGAAGGGCGGGACGAGATGGGCTGGCTGCGCCATCTCTGGGACGTCTCGCGCCAGCGCGGCGGCAAGGCGGGCTTCGAGATTCCGGATTTCGACAGCTTCTGGGCGCAGGAGATCTTCGAGCTTCCCGGCGGGCCGGTGGAGCGCGTCTTCGCCGCCGACTTCCGCGCCGACCCGGCGGCGCATCCGCTGAAGACCCCGTCCGGCCGGATCGAGATCTTCTCCGAGCGGATCGAGTCCTTCGGCTATGACGACTGCCCGGGCCATCCGGCCTGGATCCCGCCGCAGGAATGGCTGGGGGCGGAGGCGGCCGCGCGCTTTCCGCTGCATCTGATCTCGAACCAGCCGAGGAAGCGCCTGCACAGCCAGCTCGACCACGGCGCGGCGAGCCGGGCGGCCAAGGTGGCCGGCCGCGAGCCCTGCCGGATCAATCCCGACGACGCGGCGGCGCGCGGGATCGCGTCGGGCGCCCTGGTGCGGCTTTTCAATGAGCGCGGCGCCTGCCTCGCCGGCGCGGTGGTCGACGCGGCCGTCGCGCCGGGCGTCGTGGAGCTGGCGACGGGGGCCTGGTACGACCCGGCGGATCCGACCGCGCCGGCGAGCCTCGACCGCCACGGCAATCCGAACGTGCTGACCGCGGACCGGGGCACCTCGCGTCTGGCGCAGGGGCCGTCGGCCCATTCGGCGCTGGTGCAGCTCGAGCGGGTCGCCGAGGACGCCCCGCCCGTGCGGGCCTTCGAGCCGCCCGCCGGCGCGTGACGCACGGCGGCCGCGGGGCTGTAACCTGCGTCACAGCCCCGCGGCGCATAGCGCGGTACGACTGTCCGCAGCGATCACCCCTTTGACGCGGATGCGCAGTTGGGCGTCTAATGCCGTAGAAGACGCCTCTTCCGCCGCTGAGCGAGGAGCGACCCTGGACCGATGGCCGTTCAGTACAAGAGCTTCCGCGACCGCGGCGTCTATGTCGGCTTTCACGGCCGGACGGTCGAACTCGCCCGCTGTCGGCTGCCGCGCCGCGCGGACGCCGACGACTATGAGGCGCTGATCCCCAACTGGGCGGGCTCCGACCTCGGCCGGTCGAACGATCTCGTGATGATGTTCGCCGACCTGCCGAAATGGACCGACCTGATCGGCCGGGACGACGTGCTGCACCGGCGCATCATGGAGGGGCGGGCCAAATACCAGGGCCATCTCGACCCGATCATGATGCGCGAACTGCGTCTCGAAGTCGATGTCGAGGCCGGCGACGAGACGGATCGGCGCCAGGCGGCGCAGGAAATGAAGATCGCCGCGCAGGACGTGCAGAGCAGCTTTCTGGAGGTGTTGGCGATGTTCGGCCGGCGCTTCGCGATGCTGACCGGCAACCGCGAGCTTGCGGCGGTCGATCGGAAGGTGCTGCTGTCGCTCAGCGAGGAATCGCCGGAGGCGATGCTGCGGCTGGTGCGCATCATCGTCGGCGCGGTGGTGCAAGGAACCAAGATCGGCCGCGACGCGCTGCAGGCCCGTCTCGACGCCCTGAGCGAGTTCGCGTCGCCGATCTGCTCGATCGTGGTGCGGGACAGTTCGCGCTCCGTCGGCTATCTGAGCCGCCAACTGCGCCTTCTGGAGGCGCTGCAGCAGGGCGTCGCCGCCTATTGCGCGGAGAATACGGAAGAACTGCGCGAGGCGGGCGAGGTGATCGATTTCAACCTCTCCAGCTTCGTCGACTACGCGCTGTCGCGCGCGGAGACAATCCGCCAGGCCATGCTGGACGAGACCTATTATCTGAACGATTCCCGCTATGACGGGCTGATCGCCCTGATCCGGGAGGAGCGGATCAAGATTTCCTTCGCGCTCGACGGCTGGGCCAGTCATGCGACGCGCTGGCTGACCGTGGACGAGGACGATACGCCGACGCGCAACGCCGTCATCGCCTACATCCTGCGCAACATGCCCGCGCCGCCGTCGGAACTGGAGGACGACCCCGCCGTCCAGGCCCGCCGCGATCGCAATCCCATGGTCCTCAAGGCCGGTGCGGTGAAGGAGTTCCATTCCTGGATGGACGACTCGCTGGACGCCGAGATCTACAAGCGCGTGATGAAGGTGCGCGACCTGACCACGACCTGGGACCAGGGTCCCGCACCCACCAAACGCGTCGACAGCGTGCTGGAGAAGGCCTTCAGCGACGGCGCATGAACCGGCGCCCCTTCGAACCGCACGGCGGGCTCCCTATCTTATCGCGTGAGCGGCCGGAATCGGATAGGACCGGAGCGCCGAACGGCGGCTGACGGAAGACGGGCATGGAATGGCGGGATGAGGCGATCCTGTTGGGCGCGCGGCGCCATGGCGAGGCCGGGATCGTGGCCTCGTTGATGACGCGCGCGCACGGCCGGCACGCGGGCCTGGTGCGCGGCGGCCAATCGCGCCGCCTGCGCGGCGTGCTGCAGCCCGGCAACCGGCTGACCGCGCACTGGCGCGCGCGGCTGGAGGAGCATCTGGGCTCGCTCACCGTCGAACTGTCCGCGAGCCACGCCGCCGCCCTGATGCTGGACGCGGGACGCCTGTCCGCGCTGACCGCCGCGCTCGCGCTGGTCGAGGCCGGCCTGGCGGAGCGCGAACCCCACCCGCACGTTTATGAGAGCCTGGACGCCCTGATGACCGCCCTGCAAGGGCCGGACTGGGCGCGCACCTATGTGCGCTGGGAGGTCGGGCTGTTGGGCGATCTCGGCTTCGGGCTCGATCTCTCCGCCTGCGCGGCGACGGGGGTGACGGAGGATCTGGTCTACCTCTCGCCGAAGACCGGGCGCGCCGTCTCGCGCGAGGCGGGGCGGCCCTATCGCGAACGCCTGTTCCGCCTGCCGGCGGCGCTGGGCGGCCCCGGCGCGCAGGGGGGCGCGCAGGGGGCCGCGCAGGGGGGCGCCGATCTCGCCGACGCACTGGCGCTGAGCGGCCATTTCCTGGCCCGCCATGTCTTCGATCCGCAGGGCAAGCCGATGCCGGACGCCCGCGCGCGGCTGGAAGCGCGGTTCCGCAAGGAGGCGGCGGCGTGAAGGGCCCGACGCGCATCCTTCTGGCCCTGCTGGCGGCGCTTCTGCTGCTTGCGCCGTCGCGCGGCGGCGAGGGGCCGCGCGCCCATCCGCATGTCTGGATTCTGGCCGAGGCGGAGATGCTGCACGCTGAGGGCGCGCTGTCCGGCGTGCGCCTGTCCTGGCGTTTCGACGAGTTCTTCAGCGCCATCCTCTATGAGGATTTCGACTGGAACGGCGACGGCGCCTTCACGCCGGACGAAGTCGAGGCGATGCGCGCCGGCGCTTTCTCCGGCCTGTCGGAGGTCGGCTGGTTCACCGACATCCGCGCCGACGGGACGCTGCTGGCGCTCACCGCGTCGCCCGAGTTCGGGGTGACGGCGGACCGGGCGGCCGGGACCGTGACCTATCGCCTGACCCTGCTGCTGACCGACCCGGTGGACCCGGTGGCCGCGCCCGTCAGCTTGTCGATCTACGATCCGGAGCATTATGTCAGCCTGGAGTTCGACGAGGTCGCGGCGCCGATCCGCGTCGCCGAGGCCGCGCCCTTCGAGTGCGCGGCGACGGTGGAGCGCGATCTCTCCAACCCGCTCTATTTCGGCTATTACCACCCGCCCATTGCCCGGCTTTCCTGCGCCCGGACGGGCGGCCAGGGGTGAGGGCGATGGGTGGGGTCGGCTTGCGCCCGGTGCTGGCGGCGCTGTTGCTCGCGCTCGCGGGCCTTCTGGTCGCGCCGGCGCCGGCGGGGGCGAATGCGCTGCTCGGCGGAGAGCGCGCCGGACAGACCGACGAGGCCGCGCCCCCGTCGAACGCCCCCTCCAGCGCTTTGGGCGCACGCGCGCCGGCTGCCGGGGGCGACGGCTGGATGGCCGCCCTGCCGGGCCCGGTCCGCGATGCGGTGGTGTGGACCGCGCGCCAGCAGGCCGCCTTCAATCGCGCGCTGCGCGACAGCATCGCCGCCTATCGCAGCGAGGGGGCCTTGGCCCCGGCGCTGGCGCTGATCGGCCTTAGCTTCCTGTACGGGGTCTTCCACGCGGTCGGGCCGGGGCACGGAAAGGCCGTCGTCTCCACCTATTTCCTGGCGCGTGCGGCCTCGATCCGCAGGGGGCTTGCGCTGGGCGCGCTGATCGCCGCGATCCAGGCGGTCTCCGCGATCGCGATCGTCGGCGGCGTCGGGCTGCTGCTCTCCGGCTCTCGAACCGCCATTCTTGGCGCCATGCCGCTGGTGGAGGCGGTGTCCTATGCGCTGGTGCTGCTGCTCGGCCTCGCCATGACCTGGGCGGCGCTGACGGGGCGCGAATGCGCGCACGATCACGGGGCGGGGTGCGGCCACGATCACGGCCATCCGCACGCGCACGGGCGCGCGTCCCACGCGGGCGAGGGGCGGCGCTGGGAGTTCCTGGCCGCCGCTGTCGTGTCGGGTTTGCGCCCCTGCACCGGCGCGCTGATCGTGCTCTTCTTCGCGCTGGGGACGGGCATCTTCGCGATCGGCGTGGCCTCCGCTTTCGCCATGGCGGCCGGCGTGGCGCTCACCGTCTCGGCGATCGGCGTGGCGGCGATCCTCGCCCGCCGCGGGCTCGTGCGGCTCAGCCTGCTCGGCGCCGACGGCGCGGGCGCCTTCGGTCGCGCGGAGACGGCGCTGCGCGCGCTCGCGGTCTTCGGCAGCCTCTGCGTCGCCGGCGTCGGCGCGCTGCTGCTGATGGGCGCGGTCAGCCGCGGCGGGGCCTTGTAAGCCCGCAATATCTTGCGTGATCGCGGTGAGCCGCTACACTATCCGGTAGCGACTAGGAGTTTCCGCCCATGACCGACGAGTTGACCGACGGCCCCGCGGCCGAGGTGCGCCGCGCGCCGTTCGACGAGGCGCTGAGCGAGCGCTATCTCGCCTATGCGCTCTCCACCATCACCAGCCGCTCGCTTCCGGACGCGCGCGACGGGCTGAAGCCGGTGCACCGGCGGCTGCTCTACGCCATGCGGGAGTTGAAGCTGAACCCCGCCAGCGGCTTCAAGAAATGCGCGCGCATCGTCGGCGACGTGATGGGTAAATACCATCCGCACGGCGACGCCGCGATCTACGAGGCGATGGTGCGTCTCGCGCAGGATTTTGCGGTGCGTTATCCGCTGGTCGACGGGCAGGGCAATTTCGGCTCGATCGACGGCGACAACGCGGCGGCCATGCGCTACACCGAGGCGCGGCTGACCGAGATCGCGGAACTGATCCTCGACGGCATCGACGAGGACGCGATCGACTTCCGCGGCACCTATGACGGGGAGGGGGAGGAGCCGGTGGTGCTCCCCGCCGGCCTGCCGAACCTGCTGGCCAACGGCGCGTCGGGCATCGCGGTCGGCATGGCGACCTCGATCCCGCCGCACAATGCGGCCGAGCTGTGCGACGCGCTGATCCATCTGATCAAGCATCCCAAGGCGACCATCGAGAAGCTGGTGGAGTTCGTCCCCGGCCCGGATTTCCCGACCGGCGGCGTGCTGGCGGAGGATCGCGCCGCCGTGACCGAGGCCTACGCCACCGGCCGCGGCGCGTTTCGCATGCGCGCCAAGTGGCGTCGGGAAGAGCTGAAGGGCGGCCAATATCAGATCGTCATCACCGAGATCCCCTATCAGGTGCAGAAGTCCCGGCTGGTCGAGCGCATCGCCGAACTGGTGATGGAGCGCAAGATCGCCATGCTGGCCGACATCCACGACGAATCCGCCGAGGACGTGCGCATCGTCCTCGAGCCGAAGTCGCGCAATGTCGAGCCCGACGTGCTGATGGAGACGCTGTTCCGTCAGACCGACCTGGAAGCCCGCTTCTCGCTCAACATGAACGTCCTGATGGACGGCGGCCGGGTCCCGAAGCTGGTCAATCTGCGCGAGGCGCTGCAGGCCTTCCTGGACCACCGGCACGAGGTGCTGGTGCGCCGCACGGAGCACCGTAAGGCGCAGATCGAGCGGCGGATGGAGATCCTGGAAGGCTACATCGTCTGCTACCTGAATCTCGACGAGGTGATCCGCATCATCCGCGAGGAGGACGAGCCCAAGCAGGTGATGATGCGGACCTTCGAACTGACGGAGCTGCAGGCGGACTCGATCCTGAACATGCGTCTGCGCTCCTTGCGCAAGCTCGAAGAGTTCGAAATCCGCAAGGAGCACGACAAGCTCGCCGAGGAGCTGGAGGGGCTGATCGCGCTCTTGGACGACGAGGGGCTGCGCTGGAAGCGGATCGCCGAGCAGTTGAAGGCGCTCAAGAAGACCGTCGGGCCGGACACCGAGCTCGGCCGGCGCCGCACCGAGATCGCGGACGCCCCGCAGGCTGTCGAGGTGCCGCTCGAAGCGATGATCGAGCGCGAGCCGATCACCGTCGTCTGCTCCAAGAAGGGCTGGATCCGCGCCATGAAGGGGCATCTGGCCTCGGACGCGGAGATCAAGTTCAAGGAGGGCGACGGCCCGCGCTTCCTGCTGCACGCCCAGACGACGGACAGGCTCCTGGTCTTCGCCACCAACGGGCGCTTCTACACCATCGGCTGCGACAAGCTGCCGGGCGGACGCGGCAACGGGGAGCCGCTGCGGCTCATGCTCGACCTCTCGAACGAGCACGAGTTCGTGCAGCTTCTGGTGCACGATCCGGCGCGCACGCTGCTGGTCGCCTCAAGCGACGGGCGCGGCTTCCTGGCGCCGGAGAAGGAGCTCGTCGCCCAGACCCGCAACGGCAAGCAGGTGCTCAACGTCTCCGGCAAGGTGGAGGCGGCGATCTGCCGCCCGGCCGAGGGCGATCATGTCGCCGTCATCGGGCGCAACCGCAAGCTCCTGATCTTCGCGCGGGACGAGCTGCCGGAAATGACCCGCGGCCGCGGCGTGATGCTGCAGAAGTACCGCGACGGGGGGCTGAGCGACGCCAAGACCTTCACGCTGAAGGACGGGCTCTCCTGGCGGATCGGCGAACGCACCCGCACCGAGACCGACCTGGCCGGCTGGATCGGCAAGCGCGCCCAGGCGGGCCGCATGCCGCCGGCCGGCTTCCCGCGCTCCAACCGGTTCGACTAGGACGGCGTGCGCTGGGACCGTGCGCCCGACGGCCCGCATCGCGCAGCAAGCGCGCGCATCGGGCGCTTTGTCGCTCGATCGCCGTGCCCTAGAGTGACGGTATGGCGTGGACGCGGGACAGCACGGTCGCCTGGCTTTTCGGAGACGCGCGTTCGATCAGGGACGGCAAGCGTTTCGTTGAGCAGCTTGGCCGTCGGATGATCGAGAGCGGCTTTCCGCTCTGTCGCCTACGTCTGGGATGTCGGATCATTCACCCGCTGTTCGGCGGGCTGTCGTTCGCTTGGTCCGTCGACCAGGAGGGCGCCACGGAAGTCCAGCCGGACCACGGGTATCGCGACCGCGAGGCGTATATCGGCAGTCCCTTGCAGCATGTCTCCGAAACCGGCGAGAGGTTTCGACGTCGGACGCCCGAACTCGTCGACGGCAGGGACCATCGAGTGCTGTTCACTCTCGCGGCGCAGGGGGTGACGGATTACCTCGGCGTTCCGATGCGGATGTCCGATGGGCGCGTCGCCCCCTTCGTCGTCGCCACCAAGGCCGATGGCGGCTTCACGGACCAAGAGGTCGCTGAGTGCGAGGAACTCGCCTCATATGTGGCGCCCGTCTTCGAGACCTTCATCGTTCGCCGGCTGGCGCGCACGATCCTCAACACCTATGTCGGACCCAGAACGGGCGAACGCGTCTTGTCCGGGCAGATCAAGCGGGGCGACGGGGAACTGATCAACGCGGCCATATGGTTCAGCGATTTGCGAGACTTCACGCCGTTGACCGAAAACCTTGAACCGCAAGCATTGCTCGACCTCCTCAACGCCTATTTCGAGACCGTCTCCGACGCCGTCACCGCGCGGGGCGGGGAGGTGCTGCGCTTCATCGGCGACGCCATGCTCATCGTCTTCCCCGTCGAAGGGGCCTCATCGGAGAACCAGGCCTGCGACGCCGCGCTTGACGCCGCCGATGACGCGTTCAGCGGCCTCGCCGCCTTGAACCGGCGCCGCACGCGCTCCCAACGGCCGACCATCAGTTTCGGCGTAGGCCTTCATTTGGGAGAAGTGATCTACGGAAATGTCGGCGCCCGGGAGCGTCTCGACTTCACGGTTATGGGCCCTGCCGTGAACAGGACGGCCAGGCTTGAGAGCCTGACGAAGGAGCTTGGAACGCCACTGCTGATGTCTTCGCAGTTCGCCCAGTCGGTCTCGGTCGAAACGCGGTCGTTGGGACGGCGCGCAATGAAAGGCGTTGCGGGGCGGCACGAAGTCTTCGCTCCGATATCGGCGCCCTGAGCGTCGCCCCCGCGCGCGAGCCGAGGCTGGCGGCGACGCGCCGGCGTCCTCGTCGCCGGCGGCTCGCTCCCGCGCGGCATGCGTCCGCGAGCGGCGGAAGCACGCGGATTTCGCATCACATCGCCGCGCGAAGCCGCGTCATCAGATCGTCCGCGGTGATGACGCCGGCCGGCGAGACCGCGATCCCGGCGGCGCGCAGCATGCGGGCGGTCCAGGTGTTGCAGGTGTTGAACAGGTGGAACTGGCCGTGCGCGTCGTAGAAGAAGCTTCTGGACGTCAACCCGGGGGAGACGGGCGCGGCCCGACCGCCGTCGGGCCGCTTGAACCCGTCCGCGATGGCCAGAACGAGCGCGTCGAACGCGCCCTGCGGCAGCATCAGCGCGGCCGCCTCCCATCCTTCATCGGCGCCCCGAGGCGGCTGTGAGCGGCCGGCCATGTGCATGACCGACGGCGTGGGCGTCAGGGCGGCGCTCAGCGTCATGCCGAGCGTCTTCTCCCCCGCCGGATAATAGACGCGGTCGCCCCAGCCGAATTCCAGATAGGCCGCGTCGGGCAGGTCCCCGACCTCCGGCAGCGCGCCGAGGGCGGCGGCGTCATCGCGGGAGACGACGATCCCCGTATGCCAGCCATTGCTGACGACGTGGATTTCCCGGATCGCCGGCCCGGCGTCCGCTGGGAGCAGGGGCGGCGTCGGAGCACAGGCGGCCAGCCAGCCCGCACAGAGGAGCGCGGCGAGTTTCAGGACAAGGTTTCCCATCATGCTCCCTTCGCAGACCCGTCGGACGCCGCCCGACCCTCCGATCCTTGACGCAGCGCAAGGTCGGGACGGCCTGCGCCGGCTATCCTGTCGGAGCTTGCCGGAAGGAGCGCGCCATGTCTGCCCACCGTCAGAGGGTCGCCCGTCATATCTCGGAAATCGAGGTGTCCGCCATCAAGCAGATGGCGATCCTGAGCGCGCGTCTGCCCGACGCCGCTTCCCTGACCTGGGGATTGCCGTCGTTCCGCACCCCGGCGCCCATCCGGCGCGCCGTCGGCCGCGCGCTCGAGGAGGACCCCGACATCGGCAAGTACGCGCTGCCCGACGGCCTGCCGGAGCTGCGTCGCTTGGCGGCGGAGGATTACCGGTCGGTCACCGGCCGCGCGGTCGATCCCGATCGCAATGTGCTGATCACCGCGGGCAACATGCAGGGCGTCAACGCTGTCCTGCACGCCATCCTGGATGCGGGCGACCGCGTCGTCGTCACGGACCCTTGCTTCGCCTCCCACCTGCAGCAGATCAGGCTGTGCGGCGGCGAGCCGGTCTTCTGGCCGCTTGATGAGGAGGCCGGGTGGGCGCTCGACCCCGAGACACTGCCGGAGCGGATCGACGCACGCACGAAGGCGGTGCTGCTGGTGACGCCGTCCAATCCAACCGGGGCCATTTTCACCGAAGCGCAAGTGCGCCGGACCGCGGAGCTGGCCCGCGCCCGCGGCCTGCTTCTGATCGTCGACGACCCCTACCGCCATTTCACCTATGAGAATCGTGCGGCGTCCTTCAATCCCGGGGCCATAGACGGCATGGAGGACGATCTGGCCTATCTCTTCACCTTCTCGAAGGCCTACGCCATGAGCGGCTGGCGCTTGGGATACGCGATCCTGCCCGAGGCGTTGAAGCGGGAAGTCCTCAAAGTGCATGACGCCACCCTGATCTGCGCGCCGCGCATCTCCCAGGCGGCCGGCGTTGCGGCGCTCTCCGGCGATCGGGCGCATCTGAGCCAGTTCCAGGAGCGGCTCGCCAAGCGCCGGGCGTTGATCTGCGCGCGCCTCGACCGGCTGCCGCACGTCTTCAGCTATGTCAGACCCGAAGGGGCCTATTACGTCTTCCCGCGCATCCTGGTTCCGCACGAGACCTCCCACGCCTTCGCTCTGTCGCTGCTGGAAGAGACCCATGTCGCCGTGACGCCCGGCGAGGCCTTCGGCCCGACGGGAGAGGAGCATGTGCGCATGGCCTATTGCGTCGAGGAGGCGGTGATCAACGCCGCCTTCGACCGGATGGAGCGCCATTTCGGCGCCGGTCCTTGAATGGCGCACGGCGCCGGGCGCTCGACCCGGCGCCGCCCGCGGCCTACCATTCCCGAAACCCATCCGGCGGCAGGAGGACGGCCATGCGCTTTTCGGTGCAGCACGCGAAGGACGGGCGCTTCGACGACAAGGGGCTGCGCAGTTTCTTCGAGTATCGCGATCTGGGGATCGACGCGGCGACGGACGGACGGTTCCACGCCCAGGTAATCCGCGCCAAGCAGGCCTGTCCGGAGGGGACGGGCCGGCACACCCACAGCCTCGACTTCCAGATGGTGTATGTGCTCCGGGGCTGGGTGGAGTTCGAGTATGAGGGTCAGGGCCGGATGCGTCTTGAGCCGGGGGCCTGCGTCCACCAGCCGCCGGGGATCGTGCATGAACTCGTCGCCTGCTCCGACGAGTGCGAACTCCTCGAAATCACCGCGCCCGCCGACTTCGACACGCGCGACGCCTGATCCGTCAGCGCGGAGGCGCCGGGCGACCGAAGGAAAAGGGGCCGGCCGCGTTCAGCAGCCGACCCCATATCTTCGCGCCGAACGGTCGGGTCAGAAGTAGACCGACACGTCCTGGTGATCCGCCCGGCAGGAGGCGACGAAGAGCGCCACATCGCGCGGCAGGCGATCCTGTTGGCGCAGGCCGATGGTGCGGTTGATCGTCTCTTCGTAGGCCGTGACCTGCGGCAGCAGCGTCCGCTGCGCGTCGGTGCGCCAGGCGATCTCCCGGGCCAGGAGCGTCATACCCGTCTGGTGGTGCTCCAGCGCCTCCTCCGGGTTCGGCTCGCTGGAGCCGGTGGTTCGAATCGCGCGGCGCATGTCGGAGAAGGGATTGGCCAGATCGCTGGTCGCGGTCAGCTCCCGGATGCGGCTCAACAGATCGCCGATCGCCTCCTCCGCCGCCGCGTAGTCGCCGGCGCGCACCGGGTCGGCGACCGCTTCGGCCGCCTCTTGCAGGCCGGCGAGGGCGTCGGCGTCCTCCATGGCCCGCATCAGCTCGACGATCGGCTCATAGGCCTGATCGACCGTGCGGCGATAGGTGAGGTAGGCCCGGTTCTCCTGCGCCAGCAGCTTCTTCATGTCGGCGTAGGCGCTTTGCCACTCGGCCGGGATCTGGGAGGTCAGCTCGTCGATCTCGTCCTGCAGGCGCACCAACTCCGTCTCCAAATCGGCGATCCGCTCGGTATTCTCCGGATCGAAGCGCTGGGTGCGGCCGATCTGCGTCTCTACCTCATCGATCAGGTCGACGTCGCGGGACATGCGCGCCTCCAGACGGCGGACCTGATCGCGCAGGGGCTGGTAGTCGACCAACGCGGCCTCGATCGTGCGGCTGGTCTCGCGCGCTTCGTCGAAGAGCGCGAAGGCCTCGCCCGCCTGTCCGACGGCGCGCTCCACATCGTTCGCGATATCCTCCGGCAGCACGGTGAGGTCCCATTGCCCGGCCCGGGCGATGGCGCCGCGGATCGTCTCGCCGTTCTGCTCGAACTCGAGGGCGATAAAGTCCTCGATGCAGCCTTGCAGGCGCGGGTTGGAGGGCGGCGGCGCCGTCTCCGAGGTCAGCGACATCCGCGTCGGCAGATAGTTCACGAAGGACGGGTTGTAGCCGACGATGACGAGCGCGATGAGCTGCAGGGCGATGAAGGGTATGACGCCCTTGTACATCTCCAGCGTCTTCACGGCCTTGCTTGCGACGCCGCGCAGATAGAAGAGCGCGAACCCGAAGGGCGGCGTGAGGAACGAGGTCTGGATGTTCAGGCCGATCATGACGCCGAGCCACACTGCGGTGACGTTCGCCTGCGGGTCGGACAGCAGGATCGGGGCGACGATCGGCACGACGACGACCGCGATCTCGATGAAGTCCAGGAAGAAGCCCAGAACGAAGATCACGATCATCACGATGATGAACTGGGTCCAGAAGCCGCCGGGCAGGCCCTGCAGGAAGTCGCGCACGATGTGCTCGCCGCCGAAGGCGCGGAAGGCGGAGGTGAGCATCGCCGCGCCCAGCAGGATGATGAAGACGAGCGATGTCGTCTTCGCCGTCTCGATCAGCACGCCGACCAGCGTGTTCTCGACATTGAGCGTGCGCCAGAAGCTCCATCCGACCGCGACGAGGAACACCAGCACCGCGATCACGGCGAGCGTCAGCGCGATCACGTCGGCCTGCGTCTGCACCGCGCGCACGTTCACGGGATGCATGTTCGTGATCATCAGGATCACGACGACGGACAAGAGCGCGATGACTCCCGGCGTGAACGCGCCTTTGCGCCCCTCATACAGCCGATAGCCGGCCATCACGGTCGCGCCGATGGCCCCGATGGCGCCCGCCTGGTTGACCGTCGCGATGCCGGTGATGATCGAGCCGAGCACGATGAAGATCAGCGTCAACGGCGGCACCAGCGAGATCGCGACCCGCGTGAAGAAGAGGGAGTCGAAGCCCCCGTCGTACGGCACCGGCGGGGCGATGCTGCGTTTAAGGAAGGCGGCCGAGAGCATGAACAGCATGTAGACCCCGACCAGCACGAGGCCGGGGATCATGGCCCCCATGAACATGTCGCCGGCGCTGGTGGAGATCACGCCGAATTCGCTCGGCATCGAGAAGTTGCCGGTCAGATCCTTGTACATCTGGGTGCGGATCGCGCCCGCCTGGTCGACCGCGCTGGAAAGCTGGTCGGCCAGGATGATGAGGACGATCGAGGGCGGGATGATCTGGCCCAGCGTGCCGGACGCCGCGATGGTGCCCGTCGACAGCCAGTTGGCGTAGTTGTTCCGCATCATGGCGGGCAGCGAGATCAGGCCCATCGCGACCACGGTCGCGCCGACGATGCCCGTGGTGGCGGCGAGCAGCGCGCCCACGAAGATGACCGAGATGCCGAGACCGCCGCGCACCGGGCCGAACAGCTGCGCCATCGAGATCAGCAGATCCTCCGCGATCTTGGAGCGCTGCAGCATGATGCCCATGAAGACGAACAGCGGAATCGCGATCAGTGTATCTCGTTCGACCTCCCAATAGATGCCGCGTAGGTTCGTCACCCCCGCGCTCAGCCAGTTGGTCGGACCGCCTTCCGCGAAGAACGCGTCGGGATTGCCTGCGAACAGGTAGCCGGAGCCCGCGGCCAGCAGGATCGTCAGAATCGCCGCGCCGGGCAGCGCGAAGGCGACCGGAAAGCCGGAGCCGAGCGCCCCCGCCATCAACACGACAAGAATGAGGAGGAAGAAAAGTTCCATGTCTGCCCCGTGCCCCTGGACCCTGTCGCGGGCCTCGAAATCCGAACGACCGTCGCTGCGGCCAACCCTGTAGAGCGCGCCCCCTCGCGCGTCCGCCTAGTTCTAGTGTCCCGATCCGCCGGAGGCTTTGCGTTGGCCCGGTTCGCCGCGCCAATTGGCCATGCCCTCGACGAAGGTGCTGCTGAACTGAAGCCCCATCGCGACCGCGAAGAGGCCGAGGAACACCGCCATCCAGTACTTCACATACATGCCGAAGCCGGATTGGGAGACCTCGAAGGTCAACAGGGCGCTGTTGATGATGCTCGATTTGTCGCCCATCCCGAACAGCAGCACGATCCAGCAGACCACCAGCCCGAGCACCATCGAGCCGATCGCGTTGATCAGGCCCTTGGTCCGTTCGCTGAGGCCGGCGTAGACGACGTCCACGCGCACATGGCCGTCGTCGAACAGCGTGTAGGCGCTGGCGAACAGGAACAGCGCGCCGTACCAGAAGCGCACAAGGTCGCCCTGGAAGGCCTGCTCGTAGGAGAAGACGAAGCGGCCGAT
Organism: Alphaproteobacteria bacterium; assembly: GCA_024743195.1. GTDB lineage: Bacteria > Pseudomonadota > Alphaproteobacteria > UBA8366 > Aestuariispiraceae > Marivibrio. Next base: position 66,479 of record JANSXE010000006.1, on the reverse strand, counting down.
CACGATCGCCAACTCGGCCAGAACCACCAGCAGCGCCAGCCAGTGGAAGCCGAGCGTCTTGGTGCGGAGCGCCAGCAGCGCGCCGAGGATGATCAGCGGCACATGCACATAGGGCCCGCGGAAACGCGACCGGCCCAGATCGCCGGCAAGTTCAGGGCCCATGATCGTCTCAAGCAGCCCTTCGACGCGCAGGAAGGAGATGAAGGCGTCGGCGGCGCCGACGAAGACGACGGCCCAGAAGGCGGCCCGGATCAGGTAGGTGACGATCGCGTTGATCGCCATCGCGTCGGCGCGCAGGCTGCGCTCGGGCGCCCGCACCGTCAGCGCGATCGGGACCGCGATGGCGGCCGCGTAGATCAACAGGATGACGAAGCTGGAGGCGCCGGCCTGCGCCTCGCCCGCCAGTGCGGCCAGACCCGGCTGGTCGAGATAGACCGTGAAGACGATATTGAGGATATAGGCGCCGATCATGGCGACGGAGATCCAGCCGAGAGCTCTGATCACGAGCCCGCTCGTCCGCCCCCCGGAGTGTCCCAGCGCCTCATCGACGCCGGCGGCTACCTCGTTCATGGCGACCCCTTTTCACAAAAACGCCGCAACAAATGACCAAACAGAAATAACTCAAGGAAAGATGATTGCGCGATGCGGGTCCCTCTATGACTGGACGGGGCGCCGGCTGGCGCCCCGTCCGTCACAGACCCTTGCGGTCAGAGCAAGGCTCAGACGCCCAGCACGCGGTTGCGCTGCGCGACGTAGGCCGTCTCCGCGAGGTTGCCCCAGGCGCCGACCTCGCGACGCGCGACGAGGAAGCTCTCGTGCGTCCGGTTGGCCAGGTCGCTGTGCGCGCGAACCTCTTCGAAGACCTCCGCCGACGCGTCGCCGAACTGGTCGTAGACGTCGTCGTTGAAGCGCCGCAGTTCGACGCCCTGCTCGTCGATGAGCCGGGCCAGGAACTGACCGTTCTTGGCGTTGTACTCCGACATCATGACGTCGTTCTCCATCGCGGCGGCCGCCTCGATGAGAAGCTGGTCGGACGCGGAGAGGCTGGTCAGCCAGGACTTGTTGCAGCCCACCGCCAGCATGGAGCCCGGCTCGTGGAAGCCCGGGTAGTAGTAGTACTTGGCGGCCTCGTAGAACTTCATCGCATAGTCGTTCCAGGGGCCGACCCACTCGGTCGCGTCCACGGCGCCGGAGACCAGGTTCTCGTAGATCTGGCCGCCCGGAAGCGAGACCGGCGAGGCGCCGAGCTTCGCCATCACGTCGCCGCCCAGGCCCGGGATGCGCATCTTCAGGCCCTTCAGGTCGTCGGCGGAGTTGATTTCCTTGTTGAACCAGCCGCCCATCTGAACGCCCGTGCTGCCGCACATGAAGTTCTTCAGGCCGAACTCGCCGGCGACCTCGTCCCAGAGCTCCTGGCCGCCCATGAAGCGGATCCAGGCGTTCAGCTCGATGTAGGTCAGGCCGAACGGCACCGCGGTGAAGTAGGCCCACGCCGGGTGCTTGCCCTTCCAGTAGTAGTCGGCGCCGTGATAGGCCTGCGCGTTGCCCGCGGCGACCTCGTCGAAGGCGTCGAACGCGCCGACGCGCTCGCCGGCGGCGTAGTACTCGACCTGGATGCGGCCGTCCGACATGTCGCTGACGCGCTGGGCGAAGCGCTGCGCGCCGGTGCCCAGGCCGGGGAAGTCGCGCGGCCAGGTCGATACGATCACCATCGGAATGCGCTCTTGCGCGATGGCGGGCTTCGACAGGTTGGACGCGGCGGCGACGACGCCCGCCCCGGCCGCAAGGCCGGCGCCCTTAATAAAATCGCGACGTTTCATCTATATCTCCCTTTCATTGAGGTCCCTGGATTGTCGCTTCGCCGCCGGCGGACGCCCCTCGGAGTCCCCCTGAGCCGGCGTCGCTGCAAGCCCTCGATCGCGGTCCTGCACGAAGGACCGCCGGACGGTTACGGCGAAAGCCCGTCTTGTTGTTCGGAAAGCCCTATACCGCTAGGTGCGTGCGCCCCCTGACGTTCAGCAGTCCCTATCGCCGACCCGGACCCGCTTCGCTTTCCCATTTGAAGAGCGGTGCGACGGTTCTTCCCGGAGCGGTTTGTTCGTCAAGCTCGGCTTTCTTCGTGCAACCGATTGCGACGAGTTATAGCGCAATTTTGTGTCCTTGCAACAGGTTCGCATGCGGGATTCCCCCGCAAGCCGCGCAATAGCGGTCGCTACGAACGCTCAGCGGTATCGGACGGTGCAACGGGCGGCGGCCCCCAGCCGTCCGGACCGAAGCATTCCAGGGGTTGAAAGCGCGCCTTATAGGCCATTTTCGGACTGTGCGGCACCCAGAAGCCCAGATAGACGTGGGGCGTCCCCTGATCCGCCGCCATCTGAACCAGGGAGAGAATCACCTGCGTCCCGAGGCTGCGCCGGTCCATCGACGGGTCGAAGAAGCTGTAGACGGCTGAGAAGCCGTCGCTCAGCCGGTCCGTGATGCAGCCGGCCCGCAGCGCGCCTCCCGCGTCCCGCCACTCGAGCAGGGTCGTCTCCACCGGGCTCGCTACGACCAGATTGGCGTAGTCGCGGAAGCTCATGTCGGCCATGTCGCCGTCGCCGTGGCGCACGCCGACATAGCGCGCGAAGAGCGCGTACTGCTCCTCCGTGGCGTTCGGGCCGACATCCGTCACCTCAAGGTCGCGGTTGCGCCGCGCGATCCGCTTGAGCGAGCGGGTCCAGACCAGATCGGCCGCGCGGATGCGCACCGGGATGCACTGCTCGCAGCCGCGGCAGGCCGGCCGGTAGACGATGTGGTGCGAGCGGCGGAAGCCGTGCCGGCTCAGATGCTCGAACTGGCTCTGCGCGTCGGGGCCGCTCAGTTCGGCGAAGAGTTGCTGCTCCACATGGCCGGACAGGTAGGGACAGTGCATCGCGCCCGATCGATGGAAGACCAGCAGGGAAGGGCTGCGCTGCAGCGTCATGGCGGAGTCCCGTTCAACCGACCGGTCCGGCCGCGCGCGGCCCCGGTCACTCTTCACTCCCGAAATAGGCGCGGCCCAACGCCCGGGCAACCTCGATCAATTCGAGTTGAACCGCGTCCATGTGCTCGTGCAGACCCTCGGCTATGATGCGCTCGATGTCGGTTTCTTCCAAGCGCTTAAGCAGCGCGTCGAGAAGGTCCCGCGCCTCGACGCCGCGCGGCAGTTCGAACAATTGGATCAGCTCCGACAGGTTGCGCGCGCATTCGCCCACGCAATAGCGCACCGAGCGTGGGAACTGGGCGTTCAGAAGCATGAATCCGGCGACCTTCGCCGGGGTCAGGTCGCGCGGATGCACCCGGCGATAGGCGTGATAGCCGGCGGCCGAGCGCAGCAGCGCGTTCCATTGGCTTTCGTCCAGCGGAGAGCCGACGTCTTCCGGGCTGGGCAGCAGCGCATGGTACTTCACGTCGATCAGCCGCGTGGTCTGGTCGGCGCGCTCCAGATACTTGCCAAGCCGATAGAAGCGCCACCCCTGATCGCGGTAGAAGGTGCCCTCGGTAATGCCGGAATGCGCCTGGGCGCCGTACTTCAGCTTGGTGCAGAAATCCGCGATGTTCGGCAGCCGGTCCGGCCCGGACTCGATCGCGCGCAGCCGGTTGTACATCTCGTTCAGGTGGGTCCACATCTCGGTCGAGATGAAGGGCCTGAGCGTCCGGGCGTTCTCGCGCGCCATGGTGACGGTGGAGAGGATCGATCCCGAGTGTCCGGGGTCGAGCATGTAGAAATACTGCACCGTCTCCTCGCTCGGCGCGCCGTAGCGCTTCTCGAAGCGCTCCCAGTCGGCGTTCAGGCGCAGGATGGCCTCCCAGTTGTGGGCGCCGCGCCGGTCGCGCGCGAAGACCTCGTTGACCTCGATCAGGCGCGCGAGATTCTCCGCCCGCTCCATGTAGCGCGCCATCCAGAAGATGCAGCTGGCGTAGCGGGCGAGAAGCGGCTGGCTCATTCCGTCAGCACCCACGTATCCTTGGAGCCGCCGCCCTGGCTCGAATTGACGACCAGCGAGCCGCGCTTGATCGCGACCCGCGTCAGGCCGCCCGGCAGCACCCAACTGTCGCGGCCGGTCAGGCAGAAGGGGCGCAGATCGACGTGGCGCGGTTCGATCCGCCCGTCCACCAGGGTGGGGCAGACGGACAGGCTGACCACCGGCTGGCTGATGAAGTTGGCGGGATCCGCGGTCAGTTTGGCGCGGAACTGCTCCAACTCCTCCCGGCTCGCCTGCGGCCCGATCAGGATCCCGTAACCGCCGGATTCGCCGACCGGCTTGACCACGAGCTCCGCCAGATTGTCCAGCGTGTAGCGCAGGCCCTCCGCCTCGCCGCAGATGTGGGTCTCCACGTTCTGGATGATCGGCTCTTCCCCGAGATAATAGTCGATCACCCGCGGCATGTAGGCGTAGACCGCCTTGTCGTCGGCGACGCCGGTGCCGACCGCGTTGGCAAGCGTGACGTTGCCCTTGGCGTAGGCCTCGAACAGGCCCGGCACGCCCAACATGCTGTCCGGGCGAAAGGTCTTCGGGTCGAGGAAGTCGTCGTCGATGCGTCGGTAGATCGCGTGCACCGGCGCGCGTCCGGCCGTCGTGCGCATGTAGACCCGGTTGTCTTCGACCTCCAGATCGCGGCCCTCCACCAGCGGGACGCCCATCTCGCGGGCCAGGAAGATGTGCTCGAAATAGGCGGAGTTGAAGACGCCCGGCGACAGCAGCACCACCTGCGGATCGCCGATCTCCGCAGGCGCGACCTCGTGCAGCGCCTGATGAAGGCGCGCGCCGTATTCGTCCACGGGCCTGAGCCCGATGTCGCGCGCCAGGTCCGGGAAGACGCGCAGCATCATGTGCCGGTTCTCGATCACGTAGGAGACGCCGGAGGGGGTCCGGCCGTTGTCCTCCAGCACCCGGAAGGCGCCGTCCCCGCCGCGCACCAGATCGACCCCGCAGATGTGGACATAGGTCCCGTGCGGCAGGTCGAGCCCCTGCATCTGCGGCCGGTAGTTCTTGTTGCCGAGCACGAGAGGCTTCGGGATCACCCCGTCCTTCAGGATCTTTTGCTCGTGATAGACGTCGTGCAGGAACAGGTTCAGCGCCTGCACCCGCTGCTTGACGCCGGCCTCGATCACGGCCCATTCGGCGGCGCCGATCGGGCGCGGGATGACGTCGAACGGCAGGATCCGGTCGATCGCCTCGCGCTCGGTGTAGACGGTGAAGGTGATGCCGAGATTGAACAGCTCGTCCGAGGCCGCCTGCGCGCGCTGCGTCAGGTCGCCGACGTCGAGCCGCTTCAGGCGTTCCTGGATGGCGGGAGAGGGGGCGGCGTCGCCGCCCGGACCGCCGAAAATCTCGCAAAAGAACCCGTTCGGGTCATAGCCGGGCAAAGCGGCGCCGGCGCCGAGTGTGTCGGTCATAACGCTCCCAATTCGACCACCTGTCGCCCCGATCCGCCGCGTCTTCTTGCGCGGCTTCGGCGCACGCTCCCCCGACCGTCGCGGCGGCTCGGGCGGGGGCTGTCGCCCGCTGCGGCCGCTGCGCGGGTCGCTCGACGCCCCGCTGGACCGGTCGATGGCGGCTCTTGGGGCGGGCGTCGCAACGCTCGGCCGTCCGCTCATCGGGGCGTGCGCCTCTCGCGGGCGCTGCGCTCGATCCGGGATCAAGTATGGCGGTCCCTTGGCGGAACGCAAGGGGGCGTGCTGCGTCGGCCCGGCGCCCGAAGGGCGCGTCAGGCCCGGCGCCCGGCGGGCGCTCTAGAACCCGGCGTCGCGCAACCGGTCTGTTCGCGCCACCAGCGTGCCGGAGAGGATGTCGTGCAGGCAGCGTCCCCGGTCGTCGAACAGACACCAGAGCAGCAGCAGCCCGCTGGTCAGCGTCAGCGTCAGATAAAAGAGGGCGACCATGACGAAGGCCTGCAGCAGGCCGGGCCGTCCGCCGTCCAGCCGGCGCACCTGCACCCCCGCGACGCGCTGACCCGGCGTCGCCGAGGCGTCGGAGGCGACGAACAAGCTGTGATAGGCCAACGGCAGCACCACCAGCAGCGGATAGAGCAGCGGCGCCAGCAGCCCGAGCGTCGCGAAGACCAGGAAATGCACGGCGATCGCGATCGCGCCCAGGATCACCAGATCGATCAGATAGCCGACGATGCGGCGCGCCGTCGCGCCTTCGACCAGCGCCGGGTCGGTCAGCCGGTCGGCGCTCAACGCCTCCTCGTCCCGTCCCAGCCGGAAGCCGCGGCGCCCGCCGCGCGTCAGATCGCCGTTCTCGTTCATTCCCCCCATATGGCGGGCGCAGCGGCGCTCTGCAACCGCTTCGGCCGTCCGGGACGACAGGTGCCGGCAACGCCGGGAGTCGCCCGGCGTCAAAGGGGAGCGGCCGCGCGGTCGCTGCGCTGCTATTGCAGGATCGAAGGCGGGGCGGGGCGGTCGGCGGGGTAGGGGGCGCGGCGCAGCATGATGATGGAGATGCGCCGGTTCGGGGCCGCGGTCGGCGCTTCGGGGGTCAGCAACTCGCTGTCGGCCTTGCCGACGACGGTCTCGAAGCGCTGCGGCGGCAGGCCTTGGCGGGCCAGTTCCCGGCGCGCGGAGTTGGCGCGCTGCGCCGAAAGGCGCCAGTTGTCGTCGGGCGCTTCGCTCGCGTCCGTGTGGCCCGAGATCGAGAGCTGGTTCGGCAGGCGTTCGACATATTGCATGACGAACTGCAAGGCCTGGCGGGCGTTGTCGGTGAGGTCCGGCGTGCCGCGCACGAAGCCCGAGCGCCGGCGGTTGTCCAGGATCTGGATGCGCAGCCCCTCCTCGGTGACGTCGATCTTGATGGCCTCTTTAAGGTGCTGCAGTTCGGGCGGCAGCTCGTCCAGGGACTTCTCCATCAAGCGCTTGGTGGTGTTGAAGGTCTGCTCCTCGGCCTCGAAATCGACCTGGCCTTCGCTGCCGCTGCTGATCTCCTGCTCCGGCCCGTCGCCCGGGTCGGCGGCGTCGAGGGTCCCGACATTCGGATTGGTCTCGTCCAGGCTGGCGGTGTCCTGGGTCTGCGTGACCGGGCCGGGATTGGTCGCGGTTTCGCCGCCGAACACGCCGCCCGATCCGGATTGGCCGGAACTGGTGAAGGTGGTGGGCGTGAAGTAGGTCGACAGCCCGTCGAGCACCTCCTGCTCCGTCGCGTTCAGCAGCCAGAGCAACAGGAAGAAGGCCATCATGGCGGTGACGAAGTCGGCGTACGCCACCTTCCAGGCGCCGCCGTGGGGAACCTCCACGACGATGTGCTTCTTCTTGACGATGACTTCCTGATCGCCCGCCATCTTCGCCGCCCCCCGTTCCCGCTAACCGGCGCCCGGCAGGGCCGGCGGCGCGGCCCCGTCCGGCGCCCGCGCCGGAGCGGCGTTCGGCGCGCCGCCGGGCCCCGCGGCGGGGGCGTCGGGCGCCGGCGCGGCGGGCGGATTGTCGCGCACGATCAGGATCGAGATGCGGCGGTTCGCGGGATCGGTCGGCTCCTCCGGTTTGAGCAGTTGGCTGTCGCCGCGCCCCTCGACCTGGATGACCTGCGAGTCGGCGAGCCCGGCGTCGACCAGCCATTTCCGCGAGGCCGCGGCCCGGTCCGCCGACAGCTCCCAATTGCCGTAGTCGGGCCGCCCGCCGGGCGGCGGCGCCTCGTCGGTGTGGCCGGTGATGGTGATGTCGTTGGGCAGCGTGGCGACGATGCTGCCGATCAGGGCCAGCAGCCGGATCGCGCGACGGGTGAGGCGGTCGGTCCCTTCCTCGAACATGCCGCGGTCGGCCTGATCGAGGATCTGGATGCGCAGACCCTCCGCCGTGTTCTCGAGCAGCAGGCTCTCCTGCAGGTCCTGCATCTCCGGGGAGTCGAGCACCGACTGCCGCAACTGCGCCATCGCCTCGTCGAGCATCTGCTGCTCCTCGAATTCGGCGCTGGCCTGGCCCTCGTTGACATTGTCGAGATTGGCGTCCTCGCGCGCTTCGCCGGTCTGCTCGCCGGCCTCCTCCTCGCCGAAGGAGGGGATGGCGACGGAGACCGCGGGCCGCGCCGAATCCGAGCGCATCGCGCCCTCCGCCGCGACCGCGAGGCCGGCCATGGCCTGGCCGAGGCCCTGGTCCGAGTCCGAAATGCTGGGCGGCGCGAAGAAGTCCGAGATGCCGTTCATCTGCTCTTCGGTCGTGGCGTTCAGCAGCCACAGCAGCAGGAAGAAGGCCATCATGGCGGTCACGAAGTCGGCGTAGGCCACCTTCCAGGCGCCGCCATGGTGCCCGCCCTCGTGCTTGATCTTCTTGACGAGGATGAGCGGTTTGGCGTCTTCCTGACCGAAGGCGTCCGACATGTCCGGTTACACCGGCGGCAGCTCGCCGACGGCGTCCTCGACTTCGGCGAAGGTGGGACGGTTATGCTCCGCCAGCACCTTGCGCGCGAACTCGACCGAAATCGCCGGGGCGTAACCCTGCATGTGCGCGATCAGGCCGGCCTTCATGCTGTTCATGTAGGTGGCCTCTTCGTCCATGATGGACTTCACGTTGTTCGCAAAGGGCGCGAAGAATCCGTAGCAGAGCAGGATGCCGAGGAAGGTGCCGACCAGCGCGCCGCCGATCAGTTTTCCCAACACCTCCGGCGGCTCGTTGATCGAGCCCATGGTCTTGATGATGCCCAACACGGCCGCGACGATGCCGAGCGCCGGGAAGCTCTCGGCCATTTGGGTCAGCGCGTGGCTCACCTGGTGGTCGTGCATGTGCAGCGCTTCCAGGTCGCCGTCGATCAGCGCCTCGACCTCGTGCGGGTTGTCCGTCCCCATGGTCAGAAGGCGCAGGTAGTCGCAGAAGAAATCGAGGGCGTGATGGTCGCCGTGGAACTTCGGGAAAGCCTGGAACAGAGCGCTGTCGTGCGGATTCTCGACATGCTGCTCGACCGCCAGCGCGCCCTTCTGCTTCATCAGCCGGAACACCTGATACTGCATGGTCAGCAGCTCCAGATAGTCCGCCTTTTTGTATTTCGGACCCTTGAACATCTGGGCCAGGCGGCCGAACCCCCCTTTCACCACCCGGATCGGGTTGGCGAGCACGAAGGCGGAGAGGCCGGCGCCGAAAATCAGCGTCACCTCGTACGGCTGCCACAGCACCCCGAGCTTTCCGCCCATGGCCATGTAGGAGCCGATCACGCAGACGATGACGGCGATGATGCCAATGATAACGAACATGAGATCTACGAACTCTCCCCGGCCGCGGCCCGCGGCGCCAGGATATGCGCTTAGCGCCGCCTAAGTCCATGCCGAAGCGGCGCGTTTCTCCGGCGGCGGACCGTCAGGCCCCGCGCCGCGCGACAAGCGGCGCCCGCCAAAGGTTGAGCGGCCGCCCCCCGGGTCCGGCGGGCTCCAACCGACGATCGGGACCGTATGCCGCATCGGTAAATTCATTGCTAACGAAAAGCGCCCCGTCGCGCATTTCCCGCGCGGCCTTTTCCATCAGCCGCGGCATGGGGGCGGGGCTGAGGAAGGCGTAGATCAGGTCGAAGCCGCCCAGATCGAGCCTCCAGAGCGACTGGAACCGCACCGCGATGCGTGCGTCGCCAGAGAATCGCACGCGAAGCCAAGCGAGGGCGAAGGGAATCGGCGCCGTCTCGACCCCCAGAAAGCGGCTGTTCGGATGGCGGTTGGCCCGCGCCAGCGCCAGGAGCGGCCCCGCCAGCCCGCAGCCGAGATCGACCGCGCGCACCGGGGCCTCCGGGTCGATCAACGCCGCCAGGGCCCGGCGGTTGGCGGCCCCGGTCAGGTAAAGCGGGACCCGCTCGCGCGCGCCGTTGACCATCACCAGCGCGGTCAGCGCCAGCGCCAAGGCGTAGCTCCAGGCCGGCAGGTCGAGCGTCAACGCGCCCACGATCGCCGCCGGGGCGACGGCCAGAAGGGCGAGCCACCAGACGGGAAGCCGCAGCGCCAGACCGATCAGTGCGGCCAGCGCGCCGGCGCCCGCGATCTTGACCCACAGCGGCGGATCGACGCCGGCCCAGCGCCAGGCGGCCTGGATCGCCCCCGCCGTCAGCGCGCCGGCGAGCGCCAGCGCCAAGACGGCGCGAAGGACAGGCGCCCTCAGCGCCGCGGCGCGGGTCGTTCGGCCGTTGGAGGGAGAATTCATGGCGTGCGCTCTCGCCAGAGGGGGTCACATGCGCTAGATAGCGGCTGAACACGCGGCGCGCCAGCTTCGGCGCGCGCCCGCGCCGGATGCGACGAAGGGCTCAGACGGGCGCGCAGACGCCCGCCGCCGGATTGGGATGGTCGATGGCCGACAGCAGTGGATTGCGCAAGGAGGCGACGACGGCGGCCGCGGCGGTCGAGCCCGGCTCGGCCGTGACCGAAGCCGCCTTCAAGGCCGCCTGCGGGCGCTACGCGACGGGCGTCTCGATCGTCACCGGCCTTGGGCCCGACGGCCGTAAGGAGGGGCTGACGGTCAACAGCTTCACCTCGCTCTCGCTCGACCCGCCGCTGGTGCTGTTCTGCCTCGACAAGCAAGCCGGCAGTTTCGAGGCCTTCGCGGCCGTCGAGCGCTTCGCCGTCAATGTGCTGAGCGAGGATCAGGCCGACGTTTCGACCCACTTCGCCAAGCCGGGCGTCCGCGACAAGTTCGCGGGCGTCGCGCACGATGTCGACGCGGACGGCCTGCCGATGCTGAGCGCCGCCCTGGCCCGCATCGCCTGCGACGTCGAGGCGCGCCACGAGGGCGGCGACCACATCATCCTGGTCGGCCGCGTCCGCCGGATCGATCTCGGCGACGAGGCGGGCCGGCCGCTGGTCTATTTCCGCGGCCGGTACGGAAAGTTCATCTGATACATGAGTCGCAAGTCGTAACCGCCTAACATTCAACGATATTGATCGTCGGCCGCAGTTCGTCCCGCGCGGCGAGGCCGCCGAGGCTCGTCTCCTTGTATTTGGAGAGCATGTCGACCCCCGTCTCGCGCATCGTCTGGATGGCGGTGTCCAGCGGCACGAAATGCGTGCCGTCCCCCTTCATGGCGAGCGAGCAGGCGTTCACCGCCTTGACCGAGCCCATCGCGTTGCGCTCGATGCACGGCACCTGGACGAGGCCGCCGACGGGATCGCAGGTCATGCCCAGATGGTGCTCCAGCGCGATTTCGGCGGCGTTCTCGATCTGCATGTTGGTGGCGCCGAGCGCGCTGGCGAGGCCGGCCGCCGCCATGGCGCTGGCCGAGCCCACCTCGCCCTGGCAGCCGACCTCCGCGCCCGAGATCGAGGCGTTGGTCTTGATGATCCCGCCGACGGCCGCGGCGGTCAGCAGGAAGTCGTGTACGCCGCGCCGCCGGCTCTCGTCGTCGAGGCTGCAGAACTGCTCGTAGTAGCGGATCACGGCGGGGATGATCCCGGCGGCGCCGTTGGTCGGCGCCGTGACGACGCGGCCGCCGGCGGCGTTCTCCTCGTTGACCGCCATGGCGTAGAGGCTGAGCCAATCCATCACGTCATGCTGGAAGCGCTGGTTGCCGGGGCCGAGCATCTTCTGATGGATGCCCTTCGCGCGGCGCTTCACGCTGAGGCCGCCCGGCAGGATTCCGTCCTGGGAGAGGCCGCGGTCGATGCAGTCGCCCATCACCCGCCACAGCCGGTCGAGGCCGTCGAGCACCTCCGCCTCCGGCCGCATGGCGCGCTCGTTCTCCCACTTCATGCGCGCGATGGACTTTCCCGAGGCCTCGCCCATCTCGAGCATCTGCTGGGCGGTGGCGAAGGGGTAGGGGACGTCGGAGGCGTCGCTTCCCGGGTCGGCGCCCGCCTCCAGTTCAGCGGCCGTCACCACGAAGCCGCCGCCGATCGAATAGTAGGTCTCCTCCAGCAGCGCGGCGCCCTCGGCGTCTTCCGCCCGGATCGACAGGCCGTTGGCGTGGCCGGGCAGCGCGGTGTCGAAATCGAACTGGATGTCGCGCGCGCGGGTGAAGGGCAGGGGGCGCCGGCCGGCCAGCGCCAGTTCCCCGCTCTCGTCCGCCTGCGCAAGACGCCGGGCGGCGTCGTCCGGATCGGTCTCGGCCGGACGCAGGCCCATCAGGCCCAGCATGCAGGCGGAATCCGTCGCATGGCCCTTGCCCGTAAAGGCGAGCGAGCCGGTGAGCCGCACCGAGACCCGCGCCGTGCGCTCGATGGAGCCCGCCCCCTCGAGGACCTCAAGGAAACGCCCTGCCGCGACCATGGGGCCGACGGTGTGCGAACTCGACGGACCGATGCCGATCTTGAACAGGTCGAAGACGCTGAGAAACATACCGTCCCATCCTCGCATCCGCCGCCCGAAATGGGCGGCCCGACCGACCGACGGCTAACGCACTTCGCCAGCAGCGGGGGCCGAGCTCACTCGGGATGGAGGATTAGACGGGAGAAATCGCCCTGTTTGATATCCCCGCTGCGTCCGGGAATCCGGAAATAGCGACCGTCGCGCCAATCGACGAGCCGATCGGCGTACTGCGAGGATAATGGATGGCCCGATTGCCCGCCCGCCACGGTGAAGCGGCTGTCGTCGAGATCGCCCAGATCATAGACCACCCGCATGCTGGCCCCGTGGGCGTGGGCGAAGCTGTCGGCCGAGCCGGCGCCGCGGGTCTGGCCGCGATTCGGGGTGTGGTCGCCGCCGGGCGTCTCGATCGGCCGATCGACGATCCAGCGCACCACCGGGATGAAGGTCAGCGGCGAATGCCCCAACCGGGCGACATGCAGATCGCCCCAGCGCCAGGCGTCGACGTCGTCGCCAAGCCGTTCGGCCAGCCGCGCCGCCGCGCGCTCCACCGCCGTCGTCGCCGCCCAGCGGCAATCCTCCTCGACCGGCGTGCGCAGGTCGTCGCACCAGTCGGGATGGTCCGTCATCGCGGCTGAGAGGAACCCCGGATCGGCGCGCCACCAGTCCTCGAAGAGCGGGCCCAGGTCGTCCTCCGCCAGCGCGCGGGCCAGTTCGTCCGCGGCGGCGCTGAAGATCGCCGGCGCGGCCGCGTCGCGCTCCATGCGGAAGTCCCATTGGGCGAGCCGCGCGAGCGCCTCGCGCGCCAGCTCCGTTTCGGGTTCGGCGCGCAGCAGCAAGGGCGTCGCCTCGCGCGCGAAGACGGAGCCGACATCCATCTGGATCGCCTCGCTCCGCGCCAGCGTGTGCGGGACGCCGGGCTCGGCGTCGAGCAGTTCGCGCACTCGGTGGTAGCGCTGCGGCGGCTCCCAGTCTCCGGCGATCCGATAGGGGCTCAGCGCCTCCGTGACGATGCGATTGTTGGCGTTCGCCAGGAGCCCGCCCGGCGGGTCGGTCACGAAAGGAATATCCTCCGGCCGCGTGACGCCCTCCCAGGGGGCGTCGGGGGCGGTGCTGACGCGCGGCAGCGCGCCGGTGCGCCCGCCCGCGCGCAGCGGATGCCGCCCGGCCACGGCGAGCGCGATCCGCCCGGCCTCATTGGCCCAGAAGATGTTCTGGACCGGGGCGTCGAACTGTTGGGCGGCGGCGCGGAACGCCTCCACCGTGCGGGCGCGGTTCAGCCGCCAGAGCGCGTCGGGCGTGCGGTCGACGTCGGCCAGCGCGCTCCATTGCAGCGCCACCGCCGTCTCCTGATCCGGCAGCACGGGCCCGAAGATCGTGCGCTTGCGCTCGAAGGTCTCGACCGCCCCGCCGCGCAAGGCGATCTCCACCGTCTCCGTCTCATAGGCCAGCGGGCCGTCGGCCGTCAGGTAGCGGGTCTCCGGCGCGGCCGGGTCGGCGGCCAGCGCCACCAGATCCATCGTGTCCGCATGCGTCGTCGTCAGACCCCAGGCGGCGGTCCCGTTGTGGCCGATGACATGGAACGGCACGCCCGGCGCCGTCGCCCCGGCCAGCGTCAACTCCGGGGTCTCGATCCGCGCCATGTACCAGACGTTCGGCAGCCCGAGGCGCAGGTGCGGGTCGTTGGCCAGGATCGGCGCCCCGCTTTCGGTGCGCGCACCGGTCAGCGCCCAGGCGTTCGATGCGCTCTCGGACGCCAGCAGCGGCGGCGGCTCCGGCAGCCGCGCGACGCGGGCCGGCGCGTCGCCCGCGGCGGCGACCTCCGCCGCGGTCAGCGTCGCGGGGCTCTCGGAATAGCTCGGGATGAGGTGCGCCACCCGCTCCGGCGGAAGCCGTTGCAGGAGCTTGCTCTTCAACAGCTCGTTGCGCCAGTCGCCCGAGAGCTGCAGCGACATCAGCTTGCCCCAGAGCAGGCTGTCCGTCGGCGTCCAGGGGGCGGGATCGATCCCGGTCAGCAGGAACTCAGGCGGCAGGGGGCCGCCCGGATCGTCGAGGTGGGCGTTGACGCCGGCCGCGTAGGCGTCGAGCGCGGCCCGCGTCTCAGGCGACAGTGCGGCGTACTGCCGCTCGGTCACGCCGGCCACGTCGATCGCCAGCATGAAGCGGTCCATGCGCACCGTGGCCGCGCCCGCGATCTCCGACAGGCGCCCGCGGATGATGCGGCGCGACAGCTCCATCTGCCACAGACGCTCCTGCGCGTGCAGGAAGCCGAGCGCGCGATAGGCGTCCGCCATCGTCTCCGCCCGGATCGTGGGTATCCCGTGCGGATCGCGCAGCACCTCGACCTCGGCGCCCAGGCCGGGCAGGGCGCGTTCGCCATCGGTCTGCGGCAGGCTTTGCAGCAGCCACAGGTAAAGGCCGCCGCCGCCCGCCAGGAGCAGCAGCGCCAACGCGAGCGCACCTCTTGTCAACCAGCGCAACATCGTATGGCAAGATCGGGTCCCGCAGCCCCCCCGGCAAGCCCCGACGTCGGGCTTTGGCGCGCATTTTTCGCCGCCGTCGCGCGGCTTGACCGGAAGGCCTATTCTGGCAAGGTGGCGCACGGGCGCGAGCGCCCACCCTCTCTCACAGGACATGCCGCCGATGGCCCCGAAACTGAGCCATTTCGAAAGCGTCGACGCGATGGTCGCGCGCCTGAAGCCAGGCTATCCGGTCTATTGCCTGCGCCCGCACGAGCTCGAGCGGGCGGCGAAGACCTATCTCGAGCTGTTTCCGGGGCGGGTTCTCTATGCGGTGAAATGCAATCCGCATATCGAGGTGCTGCGCACGCTCTACCGGGCGGGACTGCGTCACTTCGACACCGCTTCGCTGGCCGAAATCGCCCTGATTCGCGAGAATTTCCCGCAGGCCGACTGTTACTTCATGCATCCCGTGAAGGCGCGCAGCGCCATCCTTTCGGCGCATGAGGTGTTCAACGTCGACCACTACGTGATCGACCATGCGGCGGAGCTCGAGAAGCTGGTGGACGTGACCGGCGGCGGCGACGGGCAGGTCTGTCTGGTGCGCCTTGTGACGCCGCAGCACGACGCGCTCTACAAGCTGTCGGAGAAGTTCGGCGCCGGCGCGGACGAGGCGGTCGATCTGCTGAAGCGCGTCGACGCGGCCGGCTTCCAGACCGGGCTCGCCTTCCATGTCGGCTCGCAATGCCGCACGCCGGACGCCTTCCGCGACGCGATCGAGCTGGTGGGGCGGGTGATCGAGCGCGCGGGTGTGCCGCTGCATTATCTCGACGTCGGGGGCGGGTTCCCGGCCGCCTATGTCGGCGACGAACCGCAGCCGCTGGACGCCTATATGGACGCGATCCGCGACGGTCTCCGCGCCATCAAGCTGCGCGGCGATTGCGTGGTGATGTGCGAGCCGGGCCGCGGTCTCGTCGCCGGCGCGATGTCGCTGGTGGTTCAGGTGCAACTCCGCAAGTCGGGGGCGGTCTACATCAATGACGGCGTCTATCACAGCCTGTCCGAGACCATGACCGCCGGCGTGAAGCTGCCGATGCGCCTGATCCGGCCGAACGCGCCGATCGCGCACGATCTGGCGTCCTTCTCCGTCTACGGCCCGACCTGCGACTGCACCGACGTGCTGCCCTATCAGGTCGAGTTGCCCGCCGACGTGCGCGAGGGAGACTGGATCGAGATCGGGCAGGTCGGCGCCTATTCGAACGCCATGACGACGCGCTTCAACGGCTTCTCGCCGGAGACCTTCGTGACGGTCGGGGACCCGCCGCTGACGCCCGCGGCGGTCGCGCGGGCGCACGGCGCCGCCTCGCCCGACGCGCGGGAGGCGGCGCATGCGGAGCCGGCGGACGCCGGAGCGGCCTGAGCGCGATGTCCTATGCCTTGCCCCAGTCGGGTCCGATCGGCGAGGCGGGCGCGGCGGCGCGCGGGCGCCGGGTGCGCTGCCTGGGCCGGGGCGGCCATCATCTTCTGCACTATGACGAGTACGGGCCCGCCGACAGCGCGCATGCGGTCGTCTGCGTGCATGGGCTGACGCGGAACGGGCGGGACTTCGCACGCCTCGCCCAGGCGCTGGCGGTGGAGGGCTGGCGCGTGCTGTGCCCCGATATGGCCGGGCGCGGCCGGTCCGAGCCGCTGGCGACCGCGGCCGATTACGGCCCGCCGCAATACATGGCGGACGTGACCGTGATGCTGGCGCACGCGCATGTCGACAGCGTCGATTGGATCGGGACCTCGATGGGCGGGCTGATCGGCATGGGGCTGGCCGCGACGCCGGGCCATCCGATCCGCCGGATGGCGCTCAACGACGTCGGTCCGCTGGTGCCGAAGGAGGCGCTGCGGCGGATCGCCGACTATGTGGGCGTTCCCTGGCGCTTCGCCAGTTTCGAAGAGGGGCTCGCGCATGTTCGGGCGGCTTACGCGCCCTTCGGCCTGACCGCGGAGGAAGACTGGCGCGAGCTGGCCGAGATCAGCCTGAAGCGCGATGCGGACGGGTTCTACACCAACAACTACGATCTGCGGATCGCGGAGCCGTTCGAGGGGCTGGCGGAGCAGGATCTCGACATCTGGGGTTTGTGGGACGCGCTCGACCTGCCGGCGCCGCCGCTGCTGATCCGCGGCGCGGAATCGGACCTGCTGCTGGCCGAGGACGCGGCGCGGATGACGGAGCGCGGACCGGGCGCCCGGCTCGTCGAGATCCCGGGCGTCGGGCATGCGCCGACGCTGATGACGCCGGACCAGATCGATCTGTTGCGCGATTGGCTGGCCGAGACGCCGCGGCCGAGGGTCGGCGCGTGATGCGGCGTTGGATCATGGCTTTCCTGCCCGCGCTCGCGGCGGCGCTGGCGCTGGCGTCGGTTCATCCTGCGGCCGCGCAGACCGCGCGCGACGGGGCCTACGAGGCGCTGCTGCGTCAGGCCAGCGCGCTGGCGGCCGTGGAGCCGACGGACCAGGAGCGGCGGCAACTGATGCGCGCCATGGCGGTGACGCTGGCCGACGGGCTCAAGCGCTTCACCATCGCAGAGACCGAAGCCCGCGCCGACGACAAAGTCGCCGCGCCGCCTGCGGCCGGCCTGCGTCCGGGCGAAGGGGCGGAGCCGGGCGCGAAACCGCCCGGCGCCCGCGAGCCGGTTCCCGAGGTGCCCAACCCCTGGTTCGCGCGTTACGCGACCGACGCCCGCGCCGAACTCGATCGGCTGATCGCCGCTTTGGACGCGGGCGACGAGGCGGCGGCCGACCTGATGCTGAAGGCCGACACGGTGAACCTGCTGTTGCGGGATCTCGTCCGCCCGCCGGAGGGCTGAACCGGGCCGGGCCCGCCGGGTCCCGGTGAGCGCGGGCCGGCCCGGGCGGGCGCTCAGCCCCCGCGTCTGGTCAGGGCTGTGCGGGTCTGGTTGAGCTGGTCGGTGGTGAGCACCAGCCGTCGGCCGAGTTCGCGGGTCATCTCGAAGGCGAAGTAGGGGTCCTGCCGCGCCATCTCGCTGAACACCTCGCGGGTCAGCTTCAGCGCCGTCGTCACCTCCACCGCGCGCACCGTGGCCGAGCGCCGCGAATCGTTGAGCAGCGCGAGCTCGCCGACCAGCTTGTTGCGGCCGAGGGTGAAAAGCACCTTCTCCTCGGCCTCCTCGCCGACCACCACTTCGGCGAGACCGTCCAGGATGATGTAGGCGGCGTCCCCTTCCTCCCCTTCGCGCATCAGAACCTCGCCCGGCTGGTAGGTCTTGCGCTCGCTGGTGAAGGCGAGAAACTTGAGCCGGGTCGGATCGAGATTGGCGAAGAGCGGCACCTGCTGCAGGCTCTTCGCCTCGGCGCCGAGCGCCTCCTCCGTCGCCTCGACGCCGGGTTCAGCGGATTCGGCGGGCGCTTCGGGCTCGGTCGAGGGCGCGCCTTCGGCCTCGAGCACCCGGCCGTTCTTGATCTCAAGCGCCTGATCGGGGGTCAGGCCCTCCGGCGGTCCCGCGCCGATCCAGACCCAAGTCGCCTGCGGCAGCGCCTCGCGCAGCGCCGGCAGAATGCGGGCCTGCGTCGCCGCGTCGATCGAGCTCAACGCGTCGACCAGGATGAACAGGTCCGGACGCTTCAGCGTGTTGCGCACCAGATTGAGCTTCTGGCGCTGCAGGCTGGAGAGCCGCGCGCCGTTGATGCCGACCGGGAAGTCGAAGGCGATGCGCACGATGGCCCGGCGCAGGTTCAGTGTGTCGCACACCTCGCCGACGACCGCCTGCACCCGTTCCGTCGCGTCGGACCGGCCGTGGACGATGCGTCCGAACAGCATGTTGTCCAGGATCGAGAGCCCGGGATTGTAGCGCTCCGGATCGAAGGGCTCGACCGCCCGGCCCGGCCCGACGACGTCCTTGTGGGTCTCGTGCAGCTCCCGGCGCAGAGCGACGAGCCGCTCCTGCATCTCCTCGTCGATCAGCCCGAGGCGATGGCGCTGCACCACCAGGCTGAAGGGCAGGCCGCCGACGAGCGCGCGCTCGTCGGCCGACAGGTCCGATCCCGCGCCGGCGCCCTTGGCCTTGCGAACGATGACCTTGAGCTCCGGCAGCAATTCCTCGTCGATGAAGCTGTATTGCTCGAAGAAGGGATGCCCGGGCCGGACGTCCTTGAACAGTTCGACCATCAGTTCGGCGCACTTGATCCCGATTTCCTGGAAACGCTCGGTCAGCTCGTGCTTGTCCATGAGCGTCTTCAGCGTCGGGTTCTCGTGCAGCGCGTCGTACTGCCATTCCGGGACCGTCGGCCGGCCGAAGAGGATGTTGCCGGCGACCGAGGAATAGGTGTTGTAGCGCGCGAAGTCGTAGGTCTGGACGAGGTCGTCGAAACCGCGCGCGTCCAGCGCCTCGCGCACCCGGCGGCGCGCGTTCATCAGCGCCTCGACGAGGGCCGGCTCCGCCTCCGGATCGACCGTCTGGCGCAGGCCGATCGCGTACATGTCCTCCTCCATCTCCACCGCCTGAAGGAGGTCGATCGCGCGTTCGGTGAGATCGGCCCGATCCTTGACCCCGGCGAGCGCGTAGTCGGTCCAGTCCGTCTCCGGATTGAAGGGGCTGTTGCCGGAGGCCTCGGCCTCCACGATCTCCTCGCGGCGCTCGGCGTCGGCCGTCTCCTGCTTCGGATCGGGCGGGCTGCGCTGCAGGCCGATGAACATGTTGGCGGCGATGGTCCCGTTGAAGAAGGCCGGCTCGCCGGAGGCGACGCCGATATGCGCGCCGGTCACGCCTTCGTGCAGGCCGGCCAGATCGACGCCGCCCGCCTTGATCTTGCCCGACGTCGGGGCGAGCAGCCGGGCGAGCAACCGGGCCAGCACCTCCTTCGCGACGCCGCTTTGCGACAGGATGGCGGCGACGCCGCCCGCGCGGATGGCGAAGTTGGCGGTGTCGATCACCCGCACGCCGTCCTCGTCCGCCCAGGTGAGTCCGGTCGCCTCGATCGACCCGTCGAGCCGCACGTCCGTCTCCGGCCGGCCCTCCTGCAGGGTCTCCGACAGCATGCCTGCGGGCTCGAACTGGCCGATGAGCTGCTCGTACTTGATGCGGCTGTCGGCGAGGCGCTGGTAGTAGTTCAGCAACTCCTTCCAGGGCGCCGCGAGATCCTTGTACGCCGCCAGCGCCGCGACCAGCGCGCCGAAGCTGAGCTCGCCCTTGATCACCAGATAGCCGCCGATGGCGTAGAAGAAGAAGGGGGTGAGCTGATTGATGAAGTTGTTGAGGAACTTCATGAAGAACTTGCGCTGGTAGATCTCGAAGCGCACCTCGAAGATCTTGCCCAGCCGGCGCGACACGTCGGCCAGCACATGGCCGGTATGGTCGTGCGCGCGCACTTCCGGCACGCCGCCCGACACCTCGCCCACCCGGTTGGAGAGCGAGCGCACCAGCTTGACCCGCTCCTTGCCCAGCAGGTTCACCTTCCGCTGCAGCTTCGGGATGATGTAGCCCTGCACCGGGATCAACGCGAAGGCGGCCAGCCCCAGGAACGGATCCTGGACGAACATGAAGGCCATGATCGTCAGGAAGGTTCCGCCCTGGAAGGCGGGCAGCGCGTAGGCGTCGCCGAAGAAGCCGCCCAGCGGCTCCACCTCGGCCGTCACCATGGTGACGATCTCCCCGGACGACGTCTTCTGGAACTGCGGCAACGGGAAGCGCAGCGTGCGCGCCACAAGGATGTAGCGCAGCCGGCGCAGCAGGCGCTCCGACATCACCCCCTTGTAGGTGTTGATCTTCATCTTGAAGAGGCCGTTCACGACGACCAGCGCCAGGAAGATCCCGCACAGGATGAAGAGATACTCGACCTGGGTGACGGTCACGCCCAGGAACTCCATCATGTCCTGCTCGACATTGATGGCTTCGTTGATGATCTGCTTCGGAAGATCGAAGGAGTAGTAGAGGAACGGAAAGGAGAGCAGGGTCAGCAGCAGCGTGATCACCTGCTGCACCCGGCTGTTGCGCCAGATGAAGCGGAACATGCTGTGGTCCATCGCGCGCTCCCCCAGGGAAAACGTCCCGCCCGCGCCCCCCGCGCCGGCGGCCGTCCCCGCACCATCCGGTCCCTTTGTACCCGGCGTCGGCGCGCCCTGTCACGGACGCCGTGCCGCCCGCCCGGCGGTCAGGCGGTGAACTGCTCCTTCAGAATGCGTTCCTCCAGATTATGCTCGGGATCGAACATGATCGTGGCCGCGACGGTGCGGTCCTCGTGGATCGCGACATGGCGCACGTCGCGCACCTCGGTCGAATCCGCGACCGCACTGACCGGGCGCTTGGCGGTGCTGCGGATTTCGAATTCGACCCGCGCGGATTGCGGCAACAGCGCGCCGCGCCACCGCCTTGGCCGGAAGGCGCTGATCGGCGTCAGGGCCAGGACGCCGGCGCCCACCGGCACGATCGGCCCGTGGGCGGAGAGGTTGTAGGCCGTGCTGCCCGCCGGCGTCGCCAGCAGGACGCCGTCGCAGATCAGCCCGTTCAGACGGCTGACCCCGTCGACGCGGATGTCGATCTTGGCGGCCTGACGCGTCTCGCGGAAGACGGAGACCTCGTTGATCGCGATCGCCTCCACCACCGTTCCGTCGACCCGGGTCGCGCTCATGCGCAGCGGATAGAGCTTGAGCGACTGCGCCTTGTGCAGGCGGTCCGTCAGCCCGTCGTCGCTGTACTCGTTCATCAGGAA
The DNA here is from genome assembly GCA_024743195.1 of Alphaproteobacteria bacterium. Taxonomy (GTDB): domain Bacteria; phylum Pseudomonadota; class Alphaproteobacteria; order UBA8366; family Aestuariispiraceae; genus Marivibrio. Next base: position 45,083 of record JANSXE010000006.1, on the reverse strand, counting down.
GCCGACCGTCCCGCGGTTCATGCCGTAGACGGGCGTTCCCTGGCCGATCATGGCGCGCAGGGTCTGCAGCATGAAGCCGTCGCCGCCCAGCGCCACGACGACGTCCGCCTCCTCGGTCGTCGGAACGTGCTTGTAGCGGCGCTTCAGCGTCGCCAGCGCCCTTTGCGCCTCCTCCGCCTCCGAGGCGACGAAGGCGATGCGCAGGTCGTGGCGCCCGGCGCGGCGGCCGGTCTGCGCCGCCTCTTTCGCGCCCTCTTCCAGGGCGGGGGCCTCGGCCATGGCGTCCAATCCTTGCTTTTCGGCGCCGCCGCGCGCCACAGTCGGCAGCGCGCGAGACGGGCGGGCCGGTCGGAGGCGAACTGTAGCCGCCGATCCGCGGACCGGAAAGGGCGGAGGACGCATGGACAGGCGAGCGATGGCGAAACGGCGAGTGGGCGTGGCGAGGGCGGGCGCGGCGGCGGCGTTGATGCTGGTGGCCCCGGCGCTCGCGGCCGCGGCGGCGGCCGAAGGGCTTGAACCCGCGACGCCGGCGTCGCCCGAGGCGGCCGCGGCGGCCGCGGCGGAGGACCGCTATATCGGCTACTACTATCCCCCGCCCGAAAGCGAGGAGACGTACGGCCCGCGGGTGCGGACCCTGCCGAACGCGACCGAGCGCACGCGCATCGCCTTCCTGACGGGCCTGACGAACCAGATGCTGGGCAACGGCTATGCGCCGCCCTTCATGATCTTCGCCAAGGGCGCGGGCAGCCGGACGATCATCCTGGTCGGGCTCGACGATCAGCGGTTCGCGACGCTCTATCGGATGCGGGCCTGGCTCGCGGGGCTGACCGCCACGGCGCGCTCCACGCCCGTCTTCACCGACATCGGCGCGCCGCCGGAGGCGCTGACCTTCCTGGACCTGTGCAAGCTCTTGGGGTTCGAGGAACTGGTGGTGAGCGACGGCCGCGCGCTGTCCCACCGCATAAGACTGCTTTAGCGGAAGGCCGGGCCGATGAGCCGCGAGGAAGTGCTGTTCGTCAACGAGGCCTTCTATCAGGCCTTCGCCGAAGGCGACGCCGCCGCGATGGACGCGCTGTGGGCGGTCGATCTGCCGGTCGCCTGCCTGCATCCCGGCTGGGAGCCGCTGGTCGAGCGCGAGGCGATCGTCGCGAGCTGGCGGGCGATCCTGCAGGACCCGCCGCCGGTGCGCTGTCTCGCGCCGCGGGTCTTCGACTACGGCGAGACCGCCTTCGTGATCTGCTTCGAGGCGATCCGAGGCCAGGCGCTGGTCGCCACCAACCTCTTCGCCCGGGAAGGCGGCCTCTGGCGCCTGGTCCACCACCAGGCCGGCCCCACCCGCGCCGAGCCGCCCGCCGACCCGCAAGCCCACGAGCCGCCGACGATCAATTGAGGCTGCAGGGAGGCGACGGCCGCCTATTCGGTCGCATAGGCGGCGACGATCTCGTCGAGCGGCGCTGTCGTCGGGTCGGGCAGGGCGGCGAGCGCGCGCCGGGCGCGGGCGAGGTCGTCGGCCGTGTCGACGGCGATGGAGAGCTCGGCGAAGCGGTCGTGCCCCGGATGCAGGTTGCGGATGGCGTAGGTTTCGGGGTGGGCGTAGGCCCAGGCGGTGACGTGTTCGCGGTAGGCGAGGTCGTCCGTCTCCGCGCAGATCCGCGCCATCGCGTCGCGGCTCGCCGCCTCCGCGCTGGCGCCGATGGGATAGCCGCGCGGGAAGACGTTGGTGGCGAGGTCGAGCGCCGGGTCGGCCAGGAAGGCGTCGGCGACGGCGTCGACGATCGCCGGGTCGGCGAAGGGGCTGTCGCCGCAGATGCGCACGAACCAGTCGAGCCCGGCGGCCTGCATCGCGGCGAGGCAGCGTCCGGCGACGTCGGCGGCGTCGCCGCGGAAGCAGCCGACGCCCTCCGCCTCCGCGAAGGCTTCCAGCGCGTCGTCGACCGGCCGGTCGGAGGTGGCGACGATCAGGCTCGCGACCGTGCGGCAGCGGCGCAGCCGGTCGATCGCCCGGCCGAGAACCGGCCGCCCGCCCAAATCCATCAACCCCTTGCCCGGGAGGCGCCGACTGTCGAGCCGGGCCAGCAGGATGAGCGCGGCGGGGCCGCGGGAGGTGGAGGTGGGGGCGGGCGCAGCGTCCATGGGGCGGGCGCCGCTCAGTTCCGCTCCAGTTGGCGCGTCGCGCGCTCCCAGGCGTCGACATACCACTCGCAATAGCGGCGATATCCGGTCTCCAGCGGCCAGTCCGGCTTGAAGCCGAGGACGCTGGACGCGCGCTCGATCGACAGCGTGCCGCGGATCGGCTTGTCCACCGCGCGCGGGCGCTCCTCCAAGATCGCGTCGGGCACGACGTCCTTCACGATGGCGGCCAGCTCCGCAATGGTCCGCGCGTTGCCGAAGGTGATGTTGAAGGTGGAGGAGTTGTCCGGCCCCTGATGCAGCGCCAGCGCGCGCACCATGCCCTGCACGAGGTCCTCGATATAGGTGAAGTCCAGCCGCCCGTCGCCGCCGCCTTCGAGCAGCAGCGGCTTGCCGGTCAGCGCGTTCTCGATGAAGGCCTGGCTGACCCGGCGGCTGATGCAGCGCTCGCCATAGAGGGCGGAGGGGCGGATCACCGTCGTTCCCACGCCGTACTGCGTGCGGTAGGTGCGGACCAGCCGCTCGCCCATGAACTTGGCGTTGGCGTAGATCCCTTCCGGCCGAGGGAAAGTGGTCTCGTCCACCGTGTCGCCCTCGAAATCGCCATAGACGGTGGAGGAGGAGAGGAACATCACCTGATTGATCTCATCGACGCGGGGCCGCACCAGCTCCAAGGCGTTGCGCAGCGTGATGAGCTGCAGATCGAAGGTCAGCCCCGGCTCCTTCTTGGCGTCGACGGCCGACGCGATGGCGGCCAGATGCACGACCTTGGTCGGCCGCACCTCCTCGAACACCCGGCCGAGATCGGTCAGCAGGCGCGCGTCGCAATTCATCAGCCGCACCCCGGCCTCGCGCAGCAGTTCGAAGCGCGACAGCAGGAAGAGCTGATAGGCTTGGCGTTGGACGGCGTTGCGCTGGGATTCGAAGCTGTTCTCGATCAGGCTGTTGACCATCAGGTTGTCGGCGATGGCGACCTCCGCGCCCATCTCCGCCAGGCCCAGCGCCAGATTATGCCCGATGAAGCCCGCGCCGCCGATCAGCAGCACGCGCTGGCCGGCCAGCTTCGCCCTCAGGCTGTCATAGGGGATGTCCGTCATGGATCGCGTCTTCCTCATCCTCGGGCCTTCTGGCCCTCCCGATAGGCGCCGGCGAAAGCATCGGCGATTCTGCCGGCGCCGTCTTCGCCCAAATGCGGCCCCACCGGCAGCGAGATGGTCTGGTCGGCCAGCCATTCGGCGATGGGGAACTGGCCGGGACGGTAGCCGTACTTCTCTGAATAATAGGTAAAGAGCGGCACCGGCCCGGGATAGTGGATCGAACTGCCGATCCCGCGCGCCTTGAGGCCGTCGACCACCGTGTCGCGGTGGACCGACCCGTCTCGCGGCAGCACGGCGTTCAGGCAATAATGGCTGGAGCGCGCCGGCCCGTGCTCAAGCGGGAAGAGCGTCAGCCCCTCGATCTTCGACAGCGCCGCACGGAGCGTGGCGGCGTTCTCGGCGCGCGCCGCTTGGAAGGCGTCGAGCCGCGCGATCTGGGCGAGGCCGACCGCCGCCTCCACCTCGCTCATCCGGTAATTGAAGCCCAGCGCGTCGACGTCGTAGATCCCCGGCCGCGCGCGCTCGCCCAGCATGCGGTTGTAGCCGAAGGCCCGGCGCTTGCGCAGCTGGAAGGCGAGTTCGTCGTCGTCCGTCGTCACCATGCCCCCTTCGATCGAGGTCATGTGCTTCACCGGATAGAAGGAGAAGGCGCCGGCGAGGCCGAGCGTCCCCGCCTTCTTCTGCCCATAGACCGCATCGACGGCGAGTGCGCAGTCCTCCAGCACGAAGGCGCCTTTCTCCGCGGCGATCGCGTTGATCCGGTCCATGGCGCAGGGCAGGCCCAGATAGTGGACCGGCGTGACGGCCGCGAGCGGCCCCTCGAGCGCCGCCAGCGCCTCCGGATCCATGTTGCCGGTCGCCGGGTCGACGTCGACGAAGACCGGCGTCGCGCCCTGAAGCTCCACCGAATGGGCGGTCGCCACATGCGTCATGGCGGGAACCGCCACCCGGTCGCCGGGCCCCACGTCCTTGACGAAGAGGGTGAGATGCAGCCCGGCCGTACAGCTCGCCACCGCGACGGCGTGCCGGGCGCCGAGGCGCCGGGCGAAAGCCTCCTCGAAGGCCGGCGTCACCTGGCCGTGAACCAGGATGCCGCTCTCCAGCACGTCGCGCACCGCGTCCAGCGCGGCGCCGTCCAGCATCGGCCGGCCGAAGGGAATGGGGTCGTCGGTCATAGGGGATCCATCTCTTATTCCGTCCGCATCGACGGTACCAAGTTCCTCACCGATTGGAAGGGGCGCAGACTTAGGACAACATCAAAGCCGAACGGCCCGCCCGCTCTCCGCGCTGTCCCAGGCGGCGAGGCAGATTTTCATCACCCGGATCACGTCCTCGCCGGTGACCAAGGGTTCGCGTGCGCCGCGGATGGCGGCGACGAAGTCGGGCAGCAGGTCGCCCTTCTCCATCGCGGGGTAGGGGACGTCGAAGGCCTCCTCGTCCTCGGGCGCGTCGCCGCGATATAGGCGTGCGGGGCCGTCGGCGTTTTCGAAGCTGAGCCTGGTTCCGTAGAGATTGAGGCTGTGGAACTTGCGGCGCTGCGGGCCGAAGAGGGTGGTCGACTTGGCCAGCAGGTCGCTTTCGAAGCGCATCAGCACGCTCATCACGTCCGGATACTTGAAGGCGCTGTCGCGGGTCAGCTTCTTCGTCGCCATCGCGGTCACCTCGACGACCTCTTCGCCGGCGATCCAGCGCATCAGATCGATCAGATGGACGCCGCCGCCATAGACGACGCAATAGAAGTCCATCTTTCCCCGCCAGCCCTGCGTGATCTTCCAGAGAATCTGGTGGATGTAGTCGCCCTCCATATAGAAGAGGTCGCCGAACTCCCCTCGTCGGACCATGTCGTGCACCGCGCGAAAGCGCGGCGACTGGCGCAGGATCAGGTTGGAGGAGAGCCGCTTGCCGGAGCGCCGCCAGGCGTCCTCCACCTGCTCCAGCCCCGCGCGGTCGAGCGCGACCGGCTTCTCGCAGAAGACGTGCTTGCCGGCCGCGAAGGCGGCGACGGTTTGCTCCACATGGGCGTCGTCGTAGGAGCAGATGGAGACCGCGTCAATCGACGGGTCGGCGACGAGGTCGCGCCAGTCGGCGTGGGCCTCCGGGACGCCCTGACGGGCCGCGACGGCGGCCAGATGGTCGGCGTCGAGGTCGCACACGGCCTTGACCGCGACGCCTGGAATGGCGCGGTAGCCGACGACGTGGCGTTCGCCGACCCCCAGGCCGACGACCCCGACGGTGAGCGGCTGGTCGGTCATGCTGCAGGGACCTCCGGAAAGCCTGGCAAGCGCCAGCCTAGCGCACCGCATTCTCCAACGCCTGCAGCATCTGGTTGACGCTGTCGATGACCCGGGCTGAGGCGGCGTAGGAGTTCTGCAGAACGGTCAGCCGCGCCATCTCCTCGTCGATGCTGACGCCGACCTCGTCGCGCAGCGTCTGTTGCAGGTCGGCGCGCAGGGTCTCGCTTTCACCGGCCAGCGTCGTCGCGCGCTCGGACTGCTTGACCAGGTCGACCAGCACGCCGCTGGCGAGGCCGGTGTAGGTCTCGTTCGTCAGGCGCAGCGCCGAGCCGCGGAGATCGCGGTTGGAGCCGTTCAGCGCCTCCACAACGTCGTTTCCGGACAGCGTCTTGAGCCCTTCGGCCCCGCTGGTGATCGTATCGTTGACGCGCAGATTGGTGCGGCTCGCGCTCAAGGGCGTGGTCCCGGTCTCGACCTCGAAGAAGTTGGCGGCCTCGCCGGCGAGCCCCGTCGCATTGTTGTAGGCGCTTGCGAAGGTCTGGGGATCGCGCGCCGCGAAGGTCTGCGGATCGGTGGTGATGAGCCCAAGCGTCTGCAGCGGCGTGCCGGTCGTATCGTTCAGCGTCAGGTCGGTTCCGGCGACGGTCGAGATCTCCAGCGTGCCGTAGGCCGTCAGGCGGGCGCGCACGTTGGCGATGGCGTTCAACTCGTCGAGCAGGTTCTGCACCGTATCGGTCGCGTCGATCGCCGCGCCCAAGGCGCCGCCGCCGCTCGGCACCGTGACGGCGCCGGCGCCGACGTCGATGGTGAATTCGTCGCCGGCGTTGATCCCGAGCGAGGCCAGCGTGCTCGTCGCCTGCATGACGCTGCTGCTCGTCGTGGCGCGGGTCGCGTCGTCGACCAGGCTATAGGCGACTTCATCCAGATGGTTGCGCATCTTCTCGAGCGCGCCGAGCCCGCTGGCGGTGCTGTCCTGCGCCGTCTGGTCGGTGCGGATGAAGCTGATGAGCGCGCTCAATTCCCCGTCGGGCAACTGCCCGCCGGTGACCAGATCGGTGCTGGGCGATCCCGATTTGGTCAGTTGGCGCGTCGCCGCATCCCAGGTGAAGGTGCTGGCGTTGCGGTCGGTCAGGTCGAGGCCCGTGGTCGTGTAGACCGAGACCGAGCCGTCGTCGCGCTTGAAGGTCCGGATGTCGATCAGGCTCGAGACGGCTTCCAGTTGCCGATCTCTCAGGTTCTCCAGCTGCGACACCGGTCGGCCGCCCGCCAGATCGCGGACGATCGCATTGTTCAGCCGGTCGACCTCCGCCAGTGCGACGTTGAGGCGGGTGACGGCGTCGTCGACCTCGCTCAGGACCTGGTTCTCCACCAGATCGAGACCGTCCGACAGGCGCTGTAACTCGTTCACGATCGCATCGCCGGCGATCCGCACCTCGGCGGCGGCGGCGTCGGACTCGGGCGCCGCCTCGAAGGCTTTCCAGGCCGTGCGGAACCGTTCGAAGGCTTCGCCCAGCGGAGTTTCGGAATTGACCGTGCCGGTGATCTGCTCGATCTCGCGATAGAGGCGCTCGCGCGTCGCGTCGGCGGTCGCGTCGGCCGTCTGGCTGAACAGATCGCGCTGCAATCCCTCATTGGCGATGCGGCGGATGTCGGCGATCCGCACGCCGCCGGTCTGCAAGCTCTCGAAACTCTCTTCCCGGCGGTTGTAGTTCGGGTTGTTCGCGTTCGCGACATTGTCCGAGACCGTGCGCACCGAGGTGTTGAGCGCGTTGATCGAGGTGACGGCGACTCCGAGGGCGGAAAAGAGCGACATGGCCTTCTGCCTCCTTCTTGGCTCGGCGCGCCATTCGGGCTTCTGCCCGGCGGCGTCCGGCGGCGGCGTCGATCAGCAGTTCTGATTCAGCGCCACGGGGGCGGAGCGCGCGGGTTCCGCGCGGCTCGTTCCGCCCTGGCCGTAGCCCTGGATATGGCCGGAGGCCTTGCGGGCGGCCTCGGCGATGTGGTCGACGATCTTCTGGCTCGCCTGCGCGACGAGTTTCAGTTTGCGCTCGTTGATCCGGGCGAGGTCTTCGAACCGGCCGCCGACCGCCTGCAGCCGCTCGCGCAGCTCCGGCGCCAGCGCGGCGGCGAATCCCTCTTCTGCGGCGATGGCGTGGACCTGCTCCTCATAGAGCTTGAACAGCGCCTGTTTCTCTTCGATCACCGGGCCGAGCTCGCGGGTCCGGGGCCGCTCCAGCAGCGCATTCTCGCGCTCCAGCAACTCCACCAGATCCTCCATCAAGCCGATGAGATTCTGGGCGCGCACATTGGGGTTCATCGGCTCGCCTCCTGCATCTTCAACATTTCGGCCAGAACGCTGTCGGCCAATCCGATCCCGCCGCGTTGCGCGAGGGCCTTGCCGTACTCGTCGACCAGCATGTCGCGGTTGATCGCCTCGGCCTGCCCGCCGCCGAAGGGGCCGTCGGTTCCCACCCCGTCGAACATCGGGCGCAGCATCTGGGCGAGGAAGACGGCCTCGAACTCGACGGCTGCGGCGCGGACCTTCTCGAGGGAGGCGTCGCGCGGCGCCTTCGGGACCGCCGGTCCCGGCTGTCCGACCAGCGCGCTTTGGATCAGGGCGTCCTGCATGGCCTTACATCACCTCGATTTCGGCCTGCAGGGCGCCGGACGCCTTGATGGCCTGGAGGATGGTGATCATGTCGCGCGGACCGACGCCCAGCGCGTTCAGGCCGTTCACCAGCTCCTGCAGGCTGACGCCGGTGTTGAGGACGCCGAGGCGGCGGTCCTCGTCCTCGTCGATCTCGATCTCGGTGCGCGGCACCTCGACCGTCTCGCCGGTGTTGGAAAAGGGCTGCGGCTGGGAGACCTGGGGCGTCTCCGTGATGCGGATGGTCAGGTTGCCCTGCGCGATGGCGAGGCGGCTGATCCGCACGTTCTCGCCCATCACGATGACGCCCGACTGTTCGTCGATGACGACTTTGGCCATCAGGTCGGGTTCGATGCGAAGCTGCTCGATGTCGGTCAGCATCTCGACGACGCGCCCGTCGTAACTCGGCGGCAGTTCAAGCTGCACCGTGGCGGGGTCGAGGACGCTGGCGGCCTCCACCCCGACGAAGGCGTTCACCGCGCGGCTGACCCGCCGGGCCGTGGTGAAGTCGGGATTGCGCAGGCTGAGCTTCACGCGGTTGAGCTGGGCGAGCGCGAAGGGCACCTCGCGCTCGACGATCGCGCCGTTGGCGATCCGGCCGGCGGTCGGCACGCCCTTGACGACGGTTTCCGCCTCGCCCTGCGCGGCGAAACCGCCGACGGCGAGAGAGCCCTGGGCGACCGCATAGACCTCGCCGTCCGCGCCGAGGAGCGGCGTCACAAGCAACGTCCCGCCCAACAGGCTGTCCGCGTCGCCGAGCGCCGAGACGTTCACGTCGATCCGCGAGCCCTGACGCGAGAAGGGCGGCAGCGTGGCGGTCACCATCACGGCCGCCACGTTCTGGGTGTTCAGCGCGTCCTCGCGCGCATTGACGCCAAGGCGCTCCAGCATGCCGATCAGGCTTTCCTGGGTGAAGACGGCGCTGTTCAGGGTGTCGCCCGTCCCGTTCAGCCCGACGACCAAGCCGTAGCCGATCAGCAGGTTGTCGCGGACGCCTTCGAAATCGACGATATCCTTGATTCGCGATTGCGCGGCCGCCTCGCCAAGCCCGGCCGCGAGCGGCCCGGTCAGCGCGGCCGCTGCGATCAGCCCGGCGGCGAGTGCGCGCCGTACGACGCGGGCCGGGTCGATTCTGCGCAAACGGAACCTGATCATGCTCGCTCTCTCCCTCGGACGCAGGGGTCCGGTCATGCTTCATGCGAAGATCGTGCCAATGAGAAACGCACGATAACGCTTTGATAAGGCGTGCAGGTTGGATGTCAGGCGCGCGTCGCCGGCAAGAATTGCCCGCGCCGTTTCGGCCCGGCGTGCGCGCGCCTGTTTATCGGGTCCGCGAAAGCGCGTATGGTGCGCGCCATGAAGATCGAAGGACCGAGCGGCCCGGGAAAGACCGGCGCCGCAAAGAAGGCGAAACGCGCCGGCGGCGCGGGGGGCGCGGCGTTTGCGGACTCCCTGCGCGGCGGCGACGCCGACCGGGTCGATGCGGCGTCGGGCGGCGCGGGGGCTGTCGGGCCGGCCGCCTCGATCGACATGCTGTTGGCCATTCAGTCGGTGGACGACGCCACGCAGGAACGGCCGAAGCGCCAGCAGCCGGCCGAATGGGGCCGTACGCTGCTTGACCGGCTCGACGACATCCGGCTCGCCCTGCTTGCGGGGCGCATTCCGCCCGATCGGCTGCACGCGCTCGGCGAGGCGCTGGCGCGCGAGCGCGAGAGCGCCGACGACCCGGCGCTGGCCGGGGTCTTGCGCGACATTGAGCTGCGCGCCCGCGTCGAGCTGGCGAAGCTTCAGCGACGCTGAAATCGGCTCCGCGTTAGCGGCTTTCACGGAAAAATCTGTTGTGTGCGGAAGGGCCTGGACTTATAAGCCGGTCCGCGACGCCACGCACTCGTTCGCTTTGTCTGGAGTTTCGAATGACAACGAACAAGGGTTCCCAGGTTTCAGGAAGCGAGGTGGCGGGCACGCCCACCTCGACGCTGCTTCCGCCGGATTACCGCCCGTCGGAGCAGGAAGAGTTCATGAACCCGCTGCAGGTGGAGTATTTCCGCCAGAAATTGCTGCGCTGGCGGGCGGAACTGCTGCAGGAATCCAGCGAAACGCTGGAGAGCATGCAGGAGGAGAGCCTCGCCCAACCCGATCTGACCGACCGGGCCTCTCTTGAGACGGATCGGGCGATTGAGCTGCGGGCGCGCGATCGCGAACGCAAGCTGATCGCGAAGATCGACGCCGCCCTGCAGCGCATCGCCGACGGCACCTACGGCTATTGCGAGGTGACGGAGGAGCCGATCTCGCTGAAACGGCTCGAGGCGCGGCCGATCGCCACGCTCAGCCTGGAGGCGCAGGAGGCCCACGAGCGCGAAGAGCGCCTGCACCGTGACGATTGACGCCGACCGGATGCACCGGCGGCCTGTCTGACGAAAAGCCCGGCGTCTTGCGCCGGGTTTTTTCTTGGCCGATTTGACCGGAAAGGGATGGGGCCCGGCGGTCCGTCGACCGCCGGGCCCCCACGCGATTTACGCCGACGCCAGAGGAGAGAGAGGAGAGGAGAGAGGGTCGGGCGTAAATCCTTCTCGCGTGTTCCTGGGACGCCTTCCCTAGAACGGGAAGATCACATCGACGAGCTGGGTGCCCCAGCGCGGCTGCGTGAAGTCCGTGATGTGACCCCGCCCACCGTAGGCGAGGCGGGCTTCAGCGATCTTCTCGTAGGAGACGGTGTTCTGGTTGGTGATGTCCTGCGGGCGGATCACGCCCGCGATCTGAAGCTCGCGGACCTCGAAATTGACCCGCGTCTCCTGCCGGCCGTGCAGCACCAGATTGCCGTTCGGCAGAACCTGGGTCACGACGGCGGCGATTTGCAGTTCGATCTCCTCCTCGCGGTCGATCGTGCCGCCGCCCGTATTGGTCGTCTGGCCGTCGAAGGCGAGAATGTCGGCCGGGTTGACCGCTTCCGGCAGGATCGTATCCAGCGCCCCGCCGTAGCCGAGCAAGGAATCGATGTCGACGTTCTCCGCGGTGTTTCTGGTCCGGGTCGTGGTGTTCGACATCTCCGCTTCTTCGTCGATCGAGATGACGACGGTCACGATGTCGCCGATCTGGCTCGCGCGCAGGTCCTTGAAGAAGGCCCGGCTGCCGGCGCGCCACAGCGAATTCGGCTCGCGGTTCGCGGTGACCGGCTGCGGCATCGGCATGCTGATCGGTTTGTAGCCCGGCTTGTGGGTCGGGTTCTCGATCGCGCCCATGCGGGGCTCCTCGCCGACCTGGGTGAGGCGCTCGAGCGTGTTGCAGGCCCCGAGCGCCAGGGCGATCCCGCCGACGGCGGCGAGGCGGATGAGGCGGTGCGCGCCGGCGCGCGGCGCGGATATGCGGTGGGGGGTCATTGCAGGCCTCCTGCGGCGAGGGCGTCGCGGGCCGCCATGCGATCCGGCGTGAAGACCCGGACGCGGTTGGCGCCGATGACGACGGCGTCGATGGTGATTCGGCTTTGCAGGTTCTGCACCCGCACGAGATCGCCCTTCGCCCCCGGCTCCAAGGCGCGGCCTTGTGCGGTCAGCCGCATGTTGGCGGTGGCGAGTTCGATGGTCACGGGGCCGCTGCGTTCGACCAGTTGCGGCGCGCGCACGCTGCTGGCCGGGATCGGCCGGCCGGCGGTTACGGTGCGGGCGATTTCCTTGCCGATCAGGTCGTCCCGATGAACCAGCGCGGTTCGGCTCACCTGGCTTTCCGGCAGCAGCAGCACCTCCAGATCCTGGGCGCGGATGATCCGCCCGGCGCCGAGGCGAACCGCGGGGGCGTAGACTTCGATCTGGCGCACCGCGCGTCCGGCGACGAGGATCCGTCGCGCGATTTCGGAGCCGGCCGGTCCCGCGATTTCCGCCGTGAAGCGTCCGCTCGTCGGGTCCAGCGAGAAGCGCGTGACGCGCGGCTCGCCCTCAGCGTCCGCGGCCAGATGCAGTTCCGCCGTCTCGTCGTCGAGATCGATGGCGATCAGGGCGTCCTCGCCGGTCTCCACGAAATAGGCGCGGCGCACCATGGCGCGCAGGTCCTTCGGGCCGTATGCGCGGCTTGGGCGGGTGACGGTCGCGGCGTCGTATTGGGTGGTGGGCCGCCAGTCGACGCCGAAACTGCGCGCCAAACGCCACAGCCACATGGCGTCGAGGGTCATGGTCTCGCCCGGCGCGGGCGCGCGGGCGACCGGCCGGTCGGCGTACTTGCCCGCCGGGGTGAACAGGTCGCCGAGCTGGACGACGTCGCGCTCGATCGCGATCGTTCGGTTCAGCGTCGGCGGGGCCTCTCCGAGCGCGTCCCCCGACGCGTAGGCGGGCAGGGCGCGGGCGGTCAGGGCCAGCGTAAGCCCGGCGAGCAGCAGGGCGTAGACTAGGATCACTCGATTGAAGCGGATCATGATCGCGCCTCCTCGCGCGTGCGCCGCGCGTCAGCGGATGTTGCTCATCGTCGCCATCATCTGGTCGGAGGTCTCGATCACCTTGGAGTTCATCTCATAGGCCCGCTGGGCGGTGATGAGATTGGTGATCTCCTCCACGACATTGACGTTCGAGGTCTCGAGAAAGCCTTGCTGGATGGAGCCGTAGCCTTCCGTTCCGGCGACCGCCGTCTGCGGCGCGCCCGAGGCGGGGGTCTCCAGGAGCAGATTGTCGCCGACGGCCAAGAGGCCGGCTTCGTTCGGGAAGCGGGCCAGTTCCAGTTGGCCGAGATTCTGCTGCGCCACCTGGCCTTCGATGGAGACCAGCACCTGACCGACCGCATTGACCGTGATGTCGATCGCATTGGCCGGCACGGTGATGCCGGGCTGCACGGTGTAGCCGTCCACCGTCACCAAATCGCCGTCGCCGTCGAGCTGGAAGGCGCCGGCCCGGCTGTAGGCCGTGTCGCCGTTCGGAAGGGTGATCTGGAAGTAGCCTTCGCCGTTGATCGCGAGATCCAGCGGGTTCTCCGTCAGGGTCAGGTTGCCCTGTTCGGTGATCCGGTAGACGGCGGCGCTCTTCACGCCGAGGCCCACCTGGACGCCGGCGGGGACGATCGTGTTGGCCGCCGAGCTCTCCGCCCCGACGCGCCGTTGGTTCTGGTACAAGAGGTCCTGGAACTCCGCCCGCCGGCGCTGGTAGGCGGTGGTGTTCATGTTGGCGATGTTGTTCGAGATCACCTCGACATTGAGCTGCTGCGCCAGCATGCCGGTCGCGCCGATACTCAAGGATCGCATGGTTCGTCTCCTTTCACCCTCGCTGGTTTGCCGCGCGCGGAAAGGCCCGCTGCGCCGCCGGGCGCGCGATTAGGCGCCCGGCGCCTTGCCGAGGGTCGTGATCATCTGCTTGAGCCGCTCGTCTTCATTGTTGAGCATCCGGCCCACGCTCTGGTACTGGCGCGAGACCGTGATCATCCGGGTCATCTCGAGGATGCCCTTGACGTTCGAGCCTTCCAGCATGCCCTGCGCCACGGACGGGATCGCGACCGGTTGCGGCTGCTGGTCCTCCGCGGTGTAAAGCCCGTTCGCGGCCCGGCGCAGGGTCTGCGGCTCGTCGAACCGCACGACCTGAAGCACGCCCACGACGCCTTGCTCGTTCGAGATCACGCCGTCCGGCGAGATCGTGACGGGGCCGCCTTCGATCGGCACGGTGATCGGGCCGGCCTGACCCTGCACCGCATGGCCCTCGCCGGTGACGAGGCGGTTTTCGGCGTCGAGCTGGAAGCGGCCGTGGCGCGTGTAGCGCTCGCCAAGCGGCGTCTCGACCGTGAAGAAGCCGGGGCCGTTGATCGCCACGTCGAACGGGTTGCCGGTGGTTTGAAGCGGCCCGTCCGACAGATCCCGGGACAGTCCGACGTCCTGCACCAAGGACACGCGCTCGCCGCGTTCCGGCTGCGTCACATATTCCCGAAACACCATCTGTTCCGCCTTGTAGGCGGGGGTGTTCATATTGGCGATGTTGTTGGCGATCACGTCCATCTCACGGCGGAGCGCCATCTGTCGGGACAAGCCGACATAGACCGAATTCTCCATGGCTTGCGTCGCATCCTCTCTCTTTGTCCGCCCGATCGCCGTCGTCGCGGCGGGTGGGCGGTCTCTCCTCGAACGCAACTCAGCAAGGGGCGTGCCAGTTCTCCATATCGTTTTCAATCAAAGGGTTGAGTGTTTCCGTCTCCGGTCGCGACGTCGCGGCGCCCAGGGGCGCCGGCAGATTTTGAGGGGCGGCGGGCGTCAGGACGGGCCATGTCGGGACGACGGTTCCCAGGCCCCGGGCGCGGCTCTATACTGATCCGCCTCCTGGCGGGCGCGCTTAATCTCTCGTCAACCGGGCGGCGCTAGAGTGGGCGGCGGAGCTGGGGCTCCTGCCCGCGCGGAGTGATTGGTGAGGCCTGCATGGCGGACGAGAACGGCGACGACGAAGCGGACGGCGAAGAGGGCGGCAAGAAGAAGAAGGTCAGCGGCAAGAAGCTGGTTCTCTTCATCGTGCTGCCGATCCTGCTCCTGGCCGGCGCGGGCGCGGGCGTTTTCATGAGCGGTTTGTTGGATCCGCTGCTCGGCGTCGAGAGCGAGGAGACGGAAGAGACCGCGGAGGAGGAGCCGGCGGAGCCGGAGGTCGCGGCGCCTGGGCACTTTCTGCCGCTCGACGAGATGACGGTCTCGCTGCGCTCCAACGGCGGCCGGGCGCGCTTCCTCAAGCTGCAGCTCACGCTCGAACTGGAAACGCCCGAGGACGAACCGCGCGTGCAGGCGGTGATGCCCCGCATCGTGGACAATTTTCAGGTCTTCCTGCGGGAACTGCGCGTGGAGGAGCTGGAGGGCAGCGCGGGCATCTACCGGATTCGCGAGGAGTTGCTTGAACGGGTCAACCAGGCCGCCGATCCGGTGAAGGTCCGCGAAGTGCTCTTCACGGACATGCTGATCCAATAGGGCGCGTTGGCCTTTCTCTTGCATGGCGGTTGACCGGCGTGGTGCGGGCGCGATCCCGCAGCCGACGCCCGCCGGCCGCCTGCGCGGGGCGCGGCGGCCCGAGGAATTGAAGAAACGGACGCGGAAGCGATGGCGGACGATCAGGACCAGATGGCCGAAGAGTGGGCCGCGATGGCTGACGAAGACGTCGGCGAAGGCGCGGACGCGGCCGACGATCTGGCCGCCGAATGGGCGGCCATGGCGGAGGACGGCGGCGGCGGCGGCGGCGCGGCGCGCATCCTCAATCAGGACGAAATCGACAGCCTGCTCGGCTTCCAGGAAGGCGGGGAGGGAGACGAGCAGCGCTCGGGCATCGAGGCGATCATCGATTCCGGCATGGTCTCCTACGAGCGCCTGCCGATGCTGGAGGTGGTCTATGACCGCCTCGTGCGAATGATGTCGACCAGCCTGCGCAACTTCACCTCGGACAATGTCGAGGTCAGCCTCGACAACATCACCTCGATCCGGTTCGGCGACTATCTGAACTCCATCCCGCTGCCCGCGATGCTGACCGTCTTCAAGGCGGAGGAATGGGATAATTACGGCCTGGTGACGATCGACAGCTCGCTGATCTATTCGATCGTCGACGTGCTCCTCGGCGGTCGGCGCGGCACGGCGGCGATGCGCATCGAGGGCCGTCCCTACACCACGATCGAGCGCAATCTGGTCGAGCGGATGATCAACGTCGTGCTGGCGGACCTGTCGGCGGCCTTCGATCCGCTCTCGTCCGTCACCATGCGCTTCGACCGGCTGGAGACCAATCCGCGCTTCGCCACGATCGCGCGGCCCGCCAACGCGGCGATCCTGGCGCGCCTGCGCATAGACATGGAGGATCGCGGCGGCCGGCTGGAGTTGCTGCTGCCCTACGCAACGCTGGAGCCGGTGCGCGAACTGCTGTTGCAGATGTTCATGGGCGAGAAGTTCGGCCGCGACAGCATTTGGGAAAATCACCTGGCGACCGAACTCTGGTTCACGGACGTCGACATCGAGGTGGTGCTCGACGAGGTGACGGGATCGCTCGGCGAGGTGCTGGATTGGAAGAAGGGCACCTTCCTGCCGCTCCAGGCGACGCCGGAGAGCCCGGTCGAACTCCGATGCGGCAATATTCCGATGTTCACCGGCTCGATGGGGCGCAAGGGAAATCGGATTGCGGTTCGCATCGACAAACGGGCCGAATCCGAGCAATAGCCTTATCTGGCGAGCGGCGCCCGATCGCGTCGGTCGCGCGAACAGGTGGCCGGCGGTCGGTTGTATGTATGCGGCCCCGAGCTTATTTTCGGCGTGGACGTTCGCCCGCGGGGCCCCGCCTTAAAGACCGGCGGCCGATTCGTTCATCACGGGACGCCGGGGCGCGGGCGCCGAGGCGGCCCGAAACCGGTTCCGGGAGAGGATGGCGTCGATGGAGTCGCAGATTCTGACCCTGGCGCTCGACATCGTGCTGGTCGGTCTGCTGGCCGCGGTGATCCTGTTCGGCCTGCGGCTCAACCGGCATCTTGCGGCGCTGCGCCGCTCGCGCGAGGAGTTGAAAGGGCTGCTCGAGGAATTCGCCCGCTCGACCGATCGGGCCGAGGCGGCGCTGGACGGGCTGAAGCGCGGCGCGCATGAGAACATCGCGGCGGTCCGGAAGACCGTGGATCAGGCGGAAGCGCTGAAGGACGATCTGACCTTCCTCGCCAAGCGCGGCGAGGAGGTGGCGGACCGGCTGGAGGCCGGCGTCAGCGGGGCGCGCAAGCTCGACGGCCCGTCGGAACCGCGCGGGGCGCGCGGCCGCGCGGAGAGCGCGCCCGATCCGGGCGACCCGGCGCCCGCCCGCCGCGGCGAGGGCGCCAAGGCGCGCAAGAAGTCGGATCTGCTGAGGGCGCTGCAGGGCATGCGGTGAGAAGCGGCCCCGAGCGGGTTGGCCTAGCGGGCCGACCGAGCGGGCCGACCGGGCGGATGGAAGCGAGGCGTAGAGCGGTGCGATTGATACCCGTCATCATCATCGTCGCGGTGCTCATGCTGACCGTCCGGGTCGGCGACATATGGATCGCCGTCACCGCTGAGGACCAACCCGCCGCCCGCGCCGTCAGCGGCCAGGCCTTTGCGCAGAGCGACGAGCCGGAAGCCGCGCCCGAAGAGGGCGCGCCCGGCGAGCCGTCCGACGAGGCCGGGCAGGCCGCGCCGCCCGGCATGGAGCCCATCGAGACCGTGGACGAGGCCGCGCCGGACTTCCAGGGCGATCGCGACTTGCTGCCGGGAGAAATGCGCCTCATGCACGATCTGGCGAAGCGGCGCGAGCGTCTGGACGCCCGCGCGCGCACGTTGGACGAGCGCGAAGCGATCCTCGAGGCGGCGGAACAGCGCCTCGTCTCCAAGCAGCAGCAGCTCGAACAGCTCCGGCAGGACATCGAGGACCTGGTCGCGCGCTACGACACCGCGCAGGAGACCGAGGTCAGCGTGTTGCGCCAGACCTACCAGACGATGAAGCCGAAGGCGGCCGCCGCGATCTTCGACGACCTCGACATGGACACCCTGATGGGGGTCGTGCGGGGCATGCCCGCGCGCCGTCTGGCGCCGATCCTGTCGGCGATGAATCCCGAGAAGGCGCGGCTCGTGACCCAGGAGTTGGCCCTGCACGAAGAGCTTCCGACCGTTCCGCAGTGACCGGCCGCCGGCGGACCGAAGAATCGCGCTTTCGTTCCCCATTAACTTTGAATAAACCAATGCGATCCTATAACCGGAGGCGACGGGGCGGGTATTGGAATACCGGTTGGCCGTCGCTTGACGCGGTGGGTTTAGGCGCGGTGCGCCGACGCCCGATTGCGGGTCCTAGGGGATGAACCACGCCCCGCCGGGTCGCCGAGGGGGCGGTGCGGGGCGAGTGAAAAGAGTGAGGGCGCTCCATGGCGGTCGATATGAACATGCCGGTGCTGATCGTCGACGACTACAAGACGATGCTGCGCATTATCCGGAACCTGCTGAAGCAGCTCGGCTTCAACAATGTGGACGAGGCCTCCGACGGCAGCGAGGCGTTGTCGAAGCTTCGCGCGAAGGAATACGGGCTCGTCATCTCGGACTGGAACATGGAGCCGATGACCGGCATCCAGTTGCTGCGCGAAGTGCGCGCCGACGAAAAGACGCGGGACCTCCCCTTCATCATGATCACGGCCGAGAGCAAGACCGAGAACGTGATCGCGGCGAAAGAGGCCGGCGTCAGCAACTACATCGTCAAGCCGTTCAACGCGCAGACCCTCAAGCAGAAGCTGACCAGCGTCATCGGCCAATTTTGATCGACCGGCTCTGATCGGCCAGTTCTGATCGGCCAGTTCTGATCGACCGGCTCTGATCGGCCCGTCGTCACGGATCGCCCGTATCGGCGTCGGCGGGGGCGCCTCGGCTGCGTCGCGGCCCCGTTCGCCGGGGCCGCGCACGCTTTGCCAGACGCGGGAGAATCCGGCATGATGCGCTCATGAACGAGTCCGACGATCTCAGGCCGGCGCCAAGAAAAGACACAGGCACGCTTCTTTTCCTGAGCCTGTTTCTTTTGTTGCTGGCCTTTTTTATTTTGTTGAATTCGCTCGCCACTTTCAAAGAGACGCGGGCGCGCGCCGTGCTCAGCAGCGTATCGGCGACCTTCAAGGCGGAGGACATCTCGGAGATTTCGGCCGAGATTCTCGTCTCCACTCTGGGTGAGACGCCGCAGCCGACCGAAGTCATCGACGAGGTCGAGCGGCTTTGGGTCACCGCCGTGCCGTTGACCGAAGTCGATATGATCAGCCCCGGCGACGACATGTTGCTGGAGACGCCGGTCACGCAGGTCTTCGTCGGCGCCGAGGCGCGGCTGCGCGAGGATCGGCGGGATCTGATCGACGCCACCGCCTCGGCCTTGGCCGCCCGGCTGGAAGGCTCGGTCGTCATCACCGCGATCACCTTCTACGTCGATGATCTGCGCGAGGATTTCAGTCCGCCGCAGGCCGCGGCCGGCGCCGACGGCGCTCTGGAGTCTGGCGGCGCATCGGGTGGTGAGGCGGGCGGTGAGGCGGGCGGCGAGGCGGGCGGCGAGGCGGGCGGCGAGGCGGGCGGCGAGGCTCTGGTCGACCTGGACGATCCGCGCGCCACGCTCTCGCCGGCGGCGACGATGGACGGGATGCCGCTTGCGATGGCGCGGGCGGACGCTTTCGCACAGGCCCTCGTCGATGCAGGCGCGCCCCCGGACGGATTGCAGGTGGCGCTGCGCGAAGGCAATTCGCGCAAGATCCGCATTCGCTTCTTCGTGCGCGACGCGGCGCGGGCGCGTCTGTCCTTCTCCGATCTCGTCCCCGAAGGCTCGCAGAGCGCGGACGCCCCGGCCGATGACGACGCCGACGCCGACGCGGGCGGCGCGGCGCGGGACGCCGTCGTCGCGCCGGCGGCGGACGGCGGATAGGGGGCGCGCCATGCTGCTCGACGACGAGACCCAGGAGGAGACGGCGCCGGCCGACGATCTTGAGAAGCCGGCCCCCTGGCTGGTGAGTTTCGGCGACGTGACCGCGCTGATGCTCACCTTCTTCGTCATGCTGTTTTCCATGTCCCACATCCAGTCGGAACGCTGGGACGCCGTGATCGCCCTTGTCTCCACCAGCATCGACCCGAGCGACGCCGACGTCCCCCGGCCCACGAGCGAGCTCAACATCGACACGGTCAGCCTGGTCAACGCCCTGCCGACCGGCTACTTGGCGAAGGTCTTCCGCGAGAAGCTGGAGCGCGACCCCGTGCTGCAGGCCGCGCGCGTCACGGAATTGGACCAGCAGGTGGTCATCTCGCTGCCCAGCGACGTGCTGTTCGACGCCGGCCGCGCGGCGCTGAGGCCGCAGGCGGACGAGGCGATCTTCCGTTTGGGCGGGGTGTTGTCGCAGATCGGCAATCGGATCGACGTGCAGGGCCACACCGCGCCGGAGGCGCCGGCGACGGAGCGGTTTGCGAGCAATTGGTCGCTGTCGCTCGGCCGCGCCCTCAACGTGGCCAACGCCTTGGAGGAGGCCGGCTATCACGGCAGTCTGACCGCCGTCGGTCTGGCGGCTTCGCAGTACAAGCATCTCGATCCCGCACTTCCGGAGGATGAGCGTTTCGCGCTGTCGCGACGCGTCGACTTGGTGATCCTGCCCGATGCGGACGGCCAGTAATCTGCGCGCGGCCGGCCGCGCCGCGGCGATCCTGCTGCTTCTGACGGCTGCGGCGGCCGCCTTCGCCGTGCAGGCGGCCGCGCAGGAGACGGTGCGCACGCGCGCCTGGCAGCATTCCGATTTCGGGCGGATGGTGTTCGACTGGCCGGAGCGCGTGGAGTTTACCGCCGAACAGTCCGACGGCGTGCTGACCGTCCGCTTCGACCGTCCGATCACGACCGACCTGGAGACCGTTGCGGCGCGCCTTCCCGCCTATCTCTCCGGGGCGTCGATCGGTGCGGACGGGCAAGTCCTGCGTTTCGATCTGGCGCAGCCGGTGCAGCTCACGACCTTCCGCAACGGCGCGGCGGTGGTCCTCGATTTGCGGCCGGCGGACGCCGCCGCCGTCCCGGCGCCAACCGCCCCGCCCCCCCCGGCTCAAGAGGCCCCGCCCGCGCCCCCGCCTGCGCCCGTCGCCGACGCGGACGGCGGACCGCCGGCGCCGACCGCCTTGGTGCCTGTCGCGCTGAGCGACACGGGGGAGGCGACGCGCCTGGTCTTCGAGTGGTCGGGCCCGGTCGGCTACCGGATCGAGCGCGACGGACGCCGGCTGGCGCTGATCTTCGATCGGCCGGCGGCGATCGACGGCCGGGCGCTGGGGCGCAGCCTGCCCGCGGCGCGCGCCGAGCTTGAGAGCGTCCGCGCCGTGGGCGGCGAGACGACGGTGCGTCTGATCCTGGCCGAAGGCGTCACGGCGCGCGATTCCGTGATCGACGGCGATGTGGCGCTCGATCTCGCCCCGGCGGAGGCGACCGCCGACGCGGCCCCTGACTCCGCGGTCCCTGACTCCGCGATCCCTGACTCCGCGATCCCTGACTCGGCGACCCCAGACTCGGCGACCCCTGACTCCGCGGCCGAACCGGCAGCGGCGCCTGCCCCCGAGCCGACGACGGAGACGGCCGAGGCGACGCCCGAGCCCGACGCGCCAGTGGACGAGGCGCCCCCGGCGGCCGACGCGGCGTCCGCCGATGAGGCGACGCCAACCTCGGAGGAGCCCCAGGACGCGCAGCCGGCGCCGGACGCCGCCGACGCCGCCGACGTCGCCGAGAGCGACGGCGACGACGAGGCGGCCGAGGCCGAGGCCGAGCGCGCCCGCATCGCCGCCGAAGACGCCGCCGCCGCTGAAGCGGTCGAAAGCGGCGAGTTGGTCCTGCGGCGCAATCAGGCCGACCGGCAACGCGAGGAGCGCGGTCCCGCGCTCGTCTCCTACGGCTTTCAATGGCCGGAGCCGGTGGGCGCGGCGGTGTTCCGCCGGGCCGACGATGTCTGGATCGTGTTCGACCTGCGGGTTCCGGTCGATTTGGCCCCGCTGCGCGCCCAGGGCGAGCCGCTGGTCGATCGCATCGAGCAACTGCCCGTGACGGGCGCCACCGTGTTGCGCCTGCGCGTGCCGGACACGAGCGTCAATCCGACCGCCCGGCGCGAAGGCTTCGACTGGGTGGTCGATCTGCGCAAGACGCCGATGGGCCCGCGCCGACAGGTGGAGATCCGTGCGGAGGCCACCGCCGACACGGGCCCCGTGCTTGTCTTTCCGACCGACGAGCCGGGCCGCATCGTCAGCTTTCCGGACCCGGATGTGGGCGATACGGTCCGAATCGCGACCTACCACGGATCGGGTCACGGCATGGACGGGCTGCGCCGCTATCCCGAATTCGAGCTGTTGCCGACGGCGCAGGGCGTGGCGATGACGACCCGAAGCGAGCGGGTGCTGCTCGACCGGCATTTCGACGGCTATCAGATCTTCGCGCCGGACGGACTCCATATCTCCGCCGTCTCCCCGGAGACGCCGGTCTCCGCCGGACCGGCGTTGAGCGCCAACCGCCTGTTCAACTTCGAGCAATGGAAGCGCGGCGAGCCCGGGGACTTCCTGGAGGCGCGCCAGACCCTGTATCGCGCCGTCACCGAGGTGCCGGACGCCAACAAGACGGAGGCCCGGCTCGACGTCGCGCGTTTCTATCTGGCGCGGGACTACGGGCCGGAGGCGCTCGGCGTTTTGAACGTGGTCGCCGCCGATACGCCGGAGCGGGCGGAGGCGCCCGACTTCCGGGCGCTGCGCGGCGCGGCGGCCCTGCTCGCGCGGGATGCGGAGGCGGCGCGCTCGGACTGGAGCGATCCGCGGCTCGACGGCTTTGCGGAAAGCGCCATCTGGCGCGGGGCGACGCTCGCGCGGCTTGGGATGTACCGGCAGGCGCACGAGCAGTTCCGCGGCGGCGAATCTCTGTTGCGCCGCTATCCGCAGCCGCTCAAGGGCGAGCTTGCGCTGCTGCGGATCGAGGCGGCGCTGGCCAACCGGGATCTGCGCACCGCGACGAGCTGGCTCGACGCGCTGGATGAGGAGGCCGATCAGCTTCCCCGCGGGCTGCTGGGCGACCTGCGCTTCCATCAGGCGCGCGTCGCGGCGGCGCGCACGGATTTCGAGGAGGCGGAGGGCCTGTGGCGCGACTTGACGCAGGGGCCCGATCTGAAGAACGCGGTGCGCTCGGAGCAGGCCTTGATCAATCTGGGTCTGCAGCAGGGCGACGTCAGCCGCGAGGAGGCGCTCGAGCGGCTGGAGGACCTGCGCTACCAGTGGCGCGGCGACCGCTTCGAACTGATGGTGCTGCGGCGGCTGGGCGAGCTCTATCTGGAGGATCGGGACTATTTCCGCGGTCTGGGGGCCTACCGCACCGCCGTGTCCTACTTCCCGGAGGACCCGGTCTCGGAGGAGCTGGCGCAGATCATGACGGACATCTTCCGGCGGCTCTATCTCGACGGGGAGGCGGACAAGCTGCCGCCGCTGCGCGCGTTGGCGCTCTATGACGAGTTCCGGGAACTCACGCCTTCGGGCCCCGAGGGCGACCGGATGATCGAGAATCTGGCGGACCGTCTGGTCGCCGTCGATTTGCTGGAGCGCGCGGCGCGCGTGCTCGACCAACAGGTGGAGTTCCGCCTCGAAGGGGAGGAGCGGGCGCGCGTCGGCGCCAAGCTCGCCCTTATCCGGCTGCTCGACGGGCGGCCGACCCAGGCGATCGACGCGTTGAACCGCACCGCGATCATCGGCCTGTCGGAGGCGTTGCAGGCGGACCGGCGGCGGATCCGCGCCAAGGCCAATTTCGAACTCGGCGACGAGGCGGAGGCGATCAAGCTGCTCGCCGGCGACGTGAGCCGCGCCGCCGACCTGCTGCGCCGCGACATCTTCTGGGACGCGGAGGACTGGGCCGAGGTCGCCAAGGTTCTCCAACGCCTCGCGGGCGACCCGCCGGACAATCCGGGGCAGGGCGTGCCGCTCGACCGGGCGCGCCATGTGGTGAACTGGGCGGTGGCGCTGTTCTTCGACGGCGACCGCCGCGGGCTCGAGGACATCCGCGAGATCTTCGGCGCGGCGATGGCCAACAGCGAACTGGCCGGCGTCTTCGACTTCATCACCAGCGAGCCGGAGGTCGGCTCGTCGGCGGATCTCAGCGACACGGTCGCGCGCCTCGCCTCCGCCAACGGCTTCAACGCCTTCTTGGAGGAGTACCGCGGCAAGCTCCTCGCCGAGCCGGACGCCGACCCGGACGCCGCCCCGGACGCCGCCCTGGGCGCGGACCCGGACGCTGACGCCGACCCGGACGCTGGCGCCGAGGCGGCGCAAGAAGCCGCCGGGCAACCGCAGGGGTAGACTCCGGACGGAGTCCGCCCCTCGGGCGGCGACTCAGACGGGATTGAAGCTCTGCACCAGCGAGCCGACCACCATGTACCAGCCGTCGACCAGGACGAAGAAGATCAGCTTGAAGGGCAGCGAGATCATCACCGGCGGCAGCATCATCATGCCCATCGACATCAGCACAGAGGCCACCACGAGGTCGATTACCAGGAAGGGCACGAAGATCAGGAAGCCGATCTCGAAGGCGCGCTTCAGTTCCGAAATCATGAAGGCCGGGATCAGCGCGCGCATCGGGGTCTCGCTCGGCGATTCGACCGCCTCGATCCCGCCGATGTCCATGAAGAGCGCGAGGTCCTGCTCGCGCACATGACGCAGCATGAACTCCCGGATCGGGCCGATGGAGCGCTCATAGGCCTCGGCTTCCGTGATCTCCTCGGCGATCAGCGGTTCGATCCCGTCGGCGTAGACCTGCTCCAGGGTCGGTTGCATGATGAAGAGCGTCAGGAACAGCGCCAGCGAGATCAGCACCGCGTTCGGCGGCGTCTGCTGCGCGCCGAGCGCCGTGCGCAGGATCGAGAAGACGACGACGAGGCGGGTGAAGCTCGTCACCATCACCAGCAGCGACGGGGCCAGCGACAGGACCGTGATCAGGGCGACGAGTTGGACCACGCGGCCCGTGATCGTGCCGCCTTCGCCAAGATCGATGGTGATCGCCTGGGCCCAGGCCGGCGCGGCGCCGACGAGCAGACCGGCGACCCCGGCCGCCAGCGCGCCGACGAGGGCGAAGCGCGCGCGACGCGTCACGACGCCTCCTTCCCGCCGCCGACGCGGGTGACGAGCTTGCGAAAGGCCGCGCCGGGTCCCGCGGACGCATGGGGGCTCGTCGGCGCCCCCCCGTCCGGCGTTCCATCGCCGCGGGGCGCCAGATGGGCGATGGTCGGATCGGCGGCGTCGAAGCCGGTCTCCACCACCCGGTCGTCCTGCATTCCAAGCAGCAGCAGGTGCGCCCGATCGTCCCGACGCACCATGACCAGGCGCCGACGCGCGTCGAGCGGCAGCACCTCGATCACCTCAAGGCGGCGGCCGGCGCCGGGACGGCGCATCGCCTGCATGCCGGGGCCGAGCCGCCGCAAGGCGAGCCCGCACAGCCCGATCAGACCCAGGACGAAGATCAGCGCCAGCAGGAACTGCAGATAGCCGCCGAAATCCATATCCATAGGGGTCGCATCGCCTCCTGAAGCATGGCCCGCGCAAGGGAGCTAGTGCCGGGTGGCTTCCTCGTCGGCGCCGCCTTCGTCGCCGTTCTCTTCGGTCCGCGCCTCTTCGATCGCGCGGCCGAGCATGTCCGACAGTTCCTGCAACTCGTCGCGGATGCGCGTCATCAGCGGCTGCAAGGCGACCGACTCCTCCGGCGCCAGACGGGTCGCCGCGGCGCACAGGCGCTCAATTCTGGGGCCGACGTCGCTCAAGCCGATCTCGTCGTCGCCGCGCTCCAAGGCGGCGCGCGCCTCCGCCACCTCGTCGGCGAGCGCCGTCAGCCCCGCTTCGACCTCCTGTTTCTCCATAGCCGCGCGTCCCCGACATAACCGTTTGCTCGAGCCTGCGCCGGACGTCGCCGGCGCCCGCTGATCGAGCGCAGACGCTGCCACGATTCGCCGGGCGCCGAACGGAAAATCGGGCGCGGCGCGCGGTGCGGCGGATTCAGACCGCGGCGTGATGAAATGGCTCAGATAGGATTTGAAGAGGGCAGGATAATTTATTGAAATTATGTAACTATTTATCGTTCTGACTGGTCGGCGTCGGCGCTGTGCGGCCGTTCGCCTGATAGACGTAGCGCAGGATTTCGGCGACGGCGATGAAGGCCTCGACGGGAATCTCGTCGCCGACTTCCGTGGCCGCGAGCAGCTCGACCAGATCGGCGTCCTCCTGGATGGGCACGCCGGCTTCGCGCGCGGTCTCGATGATCCGCTCCGCCAGCGCGCCCTCGCCGGAGGCGCTGACGGTCGGTGCGCTGTCGGCGGTGTCGGGCGCGTAGGCGAGCGCGACCGCCTTCTTCTCGGGGGCGGCGTTTCGGCCGCCGCGTGATCGCTGCACCATGGTTGTCGGTCTCTCCGCCCGGGGCGCGCGCGCGCGCCGGCACCGCCCTTCAGCTAGACTAGGGCCAATTCGTTAACGAACCAACAGGCGCGCGCCGACGGCGTTCTCACGGGTTGGCACGCGGGTTGCTTTGGTTCCGGGCGAGGAGAGTGGCGGATCGGCTTTGGGAGAGGGCGATCCGCAGGATGAGACCGGAGAGAGGAGCCGCCGCCATGGCGATCAGCGACACGCCGCTCGTCGGCATGTTGACCCAGAAGATGGACTGGCTGACCCAGCGTCAGCGCGTCCTCGCCCAGAACATCGCGAACGCGGACACGCCGGGCTATCGCGCTCGGGACATCGAGCCGATCGATTTCGACCGTGCGCTCAAGGGCCAGCAGGGCGCCCTGCAACTCGCCGTGACCAGCCCCGCCCATGTGACGAGCGCGAGCGGGCAGGAGAGCTTTCGCTCGGTGCGCAACCGCAGCCCCTACGAGGTCGCGCCGGCCGGCAATCAGGTGGTGATCGAAGAGCAGATGATGCGGCTCAGCGAAACGGCGGGCGATTTCGAGCTCACCACCGGCCTCTATCGGAAATACATGGGCCTCTACCGCATGGCGCTCGGCCGCTCCGGCGGCTGATCCGCCGCGCGAAGGCCCCGCCTGACCGATTTCTGGAGGACAAGACGCCATGGACGATCTGAAAGCCAGCATGTTCATCGCCGGATCCGGCATGCGCGCCCAGGGCGTGCGGATCAAGGTGATCTCGCAGAACATCGCCAACCGCGATTCGACCGCCGACGTCGCCGGCGGCGACCCCTACCGCCGCCAGACCGTGACCTTCGAGAACCAGATGGACCGCGGTCTCAACGCGGACGTGGTGCGGGTGCGCGAGATCGGCGAGGACCCCGGCGCCTTCGGATTGCGCTACGACCCCGCCCATCCGGCGGCCGACGAGACGGGCTATGTGAAGACGCCCAACGTCAACTCGCTGATCGAGATGACCGACATGCGCGAGGCCAACCGCTCCTATCGCGCCAACCTGCAGGTGATCGAGACCAGTAAGTCGATGCTCTCGCAGACCGTCAACATCCTGCGTTGAGCCGGTCTCGGCGCCCCCTGGCGCCGGATGCGGGAATCGCCTATTTAAGTATATAAGCGCCGCGCGTCTTTCGCCGGCGCCGAAACGGGAGAGAGCGAGACAGCGCCATGGCCGTCAATCCTGCAAACGCTGCGGCGGCTTACCAGAACGCCTCGATCGGCAAGCCGCTCGGCCTGTCGCCGGGCGAGGCGCTGTCCGGCGCCGGCGCGGAGGCGTTGGAGCCCGGCTCGCGCTTCGTCGATCTGGTGCGCACGGCGGCGCAGGACGCGATCGACGCCAACCGCAACGCCGAACAGCTCTCGATGGACGCCGTCGCCGGCAAGGCGAGCGTCGCCGAGGTTGTGACCGCCATCAGCGAAGCAGAGGCGACCTTGCAGACGGTGGTGGCGGTCCGCGACCGAATCATATCCGCTTACCAGGAAATCCTGCGCATGCCGATCTGAAGGCCGCCGCCGGCGCGCCGCACGAGCCGATCGGCGCCGCGCCGGATGCGCAGCGCAAGAGGCCCATCAGGTCATGAACGCCGAACAAGCGCTCGATTTCGCCCGCGAGGCGATCTACATCCTGCTGCTGGTCTCCAGCCCGATCATGCTCGTCGGGCTCGCGGTGGGGCTGACCGTCGCCGTGTTCCAGGCGCTGACGCAAATTCAGGAAATCACGCTGACCTTCGTGCCGAAGATCATCGTCGTCTTCCTCGCCATGCTGCCGCTGCTGCCCTTCATGCTGGGGCAGATGGAAAACCTGATGCAGCGGGTCGCCGACCTGATCATCGCCTCCGGGGGGTAGCGCTCGACCAAGGCGGCGGTCCCGGTTCCGGCGCCTGCTCCGGCGCCTCGATCGCGGTGGCGGCCCATCGATCGGCGGCCTCGATTTGCGGCGCCGAGAGCGTGCGGTCGGCGGCCTCGACCTCGCGCCAGCGGTCCCAGGGCGAGGTCAACCGGTCGGCCAGCGCCAGTCTGTCCCGCGCCAGATTGACGAACAGGAACCAACTCCCCCGTCCTTCGTCGCCATGGCCGAAGCGTTCGGCCGGCGCCTCGCCGGCCCGCCAGGCGCGCCAGGCCTCGTCCGCCGCGAGAAAGCGGCCGGCGGGCAGGTCGCTGGGGTCGAAATCGACCGCGTAGGCCGCGCAATGGGCGGGGTCGAACTGGGCGTCGGCGCGACGCCAGCCGCCGGATTCCGGCGCCGCGATCTCGCAGATCCAATGATCCTCCCGCCGTCCGGGGCTCAGATAGTCGGCGAAACCGCAGCGCAGCCGCGCCGCCCGGCCCGCCTGCCGGCAGAAGCAAGCGAGCAGCAGCGCGAAGTCGCGGCAGGTTCCGACCGAGCGCTCGAAGGGCGGGCGCGGCGCGTCCAGCGGGCGCGGATCGGCCGCCAGGATGCGCTGCAGCCGCTCGGCGGCCGGGGCGGTCGTGCGGGCGCTGAAGTCGAGCCCCGGCGGCGGTCGTCCGTACAGGCGCCGGCCGCCCCAATCGTGCAACAGCAGGTTCTGAACGAGCCGGCAAAGCGTCGCCGGATCGCCTGTGGCGCGGTCGGGGAGCCGGTCGGCGAACGGACCGGGGTCGCTCGCCGGGCTGTGGCGGCCATAGGCCGCAAACGCGTCGTCCATCATGCGCGGGAGCATAGACGAAAGTCGGGAATCGCGCGACTTTCCCCGGCATGTGGACGCAATTCCTGCAGGCGGAGCTGTTTGCGACCTTCCTGGTGTTCGTACGGGTGGGGGCGGCCTTCATCACCCTGCCGACGATCGGGGAGACGTTTCTGAGCCCGCGCGCGCGGTTGATGTTCGCCGTGCTGTTGAGCGTGATCGCGGCCCCGGTGGTGGCGCCGCTGCTGCCGCCGCCCCCGCCGCGCCTCGGCGATCTGGCGCTGCTGATGCTGGGCGAGGTGGTCTATGGCGTCTTCATCGGCGCGACGGCGCGCATCCTGTTCAACGCGCTCGCCATCGCCGGCGTCATTTGGTCGTTTCTCAGCGGCTTGGCGAGCGCGCTTCTGTTCAACCCGCTGCTGTCGGATCAGGGCGCGCTGCAGTCGGTCTTCTTCACGCTTCTGGGGCTCGCCTTGATGTTCGCGACCGACATGCACCATCTGTTAATCCGCGCCGTGATAGAAAGCTATATGATCTTCGAGCCCGGGACGGTTCCGATGATAGGCGACATGGCGCACGCGATCGCGCGCACGGTGGCGGACAGTTTTCTGTTGGGCGTGCAGCTCACGGCGCCGCTGATCGTCGTGGCGCTGATGTTCTATACGCTGTTGGGCCTGCTGGCGCGGCTGATGCCTCAGATGCAGGTCTTCTTCGTCGCGATGCCGCTGCAAATTCTGCTCGGCACGTTCGTCATGATGGTGTCCCTGGGCGGCATGATGCTCTGGTTCCTGCAGCAGTATCGGGACATGCTGGGCATGTTCCTGGCGACCGGCTGAAGACCCACCTGCGCGCCGGCCAAAGGGGCGGGACGGAGCGCTGAACGAGGCGAGGCGGCATGTCCGAACAACCGGACGAAAGCCAGAAGACAGAAGAGCCGACCAGTAAAAGGCTGCGCGACGCGCGCCAGAAGGGTCAGATCGCGACCAGCCGGGAGATCAACACCTGGCTCTTGCTGTTCGCCTTCGGGGCCCTGTTGGCCTTCGGCGGGTCGGCGCTGTTGGCGGATCTCAGCTTCATGCTGACCACGTTCCTGCGCGCGCCGCATCAGGTGTCGATCGACGGCGGCGGGCTGGGCTCGGTCCTGTCCGACTTCGTGCTCGACGTCATCGTCTGGATGACCATCCCGATGGGGATTTTCGTCGTCTTCGCGCTGGCCGGATCGATCGGCCAGAACGGCTTTCTGTTCACGGCCGAACCAATGAAACCGAAGCCGGAGAAGGTCTCGCTGATCAAGGGCGTGCAGCGCATGTTCTCCGCCAAGCAGTTCGCGGAGTTCCTGAAGGGGTTGTTGAAGATCACGCTCGTCGGCGCTGTCGGACTGATCCTGCTGGCGCCCGAGTTGGATCGCCTCGACATCCTGCCCAGCCTGCCGATGTCGGAACTGCTGCAAGAGGTGCTGGCGCTGACGCTGCGGCTGATGGCGGCGGTGCTGGCGATCATGCTCGCGATCGCGATCGCCGACGTCTTCTTCCAACGCTACCAGCACCGCAAGCAGTTGCGCATGACCAAGCAGGAGGTGAAGGAGGAGTTCAAGAACGCCGAAGGCGACCCGCAGATCAAGGCCCGCCTGCGCCAGATTCGCAATGAGCGCGCCCGCCAGCGCATGATGCAGGCGGTCCCCCAGGCCGATGTGGTGGTCACCAACCCGACCCATTACGCGGTCGCGTTGAAGTACGATCCCGACGAGATGGAGGCGCCGACCCTGGTGGCCAAGGGACAGGACCTGCTCGCCCAGCGCATTCGCGAACTGGCCGAGGAGAACGACGTGCCGCTGGTGGAGAATCCGCCGCTCGCCCGGGCGCTCTACGCCGGCGTCGAGCTGAATGAAACGGTGCCGCCGGAGCACTATGAGGCGGTGGCGAAGATCATCTCCTACGTGTTCGACCTGAAGGGGCGGAGGATGCCGGCGTGAGCGCCGGGGCGGAGCTTCGTCCGGGCCTTGAGGAGCGTGCGGACAAAGGGCCGCGCGGCGCTCTGTCCGGGACGGCGGCTCTGGCGCTCGCCGGCGCCGCCGGGGCGGGCGCGGCGGCGCTCGCGGTGCTGTTCGCCGCCCAACCTGGCGCGCCGCAGGCGGCGGTCTACGCCGCCGCGGCGGCCGCCGGCGGCGCGGCGGGGATGGTCGCGGTGATCGCCGCGTTGCGCCTCGCGCGGGCCGGGCGCGCCGTGCGCCAGGCGGAGGCGCGGGCGGCTGCGCTCGAGGCCATGGCCGACGGCCGGCGGCTGGCCGCCGTGGTGGCCGACGCGGAAGGCGGGTTGCGCTATGCAGTCGGACTCGACGCCCTGGCCGGGGCGTCGGCGGCGGGGGCCTCGCCCCGCGCCCCGGGCGAGAAGCTGAACGCAGCCGACCGGGTTGCCGCCGCCGTCGATCCGTCGGACGAGACGCTGCCCGCCAGCATCGCGGCGATGGCGACCCGCGCCTTGCAGGGCGAGCGCGCGGTGCGGGATTTCACGCTCGCGGAGCCGGAGGCGGCCGCGCAGCGGGGCGCGCCGCGCTGCCTGCAGGCGACGGCGGCGCCCTTCGCCGGCGGGGTGCTGATCACGCTTGAGGACGTGAGCGAGCGGAAGGCGGAGATCGACCGCGCGATCGAGCGGTTGGCGCTGCTGTCCCGAGCGCTGGACCGGGCGCCTTTCGGAATCCTGGTGGTGGATGAGCAGGGACGGGTGCAGGAGGCGAACAGCGCCTTCCGCCGCTTCCTAGGCGGCCGCTCCGCCGCCGGGCGGCGGCTTCTCGATCTGATCGCGCCGGCGGACCGCGATCTGATGCAGGCCGCGCTCGACCGGGCGGTGGAGAGCGGGCAGCCGGCGAGCCCGGTGGACGTGCGGCTCGCTCCGGCGGCCGACGGGAGCGGCGCAGGAGGGGCGGCGGCGGGCGAGGAGCGCACCATCGCGCTCTACGCCAACCAGGCCGCGCTGCCGCATGACGGTGGACGCGGCTTCGTGCTGCATGCGGTCGACGCCACCGAGCGCAAGCGGCTCGAGGCGCAGTTCGCGCAGTCTCAGAAGATGCAGGCGGTCGGGCAGCTCGCTGGCGGCATCGCGCATGATTTCAACAATATGCTGACCGCGATCATCGGCTTCTGCGACCTGATGCTGCAGCGCCATCCGGTGGGCGAGCCCAGTTTCGCCGACGCCATGCAGATCAAGCAGAACGCCAACCGAGCGGCCGGTCTCGTGCGCCAGCTTCTCGCCTTCTCGCGGCAACAGGCGCTGACGCCGCGCGTCATCGATATGAGCGAGGTTCTGGCCGAACTCTCGAACCTGCTGCGGCGGCTGTTGGGCGAGCGAGTCGAACTGTCCGTGGTCCACGCCCGCGACCTGTGGCCGGTGAAGGCCGATCCGGGGCAGATCGAGCAGGTGGTGATCAACCTCGCCGTCAACGCCCGCGACGCGATGCCCGACGGCGGCCGGCTGACCATCCAGACCGGCAACTTCACCGCCGAGCAGTCCTATGCGATGGGCGACGAGGTGATGGCGCCGGGCGACTATGTGGCGATCACCGTGTCCGACACCGGGATGGGAATGAGCCGCGAGGTGCTGCAGCACGTCTTCGAGCCCTTCTTCACCACCAAGGAGGTGGGGATGGGCACCGGGTTGGGCCTCGCCATGGTCTACGGCTCGCTGCGCCAGCTCGGCGGCTTCGTCCACGCCCATTCGGACGGGCCGGGGAAGGGGGCGAGCTTCACCCTCTACCTGCCGCGCAGCGACGGTCAGCCGGTCGCCGCCCAGGACGCCGACGCTGGCGAGGGCGCGCCGGCCGACACCACCGGCGGCGGCCAGATCCTGCTGGTCGAGGACGAGGACGCGGTGCGCCTGTTCGCCGCCCGCGCCCTGCGCGCCAAGGGCTATGACGTGACCGAAGCGCGCACCGGCGAAGCGGCGCTCGAAATCCTGGCGGAGCGCCCGCCGATCGACCTGTTGGTCACCGACATGGTCATGCCCAAGGTCGACGGCGCCACCCTGATCCGCGAAGCGCGCAAGGCGATGCCGGACCTGCCGGTCATCTGCATCTCCGGCTACACCCAGGAGAGCGTGGCGCAGGAGGTTGAGGCGCTCCCCAAGGTTGCCTTCCTGCCCAAGCCCTTCTCGCTCAAGCAACTCGCCACCAAGGTGAAGGCCTCCATCGAATCGGCGCCGCGGGGCGAAGACTGACCCGCCCGCTCGGCGCGCGCCGGCCCGGCGATGCGTCCAGGGCGGCGTCCAGAGCGGCGGGAGAACAGGCGCGGCACAGAAGCGGGGCAAAGCCAACCGCTTGTTCTGCCTCTCGAAAATCAAGCAAACTATAGAGAACTTAAAAAGAACTTGCGAAAAAGAACAAATCCTGTACGCTTCCTTCAATTGCATCGCCCTCGGGGCTATGGGAAAAGGAACGGACGGATGGCTCAACCCGCGCTTCACTTGGTGGACAAGGATCAGATGGACAAGCAGAAGGCCCTCGAAGCCGCGCTGTCGCAGATCGAACGCTCGTTCGGCAAGGGCTCCGTGATGAAGCTCGGCGAACAGCGGGCCTTGGATATCGAGGCGATCTCGACCGGCTCGCTCGGGCTCGACATCGCGCTCGGCATCGGCGGCCTGCCGAAGGGCCGGGTGATCGAGATCTTCGGGCCGGAAAGCTCGGGCAAGACGACGCTGGCGCTGCATGTGGCGGCGGAGGCCCAGCGCGCAGGCGGGGCCTGCGCCTTCATCGACGCGGAGCACGCGCTCGATCCGGTCTACGCCAAGAAGCTCGGCGTCGATGTCGACGAGTTGCTGATTTCCCAGCCCGACGCGGGCGAGCAGGCGTTGGAGATCGCGGACACGCTCGTGCGCTCCGGCGCGATCGACGTGCTGGTTATCGACTCCGTCGCCGCGCTTGTGCCGCGGGCCGAGCTCGAGGGCGAGATGGGCGACAGCCATGTCGGCCTGCAGGCGCGGCTGATGAGCCAGGCGCTGCGCAAGCTGACCGGCTCGATCAAGCGCTCGAACTGCATGGTGATCTTCATCAACCAGATCCGGATGAAGATCGGCGTCATGTTCGGCAGCCCGGAGACCACGACCGGCGGCAACGCGCTGAAGTTCTACGCCTCCGTCCGGCTCGACATCCGCCGCATCGGCCAGATCAAGGACAAGGACGAGGTCGTCGGCAACCAGACCCGCGTCAAGGTGGTCAAGAACAAGGTGGCGCCGCCCTTCCGCATGGTCGAATTCGACATCATGTATGGCGAGGGCGTCTCGAAGACCGGCGAACTGCTCGATCTCGGCGTCAACGCCGGGTTGGTTGAGAAGTCGGGCGCCTGGTTCTCCTACAATGGCGAGCGCATCGGCCAGGGCCGCGAGAACGCCAAGCGGTTCCTGAAGGAGAATCCGGACACCGCCCGCCAGCTTGAGAACAAGATCCGCGAGAACGCCGGCATCGTCGCCAACAAGATGCTGGAAGGCCCCGACCCGACCGAGGCCAAGGAGGCGGAACTCGGCCCCGAGGACGCGCCCGAGTGACCGTCCGTCAGACCGTCTGATTTTCGAACACCCGTCCGCCCGCGATCCGTGGATCAACCCCGGACGCGGGCGGTCGGCGTCCGCCGGGGAGCGCCGGCAGACCCGGCCCGCCCTTCCGCACGAAGGGCGGGCCGGGAGCTTCTCGGACCGGCGCGCAGGGCAAAGGACGCATTTTGGGAGCCGGCATCGCTTCTCCCTCCCCCTTCATGGGGGAGGGTCGGGGAGGGGGCGGGCGGCCCGGGAAGCGCGGTTGGCCCGCCGCCGGGGGCGCCGTCGCGCGCCGTAAGCCCCCCTCCAACCTCCCCCCATGAAGGGGGGAGGCTTATTCTGCGATACAGCCGCTTGGAACGCGTCTCTCCGGACAGGGTCGATGCGATCCGTCCGCGCCCATATGCGATGGCCCTGCATGAAGGGGGGAGGCTCCTCTTCCCCCTCCCCCTTCATGGGGGAGGGTCGGGGAGGGGGCGGGCGGCCCGGGAAGCGCGGTTGCCCCGTCGCCGGGGGCGCCGTCGCGCGCCGTAAGCCCCCCTCCAACCTCCCCCCATGAAGGGGGGAGGCTTATTCTGCGATACAGCCGCTTGGAACGCGTCTCTCCGGACAGGGTCGATGCGATCCGTCCGCGCGCCCATATGCGATGGCCCTGCATGAAGGGAGGAGGCTATGTGTGCGGCCGTCGTCCCGGACGGAGCGGCCCGATCCGCGTGCTTAGGGCCGGCCCGGCGTCTTACGCCAGCAGCTTGGGCCGGCCGAACCGGTCGCGCGGCGCCCGGCCTTGCGCGGAAGCGGACGCGGAAAGGGGCGGTGAAGAGCCCGCCGCCGCACGCGCCGCCGCCTCCACCGCGGGTCGGCCCCGCCGGGCGATGGCGCGCCGGGTCGCGGCCGCCGTCTTGGGGCCGAGGACGCCGTCCTCCTTCAGCGGCCGGTCGGCGCCGACGGCCCCGCCGGGCGCGAGCGCGTCCGGCGCGTCGGACGCCTTGTAGGGATCGCGCGCGCGGGCGGGCCGCGCCTCCGCCGACGACAGCCGGTTGAGCCCGCGCTGCAGGGACTGCACCGCCTGGGTCGGCCCGGCGCGCCGGCTCCGGGCGCCGAGGAACTGCGACAGCGCCCGGCCGGGGTGACCGAACGGCTCCCCGTCGGCGCCGGCGAGCGCCGGCCGCGCGGCCGGCGGCGGACGCTTCGGCGCCGGCTCGACCATCCTGCCGGTCGCGTCGCGGCGCACGGGATCGGTTCCGTAGGTTAGCCCATGCCAGAGCGCGACCCGGTCGCGATAGCCGTCGCGCAGCGCCCGGTCGGCGCCCCAATAGCCGGGGTCGCTGAGCAGGCGGCGCATGTCCGCCTCCGGCCAACGGTCCAGCGGCGTCAGCAGGATCTCCTCCGTCTCGTCGACCGCGCCGAGCGTCGCCTCGGCCGTCCGCGCGAAGGCCGCCGACTCGCGGTCGAGCCCGCCCGCGTCGCTCTGCGCCGCGGACCCGCGTTCCTCGCCGCGCCCCTCGGCGGGCGTGTCCGGCGCCCCGCGCGGCGCGTCCCGCGCGCCGTCGTCAGCGTCTTGGCTCGAAGTCTCGGGGGACGGTGGAACGGGATCTGACGGGGCCGGCGGGTCGCGGGTCTCGAAGACGTCGCGCACACCGCTTCGAAGCTGATCGAAGAGAGAGGCTTTCTCACGCAATCCATCGTCCCGGGCCTTTCCTTCTCCGGGCTGCTTCGCCGGGAAACTGAGGCCCTCCAGTCGGCTCCTGCCCGCCTCTATCGACTCCGCGTCCGACCGGTCGTCGTGCGTCGCGTTTTCGAAAGCTGAGAGACCGGCCCGTTTCAGGGCTTCGATCTCCTCGGGAATGAGGGGCCGGCCTATCGCCTTTTCGATTCCCGCAATGGCGGCGCTGTCTTGAATTCCGATGGCTTCCTGCAATCCCCAATGCGCCGCCGCGTCAGCGACGGCTTCCAGCTTGGGGTCGCTGGGGAGCACGCCGTCTCCCAGGTCCTTCAACGAGTCCAAGACGGGATGCCCTGTTTGCGGGTCTTTCTGCATCTGAAGCGCGCGGCCGTTGCGCGCTTGGCGTTTGAGGAAGTCCTCGATCAACGCGTCGACGCGGCGGGACCGCGTCCTGTCTTTCGTCACAGTTCGTCTCCTTTCTTGAGGGCTGGGGCGATGGGGTCGGGGCAGGTGAGGGGGCCGGCGCCGAGGGCCTCGAACGCGACGCCCCCTTCCTTGCCGCCGCGGCAGAAGATTTCCCGGGCGTAGGCGCGATCCTGGGGGACGTCATGCCCGTACCAGTAGAGGCCGCCGAGGGTTGCGACGGCGCGCATGTCGCCGGCCTTGCTGAGGCGTTCCAGGGCGTCGAGGGCTTCCGGGATCGTCTGCCCCGTATGCGGGCTCCCGGAGGTGGTCCAGAGGGCCAACAGCCATTGCGCCGTCGCATCGCCGAGGTCGGCGGCGCGTCGGATCAGGTCCATGCTCTTCTCTCGGTCGGGCGCAAGCCCGGCCGCGCCATTTCTGTGCATCATGCCCAAGGCGAGTAGCGCATGCGGGACATCCTGCGCAGCGGCCTTTCGGTGCCAGTAAAGCGCTTGCTCGACATCCTGCGCGATCTCCTCGCCCACCAGGAACGCCGCGCCGAGCGCCGCTTGCGCCAGCGGGTGGCCGCGCTCCGCGGCCGCGCGCAGCAAGCGCATGCGATCGACCGTGTTCGGGGCCAGCACCGCGCGGCCGTCGAGGGCGAGGCCGTCCTTCGACCAGAGAGCGAGCCAGTATTGGGCCTCGCCGACGCCCGCCTCCGCGGCGGCGCGGACCAAGGGGACGCCGCCGGCTTCGCCTGCGGCGATCAGCGCGAAGCCCAGCGCCGCCGCGTCCTCGGGCGCGCCGTCGTGGCGCCGGCAGCCGATCACGGCCTGCCGGGCGACGTCCGGCCGCTCGAGCAGCGGGGCCATCGGGGCCTTCGAGTCGCGCACCGCGTCCCGGAAGGCGGCGCAGGCCGCGGCCGGGCTGGGCGCTTCGGCGGCCGGCGCTGGCGCTCCCGCCAGCGCAACGGCGAGGACCGACGCGGCAAGCGGCGCCGTCAGCCGCAGCAAGCCAAAGTAAAGGGGGGAGGGGGCGATCGGGTTCGTCATGCGCCCATAGATAGCATATCCGGCCGTGCGACGGGATGGGCGGCGCCGGATCGGCGCGCTGCGAGAACCGTCGCGGCCGTCCGGGTCCGCCCCCCGCTGGACAGCGGGGCTTGCGCTCGCTACATCATGCGCTCCCAGCTCTTACGCCGGTTAGAAGGACTTGCGAGCCGATGGCGAGCGCGAACGACATTCGATCGACCTTCCTGGACTATTTCGCGAAGAACGACCATGAGGTGGTCGCCTCCTCGCCGCTGGTCCCGCGCAACGATCCCACGCTCATGTTCGTCAATTCGGGCATGGTGCAGTTCAAGAACGTCTTCACCGGCGCGGAGACGCGGCCCTACAGCCGCGCGACCACCTCGCAGAAATGCGTGCGCGCCGGCGGCAAGCACAACGACCTGGAGAATGTCGGCTACACCGCGCGCCACCACACCTTCTTCGAGATGCTGGGGAATTTTTCCTTCGGCGACTATTTCAAGGACCGCGCGATCGAGCTGGCCTGGAATCTGGTGACGAAGGAGTACGGACTCGATCCCGCGCGCCTGCTGATCACCGTCTATGCGGAGGATGACGAGGCCGCCGCGCTCTGGAAGAAAATCTCGGGCTTCGGCGACGACAAGATCCTGCGCATCGCCACCTCGGACAATTTCTGGCAGATGGGCGACACCGGTCCCTGCGGACCCTGCTCGGAGATCTTCTACGACCACGGGCCGGAGATTCCCGGCGGCCCGCCCGGCAGTCCGGACGAGGACGGCGACCGCTTCATCGAGATCTGGAACCTCGTCTTCATGCAGTACGAACAGGTCGAGGGCGGGAGCCGCACCGACCTGCCGCGCCCCTCGATCGACACCGGCATGGGGCTCGAGCGCATCGCCGCCGTCCTGCAGGGCGTGCACGACAATTACGACACCGACCTGTTGCGCGCGATCATCGACGCCTCGGCCGACCTCACCAGCGTCGATCCGGACGGCCCGCAGGCGGCGAGCCACAAGGTGATCGCCGACCATCTGCGCGCCAGCGCCTTCCTGATCGCCGACGGCGTGTTGCCGTCGAACGACGGGCGCGGCTATGTGCTGCGGCGGATCATGCGCCGCGCCATGCGCCACGCCCACATGCTGGGCGCCAAGGATCCGCTGATGCACCGTCTTGTCCCGGTGCTGGTCAAGATGATGGGCGCGCATTTCCAGGAGTTGGTGCGCGCCGAGGCGCTCATCGCCGAGACGCTGAAGCTGGAGGAGAGCCGCTTCAAGACGACGCTGGAGCGCGGCCTGAAGCTGCTGTCGGAGGAGACCGGCAAGCTGGGCGAGGGCGAGGCGCTCGCCGGCGAGGTGGCCTTCACCCTCTACGACACCTACGGCTTCCCGGTGGACCTGACCCAGGACATCCTGCGCGGCCAGGGCCGGCCGCTGGATCAGGCCGGCTTCGAGGCCGCGATGGAGCGCCAGCGCGCCCAGGCCCGCAAGGCCTGGGCCGGCAGCGGCGAGGCGGCGACCGACGCGGTCTGGTTCGACCTGAAGCAGGAGGTCGGCGCCACGGACTTCCTCGGCTACGAGACGGAGCGGGCCGAGGGGGCCGTCACCGCCATCGTCAAGGACGGCGAGCCAGTCGAGCGGATCGAAGCCGGCGACGCGGCGACGATCCTCGTCAACCAGACGCCCTTCTATGGCGAGTCCGGCGGCCAGCAGGGCGATACGGGCGCCATGGAAAGCGCGGAGGGTGCGCGCTTCGCGGTCTCCGACACGCAGAAGAAGCTCGACGACCTGCATGTCCATGTCGGGACGCTGGAGTCCGGCGCGCTCGCCGTCGGCGACGCGGTGACGCTTTCCGTCGCCGGCGACCGCCGCACCAAACTGCGCGCCAACCATTCCGTCACCCATCTGGCGCACCAGGCGCTGCGCGAGGTGCTGGGCGACCATGTGACCCAGAAGGGCTCGCTCGTCGCGCCGGAGACCATGCGTTTCGACTTCTCCCATCCGAAGCCGATGACGGCGGAGGAGGTCGCCGAGGTCGAGCGCCGGGTGAACGCCCAGATCCGCGCCAACGCCGCGGTCTCGACCCGCCTGATGACGCCGGACGACGCGGTCGAGGCGGGCGCGCTCGCGCTCTTCGGCGAGAAGTACGGCGAGGAGGTGCGCGTGGTCTCGATGGGCGCCGCCGAGGCGACGGCGGCCGGGGCGACGGCGGCCGGGGCGACGGGGACGGGCGGCGGCCTGCCCGGCGGCTTCTATTCGGTCGAGCTGTGCGGCGGCACCCATGTCGGGCGCACCGGCGACATCGGGCTGTTCAAGATCGTCGACGAGAGCGCGGTCGCCGCCGGCGTGCGCCGCATCACCTGCCTGACGGGCGAGGCGGCGCTGCGCCATATCCGCGAGGAGGAGACGGCCCTCAACGAGGCCGCCGCCGCGCTGCGCAGCGCCGTCAACGAGGTCCCGAACCGGGTCGTGACGCTGCTGGACGAGCGCAAGAAGCTGGAGCGCGAACTGTCCGAACTGCGTCGAAAGCTGGCGGCCGGCGGAGGCGGCGGGGCCGCGCCGGCGCCGGCGGCGAAGGACGTCGCCGGGATCAAATTCGCCAGCCGTGTTCTGCAGGACGTCCCGCCGAAGGAGCTGAAGCCGCTCGCCGACCAGCTCAAGAAGGACGTCGGCTCCGGCGTGGTCGCCGTCGTCGCGGTGAACGAGGGCAAGGCCTCGCTCGTGGTCGGCGTGACCGACGATCTGAAGGAGCGCTTCGACGCCGTCAGCCTGGTGCGCGTCGGCGCCGAGGCGATCGGCGGCAAGGGCGGCGGCGGTCGGCCCGACATGGCCCAGGCCGGCGGCCCCGACGGCGCCGCCGCCGACAAGGCGGTGGCCGCGATCGAAGGCGCGCTCGGCTGACGTCCTGGTTGCGGGTCCGGCGAGCGAGGCCGGCGCCGCCCCCTTCCTTCGAGACGTCGCCTGTCGGCGGCTCCTCAAGATGAGGGCTATGCGCTTGAGCCCAAGAACTCAGACCTCACCCGGAGGGCGCCGCGGCGCCCGTCTCGAAGGGCGCAGTTGGGATGTCGGACGCGCGCCGCCGGCGCCGCCTCTCTCTGCCCCGTCATGCGGGAGGGCCGGGGTGGCGCGCGTGCGTCACACGCCCTCCACGACCACCATCTGCATGTCCGCAGCGCCGGCGCGCTTCGCCTTGGCCTCCCGGTAGCGGGCGGAATCGTAGCAGGCGCGCGCCTGCTCGACGCTCGGGAACTCGACGACGACGAGGCGGCCCGTCTCCTCCGGCCCCTCCAAGGTCTCGTGCGCGCCGCCGCGCACGATGAAGCGGCCGCCATAGGCTTCCAGCGCGCCGGGGCTCAGCGCCATGTACTGCTTGTATTGCTCCATATCGTGCACCTGCACGCGGGCGATCAGATAGCCGGGCATCGGGTGAAACCTCCTCTAGAGCGCGGACGGGACTCGCCCTAAGCTCTCCTCGATGAGCCATTTGCGCAAACAGGTTTTCTCCGTCCTGGAAGGGTGGGGGCGGGCGGACGGTTTCGGCCGGGCGGTCGACGGCGCGCTGATCGCGCTCATCGTGCTCAATGTCCTGGCGGTGACGCTGGAGACGCTGTCCGGCTGGCGCGAGGCCTACGGGCTCTTGTTCGACGGGTTCGAGATCTTCTCCGTCGCCGTCTTCACGATCGAGTACGCCGCGCGCATCTGGGCGGCGGCGGAGGATCCGGACCACGGACCGGCGCAGGGGGCCTGGCGGCGCCGGCTGCGCTATTTGGTTCGGCCGATCGCGCTGATCGACCTGGCGGCGATCCTGCCTTTCTATCTGGCGCTTGCGGGGTGGATCCCGCCGACCGACGCGCGCGCGCTGCGTGCGGTCCGGATGCTGCGGGTGCTGAAGCTGACGCGGTATTCGGCCGCCATGCAGTCGATCGCGGCCGTCTTCCACAATGAGCGGCGGACCATGCTGGCCGGGCTCATCATCGTGGTGATCGCGCTGCACCTGTCGGCGACGGCGATCTATCTGGTCGAGCATCCGGTGCAGCCGGACAAGTTCGGCTCGAT
The DNA here is from genome assembly GCA_024743195.1 of Alphaproteobacteria bacterium. Classification (GTDB taxonomy): domain Bacteria; phylum Pseudomonadota; class Alphaproteobacteria; order UBA8366; family Aestuariispiraceae; genus Marivibrio. The sequence goes on along the minus strand of JANSXE010000006.1, from coordinate 3,797 downwards.
CCCCGATTCCATGTGGTGGGCGCTGGCGACGCTGACCACTGTCGGCTACGGTGACGTGGTGCCGGTGACGGCCTGGGGCCGGGTGATCGGCGCCGCGGTGATGCTGATCGGAATCGGCATCTTCGTGCTGTGGACCGGGCTGTTCGCGTCCAGCTTCGTCGAGGAACTGCGCCGCCGCGACTTCAAGGTGAGCTGGCAGATGGTGAGCCAGGCGCCCGCCTTCGCCAAGCTGGACGCGGTGCATATCGGCGAGATCGCGCGGCTGCTGCAGCCGCTCGTCGTGCCCGCCCGGCACATGATCGTGCGCGCCGGGGAGCGGGCGGAGAACATGTACTTCATCGTCTCCGGCGAGGTGGAGGTCGAACTGCACCCGAAGCCGACGCGCCTGGGGCCGGGCGATTTCTTCGGCGAGGTCGGGCTGCTGAACGGGCCGACGCGCGACGCCACCGTCGTGGCGCTGGAGGAGACGCGTCTGCTCGTGCTCGACCATGACAGTTTCCACCGTCTGATGGCGCACCATCCGGCCTTGAATCGGATCATCACCGAGACCGCGAAGCAGCGGCGAGAGTGGACCGGGCTCTTGAACGCGCTCGAATGAGGCCGGACCGCGCCATGCGCCTGGACGGCGTCCGACGGATTGGGTAAGAGCGGATTCGGGTTTTACAGCATCGACATGGAGTTTATCCGATGGCGCCGCAGGACGGACCCCCGCCGGTCGCGCTCGCCGACATCCGCGAGGCGGCGGAGCGCATCGCCGGCGCCGTCGTCGAGACGCGCCAACGGCCGAGCCGCACCCTCAGCGAGCTGTTCGGCTGCCAGTTGATCCTGAAGTTCGAGAATCGGCAGTTCACCGCCTCCTTCAAGGAACGCGGCGCGCTCAACAAGCTCCTGCATCTGAGCCCGGAGGAGCGGGCCCGCGGCGTCATCGCCATGTCGGCCGGCAATCATGCGCAGGGCGTCGCCTATCACGCGCATCGGCTGGGCGCGCCGGCGACCATCGTCATGCCGAAGACGACGCCCAACGTGAAGGTGAAGTTCACCGAACAGCATGGCGCCCGCGTCGTGCTGGAAGGCGACACGCTGGCCGAGGCCGCCGCCTTCGCCCACCGCGAGGCGGAGGAGAAGGGCCTGGTCTTCGTCCACCCCTATGACGACCCGCATGTGATCGCAGGGCAGGGGACCATCGCGCTGGAGCTGCTCGGCGCCTATCCGGAGATCGACGTGCTGGTCGTCCCGATCGGCGGGGGCGGGCTGATCTCCGGGATCGCGACCGCCGCCAAGGCGCTGAAGCCCGAGATCGAGATCGTCGGCGTGCAGAGCGCGCTCTACCCCGCCATGAAGCAGGCCCTGGCCGGCCAGGAGGCCGCGGTCGGCGGTGCCACCATCGCGGAGGGCATCGCCGTCAAGCAGCCGGGCCGCATCACGCGCGAGATCGTCCGCCGGCTGGTGGACGAGATCCTGCTGGTCGACGAGGCGGCGCTTGAGGAGGCGATTGCGCTTCTGATCACGGTGGAGAAGACGGTGGTGGAAGGCGCGGGCGCGGCCGGCGTCGCCGCCGTGCTGGCGAATTCGGAGCGCTTCCGCGGGCGCTGCGTCGCCACACCGCTGTGCGGCGGCAATATCGACCAGCGGCTGCTGGCCTCCGTGCTGCTGCGCGATCTGGTGCGCCAGGGCCGCCTCGCGCGGCTGCGCATCCGGCTGGGCGACACGGCGGGCGAGCTCGCCCGCGTGGCGGGCCTGATCGGGGAAGCCGGCGGCAACATCGTCGACGTCGCCCACCAGCGCGTCTTCAGCCACCTGCCGGCCAAGGACGCGCTGATCGAGGTGGCGGTCGAGACGCGCGACGACGCCCAACTCGCCGCCGTCATCGACAGTCTGGACCGCGCCGGCTACGCCGTCACCCGCCTGGCCGCGGATTGACCGACCGCCTACCGATAAAAAAAGACCCCGCCGCGGGAGTGGCGGCGGGGTCGAGAAGGGCCATAGGGAGGACCTCCAGGGGGGGAGGCCTATATGGCTCCAGGGGTCAGGGCCCGCCCCGGATGCGCAGGGTTCGCATCGGGGCGGGGTAGGGACCATCGCGGCGGCCTGGGGCTTCGAGAGGACGGCCGATCTAGGGGGGCAGGCCGTCCAGGGGTCAGGCTAGGGGGCGATTCGCCGCGATGGTGTCTCGGTGTCTCGGTCGGTCTCCTTACCGTGTGTTCCTTACGCCTGGGCGCAGGGCGCCGGGCGGCCGATCAGGCCGAAGCGCGGGGCGTCGTGGCGATGCAGGCTGACGCCCTCCGTCACCCAGCGGCTCATCGAGCGCGCGGCCCCGTCGAGCGCGGTGCGAAAGGCTTCGGCGCGCGCTTGGCGTCCGGCCTCAAGGCCCGCGCGCACGGCGTCTTCGGTCAGGATCGGGGCGGTGTTCAGGGTCGTCATGCTCATCGCGTCTCTCCTCAAGGTCGGTATCCGCAGCGTTTCCATCGTCGGACCGATTACGGATACCGTCTGAGGCGTCGCCTCCTGCCCTGCGGCGCCAGCGGTTGGTCTCTTTCGATGGGGAAAAGGTAAACTCTCCCCTCTTGCGTTATAATCCGCAGAATGATCCAATTACTTTTGAAGCGTGGGAATGAATGGATGAGGCTGGCGTCCCGGGCGACCGGCTGTCGGAGGAGGCGGGATGGATCGATCGACCGAGATGACGGTCTTCGCCAAGGTGGTGGAGGAGGGCAGCTTTTCCGCCGCCGCGCGGGTTCTGAAGCTGACGCCGTCGGCGGTGAGCAAGCAGATCGCGCGGCTCGAGGATCGGCTCGCCGTCCGTCTTCTCAACCGCACCACGCGCCGGCTGTCGACGACGGAGGAGGGCTCGGCCTTCTACCAGCGCGCGGCGCGAATCCTGGCCGACATCGACGAGGCCGAGGCGGCGGTGACCCAGCTCCATGCGGCGCCGCGCGGCACGCTGCGCATCAATTGCGGCATCGCCTTCGGCAAGCATCAGATCGGCCCGCTGATCCCGGAATTCCTGGGCCGCTATCCCGAACTGACGGTGGAGATGACGCTGACCGACGCGCTCTCCGATCTGGTCGAGGAGGGGCACGACGTCGCCGTGCGCTTCGGCCCCTTGCAGGATTCCAGTATGGTGGCGCGTCAACTCGCGGTCAGCCGCCGGGCGATCTGCGCCGCGCCGGCCTATTTCGAACGGCACGGGATTCCGAAGCACCCCGCCGATCTGGCGGAGCATAACTGCCTTACCTTCTCCAACATGCCGCATCTGAACGACTGGATTTTCCGCATGCCGGAGGGGGAGGACTTCAAGCTGCGCGCCGCCGGCAACTTCTCCGCCAGCAACGGGGAGACGATCCACGAGATGGTGCTGGCGGGGCTCGGCGTCGCGCGCCTGGCGGAGTTCCTGGTCGGGCCTGAGGTGCGCGAGGGCAAGCTGATGCGCGTGCTGCAGCCCTTCTACCGGGATCTCGAAGTGCCGATCAACGCGGTCTACCCGACGCGCCGGCACTTGAGCCCGAAGGTCCGCGCCTTCGTCGACTTCCTGCTGGAGAAGTTCCAGCCGATCCCCCCCTGGGAGAGCCCGGAGGCCGGCCCGCAGCCGATGCCCGCGGCCGCCTGCGACGGCGGCCGAAAAAATTAACCCCGCGCGAGCCGCGCCGCCGCCGCAGGCGGCTGGGAAAGAGCTGGCCCCGCGCGAACCGCGCCGCCGCCGGAGGCGGCCGAAAAAATTAACCCCGCGCGAGCCGCGCCGCCGCCGGAGGCGGCCGAAAAAATTAACCCCGCGCGAGCCGCGCCGCCGCCGGAGGCGG
>JANSXE010000012.1 GCA_024743195.1 Alphaproteobacteria bacterium | reverse complement strand
GGAGGAGCAGGATTCGGCGACCGGCGAGATCGCGCGCTCGGCCGGGGAGGCGGCGACCAGCTCCGACCATGCGGCCGAAAGCGTGAAGGTGATGCGCGATCAGGCGGAGGAGGCGGGCCAGGGCGCGCGCTCGGTGCTCGACGCCTCCCAGGCGCTCAACCGCCAGGCCGAACAGCTCGGCCGCCAGGTCGACGAGTTCCTCGTCGAAATGCGCGCCTGAGACCAGCCGATCCGGCGGGGGAGAGAGCTGGCGCGGCTTCTCAAAGTCGCGTCAGCGCCCCCTCCAGCCGGTTCATGGCTTCGGCGACGGTCTCCGGCTTCTGGGCGAAGCACAGGCGGTACCAGCCTTCCGCCCCCGGGCCGAAGGCGGTGCCCGGGGCGACGCCGACCTTGGCCGTTCGCACCAGCTCCTGCGCGAAGGCGAGCGTGCGCGCCTGCGTCCCCTCGACCCGGAAGAAGGCGTAGAAGCTCGCCTCCGGCGTCTCGAAGTCGGCGACGTGCGGCAGGTTGGGCAGGCGCTGGGCGACGATGTCCCGGCCGGTGCGGCAATAGTCGATCATCTGGCCGACGAAGGGCTCGCCCTCTTTGAGCGCGACTTCCGCCGCGGCCATCACGAAGGGCGGCACGCAGGAATAGTTGAACTCGATCATATTGCCGAGCAAATCGCCGAAATTCGCCGGATGCACCGCCCAGCCGACGCGCCAGCCGGTCATCGCCCAACTCTTGGAGAAGCTGTTGACGATCAGGACCGGATCGTCCGGCTCGGCCTGCTCCAGGAAGCTCGGCGCGGCGCGGCCCTCATAGACCATGCGGGCGTAGACCTCGTCCGCGACGATCCAGATCCCGCGCTCGCGCGCGAAGGCGAGCAACTCCGCGATCTGCTCCGCCGGCAGCACCCAGCCGGTCGGGTTGTTCGGCGAATTGACGAAGAGCGCCCGGGTGCGCGCGTCGCATTTCTGTTTGAGCGCCTCGACATCCAGCCGCCAGCCGCCTTCCGGCATGCGGTCGAGCGCATGGAAGCGCGCCTCCCCGCCCAGCGCGCGCACCACCGATTGCGCGTTCGGCCAGACCGGGCAGACGATGACGGCGTTGTCGCCCTGGTCGAGCAGGCATTGGAACAGCATCATGATGGCCGACATGCCGCTCGCCGTGACGCTGACCCGGTCGGCGGCGATCCCGCGGCCGTAGAGATCGCTCATGTAGTCGGCGAGCGCGCCGCGCAACTCCGGCGTGCCGCGCTTGTGGCTGTAGAAGGTCGCGCCCGCCTCGAGCGCCGCCTCCGCCGTCTTGCGGATGAAGCCCGGGGTGGGCACGTCGCTTTCGCCGTACCAGAGCGGGATCACCGACTTGTCGCCGAGCGCGGTCTGCGAGACGGCCAGGATCTGCTGCGTCTCGATCCCCGTCACCGCGGGGCGCACATAGGCGGGAAAGGCGCCGTATTCCGGCGGCGCCACGCGGGCGGCCTCGGCCATCGAAAAACCCTCCGAAAAGATCGGGCCGCCCACCCTTTGAGGGCCGGCCCCGGCGCGGATGGGGGCAGGATGGCCGGTTCGCGAGACTCACGCAACATCGTTCCAAAAAGTGCATTTAATAGTAAAAATACGCATGAGGTTCCGTCAGCTTGAACTCGAAGCCGAGTGCTTCATGGCGCGCATAGGACATGCGGAATTATAGTATGACATAGCGTCGAGCTGCAGATTTGAGGCGAATACGCTTGTATTCGAGGAGTTTCACATCGAAGGAGCGGGTCCGAACCGCGTCGGCGTGCGGTCGCTTCGCGAGGCGATCGTTGCATTCGCGGACCTGATCAAGGATCTGGGGAACGTCGGGGTTGTTTCGATTCACCCAGGGCGAAGAACGACCGGGGCCCGCCCCGGAAAACGACCGCGACCGATCCACCTCTGACCGCGCCGTCGTCGGTACCGGATGGCGGCCCGGTTTCCTGGTCGTCGAGACGGTTGAGCATCTGCGATCGCGTTTCGGCTACGGGCTGGCCGAGACGAAGCGCGCCGCCGACCGCATCGTTGCGGGAGACACGGTTCGGCTGCCGGTTCCGCGCGACATGCCCATGCACGAAGCGTTGACGCGTCTGAAAGAGCTCTCTCTCGACGCCCATGCGGGACCGTCTGGCGAGGTTTTCAAAGTCGCGCGTCTCCAGCGAAATGGCTGGGTTTGCCGGAAAGAATCCACGGACGAACGAGCCGCGGCGACGAGCAGGAAGTTCGCGACCAAGCGAGAGGCGGTAGATCGCGCCAGGCGGGCCGCCCGCGCTGCGAGCCCGAGCGCCTTGGTCATCGAACGAAAGGACGGGTCGCTTCAGCGCGTTGTGCAGTACGCGCACCGCTGAGATTTCACCGCCCCTGCAGCCGCCCCCTGAGGCGCAGGCGGAGCGCGTTGAGCTTGATGAAGCCTTCGGCGTCGCGCTGGTCGTAGACGTCGTCCTCTTCGAAGGTGACGATGTCGGCGTCGTAGAGGCTGTTCGGGCTCTTGCGGCCGGTGACGATGCAATTGCCCTTGTAGAGCTTGAGCCGCACGGCGCCGGTCACCTTCTCGGAGCCGACGTCGATCGCGGCCTGCAGCATCTCGCGCTCGGGGCTGAACCAGAAGCCGTTATAGAGCAGCTCCGCATAGCGCGGCATCAGCTCGTCCTTCAGGTGCATGGCGCCGCGGTCCAGCGTGATCGATTCCATCGCGCGCCGGGCGTGGAACAGGATCGTGCCGCCGGGCGTCTCGTAGACGCCGCGCGACTTCATGCCGATGAAGCGGTTCTCGACGATGTCGATGCAGCCGATCCCGTGCGCGCCGCCGAGCTCGTTCAGCCGGGTCAGCAGCGCCGCCGGCGTGAGGGTCTCGCCGTTGATCGCCGTCGGATCGCCGGCTTCGAACTCGATCGTGATCTCCTCCGCCCGGTCGGGCGCGTTCATCGGGCTGACCATGCGGGTGAGGACGAGGTCCATGTCCGGCTCGACCCACGGGTCCTCCAGCATGTTCCCTTCGGAGGAGATGTGCAGCAGGTTGGCGTCCTGGCTGAAGGGCGGCTCGCCGCGCTTGTCCTTGGGCACCGGAATCTGATGCTTCTCGGCGTAGTCGATCAGCTTGGTGCGGCTGGTCAGGTCCCATTCGCGCCAGGGGGCGATGATCTTGATGTCCGGCTTCAGCGCGTAGTAGCCGAGCTCGAATCGCACCTGGTCGTTGCCCTTGCCGGTGGCCCCGTGCGAGACGGCGTCGGCGCCGGTCTCCTGCGCGATCTCGATCTGGCGCTTGGCGATCAAGGGCCGCGCGACCGAGGTGCCCAAGAGATAGGTCCCCTCATAGAGCGCGTTGGCCCGGAACATCGGGAAGACGTAGTCGCGCACGAACTCCTCGCGGAGATCCTCTATGTAGATCTCCTTGATGCCCATCATCTCCGCCTTCTTGCGGGCGGGCTCCAGCTCTTCGCCCTGGCCCAGATCGGCCGTGAAGGTCACCACCTCCGCGCCGTAATGGTCCTGCAGCCAGCGCAGGATGACGGAGGTGTCGAGGCCGCCGGAATAGGCGAGCACGACCTTTTTCACGGACTGGGACATGATGCGGACCTTTTTCTTGCTGCAGGCGGGCCGGGCGCGGTTTTAGGACCCGCGGCGGCGAATCGCAAGCGCGCCCGCAAGGCATCCGCCGGCCGCGCGACGGCGTATCAGCGATCATGGCCAAGCATGTGAAGAAGAGCGACCTGCCGCGCAAGAGCTGCGCGCACTGCGGCCGCGAGACGGTGTGGCGGCGCAAATGGGCGTCGACGTGGGAGCAGGTGCGCTATTGCTCCGAGCGTTGCCGGCGCGCGGCAAAAGCCCGGTCCGAGGCCTGAGGTCGTCGCGCCCCTCGCCCACCCCGCCCCTCGCCCACCCCGCCCCTCGCCCACCCCGCCCCTCGCCCACCCCGACGCAGACCGCGCCCTCTTTGTTGCGGCGCCGTCGGGTTGGCGCTATACGCGAAGGCGCGATGATGCTGCTTTATCACCTCTGGCTCTCCCCCTTCTGCCGCAAGGTGCGCCTGGCGCTCGGCGAGAAGCAGCTGCCGTTCAAGATGCAGGTCGAAAAGGTGTGGGAGCGGCGCGAGGACTTCCTGGCGCTCAACCCGACCGGCGAATGCCCCGTGCTGGTGGATGAGGACGGGAACCGCATCTGCGGCAGCCAGGTCATCGCGGAGTATCTCGACGAGATGTACGGCGAGCGGCCGCTGATGGGGACCGGCGCGATCGAGCGCGCCGAGGTGCGCCGCCTCATCGACTGGTTCGACCGCAAGTTCCACCAGGAGGTCGGCGTCAATCTGGTGGACGAGAAGATCATGAAGCGCTTCCTCGGGCTCGGGGAGCCGAGCTCGGCGGCGATCCGCGCGGGCGGGCGCAATCTGCACATCCATCTCGCCTATATCGACTGGCTGGCGGAGCGGCGGAGCTGGCTCGCCGGCGAGGAGATGACGCTCGCCGACCTGACGGCGGCGGCGCATCTCTCCACCGTCGATTATCTGGGCGACGTGCCCTGGGAGGACCATCCCGAGGCCAAGAACTGGTACGCCCGCATCAAGTCGCGCCCCAGTTTCCGTCCGATCCTGGCCGACCACATCCCCGGCGCCCCGCCGCCGCGCCATTACGCCGATCTGGATTTCTGAGGGCGGTCCTTCGCGTGCGCGCCGGCCGGACGCCGAGAGGGGCGCGGCGGTCAGTGCGCGCCGGCCTCTCCCCCGGCGCCGATGGCCTTGACGATCGCGCCGGCGAAGGAGGAGACGCCGAACAGCTCGGCGATCCGATCGTGCCGCGCGGACAGCGTCTGCGTCGAGATCCCGAGCGCCCGCGCCTGGGCGCGCGCGTCCCAGCCCGGATGCTCGATCTGCATGCGCAGCACCGCCTGCAGCGGCGCCGGCAAGCCCAACGACCGGCGCGGGATCTCGATCAGTTCGTCGCTGTCGAGCAGCAGCCGGTCCAACCGTCGCGCCGCCAGAGCGACGGCGTCGAGACGCCGGTCGAGCAGTGCATGCGCGGCGCCCGCCCGCTCCAGACCGACAACGGTGATCGCCCGGCGTTCCGCCCGGCCGCCCGTGATGACAATCCCGTCCTGGACGCCGAAGGCCCGCCAGACGCGCTCGGCCTGAAGCGCCGCCTCGCTGCGGGTGAAGGCGGTTCGCGCCTCCTCGAACGTGAAGAGCGGCCATTTCGCGCGCACCGCCTGGGCGACGGCGCAGTGCGCATCGGCGTCCGAGCCGTAATAGTGCGCCAGGAACCCCGACGGGAACCGGTCCCACACGCGAATGGCGGTCGGCTCATAGGCCTGCCAGAAGAGGTGCGAGACGCGCGCGCCGGAGAGCGCGTCGATGACCGCGTCCGGCGTCGACGCCTCCAAGACCCTCTCAATCACGCCCCTCTGGTCCATCGGCGGAGCCTCTGCGCGCGGGCCGCCGGAGGCGGCTGGCCCGGACCGTCACAATAGCCGCCAATGCGCGCAGAGGGCGAGTCTTGATCCCAGTTGACCTCGCCTCTGGGTAGTGGTCGCGTGATATGGAGAGATGACCACTACGGTTTGACGTAATACTGCATGCCGAACCAGCGCCAGCGGCCGTCTCCGGCGGGCGCGGTGCAGTTGATGCGGGTGCGGCCCGGCGGGAAGGGCGCGTCGAAGCGCAGTTCGATGCGCGGCCCCAGGCGCTCCATGCGCTCGATCAGGCCGAAGCCCGAATGGTAGCAGGCGATCGCGCCGGTTCCCGGCCCGTCGCCGGCCAGCGTAAAGCCCATCGCGGGCGGATTGGCGGCGCCCGGCGCGTTCAGATAGGGGTCGTCGGGAGTCAGATCGACCACCGGCAGCGGCAGCGCGCGCGCCACCCGGCGGAAGCGCTCCAGGTCGCCGAAGGCCTCGTTCACAGGGAATCGGGGCAGATAGAACGGATCCAGCGTCGGGCCGATGGCCCCGGAATGCTGACCGAAGGCGGCGCGGTAGCCGGCCTCCCGCGCGAGGCGCTTCACCGCATTGCTGGCTTCGCCGTAGGGGTAGGCGAACAGCGTCGGGCGCTCGCCCAACTCCGCCTTGATCCGTTCCGCGGAGCGCATCAGCTCGCGGCGGTTCCGCAGGTCCGAGAGGCCCGGCATGTGGGGGTGGGTGACGGCCTGGCTGCCGATCTCCACCCCCGCTTCGGCGAGCTCGCGAATCTGGTCCCAGCTCATATAGCCGGGGATGCCCCGGTCGACCGGATCGGTTGCGACGAAGAGCGTAAACGGCAGCTCGTTTTCCTGCAGCAGCGGGAAGGCGCGCTGGTAGACCGACAGATAGGCGTCGTCGATGCTGATCGCGACGGTGCGCGGCGGCAACTCCCGGCCGGCGTCGAGCGCTTCGGCGATCGCGCCCAGCGGAACCACGGTGTAGCCGCCCTCGACCAACTCGCGCACATGGGCCTCGAACTGCTCCATGCGGATGTTGGTGGCGGGGTAGGCGTCCTCGCCGAAGCGGTGATAGATCAGCGCCGAGGCGTCCTGCGCGACGGCGGCGCGCACCGGCCCGATCAGCGCGAGGACGATCGCGAAAGCGGCGAGACTGAGGCCGGCGCGGAGACGGCCGAGATCGGGTGTGCGCATAAAATCCTTCATGAGGCGGGACTTTAGCGTCCAGGCGGCCCTGGAAACAATGCCCAACCGCGGCGCGCGTTGGAGCGCCGTCCGCTGGAGCGCCGCCCGGGCCGGCTTGCCAAGAGCGGCGGACGCCGCCACCTTGCCGTCCGACGGCGCGGCCCGGCGCGGCCCGGCGCGAGCCGGCGGGCCCGACCCTTTGAAGACCGTGACGTGGATAACCATGAGGAGAGCGAGATGAGCGACGCCATCGGCGACGACGCCCTCGACCGCCTGTTCCGAGAGGGCCGCACCCACAACGCCTGGCTCGATCGGGAGGTGCCCGACGACCTGCTCCGCCGAGCCTACGATCTGGCCAAGATGGCGCCGACGAGCGCCAATTGTCAGCCGATGCGGGTTGTCTTCGTGCGCTCCGAGGCGGAAAAGAAGAAGCTGGAGCCCTGCCTGATGGAGGGCAACCGGGCCAAGACCATGGCGGCGCCGGCGACCGCCATCGTGGCCCACGACGTCGAATTCTTCGAAGAACTCCCGCGGCTCTTCCCGCATACGGACGCTCGCAGTTGGTTCGCCGGCAAGCCGCAGCATGCGGAGACCAACGCCTTCCGCAACGGCTCGCTGCAGGGCGCCTATCTGCTGCTCGCGTTGCGCGCGCTCGGCCTGGACTGCGGACCGATGTCGGGCTTCGACAACGCCAAGGTCGATGCAGCCTTCTTCGCCGACACGACCTGGAAGTCGAACTTCCTGATGAATATCGGCTACGGCGATCCGAGCGTGCTGCACCCCCGCAGCCCCCGGCCCGCCTTCGACGAGTTCTGCCGGATCGTCTGATCCGGGCGCCCGAACCGCAGGCGGGGACGATCCGATGCTGATCCTTGCGCTCGACGCCGCGATGGACGCCTGCACCGCCGCGCTCTGCCGCGACGGCGCCGTGGAGGCGGCGGACTCGGCGCCGATGCGCCGCGGTCAGGCGGAGGCGCTGCTGCCGATGGTCGAGCGCGTCTGCGCCGCCGCCGGGGCCGCGCCCGGCGATCTCGACGGCATCGCGGTCGCCGTGGGACCGGGCGGCTTCACCGGCATCCGCATCGGCGTCGCGGCGGCGCGCGGGCTTGCGCTCGGGCTCGGCCGGCCGGCGATCGGGATCGCGACCACGGAGGCGATCGCCGCCGCCCAGCCGTCGGTCGGCGGCCCCCTGTTCGTGGCGGTGGAGACGAAACGCGCGGACCTCTACGGCGCGCTCTTCCCGGAAGGATGGGCGCCGGCCGCGGCGATCGATCCCGCAACGGCGCCGTTCGCCGTCGCGCCCGAGGCGCTGACCGACCGGCTCGGGCCCGCGGGCGCGGAGCCGTTGCGCATCGCCGGCGACGCGACCGAGCGCGCCGGCGCGGCCTTGGCGGCGGCCGGCCGCGCCTGGAGTCCGGCCGGCGGCCCTGCGATCGCGACGCCCGAGGCGTTGTGCCGGCTGGCCGCCGCCCGCTTCGCGCAGGCGCTGGCCGCCGGCGAGACGCCGCCGCCGCCGCCGAGCCCGCTCTACCTCCGTCCGCCCGACGCCCGCCTCCCGGCCGCATCGGCCGGCGCGCGTCCGCCCGGCGGCCCGGCCTCGTAACCGGCGGCCGCATGGGCGCGCGCGCGGCCGGTCCGCCGCCGATCCTGCAACCCGTCGGGGCCGAGGCCTTCGGCCTGATCGCCGCGCTCTACGCCGCCGCCTTCGACGAGCCCTGGTCCGAGCCCTCCGTCCGCGAGCTGATGGCGAGCCCCGGGGTCTGGGGCCTTGTCGCCTGCCGTCCGGCCGCCGGGACCGACGCGTCCGACGACAAGCCAACGCCGGTCGGCTTCGTTCTGGCGCGCGTGATCGCGCGCGAGGCGGAGGTGCTGGCGATCGGCGTGGCGCCGGCGGCGCGGCGCGCCGGCGTCGCGCGGCGGCTGATGGCGGGCGTGCTGGCGATCGCCGCGCCGCACGCGGACGCGATCTTCCTCGAAGTCGGAGCGGACAACCCGGCCGCGCAGCAGCTTTACTTGGCGCTCGGCTTTAAAGAAGTCGGACGTCGGCCCGACTACTACCGCCGCGCCGATGGACGGCGCGTCGACGCCGCGATCATGCGGCGCGATTTTTCGACCGATCTTTCCCGTAGCGGGATTGAAGGTCATACCTGAAGACCGCGCTTCTTTTTCTTCTGTATTGAATTCTTGTACTTGCCATACCAAATCCCCGATTGCTAAGCTCGTTTAAAGACGATTCTTGCGGAATAGTGACGCGATGGCGGCTTCATTCGCCGCCGCCGGGTCTCCGGCAAGAAAAACGAAATGCCCAGGCGTCGGCGGGTCCGACGCGCCTCAGGGCGCAAGGAGAGCACGGTCCGTCGCGGCGGCGCATGTCGGGCGGACGACGCAGAACGGCTTTAAGCGGCGAAACCGCCCCAAGCGGCGGAAGGGCTCACGGCGAATGCGGTGAAACGCGCGCCGGCGGGCCCATCGAAAGGCGGCGCGCGGCGCCGTTCAGGGAGCCCGGAAACGGCCGGTGCGGGACCTGCGGGCCCGACGTCGGCGCGACGCGGCGGCCGGCGCGCCAGGCCCGGCGTCCGATAGAAAAAGGAAGTGGATGAATCGATGGCTGAGACCCCGGAGAACGACATCTCCTCGACCGAGATTCTGGGGCTGACCTCGGAGATCGTGGCGGCTCACGTCTCCAACAACTCGGTGTCGCCCGCGGATCTGCCGGGCTTGATCGAGCAGGTCTACAAGACCCTCGCCCAGGTCGGCAAAGGCGCGGAGCCGGCGCCGGACAAGCCGACGCCGGCCGTGCCGGTCAAGAAGTCGGTCACGCCGGACTACATCATTTGTCTCGAGGACGGGAAGCGGCTGAAGATGCTGAAACGGCATCTCAAGACCGCCTACGACATGACGCCCGAGGAGTATCGGGAGCGCTGGGGCTTGCCGGCCGACTACCCGATGGTCGCGCCGAACTACGCGAAGCAGCGCTCGAAGCTGGCCAAACAGATCGGGCTCGGGACCCGCCCCCGCAAGGCGTGAGTCTTCCGCGTCGGCCGCCGCGGATCGGCCGCAAGCGGTGACGCCCAAGTCGGCGCCGGCGCGCATGCGGTTGGCGTGCGCGCCGGCCGTCTTTATACTGCGGCTACGCGGAAAGAAGAGGCGCCGGCGAACGGCGCTCGGCCACAAGCGGTCGGCGCGACGTGCGGAACCCTCGCCGGGCTCCGCGTCGCGGCCGGCCGGTTTCCCAAGACAACGGCCGCAGGGGATGAGGGATGACCGACAAGCCGGCGCGCGATCCGGACCGTATCGAACAACTATGCCTCGAGAAGGGCCTGAAGATGACGGGGCAGCGCCGCGTCATCGCGCGCGTCCTGTCCGAAAGCGACGACCATCCCGATGTCGAGATGCTGCACGCCCGCGCGACGGCGGTCGATCCCGGAATCTCCATCGCAACGGTCTACCGCACGGTGCGGCTGTTCGAGGATGAGAACATCCTGACCCGACATGATTTCGGCGACGGCCGCGCGCGCTACGAGGAATTGCCGGAAGAGCATCACGACCACCTGATCGACATCGATTCGGGCGAGGTGATCGAATTCACCAACGAAGCCATCGAGAAGCTCCAGGAGGAGGTCGCCCGTCAATTGGGCTATCGGTTGGTCGACCACCGGCTGGAACTCTACGGCGTCCGGCTTGGGAAGCCGAGCAAGTCGGGCGGCTGAGCGGGCTCGAGCACGGCGCGGGCCGGCTGGTTCCGCCGGGACCGACGGGATGCGGACGAAGCCCTGAGGGGCGCGGACGCTTGACAGCCGCATCGGGCGAGCGCACCTGAGGACCCGTCGGCGCCGCCCGCGACGCATGCGTCGTCGTCGCCGCCGTGCGGCCGGCCGACGGCTCGGCCATTCCGGGATGGAAGGATGCGCTCCTGGTGACCCGAAACCACTCGACCTCGCGCGATGACGCCGCCGGCGCCCGGTCGGACCCCGCGCTCGGCCCGGCGGAGACGACGCCGGATCTGGACCCTGCGACGCAGCCGGGCCGCGATCGGCTCGACGGATACCTGGCGCAGCTCACCGAAGGCAACCTGACCATTCGGCTCGCCCGCACGGCGGAGGACCTGGCGGCCTCCCAGCGCCTGCGCTATGGCGTCTTCTACGAGGAGATGACGGCCAAGCCGACGCCGGAGATGGCCGCCAGCAAGCGCGATTTCGACGCGTTCGATCCCGTCGCCGACCACCTGCAGGTCTGCGATCTGACATTGGGCGACGGCGCCGCCGGCGTCGTCGGGGCCTACCGCCTGTTCCGTCAGGCGCAGGCGGAGAAGTTCGGCCGGTTCTACACGATCGACGAATACGACATCGCGCCGCTCTACGACGCGCCGGGCGAGCTCTTGGAGCTCGGCCGCTCCTGCGTCGCGCCGGATTATCGGACCCGGCGCGTGATGGAGCTTCTGTGGCGCGGCATCGCGGCCTACGTCTTCCACTACGACATCGGCTTGATGTTCGGCTGCGCCTCGATCCCCGGAACGGATGTGGACGAGCTCGCCCTACCGCTCAGCTATCTCCATCATCACCATCTGGCGCCGCCGGAGCGGCGCCCGGTGGCGGTGCCGGATCGTTACGTCTCGATGGACCGGATCCCCGCGGACCGGCTCGACCGCAAACAGGGGCTCGCCGCCCTGCCGCCGCTGATCAAGGGCTATCTGCGCCTCGGCGGCTATGTCGGCGACGGCGCCGTGGTCGACCCGCAATTCGACACCACCGACGTCTGCATCGTGGTCGAGACCCAGCACGTCACCGACCGCTACTTCAAGCACTATGCCCGACGCGCCGGCGAAGGCTGAGCCGCACGCCGAGAGGGCTCGGACGGAGGCGGCGATGCGCGCCTCTCCGGGCCTGGCGCTGATGCGCGTGCTCGGACTCGCGGGCTGGACCTTCTGGGTCGCGCTGACGAATCTGCCCGCCATGCTGCGCGGCCGCGGCGTGCCGCCGTCGCAGTCGATCCGCTGGCACCGCCGGGCGGCGCGGATCTGCGGGATCGACGTGCGCCCGCACGGTCGGCCGGTGACGCAGCGCGCGGTGCTGTACGTCGCCAACCACGCCAGCTATCTCGACATCGTCGCGCTCTCCACCGCGCTGCCCTGCTGTTTCGTCTCGAAGGCGGAGGTCAACGACTGGCCCGTCTTCGGCTGGCTGGCGCGCCAGCAGCGGACCGTCTTCATCGAGCGCAGCGCGCGCCGCGCCGGCGAGCAGCTCGAGATCCTGAAGCAGCGCCTGGAAGCCGGCGACCATATGGTCGTCTTCCCGGAAGGCACCAGCACCGACGGCGCGCGCGTGCTGCCCTTCAAGAGCTCGCTGTTCGAGGCGGCGCGCGCCGGCAGCCACGAGGCCGACATGCATGAAGGCGACACGGTCGCCATCCAGCCGGTCTCGATCGCCTACAGCCGGCTCGACGGGATGCCGATGGGGCGCGCCTTCCGGCCGCTCTTCACCTGGTACGGCGACATGGAGATGGGATCGCATCTCTGGACCATGCTGGGGCTGGGGCGGCTGGGGATCGATCTGGTGTTCCACGAGCCGGTGCGGCTCAGCGATTTCGGCAGCCGCAAGGCGCTCGCCGACCATTGCTGGCGCGCGGTCGAGGACGGTCTGCAGCGCGCGCTCTCCGGCCGGTTGGACGAGCCGCCCGCCCTGGCGGCGCCCGCCCAGGGGCGAGAGATCGGCGGCGGCGTCATCTCGGAGGTTCACGCGGCGGCCAAATCGGACTAGCTTGACTCTCATCGCGTGCTGTGGTGTCGGAGCGGCCGATTGACGCGGACGGACTGCAAAGAAGCGGGAGCGACCAAGGCCTCGGGCCGTGAGGGCCCCTGCGCGGCCGGCCGCAGGCGAACCCAAGCGCGAGGCGGCGGGCGATGACGCGAGACGGCGAGCGGTCTCCAAAGAAGCGGCTTTTCATCAAGACCTACGGCTGTCAGATGAACGTCTATGACAGCGAGCGCATGGCGGATGCGCTCGCGCCGCTGGGATTCGCGCCGGTCGACGCGGCCGATGGGGCCGACATGGTGATCCTCAACACCTGCCATATCCGCGAGAAGGCGGCGGAGAAGGTCTATTCCGACCTGGGCCGCCTGCGCGCCGCCAAGCAGGCGAAGCAGGCCGAGGGCGGGCGCATGGTCGTCGCCGTCGCCGGCTGCGTCGCCCAGGCGGAGGGCGAGGAGATCCTCCGCCGGGCGCCGATGGTCGACATGGTGTTCGGCCCGCAGACCTATCACCGCCTGCCGGAGATGCTGGCCAAGGTGGACCGGGCGGAGGGCGCGGCCGGCCGCGCGCGGCTGGTCGACACCGACTTCCCGGTCGAGGACAAGTTCGATCACCTGCCGGAGGCGCGCAGCGCGCAAGGCGTGGCCGCGTTCCTGACCGTGCAGGAGGGCTGCGACAAATTCTGCACCTTCTGTGTGGTGCCCTATACGCGCGGGGCCGAGGCCTCGCGGCCGGTCGCCTCGGTGCTGGCGGAGGCGCGCCGGCTCGCCGCCGGCGGCGTGCGCGAACTCACGCTGCTCGGCCAGAACGTCAACGCCTATCACGGAGAGGGGCCGGACGGGCGCGAATGGGGCCTGGGCCGGCTCGCGCGGGCGCTGGCGGAGATCGACGGAATCGCGCGCATCCGCTACACGACCAGTCACCCGCGCGATCTGGACGACGAGCTGATCGCGGCGCACCGCGACGTCCCGGCGCTCGCCCCCTACCTGCATCTGCCGGTGCAGAGCGGCTCCGACCGCATTCTGGAGGCGATGAACCGCAAGCACACGGCGGCCGACTATCTGCGGCTTGTCGACAGGCTGCGCGCCGCCCGGCCCGACATCGCGCTGACCAGCGACTTCATCGTCGGCTTCCCGGGCGAAACGGACGCGGAGTTCGCCGCGACGCTGAAGCTGGTGGATGCGGTCGGCTTCGCGGGCGCCTTCTCCTTCAAGTATTCGCCGCGGCCGGGCACCCCGGCGGCGCTGGCCGAGGCGCAGGTTCCCGAGGACGTGATGGATGCGCGCCTCGCCGGGCTGCAGCAATTGCTGGCCGCCCAGCAGGAGGCCTTCAACCGCGCGAGCGTCGGCCGGGTGCTGCCCGTGCTGATCGAGAAGCCGGGCCGCAAGCCCGGCCAACTCGTCGGCCGCTCGCCCTATCTGCAGCCGGTGCATATCGATGGGCCGGAAAGCCTGATCGGCCGCATCCTGGATTGCCGCATCGACGATCTGCGCGCGCACAGCCTGTTCGGCGCGCCCGCCGCGCCCCCCGAACCCGAAAGGAGCGTCGCTTGAGCGCATCGCCCCCCTCCGCCCCCGCGACCTCCGGGCGGTCCCGCGCAAGCGCCGGCGCGCCGATCTTCCTTCAGTTCGACGACAACCGCCTGCTGCCCGAACTGTTCGGCGAGCACGACAAGCATCTCGTGCGCATCGAGCAATCGACCGGCGTCTCGCTGATCAACCGCGGCAACCGCTTGGCGATCGAAGGGCCGGAGGAGTCCGCCGACATCGCCCGGCAAGCGCTTTCGCGCCTCTATCAGCGGCTCAAGGGCGGCCAGCCGGTCGACGCCGCCGACGTCGACGCCGCCGTGCGCATGGCCAGTCAGCCGACCAACCTGTTCGGCGAGCAGGAGCCGATCATCCGCACCCGCCGGCGCCAGATCAGCCCGCGAACGCCGACCCAGTCGCGCTATATCGAGGCGATCCGCACCAACGATCTGGTGTTCGGGCTGGGGCCGGCGGGCACGGGCAAGACCTATCTGGCGGTCTGCGTCGCGGTCGCGATGTATCTGAACAATCAGGTCGAGCGCATCGTGCTGACCCGGCCCGCGGTCGAGGCGGGCGAGCGGCTCGGCTTCCTGCCCGGCGACGTGAAGGAGAAGATCGACCCCTATCTGCGGCCGATCTACGACGCGCTCTACGACACGCTGCCGGCCGACCAGGTGGCGCGGAAGATCGAGTCCGGCGAGATCGAGATCGCGCCGCTCGCCTTCATGCGCGGGCGCACCCTGAAGAACGCGTTCGTGCTGCTGGACGAGGGGCAGAACACCTCGCCCATGCAGATGAAGATGTTCCTGACCCGACTCGGCGAGAACAGCCGGATGATCGTGACCGGCGATCTGAGCCAGATCGACCTGCCCGCGGGTCAGAAGTCGGGCCTGCGCGACGCGGTCGATACGCTGAGCGGCGTGGCCGGCGTCGACTTCGTGCGCTTCGACGCCCGCGACGTGGTGCGCCACCCCCTGGTCGCGAAGATCGTCGAGGCCTATGACGCCGCGGCCGGCCAAGCCGGAGGGAAAGCGTCATGAGCGCCGCCCCCGCCGCGCCGGCCCGACACGGCGCCCCCGAGGCGCCGCCCGACCCCGCGCTTGAGGTCGACGTCCTGCGCGACAGCGCGGATTGGCCGGACTGGGCAGAAGACGTCGCCCGACGGGCGGCGCAGGCGGCCTATGGCGCCGTCCATCGGGACGCGCGCCCGGAAACGGCGCCGCCGCCGGCCGCCGTGTGCGTGCTGCTGGCCGACGACGCGACGCTGCAGCGGCTCAACCGGGACTATCGCGGGATCGACAAGCCGACCAACGTGCTCTCCTTCGAGAACGGCGATGCGTCGTCGGAGGGGGAGCTGGCCTTCGTCGGCGACATGGCGCTCGCCTGGGAGACGGTGGCGCGCGAGGCCGAAGCGCAGGGAAAAACCGCGCGGGACCACGCGACTCATCTTGTCGTCCACGGTATGCTGCACTTAATGGGTATGGATCACGAGACCGAGGACGACGCCTCCCGGATGGAAGCCTGGGAGCGCGCCGTCCTGAAGAAGCAATTCGGCATTGCCGACCCTTATGCGGAGGAGACCGCTTAACCCCGATGGCTGATGCATCGACGACCGGCCCGGGCGCCGCTTCCGGCGGCCCGGGCGCGCCTTCGAACGGCGGCGGAGCCGCGCCCAACGGCTCGACAGGCGCTGGAGACCCTAGTTCTCGAAAGCCGGGCGCGCTGCGCGGATTCCTGCGCGCGCTGCTCGGCCGAAACGGGGACTCAAATCTGCGCGACAGCTTCGAGGAACTGCTCGAAGAGCATGACGACCGGGCGACGCCGATCGACCCGGACGAGCGCGCGCTGATCCACAACATCCTGAATATCGGCGAGATGACGGCCTATGACGTCATGGTGCCGCGCGCCGACATCGTCTCGGTCGCCGTCGACACGCCGCTCGACGAGGTGATCCGGCTGACCTCGCGCCAACCGCATTCGCGCTATCCGATCCACCGCGACGGCCTCGACGACGTGATCGGCATGGTCCACATCAAGGACGTGCTGGCCGCGACCGTCGATCCGGAGCCGGCGCGCTTCGACCTGATGACGGTGATGCGCAAGGTGCTGTTCGTCGCGCCCAGCATGCGCGTGCTCGACCTGCTGCTCCAGATGCGCATGGATCGGCTGCACATGGCGCTTGTAGTCGACGAGTACGGCGGCATCGACGGGCTGGTGACGATCGAGGATTTGGTCGAAGAGATCGTCGGCGAGATCGAGGACGAGCACGACGTCGATTCCGGACCCAAGATCGAACGCAAGCCCGACGGCTCCTACATCGCCGACGCGCGGCTGCCGATCGAGGATCTGGAGGAACGCGTGGGCGCGCTCCTGAGCGAGGAGGAGCGCGAGGAGGACATCGACACGCTCGGCGGGCTCGTCTTCACGCTGGCCGGCCGCGTGCCGGTGCGCGGCGAACTGGTCGTTCACCCTCCCTCGGGCGTCGAGTTCGAGGTCTTGGAGGCCGACCCGCGCCGCATCAAGCGGCTGCGCCTGCGCAACCCGCCGCTTCTGCACGACGCCTGAGCGCCCGCAGGATGAGGCCGGGCCCTTTGGATCGGCTGCGCGATCGGCTCGACCGTGCGGGCGCGCGGCTGACGGCGCTCGGCGGCTGGCGCCGCCGGGGCGCGCTGGTCCTGGCCGGCGCCGGGGCGACGCTGGCCCTGCCGCCGGTCGGAGTCTGGCCGGCGCTGTTCCCCGCCTTCTGGGTGCTGCTGCGGGTTCTGGACGGCGCCGACGCGCATGCCGGCGGGGGGCGACGCGCCGCCTTCGGCGCCGGCTGGTGGTTCGCCTTCGGCTATTTCACGGTCGGTTGGTACTGGATCGCGAACGCCCTGCTGGTGTTCTCCGATCGGCTCTGGTGGATGGTGCCTTTCGCCGCCGTCGGCTTGCCGGCGGCGATGGCGGTCTATTATGGGCTGGCGGCGCTCGGCGCGCGGACGCTCGCGGCCGGCCTGCCGCGCGCGCTGGCGCTGGCCGCGGCCTTCGCGGCCGCGGATTGGCTGCGCGGCCAGTTGCTGACCGGCTTCCCCTGGAACGTCTGGGGCTACGCCTGGGCGGAGAGCGCCTGGCTTTCGCAAGGGGCGGCGCTGGTCGGCGTCTTCGGGCTGGGGCTGCTCGCGCTTGTCTCCGCGGCGCTTGCGGCGGCGGCGAGCTACGGCGGGACGGCGCGCCGGGCCCTCGCGCTGCTGGCGGCGGCGGCGTTGATCCCGGCCGCTGTCGCCGGCTACGGCGCCGCGCGGCTCGACGGTGCGCCCGCCATGCTGGAACCGGCGGACGGACCGGGGCTGCGGGTTGTCCAGGCTGGTATCCCGCAGCGTGAGAAGTGGCCGCGGCGCTACGCGCGGCGCAACTTCGACCGCCATCTCGAGCTCAGCCTGGTCGAGCGGCCGGCCTGGGTCGAGACCGTGATCTGGCCGGAGACCGCCGCCGCCTTCTTCATCGAGGAGACCGCGCCCGCGCGCGCGGCGATCGCGGCGGTCCTGCCGCCGGACGGCCTCCTGCTGACCGGCGCGCCGCGGCGCACCGCGGACCCGCCAAGCCTGCGCAATGCGCTGGTCGCGATCGACCCGACGGGCGCGGTGCGCGCGACCTACGACAAGCATCATCTGGTTCCGTTCGGCGAATACGTGCCCTTGAAGCGCTTCCTGCCCTTCCAGAAGGTCGTAGAGGGGGCGACCGACTATGCGCCGGGCCCCGGGCCGCGAACGCTGACGCTCGACGGCCTGCCGCCTGTCTCGCCGCTGATCTGCTACGAGACGATCTTTCCGGCCGGCGTCGTCGCGCGCGACGGGCCGCGGCCCGGCTGGCTGTTGAATCTGACGAACGACGCCTGGTACGGCCGCACGGCGGGACCCTATCAACACCTGCAGCATGCGCGTCTGCGCGCGGTCGAACAGGGGCTTCCGCTGGTGCGCGCGGCCAACACCGGGATCTCGGCCGCCTTCGACGGCTGGGGCCGGGAGATCGCGCGCCTGCCGCTGGGGGCGAGCGGCCGGTTCGACATGCGCCTGCCCCCCGCGCTGGCGGGGCCGCCGCCTTACGCGCGGCTCGGCGACGCGCCGTTCGCGCTGTTGCTGGCCGCGGTCGCGCTGGCCGCCGGGACGGCCCATAGGCGTTGTAGCAAAAGGGACGGGATGCGACCCTTCGTTGAAGGCGACTCTTGACCGGCATACATGCGTATGTCTAGCTTTGGGGAAAGGCGGGTCGCGCTGCGGATCGGGCCCGCCCCAGAACGGAAAGGACGCGACGCGATGGCCAAGCGGGCGAGCGGCAAGGGCCCGACGGCGCGGCGCCCCGCCGCCAAAGGGGCCGCCAAAGGGGCCGCCAAAGGGACCGCCAAAGGGACCGCAGAGAGCCCGACGGAGGCTAAGCGCGCTCAGGCCAAGCGCGCCGCGGCCAAAACAGGGGCGGCGGCGCCCGCCGCGGCGCCTGCGCGCATCTCCGCCGGGCGGCCGGGCGTGCCCAATCCGATCGACATCCATGTCGGCGGCCGCGTGCGCCTGCGCCGCACGATCCTGGGGATGAGCCAGGAGAAACTCGGCGAATTGCTGGGCCTGACCTTCCAGCAGGTTCAGAAGTACGAGCGCGGCGCAAACCGGATCGGGGCGAGCCGGCTGTACGATTTGAGCCGGGTGCTCGACGTCCCGATCCCCTTCTTCTACGAGGACATGCCGCCGGAGGTGGCGGGCCAGTCCCCCCGCCTGCGCGCCGGCCTCTCCGACGCCCCGCCCGAGCCCTATCGCGAGGCCGATCCGATGGCGCGGCGCGAGACGCTGGAGCTCATTCGCGCCTACTACAAGGTGAAGGACGTGTCCGTTCGCAAGCGCATCCTCGATCTCTGCAAGGCCATGGCCCACGCCGACGATTCGGAATAGCGTCGCCTCTTCACGGTCCGGCTAAGTCCTGCGCTTGACGCGGCGGCGAAAGCTTGCCAGAAACCGCTGCTTCGAAATCTCCCACCGTACGGGTGCTGTTCACGATCTATGGCTCCGCGGGCCGCCCCCGCGGACATCCTGAAGACGACGCGCGATCCGACGGGCGGTCGGGCGATCGGACTCAGACGCCAATAATGCGCGAGGGACGCCAATGAGCCAGTCATATCTGTTCACCAGCGAATCGGTTTCCGAAGGCCACCCGGACAAGGTGTGCGACCGGATTTCGGACGAGGTCGTCGATCTTTTCCTCGGGGCCGACGAGAACGCCCGCGTCGCCTGCGAGACGCTGACCACCACCAACCGCATCGTCATCGCCGGCGAGGTGCGCGGCCCGGGCACGCTGGTGACCGACGGCGAGGTTCATCGCGACAAGATCGAACAGCTCGCGCGCAAGGCGGTGAAGGACATCGGCTACGAGCAGCACGGCTTTCATTGGGAGACGGCCGAGGTCGACGTCTTCCTGCATGCGCAGAGCTCCGACATCGCCCAGGGCGTCGACGCCGCCGGCAACAAGGACGAGGGTGCGGGCGACCAGGGCATCATGTTCGGCTACGCCTGCCGCGAGACCGATGCGCTGATGCCGGCGCCGATCCACTTCTCGCACCGGATCCTGAAGAGCCTCGCCGAAGCGCGCCACGGCGATCCGTCGCTCGGCCTCGGCCCCGATTCGAAGAGCCAGGTGACCCTGCTCTACGAGAACGGCCGTCCGGTGAAGACGACCTCCGTCGTCGTCTCGACCCAGCATGACGAGGCGTTGGAGCAGGATCGGGTGCGCGAGATCGTGCGCGAGCACGTGCTCGAGGTGCTGCCCGAGGGGTGGATGTGCCCGGAGGACGAGTTCTACGTGAACCCCACCGGCCGCTTCGTGATCGGCGGCCCGGACGGCGATTGCGGTCTGACCGGCCGCAAGATCATCGTCGACACCTATGGCGGCATGGCTCCGCACGGCGGCGGCGCCTTTTCCGGCAAGGATCCGACGAAGGTCGACCGCTCGGCCGCCTACGCCGCGCGCTATGTGGCGAAGAACGTCGTCGCGGCCGACCTGGCGGAAAAGTGCACGATCCAGCTCGCCTACGCGATCGGCGTGTCCAAGCCGCTGTCGATTTTCGTCGACACCTACGGCACGGGTACGGTCGACAACGCCAAGCTGATCGGCGCCATCACCGAGGTGATCGACCTCTCCCCGCGCGGCATCCGCGAGCATCTCAGCCTCTCGCGCCCGATCTACGCGCCCAGCGCCGCCTACGGTCATTTCGGCCGGCAGGCGACCGACGAAGGCCACTTCACCTGGGAGCGCACCGATCTCGTCGACGCGCTGAAGGCCGCGCTGACCTGACCGCCAGCATATGGCCGGAGACGAGGGACATGAGGCCGGGGCCGGCGGCTCCGGCCGGCCGTCGAAGTTCTTCGGCCGCCGCAAGGGCAAGGGCCTGAAAGCCAGCCAGCAGCGCCTCCTAGCGGAGACGCTGCCGCGGCTCCAGGTCGCCGCCGACGCGCCGATCGCCGATCCGGCCGCACTGTTCGACGCTCCCGTCGAGCAGGTCTGGCTCGAGATCGGCTTCGGCGCCGGCGAACATCTCCTGGTTCAGGCGCGGGCGGATCCCGCGGTCGGGCTTATCGGCTGCGAGCCTTTCGTCAACGGCGTCGCGAAGGTGCTGCAGGCGATCGACGGGGAGCCGGCGTTGGGCCGGCGCATCCGGCTGTTCGCCGACGACGCCCGGCTCCTGCTCGACGCGTTGCCGCCGGCCTCGGTCGACCGGCTGTTCGTCCTGTTTCCCGATCCCTGGCCGAAACGGCGCCACTGGGCGCGGCGCATCGTCGGGCCGGAGACGATCCCCGCCTTCGCCCGGGTCCTCAAGCCCGGGGCGCTGATGCGGCTCGCGACCGACCATCCCGGCTATCTGCGCTGGATGCTGTTCCACCTCACCGTTGCGCAGGGCGCGCGGGACGCGTTCGACTGGCTCGACGAGGGGCCGTCCGACTGGGCCGCGCGGGAGCCGGACTGGCCGCAGACCCGCTATGAGCGCAAGGCGCTCGCCGGGCGGCCCACCTATCTGCGCTTCCGGCGGCGCCGCGCGGCCTGAGCCGCCGGTCCTGGCGGGGGGCGACCCGGAACGAGCCGGAACGACCCGACCGGCGCTTCGCTCTTGAGTTTCCCGGCGGGGCGCCTTACATACGACCGAGACTTTCTGTTTCCGCGGTCGATAGCGGGTGACGGGGGTGGGCCGCGGCCCGCCCTTTTTCGTTTTCGGTATGGGGCGCGGGCCATAGGGCGCGGGCCATAGGGCGCGGGCGGTGCGGCGCAGGACGGACTAGGACGCTACGGAGGATCGATGGCGGCGGTCGAACAGCAGATCCGCACCCTGATCGAGCCCGCTGTCGAGGACATGGGCTACGACATCGTGCGCGTGCGCTACAGCGGCGCCAAGCGCCCGACGCTGCAGATCATGGCCGACCGCAAGGACGAGGCGCCGATCACGGTCGAGGATTGCGCGGATATCAGCCGTGCGGTCTCCGCGATCCTCGATGTCGAGGATCCGATCGCCGGGGCCTATGCGCTTGAGGTCAGTTCGCCGGGGATCGACCGGCCGCTGGTGCGCCCGCGCGATTTCGAGCGCTTCGCCGGCTTCGAGGCGAAACTGGAAACCGCCCGCCCGAT
This sequence comes from Alphaproteobacteria bacterium, assembly GCA_024743195.1. Lineage (GTDB taxonomy): Bacteria > Pseudomonadota > Alphaproteobacteria > UBA8366 > Aestuariispiraceae > Marivibrio. Next base: position 111,276 of record JANSXE010000012.1, on the reverse strand, counting down.
CGACGGCCGCAAGCGCTATCGCGGCGTGCTGGTCGGGCTTGAGGGCGGCGACGTGACGGTGGATCTGGAGACGGGGGAGCGCGCCGCAATCCCGTTCGCCGAGATCGCGACGGCGAAGCTGGTGATGACCGACGCGCTGCTCGACTGGGCGGCCGCCCAGCAGGAAGCGCACGCCCTCTATGACGCGGAGGACGTGGAGCTCGAAGCCGAAGAGGACGGCGCCGACGAGAGCGAAATGTGGGACGACGCGCCGGAAACGGCCGGCCGGGCGTGAGCCCGCGGTCGGACGGACGTCGAGACCGGACAGATTTGGACCGACGGGCCGCCGCGTGCCGGCGCCGCCCGTAACAGACGAGAGCGAGACGGAACCGATGGAAGGCGTAACGATCACCCGCACCGACATGCTGGCCGTGGCCGATGCGGTGGCCCGCGAGAAGTCAATCGAGCGCGAGCTGGTGCTTGAGGCCATGGAGCAGGCGATCCAGAAGGCCGGGCGCTCCAAATACGGTCACGAGCACGACATCCGTGCGCAGATCGACCGCAAGACCGGCGAAATCGTGCTGGCCCGCTACATCGAGGTCGTCGCGCCGGAGGAGCTCGAGAACGAGGTCACCCAGGTCACGCTGGATCAGGCGCGCAAGAAGAAGCCCGACGCCGAGATCGGCGAGTTCCTGGTCGACCGGCTGCCGCCGATCGATTTCGGGCGCATCGCCGCCCAGACCGCCAAGCAGGTGATCGTCCAGAAGGTCCGCGAGGCCGAGCGCCAGCGCCAGTTCGAAGAGTACAAGGACCGCGTCGGCGAGATCGTCAACGGCATCGTCAAGCGGGTCGAGTTCGGCAATGTCACGGTCGATCTGGGCCGGGCGGAGGCGATGATGCGCCGCGACGAGGTGATCCCGCGCGAGCACTTCAAGCGCGGCGACCGGGTGCGCTGCTTCATCTACGATGTGCGCGAGGAGCCGCGCGGCCCGCAGATCTTCGTCTCCCGCACCCGACCGGAATTCATGGCCTCCCTGTTCGCGCAGGAAGTGTCGGAAATCTATGACGGCGTGATCGAAATCCGGCGCGTCGCCCGCGATCCCGGCAGCCGCGCGAAGATCGCCGTGATCTCCAACGACAGCAGCGTCGACCCGATCGGCGCCTGCGTCGGCATGCGCGGCAGCCGCGTGCAGGCGGTCGTCGCCGAACTGCAGGGCGAGAAGATCGACATCATCCCCTGGTCGCCGGAGGACGCGACCTTCGTGGTCAACGCCCTGGCGCCGGCGGAAGTCACCAAGGTCGTGATGGACGAGGAGACCAACACCATTGAGGTGGTGGTGCCCGACGACCAGCTGTCGCTCGCCATCGGGCGGCGCGGCCAGAACGTGCGGTTGGCCTCCATGCTGACCGGCTGGAACATCGACATCATGACCGAGGACCAGGAGAGCGAGAAGCGCCAGGCCGAGTTCAACGAGCGCTCGGACGCCTTCATGGTCGCGCTCGACGTGGACGACGTGATCGCGCGCCTGCTGGTGACCGAGGGCTTCACCTCGGTCGAGGAGGTGGCCTATGTGCCGCTCGAGGAGCTCGCCGTCATCGAGGGCTTCGACGAAGAGATCGCCGAGGAGCTGAGCGCGCGCGCCAGCGCCTATCTGGAGGCCGAAGCCAAGCGCCTTGAGGAGCGTCGGCGCGAGCTGGGCGTCACCGACGAACTGGCGGAGATGGAGGGCCTCACCGCGCCCATGCTGGTTGCGCTGGGCGAGAACGAGGTGCGCTCGCTGGAGGATTTCGCGGGCCTCGCCGCCGACGAGCTGACCAGCCCCGAGGACGGAATCCTGAAGGAGTTCGACCTCGACGAGCAGCGCGCGACCGAGATGGTGATGAACGCCCGCTTCGCGGCCGGCTGGATCACCGAAGAGGATCTGACGCGCCTGCGCGCCGAAATGGCGGGCGAGCCGCTCCCCGGCGACGCGCCGGGCGACGAGGCGTCGGACGAGGAGACGCTTACCCGGATCGAGGCCGAGGCGGGCGCCGACGCGGCCGCGACCGCGCCCGAGAGGGAGGCGTGAGCCCGCGCCCGATCCCCGCACGGGGCGCCGGCCGCTGACGCCGTCGCCCCGCCGGATCGAACCGCGGCGGAGGCGATGGAGTCGATGGAGACAGTCGAGAGCGAGCCGGCCGACTTCTCGGAAAGCCTGGATTCCGGGCCCCAGCGCGCCCGCCGCTGCGCGCGCGCGCGCGAGGGATCCGAGGGCGTGTCGGACGGTCCGGCGGCCCCCGACGGCCCGGTGCGTCGCTGCCTCGCCACCGGGCGTCGACTGCCGCAATCGGCCATGATCCGATTCGTGCTCGCGCCGGACGGCGCGGTGGTCCCGGACCTCGCCGGCAAACTGCCCGGCCGCGGAATGTGGTTGAGCGCGGACCGCGGAAGCATTAAGACGGCATGCGCCCGCAACCTGTTCGCCAAGGCGGCGCGCGCGCGGGCGCGCCCGTCGGAGGATCTGGCGGACCGGGTCGAGGCGCTGCTGGCCCGGCGCTGCGTCGAGACGCTCTCGCTCGCCCGGCGCGCCGGCGAGGCGGTCTCGGGCTTCGAGAAGGTGCGGGCCGCCGTGCAGCGCGGTCCTCTGGGCGCGCTGCTGGAGGCCGCCGACGCGGCGGAGGACGGTCGGCGGAAGATCGCCGCGGCGCGCGCCGCGCAGGCCGTCGGCGAGAAGGCGCACGGCGAGAAGGCGCAGGGCGAGAAGGCGCAGGGCGAGCAGGCGGCGGTTCCGGTCGTCGCCGTGCTGAGCGCCGAGGAGATCGGCGCCGCCTTCGGGCGCCCGCGCGCGGTGCATTGCGCGCTCGCGCCAGGCGGATTGGCGGCGAAGCTGGTGCGCGATGCGCGCCGGCTGGAGGGTTTCAGAGCGGGTTCAAGAGCGGCGGCGGCGGCGATCCGGCCGGCGGCCGAACCGACGACGAAGGATAGTGATGAGTAACGAGAACGACAGCGGCGGCAAGAAACTCACCCTCGGCAAGGGCAAGCTGGAGCTCAGCAAGCGCGTCGAGGCGGGTCAGGTGCGTCAGAGCTTCAGCCACGGCCGCTCGAAATCGGTGCAGGTCGAGGTGAAGCGCAAGCGCACCTTCGAGCGCGGCGCGCCCCAGAGCGGCGCCGGCGGCGCCGGCGGCGCCGGCGCGCAGGCGGCCGACATCGGCCCGATGAAGCGTCCGGGCGCGAAGAGCGCTTCTCCCGCCGCGCCGACGGAGTCCGCCCCGGACCGGGCCGCCAGCCCGGCGCTGAAGGGGCTGAGCGAACAGGAGCGGGCCGCGCGGCTGCGCGCCATCCAGTCGGCCCAGGCCGAGGAGGAGCGTCGCCGCCGGGAAGCCGAAGAGGCCGAGCGTCGCGCCGAAGAGCGCCGCCTCCAGCGCGAGGCGGAGGAGGCCGAGCGCAAACGCCTTGAAGAGGAGGAGGCGCGCCGCGCCGCCGAGCAGCAGGCGGAGGCCGAAGCGGAAGCCGCGGCGCCCGAAGCCCCGGCGGAAGAAGCGCCGGCGGCGAGCCCGGCCGACGTCGAGGCGCAGGTGCAGGCCGCGGCCAAGGCCGCCGAGCAGAAGTCGGGCAAGGAAAAGGCCGACGAGCTGATCGAGCGCGAGCAGAAGAAGCGCCCGACCATGCGCCTCAAGGGCGGCGAGAAGCGCCGCCAGGGCAAGCTTTCGATCTATCAGGTCGGCGAGGACGAGGACGGCGACGCCGAAGCGCGCCGCGGCCGCTCCATGGCCGCGCTGCAGCGTCAACGCCAGCGCGAGCGGGAGAAGAACCGCCAGGCGCTGGCCCGTGGGGAGAAGGTCGTGCGCGACGTCACCGTGCCGGAGGCGATCACCGTCGGCGATCTGGCGAACCGCATGGCCGTTCGCGGCGCGGACGTCATCAAGTCGCTGATGAAGATGGGCGTCATGGCGACGGTCAATCAGACCATCGACCAGGACACCGCGGAACTGGTGGTCGAGGAGTTCGGCCACCGCGTCAAGCGCGTCTCGGAAGCGGACGTCGAGGACAGCCTGATCGAGGATGTCGGCGACGAGGAGGCGAAGGCCCCCCGGGCGCCGGTCGTGACCGTGATGGGCCATGTCGACCACGGCAAGACCTCGCTCTTGGACGCGCTGCGCGAGACCGACGTGGCGGCGGGCGAGGCCGGCGGCATCACCCAGCATATCGGCGCCTATCAGGTGCATATGAAGGGCGGGGCCACCATCACCTTCCTGGACACCCCCGGCCATGAGGCCTTCACCGCGATGCGCAACCGCGGCGCCCAGGTCACCGACCTCGTCATCCTGGTGGTGGCGGCCGACGACGGCCTGCAGCCGCAGACCATCGAGGCGATCAACCACGCCAAGGCGGCCGAGGTCCCGATCATCGTGGCGATCAACAAGATCGACAAGGAAGGCGCGGACCCGACCAAGGCCACCAACCAGCTTCTGGAGCACGAGTTGGTGCCCGAGAGCATGGGCGGCGACGTGCAGGTGCTGCCCGTCTCGGCCCTGAAGCGCATCGGGCTGGAGGAGCTGGAGGAGGCGATCCTGCTGCAGGCCGAGCTGCTCGAGCTCAAGGCCGATCCGGATCGGCCGGCGCGCGGCGCCGTGGTCGAGGCGAAGCTCGAGAAGGGCCGCGGCTCGGTCGCCAGCGTGCTGGTGCAGACCGGCACCCTGCGGGTCGGCGACATCTTCGTCGCCGGCGCGGAATGGGGCCGCGTGCGCGCGCTGCTCGACGATCGCGGCCGTCAGGTCGAGGAGGCCGGCCCGTCGGTTCCGGTCGAGGTGCTGGGCCTGCAGGGCACGCCGCAGGCGGGCGACGAGTTCGTCGTGCTGGCCGACGAGGCCAAGGCGCGCGAGATCGCGGACTACCGCCAGCGCAAGCAGCGCGAGGCGCAGTTCGCGCTGGCCGGCCGGGCCGGCAAGAGCTCGCTGGAGGCGATGTTCGACCAGATCAAGGCGGGCGAAGTGCACGAGATGCCGGTCGTCGTGAAGACCGACGTGCAGGGCTCGCTGGAGGCGATCACCGCCTCGCTGGAGAAGCTGGCGACCGACGAGGTCAAGGTGCGCGTCGTGCACGGCGCCGTGGGCGGCGTCACCGAAAGCGACGTCAGCCTGGCGGCCTCGACCGGCGGCGTCATCATCGGCTTCAACGTGCGCGCCAACCCGCAGGCCCGCGACATGGCCAAGCGCGACGGCGTCGACATCCGCTACTACTCGATCATCTACGACGTGATCGACGACGTGAAGGCGGTGTTGAGCGGCATGCTGGCGCCGGAGCAACGCGAGAAGTTCCTGGGCTACGCCGAGATCCGCGAGGTCTTCACCGTCACCAAGGCCGGCAAGGTTGCGGGCTGCATGGTGACCGAGGGCGAGGTGAAGCGCGGGGCCAAGGTGCGCCTGCTGCGCGACGACACGGTGATCCACGAAGGCTCGCTGAAGACGCTGAAGCGCTTCAAGGACGACGTGCGCGAGGTGCAGCACGGCTACGAGTGCGGCATGGCGTTCGAGAACTACGACGACATCAAGGTCGGCGACATGATCGAATGCTTTGAGATCGAGGAGGTGGCGCGCGCGCTGTAAGGCCCGCGTCCGCCCTCCCGCGCGCGTGAGAGCGCCCGCCCGGCCGCTTCCGGCGAGAGAGTGACCAAGATGACCGCTCGCGAACCCACGCAGCGCCAGCTTCGCGTCGGCGAGGCGCTGCGCCACGCCTTGGCGCAGGTGCTGCAGCGCGGCGAGCTGCGGGACCCGGCGCTGGCCGGCGTGTCGGTCACGGTCTCCGAGGTGCGCGTCAGCCCGGACCTGAAGAACGCCGACTGTTTCGTCACCCCGCTCGGCGCCTCGGCCGCGGCGACCGCCGCCGAGGCGGAGGCGCAGGAGCGGGCGGTGCGCGAAGCCCTGCAGCGCGCCGCGAAGTTCCTGCGCGCCCAGGTCGCCCGCGAGGTGCATCTCAAGTTCACGCCGGCGCTGCGTTTCAAGACCGACCGCAGCTTCGACGAGGCGGCGCGGATCGACGCGCTCCTGCAGCGGCCCGAGGTGGCGCGCGATCTGGCGGCGGAGCGCGACTTCGCCGAGGGCCGCAACGAAGACGATCACGACGACGTGTGAGCGGCCGGGACCGATGGCGAAACGCAAAAAGGGCCGGCCGATCAACGGCTGGCTGGTGCTGGATAAGCCGGCGGGGCTGGGATCGACCCAGGCGGTCAGCCGCGCGCGGCGGCTCTACGACGCGCGCAAGGCGGGGCATGGCGGCACCCTCGACCCCTTTGCGACCGGTCTGCTGCCGATCGCCTTCGGCGAGGCCACCAAGACCGTCCAGTACGTCATGGAGGGGCTCAAGACCTACCGCTTCACCGTCCGCTTCGGGGTGACGACCGATACGCTCGATCCGGAAGGGGAGGTGACGGCGCGGTCCGATGCGCTGCCCGACGCGCTGCCCGACAGGGCGGCGATCAAGGCGGCGCTTTCGGCCTTCACGGGCGAGATCGAACAGATCCCGCCCGCCTTCTCCGCGATCAAGATCGACGGCGCGCGGGCCTATGACAAGGCGCGCGCCGGGGAGGCGGTCGAGATCGCGCCGCGCCGGGTCTTCGTCGAGCGCCTGCGTCTGATCGAGACGCCCGACCCTTCCCGGGCGGTGCTGGAGATGCGGTGCGGGAAGGGGACCTATGTCCGGGCGCTGGCGCGCGACCTGGCCGCCGCGCTGGGGACCGTCGGGATGGTCGAGGAATTGCGCCGCACGGCGGTCGCCGGCTTCGCGGAATCCCAGGCGATTTCGCTTGAAGCGCTGGAGCAACTGGGGCATAACCCGGCCGCGTTGGCGGAGCGGCTGCTCCCCATCGAGGCCGCGCTGGACGGTATCCCGGCGATGGCCGTAAGCGAAGCGGAGGCGGTTCGGCTGCGAAACGGCCAAGCGGTCTCGCTTCTCCGGAAGATCGATCTCGATCGCATCGCCGACCTCTCGGACGACGATGAGGTGGTGGCCCTCCACAGGGGCCGGGCGGTCGCGCTGGCGCGCTACGCCCGCGGCGAGATCCGACCCGTCCGGGTGCTGATCGCAGGCGGCTGAGGCCGCGGATCGGCGGCGCAGCAAACAGGCCCGATACCGTGAGAGAGGATGACGCGTAGACATGTCGATCACCAAGGACCGCACCGCCGAACTGGTCAAAGAGTACGGCGGCGGCGACAAGAACACGGGCTCCCCGGATGCGCAGGTCGCCATCCTGACGGAGCGGATCACCAACCTGACCGAGCATCTCAAGACCCACAAGCACGACAGCCATTCGCGCCGCGGGCTTCTGATGATGGTCGGCAAGCGCCGTCGCCTGCTGGATTACATCCGGCGCCGCGACGAGGAGCGCTACCGGAAGCTGATCGGAAGCCTCGGCATCCGCCGCTGACGGAGCGAGAGTTCGGGCGGGGCGCCCGCGACCCACAAAGTCGCCGGCGCCCCGTTCGCATTTGTCGGCGCCGGCCGATCGGAGCCGCCATGCGGGAGCGCTGCTCCCGACCGGCGGCGGGGCGGCCGATCGGACAAGGCCGGAGGCCGACAGACTGACAGGCGCTTCGCCCGAAGATCGGGCGGCGCCGCGAAACAGCCCGCCGCCCAAGCGGGCTAGACCGATCCGGGCAGGGACGTCCTAAACGCCCGGGTTTCGCGGCGGCGGCCGGCTTCAAGCCGGCGAAGGCCGACCGGCGCGCCTCATGGGGAGGGGCGTCGGGGAAGGCGAGACAGGATGCGGGCGGGGCGCGATGCAAGCGCCGCCGCACGCCGGACGAAGAAGAGACGAAAGACGCATGTTCCAAATCCACAAACGCGAGATCGAGTGGGGCGGCCGCACGCTGACCCTGGAGACCGGGCGCATGGCCCGCCAGGCGGACGGCGCGGTGCTGGCCACCTACGGCGACACGGCGGTGCTCTGCACCGTCGTCTTCGAGAAGCAGGAGAAGGCGGGCCTCGATTTCTTCCCGCTCTCGGTCCACTACCAGGAGAAGACCTACGCCGCGGGCAAGATCCCGGGCGGCTTCTTCAAGCGCGAAGGCCGGCCGACCGAGAAGGAGACGCTAACCAGCCGCCTGATCGACCGGCCGATCCGGCCGCTCTTCGTGAAGGGCTTCAAGAACGAGACGCAGGTCATCTGCACGGTGCTGAGCCACGACCTGGAGAATGATCCGGACATCCCGGCGATGATCGGCGCCTCGGCGGCGCTCACGATCTCCGGCGCGCCCTTCATGGGCCCGATCGCCGGCGCGCGCGTCGGCGAGATCGACGGCGAACTGGTCCTCAACCCCGCGATGCTCGACACCAAGGAGGTGAGCGCGCTCGACCTCGTCGTCGCCGGCACCCAGGACGGCGTGCTGATGGTCGAGTCCGAAGCCTCCGAGCTCAGCGAGGAGCGCATGCTCGAGGCCGTTATGTTCGGCCACAAGGCGTTCCAGCCGGTGCTCGACATGATCATCGATCTGGCCGAGGACGCGGCGAAGGAGCCCTTCGACCTGCCGGCGGAGAACCCGGCGACCGAGGCCGTCCGCGCCCGCCTGAAGGAGCTGGCCGAAGCCGGCCTGCAGGAGGCCTATTCGATCAAGGACAAGCTCGACCGTCAGAACGCGGTCGGGCAGGTCAAGCAGGCCGCGCTCGCCAAGATCGAGGAGGAGGAGCTCGACGCCGCGCTGGCGGGCAAGCTCTTCAAGGAGCTCGAGAGCGGCGTCGTTCGCGGCAACATTCTCAAGACCGGCAAGCGCATCGACGGGCGCGGGCTGGCCGACGTGCGGGCGATCGACTGCCAGGTCGGCGTCATCCCGCGCGCGCACGGCTCGGCGCTGTTCACCCGCGGCGAGACGCAGGCGCTGGTGGTGACCACGCTCGGCACCGGCTCGGACGAGCAGATCATCGACGCGCTGGAGGGCGAGTTCCGCCAGCACTTCATGCTGCACTACAACTTCCCGCCCTATTCGGTGGGCGAGGCGGGCCGCGTCGGCTTCACCGGCCGGCGCGAGATCGGCCACGGCAAGCTGGCCTGGCGCGCGATCAACCCGCTGATGCCCGTGAAGGAGGCTTTCCCCTACACGGTGCGAACCGTCTCGGAGATCACGGAGTCGAACGGCTCGTCGTCGATGGCGACGGTCTGCGGCACCTCGATGTCGATGATGGATGCGGGCGTTCCGCTGGAGAAGAGCTGCGCCGGCATCGCCATGGGCCTGATCAAGGACCCCGAGGGCGTCGCGGTGCTCTCCGACATCCTGGGCGACGAGGACCATCTGGGCGACATGGACTTCAAGGTCGCCGGCACGCAGGACGGCGTGACCTCGCTGCAGATGGACATCAAGATCACCTCGATCACCGAGGACATCATGCAGACCGCGCTGGCCCAGGCCCGCGACGGCCGCCTGCACATCCTGGCCGAGATGGCCAAGGCGATCACGGCGGGCCGGGAGGAGGTTTCCTCCAACGCGCCGCGCATCGTCACCATCACCGTGCCGAAGGACAAGATCCGCGACGTGATCGGCACCGGCGGCAAGGTGATCCGCGAGATCTGCGAGGTCACCGGCGCCAAAGTCGACATCGAGGATGACGGCACGATCAAGGTCGCCTCGGTCGAGGCGGAGGCCGGTCAGAAGGCGATCGACTGGATCCAGGGCATCGTGGCCGAGCCGGAGCCCGGCAAGCTGTACCGCGGCAAGGTCGTCAAGGTCATGGACTTCGGCGCCTTCGTGAACTTCATGGGCAACCGCGACGGGCTGGTGCACATCTCGGAGCTGGCCGAGGGCCGCACCGACAAGGTGACCGACGTGGTCAATGAGGGCGACGAGGTCTGGGTCAAGTGCCTGGGCGTCGACGAGCGCGGCAAGGTCCGCCTCTCGATGCGCGTCGTCAATCAGGAGACCGGCGAGGACATCGAGGACCAGCTGCCCAAGCGCGAGCCGCGCGAAGGCCGCGGCGGCGGGGGCGACCGCCCGCGCCGCAACCGCCGCGAGGACTGACCGGCGCGCCTCCTAAAGGAGGCGCCCATCCGGACGCGAAACGCCCGCGCCCCCGAGAGGGAGCGCGGGCGTTTTGCTTTGAACTGCGCACCTATGAGCGAGACACGTTGGAAGATGGCACCGAGCCAAAGCCCATGTCCATTCGGCGCGTTAAGGTCCCAGGCACCGACCAAGTCGTAGAAACGGCCAAACGCGCCCGACGCACACCGCTCAAGCGCTCTCCGGCGATGCGACACGGTATCCATGAGGTTCCAGCTTCTGGGTAGGTGACTGCACCAGACCTCAGCAGCATTCTCTACTCCCCGTGGGAAGTCTACGGGACGCGCTTGTTCGAGAAACTCAAGGGTCTTGGCTAAGGCGAGTCCGGATTGAAGATATCCTGCAGCAGTTCTTCAATCTCAGAGCGCCGAGCGAAGCGCGCCCGCATAAGTGCATCCTCTAGAACGCCGACGATAAAGCACGCATCCACCCCATCCATACGCGCGTTGTGGACGAGCGTGTGCGGTTGCTCTAGAAACTTTCTATCCGTCATTGCACTATGCAATTATTTAGAACGAAATGGGATCATACATTACATAATCACAAAATGGAGCCCCACTCGTCTCCAAACCTATAACGTGGAGAAACCGAGAAATTGGGCAGCGCAAGTTGCCTTGTGCTCAAGGTAGCAATGGGTGGCACTACCGAGCGCCTCTTGGCAGGCATGCCAAACCATAACATGCATTGCTACGGAAATTATGGAGCACGGCAATGTGCGCTATAATCGCAAATCCTTGCAGCCACACTTATCTTGCCATAAGCTGACCATGATAGGTATGATTGGTTCAGTGCTTAGCCGTTCTTTAACAATAACTCGGTTCGACGTTGCCAACTTCACCTGCAGGTCGGCTGCTTAGTTAACCATCGATCGAATAACGCCCTGCATTCTATGTAAAAACGGATTGGGGACATTAGTTAAATGACCGCGAAGCTTCCATACATGGTCTCGGTGGGCTTAATCCCCAAAATTTTTGAAAAGATCCAAAACGCGAGACGCCCTGAAAGATTTACTCAGGATTTCCTTGAAACGAAATTGGGGCACAGCGGTGGTAGCTCCCGAGCAATAATACCGTTACTGAAGCGAATGGGCTTTCTCGGTTCTGATGGAGTTCCTACCGGCCTTTATGACCAGTTTCGCAATTCGGAGACCCAAGCTTATGCGGTTGCGCAAGGAATGCGAAACGCATTTAACGAATTATTTGAGCGCAATGAATACGTGTACGAAATGAGTCGCGACAAGCTCACTGGATTGGTGCTCGAGGTTACAGGCGCGGCAAAAGATGACCGAACTACTCAGGCCATCGTAGGAACCTTTATGGCACTCAAAGAGTTCGCCGACTTTGAGGCAGATGTTGATGCCAAAGCTCAAGATGAAGAGAAAAAGCAACCTGCGGAGAGCCGGTCCACTGAAATTCAGCGGGAGCGCCGAGTAGACTTGCCAAACGCGGAGGGTGTCGAACTGCGCGTCGGCTATACAATCAATCTCAACTTACCAGAAACAAGTGACCCTGATGTTTTCAACGCAATTTTTCGTTCACTCCGCGAGAACCTATTGAAAAACTGATGCGCCCAGAAGAAGCAATCAAATTGTTCGGTCTGAACAACCTCTCCATCGAATCGGAGATGCAGAAAATTGAGCGAACCTATGACGTTGATTTAGGGCATCGTCGTGAATCAGAGAGTAAAGTAGATCAGAATTATTATCCCCAATTTGTCGAGAGGCTGCGCAAAGAAGCCGCCAGAATGTCGGTGAACTACGCGATTTTTTACTGCCTTGAAAATAGTATCCGTGAAATCATTTCGCAGCGGCTTGAAGAAGAGAACGGTGCAGATTGGTGGGAGACGGCAGTTCCGGAGAATGTACGTAAGAACGCCGAGTCGAACCAGAAGAAAGAGACGCAATCAGGAGTTACACCAAGATCCGCGGAACTCATTGACTACACTAATTTCGGGGAACTCGGTGAGATCATTAAGACTAACTGGACAATTTTCGGCGATATGTTCCGCGACATTCGAGCGGTTGAAAAGGTTCTAGCTTCTCTCAACACCCTTCGCGCCCCAATCGCGCACTGTAAATCGTTAGCGGGCGATGAGGAGCTTCGCCTCCATCTGGGGCTTAGAGACTGGTTTAGGCAAATGGAGTGACGGACTTACGTCCGACCAATCTTTCTAAGACAACCGAGTTTCTTGATACGATGGGAACAATGGACAACGTGCAACCAAATGAAGAAGACTTAAAAGTTCTGCATGCTGAGTTTCAAAGGTTATGTAGTGGCCTGGAGCGGGGTGTTCACATTAAAATGTCGGAAAATTTATTTGCCGCTTTTAAGAAAAATGGTTGGATAATAGAAGAAAACGGATTGCCATCCTTTCCGCCGGTTGATGTATCTGACACGAGAAGTGCAGCAGATCGTTTGGTGGCGGTTACGGCGGATCCGGAGCTTGAAGACTTCACCTACATTGTCGGAAGCCGGTAGGTCAGGTTTTAAAGGGAGCGCGAGTGAATTTCTGCCTGGATTTTTATCTTAATCATCGGAGATAATTATTGTATCTGCCGATTATTGAATTTTGAAGCCCAAAACTAAATACGTGCTCCCCAGAACAATGTTCACTCCTACAAATATAGCGGGAAGAGAACAAATGTCCTAGGGAACCGAATGCCTCCCCCATGTAGGGGGAGGCTTCTTTTGCGCGGCGCCGGCGAAGGGGCGGGGTCTTACGCCGCTTCGCCCTTGGCGAGGTCGCGCAGCACGTAGTTCAGCACGCCGCCATGGCGGTAGTAGTCGACCTCCGTCACCGTATCGATGCGGCAGAGCAGGGTGACCTCCTGCTTGGAGCCGTCCTCGCGGGTGATGGTGAGCGTCACGTCCTGGCGCGGGGTCGGCTCGCCGGCGACGCCGGTGATGTCGAAGAGCTCCGTGCCCTTGAGGCCCAGGCTTTCGCGGCTGTCGCCGTCCTTGAACTGCAGCGGCAGCACGCCCATGCCGACCAGGTTGGAGCGGTGGATGCGCTCGAAGCTCTCCGCGATCACCGCCTTCACGCCCAAGAGCTTGGTGCCCTTCGCCGCCCAGTCGCGCGACGAGCCGGTGCCGTACTCCTTGCCGCCGAAGACGATCAGCGGCACGCCGTCGGTCTGGTAGCGCATCGCCGCGTCATAGACCGGCATCTGCTCTCCCGAGGGCTGATGCTTGGTGAAGCCGCCTTCGACGCCCGGCACCATCTCGTTGCGGATGCGGATGTTGGCGAAGGTGCCCCGCATCATGACCTCGTGGTTGCCGCGGCGCGAGCCGTAGGAGTTGAAGTCGGCCGGGCGCACCTGCCGTTCCGTCAGGTACTGACCGGCCGGGGTTTCCGGCTTGAAGGAGCCGGCCGGCGAGATGTGGTCGGTGGTGACCGAATCGCCCAGGATCAGCAGCGGGCGCGCGCCGTGCACGTCCTCGATCTCGCCCGGCTCCGGGTCCATCGCCTCGAAATAGGGCGGATGCTGGACGTAGGTGGAGCCGGAGTTCCACTTGTAGGTCTCGCCCTCGGCGAAGGCGATCTCGCGCCATTCCTCCGGGCCCTTGAAGACGTCGGCGTAGCGCGACCGGTACATCTCCGGGGTCAGGCTGTCGCGCATCACCCGCTCGACCTCGGCGGTCGAGGGCCAGATGTCCTTGAGATAGACCGCTTCGCCGGCGTCGGTGTAGCCGACCGGGTCCTGGGTGATGTCGATCGACATGTTGCCGGCCAGCGCATAGGCCACCACCAGCGGCGGCGAGGCCAGATAGTTGCCGCGGGTCTGCGGATTGACCCGGCCTTCGAAGTTCCGGTTGCCGGACAGCACCGAGGTCACGACCAGATCGCCCTCGTCGATCGCCTTCGAGATCGGCTCCGGCAGCGGGCCGGAATTGCCGATGCAGGTGGTGCAGCCGTATCCGACGAGGTCGAAGCCGAGCGCGTTGAGATCCTCCTGCAGGCCGGCGGCCTCCAGATAGTCGGTCACCACCTGGGAGCCGGGGGCGAGCGAGGTCTTGACCCAGGGCTTCACCTTCAGGCCCTTCTCGTGCGCCTTGCGGGCGACGAGGCCGGCGGCCAGCATGACGCTGGGGTTGGAGGTGTTGGTGCAGCTCGTGATCGCGGCGATCACCACGTCGCCGTGGCCGAGCGTGTAGTCCGCGCCCTCGACCTTAACTTGCGTCGAATAGCCGGTCGGCGCGCTCTTGGCCGGCCCGCCTTCGGAGGCGAGGCGCGCCTCCTCCTCGGTCTGCGGCTCGCCGACCGCTTCGGCCAGCAGGCGGTCGAACGCGACCGCGGCCTGGGAGAGGCCGATCCGGTCCTGCGGGCGCTTCGGACCGGCCAGCGACGGCTCGACCGTCGCCAGATCGAGCTCCAGCGTATCGGTGTAGACCGGGTCGGCGTCGCCGTCCTCGCGCCACATGCCCTGCGCCTTGGCGTAGGCCTCGACCAGCTTGATGGTCGCCTCGTCGCGGCCCGAGAAGCGCAGATAGTCCACCGTCTCCGCGTCGATCGGGAAGATGCCGCAGGTGGCGCCGTATTCCGGCGCCATGTTGGCGATGGTGGCGCGGTCGGCCAGGGTCAGATGCTTCAGCCCCTCGCCGTAGAACTCGACGAACTTGCCGACCACGCCCTTGGCGCGCAGCATCTGGGTGACGGTCAGCACCAGGTCGGTCGCGGTCATGCCCTCGGACAGCTCGCCGGTCAGGCGGAAGCCGATCACCTCGGGGATCAGCATCGAGACCGGCTGGCCCAGCATCGCGGCCTCCGCCTCGATGCCGCCGACGCCCCAACCGAGCACGCCCAGCCCGTTGATCATCGTGGTGTGGCTGTCGGTGCCGACCAGCGTGTCCGGATAGGCCACCTGACGGCCGGTCGCCTTGTCCTCGCTGGCCCAGACGGTCTTGGCGAGGTATTCCAGATTGACCTGATGGCAGATGCCGGTGCCCGGCGGCACGACGCGGAAATTGTCGAAGGCGGTCTGGCCCCAGCGCAGGAACTCGTAGCGCTCGCGGTTGCGCTCGAACTCCTTCTCGACGTTCTTCTTGAAGGCGTCGGGCCCGCCGAAATAATCGACCATCACCGAATGGTCGATCACCAGATCGACCGGGGAGAGCGGGTTGATCTTCTGCGGGTCGCCCTCAAGCTCGACCATCGCGTCGCGCATGGCGGCGAGGTCGACCACGGCGGGCACGCCGGTGAAGTCCTGCATCAGCACGCGCGCCGGGCGATAGGCGATCTCGCGGGTCGACTTGCGCTGCTTCAGCCAGTCGGCCATGGCCTGGACGTCCTCGGTCGAGACCGAGCGGCCGTCCTCGAAGCGCAACAGGTTCTCCAGCAACACCTTCAGCGAGAAGGGCAGCTTGGAGACGTCGCCGATCGTCTTCTCGGCCTCGGGAATGGAGAAATAGTCGTAAGCGACCCCGTCGACGTCGAGCGTCTTGCGGGTCTTCAGCGTATCCTGGCCAGGCTGGGTCATGACGGTTTTTCGTCCCCTCGTCATTGGCGGGGCCGGGCGCCGGCCCGTTCAAGGCCGCGGCGCCGCCCCGGTGGTCGCGGCGCGTCCCGAAGGGGGATCTCGGGGCCCTCTGGTCGGACGACCGCCGGCCCCGCCGGACGCGCTTGCGCTCTCGGTTGCGCTGCACATAGCCAGGAATCCCGGCGCATTCAAGCGAAAGCCGCGTGGCGGCCCCGCCTGCGGCGTTCGGCGCGGGCGGATACCGCGCGCGCGGCGTCAGCCGTTGGCGGTCAGCGTGCGCAGTTCGCGGGTGACGACGGCCAGCATGGCGAGGTCGAGCTGCGGCAGCCGCTCCAGCTCGCCCAGCAGCGCGTCGACGCGCTCCACGGCCTCCGTGCGGGCGGCGACCCAGTCGGCGATGGCCGTCTCCCCGACCGCGTCGCCGGTCAGGATGCGCGCGGTCAGCTCGCCCTGAAGCCCCCAGAGATCGTCGATGATCGCGCCCAGCGCCATGCGGTGCCAATGGGTGTCGGCCGGGATGCGATTGGCCTGCGAGCGCAGCCAATCCAGCCGGAAGCGCGCGCCGACGCAGGAATAGGTGCGCCCCACCTCCTTCACCGGATGCGACCCGCCGGCGGCGAGGCGCACCACGTCGCAGGCGGACGAGAGCACCTTCAACTGCGCGATCGCGACGACCAGCGCGCGCGGCGCGGCCTCCTCCTGACCGAAGCGCTCGATCCGCGCCTCGATGTCGCGCCGCGCGTGCTCGGACAGGATTTCGCCGAAGCTCTCCTGCAGCGTCGCGACGCCGGGCTTGAAGGCGTCGATCGCGCCCTTCACGTCGATCGGATGCGCCTCGGTGCGCAGGAACCACTCGGTCATGCGCTCGACCGTGCGGCCGGCCTCGCGCAGCATCTTGATCTGCATCTGCGCCGTGACCTTGGTGTCCAGCGCCTCGATATCGGCCCACAGCCGGCGCAGCTCGAACACCTCGCGCACCACCGTGTAGGCGCGCGCGATCTCCGCCGGGCCGCGGCCGGTGCGCTGCTGCATCTCGTTGACGAAGCTGGGGCCCGTGCGGTTGATCATCGAATTGGTGACGGAGGTGGCGATGATCTCGCGCCGCAGCCGATGGCCGCACACGGCGTCCGCGTGGCGCTCCTGCAGCGGCGCCGGAAAATAGCGGAACAGATCCTCCTCCAGTAGCGGATCGTCCGGCAGGTCCGAGTCCAGAAGCGCGCGGTATGTCAGGTTCTTGGCGTAGGCGAGCAGCACGGCGAGCTCCGGCCGGCTCAGCCCCTGGCTCTTCTGCATGCGCTCGGCGATCTCCTCGTCGTCGGGCAGGAATTCGAGCGCGCGGTCCAGATCGCCGCTGCGCTCATAGGTGCGGATCAGCCGCTGATGCCGGTCGAGCGACTGCGCCGCGCGCGCCTGGGTCACCGAAATCGACTGGGTCTGCTGGTAGTTGTCGCGCAGCACGAGCGCCGCGACCTCGTCGGTCATCGCCTCGAGCAGCTGGTTGCGCTGCTTGCCCGTCATGTCGCCGCGGCCGACCACGTCGCCCAACAGGATCTTGATGTTGACTTCATGGTCGGAGCAATCGACGCCGGCGGAATTGTCGATGGCGTCGGTGTTGATCCGGCCGCCATGGGCTGCGAACTCGATCCGCCCGCGGTGGGTGATGCCCAGATTGGCGCCTTCGCCGATCACTTTCACCGAAAGCTCGGCGCCGTTCACCCGGATCGGATCGTTGGCGCGGTCGCCGACGTCGGCGTGGCTCTCTTCGGCGTGCTTCACATAGGTGCCGATGCCGCCGAACCACAGAAGGTCCGCCTCCGCCTTCAGGATCGCGCGGATCAACTCGTTCGGCGTGACCTGATCCTTCTCGATGGCGAAGCGGGCCTTGATCTCGGGCGTGAGCGCGATCGACTTCGCCTTGCGCTCGAAGACGCCGCCGCCCTTGGAGATCAGCTTGGGGTCGTACTGGTCCCAACCCTTCACCGCCTCGAACAGCCGCTTGCGCTCGGCGAAGCTTGCGGCCGCGTCAGGCTCCGGATCGAGGAAGATGTGCAGATGGTTGAAGGCGGCCGCCAGCCGGATGTGCTCGGACAGCAGCATGCCGTTGCCGAACACGTCGCCGCCCATGTCGCCGACGCCGATCACGGTGAAGTCCTGGGTCTGGGTGTCGCGGCCCATCTCGCGGAAATGGCGCTTCACCGCCTCCCAGCCTCCGCGCGCGGTGATGCCCATCTTCTTGTGGTCGTAGCCCTCCGAGCCGCCCGACGCGAAGGCGTCGCCCAGCCAGAAGCCGTAGCTCTGCGAGACCGCGTTGGCGTAGTCGGAGAAGGCGGCCGTTCCCTTGTCGGCGGCGACCACGAGATAGGGGTCGTCCCCGTCCCAGCGCACCACGTCGGCCGGCGGCTCGACCGCGCCTTGAACCAGATTGTCGGTGACGTCCAGCATCGCGCCGATGAACTGCTTGTAGCAGGCCACGCCCTCGGCGAGGAAGGCGTCGCGGTCGCCCGGCGGCGGCGGACGCTTGAGCACGAACCCGCCCTTCGAGCCGACCGGCACGATGACCGCGTTCTTGACCTGCTGCGCCTTCACCAGGCCCAGGATCTCGGTGCGGAAATCCTCCCGCCGGTCCGACCAGCGCAAGCCGCCGCGCGCCACCAGCCCGAAGCGCAGATGCACCGCCTCGAAGCGCGGGCTGTAGACGAAGATCTCGCGCAAGGGCGCGGGCTGCGGAATCTCGTCCACCTCGCGGCTGGCCAGCTTGAAGGCGATCCCGTCCTTCAGGCCGCCGTCTTCGCCCGGCTGGAAGAAGTTGGTCCGCAGCGTCGCCCGCACCACGTTGAGGAAGCGCCGGATGATCCGGTCCTCGTCCAGATTTGCGACGTGGTTGAGGGCGCTCTCGATCTCGGCCGTGATTTCCTGCTCGCGCGCGGCGCGCGCCCCCCCCTCCTTCGCCTCCCGGGCCGGGTCGAAGCGCACCCGGAACAGCTCCGCGATCTTCTGCGTGATGTCGGCGTTGGAGGCGAGCGTCTCCTCCATATAGTCCTGGCTGAAGGGGATCGCGGCCTGGCGCAGATACTTCGAATAGGCGCGCAGGACCACCACGTCGCGCCAGCCCAGCCCGGCGCTGAGCACCAGCCGGTTGAAGCCGTCATCCTCGATTTCGCCGGCCCAGACCCGCACGAAGCTGTCGTGAAAGACGGCGCGCACCGCGTGGAAGTCGACCGGCTGCGCGCCGTGCGTCTCCAACGCGAAATCGTGGATGTAGAGGCTCTGCGGCGGCGCCTGGTCGGCGGCGTCGATGCGTCCGTTGCGCGCGGGCCGAACGTCGAAGGGCTGCTCGGCCAGCACCTTGAGGCCCATATTCTCCAGCATCGGCATGACGGTGGAGAGCACCATCGGCCCGCCCGGGTGGTAGACCTTGAGCCGAAGCTGGTGCTTCTCCGTCTCGATCGGCTGGTACAGGCTGACGCCGAGCTCGCCGGTCTCCAGCGCCGTCACGACGCGCCCGATGTCGTAGGCGGCGGTCTGGGTGCTGAACTGATCGCGATAGGCGACCGGGAAGGCTTCGGCGTAGCGGCGCAGCAGGTCGAGGCCGCGCTCCTCGCCGTGGTTCTCGATCATCGCCTGGCGCAGCCGGTCCTCCCAGGTGCGCGTTTCCTCGCGCAGCTTGGCCTCCAGCGCCCTGCGGTCGGTCTCGGGCACCGCGCCCGGCGTCGTCTTGATGATGAACTGGACGCGGCTCAGCGCCTCGTCGGACATGTGCGTGTAGTTGGCGACCACGGCGCCGTCGAGCTCGGCCGCCAGGATCGCGCCGATCTTCTTGCGCAGACCGGTCGAGAAGCGGTCGCGCGGCACGTAGACCAGCGCCGAGACGTAGCGCTGGAACGGATCGGGCCGCAGGAACAGCGCGATGCGCTGACGCTCCTGCAGATGCAGGATGCCGAGCGCGATCTCGGTCAGCTGATCGACGCCGATCTGGAACAGCTCGTCGCGCGGATAGCTCTCCAGGATGTGCATCAGCGCCTTGGCCGAATGGCCGCCGCGCTCGAAGCCGGAGCGTTCCATCACCGCCTCGACCTTGCGGCGCAGCAGCGGGATCTCGCGCGGGCTCTGATTGTAGGCGACCGAGGTGAGGAGCCCGGTGAAGAGCCGCTCCCCCACCGGCTTGCCCTTGGCGTCGAAGATCTTGATCGCGATCGTGTCCATATGGACGCGCCGATGCACGGTGGAGCGCCGGTTGGCCTTGGTCAGCCGCACCAGGGTGGGGTCGAACATGGCGGTCTGGATCTCGGCCGGCATCCGGCCGAGATGGCGCAGCCCCTCGAACACCTCGCGCTCGGGATCGCGCAGCACGCCGAGCCCGCTGTCGGCCTTGATCGACAAGAGCGCCTTTTTGCCCGTCCCCTCGAAGGCGACCTCGCGATAGCCCATGAAGGTGAAATGGTCGTCATGCAGCCACTGCATGAAGGCGGCCGCCTCCTCGACGTCGGCCGGGTCGACGCCTTTCGGCGGCGCGGTCTTCAGCGTCTCGACCACCTGCAGCGCCTTGTCGCGCATCGCCGGCCAGTCCTCCACCGCCGCGCGCACGTCCGCCAGCGCGGCGGCCAGGCCGTCCTCGATCTCGCGCAGCACGCTGGGGCTCGACTGCTCGTCGATCTCCACATGCATGAAGCTCTCGCGCGGCAACTCGTGCGGATCGGCGGTCAGGCTGGGGAAGTCCTGCGCGGCGCCGTCCGCGTCGCGCGCGACGCCGAAGATCGGATGCACCACCAGATGCACGCTGAGCGCCTGACGCGTCAGCTCCATGGTCACGCTGTCGACCAGGAAGGGCATGTTGTCGTTGACGATCTCGATCACCGTATGGGTCGAGTGCCAGCCATGCTCCTCGAAGCGCGGATTGTAGACGCGGATGCTGGGTTGGCCCGGCGTGCGCTGCTGGCCGACGCTCCACATCGACAGGGCCGCGCCGTAGAGATCCTCCGGCTCGCGGTCGATGATGTCGTCCGGCGGGACGTGGCGATAATAGTGTTCGGTGAACAGGCGCGCGCGTTGGGCCTTCTCGCCCGGCATGCGCTTCCCGATCAGGTCGTAAACCTTGTCCAGCAGCTCCGCCTTGCGCTGCTCGCCCGGCTCGCTCATCGCGCCGTTCCCCCCACAGATGCGGCGTTGCGGGCCCGTTCCGTCGCCCGCGCCCCTTTTGCCTGGAGCCTAACGCGAAAAGCCTTTGAGTTGAAAGGAAGCTTTTGGGTCGCGGCCGGTCAGTCCGCGCCGTCGCCGCCGCCCGATCGCCGCCGCAGTTCGGCCGCCGCGGGGGCGTATCGGGTGAGCGCGCGGTTCAGATCCTTCGCGAGGCCGGCCACGTCCGGCGCGCCGCCGCCGCCGGCGCGGGTCTTCACGCTCTCCAGGATCTCGCGATAGAGCCGCTCGCCGGCCTGGGCGAGCTGCAGGGCCTCCGCCGCCTCCACGGTCAGACGGCGGATCTGCGCCTCGGGGCTCTCGTCGTCGGTCATCGACGCAGCTTAGCAGCGCCCCGAAACCCTTCGCAAACCCGTCACGCCGCATCCGTCACGTCGCTGGGGCGCGGCGCGCGCGCACCGTACGCACCAGACGCTTCTCCGCCTCCAGCACCAGCAGCACGGCGGCGCCGACGGCGACGACCTGCAGGCCCTCGACCAGGCTCAGGGGCCGCGTGTCGAAGAAGGCCTCCATGAAGGGCGCGTAGGTGAAGAGGAACTGAAGCGCCGTGACCGCCGCGACCGCGATCAGCACCGGCCGCGTGCCCAGCGCGCCCTTCAGCGTGATCGACGGCGCATTCAGGAAACGCACCGCGAAGAGATAGAAGATCTCCATCACCACCAGCGTGTTGACGGCGATGGTGCGCGCCTCCTCGACGCTCGCGCCCTGGGCCTGGGCCAGCGTGAACTTGCCGAAGATGCCGGCGCAGAACAGGGTAGAGACGAAGCCGACCCGCCACAGCACGAAGGCGGAGAGGATCGGCTCTCCCGCCGGCCGCGGCGGGCGGCGCATGACGCCGGGCTCCGCCTTCTCGAAGGCCAGCGTCATGGCGAGCGCGACCGAGCTCACCATGTTCACCCACAGAATCTGCACCGGCGTGATCGGCAGGGTGAGGCCGAGCAGGATCGCGGCGACGAGGCTCAGGGACTCCCCGCCATTGACCGGCAGCAGGAACAGGATCGCCTTCTTCAGATTGTCGTAGACCGTGCGGCCGGCCGAGACGGCGGCGGCGATGCTGGCGAAATTGTCGTCGGCCAGCACGATCTCGGCCGCCTCCTTGGCGGCCTCCGTGCCCTTGCCGCCCATGGCGACGCCGATGTCGGCGCGCTTCAGGGCCGGGGCGTCGTTGACGCCGTCGCCGGTCATCGCGACCACCGCGCCCGACGCCTGCAGCGCCTGGACGAGGCGCAGCTTGTGCTCAGGGCTGGTGCGCGCGAAGACGTCGACCGCAACGGCGCGCTCGGCCAGCGCCGCATCGTCCAGCGCGTCGATCGCCGATCCTTCCAGCACCGGGGCGGGGCGGGCGAGGCCCAGGTCGCGCGCGATTGCGGCCGCCGTGCCGGCGTGGTCGCCGGTGATCATCTTGACCGCGATCCCCGCCGCCTGACACTCGGCCACGGCGGCGACCGCCTCCGGCCGCGGCGGGTCGATCATGCCGACGAGGCCGAGCAGGGTCAGCCCGCCCTCCACGTCCGAGAAGGCGAGCGCGCTCTGCTCCGCCGGCGCCGGCTTTGTCGCGATCGCCAGCACGCGCTGGCCGCGCGCCGCGATCGCCTCCGCCCGCTCGCGCCAATAGACGGCGTCGAGCGGCGCGTCCCCCTCGCCGCCCCCAACCTCGCCGAATGCCCCGCTGGGGGACGCCCCGTCCGCATGCTGACGGTCGCACATGGCCAACAGCCGCTCCGGCGCGCCCTTGACGTAGAGCGCGCCGCGGCCTTCGTGGTCGTGATGCAGGCTCGCCATGAAGCGGTGCTGGGAATCGAAGGGGATGGCGTCCGTGCGCGGGGCCCGCGCGCGCTCGCCCGTCGGGTCGAGGCCGGCCTTCATCGCCAGCGTCAGCAGCGCGCCTTCCATCGGGTCGCCGACGACGCGCCAGTCGGCGGGCGCGTCCGGGCCGCCGGCGTCGGCCGCGTCTTCGATCAAGTCCGCTTCGTTGCACAGGGCGGCGGCGCGGGCGAGGGCGCGCAGCAGCGGGTGGTTCGCCGGGTCGGCGTCCGTCCCGTCGAGGGTGAAGCCGCCATGGGGCGCATAGCCGGCGCCGGAGACGGTGAAGAGCCGTCGCGCCGTCGCGACGGAGGCGACCGTCATCTCGTTCTTGGTGAGCGTGCCGGTCTTGTCCGAGCAGATGACGGAGACCGAGCCCAAGGCTTCGATCGCCGGCAGCCGGCGCACGATGGCGTTGCGCCGGGCCATGCCCTGGACGCCGATCGCCAGCGTCACGGTCAGGATCGCCGGCAGGCCTTCGGGGATCGCCGCGACCGACAGGCCGACCACGGCCATGAACAGCTCCGCGAAGCCGTAGCCGCCGACCCCGACGCCGAACGCCAGGATCAGCGCGCTGACGACAAGGATGAAGCCGGTCAGGTACTTGGCGAAGATCGCCATCTGGCGGATCAGCGGCGTGTCGACGCCCTCGACGGCGGCCATCATGCCGCTGATGCGGCCGATCTCGGTGTCGGCGCCGGTCGCGACGACGACGCCGCGGGCCTGCCCGGCCGCGACCAGCGCGCCGCTGAAGGCGAGCGAGCGCCGGTCGCCCAGCGGCGCGTCGGCGGGGACGGGGGCGACCGCCTTCTCCACCGGCGCGGATTCGCCCGTCAACAGGGCCTCCTGCATCCGAAAGCCGCCGCGCACCTCGTAGAGCCTCAGATCCGCCGGCGCGCGGTCGCCGGAGTCCAGCAGCACCACGTCGCCCGGAACCAGCGCCTCGGCGTCAAGCTCGACCCGCCGGCCGCCGCGCAGCGCGACCGCCCGCGGCGCCAGCATGCGCCGGATGGCGGCCAACGCCTCCTCCGCCTTGCCTTCCTGGACGAAGCCGATGACCGCGTTGACGACTACGACCGCCAGGATGACGCCGGTGTCGACCAGATGGCCCAACACGGCCGTCACCGCCGCCGCGGCCAGCAGCACGTAGATCAGCAGATTGTGGAACTGCGCCAGGAAGCGCAGCAGCGGCCCGCGCCGCTTCGCCTCCGGCAGCCGGTTCGCGCCGTGCGCGGCGAGGCGGCGCGCCGCCTCCGCGGCCTCCAGCCCCTGCGCCGGGTCGACCGCGAAGGCGTCGAAGGCGTCTTCCGCGGGCTTGTCGCACCATGTCGCGTCCCCGGGCGGAAGCCCGTGCGGGCCGGCGGGCGGGGCGTCGAAGGGGGAATCCGGCATGACTTTCTCCGCAGACGGGCGGGCGGACGGGCGGACGGACGGACGGGCGGGCGGACGGTCGGTCGGACGGGCCCGCCAGACGCGGATCGCCGGCCCGAAGGCCCGGGGGCACGCTATCCGAGCGCGCGGCGCCCGCCCATGCGGCCAGTTGTCCCGTCCGGTCCCGGGTTGGGGGCTCGCCGTCGGCGCGCTTGACCGGCCGGCGGCCGGCGCCTAAAGGCGTCGTCATGCGTATTCGAGAGACGACGCCAGCCGACCGCGCCGCCCTTATGGCCGTTCACGAGGCCGCCTTCGGCCAGCCGGACGAGGCGCGCCTTACGGCGGCGCTGCTCGACGATCCGACGGCGGCGCCCACGCTTTCGCTGCTGGCGGAGGAGGAGGGGGACGCGGTCGGCCACGTCCTGTTCACCGCGGCGCGGATCGAAGGGGCGCCGACGCTGCGCGCGGCGCTGCTGGCGCCGTTGGCCGTCGCGCCGGACGCGCAGGGGCGCGGCGTCGGGAGCGCGCTGGTGCGCGCCGGCCTCGAGCGGCTGCAGGAAGCGGGCGTCGATCTGGTCTGCGTGCTGGGAGACCCGGCCTATTACGGGCGGTTCGGATTCCGACGCGCCCTGCCGGAGGGACCGCGTCCGCCCCAGCCGATCCCCGACTCCTACGAAGAGGGCTGGCGTGTGCTGCGGCTGTCGGAGAGGGCGGCGGCCGTCGACGGCCGGCTGCTGTGCGCGGACGCGATCGACGATCCGGTCTTTTGGGCGGAGTGAGAGCCGGCGACCGGGAGGGGCGGGCGGCTTGAGGGGCGGGCGGCTCGAGGCGTGAGCGGCGTGAGGGCGGCGCGCCCCGGCCCCGGAGTCGGCCCCGGGAGCCGCGGCGCGCCGACCGGGTGGGCGTCAGGCCTTCTTCACGGAGGCCATTTCACGAATGGCGAGCGCCAGCGGCGCGCCGAGGATGATCATGTTCATGAGCGGAAATGCCATTTCAGCCATTGTCGGAGTCTCCTGAGAGTTGGTTTCAGTCGGCTCCCTTCCCCTTTGTGCACTGCAATACGACGGTGCGGCCCATCAGGATCGCCCGCATCGCTTGGTGTCACGAAATTGTCATGTTGGCTGCGATCGCCGCCTGCAGATAAGCTCGACCGCGCCATGACCGACACGCTGACCCCCGCCCAGCGCCGCCGCACCATGCAGGCGGTCAAGAGCGCCGACACCAAGCCGGAGCTGCTGGTGCGCCGGCGCCTCCATGCGCTCGGCTATCGCTATCGGCTGCACGACAGGCGCCTGCCCGGGAAGCCGGACCTGGTCTTCTCGCGGCGCCGGACGGTCGTCTTCGTGCATGGCTGCTTCTGGCACGGGCACGCCTGCGCCCGGGGCGCTCGACGGCCGGCGGCGAATCGCGATTACTGGGCCGGGAAGATCGCGCGCAACCGGGCGCGCGACGCCGCCAATCGGGAGGCGCTGGAGGCGATGGGCTGGCGGGTCCTGACCGTCTGGGAGTGCGAACTGCGCGACGCCGACGCGGCCGTCGCACGGCTCGTCGCGGCGCTGGGGCCGTGAGCGGGCCGAGGCGCGCGGGGCGCCCCTTCTACGAATTCTTCGCCGGCGGCGGCATGGCGCGCCTCGGGTTGGGCGAGGGGTGGACCTGCGCGCTGGCGAACGAGTGGGACGCCGCCAAGGCCCAGGCCTACCGCGCGCGCTTCGGGGCCGCGCCGGAGCTGCGCGTCGGCGATGTCGCCGACCTCGCGCCTGCGGACCTGCCGGGCCGCGCGACGCTGGCCTGGGCCTCGTTCCCCTGCCAGGACCTGTCGCTCGCCGGCGCGCGGCGCGGGCTCGCCGGCGCGCGCAGCGGAACCTTCTTCTCCTTCTGGCGGCTGATCGAGGGCGCGGCGGTCCAGGGGCGGGCCCCGGCCGTGATCGCGCTGGAGAATGTGGTCGGCGCGCTCACCTCCCACGACGGGCGGGATTTCGAGGCGCTCGTCGCCCTCCTGTCCGGGCAGGGCTACCGCGTGGGCGCGCTGGTGATCGATGCGGTCCGGTTCCTGCCGCAGTCGCGGCCGCGGCTGTTCGTGATCGCGGTGCGCGACAGGGGGGCGATCGAGGGGCTGACGGCGGCGGCGCCCGATCCGCTCTGGACGACGCCGGCGCTGGCGCGGGCGGAGGAGGCCCTACCGGACGCCCTGCGCCGACGCTGGGTCTGGTGGCGACTGCCGGCGCCGCCGCCGCGCAACACGGACTTGGCGGCGATCCTGGAGCCGGACCCAGCGGTGTCGGCTTGGCATCGACCGGAGCAGACCGCGCGCCTGATCGACCTGATGGGGCCGGCGAGCCGCGCCCGGCTCGACGCGATGCAGGCGGCCGGCGCCCGGCGCGCCGCCACGCTCTATCGCCGCACGCGGCCCGACGGCCACGGCGGCAAGATCCAGCGTGCGGAGCTGCGCTGCGACGGGATCGCCGGCTGTCTGCGCACGCCTGCCGGCGGCTCCAGCCGACAGACGGTGGTGATCGTCGAAGGCGAGCGCGTGCGCTCCCGTCTGCTGACGGGAGGCGAGGCGGCGCGCCTGATGGGCGTCCCGGACGACTATCCGATCCCGAAGAGCGCAACGGCCGCCCAGCACCTGTTCGGCGACGGCGTCGCCGTCCCCGTCGTGCGCTGGCTGGCGCAGCATCTGCTGGAGCCCCTGGCCGACGCCGCGCCCCTGCCCGTCGCGGCCGAGTGAGCGCCCGGCGGCGTTAACCTCCTGTTACGACATGTGCCGTTATGGAAACGCAGTCGCCTTGCGGGAAGGCGGCGTCCGGCGACTGGGATGATGGCCGGTGCGGAACGCGGATCTTCAAGAGGCGGGCGCCCTGCTGGGGCCCGAGACGCCGCTGTGCGCGGCGGCGCGCCGGATCGTCTCGCTGTGGGAGAGCCTGCGCCCGGCGCCGGATCTGCTGCCGGGGCGCCGGCATTTCGATCCCGTGACGGTCCCCGGCCTGCTGCCTGGAATCTGGTTGCTGGAGCGCGTGGATCCGCCGGCGGGCGCGGCGTCCGACGCGGCGCCTAGACTGCGCTGCCGGCTCTATGCGGCCGGGTTGGCGGAGCGCTTCGGGCGCGATCTGACGGGGCGCATGCTGGACGAGGCGGATGTCGGCTTCGAGGGCTCCGCCGCGGAGCGCGATTTCCAGGCGATCCTCGCCGACGGACGCCCACGCTGGTGGCGCGGGCCGGTCGCGATGCAGACCCCGCGCACCCCCGCGGCGGTGGAGGTGGTGATGCTGCCGCTCGCCGCGGACGGGCGGCGGGTCGACATGATCCTGTGCTACGCGCGCCCGCTCCATGCGCTCGAAGAGCTGGACGGGCCGTTCCCGTCTCCTCTCACTCCAACGTGACGGTCTTGGAGAAGCGCGGCCGGAAGGCGGCGTGCGCATAGAGCGGCTGAACCGGGAAGCGGTCGAACAGGACCGGCCGATAGTCGATCGCCACCTCGGCCGCGATGATCGACTGCCCGGCCTTGATCAGGTCGGCGTCGGGGACCGTCGCCGTCTCCCCCTCCGCGCCATAGGCGCTGGCGGTCAACGCGGCGCCGGCCGAGCGTTGCCAGGCGACGACCGCGTCGCCGCCCGCCGCCGGCCGCACGATGGAACTGACCAGCACCCGACCGTCCGCAGTCAGGGGGAAGGGGCGGCTCACCTCCGCCGCGGCGGCGAATAGGTCGTCCACGTCGCCGGCCGTGAGCGTTTCGGTGCGCGAGGCGAGGTCGGCGACCGTCATCGCCGCGCGCTGCATCTTCTGGCCCATCAGGAAATAGCGCCCGGCCTCGAAGCCGCCGAGCAGCAGGAAGACCAGGATCGGCAGGATCACCGCGGTTTCGATCAAAACCCCGCCGCCCGCGTCGGTGAGGAAGCGGCGGCGCGGCGCGCGCCGGCCTCGCATCGCGTGCGCCGCCATCGGGCTCAGCTCCCGCCCGCTGCGTCGAACGGCTCGTTGCGCACGGCGATCGAGGCGCCGAGGTCGACCCGGTCCCCGAACTGCTCCGCCAGCAGCCCGGTCATCATCGGCCAGGCGTAGCGCACCCGATAGACCACCACCTCGCCCGGCCCGCCGGCGCCGGCCGCGCCCATGTCCGGGTCCCACTGACCGTTGCCGTTGACATCGGAAAAGGGCTCGCCCGCGTCGAAGCTCCCATTGCCGTTGGCGTCGTCGAAGGGCTCCGGCCGGCCGACGTCGGTGAAGCTGGGATAGATCAGGATGTCGATATCCTCCGGTCCGATCTCGACCAGGCCCAGACTGCTGTCGCGGATCTTCTGCACGATCACGTCCTCGCGGCTGACGCCCGGCGTGGTCTGGCCGGTCAACCCGAAGCGCGCGGCCGAGCGCACCGCGCCCTCCACCACCGCATTGGCGAACAGCAGCATCGCGATCTCCAGGATCCCGACGATCGCCAGGATCACGATCGGCGCGGCGAAGGCGAACTCCAGGCTCGCCGTTCCGTCGCGCCGCGTTCCGAACGCCCTGACAAACTCTCGCATCGCCGCCCTCGCGCCGCCCGCGCCCCCGCCGGTCTCTGTCACCCGGACTCGACGCCCCGGAGACGACGTCTGGCAAGAAGTATCGTGTCGGTCTTTCGGAAAATTTTATAGAAATTGATAGAATGACCGAGAGTAAAAAGTCCCCCGGAATTCGTGATTAAATGAGGTTTTAAAAGTATTCTATTCGATAATGATGGCGGCTGGACAGGTGCGGTCCTAGCATGGCCCGGGCCGTGGAGGGCCTGGAGCGATGCAGAGACTTGGCGCCAAGTTCCGCGCGGCGGCGCGTCTGGCGCGCGCCTTCCGGCGCAGTCGGCGGGGCGCCGCCGCGCCGCTGGTCGCGCTGGCGATCATCCCGATGGTGGGCGCGATCGGCCTGTCGGTCGACGCGATGCGCGGCTACACGCTGAAGAGCCAGCTGGTCCACGCGCTCGACGCGGCCGCGCTGGCCGGCGGCAAGGATCTCGACCCCGCCACGGTCGAGGACACGGTCGCCGCCTTCTTCGCGGCCAACCTGCCGCCGGGCTTCATGGCCTCCACGATCACCGGCCCGACCATTCAGATCGACTCCGCGCAGGAGACCATCCGGGTCAGCGCCAGCGCCGAGATCCCGACCACCTTCCTTCAGGTCCTGGGGCAGGACGTGCTGCAGGTCTCGGCCGAGACGCTGGTGCAGCGCTCGGTGCGGGGGCTCGAGCTGGCGCTGGTGATGGACAATACGGGCTCGATGCGCTCCGGCGGCAAGATCACGGCGATGAAGGACGCCGCAATGGAGCTGGTCGCGATCCTCTACGGCGACCGGCAGACGGTGGACAATCTCTGGATCTCCGTGGTGCCCTATGCGGTGGCGGTCAATGTCGGGGCGGGACGCTCCGGCTGGCTGACCGGCTACGACCCCGCGGACTATGCGGGCACGAGCTGGAAGGGCTGCGTCGAGGCGCGCGCCGCCCCGGGCGACGAGACCGACGACGCCCCCGTCGACGGGCTCTGGCCGCCCTATTTCTATCCGACGGACGTCGACAATATCTGGCCGCCGATCGACGAGAGCAACGCGGCCCAGAACGACGGCACGGGCCCCAATCTCGGCTGCGCCTCGCCGATCACCGGTCTGACCGACTGGCGCCCGACGATAGAGACCGCGATCGGGGCCATGCAGCCCTGGCACCGGGGCGGGACGATGGGCAATCTGGGGCTGGTCTGGGGCTGGCGCACCCTGTCGCCGAAATGGCGCGGGCTGTGGGGCGGCGACACGCCGGCCGACATGCCCTTCGATTACGACAAGCCGCTGATGGACAAGGCGGTCGTGATGCTGACCGACGGCGTCAACCAGTTCTACGACCACAATGGCGGCGGGCCCGACGGCTCGGACTATGGCGGCTACGGCCGGGTCGGCTGGGGCCGGTTGGGGACGACCAACAAGGGCGCCGCCGAGGACGAGGTGGACGCGCGCCTCGCCGCCGCCTGCGCGGCGATGAAGGCCGAAGGCGTGATCGTCTTCACCATCACCTTCCAACTGAGCCACGGGCCGACCCGCGACCTCTACCGCACCTGCGCCTCCAGCGACGACCACTATTACGACAGCCCGTCGAACGCCGAGCTCTCGAACGTCTTCCAGCAGATCGGCGCCGAACTCAGCAACCTCCGCATCGCGCAGTAGCGCCGGCCGCGCCTGCTCCGCCGCGCCTACTCCGCGGCTTCGGCCGAGCGGCGTGGATGCACCTCGCCGCCGGGCTCCTCGGGCTCGTCGTCGACCATCTCCGCCGGGAAGCCGGGCGCGGTCACGCGCGCGCCGGTCGCCTCCTCCAGCCGGCGGATGATGTTGGGCGACCATTCGCGCGGGCCGAAGCGCTCCGCCCCGTCGCGGAAGATGGCGGAGAGCAGCGGCGCGATCTCCAGCGGCACGCCGGCGCGCGCGGCCACCCCTTCGAACAGGCCCAGATCCTTCAGCACCAGATCCATCGTGAAATTGATGTCGCGGCTGCCGTTCAGGATCACCTGGCTTTCGGTTTCGTGCACGAAACTGTTGCCCGACGAGATGCGGATCGCCTCATAGGCCGTGCCGAGGTCGAGGCCCGCGCGCTCGGTCGTCGTCAGCGCCTCGCACAGCGACAGCAGGTTCGCCGTCGCCAGATAGTTGGTCACCACCTTCAGGACCGAGGCGCTGCCCAGCGCCCCGGTGTGCAGGATGCGCCGGCCCATGGCGGAGAGCGCGGGCAGCGCGCGCTCGAAGGCGGCGCGCTCGCAGCCGGCGAAGATCGCGATGTTGCCGGTCGCCGCCCGGTGACAGCCGCCGGAGACCGGGCAGTCGATCGGCTGGCCGCCGGCCTCCGCCACCCGCGCGCCGAGGCGCTTCACCTCCTCGGCGTCGGTGGTGCTCATCTCCGCCCAGAGGGTTCCGGGGGCCAGCGTCGACAGCACGCCGTCGGGCGCTTCCATCACCGCCGCGCTGGCGGCGGGGGAGGGCAGGCAGGTGATCACGAGATCCTTGCCCTCGGCCAGCTCGGCCGGGCTCGCCGCCGCCTTGGCGCCCTGCGCGGTCAGGCGCGCGACCGCCTCCGGGGCGAGGTCGTGGACTGTCAGGTCGAAGCCGTTGCGGGCGAGCGAGCCCGCCAGCTTCGATCCTACATTGCCGAGTCCGATGAATCCGATCCGCATGGCGTTCCCTCCCGCCGTTCAGGGTGTGGTGCGGCCGGCAGCATCGCGCCGACGGCCGGGCGGCGCCAATCGATTTTTTTCACCGCGGGGATCGGGCGCGTCGATCGGGCGCGGGGATCGGGCGCGTCGATCGACCGGGCGCGCCTGCGGGCGTCAGCCGCGCTGCTCCTCCAGCCGGTCCGTGGCGGGCGGCGGGGTGCGCGACAGGGCGGCGATCTCGTCCCAGAGGTCGCGGGTCATCTCCACCTCGACCGAGGCGAGCGAGGGCGCGAGCTGCTCCACCGTCCGCGCGCCGACGATCGGGCAGGTGACCGCCGGGTGGAACCCGGCCCAGGCGACGGCGAGCGAGACCGGATGCACGCCGCGCGCGTCGGCCAGCGCCGTGAAGGCCTCCGCCGCCTCGTAGTACCAGGCCTCGTCGTAGCGCTTGGCGTATTCCGTGTTGGCGGTCAGGCGCACGCCCTCGGGCTTCTCCCCGCGTCGGTACTTGCCGGTCAGCAACCCGCCGCCGTTCGGCCCGTAGCTGATGACGCCCAGCCCCTCGGCCTGGGCGAGGGGGAAGATCTCCACCTCCGCCTGGCGCTTGACCAGATTGTACATCGGCTGGATCACGTCGAAACGCGGCCAGCCGTTGCGATCCTGGATCCCCAGCGCCTTGGCGATCTGCCAGGCCGCGTAGTTGCTGACCCCGAGATAGAGGACCTTGCCGTCGCGCACCAGCAGGTCCAGCGCGCGCAGGCTTTCCTCAAGCGGCGTATTGGCGTCCCAGCGATGCACGAACAGCACGTCCAGCCGGTCGGTCGCCAGGCGCTTCAGGCTCGCCTCGACCGCGTGGGCGATGTGGCGGCGGTTGAGGCCGCGCGCGTTCAGATCCGCGTCCTTCCCCACCGGCATGGCGAGCTTGCTGGTCAGCACGATGGCGTCGCGCTCGGGCGCGATCAGCCGGCCCAGGATCTCCTCCGCCGCGCCGCCGTTATAGACGTCCGCGCAGTCGAAGAAATTGATCCCGGCCTCGCGCGCGGCCGCATAGAGCCGCCCCGACTCGGCCGCGTCCGCATCGCCGCCGAAGGACATGGTCCCGAAACAGAGCTGCGAGACCTGAACGCCCGTGCGACCCAACCAACGCGTCTGCATCGCCTATCCTCCTCGTCGTCCGCGGTCTATCGCTACAGGAGCACCCGCGCGCGGATCGTGCCGTCGAGGGCGCGGACCTGGCGGACGATCTCGTCGGCCGCCTGGGGCGCCACGTCGCGCTCGCTGTCCAGCACCACATAGCCGATTTCGCCCTGGGTCTGATAGTACTGGCCGGAGATGTTGAGGTCGTTCTTCGCGAACAGCTCGTTCAGCCGGCCGAGCTCGCCCGGCAGGTTGCGCTGCACCTGGATGAAGCGGGTGCCGGTCGGCTGCTTCGGCAGTTGCACCTGCGGGAAATTGACCGCGCCGACGGTCGAGCCGACATCGGAATACTCGACGATCTTGCGCGCCACCTCCTCGCCGATGCGCTCCTGCGCCTCCTCGGTGGAGCCGCCGACATGCGGCGTCAGGATCACGTTGTCGAGGCCGCGCAGCGGGCTTTCGAAGGTCTCGGTATTGGCCCCGGGCTCCTTCGGGAAGACGTCGATCGCCGCGCCGGCCAGATGGCCGGACTTCAGCGCGTCGGCCAGCGCATCGATGTCCACAACGGTGCCGCGGGCGTTGTTGATGAGATAGGCCCCCGGCTTCATCGCCGCGATCTCGCGCGCGCCGATCATGGCGCGCGTTTCCGGCGTCTCGGGCACGTGCAGGCTGACCACGTCCGCGGCGGCGAGCAACGCCTCCAGGCTCTCCGTCGGCTCCGTGTTGCCGTGGCGCAGCTTGTCGGTCAGGTCGTAATAGACGACCCGCATGCCCATCGCCTCGGCCAGCACGGCGAGCTGGCTGCCGATATTGCCGTAGCCGACGACGCCAAGCACCTTGCCGCGCACCTCGAAGCTGCCGGCGGCGCTCTTCTCCCAGCGCCCTTCGTGCGCGGCCTGGGCGCGCGGGAAGGTCCGGCGCATCAGCATCACGATCTCGGCCATGGTCAGTTCCGCGACGCTTCGGGTGTTGGAGAAGGGGGCGTTGAAGACCGGGACGCCGAGGCGATGCGCCGCATCGAGATCCACCTGATTGACCCCGACCGAAAAACAGCCGATCGCGGCGAGGCGCGGGCAGGCGTCCAGAACCCGCGCGGTGATCCGCGTGCGCGAGCGCACGCCGAGGAAGCGCACCTCCTGCAGGCGCTCGATCAGCGCCTCTTCGTCCAGCGCGGTCTTCAGCCGCTCGACATTGCGGTAGCCGTTGAGCGCGAGCTGGGCGCTGGCGGTGTCCGCAATCCCCTCCAGCAATAAAACCTTCAACTCGTGCTTCGGGACGGAGGGATTGGCGATCTTGCGCATGGGTCCTGGCGGATCGGTTGGGAAGGGGGCGTCGACGGCGCCGCTTGTTCCATGCCGGACCGGCAATGTCCAGCCGTGCGGCGGCGCGTGCGGGTCGGGCGCGCGGCAATGAGAACGAATCGGATTTTTTTCCGCGAACCCGCCTTTTCCCGGACCGGCGCGGCTGTTAGGCTTCCTTCGGAGCCTAAGAGAACGACTTTTTCCAGGAAAGAGAGGTGCGCGATGGGCGCAGCGAAGGACGGCGATACGGTCAAGGTTCACTACACCGGACGCCTGGATGACGGCAGCGTGTTCGACAGCTCCCGCGAGCGCGATCCGATCGAATTCACGATCGGCGGCGGCGAGGTGCTGCCCGGCGTGGAGCAGGCGGTCGTCGGGCTGGAGCCCGGCGGGACCAACACGGTCAAGCTGCCCGCCGGCGACGCCTATGGCGAGCGCCGCGACGACATGGTGCAGGAGATCGAGCGCGCCGTCCTGCCGCAGGAGGTCGAGCCGCAGGTGGGCCTGCAGCTCCAGGCGCAGTCGCCCGGCGGCCAGCCGCTGCTGCTGACCATCACCGAGGTGGCGGACAGCACCGTCACCGTCGACGCCAACCATCCGCTGGCCGGCGAAGACCTAACCTTCGACGTCGAGCTGGTGGCGATCGTCTGACCCGCACGGGCCGCGCTCACGCGTCGAGCCGCGCGCGCAAGGCGGCGTTCTCCGCCTCCAACTCTGCGATCCGCCGACGCAGCGTCTCGGTCGCGGCGCGCACGTCGGCTTCGTCGTAGCGCGGGCGGATGTGCTGAGGGCAGTTGGCGTCCCAAGCCTCGAGCGTGACGACCAGCGCGCGCTCGACCGGCGCGCCATAGGCGGGGTCGGCCAGCGCGGCGACCAGATCGGGGTCCTCCTCCGGGCCGACGGCCCGGGCGCGGCCCCAGATCTTGACCCGCCGCCGGTTGGGGTAGTCGACCAGGATCAACGCGACGCGATCGTTCTCCGCCAGATGGCCGAGCGTGATGTATTGCCGGTTGCCGGCGAAGTCGGCGAAGGCGATGCGCGCGCCGTCGATCGGCTTCAGGAAGCCTTTCGGGCCGCCGCGATGCTGGACATAGGGCCGGCCCGCGCCGTCGGCGCTCGCGAGATAGAAGCTGTCCCGCTCGGCCAGGAAGGCGGCCAGCGCGTCGTCGATCTCTGCGGCGGGCCAGCGCCCCCGCGCGGCCTTCTTCGCATAGGCGGCGCGGGAGCCGAGACGCTCCTGCTCGGCCTTCACCGCATCGGAAAACAGCACGCCGTCGCGCCCATCCGCGAAGCTGTCATTCGCCACGATCCGTTCTCCATCCGCCGTCGGGCAACGCGCCCCCAAAGTCGATGGGATAGAATATGGAGCGGCGATTGGCGCCCTGCGGGAAAAATTCTCCGGACGCCGGATCGGGAAAGGCGGCGCGGTCCGACGCCGAGCGTCTGGAGCCGACTCGCAAGAGAGCGCGTCGCGCCGGAGCGCCCGCAAGGGGCGCGCCCCGGCGTGGACCGGCCGACGCCTCGGCGCTCGAACGCGGTCCGGCGTGATCAGTCGAAACGAGAGGCGGCCTTCTTGACCGCGTGCTCCAAGCTGTCCCACGCGCTTTCGACGCCCGCCTTCAAGTCCTCCCAGGCCGTCTCGCTGGCGCCCTGAAGCTCGCTCAGCTTCTCTTGGGCCGCCAGTTGTTCCTTGCGCAACGAATCGATCTGTTCGTAATACTCGATCTTGGCGTCCGCATTGGCTGCGTCGGCCTTCGCTTTCAGTCGTTCGATCTCGGCGTTCCATTCGTCGAACTGCGCACGAAGCTTCTGGGTGTAGGCGTCTTTCATACTCATCGTGATCGCTCCCGTCTGTTGACTTCGCGCCGCCGCCGCTCAGTTGCGGCGGCCGGCGCCGCTCACCGATCGCGAGCATTCTGCGCCGTATGGAGGCTACAGCCTGATGATATCATCAGGCTCTAGAAGCGACCCGGCCCATGATTTCGGTCAACGCTTCTTTCCGTCGAGGCTTGGCGCCCGGTGTCGCCGCGGTCGCGGCCGACGCCTGCGCGCTCCAACTCCGGGCCCAGCCGGCCGGCGAGCCAGAGGAAGAACATGCGGAAGTCGCTGAGGAGCGACCAGAGCGGATAGCGGAAGGTCGCCGGGCGGTTGCGCTCGATCAGCAGATGCGCCGTCCAGGCGGGGCCATAGCCCGCGACCAGCGCCGCCGGCAGGAGGCGCCAGTCGCCGAGCGCGGCGGCCGCCGCGAGACAGCCGAGCGCCGCCGCCGTGCCGACATAGTGCAAGGCGCGGGCGCCGGGCCGGCTGTGCTCCCGCAGATAATAGGGCCAGAAGTCCGCATAGCGCGCGATGCGCGGGCCGTCGTCGGTCATGCAAGACAATGTGGGGGCGCGCGCCGGCGCCGCCAAGGCGCCCGCGCGCCGGACCCGTCAGCCGCCGTTGGGCGGCTCCTTCGGGCCGATCATCACCAGGAACGGCGTCGGCGGATCGTCGTCGTGGATCAGGGTCCCCATGGCGGTCACGACGCGCCGGGTGCGGTCGTTGTAGGCGGCGTTCAGCTCGTAGTCGATATGCACGCGCGGGAACAGGTCGCGGTCGACATGCTCCATGAAGGCGCGCACCACGCGCACCGGCGTGCGCGCCAACAGCTCGTCCGGCCCCTCGAAGTCGTAGCGTCCTTCGCCGCCGGTCACCGCATCCATCATGCGGGCGGTGTAGCTCGCCATATCGCTTTCCCGTCCCTGTCGGACCGCTCGCCTGCGTCTTCGGGCTTGTCATAGCAACCGACTGTGACAGTTTGGCGACCGGACGCGCTGTCGCATGCGGCCGGCGCCAAGCGAAGGAGGGCTGGATGGAGGGGTTGGCGGGACCGTTCGGAGGCTTTCTCGGCCCGGTGGGGCAGACGCTGCTGATTCCCGCGGTGGCCGCGCTCGCTGTCGCGGCGGCGGCGCGCGCGCTCGGCGGGCGGCCGCAGGCTTCGCTGGCGGCGGGCCTCGGGGTGGGCGCCGGGCTGGCGGCCATCGCCTGGGCGCTCGGCGGCGCGCCCAGGCTGGTCCAGCCGGCGGGCGTCGACAAGCTGGTGCTGGCGACGCTGGCCTTCCCGCTGATCGCGTCGGCGATGCTGCAACGCGGGCGCCTGGAGCCGCGCGCGATCCTGCCGATCGCGGCGCTGGCGCCGGTCCTGTGGATCGGCTGGCCCTTCCTGATGACGGTGAGCCTCGACGGGCTCGCCCGGTTGGCGGCGGCGCTCGTCGCCGGCGGCGTGCTGGCCTACGGTCTGGGCCGGGCGGACGGCCGTTCGCTGCCGGGGCTGACGGCGATCCTGGCGCTGGGGCTGGCCGGGTTGGCGGTCTTCGGCGCCAGCCTGAAGATGGGACAGCTGATGGGCGGGCTGGCGGTCGGCGCCCTCGCCGGACCGCTCGGCGTTCTCGCCGCGGGCGGGCTCGGCGCAGGCGGGGTGGGCGCAGGCGGGCTGGGCGCAGGCGGGCTCGGCGCAGGCGCGGGGGGCTTGGGGACGGCGTTGGGCGCGGCCTTGGTCGGGGCGCCGTTCCGGGCGGCGGCGGTCACGGGGACCGCCGCCGGCGCCGCGATCCTGCTGCTGTTCACGGCGGGGGCCCCGCTGGCCGCGGCGCTGCTGGCGCCGGCGGCGTTGGCGGACGATCTGGCCGAGCGCCTGACCGGCGCGGCCGGCGGGACCCGGCGCGCCGTCGTCGCGCACGCGATCGCTGCGGCGTCGGCGGCCGCGGCCGTCGCCTACGCCTTCGCCGTGGGTGGAGCGCCCTATACGGGGTGACGCGCCGCCCTCTCCGGCGCCGATCGGTCGGCGTCGGGCAACAGTCTGTTGCGGAGCGACAACTTGAACGCATCCCGTTGCGGACCATAATCCCCAGGCGAGAGATCGACGCCCGATGGGAAGAGATCCGGTGGGGAGAGACGCGCGATGACCAGGTCCGACAGCCACGCGCCCGTGCGGCGCTATGACGGGGTCGCGCAGGCGCTGCATTGGAGCATGGCGGCGCTGATCGTCGGCAATTTCGCGCTCGCGCTCTACATGCTCGAGCAGCCGCCGGTTCCCAGCACGATCGAGCTGTTCAACCTGCACAAGTCGCTGGGCCTTCTCGCGCTGGCGCTTGCGGTGCTGCGCCTGCTGTGGCGGGCGACGCATCCGGCGCCGGCGATTCCAGACGACCATCCCGCCTGGGAGCGCAAGGCGGCGGCCGCGAGCCATCATCTGCTCTATCTGCTGATCTTCCTTCAGCCGCTCTCGGGGCTCGCGCTCGCGCTCGCGTCCGAGTTTCCGACCACGATCTTCGGCCTGTTCAACCTGCCCAGCCCGACCGGGCCGAACGAGACCCTGAAGAGCGTCGCCGGCGCGGTGCATTGGTGGGGGCAGTGGGCGCTCGCCGGGCTCGTCGCCCTGCACGTGGCGGCGGCCCTGCGCCACCATTTCCTGCTGCGCAACGACATCCTGAAACGCATGCTGCCGGGAGCCTGACAGACCCATGCCCCTGATCCGACCGCTGAGCCGTCTCGTCGCCCTGCTGATCGCCGCCGCCGCCGCCACGCCCGCCTTGGCCGAGGCGCCGGAGTGGGCGATGCAGCCGGCCGAGAGCGCGCTGACCTTCACCGCGACCCAATCCGGCAGCCCGATCGAGGGCCGGTTCGAGGAGTTCGAGGCCGCCATCCGCTTCGATCCCGAAAAGCCCGAGGCCGGCTCGGTCACGGTGGAGATCGTCATGGCGAGCGCGACCACCGACAGCGCCGATCGCGACGCTACGATCAAGTCGGCGGCGCTGTTCAACGTCGCCGACCATCCGAGCGCGACCTTCGTCGCCGACCGGTTCGAGCGCGGCGAGGGAGAGAACGCCTACGCTGCGCCCGGAACGCTGACGCTGCGCGGCGTCTCCAAGCCGGCGACGTTGCCCTTCACGCTCGTGATCGAGGGCGAGGGGGCGGGCGCGACCGCGCGCGCGCAAGGCGGGCTCGCCATCGACCGATTGGATTACGGCGTCGGCCAGGGCGACTGGGAGGACACCTCCCTCGTCGCCAACCGGGTCGAGATCGCCATCGACATCACCGCCGTCCGGCAATGAACGGGGCCCGGACGCGCCGTCATCCCCTATCCGTCCCGTCGCGAACAGCAACAGAGGAGGCTTCCACCATGTCCTTCATTCGCCGCACCCTGGCCGGCGCGCTCTTCGGCGCCGCCGGCCTCGCCGCACTGGCCGCTCAACCGGCGCTCGCCGCCGACGAATTCACGCTCGACAAGACGCACGCCGACGTCGTCTTCTGGGTCGACCATCTCGGCTTCTCGAAGACCTGGGGCCGCTTCAACGCGATGGACGGGACCCTGGTGCTCGACCGGGAGAACCCGGCGAACAGCTCCGTCGCCTTCGTCATCCAGGCCGCCACGATCGACACGAACCTGAAGAAGCGCGACGACCATCTGCGCAGCCCGGATTTCTTCAATGTGGCGGAGTTTCCCACCATCACCTTCACCAGCACGGCGGTCGAGCCCACGGGCGACATGACCGCGGATGTCACCGGCGATTTCACCATGCTCGGCGTCACGCGCGAGATCACGATTCCGGTGACCATCAACAAGCTGGCGCAACACCCGATGCAGACCTCGAAGGAGATCGTCGGCCTGTCCGGTGAGATCGCGCTCGACCGCACCGACTACGGCATGACCTACGGCGCCGGTCCGATTGGAACGGAGATCCCGATCTTTCTGGAGATCGAATTCGAGCGGATGATCGAGGGCTGACGACGGCCGCTGCGTTCACGTCCGAGCGCGCGGGCGGCGGGGGCAGGGGCCCTCGCCGCCTGACGCGTCTCGGGCCGACGCGTCTGGGGCCGGCGCGTCTCGGGACGGGCTCTCAGCCCGTCGGGCTCGGCGCGCCGGTCTGACGGCTGAACGGAGCGACCACGATGTCGATCTCCGCGCCGCCTTGCACGGGCATGATGCGCACGGTCGCGAAGCGCTGGTCCAGCACATAGGTGAGCGAGGTGCGCTTGGAGCGCACGACGGCCGTCTCGCGCCAGCCGTAGTTGGGCATCTGCCGGCGCATGAACTCCACCACCTGGACAAGCGAGTAACTGCCGGTCGTCATCACGACCTGGCCGGTCCAGGCGTCGTCGTCGCCGATGATGACCGTGTCGCCCAGCAGCACCTCTGCGCCCGGCGGCACCGGCAGAGAGGGCAGACGCATCATGTCGGGCGGCATCTCGGCCTCGACCTCCAACTCGCCCGTGCCGTCCGGATTCATGATGGGCGAGCCGCCGGCCGGGGCGCGCTGCTGCGGCGCGCCGCCAAGGCCCGTCGTGGTGCAGCCGGCGGCGAACAGCAACGCGGCGAGCGCCGCCGCCGCGGCGCTCCGCGTGGAGC
This sequence comes from Alphaproteobacteria bacterium, assembly GCA_024743195.1. GTDB lineage: Bacteria > Pseudomonadota > Alphaproteobacteria > UBA8366 > Aestuariispiraceae > Marivibrio. The sequence goes on along the minus strand of JANSXE010000012.1, from coordinate 71,451 downwards.
GTTTCGGATTCGTCTCTGGGCGCCTCGGCACGACCGGCCGCTCCCCATCCCCTCGTCGCATGACCGACCCCATAAGGCCGTGATTCGGCGACGGACGGCAAGGGCGTTCGATCGAGGCGCGGCGCTTAGGGTCGGGCGGCGAGCAAGGCGCGGGCGCGCTCCAGATCGTCGGGGGCGTCGACGCCGAGCGGGACCGCGTCGACCAGCGCCACATCGATGCGCATTCCCGCCTCCAGCGCGCGGAGCTGCTCCAGCTTCTCGCGCCGCTCCAGCACGCCCGGCGGCAGCGCCACGAAGCGGTCGAGCGCCGCGCGCCGATAGGCGTAGAGCCCGATATGGTGGTAGAGCGGCCCGTCTCCCCAGGGCGCCGTCGCCCGGGTGAAGGTGAGAGCGCGCGCGATCCGGCGCTCGGGGGTGAGCGGCGCGACCGCTTTCACGACATTCGGGTTGTCGCGCTCCTCCTCGCGGACGATCTCGGCCGCGATGGTGGCGATGTCGACGGCGTCGTCCGCCGCCAGCGGGGCGAGCGCCGCCCGGATCAGCGCGGGGTCGAGCGTCGGCAGGTCGCCCTGCACATTCACGACCACGTCGTACCGCCGGTCGGGGTCCCACGCCTCAAGCGCCGCGTGGATGCGGTCGGAGCCGGACGGCAGATCGGGGTCGGTCAGCACCGCCTCCCCGCCGGCCGCCCTGACGGCGTCGACGATCGCCGCCTCGCCCGCGGCGACGAGCACGGGGCCGACGCCGGACTCCAGCGCGCGCCGCAGCACCTGGACGATCATCGGCGCGCCGGCGATGTCGGCCAGCACCTTCTCGGGCAGGCGGGTGGATCCCAGGCGCGCGGGAATCACGATGACGGGCTGCATGGAGGCGATCTCCCAAGTCTCGGCCTCAAATCCGGGTAAGGCGGCGGACGGCGCGGGCTGCGACCATAAGCCCGAGCCGGGCCCCTGCGAAAGCGGGCAGGCGGGCGTTGATTAACCCGCAGCGACGGGATATACGCAAGCCCGCGCGGAATGGTGAATTGTCGCGCGAATTCCAGCCTCTAGGCCGCCGCCGGGAGCCGGCGGCGAGGCGTTGAAGAAACGGGGACGGGTCGATGGCGAAAGACGCGCTGTTCTGGAACAAGGTTGCGGGTGCGGTGCTGACCGCGGGGTTGGGCGCCATGGTGATCGGCAGCCTCTCCGGCATTTTGTACGCTCCCGAGCAGTTGGAGCAGCCCGCCTTCACCATCGCCACCGGCGAGACGGCGATGGCCACGGCCGACGACGCGCCGGCCGAACCCGTCGGTCCGGAGGACATCCTGCCGCTGCTCGCCTCGGCCGACCCGGCCGCCGGCGAGCGCGTCGCGCGCAAGTGCATCGGTTGCCACGTCTTCGAGCAGGGCGGCGCCAACAAGGTCGGCCCGGTGCTGTTCGACACCGTCGGCATGGACATCGCCGGACATGACGGCTTCAACTACTCCGGCGCGCTGGAGGAAATCGAGGGCGTCTGGACCTATGAGGCGCTGAACGAGTTCCTGTACGATCCGAAGGGCTGGGCCCCGGGCACGAAGATGTCCTACAACGGCCTGAAGGACACGCAGGACCGCGCGGATCTGATCGCCTACATGCGCCAGATGACCAGCAATCCGCCGCCGCTTCCGGGCGAGTGACGACGCCCACCGACGCGTCGGCGTTCCGCGATGACTGACGAGGCCGCTCCGCAGCGTCTGGTCGATCTGGCGCATGCGCTGGCGGATGCGGCGCGGCCCGTCGCGAAGCGCTATTTCCGCCAACCGCTCGACATCATCGAGAAGGCCGACGAGAGCCCCGTCACCATCGCCGACCGGGAGATCGAGACGGAGATGCGCGCCCTCATCGAGGCGCACTTTCCCGAGCACGGGATCATCGGCGAAGAGCATGGCGCGGTGCGCGCCGACGCCGACATCGTGTGGGTGCTGGACCCGATCGACGGCACCCAGGCCTTCATCACCGGAATGCCGATTTTCGGAACCCTGATCGCCGCCTGCCGCGACGGCGTCCCGATCGTCGGAATCATCGATCAGCCGATCCTGGAGGAACGCTGGGTCGGCGCCGCCGGCCGGCCGACGACCTTCCAGGGCGCGGCGGCGCGCACCAGCGGCTGCGAGGCGCCGGAGCGCGCCACGCTTTACGCCACCCACCCCTCCATGTTCGAGGCGATCGACCGCCGGGCGGATTTCGACCGGCTGGCCGGCGCCGTGCGCCGCACCCGCTTCGGCGGGGACTGCTACGCCTACGGGCTGCTGGCCTGCGGCTGGGCGGACCTGGTGGTCGAAGCGGCGTTGCAGCCCTACGACTTCTGCGCGCTGGCGCCGATCGTCGAGGGCGCGGGCGGCGCGGTCAGCGATTGGCGCGGCGAGCCGCTGACGATCCGCTCGGACGGAACGCTGGTCGCGGCCGCCACGCCGGCCCTGAACGTCGCGGCGCGCGGGCTTCTGGAACGCGGCTGACCTGGACCGCGCCCGGCCGGCGCGGTCGACGCGATCGCCCTTGAGCCGCGGGCGCTGAGCGCCCATCTTCTTGCCAGCGTGAAGACGCCGGCCCCCCATCCGCGACAAGGGCGACCGGCGCGTCAGGGGCTTCCCGCAGGCGCCGCCTATGGCGGCCGCCCGCCGGATCGAAACGGGAGACGTTATGCCGACACGCCGCGCATTCGCGCCGGCCGCCGCCGCCTTCATGATCGCCTGGGCGGCGGGCGCCGGACTAGGGGGACTCGGGGCCGGACCGGCCGCCGCCGCGGAGAGCGTCGCGCCGGGCGAACGCAGCCACGGCTTCGCCATCCACGGCGACCTGAAATACGGCCCGGACTTCACCCATTTCGACTACGTCAATCCGGACGCGCCGAAGGGCGGGACGGTGACGCAGCTCGCGCTCGGCACCTTCGACAGCCTCAACCCCTTCATCATCAAGGGCTCTCCGGCCTCCGGATCGGGCTCGATCTACGATACGCTGATGAAGCAGTCGCTGGACGAGCCGAACAGCGAGTACGGTCTGCTGGCCGAATGGCTGTCGGTCTCGGAGGACGAGCGCGTCATCACCTTCGGTCTGCGCGAGGAAGCCCGCTTCCACGACGGCGAGCCGGTGCGCGCCGACGACGTGGTCTGGAGCTTCCAGACGCTGAAGGAGAGCGGCCGGCCCTTCTATCGCTACTATTACCGCTCGGTGGAGGAGGTCGTCGCGCTCGACGATCTGACGGTGCAGTTCCGCCTGGCGCCCGGCCTCAACCGCGAGATGCCGGTGATCCTGGGGCAGGTTCCCGTCCTGCCGAAGCACTACTGGGCGGAGCGCGACTTCGAATCGACCACGTTGGAGCCGCCGCTCGGCTCCGGCCCCTATCGCATCGGGCGGGTCGACGCCGGCAAGTCGATCACGTTGGAGCGGGTCGAGGACTATTGGGGCGCCGACCTGCCGGTCAATCGCGGCCACGACAATTTCGACCGCCGCGTGATCCAGTATTTCCGCGATCCCATCGTGGCGCTGGAGGCCTTGAAAGCCGGCGATCTGGATTTGCGCTCCGAGAATTCGGCGCGCTTCTGGGCGACCGCCTACGACACGCCGGCGGTGCGCGACGGGCGGCTGATCAAGCGCGAGTTCGAGCATGGCCGCGTCTCGCCGATGCAGGCCTATGTCTTCAATCTGCGCCGGCCCCTGTTCCAGGACCCGCTGGTGCGCGAGGCGCTGACCTATCTCTGGGATTTCGAGTGGGTCAACAAGACCATCATGTACGACGCCTATGTGCGCACCGACAGCTTCTTCGACAATTCCGTGCTGGAGGCCGACGGGACCCCGGGGCCTGCGGAGTTGGAGGTTCTGGAGCCGCTGCGCGCCCAGCTTCCGCCGCGGGTCTTCACGGAAGACTACGTCCCGCCCGCGACCGACGGCAGCGGCGGCAACCGCGGCAATCTGCGCAGCGCGCTCGCGCTTCTGAAGCAGGCGGGCTGGGAGGTGCGCGACCGCAAGCTTGTGAACGCCGAAACCGGCGCGCCCTTCGCCTTCGAGATCCTGCTGCGCTCGGAACTGTTCGTGCCGCACACCCAGTCGCTGGAGCGCTCGGTCGAGCGGCTCGGCGGCGAGGTGGAGATCCGCGTGGTCGACGACGCCCAGTACGAGAACCGGCTGGAAAGCTACGATTTCGACGTCGTGGTCGGCGGCTGGGGCCAGTCGCACAGCCCCGGCAACGAGCAGCGCGAGTATTGGGGCTCCGAAGCCGCCGAACGCCCGGGCAGCCGCAACATCGCCGGGATCAGCGATCCCGCGATCGACAGGTTGATCGAGGCCTTGATCGCCTCGCCGGATCGCGAGACGCTGGTGGCGCGCACCCGCGCGCTGGACCGTGCGCTGCTCTGGGGCTTCTATATGATCCCGATGTATCATATCGAGACGGACCGGATCGCCTATTGGGACCGCTTCGGCGTGCCGGAGGAGATTCCGATGATGGGCGTCTCGACCGACGTCTGGTGGATCGACGCCGACAGGGACGCGGCGCTGACGCGCGGGGACTGATCCGACGTCGAGCGGCGTCGGCGCGGCGGCACAGGACAGGCGGAAGGATCGGGGCCCAAGATGCTCGCCTACATCGTCCGGCGTCTGCTGCTGATCATCCCGACGCTGCTCGCCATTCTGACGATCAATTTCGCCATCATCCAGACCGCGCCCGGCGGGCCGATCGACCGGCTGATCGCGGAGCTGAAGGGCGAGGCGGCGGGCGCGCTCAGCCGCGTCTCGGGCCAGGCGGGCGACGTCGCCCCGGTTGCGGGCCAGGGGGCGGGCCCGAACGGCGGCGAGCGCAGCGGCGACACCCGCGGCAGCCGCGGCCTGGACCCGGAGTTCATCGCCGAGCTGGAGCGCGAGTTCGGCTTCGACCAGCCGCTGCATGTGCGCTATTTCGACATGCTGGGCTCCTATCTGACCTTCGATTTCGGGGAGAGCTATTTCCAGGACCGCAGCGTCATCCAACTGGTGATCGACAAGATGCCGGTCTCGATCTCGCTCGGGCTGTGGACGACGATCCTGACCTATCTGGTCTCGATCCCGCTCGGCATCCGCAAGGCGGTGAGCGACGGCGAGCCGTTCGACGTCTGGACCTCGGGCGTGCTGATCGTCGGCTACGCCATCCCGAACTTCCTGTTCGCGGTGCTGCTGATCGTGCTGTTCGCGGGCGGCAGCTATCTCGACTGGTTCCCGCTGCGCGGCTTGGTGTCGGACAATTGGCACGAGCTGAGCTGGCCGATGCGCATCCTGGACTATTTCTGGCATCTGGCGCTGCCGCTCTTCGCCATGATGGTGGGCATGTTCACGGCGCTCACCATGCTGACCAAGAACAGCTTCCTGGAGGAGATCAACAAGCAGTACGTGATCACCGCGCGCGCCAAGGGGCTGGCGCAGAACCGGGTGCTCTACGGCCACGTCTTCCGCAACGCCATGCTGATCGTGATCGCCGGCTTCCCCAGCGCCTTCATCCGGGTGCTGTTCACCGGCGCGCTCTTGATCGAGGTGATCTTCTCGCTCGACGGGCTCGGGCTGCTCGGCTTCGAAGCGGCGCTCAACCGGGACTATCCGGTGATGTTCGCGACCCTCTACATCTTCACGCTGATCGGACTGCTGCTCAATCTCGTGAGCGACATCACCTACACCTTCGTCGATCCCCGCATCGACTTCGAGCGGCGGGAGGGCTGAGGCTATGTCCGTCCCCGCCTCCGACAGCCGGACCGCGCCCCCTCACGCCGCCGGGACGCCGATCCGCCCGGACCGCTTCCTCGGCCTGCGCATCACGCCGCTGACCCGCCGGCGGATCGAGCGCTTCAAGAAGAACCGGCGCGGCTACTGGTCCTTGTGGATCTTCGTGATCCTGTTCGCACTCTCGCTGTTCGCGGAGTTCATCGCCAACGACAAGCCCTTGATCGTGCAGTATGACGGCCGCCTCTTCTTCCCGGTCGTCGAGGCCGTCGCCGAGACCGAATATGGCGGCTTCTTCGAGACCGAGGCGGTCTACACCGACCCGGAGGTGCAGGCGCTGATCGAGGAGAAGGGCTGGATGGTCTGGCCCCTGATCCCCTACAGCTACCGCAACCCCTCCTACAATCTGAACGCCCCGGCGCCGACGCCGCCGGACGCGACCCATTGGCTCGGCACCGACGATCAGGCGCGCGACGTGGTCGCGCGGACGATCTACGGCTTCCGCATCTCGGTGCTGTTCGGGCTGGCGCTGACGCTCTTCAGCTCCGTCGTCGGGGTGATGATCGGGCTGATGCAGGGCTATTTCGGGGGGCTGACCGACCTGATCGGCCAGCGCGCGATCGAGGTCTGGAACGGCCTGCCGGAGCTGTTCATGCTGATCATCCTCGCCTCCATCGTGCAGCCGAACTTCTGGTGGCTGTTGGGGCTGATGCTGCTATTCAGTTGGCCGACGCTGGTGGGCCTCGTGCGGGCGGAGACCCTGCGCGCGCGCAATTTCGATTATGTGCGCGCCGCCAAGGCGCTCGGCGTCTCCGACGCGGTCATCATGGTGCGCCATGTGCTGCCCAACGCGATGGTGGCGACCATCACCTTCCTGCCCTTCATCGCGACGGGGTCGGTGACGACGCTGACGGCGCTCGACTTCATCGGCTTCGGGCTGCCGCCGGGATCGGCCTCTCTGGGCGAACTGCTGAAGCAGGGCAAGGAGAACCTGCAGGCCCCGTGGCTCGGCCTCACCGGCTTTTTCGTGATCGGCGGCATGCTGACGCTGCTGATCTTCATCGGCGAGGCGGCGCGCGACGCGTTCGACCCGCGCAAGACCATGGTGTAGGACAGGACGCCTCATGAGCGACTCACCCGAAAGCGACGGACCGCTGCTGCAGGTGAAGACCCTCTCCGTCGCCTTCCGGACGGAGGAGGGCGAGTCCGTGTCCGCCGTGCGCCGGGTCTCCTTCGACCTGAAGCGCGGCGAGACGGTGGCGCTGGTGGGCGAGAGCGGCTCCGGCAAGTCGGTGACCGCGCTCTCGATCCTGCAGCTCCTGCCCTATCCGATCGCGGCGCACGACGCCGACAGTTCGATCCGCTATCGGGGCGAGGAATTGGTCGGCGCCTCCGAGGACGCGATGCGCAAGGTCCGCGGCAATCAGATCGCCATGATCTTCCAGGAGCCGATGACCAGCCTCAACCCGCTGCACACGATCGAAAAGCAGGTCGGCGAGGCGCTCCTGATCCACAAGGGGATGAGCCGGGACGAGGCCCGCCCGCGCATCCTCGAACTGCTCGACCTGGTCGGCATCCGCAATCCGGAAAGCCGGCTCAACGCCTATCCGCACGAGTTGTCCGGCGGGCAGCGCCAGCGGGTGATGATCGCCATGGCGCTCGCCAACGATCCGGACATCCTGATCGCGGACGAGCCGACGACGGCGCTCGACGTCACCATCCAGGCGCAGATCCTGAAGCTCTTGAAGGATCTGCAGCGGCGCTTCGGCATGGCGATCCTGTTCATCACCCACGATCTGGGGATCGTCCGCCGCATGGCGGGGCGCACCTGCGTGATGCAGAACGGCGAGATCGTCGAGCAGGGCGAGACCCGGGCGCTGTTCGACGCGCCGCAGCACCCCTACACCCGGAAGCTGCTGGCCGCCCAGCCCAAGGGCCGCAAGACCCCGCCCGCGCCCGACGCGCCGATGGTCATGCAGGGCGAGGGGGTGAAGGTCTGGTTCCCCATCAAAAAGGGCGTGCTGCGCCGGACCGTCGACCACATCAAGGCGGTCGACGGCGTCTCGCTCGCCATCCGCGAGGGGCAGACGCTGGGCGTGGTGGGGGAGAGCGGCTCCGGCAAGACGACGCTCGCCATGGCGCTGTTGCGCCTGATCCACTCGGAAGGCGGCGTCGCCTTCGACGGGGAGGCGATCGACCGGCTCGACGGGCGCCGGCTGCGCGCGCTGCGCCGGCGCATGCAGGTCGTCTTCCAGGACCCCTATGGCAGCCTCAGCCCGCGCCTCTCGGTCGCCGAAATCGTGGCGGAGGGGCTGGTGGTGCACGGCCAGGGCGACTTCGCCGAGCGCGACCGTCTGGTGGTCGAAGCGCTGGAGGAGGTGCAGATCGACCCGGCCTCGCGCCACCGCTACCCGCACGAATTCTCCGGCGGGCAGCGCCAGCGCATCGCGATCGCGCGCGCGATGGTGCTCAAGCCCCGCTTCGTCGTGCTGGACGAGCCGACGAGCGCGCTCGACATGTCGGTGCAGGCGCAGATCGTCGATCTGCTGCGCGATCTGCAGGCGCGCCACAAGCTCGCCTATCTCTTCATCAGCCACGATCTCAAGGTCGTGCGCGCCATGGCCGACGAGGTGCTGGTGCTGAAGGACGGCAAGGTGGTCGAGGCCGGCCCGGCGGCGCGCATCTTCGACAGCCCCCAGGCCGACTACACCAAGGCCCTGATGGCCGCCGCCTTCGACCTCGAAGCGGTGGAAGGCGGCGTCGTCGGGGTGTGAGGCCGACGACTGGCCGGGACCCGGTAGAAAGAGGAGGCGAGCCTTGGAGCCGCGGTTGAGCATCGTCACGCTGGGCGTTCGCGACCTGAAACGGGCGGAGACGTTCTATGTCGGGGGCCTCGGATGGCCCAAGGCGCCGTCCAGCACAGAGAGCATCCTGTTCCTGCGCCTGAACGGGATCGCGCTCGCGCTCTACCCGCACGACGCATTGGCCGAAGACGCCTGCGTGGCGGCCGACCGCTCGTCCTTCCGGGGCTTCAGCCTCGCCTACTGCACCCGGTCCAAGGAAGAGGTGGATCGGGTCTTGGACCAGGCGCAGCGCGCCGGCGCCGTGATTGTGAAACCGGCGCAAGAGGTCTTCTGGGGCGGCTACTCCGGCTACTTCGCCGATCCCGACGGCTTCCTCTGGGAAGCGGCCTACAACCCCTTCGTGTCGATCGCGCCCGACGGCGCCCTGATCTTCCCCGAAGACGCGACGGACTCGACCGGCTGAGCGGCCATCCCGGCCGGCGCGGACCGCCCGCACCGGCGCCTGCTTCTTTTCCGGGGACACAATGTTTTTTTCCGGGGACACAATACTTTTTTTCGGTGTTTTTCGGGGACACAATACTTTTTTCTCTGAGTGCTCCGACCCGGATAATTAGTACTGTGTCCCCGAATACGAAAAAAGTATTGTGTCCCCGAATAAAGACGAAGTATTGTGTCCCCGAATAAAGACGAATACGCAAAAAGTATTGTGTCCCCGAAAAATGCGAATAAAGACGAATACGCAAAAAGTATTGTGTCCCCGAAAACAAAAAGTATTGTGTACCCGAAAAATGAAAAGTATTGTGTCCCCGAAAAATGAAGACGAACGGACCGACCCCGATCAACCAGCCCGGCGGCCGCTGTCGACGACGAGGTCGGCGAAGTCGGAGAGGAAGACGGAGCCCTTGACCGTGCGCTGGATGTTGACCGAGCGGCGGTCCTGGTCGTCCGGCTTGCGGCGCACCAGGCCGAGGTCCGTGAGCCGGTCGAGCGCGCGGGTGACCGCCGGTTTGGCGATGTTCAGGCTTTCGGACAGCCCGCGCACCGTATGCGGCGGCTCCGCCAGATAGACCGTCATCAGCACCGCCATCTGCCGCGCCGAGAGGTCCGGCCCGTCGCGCCGCACGCTTTCGCTCAACGCCCCCCGCCAGAGGCTCAAGGCCTCCGCCGGGCTGATCTCGACCGTCATCGTCCGATCCCGTCCCATCCGGTTTTTGTTTCGGCTTCGAGACGAGATTAGGGCGAATCGAGCGCGTCCGCAACGCGGCGAAGGCCGATTCTGCGCGGTAAAATGGCGCTCAGCCGAACCGGTTCCGCAGCATGGCGAAGACGGCGCGCGGGCTCTGCGCCTCGCCGCCTTCCGGGCGACCCGGCTTGGTCTTCGCATTCCAGGCCATGACGTCGATGTGGAACCAGGGGATTCCCGGGTCGACGAAGCGGCGCAGGAAGAGGCCGGCCGTGATCGCCCCGCCATAGCCGCCGGGCGGGGCGTTGTTCAGGTCTGCGACCTTGCTGTCGAGCTGCGCGTCGTAGGCGTCGACCAGCGGCAGGCGCCAGAGCGGGTCGGCGACCGCCTTGCCGGCTTCGGCCAGATCGTCGGCCAGCGACTCGTCGTCGGTGAAGAGCGCCGGCACCTCCGTCCCCAGCGCGATGCGCGCCGCGCCGGTCAGGGTCGCGAAATCGGCGAGCAGCGCCGGCTTCTCCTCGCAGGCGAGCGTCAGCGCGTCGGCCAGCACCAGCCGGCCTTCCGCGTCGGTGTTGCCGATCTCCACCGTCAGCCCCTTGCGCGAGGTGAGCACGTCGAGCGGCCGGAAGGCGTCGCCGGAGACGCTGTTCTCCACCGCCGGAATCAGGACGCGCAGCCGCACCGGCAGCTCGGCGGCCATGACCATGCGCGCGACGGCCAGCGCCTGGGCCGCGCCGCCCATGTCCTTCTTCATCATCAGCATGGCGTTCGACGGTTTCAGGTCGAGCCCGCCGGTGTCGAAGCACACGCCCTTGCCGACCAGCGTGACCTTCGGATGCGACGCCTTGCCCCAGGTGAGGTCGATCAGCCGCGGGGCCCGGCTCGACGCCCGGCCGACGGCGTGGATCATCGGGAAGTTCTCGCGGATCAGCTCGTCGCCGACGACGGTCTTGCATTGCCCCTTGAAGGCGCGGGCGAGCGTGCGCGCCGCCGTCGCCAACTCCCCCGGCCCCATGTCGCCGGCCGGGGTGTTGATCAGGTCGCGGGCCAGATAGACCGACGGCGCGAGCGCGCCCAACGCGGCCTTGTCCGCCTCGGCGGGCCAGACCAGTCGGCGCGTCTCGTCCTCCGCCGGTTTCTTGTAGCGCGTGAAGCGGTAGGCGCCGAGCGCCCAGCCGAGGACGGCCCGGTCTGCGTCCGCCCCGATCGGGCCGTCCGCCAGGCGATAGCGGCCGGCGGGCAAGCCGCCGGCGGCCGCGCCCCAGGACCAGAGATCGTCCGGCCCGGCGAGCCCGAGGAGCGCCGCCGCCGGCTCTCCCCGCTCATCCGGCAGCAGCAGCGTCGTCCCCGGCTTGGCCGAAAAGCCTGCGCGCGCGACCCAGGCGCGGCGATGCGCCGGCCCCGCAGCGAGCCACTCGGAAAGCGTCTCCGCGCTGACGGGGACGATCGGCAGCGTCGCCTTGTCGGCGCGCGCCGCGAAGCAGGTCATCTCGGCCATCGGTGCTGGTCCTCCTGTCCGGCGGAGGATGTAGCGCGCCCATGGGGCCAGCGGCAAGCCCGCGCGGCGCGGCGCCGCAGCATCGACGCAAGCCTCGACGCAAGCCTCGACGCAAGCCTCGACGGCCGGGCGGCGTCGCCGGGTGCGGCGGCCTCAGCAGTCCGGCCGGGGCAGCCTGCGCACGGCGCTGAGTTCCGCCTCGACCGACGCCAGGCCCACGTCGATGGTCAGCCGCGTGGTCACGCCATTCTCCAGAATGTCGGCGATATAGGTCGACAGCGGTTCCGAGTCCGGCGCGTCGACGGCGTAGAAGGCGGTCACGACGCGCAGCATCCGCCCCCGCAGCAGCGCGGCGTCGCCCGCGACCGTCTCGGGCGGCGGTTCGGGGGCGCCGGCGGCCAGGTCGACGGCGATCAGCGCCCCTTCCTCGCCCCCGTCGAACAGCCGCTGAGAGACCAGCGCCTGACCGGAAAACAGCGCGGCGAGGGAGGCCTGCGCGCCGCTGATCGGGAACTGAACGCCGGTGGGCAGCGCCACCTCGCGCGCGGCCGGCCGCTCAAAGCGCACCCGGCCGCCTTCCGCGGTGCGCTTGGCTTCGCCGCGCACCTCGCTGACCGGGAAGCCGTTCACCTCCTGCCTCTGACGGAAAGTCAGCGTTCCGGACCGGCCGGCGTCGGCGATGGTCTCCTCGTAGCGGCTGCGGCTGGCGATCGTGGTCTCGCCCTGGTCCTCGGTCTCGATGGACACCTGCAGATCGGTGTCGAGGCGCCATTCCTCGCACGCTCTCTCGAGCCGCACGAGGAACAGCCCGCCGGCGGAGCCGCGATTGGCGCTTTGCAGCGAGAGCAGCGAGAGATCGTAGCGGGCCTCGTGCGGGACGAGCGCCGGCGCGTCGGACGCGGACGCGGCGCGCGGCGCGGCGGCCGCCGAAAGCGCGAGAAGCGCTGCGAGTCCGGCGACGGCTGCGCGCGCCGACGCCCGGTTTCCGAGCCGATCGATCATGGCGCGAGCATAGCGCAGCGGGACCCGGCTTGTCGGCCCCGAATCCGTCCTCGCGGCGCCGCGACCTTTTCTACCGTTGATTTACGCGCGAAAAGTTGATCGAATCGACACAACCCGGCGTCAGACTGGGTAGACACTTGATGGGATGTCGGAATGATGCAGGAGAAGCGGCGAGACATTCACAATTCCGAGACGCCGGCCCTGTGCCGCGCCTGCGAGGCGCGGCACAGCGGGCTGTGCGGGGCGCTGGAGCATGATGAACTCCTGCGGTTGAGCCGGCACACAACGATCAGGCAGGCGCCGGCGGGAACCCAGCTCATCGGCGAGGAGGATTTCGTCGAAACCTACGCCAACGTGCTCAAGGGCGTGGTCAAGCTGACCAAGATGATGGCGGACGGCCGTCAGCAGATCGTTGGGCTTCAGTTCGCGCCGGATTTCGTCGGCCGACCCTTCCAGGCCGAGAGCCGGGTGAGCGCGGAGGCCGCCTCCGACGTGGTCTTGTGCGTGTTCCCGAAGAACTCGCTGGACGCGATGATGAAGGAGCAGCCGAACATGGAGCATCGGCTGCTCAAGCAGTCGCTCAACGAGCTCGACGAGGCGCGGGAATGGATGCTGACCCTCGGCCGAAAGACCGCCGAGGAGAAGGTGGCGAGCTTTCTCTACATGATCGCCCGGCACATCGACCCGACCCATGACGTCGACGCGCAGAACGCGGCGGCGTTCGATCTGCCGCTGACGCGGGCCGACATCGCCGATTTCCTGGGGCTGACCATCGAAACCGTCAGCCGCCAACTGACCAAGCTGCGCAAGGCGGACGCCATCGTGATCGAGGCGAATCGCCGCGTCTCGATCCCGGACGTGATGCGGTTGCGGGAGCTCTCGGGCAACTGACGCCGGCGGCCCGACGGGCGTCGGCGTCTATCGGGCGCGCCTCTATCGGGCCAGATGGTCCTCGACCGGCGCGACCAGATACTCGCGCTCGAAGGCGATGTGCCGGCGCAGCGTCTCGAACAGGCCGCGCAGCATGTAGCCGGTCATGTCGGAGCCGCGCGGGCCGCCGCACAGTCCCCAGTCCATCAGCGCCTCGGCCGCCTCGTCGGCGAAGCTCTCGTCCTCGCGGTGTTCGTCCTGCAGGCGCGTGAGATTTTCCTCGAATCGGGGGCGCGGCCCGATGACGGCGCGGGCTAGCGGATAGAACACCTCCTCCTCGAACCGGTGCGCATCGCGCACCGCCGGGCCGAGGCCGCGCGCGGTCTGCAGGCACTGGCGCACGTCGACGCGCTCCGGCAGCGAATCGGCGATCGATTCCAACGCGTCGCACAGCCGCAGCAGGCGGGCGTGATGGCCGAGCATGACGTCCAGCGCCTGCATCGCCCCGGCGCCGGGGCCGGCGACCACCGCGCCCGGCTTGTCGGGCGCGCCGGTCCGAGGCGGGGAGGAGGGGTTGGTCATCGTCATCCGTCTCCAGTGCGCGGCGTAACGCGATAGTGCGCGACACGCAGTGCGCGACAAAACGCCGCTCTCTGCGGCGGCGGCCGGTCGGGGGCGCCGGAAAACCGGCGCCGCAGCGATCCGAGGCCGCGCTGGCCGTTGCGTCCGCGCATCCTGACGGCGAAGCCGCCGCTCTACGTTGATCTCGATCAAGGAGGGTCCCGACCGGTTCGGCCATAGTCCGCGCGACATCACCGGGCCCGTGGTGTGTCCGCCGCGTCGAGGGGGAAATCGGCGCGGCGGGGGAGACGCACCCCGGGCTCCACAGTTGATTTGGCTTTCGCGTGCGAGAGCCGCCTCTAGCGGGGACTAAACGATGAAACATGCTGCTCAAGTGATCGCGGTGGCGGCGGCGGCGATACTCGCCCTGTTCGGCGCCGCGTTCGGGCGGGACGAATTGTTCCAGGCGCACGCCTGGATCCTGTTCTTCGTCCTGGCCCTGGCGGGCTATCTGCTGCTGCAACGGAAGACCAGCGAGGATGCGGCCCTCATTCCCCTCAAGGACGGGGAAGGCGGCGCGACCGCCTATATGGACGGGCCGATCCGCTACGGCGCGGTCGCGACCATGTTCTGGGGCATCGTCGGCTTCCTGGTCGGCGTGGTGATCGCCGTCCAGCTCGCCTGGCCGCAGTTCAATTTCGAGCCCTATCTGAATTTCGGGCGGCTGCGTCCCCTGCACACCTCGGCGGTGATCTTCGCATTCGGCGGCAACGCGCTTCTGTGCACCAGCTTCTGGGTGGTGCAGCGCACCTGCCGGCAGCGGCTGTTCGGCGGCGACCTCGTCTGGTTCGTCTTCTGGGGCTATCAGCTCTTCATCGTCCTCGCGGCGACCGGCTATCTGCTGGGCGTCACGCAATCGAAGGAGTACGCCGAGCCGGAGTGGTACGTCGACCTGTGGCTCACCATCGTCTGGGTCGCCTATCTGGTGGTGTTCTTCGGGACGCTCCTGACCCGGCGCGAGCCGCACATCTACGTCGCCAACTGGTTCTACCTCAGCTTCATCATCACGATCGCGATGCTGCATGTGGTGAACAATCTGGCGATTCCGGTCTCGCTGCTCGGCTCGAAGAGCTATTCGGCCTTTGCGGGCGTGCAGGACGCGCTGACCCAATGGTGGTACGGCCATAACGCGGTCGGCTTCTTCCTGACCGCCGGCTTCCTTGGCATGATGTACTACTTCATGCCGAAGCAGGCGGAGCGGCCGGTCTACTCCTACCGGCTGTCGATCGTGCATTTCTGGTCGCTGATCTTCCTCTACATCTGGGCGGGTCCGCACCATCTGCACTACACGGCGCTGCCCGATTGGGCGCAGACGCTCGGCATGGTGTTCTCAATCATGCTCTGGATGCCGTCGTGGGGCGGCATGATCAACGGGCTGATGACGCTGGCCGGCGCCTGGGACAAGGTGCGCACCGATCCGCTGATCCGGATGATGGTGATCGCGCTGGCCTTCTACGGAATGTCGACCTTCGAAGGGCCGATGATGTCGATCAAGACGGTCAACTCGCTCAGCCACTACACCGACTGGACCATCGGCCACGTGCATTCCGGCGCGCTCGGCTGGGTGGGCATGATCTCCTTCGCGGCGATCTACTTCCTGGTGCCGCGGCTCTGGGGGCGGCGTCGCCTCTACTCGCTGCGGATGGTGAACTGGCACTTCTGGCTGGCGACGCTGGGCATCGTGGTCTACGCGGCCGTGATGTGGGTGTCGGGCATCACCCAGGGGCTGATGTGGCGCGAGTACGACGCGGAGGGCTTTCTGGTCTACTCCTTCGCGGAGACCGTGGCGGCGATGCACCCCTACTACGCGCTGCGCGTCTTCGGCGGTCTGCTCTATCTCCTGGGCGCGCTGATCATGGCCTACAACCTGTATCAGACCATTCGCGGACGCGAGCGGCAGGAACGCCCGCTGGTCACGACCGCGACCGCCGCGCAGCCGGCCGAGTAGGAGGGGACAGACATGGCTTTCATGGACAGTCACAAGAAGCTCGAGAAGAACGCGTCGCTTCTGCTCGTCTTCTCCTTCGTGGTGGTCACCATCGGCGGCATCGTCGAGATCGCCCCGCTGTTCTACCTCGACAACACGATTGAGGAGGTCGACGGGGTGAGACC
This sequence comes from Alphaproteobacteria bacterium, assembly GCA_024743195.1. Classification (GTDB taxonomy): domain Bacteria; phylum Pseudomonadota; class Alphaproteobacteria; order UBA8366; family Aestuariispiraceae; genus Marivibrio. Next base: position 55,662 of record JANSXE010000012.1, on the reverse strand, counting down.
CTACTCGCCCTTGGAGTTGGCCGGGCGCGACGTCTACATCCGGGAAGGCTGCTACGTCTGCCATTCGCAGATGGTGCGGCCCTTCCGGGACGAGGTGGAGCGCTACGGCACCTACTCGCTGGCGGCGGAATCGATGTACGACCGGCCTTTCCAATGGGGCTCGAAACGAACAGGGCCGGATCTCGCGCGGGTCGGGGGGCGCTACTCGAACGCCTGGCACGTGCAGCATCTGATCGATCCGCAATCCGTCGTGCCCGAGTCCATCATGCCGAAATACGGCTTCCTGCTGGACCGCGACCTCGAGCCCGAGATGATCGCGGACAACCTGAAGGCCAATCAGATGCTCGGCGTCCCCTATTGCGACGAGATGATCGAACTGGCGGCGGCCGACATGGCCGACCAGGCCGATCCGAACGCCGATTGGGAGGGCGTGCTGACGCGCTATCCCAAGGCGGTCACCGGGGACTTCGACGGCGACCCGGACCGGTTGACGGAGATGGACGCTCTTGTCGCCTACCTGCAGATGCTCGGCACGTTGGTCGACTTCACGACCTATCGCGCCGACGCCGAAGAGAACTTGCGCTGAGCGGAGGACGTCATGGATTACGAAAGCTTCCGGCATTTCGCCGACATTTGGGGCCTCGTCTATCTCGTCGTCCTGTTCGTCGGAATCATCGCCTTCACCTTCCGCCCCGGCGGGAAGAAAGGCGCGAAGGACGCGGCGAATATCCCGCTGAGAGAGGATTGAGCGATGAGCGACAAGAAAGAAGTCGACGACATCACCGGCGTCGAAACCACGGGGCACGAGTGGGACGGCATCAAGGAGCTGAACACGCCGCTTCCGCGCTGGTGGGTGTGGATCTTCTACGCCACGATCGTCTTCTCGATCGGGTACATGATCTACTATCCCGCGGTGCCGCTGATCAACGACGCCACCAAGGGCGTGGGCGGCTACTCCAGCCGGGGCGAACTGCATGAGGCGATGGACGAGGCGCGCGCCGAGCGCGCCGGCCTTCTGGAGCAGATCGAGGCCACGCCGGTGACCGAAATCCCGAACGACGCGGAGCTGATGCGCTTCGCGACGGCGGGCGGCTCCTCGGCCTTCAAGGTCTACTGCTCGCAGTGCCACGGGTCGGGCGCGCAGGGCGCCGTCGGCGGCTATCCGAACCTCAATGACGACGCCTGGATCTGGGGCGGCGATCTGGAGGCGATCTACTGGACCATCGCCCACGGCGTGCGCTACGACGCCGACCCGAACAGTCGCTTCGCGATGATGCCGGCCTTCGGGGCGGATCAGATCCTGGGGCGTGAGGAGATCACCCAGCTTGCGCATTACGTGCGCTCGCTCTCGGGGCTCGAGCACGACGCCGCCCAGGCGAGCGCCGCGGCGGAGAGCTTCGAGATAAATTGCGCGAGCTGCCACGGCGCCGAGGGCGAGGGGATTCCCGAACTGGGCTCCCCGAACATCGCGGATGCGATCTGGCTCTATGGCGGCGAGACCGATGAGATCGCCGCCCAGATCTACAACCCGCAACACGGCGTCATGCCGAGCTGGGTCGATCGCCTGGGCGAGTCCACGGTCAAGCAGCTCACCGTTTACGTCCATTCGCTCGGCGGCGGCCAGTAACGGCCGCCCCGCAGCGACCCGAGCAGGTATGAGATGACGAGCACCGCCGAAGACGCCGCGACCGAACGCGTCCAGTCCGGGACGCAGGCGGGAACCCCGGAAAGCTACGACGTCGAGCCGGTGAACCGGCGCGACCAGCAGCAGCCTCTCTACGCGCCGAAGAAGAAGATCTATCCGAAGCGCGCGGAGGGGGCCTACCGGCGGCTCAAGTGGATCATCATGGCGGTGACGCTGGGGATCTACTACGTCACCCCCTGGATTCGCTGGGACCGCGGGGAGTTCGCGCCGGACCAGGCGGTGCTCATCGATCTCATGAACCGGCGGTTCTACTTCTTCTTCATCGAGATCTGGCCGCAGGAGTTCTATTACGTCGCCGGCATGCTGGTGATGGCCGGGATCGGGTTGTTCCTGGTCACCAGCTCCGTCGGCCGCGCCTGGTGCGGCTACACCTGCCCGCAGACGGTCTGGACCGACCTCTTCATTTGGGTCGAACGGCTGATCGAGGGCGACCGCAACAAGCGCATGCGGCTCGACAAGCAGCCCTACGGACCCTCGAAGATCGCCAAGCGCACCGCGAAGCACGCCATCTGGCTGCTGATCGCGGTGGCGACCGGCGGGGCCTGGATCTTCTATTTCGCCGACGCGCCGACGCTGTTCGTCGAGCTCTTCACCGGCGAGGCGGCGGTCGTGGCCTACGGCACGGTCGCGGTTCTGACCTTCACGACCTACACGCTCGGCGGCCATATGCGCGAGCAGATCTGCATCTACATGTGCCCCTGGCCGCGCGTCCAGGGCGCCATGCTGGACGAGAACTCGCTGACCGTCACCTACAACGACTGGCGGGGCGAGCCGCGCTCGCGCCACCAGAAGCAGGCGGAGAAGGAAGGCAAGATCGTCGGCGACTGCATCGACTGCAACGCCTGCGTCGCCGTCTGTCCGACGGGCATCGACATCCGCGACGGCCAGCAGTTGGAGTGCATCACCTGCGCGCTGTGCATCGACGCCTGCGACGAGATGATGGACAAGGTCGGCCGGCCCCGCGGGCTGATCTCCTACGCCACGCTGAACGACTACAACGCCAACATGCGCCTGTCCCAGGACGCGGACGGGCGGATCGACCCGCGGCGGTCGCACGCGCCCGACGGCTCCATCGCGCCTGAGGCGCAGCACACCTCCTGGCGGTCGATCATCCGGCCGCGGACCATGATCTATTTCGCGGTGTGGGCGCTGATCGGGCTCACCATGGTCTTCCATGTCGCCACGCGCGACCGGCTTGACCTCAACATCCTGCACGACCGCAATCCGCGCTTCGTGGTGCTGTCGGACGGCAATGTGCGCAACGGCTATACGGTCAAGGTCCTCAACATGATGCCGGAGCCGCGCACGGTGCGCCTGACCATCGAGGGCGTGCCCGGGGCCGTCATCACGACCCCCGGCGCCGCGGACGATCCCAAGGACGCGCTGTTCCTCGACGTCGACGCCGACAAGCTGCGCAGCCAGCGCGTCTTCGTCCAGACCGACCCGGCCGAGGTGGCGGAAAGCCCTGCGACCATCCGCTTCCTGGTGCAGGATATCTTCGGGTCCGAAAGCGCCGTCTACGAGAGCAACTTCGTATCGACAGGAGACCGCTGATGATCAAGGCCGTCTTTTCGCCGGAGCGTTTCACCGGCTGGCACATGCTGGGGGTTCTCTGTCTTTTCTTCGGGACCATCATCGCGGTCAACGGCGTGCTCGCCGTGATGGCGGCGGGGACCTGGACCGGCCTGGTGGTGAAGAACTCCTACGTCGCCAGCCAGGAATGGAACGACAAGCTGGCCGCCGCCGACCGACAGGCGGAGCGCGGCTGGCGGGGCGCGCTCGACTATCGCGGCGGGGTGCTGACGTTGTCGCTGACCGACGCCGAGGGCGCGCCCGTGGCGGCGGATCGGATCACCGCCGTCGTCGGGCGGCCGACCTTCGAGCAGCTCGACCACGACGTCGTCTTCGAGCGCGGCGCCGACGGGCTCTATCGCGGCGCGACCGCGCTCGCCGACGGGCTCTGGGAGGTCGATCTGCGCGTCGCCCAGGCGGGCCAGGAGGAATGGCGCCAGATCCACCGCTTCACCGTCCAGGAGGGCGTGCGTCAATGAGCTGCTGCAACGCCGCCGGATCGGCGGCGCGCGATGCGGCCGCCGGCGGCGAGGCGGCGGCCGACGCGCCCCGTCCCGCCGGCAAGGACGAGATGCTGGCCGCCAGCCGCCCGCTCGCCGGCGGCGCGGTGGAGACCCACTTCGCGGTTCCCGCGATCCATTGCGGCGGCTGCATCCGGGCGGTCGAAGGCGCGGTCGGCGCCTTGCCGATGGTGCAGGGCGCGCGGGTCAATCTCTCGACCAAGCGTCTCGCCGTCACCTGGCGGCCCGACGCGGCCGATCCCGACGCGATCTTCGCCGCGCTGGACCGCATCGGCTACAAGGCGCATCCGATCGACGCGGCCGGGGCGGACGGCGACCGGACGCTGAAGCGCCTGATCCTGCAGCTCGGCGTCGCCGGCTTCGCGGCCGGCAACATCATGCTGCTGTCGGTCTCGGTCTGGTCGGGAGCCGAGGGCTCGACCCGCGATCTGTTCCACTGGATTTCGGCGCTGATCGCGATCCCCGCGGTCGCCTTCGCCGGCCAGGCCTTCTTCCGGCCGGCCTTCGCCGCGCTGCGGCGCGGGCGGATGAACATGGACGTGCCGATCTCGCTGGCGCTCGTGCTGGCCGTCGCGGTCAGCCTCTACGAGACGGCGCAGAGCGGCCCGCACGCCTATTTCGACGCTTCGGTGACGCTGCTCTTCTTCCTGCTGATCGGCCGCACGCTCGACCATGTGATGCGTGAGCGCGCGCGCAGCGCGGCCGCGACCCTGCAGCGCATGGTTCCGCGCGGCGCCACGGTGATCGCGGCCGACGGGGCGCGCGTCTGGCGCGCGCTGGAGGCGATCCGCCCCGGCGACCGCCTGTTCGTCGCCGCCGGCGAGCGCATTCCCGTCGACGCCCGCGTGCTCGACGGCGAAGGCGACGTCGACTGCGCCATCGCGACGGGCGAGAGCGATCCGATCGCCGTCGGACCGGGCGGCGAGCTTCCCGCCGGGGCGCTCAACCTCTCGGGCGCGCTGACGCTGGAAGCGGTGAAGCCCGCGAGCCAATCCTTCCTGGCCGAGATGATGGCGATGCTGGAGGCGGCGGAGAGCGCCAAACCCCGCTTCCGCCGCTACGCCGACCGCGCCGCCTCCTTCTATTCGCCGATCGTGCATCTGGTCGCCTTCGCGACCTTCCTGGGATGGGGGCTGGCGGCGGGGGATTGGTACCGGGCGCTCTATATCGCAATCTCGGTGCTGATCATCACCTGCCCCTGCGCGCTCGCGCTCGCCGTGCCGGTGGTGCAGGTCGTCGCGGCGGGCCGCCTGTTCCGGCACGGGATCCTCTTGAAGGACGGCGCGGCGCTCGAGACGCTGGCGCGCGTCGACCGGGTGCTGTTCGACAAGACCGGCACGCTCACCGTCGGCCGCCCGCGCCTGCTGGACGCGGTGGTGCAGGATCCGGACCTGCTGGCGCTGGCCGGCGCCCTCGCCCGCAACAGCCGCCATCCTTACTCGACGGCGCTGACCGAGGCGGCCGAAGCTCTGGAAGCGCAGGCCGCCCCCCCGACGCTGAACGCGATCCGCGAAGTCCCCGGCAGCGGCGTGGAGGCGCGGCTGGCCGATGGGACGGCGGGCGGGGCGCTTCTGCGGCTCGGCCGGCCGGCTTGGGCGCTGGACGACGCCGGGGAGGATCGGGCCGGCGTCGCGCTCAGCCGCGACGGCCAACTGCTCGCCCTCTATCGCTTCGAGGACGCGCCGCGCGCCGGCGCGGCCGGCACGCTCGCCTGGCTGGAGGCGCAGGGCTTCGAGCCGGAAATCGTCTCCGGCGACCATCGTGACCGGGTGGCCGAGGCCGCCCGGACCCTCGGCGCCGGGCGTTGGCGGGGCGGGCTTCAGCCGGCCGACAAGATCGCCCGCATCCAGGCGCTTCAGGGCGCCGGCCATCGCGTCCTGATGGTCGGCGACGGCCTGAACGACGCCCCCGCGCTCAGCGCCGCCGACGCCTCCGTCGCGCCGGCGACCGCGGCCGATGTCGGCCGTCGGGCGGCGGGTTTCGTCTTCCTGCATGAAGGGCTGGACGCCGTGGTGCGCGCGCTCGACATCGCGCGCCGGGCGCGGTCCCTGATCCTGCAGAATTTCGCGCTGGCCGCGCTCTACAATATGATCGCGATTCCGATCGCGGTGTCCGGGTACGTGACGCCCTTGGTGGCGGCGCTCGCCATGTCGGGCTCGTCGATCGTCGTGATCTCGAACGCGCTGCGGCTCAATCTGGGGGCGGGGCGCGTCACCCGGGCGCTCGACCGGCAGGGGCGCCGGGCCGCGCCCGCGCCCGCCGCGCCCGCCGCCCCCGCCGCGCAGCCCAGGCTGGAGGGCGCCGCATGAGCCATCTCGTCTTTCTCATACCCGCCGCCTTGCTGCTCGGCCTCATCGGATTGGCCGCCTTCCTGTGGTCGCTGCGCTCGGGCCAGTATTCCGACATGGACGGCGCCGCTTGGCGCGCCATCGAGGACGACGAGCAGGACCGCCGCATCCGCCGCGCCGAGCGCGAGAGCGAAGGCGGCTGACGGCGGTCAGGATCCCGACGGCTCGCCCGCGCGCGCTTGCTCGGCCCCGCGGCGCGCGCTAGACCCCTCGGCGTCATGGCGCCGCCGCTTCTCCTACTCTCCGACATCCGCCTGCGCTTCGGCGCGACGCCGCTTCTCGACGGCGCGGATCTGTCGGTTCAGCCGGGCGAGCGCATCTGCCTCGTCGGCCGCAACGGCTCCGGCAAGTCGACCTTTCTGAAGATCGCCGCCGGTTCGATCCAGCCCGACGCGGGAGAGCGCTTCCTGCAGCCCGGCGCGACGCTGCGCTACCTGCCGCAGGAGCCGGACCTGTCGGGTTACGATCGGCTGGTGGACTACGCCGCCGACGGGCTCGACCCGACCGACGGACCGCATCGCGCGCGGCGCCTGCTGGAGCGGCTGGGGCTTGATCCGGACGCCGACCCGGGGCCGCTCTCCGGCGGGGAGACGCGGCGCGCCGCGCTCGCCCGCACGTTGGCGCCGCGCCCGGAGCTGCTGTTGCTGGACGAGCCGACGAACCATCTGGACCTGCCGACCATCGAATGGCTGGAAGGCGAGTTGCAGCGCCTCGGCTCCGCGCTGGTGCTGATCAGCCACGATCGGCGCTTCATGGAGCGGCTGGGTCAGGCGGTCGTCTGGCTCGACCGCGGGCGGGCGCGCCGGCTCGACGGCGGCTTCGAGGGCTTCGAGGATTGGCGCGAGCGGCTGCTGGACGAGGAGACGGAGGGCCGCCGCCGCCTTGACAAAAAGCTCGCCGCCGAGACCGAGTGGCTGCACAAGGGCGTCACCGCCCGGCGCAAGCGCAATCAGGGCCGCCTGCGCCGACTGCAGGAGTTGCGCCGGGAGCGCCGCGCCCAGACCGGCCCCGCGGGCCAGGTGCGCCTGACGGTCAGCGAGGCCGGCCTGTCCGGCAAGCGGGTGATCGAGGCGCAGCATATCGAGAAGCGCTACGGCGACCGCTGGATCGTGCGCGATGTCTCGCTGCGGGTCCTGCGCGGCGACCGCATCGGTCTCGTCGGGCCAAACGGGGCGGGCAAGACGACCCTGCTGCGGATGCTGATCGGCGACTTGACGCCCGACGCGGGCGAGGTGACGCTGGGCGCCAATCTGGAGATCGCGACCCTCGACCAGATGCGCGCCAGCCTGAAGCCGGACGCGACGCTGGCCGAAGCGCTGGCCGGGGAGGGCGAGTGGGTGAGCGTCGCCGGCGAGCGCCGCCACGTGCGCAGCTACATGAAGGACTTCCTGTTCGATCCGGGTCAGGCGGGGACGCCGGTCGCCCGGCTCTCCGGCGGGGAGCGTGGCCGGCTCATGCTGGCCCGCGCGCTGGCGCAACCGTCGAACCTGTTGGTGCTGGACGAGCCGACCAACGATCTGGATCTGGAGACGCTCGACCTGCTGCAGGAGATGGTCTCGGACTATCCCGGCGCGGTCCTGCTGGTCAGCCACGACCGCGACTTCCTGGACCGCACGGTGACCGCGACGGTCCATGCGGAGGGCGAGGGGCGCTGGGCCGTCTACGCCGGCGGCTACAGCGACATGCTGGCGCAAGGCGGGGGCGGCGCCCCGCCGGCCGCGCCGGACCGCGCCAAAGCCCCGCGCAAGAAGGCGCCGGCGCCCGGCGCTGCGGCCAAGGCCGCGCCGGCCGCCAGGCTCAGCTTCACCGACCGGCACCGGCTCGCCGCGCTGCCCGGACAGATCGAGACGCTGGAGGCCGCCATCGCGCCCCTGCAGGAGGCGCTCGCCGACCCCGGCCTCTACGGCCGCGATCCGGACGGTTTCGCCAAGGCGACGGCGGCGCTCGCCAAGGCCCAGGCGGCGCTCTCGGACGCCGAGGAGGAGTGGCTGCGCCTCGAGTCCCTGCGCGAGGAGGAGGACGGCGGCTGACGCGGACCAAATTTAGAATTATTCTAAAAAAACATTGAACCCTATGCTTTTTTGGCCATATTAGGATCAGACACACTGAAAACGCCGGCGGCGGTCCGCGGCCGGTTTCAAGGAGGGTTCCCATGGCCAAGGATATGGAAATCGATATCGGGATCGAGGCCGATCAGCGCGCGCGCATCGCGGACGGGCTCGCGCGGGTGCTGGCGGACAGCTACACGCTCTACATCAAGACGCACAATTTCCACTGGAACGTCACCGGCCCGATGTTCCACACCCTGCACGCCATGTTCGAGCAGCAATATACCGAGCTGGCGACGGCGGTGGACGAGGTGGCGGAGCGCATCCGCGCGCTCGGCGCCTTCGCCCCCGGCTCCTACAAGGCCTTCTCGGACCTGACCGCGATCCCGGAGGAAACCGGCGTCCCGGCGGCCGAGGACATGATCCGGCAATTGGTGAAGGGGCATGAGACCGTCGCCCGCACCGCCCGTGGCGTCTTCCCCATCGTCGAGGAGGCGGGCGACGAGCCGACCGCGGATCTGCTGACCCAGCGCATGCAGATCCACGAGAAGACGGCCTGGATGCTGCGCAGTCTGCTGCAGTGAGCGGAGCCGCCTAGGCTCAGAACCTGAGGCCCCGTTGCAGGGCGGGAGGCGCGCCCTCCCGCCGCCGACGGGGCCTTCCTATGTTGCGGCCCGGGCGATGAACTGCGCGACCATCAGGTCGAGATGCCCGCCGCCGCCGTTCTTGAACAGCGTCACGGCCTGCGTGTCGCCGCCGCGGCCCGGATGGGCGCCCTGGCAGAGCTGGAACAGGTCGGCCAGCACGTCGTCCTCCCCGATCGCGCCCGCCGCCATCGGCTGCACCAGATCGCCCGCATGGCCGATGGTGAAGGGGCGGCTGTCGACGAAGAGGCGGGCGCGCGTGCAGGCGTCGTCGTCCGCCTCCCGCATCGCCGGCGTGTAGCCGCCGACGAGGTCCAGATGGCAGCCCGGCTTCAGCCAGGCGCCGCGGATCAGCGGCTCCGTCGCCATGGTGGCGCAGGAGATCACGTCGGCATCGCGCGCCGCCGGCTCGATCTCCGCGACCGCCCGGGCGTCGATCCCGGCGGCGCGCAGCGCCTCGGCCCGCGCTTCGGCGCGTGCGGCCGTGCGGTTCCAGATCAGGATGCGGTTCAGGCTCGGCCGGGCCGCGCGGTGCGCTTCGATCAGAGGCGGGCAGAGTCCGCCGGCCCCGACCATCAGCATCACCTCCGGCTCGGGCGGGGCGAGGAGGCGCGCGCCCAGCCCGCTGTCCGCCGCCGTCTTCCGGAGTGTCAGCATCGTGCCGTCGATCACGGCCGCCGGCGCGCCGGTCGACCCGTCGAAAAGCTGGTAGACGCCCTGGATCGCCGGCAGGTCGGCGCCGTTCTTCTCATTCTGGGGAAAAACGGTCGCCATCTTCACGCCAAGGCCCTCGCCAGGCGCCCAGGCGGGCAGGGTCAGGAAGGCGTTGGCCGTTCCGTCGGGCGCCTCGACCTCGATCAGCGCGCGCCGGGTAAGGGCCGGAGGCTTGCGGTGCGCCGCCTCCAGCCAATCGAACAGCGCGTCGAAGGGCGTGGTCGCGTCCCGCACGGCCTCGGCGTCGATCCAGCGCATGGGCTCAGTCCTCCGCATCTTTCGGGTCGAAGGGATTGCGGCCGGCGCGGTCCTCGATCTCGACGACCCAGAGATCCGGGTCGCGGGCGCGGGCGCGGGCGATATAGGCGTCCGCGTCGGCTTCCGTGACCGACGCTTCGCCCAGCGCCGGAACCCAGCCGAGCACGCCGTCGAGATCGCGCTGCTGGGTCAGCAGGCGCACCCCGTCGGCGAAGCGGTTGATCTTGACCAGCAGCACGCCGCTCATCCGCTCGCCCCTGTGCAGCACGGCGGCCGGCGTGCCGTCCGCCGAGCAGCGGGCGAGCCCCGCCCCCACCAGCAGGTGGGTCGGCATGCGGTCGTCAGCCATCCTCCAGGCCCAGCTCTGCGAGGAGTGCGGCCCGGTGCGCGTCCAACGCCGGCGCGGCGGGCCGGGTCGTCGGGTCGGGATAGGCCGAGCTCTTGATCGGATTGCCGGCCATGATCAGGGGCTCCGCGAGACCCGGGTCCAGCATCTCCACCACCATGTTGCGCGCGCGAACCTGCGGGTCGGCGAGCGCCTGCGCCACGTCGTTGATCGGCCCGCAGGGAACGCCCGCCCGCTCCAGCACGGCCAGCCAATGTTCGGTGCTCTCGCCGGTCAGCACGGCCTCCATCTCGGCTTTCAGGGCGTCGACATGGGTGGTCCGCGCCTGGTTGTCGCGGAAGCGCGCCTCCTCGGTCCACTCCGGCCGGCCGAGCGCCCCGGCGAGCTTCGCGAACAGCTTGTCGTTGCCGGCGGCGACGATGACGTGACCGTCCGCGGTGCGGTAGGATTCGAACGGCGTGATCGAGGGGTGGCGCGCGCCGAGCGGCCCCGGCGCCTGGCCGCTGACGGCGAAGCGGGCGATCGCGTTCTCCAGAATGGCGATCTGGCAGTCCAGCATGCCGACATCGACCTTGGCGCCGCGGCCGGTGCGCTCCCGGTCCTTCAGGCTGGCGCAGATCCCGATCGCGGTGAAGAGGCCGGCCGTTATGTCGCCGACCGAGGTGCCGACGCGCGTCGGCTCGCCCCCGGGCCAGCCGGTGACGCTCATGATCCCGCCCATGCCCTGGACCACCATGTCGTAGGCGGCGCGCCCCGCATAGGGACCGGAATGGCCGAAGCCGGAGACGGCGGCGTAGACGAGGCGCGGCCAGCGGCTGCTGAGCGCCGTCCAATCGTAGCCCAGCTTCTCCAGCGTCCCGGCGCGGTAGTTCTCCACCAGCACGTCGGCGCGGTCGAGGAGCGCGTCGAAGACGCGCCGGTCCGCCGCCTGCTTGAGGTCGAGCGCGATCGATTCCTTGCCCCGGTTCAAGGACAGGAAATAGGCGGACCGATCCTCGATGAAGGGGCCGAAGCCGCGCGCGTCGTCGCCGCCCGGCGGCTCCACCTTGATCACCCGCGCGCCGAGGTCGCGCAGCACCAGGGTGCAGTAGGGGCCGGCCAGAACCCGGGTCATGTCGATGATTGTGACGCCGGACAAAGGGCCGGTCGGGGCGTCGGAGGGCGGCTCGGCGCCGGCGTCGCGATCGGTCATCGGCGCTCGACTCCTTGATGTGTTGTGATTGGGGGCGCCCGGAGGGCCGCGACGGCGCTGCGCCGATCCGTCGCGTCTGGAAAAGGGCATGGCCCTTGCCCGCTTGTCAACGGCGCCTCATATGCGAAAGGTAAGCGATCCCGAGACGCCGACAGGAGCCCGTCGTGCCGGACGCCGACCGACCCCAAGCCGCCGAGAGCGCGGCGCCGCGCCGCGCCGACCGCGCCGAGCCCGTGAAGCCCGCGCCTGTCGAGCCTGGGCTGCTTGAGGCCGAGGCCGCGCCCCAGGCGCGGACGCCCGCGCCGGGCCCGGAGGAGCCCGGCCTGCTGCTGCGCACCTGGGAGAGCGTGCGCACCGCCTGGCGCGAGCTGAGCGGAGCCGAGGCGCCGGCCAGGGCGCGCGCGGATCTGGGCGCGCGCGAGCAGACGGATCTGAAGCGGCGCATCGCCGCCTGCCTGACCGCACGCGGCGGCGAGGTCTCCGCCCGCCAGCGCGCCGCGGGCCTGGGGCAGATCTATCTCGATCTCGGGCGCGAGGGCCGCAAACGCTTTCTCACCCTGTTGGCCGAAGAGTTCGGGCCGGACCGCGCGGCGGTCAACGCCGCCGTCGAGCGCTATCGCGACGCCTCGGACGAGGCGGCCCGGCGCGACGCGCAGGACGCGCTGCGCGGCGCGCTGGCGGCGCCGCGGGTGCGGCTGCTGACCCAGTTCAACGCCCTGCCGCAGGGGGTGAAGTTCCTGGTCGACATGCGCGCCGACGCGCTGTCTTTCCTGAAGGAGGCGCCGGAGCTGGCGCCCGTCGAGCGCGACCTGAAGGCGCTGCTGACGAGTTGGTTCGACATCGGCTTCCTGGAGATGCAGGCGATCAATTGGCAATCGCCGGCGGCGCTGCTGGAGAAGCTGATCGAGTACGAGGCGGTGCACGAGATCCGCAGTTGGGACGATCTGCACAACCGTCTCGCCGCGGACCGCCGCCTCTACGCCTTCTTCCACCCGAACATGCCGATGGAGCCCCTGATCTTCGTCGAGGTCGCGCTGGTGAAGGGGCTGGCCGGCAACGTCCAGACGCTGCTGGACGAGGACGCGCCGACGGCCGACCCGCGCCGGCAGGATACGGCGATCTTCTATTCGATCTCCAACACCCAGACGGGGTTGCGGGGGATCAGCCTCGGCAACTTCCTGATCAAGCGGGTGGTGGACGATCTGCAGCGCGATCTGCCGAACCTGAAGACCTTCTCCACCCTGTCGCCGATCCCCGGCTTCCGGAAATGGATGGAGGGCCTGTTGGCGGAGGGCGCGCCCAAGCTGCTGACGGCGGAGGACCGCAAGCGCCTGAAGCAGGCGACCGGCCGCACCGTCGCCAAGGGCCATCTGCCGGAACTGCTGGCCGATCCGGGCTGGGTCGACGATCCGGCGCTCGCCGCCGCCTTGAAGGAGCCGCTGATGCGGCTGTGCGCGCGCTATCTGGTGCGTGAGAAGAAGCGCGGCGGGCCGCGCGATCCGGTCGCGCGCTTCCATCTCTCCAACGGCGCGCAGGTCGAGCGCATCAACTGGCTGGGCGACCGCTCGCAGAAGGGCCTCGCGCAGTCCTGCGGCATGATGGTGAACTATCTCTACAAGCTCTCCGACATCGAGCGGAACCATGAGCGCTTCGCCGAGGAAGGCCACATCGCCGTCTCCGGCCCGGTGAAGGCGCTGCTCTGACGCGCGGGTCAGCTCGCCGCCTGTCGGCTCGCCGCCCCTGCGCCCGCCTTCCGCCCGGCAACGCGCCAGAGCGCGAGGCCGGCCGCCAGCATCAGGGCCGCCGCCAGGGCGCACACCGCCTCGAAGGCGCGGTCGAAGGCCGCGCGCGCCGCGGCGGCCAGCGCGTCCCCCTCGGCCCCCGGCATCGCCGCCGCGACGCTCAGCGCCTGATCGATCCCTTCGAAGGCAGCGGCCGGAAAGACGCCGCCGGCCGGCGCGACGAAGGCGGCGCCGTAGACCGCCGTCATCAGCGCGCCCATCAGCGCGACGCCGACGGCCCCGCCCAGTTCGTAGGAGGTCTCCTCGATCGAGGCGGCCATGCCCGCCCGCTCGGCCGGCGCCGTGGTCATGATGGTGGCGGAGGCCGCGGTCATCGCCGCGCCGATCCCGACCCCGACGACGCCGAGCGCGGCGAGCTGCAGCGCGATCCCGGCGCTCTCCCCGGCGTCCCCTGCGGCGAGCAGTCCGGCCGCGCCCAGCCCGGTCAGCGCCAGCGGCGCCCCCAGCATCCGGGCGACCGGCGCCCGCCCCATCAGCCAGCCCGCCAACGGGCCCGCCAGGAAGGCGCCCAGCGGGACCGGCAACAGGAACAGACCCGCCTGCAACGGCGTGTAGCCGAGGACGAGCTGCAGGCGCTGGCTCAAGGCCAGTTCGACCCCGATCATCGCGACCATCGCGACGACCGCGGTCGCGACCCCGGCGGCGAACAGCGGCCGCCTGAAGAGCGCGAAGTCGATGAGCGGATGCCGGGCCCGGCGCTGGCGCCGCGCGAACAGCGTCAGCGCCGCCGCCCCCAGCAGGAGCGCCGCGGCGACCGCCGCCAGCGAGGGGCTGTGCTGCGCCGCCTCCTTGACCGCGAAGGCGAGCGCGATCAGCCCGACCATGATCTGCGCCGAGCCGACCAGATCCCACGGCGGCCCGCCCGACGGCTTCAGCGCCGGCGTCTTGAAATGCGCCGCGATCAGCGCGACGAGCACGATCGGGGCGTTGATCAGGAAGACGGAGCCCCACCAGAAGACCTCAAGCAGCGCGCCGCCCAGAACCGGCCCCAGCGCCGCGCCGCCGGAGGCGACGCCGGCCCAGACGCCGAAGGCGATGGCGCGCTCGCGCTCGTCCTCGAAGACGTGGCGGATGATCGACAGCGTGGCCGGCATCATCATCGCCGCGCCCACCGCCAGCAGCGCGCGTCCGGCGATCAGGACCGGCGGCGTCGGCGCGAAGGCGGCGATCAGCGAGGCGATCCCGAACACGACCAACCCGCCCATGAAGAGCGGCTTGTAGCCGATCCGGTCGCCCAACGTCCCCATGCCGGGCAACAGACCGGCCACGACGAGGGGATAGGCGTTCAGAATCCAGAGCTTCTGGGCGGCGCTCGCCCCCAGATCCTGGGTCAGGCGCGGCAGCGCCGTATAGAGCACCGTCACATCGACGCAGATCAGGAACAGGGCGCTGGAGACGATGGCCAGAACCCCCCAGCGTTCGCGCTTTGACATCATGCCGGCCTCGCCGCAAACAAGAGAGCCGCCGTCCGCTTGACGGCAATTAAATACATACGTATTGAATTAAAACAGAGCAAGGGCGAAGGCAAGGGCCATGGCGGGACGTCCGCGAACCATCGACCGCGACCATGTGCTGGACGCCGCGGAAGCCGTCGTGGCGGAAGTGGGCGCCGGCGGACTGACCATCGACGCGGTGGCCCGCGCGGCCGGCATCACCAAGGGCGGGGTGCAGTATTGCTTTGGCTCCAAGGACGATCTGATCGCGGCCATGCTGCGCCGCTGGGGCGCCGAGTTCGACGCCACCCTGCAGCGGCTGGCGGGCGACGATCCGGGCCCGGACCGGCGGCTCGCCGCCTATCTGCAGGCGACCCGCGACGGCTCGCAGGCGGAGAGCTCGCGCGAGGCGGTGATGCTCGCCGCCCTGGTCCAGGCCCGCGGGAACCTGTCGGAGACGCGCGCCTGGTACCGGCGTCAGATGGACGCGCTCGGCGATCCGCAGACCCCGGAAGGCCGTCGCCGCCGATTGGCGCTGCTGGCCTCGGAAGGGGCCTTCCTGCTGCGCGGCTTCGGTTTTCTGGAGATCGGCGAGGACGAATGGCGCGCCCTCTTCGACGACATCGCCCGCTTGGCCGAAGGCGGGGAAGAGCCCCCGCCGGACGGGTCCGCCAGATGATCCGGCGCGCCGCAGGTGCGCGGCTTCCCATCCGACCCGGTCCCGTGGGGCCGGCGCCATCCCCGGCCGCGTCTTCGCAGGAGGCCCCATGACCGCCGCCCCGCCGCCTTTCACGACCCGCCCGGAGATCCGCGGAACCTTCGGCGTCGCCGCCTCGACCCATTGGATCGCCTCGCAGACTGCGCTGGGCGTGCTGGAGCGCGGCGGCAACGCCTTCGACGCGGCCTTCGCGGCCGGCATGGTCCTGCAGGTCGCCGAACCGCACATGAACGGCGCCGGCGGCGACGCGCCCATCCTGATCCAGGTCGCGGGCGAGGAGAGCCCGCGTGTGATCTGCGGCCAGGGCCCGGCGCCGAAGGGCGCGACCATCGAGGCGTTCCGCGCGCTGGGGCTTGAGAGCGTGCCCGGGACCGGGCTGACGGCGCCCTGCATCCCCGGCGCCTTCGACGCCTGGGCGCTGATGCTGCGCGATCATGGGACGCTGCGCCTCGGCGACGTGCTGGCGCCCGCGATCGGCTATGCGGAGCGCGGCTGCCCGATCCCCCTCGGCGCGGTCGAGACCATCAAGGCGGTGCAACAGATGCTGGCCGAGCATTGGCCCTCCAGCGCCGCCATCTT
The DNA here is from genome assembly GCA_024743195.1 of Alphaproteobacteria bacterium. Taxonomy (GTDB): domain Bacteria; phylum Pseudomonadota; class Alphaproteobacteria; order UBA8366; family Aestuariispiraceae; genus Marivibrio. Next base: position 39,782 of record JANSXE010000012.1, on the reverse strand, counting down.
CCTGCCGGGCGGCGCGCCCCCGTCGCCGGGCGCGCTCTACCGCAACCCGCAGCTCGCGGAGACCTGGAAGCGGCTGGTGCGCGAGGCGGAGGCCGCGGGCGCGGACCGCGTCGCCCAGATCGACGCCGCCCGCACCGCTTGGGCCGAAGGCTTCGTGGCGGAGGAGATCGACCGCTTCTGCCGGACGGCGCCCCATTTCGACGGCACGGGACGCAACAACGCCGGCTTCCTTCGGGCGGAGGATATGGCGGGCTGGCGCGCCTCCTACGAGGCGCCGGTCTCGATCGCCTATCGCGGCCATCGGATCTTCAAGTGCGGACCCTGGAGCCAGGGCCCGGCGCTGCTGCAGACGCTGGCGCTGCTCGAGGGATTCGACATCGCCGCGCTTGACCCGCTGGGGGAGGCCTTCGTCCACACGGTGACCGAGGCGATCAAGCTCGCCTACGCCGACCGCGACGCCTACTACGGCGATCCGGAGTTCGTCGATGTCCCGCTCGAGCGCCTGTTGTCGGCCGATTACGCGGCCGGGCGCCGGGCGCTGATCGGGCGGGAGGCCTCCTCCGCCTTCCGCCCGGGGGAAATCCCCGGCGCAGGCTGGTCCGTCAACTACGCCGCCGCCTGCGCGCGCCGGCCGGCGGAGGGCGTCATGGCCCGCTTCGGCGGGGGAGAGCCGACCGCGGAAGAGAGCAAGCTGCACGCCTCAGACACCTGCCACCTGGACGTGGCGGACGCGTTCGGCAATCTGGTCTCGGCCACGCCGTCGGGCGGCTGGCTGCAATCCTCGCCGGTCATTCCGGCGCTGGGCTTCGCGCTCGGCACGCGACTTCAGATGGCCTGGCTCGACCCCGCCGCCCCGGCGGCGCTGCAGCCGGGGCGGCGGCCGCGCACGACGCTGACCCCGTCGCTCGCCTATCGCGACGGGCGGCCCTATCTGGCCTTCGGCACGCCGGGCGGCGACACCCAGGACCAGATGCAGATCATCATGCTGCTGCGCCACATCGACCACGGCATGACTCTGCAGCAGGCGATCGACGCGCCCGCCTGGCATTCGGAGCATTTTCCCTCCAGCTTCTTCCCGCGTCACGCGATCCCGAACCGGATCGTGATGGAGGGGCGCTTCGCGGACCCGGTAATCGAGGGCCTGCGCGCGCGCGGCCACGACGTGACGGTCGGCGGCGACTGGTCGGAAGGGCGGCTCTCCGCGGCGGGTTACGATCCGGACGGGACGATCAAGGGCGCGGCCAATCCGCGCGGCATGCAGGGCTACGCGGTCGGACGCTGAGCATGGCGGGCGGGAACCTCCCCGGCGCGGCGACGATCCCGCATCCGGCGCGGATGCGCGGCTATGCGGCGGTGCTGGTCAGCAATCTCTTCTTCGGGGTGGCGGTGGGGATGTTCCTGCCGCTCCTGCCGCTGAAACTCGACCAGATGGGCGTCAGCCCGCTGATGATCGGGATCAACGCGGCCGCCTCTTCCTGCGCGATCTTCTTCACCGCGCCGCTGATCGGCGGCGTGCTGCGGCGGGTCGGCTATACGGGGGCCGTGTTCGGCGGGGCCTGGGTCTTCGCCGCCGGCGTCGTCGCCATGGTCTTCATCCCGGGCTATTGGGCCTGGACGATCCTGCGCTTCCTGGCCGGCCTCGGCATGTCGGTGCATTGGGTGGCGAGCGAGAGCTGGCTCAACCAGGCGGCCGACGAGCGCGAGCGCGGGCGCATCCTGTCGCTCTACGTCGCCTGCTTCATCGGCGGCACGGCCGCCGGGCCCTTGGTGCTGACCGCGATCGGCAGCCAGGGCTCGACCGGCTTTCTCGTCATCGCGGGGCTGGCTGCGGCCTCGGCGCTCGCCATCGGGCCGGGCCGCGCCGGCGCGCCGATCTTCGAGCCGCTGGCCAAGGCGGCGCTCGCCAAGGTGTTCCGCCTCGCGCCGCGGCTGATGACGGCCGGGCTGCTGATGGGCGTCGCCCAGGGGGCGGCGCTCGGCATGATGGCGCTCTACGGCGTGCGCGCCGGCCTGACGGAGGACAAGGCGGCGCTGCTCCAGGCGGCGCTGCTGGGCGGCGGGCTCCTGCTGCAGTTCCCGATCGGATGGCTGGCCGACCGGGTGCAGGACCGGCACCGGCTGATCGTCGTGCTGGCGCTGGTTTCGGTCGTCGGGGCGGCGCTCCTGGTCCCGCTGACCGACCGGCCGGTGCTGCTCTATCCGATGCTGGTGGTTTGGGGCGGCTGTCTGATCGGGCTCTATACGGTCGCGTTGGCCCTGCTCGGCGCGCGCTTCGCGATGATCGGCGGGATGGCGGCGGCGAATGCGGCCTTCATCCTGACCTGGGAGCTCGGCACCTTCTCCGGCGCGCCGATCGCCGGCGCGGTGATGCAGGCGATCGGCCCCGCCGGCCTGCCGCTCGCCATGGGCCTCAGCGCCGGCGCCGTCGGCGTCCTGATGGCCTGGCGCGCCGCGCTCGACCGGCCGGGGTGAGCGCGGCCGCGTTGGCGTCGCGAAGCGTCCCCGCAACCCGAAATCCTGCCGCCCTTCATGTCGCCGGTGCGGGCGTCATCCCGGCCGGAGCGAAGCGTAGAGCAGGGGTCCATCCCCAAATCGGGGACAAAATCGGGGACAGACAAAATCGGGGACACAATACTTTTTTCCAGCGGGAAAATCGGGGACACAATACTTTTTTCCAGCGGGCGCGCTATTCGCCGCGCGCGCCGAGCGCGCGCAGCCGCTCCAGCCATTTGCTCCGGCCGGCGTCGCCGATCGTCTCGACGCCGCCGATCAGGGTGGTGCGGACCGGGCCGATCCCGCAGAAGCCCAGCGCGTCGCGCTTCAGGCTCTTCAGGCTGTGGGCGCGCCAGACCCAGCGGTAGTAGAAGGCCGGCATGCCCATCGTCACCACGATCCGGGCCGAGCGGCCGGTGAGGCGCTTCTTCGGCATGCCCTCTCCCGCCGAATCGAAGGCGAAGCCTGGGCGCAGGGCCTGCTCCAGGAACATCTTGAAGCGCCCCGGCGGCCCGCCGAGCCAGAGCGGATAGAGGATCAGCAGATGCTGCGCCCACTCGATCGCCCGCTGCGCCTCGGCCACGTCGGGCGGGGCCGAGAAGTCCTCGAACTCGCGCTGGGAGCGCACGGTCTCGAAGCGCATCGGGCCGACATCGACCCGCCGCACCTCGTGGCCCGCCGCGGCCGCGCCTTCGGCGTAGGCGTCGGCCAGCGCATGGTCGAAATGGCGCGGATCGGGGTCCGGATGACCGTTGATCAGGGCGATGCGACGTCCCATCCGATCCTTCCTCGGTTCAGGGCCAGGTTTCTTCCGGGCCGGCGAAGCGCGCGGCGAGGAAATCGATGAAGGCGCGCACCTTGGCCGACAGGTGCCGGTTCGGCGGATAGACGGCGTGCACGCCGATCGGCTCCGGCTCGAACGCCTCCAGCGCGGGTTCGAGGCGCCCCTCGCGGATCGCCTCGCGGCAAATGAAGGTGGGGCTGAACACCACCCCCTGGCCGCCCGCCGCGGCGTCGGCCAGCACATGGCCGTTGTTGGCGTGCAGCGCGCCGGTCGGCACGGCGACGGTGAAGTCCTCGTCCGTTTCCGGGTCGCGGAACTCCCAGTTCTGCGCAGTCTGCAGATAGGTGTAGGTGAGGCAGGAATGCGCCGTCAGTTCGGACGGATGCTCGGGCTTGCCGTGCGCCGCCCAGTAGCCGGGCGCGGCCAGCACCTTGCGCCGGATGAAGGCGATGCGCTTGGCGATCAGGCTGGAATCGCGCAAGCGCCCGATGCGCACGGCGAGGTCGAACCCCTCCTCCACCAGATCGACCAGGCGGTCGGCGCATTCCATGTCGATCTGCATCTCCGGGTGCTGCGCCATGAAGTCGGGCAGGGCCGGGCCCAGATGCTCGACCCCGAAGCTGACCGGGGCGGAGAGCTTCAGGATGCCGCGCGGCGCGATCTGCAGGCGGGTGACGGCGAGTTCCGCCTCCTCCGCCTCGGCGACGATGCGCCGGCAGCGCTCATAGAAGGCCTGGCCGACCTCGGTCAGGCTGAGCCGGCGCGTCGTGCGGTTCATGAGCTGCGCGCCCAGCCGCTCCTCCAGCTTGCTGATCTGCTTGCTGACGGCGGATTTCGAGAGATTGAGCCGCGCGCCCGCCTTGGTGAAGCTGCCCGCCTCCGCCACGGCGGCGAACACCGCGATGCCGCTGAGATCGTTCATGACGCGCGCCGACCCTCCTGCGGATTGTTGGGTCTCAGTGAACAATCTGATTACCAGAGGCCCGATTGTTTGCCTAGCGGAGGACGGCCATTTTCACGGGGAAATGAGCGGCGGCGCCCGGCCCCGCGACGACAGGAAGGATGGGACCGATGGCGAAGATTCTGGTGCTCTACTATTCCACCTGGGGCCATATCGAGACGATGGCGGAAGCCGTCGCCGAAGGCGCGCGCCGCGTCGAGGGCGCGGAGGTCGCGATCAAGCGCGCGCCCGAGCTGATGCCGCAGGAGATCGCGGACAAGATCGGCGCCAAGCAGGATCAGGCCGCCCCGATCGCCGATCCGGCGGAACTCGGCGACTATGACGCGATCCTCTTCGGCACGCCGACCCGCTTCGGCAACATGGCCGCCCAGATGCGCAACTTCCTGGATCAGACGGGCGGGCTGTGGGCCGGCGGCAAGCTGATCGGCAAGGTCGGCTCCGTCTTCACCTCGACCGGCACCAACGGCGGGCATGAGACGACGGTGACCAGCTTCTGGAACACGCTCGCCCACCACGGGATGGTGATCGTGGGGCTGAGCTACGACAATGCGGAGCTCGCCGACCTCACCGAGCCGCGCGGCTCCACCCCCTACGGCGCGGCGGCGATCGCCGGTCCGGACGGGTCGCGGCAGCCGAGCGAGATCGACCTCACGCTCGCCCGCGCGCAGGGCGAGAGGGTCGCCGCGATCGCGAGCAAGCTGAGCGCCTGAGCGGGCGGGGCTCGTCCTTCGAGACGGACGCGTCGCGTCCTCCTCAGGACGAGGCCCTGAGTGAAACGGCATGCGCGGAGGCCCCAGGGGAACAGCATGCGCAAAGGCCTCACCCTGAGGAGGCCCCGCGGGGGGCCGTCTCGAAGGGCGAGGCCGACCCGGACCATCGGATCAAGGAGGACGGAGCCATGGGACTGCTGGTCAACGGCGAATGGCGCGACCAATGGTACGACACCGACAAGCACGGCGGGCGCTTCAAGCGCTGGGACAGCGCCTTCCGCAACTGGGTGACGCCGGACGGCGCGCCGGGCCCGACGGGCGAGGGCGGCTTCGCGGCCGAGCCCGGGCGCTATCATCTCTACGTCTCGCTGGCCTGCCCCTGGGCGCATCGGACGCTGATCCTGCGCGCCCTGAAGGGGCTCGACGGGATGATCGGCGTTTCGGTCGTGAACTGGCTGATGGGCGGTCAGGGCTGGAGCTTCGAGGACGGCCCGGGCGTGGTCAAAGACCCGGTGCACGGCGTCGATTTCATGCACCAGCTCTACACCCATGTGAAACCGGACTATTCGGGCCGGGTGACGGTGCCGGTGCTCTATGACAAGGAGCGCGACCTGATCGTCAGCAACGAATCCGCCGAGATCATCCGCATGCTGAACAGCGCCTTCGACGGCGTCGGCGCGACGCCCGGCGACTATTATCCGGAGAATCTGCGCGCGGAGATCGACGCCGTCAACGCGCGGGTCTACGACGCCGTCAACAACGGGGTCTATAAATCCGGCTTCGCCACAAGCCAGGACGCCTATGAGGAGGCGGTCTATCCGCTGTTCGCGACGCTCGACTGGCTGGAGGACCGGCTTTCGACCCGGCGCTACCTGATGGGCGACCGGATGACGGAGGCGGACGTGCGCCTCTTCACCACGCTGGTGCGCTTCGATGCGGTCTATGTCGGCCACTTCAAGTGCAATCTGCGCCGCATCGTCGACTATCCGAACCTCTGGGCCTACACCCGCGACCTCTACCAGATCCCGGGCGTGGCCGAGACCTGCGATTTCCAGCACATGAAGCGGCACTATTACGAAAGCCACGATCATGTGAATCCGACCGGCGTCGTCCCGGCCGGCCCCGAACTGGATTTCGATCAACCGCACGGGCGCTAGCGGCTGGCCGCCGCCTGATCCCGAAGAGAAGGAGGAGCAAGATCATGGGCGTCGAGATCAGACCCTTCGACAGCCTGGGCGCCTTCCGGCTCGATTGGCTGGACGCGAAGCATCATTTCAGCTTCGGCCACTATTACGACCCGGCGCGCATGGGCGTCGGCCCCTTGCGGGTGTGGAACGACGATGCGATCCAGCCCAAGACCGGCTTCGACCCGCATCCGCATCGCGACATGGAGATCATCACCTATGTGCGCGAAGGGGCGATCACGCACCAGGACAGCCTGGGCAATGTCGGCCGGACCGAAGCCGGGGACATTCAGGTGATGTCCGCTGGAACCGGCGTCGTGCATGCGGAGTACAATCTGGAGGACGACCTCACCCGCATCTTCCAGATCTGGATCGTCCCGCGCCGCCAGGGCCTGACCCCGCGCTGGGAGACGCGCGCCTTCCCGAAGGACGCGGACGCCGGCGCGCTGACCGCGCTCGCCTCCGGCCGGCCGGGCGCGGAAGGGGCCGCCGCCATCGACCAGGACGCGACCCTCTTCGCCGGAACCCTGGCCGCGGGGGCCGCGCTCGACCATCCGCTGGGCGCCGATCGGCAGGCCTATCTGGTCGCCGCGCGCGGCGCCTTTCGGGTGGATGGAACGCCGGTCGCCGCGCGCGACGGCGTCGTCCTAAGCGGCCTGGACAGCGTGCGGCTGGAGGCCGAGGAGGAGACGGAGATCATCCTGGTCGACCTGCCGCGGTGAGGCCGGCGTTCGCCGCCCGGCTTGCGTCGGCGGCCGGCGCTTCTAATATCCCTGCTGTCTGACAGACCACTAGACGGGACCGGTAAACGGACGGGCATGGCCTACGACCGCGAGACCATCAAGGACGGGATCTTCCAGCGCCTCGGCGAGGAGAGCGCGCGCGAGGGGCTGATCGTCCCCTTGAGCGACGATCAGCGCCGAGCCTCGCGCGAGGAGACGCTGGCGCGCCGGCCGGACGGCGCGGGTCTTTGGATCTTCGGCTACGGCTCGCTGATGTGGAACCCGGCCTTCCACTATGTCGAGAAGCGTTTCGCCAGGCTCTACGGCTATCACCGCAGCTTCTGCCTGCAGACGCCGATCGGCCGCGGCACCAAGGAGCGCCCGGGTCTCGTGCTCGGGCTCGACCGCGGCGGATCGGTGCACGGGCTGGCGCTGCGCATCGACGAGGCGCGGGCGGAGGAGGAGCTCGACATCATCTGGGCGCGCGAGATGCTGGCCGGCTCCTACGAGCCGCGCTGGGTCAGCCTGCAGGACGAGGAGGCCGGCGGCCGCTTCTGGGCCATCGCCTTCATCATGAACCGCGACTGCGAGCGCTACACCGGCCGGCTCGATCTCGACGATGCGGCGCAGCGCATCGCGCGGGCGCACGGCGCGCTCGGCCCCTGCAGCGAATACCTGGAGAATACGGTGGGCGCGCTCGACGCGCTCGGCGTCGGCGACGGGCCGATGCACGAGCTGCTGCGCCGCGTGCGCCGGCTGGTCGGCAACCCCTGCGAGATCGAAGGAGACCCCGCGCGATGAGCGATCTGACGATGAAGAAGGTCCGCAAGACCGATGCGGAATGGCGCGAGCAGCTGACCCCGGAACAGTTCAAGGTCACCCGCAAGGGCGGCACGGAGCGCGCCTTCACCGGCGCGTACTGGGACAGCAAGGAGCCGGGCGTCTATCGCTGCGTCTGCTGCGACGCCCCGCTGTTCGACGCCGAGACCAAGTACGACAGCGGCACCGGCTGGCCCAGCTTCTACGCCCCGGTGACCGATCAGGCGGTGGCGGAGCGCACCGACCGCTCCCTCTTCATGACCCGCACCGAGGTGCTCTGCGCGACCTGCGACGCGCATCTGGGCCACGTCTTCCCCGATGGGCCCCAGCCGACGGGCCAGCGCTATTGCATGAATTCGGCGGCGCTGACCCTGAAGCGGACATAGCGCCGACGCCGTTTTCCTCCTGGCCCGAATGGGCTTAGGCTGGGCGGCGCCATGAACCGCAAGCAGCGCCGCGCCGCCGAGAAGCGAAAGGCCCCGGCCGTCGGGACGCCCGCGATGGCCGACCGCCACAAGGCGGAAGGCCGTGCGGCGCTCCTGACCCTGGGACAGCAGCTGCACGCGGAAGGCCGGCTCGAAGCCGCGGACCGCTACTACGTGCAAGCGCTGCAGGCCGATCCGAACGATGCGGAGGCGCTTCGTCTGCGCGGCGCGCTGGCGCATCAGATCGGCAATCACGCGGCCGCGGTCGAGTTGTTGAAGCGCGCCGCCGCGCGGCTGCCCCGCCAGGCGGAGCTGCGCCTGCATCTCGCCGCCGCGCTCGAAGCGCTGGACCGCCGCGGCGAGGCGGAGCGCGTCTATCGCAAGGCGATGGCGCTCGCGCCGGACAGCGCCGAAGCCCAAACCCAATTCGCCGCCTTCCTGCGCACGGACCCCGCGCGGGCCGGATGGGACGAGGCGGAGCGCCTGCTGCGCCGTGTGCTGGACCGCGATCCGACCGCCGCCGCCGCCGGCTATCACCTGTCGGCGCTGCTGATCCGCGCGGGGCGCGCGGCGGAGGCCCTGCCGGTCGCCGAGGCCGCCTCGGCGGCCGCGCCCGACGATCTGGATGTCCTGATCGCGCTCGGCGTCGCGCGTCAGCATGCAGGCGATCTCGACCGGGCCGAAGACGCCTTTCGGGAGGTCGACCGGCGAGCCCCGGGCAATCTGGGGGCGGCGATCAATCTCGCCTCGCTGCTGATCGCGCAGGATCGCGCGGAGGAGGCGGAGGGGACGGCGCGCGCCGCGCTCGCCCGCGATCCTGACAGCGCGCCCGCGATGCTCAATCTCGGCGTCGTGCTGGCGTCGGCGGAGGCGGTCGAGGAGGCCGAGGCGCTCTATCGGCGCGTCCTGGAGCACGCCCCCGACCACGCTGACGCCTGGGGCAATTACGCGAACCTGCTGCGCATGGCCGGCCGGCACGAGGAGGCGCTCGACGCCTATGACCGCGCGCTGGCGCTGCGGCCCGACGATCCGCGCGCGCGCTTCCAGAAGGGCATGGGGCTCCTCGCCCTCGGCCGGCTGGCCGAAGGGTGGAGGCTGTACGAGGCCGGCTTCCCCGCGGGGGAGCGTCGCCCCGACCGCCCCCATCCGGCGCCGCGTTGGCATGGCGAGGCGCTGGCCGCCGGCGACGTCCTGCACATCTGGCCGGAACAGGGCGTGGGCGACGAAATCCGCTTCCTGTCGCTCGCCGCCGAAGCGGCCGAACGCGCGGGCGCGCGCACGATCGTCGAGTGCGACGCCCGCCTCGTCCCCCTGCTCCGCCGGTCGGTCCCCGCAGTCGAGGCGGCGGCGCCCAAGACGGAGGAGGCGGCTGCGGCCGAAGCGGCGGCGAGCGCGCAGATCCCGATGGCGAGCCTGCCGGCGATCCTGCGGCCCGATATCGAGAGCTTTCCTGCGCGGCCCGGTTGGCTTACGCCCGATCCGCGCGCCGCCGAAGCCTTCGCGGCCCGGCTCGACGCGCTCGGACCCGGCCTGAAAGTCGGGATCGCCTGGACCAGCGGCCTGGACAGCCTGCGCCGGCGCACCGCGCACGGGGCGCTGATGGATTGGGCGTCGATCCTGACGATGGACGGCGTTCGGCCCGTCTCGCTGCAATATGGCGACGTGTCGCAAGAGCTTCGCGCGGTGGAGGCGGAAACCGGCGTGGCGATCGCGCGGTGGGACGATCTCGACCTCAAGAACGATCTGGACCGCACGGCGGCGTTGATCAGCCGGCTCGATCTGGTGATCGCGACCGGAAGCTCGGTCGGCGATCTGGCCGGCGCGACGGGCGCGCCGCTCTGGTCGCTGCTCAGGCCGCGCGACTGGGTGACGCTGGGTCAGGACCACAATCCCTGGATCCCGCAGGCGCGGGTCTTCTTCCGCCGGCCGGGCGAAGGCTGGGCGCGCCTCCTCGTGGAAGAGGTCGCGCCGGCCCTTGCCCGGCTGCGCGATCGGCGGTCGTGACGGGCGGTGTCGCTCAGTCGCCCAGATGGGTCGCCAGGAAGTCGCTGAAGGCGTCCCAGGATTGGCGGTCGGCGACCTCCCGATAGCGGTCGGACCCGAAGACGGTGAAGGCGTGCGGCGCGCCGGAATAGACCTGGATCTCGTAGGGGACGCCTGCGTCCTCCAGCTCGCGGGAGAGCTGGGCGACCTCGTCCATGCTGATGGCCGCGTCGGCGCCGCCGTGCGCGATCAGGATGGGCGCGGCGTCCGCCGGATAGCTCTGGCCTTCCGGCGTTGCGAGACCGCCGTGGAAGCTGGTGTAGCCGACCACGTCCGCGCCCTGGCCGGAGCGCGCGAGTTCGAGCGTGGCCGCGCCTCCGAAGCAGTAGCCCATGACCACGGTCGGCCCGGCCGCGGCCTCCCGCGCGACCGCGAGCCCGCCGAGAATCAGGCGGCGCATCGTCTCGCGATCCTGATAGAGCTTGCCGGTCTCCGCTTTCTTGGCGCCGGTCTCGACCGGCCGATTGCCCTTGCCGTAGAGATCGACCGCGAAGGCGTCGTACCCCATCTCGGCCAGCATCTCGGCGCGCCGGACCTCATAGTCGGTCAGCCCGTCCCAGTCGTGAATGATCAGCACCAGGCCTTTCGAGTCGCCCTCGGCCTCGGCGCGGTAGCCTTCATAGGCGGCGCCGTCGATCTCGTAGTCGACCATCTCGCCGGCCTGGACCGCGGCGACCGGCGCGAACGTCACGGCCAACGCCAGAAACAGAATGTGCATCGCTTCTCTCCCTCGCCCATCGATGTCGCAACTGCCGGCGCGCCGCACTGCGGCCCGCCGGACAGCAAGGATAGCGCAGCGCCGTGACAAAGCGAGGGCGTCAAGGCGGGGCCGCCGTCAGTCGGCGCCCAGAGCCTTCGTCATGGTGTGAGGATAGGCGGCCGCCGGGTCGTCCCTGTAGCCGCGGGCGCGGAAGAAATCCGCCGCATCGCGCTGGGCCCGCACGACGAGTAGGCCCGCGCCGCGGCGGGCGGCCTCCGCCTCCGCCGCGGCCAGCAGCGCCGCGCCGATCCCGCGCCGGCGCGCCGGCGGATCGACGAACAGGCCGTGCAGCATCAGCGCGCCCGGCGCCCCGTCCAGCGCGTGCAGGGTGGCGACGCCGAGCGCCGCGCCGCCCGCGTCGCGCGCCGCCAGGAAGGCGGTGTCGGCCAAATCCTCCGACCCGTACTGATAGCCGGGCAGCGCCGCGCGCTTCACCCGATCCGACAGCGCCCAGGTCCATAGGGAACGCTCGATCAGACGGTTGAGGGCGGCCAGCGTCTCCGCGTCGGGCCGCTCCAGCGCGACCGTGGGATCTCGCATCGGCGGGCGTCGGCTCAGACCCGCGCCCGCTCGGCCCGGGCGAGCGGGCGGCCCGCGAATCGCCGACAGGCCTCCCGCGCGGTGGCGTTGCCCTGCACCAGCGGCTTGTAGGCCATGTCCTCGACCAGAATGTGGTGGGTCAGCCAGCGCTGCAGGAAGGCGGCGAGCTCCGCCGCCAGCGCCGGGTTGCGGCGCGCGTCGAAGGCGGCGGCCAACTCGTTCAGCTCCTCCACGAAATCGGCGTGCGCCGCGCGATGACCGGCGAGTTCGCCGTAGCCCACCGCCTCCAACACCGCCTCTTCGCGCCCGAAATGCCGGTCGGTGTAGTCGGCCAGCGCCTGCAGCGCCCGGGTCGCCGCGGCGCCGTCCTCCGGTCCGTCCCCCTGGGCGGCGTCGTAGAGCCGGTTCAGAATGGCGATCAGGCCCTTGTGGTCGTCGTCGAGCTGCGCGAGCCCGACGCTCATATCTTCGGTCCACTCGATGGTGCGCATGGGATTGCTCCTCCCGTTCCGGCCCCCCTCGCTACCATCCCGAGCCGGCTGCGCCTTTGCGCGAGATCAAAAGGCGGGCGAGTCCCGAACGCCTCAGCATTGCGCGGACCGAACGGATCGCTTAGCGTCCGCGGACGGCCATCGATTTTTTCGATCCTGTGGGCGGGCTGCATGAACATAGACCATATGCGCGCCTTTCTGGAGGTCGCGGCGACCGGCAGCTTCCAGACCGCGGGCGACCGGCTGAACGTCACCCAATCGACGGTGAGCGCGCGCATCCGCGTGCTGGAGGAGCGGCTCGACCGCATCCTGTTCCACCGCAAACGCACCGGCGCGGAGCTGACGGCCGCGGGCCGGCAGTTCCACCGCTACGCGCAGGTCGCGGTGCGCGCCTGGGAGCAGGCGCGCCAGGAGATCGCCTTGCCGGAGGAGCTGACCAGCGTCGTCGGCCTCGGCGTCCAGGTGTCGCTGTGGGATCGGATCGGGCCCGGCTGGCTCGCCCATATGGAGGCGACGGCGCCGGAAATCGGGCTCTATGTCGAGGCCGACTACTCCCAGCCGCTGACCCAACGGGTGTGCGACGGGCTGTTGGACCTGTGCGTCCTCTATACGCCGCATTACCGGGCCAACCTCCGCATCGAGCAGCTTCTGGACGAGCGGCTGATCATGGTCTCCACCGATCCCGGCCGGCGGCCGGCCTCCGGCTGGATGGAGGATTACGTGTTCGTCGATTGGGGCGAGCCCTTCAAGACCGACCATGCGCTGGCCTTCCCGGACATGCGCGCCGCCCGGGTGTCGGTCGGACTGTCGGGGATCGCGCTTGCGCATGTGCGTCGCCGCGGCGGGGCCTTCTACGACCTGGAGCGGCAGGCCCGCCCGCTGATCGACGCGGGCCAGCTCTTCGAGGTGGCCGGCGCGCCGGCGTTCCGGCGCCCGGCCTATCTCGCCTATCCCGAAGATCCGATCGACCCGGACCGCCTGCAACTGGCGCTCGACGCGCTGCGGGCGACGGTCGCCGCCGATACGGCCGGGTGAGGCCGCCCGGACGCCCGGAGGCCGCGCGCGCCGCCGGGACCCTCAGACGCAGCGCCCGCCGTCGACCTCCAGGCAGACGCCGGTCAGGAACGCCGCTTCGTCCGAGCACAGGAAGACGGCCGCGTTCGCGATGTCGGTCGGCGTCGAGAGCCGGCCCATCGGCACGCTGGCCTTGAAGGCGGCGCGCTTCTCCGGCGTGTCCTCGCCCATGAAGCGCTCGAGCAGCGGCGTCTCGCCGGCGACGGGGTTGAGGGCGCAGACGCGGATCTGTTCCGGCGCCAGCTCCACCGCCATCGACTTGGTCACCCCGATCGCCGCGAACTTCGAACTGTTGTACCAGCACAGCCCCGGCCGCGGCCGCACCCCGGCGGTGGACGCGATGTTCAGGAAGCAGCCCCGCCCTTCCGCCCGGAACACCGGCAGCGCCGCCTGGGCGGAGAGATAGAGCGCCTTCACATTGACCGCGTAGACGCGGTCGAACTCGGCCTCGTCGACCGCCAGCATCGGCTGGTTGTAGTGGGTGTAGCCGGCGTTGTTGACGACGATGTCGAGGCGGCCGTTGACGTCCACCGCCTCCTGCACGACCGCCTTCCAGTCGGCGAGGTCGGTCACGTCGCAGCGCATGAAGGTCGCGGCCTCGCCGATCTCGCCGGCGACGCGGCGGCCCGCCTCCTCCTGGATGTCGGCGATTATGACGCGCGCGCCTTCCCGCGCGAAGCGCTTGGCGATTTCCTCGCCGAAGCCCGACGCGGCGCCGGTCACGATGGCGATCTTGTCTGTAAGACGCATGGACGTTCCTCCCGGTCCTGACCCGTTTTCTCGGGACCGGACGCGGCGAGGGGTCGCCCCGTCGCGCCTAGCCCGGTTTCTTGTGCAGCACGGCGGCGAAGAATCCGTCGCAGCCGCCCGCCTCCGCCCGGTGGTAGGGCAGGGTGCGCATCCAGCCGCGCGGGCTTATCGCCTCCGCGAAGCCGCCGAGCCCGGCGGCCTCCACCGGCAGCATAGCCAATCCCGGATCGGCGTCGAGCGCCTCCTCGACCGCCTCCTCCCCTTCCTCCGGCTGCAGCGAACAGGTGGCGTAGACCATGACGCCCCCGGGGCTCAGCATCGCCGCCGCCGCGGCGATCAGCCGGCGCTGCAGCGCGGCTAGGCGCGCGACGTCCGCCGGCCCCTTCAGGTGGGCGATGTCCGGATGGCGGCGCAGGGTGCCCGTGGCCGTGCAGGGCGCGTCCAGCAGCACGGCGTCGGCCGGCGCCGCGGGGCGCCAGCGCTCGGCGTCCGCCTCCACCACCTCGGCGTCGAGCTGGAGCCGGCCGAGATTCTCGCGCAACCGCGCCAGCCGCGGGCCGGAGCGGTCGACCGCCGTCACCCGCGCCCCGGCGGCGGCGAGCTGCGCCGTCTTGCCGCCGGGCGCGGCGCACAGATCGATCACGCGCCGTCCGTCGAGGCCGGCGTCGCCGCCCGACGCCCGGGCCAGCGCCCGGATCAGCAGCCGCGCCGGCAGGGCCGCCGCCGCGTCCTGCACCCACCAGGCTCCCTCCTCGAAGCCGGGCAGCCGGCGCACGTCGCCGGGCGGTGCGAGGCGCACGGTCGCGCCCTCCAGCGCCGCGCCGCCGAGCCGCTCCGCCCAGGCCGCCGCCTCCGCGGCGTTCCGGACCGACAGGTCCAGCGGCGGCTCCGCCAGATGGGCCTCCCCGATCGCGCGCGCCGCCGCCTCGCCATAGGCGGCGACCCAGCTCTCGCGCAGCCAGGCGGGGGTGTTGAGGCGCGCTGCGTCCTGCTTGCGGCATACCGCGCCGCCCTCGCGGGCGATCTTGCGCAGGATCGCGTTGACCAGACCCTTGAAGGGCGCGAGGCCCTCGGCCTCGGCCAACGCGACGGAGGTGTCTACCGCCGCATGCGGCGGCGCGCCCAGGAAGACGATCTGCGCCGCGCCGAGGCGCAGCACGTGGCGCACCGCCTTGCCGCGGCCCTTCGGCGCGCGCTCCAGATAGCGGTCGATCAGATGGTCGAGCTGACCCAGCCGCCGCAGCACGGTGAGCGCCATCGCCCGCGCGAAGCCGCGGTCGCGGACGTCCGGCATGCGGGCCAGCGCGTCGAGCCTGTCCGCCGCCTCGTCGAAGGCCTGGCGGCGATCCAAGACCGCGGTCAGCAGCGCGAAGGCCGCACGGCGCGCGGCGAGGCCGTCCGGTGCGTCGGGCTCGGCGCCCGGGGCGGCGAAGGCGGGGTCGGAAGGGGCGGCGGGGTCCGTCATGGCGCCTTCTTAGGCGCTCGCCCGCGGCCGGTCAAAGCCGATGCGTCGGCCTCCCGGCGGGCTTTGCGCTACACCTCCTCCCCCGGCGGCGGGTAGGAGGGGCGGGTGACGATGTAGGCGCCGATCGCGCCCATCGCGACCGCCGCGCCGCCGATCGCCCAGAGCGGCGTCGTGCTGAACAAGGCGGTCAGCGTCAGCCCGCCGGCCATGGCGACCACCGCCCAGGCCTTCGCGACCGGCGGGATCACCCGATGCTTGTCCCAGGCGCGCAGCACCGGCCCGTAGGTCCGGTGATGGTAGAGCCAGTGGTGGAAGCGCCGGCTGGATTTCGAGAAGGCCCAGAGCGCCACCAGCAGGAACGGCACGGTCGGCACGATCGGCAACAGCGCGCCGACGAAGCCGAGCCCGGTCGCGACGATCCCGATCGCGAAGAAGAGCGCGCGGCGCACCGGCTCGGTCATGGGGCCCTCCCGGCCGCTTTTCGGGCGCGCCGCGCGGCGATCTCCGGCCAGGCGACCCCGGCGCTCACCAAGAGCGCGGCCAGCGCCAGCGTCGGCCCCAGCCGCTCCTCCGTCAGGGCGACCAGGATCAGGGTGGAGAAGATCGGCACGGCGTAGCTCAAGAGCGCGGCGCGCCCGCGCTCGCCGGTGCGGATCGCCACGTCCCAGGCGCTGTTGGCGAGCGCGATGGGAATGAGCCCGATCGCGGCGGCGAACAGCAGCACGCGCGTCTCCGGGATCAGCGGGTCGCCGCGGACCCCGGCGATCGCCGCCGCGCCCAGCGCCGAGAGCGCGAAGGCGACGGCGAGCGTCGGCCCGGTGTCGTGCGGCGCGAAGCGGCGCAGCAGCGAATAGGCGGCCCAGCTCGCCCCGCAGGCGAAGGCGAGCGCATAGCCGAGCGGGCTTCCCGTCCCGGCGAGCGCCGTCGGACCCGCGATCAACAAGGCGACGCCCGCGAAGCCGAGCCCGGCGCCGAGAACGGCGCTCGGCCGGAACGGCGTGCGCTCGATCAGCGGCAGCGCCAGCACGACCAGAGCCGGCCACAGATAGGCGGTGAGGTTCACATGGGCCGTCGGCGCCAAGGGCAGGGCGGCGAGGAAAAGAACGTTGAAGCCGAACTGCCCCAAAGCCGCGATCGCCACCGACCGCGGCCCCGTCCGCAGCGGCCGCCCCGTGCGCCGGGCGACCAGCCAGGCCGCGACCCCCGTCCCGGCCGCGGCGGCCGCGAACTCCCAGACCAGAACGGTGAAGACCGGCGCCCCCTTCACCCCATGCGCCAAGGTCGCAAACACCGACCACCCGGCGACGGCGACCAGGGCGGGGATCAGGGCGGCGAGAGATCCGGTCATGGCGGGGCGGCGCTCTGCATCGGTGGGGCGGTCATCCGCCGCCGCCCGGACCGCCTAGCCCGAATCCGACCGCCCGGCAAGCGGCGCTGCGCGCGCCTATTCGATTGCGCGTCGGGCGCCTCCCGCCATAATCTGTACGAGATCATCTGCGGAGGCTAACCACGATGGTGTTGTTCCGGGTCGGCGACGCGGCGCGCGCGTTGCGATTGACGGAGAGCCGGACCTGACCTAGGGTCCGAAACGGCGGCTGAGCGAATGCGAGAGCCGGGCATCTTCGGACCCGCGTGGGGGTGTTTCGCTCCCCACCAGCCGCCGCTCTTTTTCGTCGCCTGATCCGTTTTCCCATCGTCAGCGCGCGGCCGCGTTGCGTTTCGCCGCCGCGCTTCTGGCTCTGCGCCGAGAAGACGCCGCGATCCGCCGCGGTGTCGCTGTCGGTTGGACCGCATTTCCTAGTTAGCTACACTCTGGCTGAACATGGGCGACAGCTACGTCGGTTGCGGTTGGACCGCATTTCCTAGTCAGCTACACTCGTCGGCTATGTGACCCGGTGGGTGGCGTCGTTGCGGTTGGACCGCATTTCCTAGTCAGCTACACTTTCGAAGCGGCGCTGACGAACCAGCACAAGGTTGCGGTTGGACCGCATTTCCTAGTCAGCTACACTAGGCCGACGGCGCGGCGGACGCGTCGGATTGTTGCGGTTGGACCGCATTTCCTAGTCAGCTACACTCGGCATGCTTGACTTCGTCGAGGTGATGGAGTTGCGGTTGGACCGCATTTCCTAGTCAGCTACACTGCGCTGGTATGAGGACTACCAGCAGTATTAGTTGCGGTTGGACCGCATTTCCTAGTCAGCTACACTGCGGCTCGGTCTGGAGCTGTCCGGTATGTGCGTTGCGGTTGGACCGCATTTCCTAGTCAGCTACACTGATGACCATTGCCGCGCAGCGTCGATTTTGGTTGCGGTTGGACCGCATTTCCTAGTCAGCTACACTCGCGTAAGGAGAGGGGCCGTGAATTTCGTGTTGCGGTTGGACCGCATTTCCTAGTCAGCTACACTATGCATCCCGGTTGCTCGTCGGCCATCTCAGTTGCGGTTGGACCGCATTTCCTAGTCAGCTACACTAAAGACGCGGCTGGCGCCGCCGTTGATGATGTTGCGGTTGGACCGCATTTCCTAGTCAGCTACACTGCACTGCGCCGCCGCTCGCTGTGCTGTTAGTTGCGGTTGGACCGCATTTCCTAGTCAGCTACACTTCTGCGCACGATGTACCAGGAGAGCCCGCTGGTTGCGGTTGGACCGCATTTCCTAGTCAGCTACACTGCCCGACAGCACCTTACTCTCCGCCGCCAGGTTGCGGTTGGACCGCATTTCCTAGTCAGCTACACTGCACGACGCCATGGCCCATGTCCCAATAGGGTTGCGGTTGGACCGCATTTCCTAGTCAGCTACACTGGCGGGGATCGAGAGAAGCACGAAATCCTTGTTGCGGTTGGACCGCATTTCCTAGTCAGCTACACTTTTAGACGCAAGGGTAATTGGGTCCAGAATGTTGCGGTTGGACCGCATTTCCTAGTCAGCTACACTAATCGTCACGACGACGCTGCGGAACCGTTCGTTGCGGTTGGACCGCATTTCCTAGTCAGCTACACTAAATCCGATGGCCAGGGCCTTGGCTCTTAAGTTGCGGTTGGACCGCATTTCCTAGTCAGCTACACTTTTCGACGGTATGAACACCCGTGACAGGCGTTGCGGTTGGACCGCATTTCCTAGTCAGCTACACTACGCTCTTGAGGTTCTGTATCGTCGGATCAGTTGCGGTTGGACCGCATTTCCTAGTCAGCTACACTGGGGAGTCGTTCATCCGAGAGGTCTGGATGGTTGCGGTTGGACCGCATTTCCTAGTCAGCTACACTTGAAATCGACGACAGGACCTTCGAGGCCCTGTTGCGGTTGGACCGCATTTCCTAGTCAGCTACACTGTCTACCTGCATCCACTGGGCGGACTGCTAGTTGCGGTTGGACCGCATTTCCTAGTCAGCTACACTCCCATCGCGCGCGGGCTATCCGCCCGGCTAGTTGCGGTTGGACCGCATTTCCTAGTCAGCTACACTGTCGGGAATGCGCACGCCGGCGGCTTTGAGGTTGCGGTTGGACCGCATTTCCTAGTCAGCTACACTTTGTCGAGTACACGCAAGGACGTATGCTCTAGTTGCGGTTGGACCGCATTTCCTAGTCAGCTACACTCGCGCCGACCTGGCACCCGCTGTTTCATCCGTTGCGGTTGGACCGCATTTCCTAGTCAGCTACACTGACAGCCGAAGGGGCAAACACGATGACGAAGTTGCGGTTGGACCGCATTTCCTAGTCAGCTACACTGCCAGATGATATCGACCGTCAGCAACTCTTGTTGCGGTTGGACCGCATTTCCTAGTCAGCTACACTCATCATCACGCCATATGGTTCGACGGTGCGGTTGCGGTTGGACCGCATTTCCTAGTCAGCTACACTATGACCTGTCGCGGCTTCCAATACGCGGAGGTTGCGGTTGGACCGCATTTCCTAGTCAGCTACACTTGCGCTTCATGTCAGCCCCTCAAATCTTTGGTTGCGGTTGGACCGCATTTCCTAGTCAGCTACACTTTTTCCATTGGCGACCAGACCCTTTCGGTTGTTGCGGTTGGACCGCATTTCCTAGTCAGCTACACTTTGATCCTGATACATCGCATAGTCAGGTACGTTGCGGTTGGACCGCATTTCCTAGTCAGCTACACTGCGATGACGGGGCGACCGAGGCTGTAGAGGGTTGCGGTTGGACCGCATTTCCTAGTCAGCTACACTAAGAGCGTTACGACGTCGTCGCCGGCGCTTGTTGCGGTTGGACCGCATTTCCTAGTCAGCTACACTGGAGGGCGGAATAAGCTCCTGAAATAGGGAGATATTCCGCCCTTCGGGCTGGCGGGAAACCGGCTCCGACGACGTCAGAACAGCAGGAATTGCTCCGGGTTTTTCGGGCTGGATTTGTCGGCCTTGCCGCGGAAGCTGACGATGTTCTCATACTGCTTGTCCGTGAATTGCAGGATGTCGACCTTGCCGCCTTCGGGGACCGCGCCCTCGATTTCCTTGATCAGCGCTTCCACCGCCTCCTTGCCGGAGGTGTGGCGCACATAGACCGAATATTGCGCCTGTTCGAAGCCCCGGTCCAGCAAGGCGTTGCGGAAGCGCGTGTAGGCCCGCCGCTTCTCGGCGTCCGTGACCGGCAGATCGAAGAGCACCATGACCCACATGATCCGATACCCGCTCAGTTGGGTGAAGCGCGGTTTGGTCACGCCCGGCCCGCCTCCAACGGCAAGGGCGGGCCGGGGAGCGCGAGGGCGCGCTCCTCGCCCATGAAGATCAGGGCGAGCGAGGTTGCGAGCGCGTCCAAGGCGCCGTGCACGGGCCGCGCCCCCCTGGGCCCCTCCAGATCGAGGGTGAGCGCGCCGGCGAGCCGCGCCTTGGCCTCCCGATCGAGGGCCGGGTCGCCCCCGTCGCCCGACTCCTCCGAAAGCCCGGCCGCCGCGAGGTCGACATAGGGCCGGAAGGGCTCCATCAGATCGTCGGCGAGGCGCAAGGCGTCGCCCCGGCTCTCGTGATGGACGGAGAGCGAGGGATGCAGCCCCGCCGCCAGGATCGACCGCGCGGCCGCCGCGCGCAGCACCGTGTAGCCGTAATTGAGGCAGGCGTTGACGCCGCCCGCCGCGCGCTCGCGCCTGAAGCCCTCACCCAGCAGCGCCGGCCAATAGAGGCGCGCCGCCTGCGCCTCCAGATTCTCCGGATCGCCGGAGCGCACCCGCCGCGCCATATGCCGGAGCCGCTCCGCGCCGGCCGCGCCCCGGTGCTCCAGGACGAAGGCCTGGGCGCGCAGCTTCGCCGTCACCAAATCGCGCCAGAGCCGCTTGCGCAGCGGGCGCGGCGCCTCCGCCTGGGTCTGCATGCGCCGGCCCTGCTCGAAATGGCCGGCGACTGGCCAGACCAGCGCGTCCGGCGTCTGGTCGGCGCCGCACAGCACAACCGGGACGCCCGCCTCCGACAGGGCGGCGATCAGGTTGACGGACAGCGTCGCCCCATAGCCGCGCACCACCAGCGCCTGGATGTCGGCGAGCGCCACCCGCCCCACCTCCTCGCCCCCCTCGCGCACCTGCATGAAGCCGCGCGAGAGGGCGAGATGCGCGCCCTCCCGCGCCACCTCCACCACCCGGCCGGTCACGACAGGGTCCCCCGGTGGCGGATCGCGCCGCTGGGCGAGACGACGAGGCGGACGGCGTTTCGTTTCTGAAGTTTCGAGGGAGCGACGTATAGGTACCCGAAAGGGTCATCCTTGTCGGCATCCCTCGCCTTCAAGGGGCCCGCCTCCTGGTGTTCGGCCAAGGTGATCGTACCGTCAGACAGCTTCACGACCCGCATGATCGCGCGCCGTCCTTCGTGATCGAGCTCCAGCATGTCGTTGACCCGCAGCCGCAGGATCAACCGCTCCCCGCCGGTCGAGCGGCGGCTGTTGGGGGAGAAGCCGGGCCGGTTCGCTTCGAAGCGGGAGATCACGCGGCCGGTCCAGCGGCCCTTGGCGTCGGCGAAGATGTCGTAACAGTAGTTTGCGTCGCCCTTGTAGGCCTTGAAAGGCCTCGGGCGGCCGTTGTCGATCGGGATGACGCGCAGCGTCTCCAGGATGCGAAGGCGCCGGACCGGCGGGGTCATGGCCTCGCCTGCTTCGACCAGGGCGCGGCTGAAGGCCGGACCGTCCGCGACGCCGGCGCTCGCCGCGTCGAGCGCAGCGGCGAGCGTGCGGTCGCGGATCGCCTGGAGCTCCGCCCGCTTCTTGAAGCGCTCCAGCGGAACCCGCCGGACCACCTGCTGAGGCTTCGCCGGATCGGCCTCCGGGTCGACGAGGCCGTAGGCCGTGTCGTTGTGCAAGGCGCCCTGGACGCCGTGATCCGGCTTGTGCGAGACGATCAGCCGCTCCAGGCCGGCGCGCACATCGTCCCGGAAGCTCGGCCAAGGCGGCGGCAGACCGGGCAGCAGGCGGGTGCGCCCCTCGGCTTCCTGTCGACCGGCGAGGGTGGCGCAGTGCTGCAGCAGGGCGCGGTCGGTGAGCGCGACCACGAGCGCGTCCACCGCATGGTGGCGATGGTCCAGGCGGTTCTTCTTCGGATCGGCGCCCTCCGATTGATTGTGGCCCGGCAGGACGGTGTCGAGGCCCAGCGCCCAGCGCAGATCGGCGGTCAGCCGTCCCGGCGTCACCCAGACGTCCGCGCCCGTGCGCTTCAAATAGGCGGCGGCGATGCGCGCGAGATACTGCGTGTCGACGAGTTGGCGGGCCAGGAAGTCGCGCTCCGCATCCTCGTAACGCTGCATTGCGTCGGGGCCGAAGCGCCAGCGCTTGTTTTTCGGCAGGCCGGCGGCGCGCGTGGCGATCTCCGCCCAGTCGAACCGGTCCGGACTGTGGGAGAAGGCCTCGAACGGCGCCTTGCCCGCCTTTCGCCGATTGGCTTCGCGGACGGCCAGCGTCTTGTTGCCGGCGCCGTCGTCCAGCGTGCGCGAGAAGGGCAGGATGTGCTCGATCTCGATTTCGTCGGAGAAAAGCCGGTCGACGCCGATCTGTTCGCCGGAGAAGACGCAGCGCCGGTCCAGCGGGTCGTCGGGATTGAGCTCCTCCCAGAGCCGGAGGCGCAGCCGGTTCTCGTACGTGTCCGGCTGATTGTGCTTGGCCAGGACCGCGCGGCGGGCGTCGTTCGCCGCCTGATTGTCGCGCTGGGTCCTCTCCAGCTCCTTGCGCCCCTCGCCGGAAAGCGGCAGGTCCCGGGCGAGCTCGACCACGATCTCCTTGGGCGGGCAGCCCATGCGGGCGATCAGATCGTTGACCACCCGGCGCACCTGGTTGAGCGCGACATGAACCGTCGGGTTCGCGATCCGGCCGTAGCGAACCTCCTCCGGATCGTCGGGCTTGCCGCTGCCGAAGGCGACATGGCGGGCCAGCACCTGCCCGTAATAGGGCAGGCCGTCCGGGAAGGTCCGATCGTCCTCCAGAAGCGAATGGCTCTCGTAACCGGCGGCGACCACCGCCTTGTCGAAGCTGACGACGGCGCGCTCCAGTTCGGCGAGCACGCGCACGGTCGCCGTCCGCCCCAGATGGGCGTGGCCGTCGGGCAACGGGACCTTGGCGACGGCGCGCGCACGCTCCGCGTTCAGGCCGTGCGCCTCGCCCAGCCAGGCGACCAGCGCGTCCTCGTCCTGCTCCTCGCGCAGCCGCTCGACGATCGCATCCTGGGTTTCGAGGGGTAGCTGGCGCCAGCCCTCGCCCCAGGCGCTCTTGCTTGCGAGGCGCGCGGCGGTCCGGTCGCCGTCGAGATGCGTGCGCTTCTCGCTCTCCAGATTGAACTGCGCCTCGGCCGGCAGCTTCAGCTTCTTGCGCAGGCCGTCGAAGGAGGGCTTGGCCTGGTGCAACAGCAGATCGGCCAGGATGTCGCGCTCCTCCAAAGTAATCGGCCGGGCCGCCTCTCCGGGCAGGCGCACCGTCAAGTGATTCAGTTCCTGATAGATGCGCAGGCGCTGGACGCTTGGGAGCGCGCGCGGCGCGCGGTCTTCGTTGGGATCGAGTGTGCAGCGCCCCACTGGCGGCGCCTTCAAGGGCCATTGAAAGGCGAGCGTCTCGCGGATCGCGTCCCGCGCCGCGTCTGTCAGCACGTCGGGATGGTGTGGCCGCTGGGCGTCCCAAAGCGCGTCGAACTCCTCCAGGATCATCGCGCGCGTCGGATAGAAGTCGTAGTAGGCCTTGGCGCCGGCGCCGTGCAGCCGGATGCGGGCCTGCGGCATCGGTTTGCGGTCGCCCTTCGGCAAGGCCCTATTGGCCTCCAGGCAGGCGAGGCGCGCGCCGCCGATCCATGCGCCGAGCGTGCGCGCGCCGGCCTCGGCCAGCTTCTCGCGGGTGCGGTTGGCGGCGTCCTGGATCTTGCCGTTGTCGCCGTCGCCCGGGTCGGTCTTGCGATTCGACTGGAACCCGCGATGGCCGCTCAAATGCAGGAGCGCGCGGCCTAACTCATGCGGCGTGAGGGGCTGGTCGAGCCCGCGCGCACGAAGCCCCCAAGGGTCCTGCGTCATCAAACCGCGATAGGCCGCTTCCGCCGCGGCGTCGCCCGGGGGCGGCGCAGCCGGCATCAGGCCGAAGGCGCGCAATTCTGACAGCAGTCGGGCGTTCCGGTTCGCGCCGCGGTCGCGCGTCTTGCGCATTTGGCGCGGCAGGCGGCGCATCACCGCATTGGATTGTCGGTCCTTCGGGTTGCGCCCGTCGGAGAAGATTCGCACGCTCAAGCCCTTCAGCGCGTCGACGCTGAAGGGCGCCGCGGCGGGGCCGAGAGAAAACGCCGCCAAGCCGATCGAGTTGGTGCCGAGATCGATCCCTAAGCGCCACGCGCTCATGCCGTCCTCCCATATGTTCTTTCGGTTGGGTCTTGACGGTTACACAAGCTGGGGTATGGTTGAAGCCTAAGCTGTAGCTGGCTTGAAAATGCGGTCTTTCCGTGAACAAGGTGAAGACCACAAAATGAAGCGCGGCCCCGCGGGGCCGCGCTTCCGTTTTCTGGCGGCTCGGCCGCGCGCCGGCGCGGCGTGTGGAGGGCTAGGCGCGCGCCGGGGCGTCCCGGTCTTCGGCGTCGCGGTCGTCGGCGGCGGGGTCGATCTTGAGGGCGTCGAGCGCGGTCGCGACGATGGCGTCGGCGTCTAGGCCCGCCGTCTTCAGCTGGTTCTCCGGCTTGTCGTGGTCCAGGAACCGGTCCGGCATCGCCATCGGGCGCACGGTCAGCGCGCGGGTCAGGTCGTGCTTGACCAGATAGTCCAGCACATGGCTGCCGAAGCCGCCGATCGACGCCTCCTCGATCACGATCAGCAGGTCGTGGGTCTCGGCCAGCTTGCGGATCAGCGCCTCGTCCAACGGCTTGGCGAAGCGCGCGTCCGCGACCGTCGTCGGCAGGCCGCGGGCGGCCAGCGCGTCCGCCGCCTTCAGCGAATCCTCAAGCCGCGCGCCGAGCGACAGGATCGCGACCGCGCCGCCCACCTTGTCCGCGCCGCGGCCCTTCGCGCCGCCGCCCTTCGCGCCGGGGCGGACGATGCGGCCTTCGCCGATCGTCAAGGGTTGCGGGTCCTCCGGGATGTCGACGCCCACGCCTTCGCCGCGCGGGTAGCGCACCGCGGACGGCCGGTCGTCGATCGCGGCCTGGGTGGCGACCATGCGGGCCAGCTCCGCCTCGTCCGCCGCCGCCATCACCACGAAGTTCGGCAGGCAGGCCAGATAGGCGACGTCGAAGGCGCCGCAATGGGTCTGGCCGTCGGCCCCGACATAGCCCGCCCGGTCGATCGCGAAGCGCACCGGCAGCGACTGGATCGCCACATCGTGCACCACCTGGTCGTAGGCGCGCTGCAGGAAGGTGGAGTAGATCGCGGCGAAGGGCTTGTAGCCTTCGGCGGCGAGGCCGGCGGCGAAGGTGACGCCGTGCTGCTCGGCGATGCCGACGTCGAAGGTGCGCGTGGGATGCGCCTTCTCGAAGATGTTGACGCCGGTGCCGGAGGGCATGGCCGCGGTGACGGCGACGATCTTGTCGTCCGCGTCGGCGAGCTTGGCGAGCGTCTCGCCGAAGACGGCGGTGTAGCTCGGCGCGTTCGGCTTGCCCTTGTGCTGGGCGCCGGTGACGACGTCGAACTTGGCGACGCCGTGATACTTGTCCGCGGACTGCTCGGCCGGGTCGTAGCCCTTGCCCTTCTGGGTGACGACGTGGATCAGAACCGGGCCGCCGTCCTTGGCGTTGCGGACGTTCTTCAGAACGGGCAGCAGGTGCTCCAGATTGTGGCCGTCGATCGGGCCGATGTAATAGAAGCCCAGCTCCTCGAACAGCGTGCCGCCGGTGACAAAGCCGCGGGCGTACTCCTCCCACTTCTCCATCGCGCGCTCGACCGGCTTGGGGAAGCGCTCGGCGATGCCTTTGCCCAGTTCGCGCAGCGAGAGGTACTGCTTGGACGACAAGAGCCGCGAGAGATAGGCGCTCATCGCGCCGACCGGCGGGGCGATCGACATGTCGTTGTCGTTCAGGATGACGGTCAGGCGCGAATGCATGGCGCCGGCGTTGTTCAGCGCCTCATAGGCCATGCCCGCCGACATCGCCCCGTCGCCGATCACCGCGACGACATGGTTGTCGCCGCGGCTCAGGTCGCGCGCGACGGCCATGCCGAGCCCGGCCGAGATCGAGGTCGAGCTGTGCGCGGCGCCGAAGGGATCGTAGTCGCTCTCGTCCCGCTTGGTGAAGCCGGACAGCCCGCCCCCCTGGCGCAGCGTCTCGATCCGGTCGCGCCGGCCGGTCAGGATCTTGTGCGGATAGCATTGGTGCCCGACGTCCCAGATCAGCCGGTCGTCGGGCGTGTTGTAGACATAGTGCAGCGCGACCGTCAGCTCGACCACGCCGAGCCCCGCCCCCAGATGCCCGCCGGTCTTGGAGACCGCATGGATCGTCGCCTGACGCAGCTCGTCCGCCAGCGTGCGCAGCTCCTGCGGCTTCAGCGTCCGCAGGTCGGCGGGGACCGTCACGCGGTCCAGCAACGGGGTCTCAAGGGTCAAAGCGCGTCTCCTCGTCGCCGTGCGGGCCGGGCTGAAAATCCCCAAGCGCAGCAGGGCATGGACACAGCGATGTAACGCGGACGGGCGGTGTTTTCCAGTCCGAACCGCCATCGGCGGCCGTCAGGGCGCGGCCTAAAGCGGCCGGCGCATGATCCAGTAATCGACGCCGTCGCGGCTGAAGGGCGTCACCTTGCGGAAGCCCCAACGGGCGTAGAAGTCCGGAAGGCCCTCGCCCGGCGCGTAGAGATAGAGCGCGCCGACGGCGCGGCGCGCCGCGCGGTCCAGGACGGTCTCGATCAGCCGGCCGCCGACGCCTTCGCCGCGCCGATCCGGCCTGACATAGAGGCTCGACAGCCAGGGGCCGAAACTGACCAGCTCCGGCAGGTCGTTCTCGACCAGCAGGGCCGCGCCCAGCGCCTGCTCGCGGTCGTCGGCCGGCCGGGCGAGGAAGGCCGCCTCCGAGCCGGAGCGGCCGATCGCGGCCAGCCGCTCGACCGCGTGCGCGAAGCTCCAGCCGCGCGCTCGCCCCCACTCGGCGTGCAGAAAGCCGGCGACCGCCGGCAGCGCCGGGTCGTCCGGGCCGAACTCGTGAATCTCGACGCGGCGATGGGGGGCGTCGGGGACGTCGCTCATGGCGCGGGCCGCGGGGTCGGAGGGGGCGTCAGTGTTCGCGCTCGACGACGAAGCGGGCCAGCGCGCGCAGGGTGTCGGCGTCGCCCTCGAACATCCCCAAATGGGCGATCGCCTGATCGGCCAGCCGGTTGGCCTGGTCGCGCGCGCGCTCGGCGCCCAGGATCGAGACGAAGGTGGCCTTGCCGGCCGCCTCGTCCTTGAACAGCTTCTTGCCGACGCGCGCCTCGTCCCCTTCCACATCCAGCAGGTCGTCGGCGATCTGGAAGGCGAGGCCGAGATCGTGGGTGTAGCCGCGCAGCGCATTGCGCGCCGTCTCCTGGGCCCGGCCCAGCACGGCGCCGGTCTGGCAGGCGCAGTCGATCAGCGCGCCGGTCTTGAGCCGCTGCAGGCGGGTTACGCCGCCGATGTCCAGCGTCTCGCCCCGAGCGGCCGCCGTCTCCGCCGCGAGATCGATCATCTGGCCGCCGACCATGCCGTGGGCGCCCGCCGCCTTGGCCAGAAGCCGGGTCAGGTCGAGGCGCACCATCGGGTTGGCGTGGGTC
This sequence comes from Alphaproteobacteria bacterium, assembly GCA_024743195.1. Classification (GTDB taxonomy): domain Bacteria; phylum Pseudomonadota; class Alphaproteobacteria; order UBA8366; family Aestuariispiraceae; genus Marivibrio. The sequence continues at coordinate 12,403 of JANSXE010000012.1, read as the reverse complement.
GCCGGGTGGGACGCGACCTCGAAGGCCAGCGTGAGCAGCGCGTCGCCGGTCAGGATCGCGGTCGCCTCGTCATAGGCCTTGTGCACGGTCGGTCGGCCGCGGCGCAGGTCGTCGTCGTCCATCGCCGGCAGATCGTCATGCACCAGTGAATAGCAGTGCACCAGCTCGACCGCCGCGCCGGCGCGCACGCGGGCCTGCTCGGCGACCCCGAACAGCTTCGCCGTCTCGATCGTCAGGAAGGGGCGGATGCGTTTGCCGCCGCCGAGCACGGCGTAGCGCATGGCGTCGATCAGCCGCTCCTCCGGCGCCTCCTCATGGGCCAGCAGCCGGTCGAGCTCCGCCTCCACCGCCTCGCCCGCCGCCTTGAGCGCGCCCGCGAGATCGCTCATCGATCCTCTCCCCCCAATTCCCGATGACGCGGCGATCAGCCGAGATCCGCATCCTCGGCCGAGACGGCGCCGTTCGCGCCGAGCGTGATCTTCTCGACCTTCGCCTTGGCTTCCTTGAGCTTGGCTTCGCAATGGCGCTTCAGGAGCGCGCCGCGGCTGTAGCGGTCGATCGCCTCGTCGAGGCCTGCCTCGCCCTGCTCCAGCGCGCGGACGATCTCCTCAAGCTCGCGCATCGCCTCTTCGAAGCTCATCGCGCGAATGTCCTCCGGCAGCCCGGCGTTGGCTGACGGGGCGGCGTCTGACGGGGCGTCGGCCATGGGGCGGCTCCTGAAGTCGACGAGGCGGCGCGGGCGACGGCCCGGCGCGGGATCGGCCCGAGGTCGGTCCGGGATCGGTGACGACCGCGCGCGCCGGGAGCATAGACGCGCCGGCCCCGCCCTTCAACGGGCCGCGGCCCCGCCGCCGGCGAGGCGCACGACCCCGTCCGCATGATGCAACAGCCGGTTCGCCAGGTCGTAGCGCATCAGATCCTCGCCCACCGCGAAGGGCCCCGGGAAATCCGCCGCCACCTCCCGGGCGAGCGCGGCGCGGTCGAACTCGGCCGGCACGAAATGGTTCAGCATCAGGAAGCCGACCCCGGCCTCCGCGGCGATCTTCCCCACCGCGTCCGAGAGCGTGTGGTAGGAGGCGACGGCCGCGACCGTCTCCGCCGTGCGAACGCCTGGGATCGGCGGCATCTCGCGATGGATGAAGACCTCATGCACCAGCAGGTCGGCGCCGCGCGCGGCCTCGATCAGCGCGTCGCAGCGCGCGGTGTCGCCGCTGAAGACGGCGCGCCGGCCGGCGCGGTCGGCGATCGCGAAGCCATAGGCCTCCGTCACCGGCTCGTGCGCGACGCGGAAGGCCGCGACCTCCAGATCCGGCAGCGACAGCACCGTGCCGCCCGGCCAGCCGGCGGCCATCTCCTCGACCTCCACCTCGAGGGCGGCGGTCGACGGGCGCTTCTCATGCGCGATGCGCTGCGCGCGCTCGGCGCGCCAGAGATCCATCAGCCCGTCGACATAGCGGCGGGTTCCCTTTGGGCCGATGACGCGCTGCGGCCGGTCGCGGCCCTGGTGCCAGCTCGAGACGATCAGTTGATAGAGGTCGATGACATGATCCGTGTGCAGATGGGTCAGCAGCACGGCGTCGAGGTCGCGTCCCGGCGTTCCTGCGGCGACCAGACGCTGGGTGACGCCGCTGCCGCAATCGACCAGCACGGCGCTGTCGGCGGTGCGCACCAAGTTCGCCGGGCCGAAGCGCCGGGGATGGCATTGCGGGCAGCCGGTGCCGAGCAGAACCGCCTCCATCGCCGCCTCCGCTCAGCCCTGCGCGCGAGCGCGCCGGCGTTTGGCCCGCCAGGCGGCCAAGCCCGCGGCCGCGAAGACCAGCAGCACGGCCGCCGTCGTCAGCGGGGCCGCGAGCACCGCGAAGAGGGCGAGCGCCACGGCGCCGAGCGCCGCGGCGGCGACGGCCAGGAAGAACAGCGCGGTCAGGATCAGCCCGGCGAGGTAGCCGCCGGCGCCCGCGCCGCGCGATCGGGGAAGACGCTCCGCCATATCGGGCGAAGTCTGCCGAGCGGGCGCGGCGAGCGCAAACCGCAAATCGGACGCGCCGCGCCCGCCCCGACGCGTCAAGACGACGCCACGGTGCGCCGCAAACCTTCGTCGAGCGCCACCGGCGGGCGCCAGCCGTCCATCGCGCCGTCCACGGTGAGGCTGTTCACCAGCCGCTCCACTTCCGGATAGCGCCGGGTCAGCAGGCCGGCCGCCTTCAAGGCGAAAACCGGGGTGGGTAGAAGCCGCGCCGGCCGACCCATCGCGGCGGCGAGGCGGCGGATCAGCTCCGGGGTCGACAGGTCCTCCCCGTCGGAGGGGTGGTAGGTGTCCGGCCGGCAGGCGAGCGCATGGCGCACCGCGTCGGCGAGGTTTTCGACGTAGATCAGGCTGCGCTCGTTTTCGATCGAGGCGAGGGGCAGTGGCCAGCCGCGCGCCACCAGCCGGATCAGACGCGCGAAGTTACCCTTCACGCCGGGGCCGTAGACCAAGGGCGGGCGCAGCACGACCAGATCCATCTCCGGCCCCTTCAGGTCGCGCAGCGCCAGCTCCGCCTCGATCTTGCTGACGGCGTAGGGGTCCTCCGGCATCGGCTCCGTATAGGGGTCGAGCTTCCAGCCCCGATCGCCCAGCACCTTGATGCTGCTCATCAGCACGAAGCGGCGCACCCCCGCCTCGCGCGCCTGGGTCGCCAGATTGGCCGCGCCGAACAGATTGACCTCTCGGAAGGCGGCGGCCGGATCCGGCGCCGTCTCGCGCATCACATGGACGCGGGCGGCCAGATGCACGACGGCCGTCGCGCCTTCCAGATGCGGACGCCAATCGACGCCGCGGTGGATGTCCCCCACCTCGCGCCGGCCGACCGGACGCACCTCGTAGCCGGCGGCCTGCAGCGCCGGGACGACCGCTCGGCCGACGAAGCCGCCGGCGCCGCTCACCAGCACGGGCCCCGTCCCGACCGGCAGGCGGGCGCCGCCGTGGCCGGGTGCGGGCGCTCGTTCTCCGCCGCCGCCGATCAAGCGCGCATCATCCATAGCAGCAACAGTCCCACGATCGCCGTCGCCGCCGCAAGCGCCGGCAGCGGATGAAACGCGGCCAGCAGGGCGGCCGCGACGAGCCCGAGATTGGCGAGCGCCACGGCGCGGGCGACCACCGCATGGTCGCCGCGCGCTGCGGCGGCGCGTTGATAGAAGTGGCTGCGGTGCGCCTCCCAAATGCGCTCGCCGCGCAGCAGGCGGCGCAGCAGGGTCAGCCCCGCGTCCGCCAGATAGTAGGCCGGCAGGATCAGGGCCGAGGCCCAGAATCCCGCCGCCGCCACGCTCAACAGCAGCCCGCCCAGAAGATAGCCGAGCGGCACGCTGCCCACATCGCCCAGGAAGATCTTCGCCGGGCGCCAGTTCCAGACCAGAAATCCCGCCGCCGCGCCGGCCAGCGCCGCGCCGGGGCCGAGCCAGGCCCACACGCCCGTCAGCGCGCCGAGCGCCGCGACGCCGAGCCCGATCGCGATCGCTTGCACCCCCGAAATGCCGTCGATGCCGTCCATGAAGTTGAAGAAATTGAGGAAGGCGAGCCAGGCGAGGCCTGCGACGGCGAGGTCGAGCGGCCCGGGCGCCAGCCCCTGGGTCACCGGCCCGATCGCGGCGAGCGCGGGCAGTCCCGCGGCGACGGCCAGCGCCTGGACGACCAGCCGCAAACCTGCGGGCAGGGAGCGCACGTCGTCGCGGAACGAGATCAGCGCCAGCGCCGCCGCCGCCGCGAGCCATAGCGGGGGCAGCGCGGCCGGCGCCCGGTCGTACCGGGCGGCCGCCGCCATCAGGCCCAACAGGACGAGCGCCGTCGCCACGACGGCGATCCCGCCGCCCCGCGGCGTTGGGCGCACGTGGCTTGAGCGCGCGTTCGGCCGATCGACAACCTGCCGGCGCAGCAGCCAGTCCCGCACCAGGCCGGTGAGCGCCAGCGCGCCCAGCGCGCCCGCCGCCGCGGCGAGCCCGGCCTGCATCAGGGCCGTCGGCGCGGCGGCCGCCAGGTCAAGAGGCGGCACGGATGCGCTCCCCGGCGAGCCGCACCGGCACGTCCCGGCCGAGAAGGCGCATCAGCACGACCACGCGATTGCGGCCGTCCGCGGCCTGGAACAGCGCGTCGGCTTCGGCCAGCGGGCCGTCGGCGATCGCCACCCGGTCGCCGGGTCTGCAGCGCCCGGCGCAATCCTCTTCGACCAACCCGTCGGCGCCTTCGCGCGCCCTAATCCCCGGAACAACGCCGGCGGGCAAGGGGGCCGGCCGGCCGCCGAAGGCGACGAGGCCGACCGCGCCGTAGGTCCCGTTGACCGACCGCCACGCCTGGCGGTCCAGATCGAGTTCGACGAACAGATAGCCGGGGAAGAGGGCGACGGCGGCGACGATGCGGCGCCCGGCCTTGCGGCGCACGCTCTTCAGCCGCGGAAGATAGGCGCTGTAGCCCTGGCGCAGAAGATTGCCTTCCGCCAGGCGCTCCCGGCCGGGTTTCGCCTGGACGACGTACCAGCGCTTCATCGCGGCGAGTCCCCGACCGCGTCGGCCCCGGGCGCCCCAACCGATTGGGGTGCGGAGACCTGAGCCGTCCGGTTCACATGGAGCATGGGCGGGGCGAACACCCGATCGCCGCCGTAGCGGGCCGAGAGACGCTCGAAGAGCGTCTGCGCCCGTTTGATGTCGGTCACCATCAACGCGTCGTGTTTCGGCAGGCCGGCCGCGTCCGGCACCACTTGCAGCCCGGCGAACAGACGCGGGCGAACGGTGGCGTCGACGATCCCGACGATCTCGACCTGGGCCTCGCTCTGGCACAGAACGGCGATCTCCGCTAGTTCGCTGACGCCGGCCAGCGCGACGCGCCGATAGCCGCGCGCGGCGCAGGCCGACAGCGTCTCCGCGCACTGCCCGCGCGCGCGCCGGAAGAAGGTGAAGGAGCCGGAGAGGTACTCCGCCGTGAGGCGCGTCTTCTCCGCCAACCCCTGCGGCGTGAGGTAATAGGCGTAGCGGTTGGGCGGAACCTGGTTGACCTTGATCAGCCCTTTGCGCACGCAGCGCTTCAGATAGGCGTTGGCCAGACCCAAGGCGATGCCCAGCTCGCTGGCGAGCGTGCGCTGGGTCAGCGCCTCGCCGCGCTCGACCGCATTCAACAGACCGAGCGTGATCGCGGTCTCGGAATCGACCGTCTCGTCGCCCTTGATCGGATCGCTCACGGGGCCCCCGGAAAGCTGAGGGGCGACCGTCCCGGCCGCCTTTGTTCATCGCGCGAACAATACGGCGTTCAAAATGTGAACGTCAAGTCCGTCAATCGGTTGGCGTGGATTCCGCAATGCCCGCGTGAAGCGGTCGCCGCGGGCCGTCGAGCCCTGCGGCGGGCGAGTTGACCGGGCCTAGTCCGGCTCCTCGTCCGGGGCGTCCGACGGGCCTTCCAGCACCGCGTGCAGGAAGTCGGTGAGGTCGTCCGTAACGTGATGGATGTGATCGTCCGGCGGACCGCCGGCGTCCTTCTCGCCGGGGCCGGACCAGGCGTGCTCGGTGCGGACCCAGACGGTCCGCATGCCCATTTCCGCAGGCGCGAGCAGGTTCTTGGCGATGTCTTCGACCATCACCGCGCTCTCGGGGCGGATGGCGTGCGCCTCCACCATGACCCGATAGGGGGCGGGTTTGGGTTTGGGCACGAAGTTGGCCGCGTGGATGTCGAAGATGACGTCGAAATGGTGCGCGACGCCGAGCCGGCCGACCACCGATTCGGCGTGCGCGACGGTGCCGTTGGTGTAGATCAGCTTGCGCCCCGGCAGCCGCTCCAGCGCGGCGGCGAGTTGCGAATCGGGCTGGATCGGCGCGTAGTCGATATCGTGCACGAACTCCAGAAACGCATGCGGGTCCACGCCGTGTTGCGCGATCAGACCGGTGAGGGTCGTCCCGTACTCTCGGAAATACTGTTTTTGCAGGCCGCGGGCTTCATCGAAGGGCAGTCCGAGACGCTCGCTGATGAATTGGCCCATGCGCTGATCGACCTGATCGAACAGGTTGCAGCGCGCCGGATAGAGCGTGTTGTCGAGATCGAAGATCCAGGTCTCGGCGTCGCGCAACGTCGACGGCTCGCCAGGGTTCGCCATCGTCTCCCCGCCTCGGCGCGCGGGCGTCCGGCCTTCCGTCATCCGACCCTCCGGAAAAGCGCTTCCCGCGCGCCCTCGGCGCGCGCAACGCGGTATTCGGGTGCGAAATTGTCGCCCCCAAGAGCGATTGACGCTAGGGTGGCGAAGGGGCGCGCGCAACCCCTGCGGCCATGGACGCATGTCGCGCGTCTTTACCGATTCTTTAGACATGCCGCCCAGACTGTTCTTTGCGGAACGCGGGCGGCCTTGGGGAAAGGGTGTCCGTCTGAACCAGAAACGGGAAGACATGGCGCGCGAGATCGAGACGCTGACGGGCCTGGCGGAACCGCCGTCGGGGACGACCGGACCGACCGAGCCGGCCGATCGGGCCGACGAGGCGGAGCGGTCGGGCGCCGGCGGCCTGGACCTCGGGTCGCGCTGCGCTCCGGACGCCGAGACGCTCGCGCTGTTTCGCGGCCTGTTCGAAGGCCATCCCGGACCGGCGGTGCTGTTCGACCGCGCGGCGACGCCGTACGGCCTGAATGCGCCGGGCGATCGCCTCGCCGAGGCCTTGGCGGGCGACGGCGGCGTCGCGATGATGCCGCAGTTGGTGCAGCTTGCGGTCAAGGCGCGGATCGCCGGCAAGGGGCTGGCCCGCGAGGTGCCGATGCCGGACGGCCGGAGCCGGATCGAGGCGACGGTGCTCCCCCAAGCCGACGGGGCGCTGCTCATGCTGGGGCGCGACGCGACGCTGGAGGCGAGCATCCGAACGGCGTTGGCCGAATCGCGCACCCGCTTCAAGGATCTGGTCGACCTCGCCGCAGACTTCGCCTGGGAGACCGACGCCGCCGGGCGCTTCAGCTTCGTTTCGGCGGGCGGCGCGCTGGGTTGGCCGCCGGAGCGCCTGATCGGACAGGCGGCGCGCGATCTGCTGGTCGATCCGGGGTCGGCCCCGCGCACGCCGCCCTTCGAGGCGGCCGAGCCGACCCGAAACGTGGAGCTTTGGGTCGCCGACGCGGAGGGCGGCCAGCGCTGCCTGCTGGTCTCCGCGGCGCCGCTCCATGACGGCGACGGCGCGCGCAGCGGCGCCCGCGGCATCGCCATCGACATCACCGAGGAGCGCTTGCAGCAAGCGGAACTCGCGCGGCTCAAGACCCGTGAGAAACTGGTGCACTACATCCTGAACGCCTTGCGCGGGGAGGTCGACCCGACGGATCGGCTGCGCGCGGCTGCGCTGGCGATGGGGCGGGCGGTCTCCGCCGACGCCTGCCTCCTGGAAATCGTGAACGGCGGGGAGACCGTCCTGGCCCAACGATTCGGCGAGCCGCCGCCGCCTGGGGCGTTCGAGGAGGCGGCCGACCGGCTGCGTGCGACCGCCGGGATTGCGGACGGGGCCGCCGGCGGCGCAGACCGCGCCGAGGCGGGCCCGGCCGGTCGATGGCTCGGCGTGGCCGCCCGGCGCAATGGCGAGGTCGTGGGGGTCGTCACCCTCTGGCGGCGCGGCGCCGACGGTTGGGACGAGGAGGAGCGTCGCCTGTTGGAGGCGGTGGAGCAGCATTTCAGCATCGCCTTCCGGCAGATCGGCGACCAGCTGCAACTCGAGCGCCTGTCGCGCACGGACGATCTGACCGGCCTCTCCAACCGGCGGGCCTTCCTGGAGGAGCTGACGCTGAGCGTGCAGCGCTGTCGCCGTCGCAACGATGTCGGCGCGCTGCTCTATCTCGACCTCGACAACTTCAAGCCGATCAACGACCGCTTCGGCCACGAAGCCGGCGACCGCGTTCTGCGCGCGCTCGGCCAACGGCTGCGCGACAGCATTCGCGGCTACGATCTGACGGCGCGGCTCGGCGGGGACGAGTTCGCGATCTGGCTCGAAGGGGCCGATCGGGCGATTGCCGAAGAGCGGGCCCGGGCCTTCATCGCCGTCGTCGAAGGTCTGATCGACAGCGTCCCCGTCGGCGCGGAGCCGTTGGGCGCATCGGTCGGCGTGGCGATGCTGACAGCCGGGGCCGATCACGCCGACGGACGCGACGCCACCGCCCGGGTCGATGCGTTGCTGGCCCAAGCGGACGGCGCCATGTACGCCGCCAAACAGGCCGGCAAGAGCGACGTGCGATTCGCCGGCGAACGGGGGGAAGGGACATCATGATCGCGACGGATGAGGCCGCCCCGACGGCGCGGCGGGTGACGGCGCACGCCTTGCCGGAACGGTTCGGCTACGAGTACGCGCGCGAACTGGCGCGGGACCCCGATCCGGCGGTGCGGGCGGCGCTCGCCTGCCACCCGGACATCCCGCCGGAAGTGCTGTTCTTCCTGGCCGAGGATTCCGACCCCGAGGTGCGCCGCGCCGTCGCACGCAACGAGCGCACGCCGCGCCAGGCCGATCTGCTGCTCACGCGGGACGGCGAGGGGTCGATCCGCTCCGACCTCGCCGCCAAGGTCGTGCGCCTGACGCCGGAGCTCGGCGACGACCAGCGCTCCGCGGTCTATCAGATGACCGTGCAGGCGCTGGAAGTGCTCGCGGAGGATCAACTCGTCCAGGTGCGCCGCATCCTCGCCGACGCGCTGAAGGACGTCGCCAAGGCGCCGGCCGGCGTGATCCGTCTTCTGGCGCACGATCGGGAGCTGACCGTCGCGCAGCCGGTGCTGGAGTTCTCGCCGGTGCTCACCGACGAGGACCTGCTGGCGATCATCCGCAGCAGCCCGATCCAGGGGGCGCTGGCCGCGATTTCGCGGCGCGCCGGCGTGGCTGGCGCTCTCTCGGCGGCGATCGTCGAAAGCGGCGACGAGCGGGCGATCGCCGACCTGCTGGCCAATCCCTCCGCCCAGATTCGCGAGGACACGCTCGACGTCGTGCTCGACAAGGCGCCGGCGGTCGAAAGCTGGCACGCGCCGTTGGTGCAGCGCCCCAAGCTCTCGCCCAAGGCGGTGCGGCGGATCGCCAGCTTCGTCGCCATGCATCTGATCGACAAGCTGCAGCAGCGCCTTGATCTCGACGACGCGACCCTGGTCGCCGTCACCGAGGCGGTCGAGGAGCGCATCGAGAAGGAAAGCAAGGCGCTCGGCGATCCGGAATGGGCCGAACGCGACGACGTCGAGGCGCAGGTCGCGGCCCTGGCGAAGAAGGACAAGCTCAACGCCAAGGCGATCGAGACGGCGCTGGAGAAGGGCGAGCGGCGGTTCGTCGTCGTCGCGCTGGCGCGCATGGCCAAGCTGGCCAATGCGGTGGTCGCGGAGATCGTCGCGCGCCGCGCCGCCAAGGCGATCGTCGCGGTCGCCTGGAAGGCCGGGTTGACGCCGCATTTGGCCAAACAGCTTCAGAGTCAGCTCGCCGGGCTGCCGCCGAACGCCATCCTGCGCGCCGAAGGCGCGCGCTGGCCCATGTCGCCGGACGACATGGCCTGGCAGATCGAGTTTTACGAGCAGTCCGGGCCTGCCTGACGAGGAGGCCAGCCCTGCCGCGCCCGCCGCCGGTCAGCGCATCGTCGCCGGAAGCGGGACGGCGCGCTTGAACCGCTCGGACATCCAGATCCCGCCGAGCACGAGCGCCAGCGCCGCCCCCTGGAAGGTCTGGAACGCTTCGCCCAGCACGATCACCGCCAGGATCGAGGCGAACACCGGCACCAGATTGGCGAACACCCCGGCCCGCGCCGGGCCGATGATGTCGACACCCTGGATGAAGAAGATCTGCGCCAGGAAGGAGGGAAACAGCGTCACCAGCCCGACCACCAGCCAGCCGAGCGGCGTCGGCCACTGCAATGCGCCCATCGCAGCCTCCACCGCGGTGAAGGGCAGCGAGACCAGGAAGGCCGAGCCGGCCATCACCGAGAACAGGCTGAGCGTCGAGACGTTGGGCCGCCGCCTGAGACCGATCGCATAGGCCGCGTAGAACGCGCAGGCCGCGATCATCAGGAAGTCCCCCTCGCGGATCGCCAGCGCCAACAGGCGCTCCAGGCTGCCGCCGGAGGCGATCACCACCACGCCCACCGCCGTCAGCAGCACCCCGACCAATTGCAGCGCTGTGATCCGGTCGCGATAGAGCGCGAAGGCGAAGATCAGCACGAAGATCGGGATCGAGCCCTGCAGGATGCCGATATTGACCGCCGTCGTGGTGTGCGCGGCGATGTAGAACAGCGCGTTGAAGCTGGTGAAGCCGGTCGCCCCCATGACCGCGAGGAAAGGCAGATGCCGGCGCAGCACCGGCCAGTCCCTGACCAGCCCTCGCCGCAGGAACAGCGCCACCAGGATCATCACGCCGAGCCAGCGCGCGCTGACCAGCAGCATGGGTGAGATCTCGCCCACCGCCAGCTTGCCGAGCACGGCGTTGCCGCCCCAGCACAGCGTGGTGCCGACGAGAAGGGCGTAGGCCTTCAAGGCCCCGCCCGCGCTCAGGCCGGATGCGCCGGACATGAGGAGGCTCCTTCGCGGGAGAGGAGGAGGCGGCGCGCCGCCGGTCAGTCCGGACGGATGATGGTGCCCGACCCGTGCTCGGTGAAGAGCTCGAGCAGGATCACATGGGCGAGCCGGCCGTCGAGGATCACCGCCGCCTCCGCCCCGGCGCGCACCGATTCGATGCAGGTCTGCACCTTCGGGATCATCCCGCCGTGGATCACGCCCTCGTCCTTCAGCCGCTCGGCCTGGGACACGGTGAGCTCCCGGATCAGCTCGCCCTGCTTGTCCAACACCCCGGGCACGTCGGTCAGCAGCAGCAGACGCCGCGCGCCCGCGCCGCCGGCGATCGCGCCGGCCGCGGTGTCGGCGTTGATGTTGAAGGTCTCGCCCGCCTCGCCCATGCCGATCGGCGCGATGACCGGGATCAGCCGCGTGTCGCGGAAGGTCTCGAGGATCGTCGGGTCGATCTCCGTCGGCTCGCCGACGAAGCCGAGGTCGAGATGCCGCTCGATGTTGCTCTCCGGGTCCTTCACCGTCCGGGTCAGCTTGCGCGCCTTGATCAACCCGCCGTCCTTGCCGGAGAGGCCGACCGCGTAGCCGCCCGCCTGCTGCAGGGCGGCGACGATCTGTTTGTTGATGCGGCCGGACAGCACCATCTCGACGATGTCGATGGTCTCCTTGTCGGTGACCCGCAGCCCGTCGATGAACTCGCTTTCCTTGGCGAGGCGCGTCAGCATCTCGCCGATCTGCGGGCCGCCGCCATGCACCACGATCGGGTTGATCCCGACCTGCTTCAGCAGCGTCACGTCGCGTGCGAACAGCTCCGCCAGCGAGGCGTCGCCCATGGCGTGGCCGCCATATTTGATGATCACCGTCTTGCCGCTGTAGCGGCGCATGAAAGGCAGCGCCTCGGTCAGGATGCCCGCCTGCGCCAACCACTCCACGCGCCGCCGCGCCTTGTCCACCGTCATGCCGCGGGGTCCCTCGCCTCAGGTTCTTCTTGTCGTCGACCGCCGCCTGTCTAGCCCAGCCGCGCCGGGATTTCCAGCGGCGCGCAGCTTGTCGCCCGCGCGCCCTGCACGCTATCGTGGCAAGATGCTGAAAGCCCACCTGCGCCTCGCCCGCCTCGCGCTCGCCCTCGCCCTCCTCGGCGTCGGGGCCGGCGCGGCCGGCCCCGTCCACGCCGCGGAGGAGAGCGCGTACGAGCGCGCGCAGCGCCTGCTCCAGGCGGACGATCAGTTCACCCGCTGCCGTGGGCAACGCGCGTTGGAGCGTCTGATCGACGCCGGCGAGGTTCAGCATGCGCTGGAGCTGATGGAGCGCTACCGCACCGGCGACGGCGTGCCGCGGATCGCGGTGCACGCCATCTACTGGGCGAGCCATGCGGTGCGGTCAGGGCTTGCGGACCGGATCGATTTCGACGCGTTGAAGCCGCAGTACGAGGAACTCGAAGAGGTGCACCTCCTCATGATCGATCTTCGCCTGAAATCCGGCCCGCACCTCCTGTGCGCCCATCGCTACGAGGAGTGAGCCCCGCCCCGGCAGGCGTCGAGACGCTCCTGCGCGCGACGCACCGCGCCGTCGGCCGCCGTCGCTTGCCGCCCGCGCACCTTGCGCGCTATCGTTGCAGGATGAGACGCCGACGTCGCCCGCTGCTCGCCGCTTTCGCCGCATGCGCGACCGCGCTCGGTCTCGGGGTCGGGGTCGCAGCGGCCCCGGCCATGGCCGGGCCGGGCTGTTACGAGCGCTCGGCCGGTCAGGTCGAGGCGGGCGTCGTGGACGACGGGTACGACTATTTCGCCGCCCGGCATTTCGCGAACCCCGCCTGCGGCGCCTACGACCCGGAGCGCGCCGAGGCCCTCTACCGCCGGGCGTTGATCCATGCGGGCGGGCCCAACATCGCCGCCGGCTATTGGGCGCTC
>JANSXE010000021.1 GCA_024743195.1 Alphaproteobacteria bacterium | reverse complement strand
GGAGGAGCAGGATTCGGCGACCGGCGAGATCGCGCGCTCGGCCGGGGAGGCGGCGACCAGCTCCGACCATGCGGCCGAAAGCGTGAAGGTGATGCGCGATCAGGCGGAGGAGGCGGGCCAGGGCGCGCGCTCGGTGCTCGATGCCTCCCAGGCGCTCAACCGCCAGGCCGAACAGCTCGGCCGCCAGGTCGACGAGTTCCTCGTCGAAATGCGCGCCTGAGACCAGCCGATCCGGCGGATGGGGGCGTCGCAAGGCGCCCGCCAGCCCGGCGGCAGGCCGACGAAAGACCCCCGGCGCCCGCGCGGCGCCGGGGTTTTTCCGTGCGGGCGACCGCGGAGGCGCCGGACAGGTTCCCGACCATTCTGGGCCTGCCTGAGATCCGACCGCCTCTCCTTTGGCCCAACCGGCGGCGGTCAGGCGCCGTGGTTCATCGCCGCGCGCCCTCGACGCCGTCGGTGGAGCCGGCGCGATGAGCGACGGCGGAGCGCGCCGGAACGCCCGAAAGGCGTTGGGGCCAGGCCGCGCAAAAAAAGACCCCCGGCGCGGTGCGGCGCCGGGGGTCTGTCTCCCGAAGGAGATCGGGGCGTTTCGCGGCGGCGGTTAGAGGTTCTCCACCGCGACGCCGACCGTGATCGCGCCGATCGCTTCACCGGTCGCCGGATCGACGACGGTGCCGCTGACCTGGCTCTGGAAGCTCTCGGAGCTGTCGTCGAACTCCACCTCGTCGACGAACACCGCGTCCGGACCCGCGCCGTAGGTCTTCTGCCACTTGGCCTCGTCGCCCTGCATGTAATCGGAGGTCACGTCGGATTGGCCGACGTTCAGGCCCTTGGCGTCCATGACGAAGACTTCGGTGATCTTGCCGCCGGCGCCTTCCTTCTTGCCCTTCAGATACTGCGAGAGGGCGTTGGCCAGAACCTTGTCGATCAGCGGCCCGGAGCCGGCGTCCTTCTCGGCCCGCCACTGCTGATCCAGGGCCTCGACCTTCGCGTCGTCGAAGCCGGCGTGCGCTTCGTTCTGCGCCTTGACGGCGTCGACGACGGCCGGATCCGACAACCAGGACTTCACCGCGCCGTCGTAGAAAGCGCGGATCTGCGGCTCGAACTCGTTCGCGCTCGCAGGCGCGGCGCCCGCCAGAAGCGCGATCGCCGCAACGGCGCCGGCGATCCGCCGGCCATGTGCAAACTTCATCATCACTCTTGGTCCTCCCGTTTCGAACCATCCCTAACGACGGGCGTCGTCCCAGCCGTCCGCCCTCGATCGTGAAGCCGAAAATACTGGCGCGGTATTAAGAGACGCTTAACGCGACCGGCCTTATTGTCCGGATGCGCCGACGCTCCCTGGGACGGACGATGCGGCGGCGCACTGGGATTGGCGGGAGGCGGTCATGAAGCTAACGCACAAGATTTTTCTTGGATTCGGCGCGGTCGTTTTGATGGCGGGGGTCATCGGGGCGTTCGGCTGGCAGGGTATGGGCGCCCTGTCGGGCTATCTCGGCGCGCAGGCGCGTCTTGGCGAGGTCTCAACCACGGCGGCGCGCACCGGCGCGCTGATCGAGAAAGGGGCCATCGCCAATCACTCGGCCGCCCTTGAGGAGGCGCAGAGCGAAATCGACCGGTTGGATGCGGAGCTGGACGCGCTGATCGCCTCCGGTCTCGCAGCCTCCAGCGCCGACGGGCTGAGCGCGGCGCGGGACGCGCTGCCGGCGTTCAAGGAGACGGTCGCGGAAATGGGCGCCGGCGTTGCGGCCTTCCGCACCGAGCAGACCGCCCTGCGGACGCAGACCGCGGACCTGGAGGATATGGTGGCGCGGCTGCAGCAGACGGCGCTCGCCAACAAGGAGACGGCGGAAGCCACACTGTCCCGCATCCGCGAGGATCGGGCGACGCGCCAGGAGGTCCTCAGCCAAGCGCAGGCGTTGGGCGGCCATCTCGCGCAGATGCAGATCCATCAGCTCGCCTACAAGGACACGCGCCTCGAGACCGATAAGGCGGAGGCCGAAGAGGAGATGAAGGCGCTGTTCATCGCCGGGCTGAAGCTCAAGAAGTCGACGACCGGAACCGAGGAAGAGAAGCCGGCGACGATCCTGCTCAAGGTCTTCACCGATCTGCGGCGCGGGTTCCAGGAGGTCACCTCCTCCGGCTTCGTCGCGCAAGAGACGCAGGAAGCCTTCACCGGAACGGTCAACAAGGCGCGCGCCTTCACCTCCTCCATCATCCGTCGCCAGGAGAAGGCGTTCGGCGCGATGCAGGAGGAGGAGAGCCTGGCCTTCGAGGCCAACGGGCGCGCGATCGATTTGATGACCGCCGCCAACCGCATCGGGGCGCAGACGGCGGAGTTGCAGCGCAACGTCTTCCGCGTGACCGAATCCGCCGATCAGGCGGCGGGCGCCCTCGAGACCGTCCGCAGCGTCGTACAGGACGTGATGCAGCAGGCCGGCGCCGCCGAAGCCTTGGCGGACGCCGACGCGGTTCGCGAGATTTCGGAGGGTGTTCGCGCGAACATGGCGGCGTTCGAGAGCGGGTTTGCGGCCTTTTCGGCGGCGGCGGTCTCGAAGGATCGTCTGGCGGCGAGCGGGCAGGCGAGCCTTGGCGAGCTGCGCGGTCTTCTGTCGGAGGTGCTGGGCCGGATCGGCGGGGAGATCGAGGCGGCTCAGGCGCGCGAGCAGGCGCTGATCCTGGCGGTTCTGGCGGCGATCCTGGCGCTCGGCGCGGGTCTGGCGGTGGTTCTGGGCCGGACGATCTCGCGCCCGATCGGGGTGATGAGCGCGGTGATGGACCGGATGCGCGCGGGC